>NZ_SLZR01000007.1 GCF_004341165.1 Reinekea marinisedimentorum
AACGTTCTGGGCTCGCTGACGAACTACCTGCTGGGCTATTGGGCGAGCACCGCCCTGGTAAAGAAGTGGTTGCGAATGTCGGAAGCAGAGTTCATTAAAGCCGAGCAACGCTTTGCTAAGTACGGTATGTTTTCGCTATGCTTTGCCTGGGTGCCGGTTATTGGTGACCCTTTAACGGTCATCGCGGGTGTGCTGCGGCTTCGCCTACACTGGTTTCTGCTGTTGGTTACTGCAGGCAAATTGATGCGCTATGTTGCTGTGAGTTATGTGGTGCTTAACGCTCATTGATTGAATCAAAGGTTCTGGTTTTTTGATAAACAGGGCGGTTAATTGAAACTCAATCTAACATCAGCAATGGTGATAAAAAGTTTATTTTCAGCATTCTGAAACGCCTGAAAGCCATAGCGTTCATAGAAGTGCTTTGCGCCGTCTTTTGCGTCAACAATAATAACGGGAAATGCCACGCTGTTACTGGCTGCTAATAGTCTTTGGAGTGCATCCATGAGTAACCATTCACCAAAGCTGTTCCCTTTGTATCTGCTGTCTACAGCTAAGCGAGCAATGAGGCCACCAGCGGTTGATGATTGATGTTTTTTCTGGAGTTTATCGGGTAGCGCTTTTAGGTCGATGGGTGTCATTGTGAGCGTATAAAAGCCGATAATTTTCGAGCAATCGTTCTCATCCTCCAAAACAAAAGTTCTGGTGTTGTCTTTCTTCGCCTGCTGACTGGCTATCGCTTTAAGGTAATTGTTGAGGGCTTCAACGCCACAGTTAAATTGGCTTCTATCGTGTTTAGTTTTATCCAGCAGCTCTGTTTTCATTGATGTGCATGGCTCTGGTAGCGTTTAGCCGCTGCTTTGAGTTTTGCATTGGGTGTAGGCGGCTTGTCGAGCGCTTCCATTAACAGTATGGCGTCGGCTTGACTAAGTTTAAGAGTTTCTTCACGTTCAATCACTTGCTTCGCCTTTTCAATTGCGGCGCTGAGTACAAACGAATTAATACTCGATACTCCGCTAATGGCAGCCGCTTTAGCCAGTAAATCTTGTGTGTCGGCATCTACCCTGGCGGTGATGCGGGGTAAGGTTGTTGCCATTATGCGCTCTCCTAATGTGTCAAAATGTCACACGGGTAGTATGGTCAAAAAATGTGCAGTAAGCAATATTGGTGCTGCTACAGAAAGGGCTTTTACACAGTCCCTAATAGAATAGAGGGCGCCAAGTTTGTGAGCCGGGTGAAAAGGGATGGATTGTGAGCGATGCCTAAAAGCGCTATTAATAATTTTTGTACAGTGTTTAATGGGTTTGCTCAAATGTCTTTTAGACTTTTGGCTGCCTATGTTAAATATTTACTATCGTTTAAGTCGTTTAAGTCGTTTAAGGATAAACAGTGAACATACCAATGTGGATATTTTTGTACGCAGCCACAACGCTCTGGTGGAAGTGGATTATTAGCTGGGGCGGTGCCAAGTGGCTAGAGGGTTGGAAATCCTTTTTTCTGGTTGAATGGTTCGCATGGGGCTGGCGTGCGGAGCAAATTCGTTTTCATGCGGTTGTTATTTGGGTACTTTCTACCCTCTGGTTTCTGGTTGGGCTATTTATTCCGGATGTTCGGGGCATTGGGTTGCTGCTGTAATGTCGTTTAATAAACAGCCAGCGTTTAAGGGGCTTAATCACGTTAAGCAAATTTATGCGCTATGTTGCTGTGAGTTATGTGGTACTTAATGCTCATTGATTGAGCAGGCCTGTGCGCCACCTGTAATTGAAAGAGGGAATATCGATGACGGATTACTTTGGTTCCTGTTTATGCGGTACCGCGAAATTTCAGATAACCGGCGAGTTCGAAAGCTTTTACCTGTGTCATTGCAAACATTGCCAAAAAGATACTGGCTCGGCGCATGCGGCCAATCTGTTTTCTGTGTCGGCGCAGCTCACCTGGCTTTCCGGTGCCGATGCGGTGACCAGCTTTACGCTGCCCGGTACCCGGCACAGTAAGAGCTTTTGTCAGTGGTGTGGTTCTGCACTGCCAAATACTCAGGCAAAGGGGCTGCTCGTTGTGCCGGCTGGCTGCCTGGATACGCAAGTTTCGATGGCTCCGGTGGCACACCTCTTTACCGCCAGTAAAGCGGACTGGGATGAAGGCTTGCATCAGCTGCCATCCTATAAGTGCTTGCCGGAATAGAGTTCTTGCCCGAGCACTGCGCGCAGCGTCATTTGTGTTTCACTCAAGTATTACAAGGGGTATGTTTTGTTCCTGACCGGATTCCATCATGTGGCCATTATCTGTTCCGATTACGGCCGCTCTAAGGCGTTCTATACCGAAATTCTCGGTTTACCGATTGTTGCTGAAACTTATCGGCAGCAGCGGGGCTCTTACAAGCTCGATCTGGCGCTGCCGAATGGCGGTCAAATAGAGCTGTTTTCGTTCCCCTGCCCGCCACCCAGGGTGAGTAACCCTGAAGCTCAGGGGCTGCGCCATCTGGCTTTTTCAGTGGGTTCGCTCGATGAGATGGTGGCCTATTTACAGGCCGCAGGTGTAACGGTAGAAGCCATTCGCACAGACGAATTAACCGGCAAGAGGTTTACCTTTTTTCAAGACCCGGATGGCTTGCCGCTGGAGCTTTACGAGTCATAAACCCGGTGAGTCATGAATCCGGTTAGTAAAGTACCGGTTAAACAATACCGCTCGCGGCGTTGAGTCGTTTTCAGTTTTTCACAGGAGGTTACTTTGAAACATACCGTCATTTTGTTCGATATTAATGAAACGGTTTTAAACCTTTCGGCCTTATGGCCAAAGTTCGAGTCGGCCTTCGGGAGCCAAAGCTTTACCGATACCTGGTTTGCGATGTTACTTCACAGCTCTACGGTTTCTATGATCACCGGGGTGAAAACCGATTTTGCAACGCTTTCCAAAATTGCACTGGAAACATTGGCAGCAAAGCAGGGCGTTCCGTTATCCGCAGAAACCAGCGCCGATATTCTTGGTGGCTTTGCTAACCTCCCTGCGCACGCAGATATCAAACCGGCGCTGGCAAAGCTACGCTCAGCGGGCTTTCAAACCGTTGCCTTTTCTAATTCATCGCTGGGTTTAGTTTCAAAGCAGATCAGCAATGCCGGCCTGAATGATTATTTCGATGAAGTCATTTCTGTGGAAGAGGCCGAAACCTTTAAACCAAACCCGCAAGCCTACAACTATGTCGCTGAAAAACTCGGCCGAGATGTCACTCAGCTGCGGCTGGTCGCTACCCATGATTGGGATACGCATGGTGCAATGTCTGCCGGGTTGAAAGCGGCTTATATTAATCGCGCCGGTGCTCTATATAACCCGCTCTACAAACAAACGGATATCTCGGAGGCAACCATGATGGATGTAGCCGAGCAGATTATTGCCACCGATTTATAGGTACACTAACCACATTAATCCCCCATGGCGCGACACCTAGGGTCCGTCGTTAGGTGGTATCACAACCCTGTTGAGAATGCAGGCAGCCTAAGCAACGCACCTGACTTAGCCTTTTTTCTGCTGATTAATAAACCCCGGAGTGAACAGCATTGCACACCACCAAATTACATAAACAAAACCTGATCGGCAGCCTTTGGATGATCGCAGCCATGGGTGGCTTCGCCCTCGAAGATTCCTTCGTGAAGGTGACCACTAAAACGCTGCCCATTGGCGAGGTGCTGGTGCTTTTCGGTTTGGGTGGTGCGCTCATTTATGCGGCGATTCTGCTGCTGCATCGCAGGCCGCTTTATATTCCCGATGTTCTCTCCAGGCCGATGCTGCTGCGCATGGGCTTTGAAGTTACCGGCCGCCTGTTTTACGTGCTGGCCATTGCGCTCATCCCGTTATCGGTTACCACGGTCATTTTGCAGGCCACCCCTTTGGTGGTGGTGGCCGGCGCGGTTGTGGTGTTTGGTGAACGGGTGGGCTGGCGCAGGTGGGTCGCTATTGTGGTCGGGCTGATTGGCGTGATGGTTATCCTGCAGCCGGGCGCTGAAGGCTTTAGCTGGCTGTCTCTGTTCGCCATTGTGGGCATGCTCGGCTTTGCCGGTCGTGATCTTGCGAGCAGGGTCGCACCAGCAACTGTGGGCACATACCTGTTGGGGTTTTATGGCTTCCTGTCGATTGTGGTTGCCGGCCTTATCCATTCTGTCTGGGCTGCCACGCCACCTGTTCTACCAAATGCGGAGGCATCGCTGGCGCTGCTTTGTGGCATCCTGTTCGGTGTGCTGGCGTATTCATGTTTGATGAAGGCGATGAAAACCGGAGAGGTCTCTGCGGTTACTCCGTTCCGCTATGTTCGCTTGCTGTTTGGCATGGCGCTCGGCGTACTGGTATTTGGCGAGGCTATTAGCCTGAATATGCTAGTTGGCTCGGCACTGATATTAACCTCCGGGCTTTTTATTATGTGGCGCAAAGGCAACACTGTTACCGCAAGGTGATTATGGCAAAGCACCTGTGAACAGGCCGCCACAGGCTGTTCTGAGTCGCGTATCCTGAATCCGGCGACTATGCTTTAGAGGGCTTTGATTAAGCGCCGTAAACGCTTGTTGTGTTCGTTGTTTAAGAACCCCGTGGGCTGTCGCACTTCAATGCGATGAACATCTTTAATGTAACGAGTGAGCTTAATGACTCATGACGATAAAAACAGACCGTCACCGCCCTGAAGACCCCCGTGCCTTTGAAGAAATGCTGCTTCGTTCTGAAGCGAAATTCTCGACCCTGTTCAACGCGTCTCCGTTGGGTATGACGGTTGTTGATGCTGAAACAGGGCGATTCCTTAACGTGAATAAAGCGGTATTAAACGCAACGGGTTATACCGAGGATGAATTCCTCAGTTTTAGCTACTGGGATATCACGCCGGAAAAATACAGGGATCAGGAGCTTCAACAACTGATCGACCTTAAAGAGAAAGGCAGGTTTAGCCCTAACCGGAAAGAATATATCTGTAAGGATGGCTCACTGTTCCCTATCTCTATCAGCGGGGTGGCACTGGTCGATACCGACGGAAAAGAGATTGTGTTAGGTCTCATTGAAGATATCAGCGAACGCCTGGCCCACGAAAAAGAATTAGAGCGGCTGGCCCTGTACGACACCCTCACCAACCTGCCAAACCGCCGGCTAATTACGGAACGTATTGGTCAGGCCATTGCTAAATCTCAGCGAGACAGGAGCATTTTTGCCATTTTCGTTTTGGATCTGGATAACTTTAAGCCGGTTAACGATAACCTGGGGCATTATGGTGGTGACGAGCTGTTAAAGGAAACCGCGCTGCGCATTAAAAGCCTGCTTCGTCGCGGTACGGATAGTGTCTCCCGGCACGGTGGCGATGAATTTTTACTGTTACTTACCGATATAAAAACGCAGGACGAGGCAAGACGCATTGCAAAAAGTATCTGCAAGGCACTCGCTAAACCCTTCCAGATAGAAGATGAGGTGGTGACGGTTTCTGCCAGTATCGGCATTGCTGTTTATCCGGATCACGGCACCGACCAAATCACGCTGTTCAGAAATGCAGATAAAGCTCTGAGTCGGGTAAAAGAAGAACACGGCAATGGTTGCAAAGTTTTTGGCTCTTATTACTGAGCGATCTTAACGGCTGATGGTCTCCGCGAAGGCCAGGCCGTCAGTCACGTGTGCTTGAAGCTGGCCATCGATTCTTGCTGGCATCAGAGCATCAGTCTTAATACAAAACCATCCGCCAGCAGCGCCACAAACAAATACAGCAGGTATTTGATCGAAAACTTAAAGGTGCCCCAGGCGGCGGTTTTATCTTCGGTGTACTTCAGCCGGTAGCTCCAATGCAAAAACTGCACGCCCAGCACAAAGGCGGCGATGCCATACAGATAGCCGGCTTCACCCAGACATACCGGCAGCAGCGAGACCGGCAACAGCAGCCAGCAATACAGCCACACCAGGTGGCGGGTGAGTTCGGTGCCGTGGGTGACCGGCATCATCGGCACCTTGGCGCGGGCGTAATCGTCTTTGCGGTGGATGGCCAGCGCCCAGAAGTGCGGTGGCGTCCAGGTGTAGATGATCAGCACCAGCAACAGTGGCATACCGCCGATGTAGCCGGTTACGGCTGTCCAGCCGAGCAGCGGCGGCATCGCCCCGGCCAGGCCACCAATCACGATGTTCTGCGGCGTAGATCGCTTCAGATAGGCGGTATAAACCAGCGCATAACCGACCATCGAGGCCAGCGTTAGCAGGGCGGTGAGGGTGTTTGTCCACAGCATGAGAATGACGAAGCCAAGCACGGTCAGTGCGCTGGCAAAGCTGAGCCCCAGTTGTGTGCTGACCCGGCCGGCAGCAACCGGGCGCTGATGGGTGCGCGCCATCTTCTGGTCGATCTGTTCATCCACAACATGATTAAAGGCGGCACCGGCGGCGGCCAGCAGCGCAATACCGAGCGTGCCGGCGATGGCTTCTAGCCAGGGAAAATCGCCCAGCGGTGCCAGCGCCATGCCCACCCAGGCGGTGATCAGCATCAGCAGTACCACCTTGGGCTTGGTCATGTCGTATAAATCGTTGGCAAGTAGCTTCCAGTGGCGTGCTGAGGCTGAAGCACTGATGGAATTATTCATAATGAAGCTCCCGTGAATGCAGCCGCAGGGTGAGTGCGACCAGTGCAAATAGCAGAACCGCACCACCAAGGTTGTGCAGTACGGCAATCAATATGGGAAGGCTGAGCAAAACATTGCTGATGCCCAGCGAAACCTGCAGCGCCAGTAGCGCGGCAATTAACAGCGCCCAGTGTCTTAAACCGCTGCGCAGCAACAGCACTGCCAGTGTTAGCACCACAACGGTTACCGTGATCGCGCCAATGCGATGTGCCATGTGGATGGCGGTGCGCTCCGGTGCGTTCATCAGCCCGCCGAGGTAGTTCGGCCCAACCGGCTGAGCCAGGTTAAAGCCCTGTTTAAAGTCGGTTTCCGGCCACCAGGCGGTTTGGCATTTGGGAAAGTCCGGGCAGGCCAGCGCCGCGTAGTTCGCGCTTGTCCAACCGCCCAGCAATATCTGAATAACCACACAGGCCACCGCCACCGGTGCCAGCCTTCGACACTGCGTTATGGCTTCGCCCATGTTTGGCCTGCGCAGGCGAATGCCGGAAAGCTTCAGGGTGAGCAAACCCAGCAGAATAAAGGTGCTGAAGCCGCCAGCGAGGTGTGCGGTGACCACCTGCGGCAACAGCTTCAGGGTGACGGTGAGCGCGCCAAAGATGCCCTGCACAATCACCAGCGCCAATATAAAAACGCTGAGCTTAACCGGCGTGCGCGCATCGCTGCGGTTCTTCAGGGCAATAACGGTCAGCGCAATTGCCAGCAGGCCAAGCGTGCTGGCGGCGTAGCGGTGTACCATTTCCGGCCAGGTTTTATCGTGATTGACCGGTATGTGCGGGTAGGCGGTGTTGGCGGCGTGTATTTCTTCGGCGGTTTGCGGTGCCCACAGGTGACCGTAGCAGGTTGGCCAATCCGGGCAGCCAAGCCCGGCATCCACCAGACGGGTGTAAGCGCCCAGCGTGACTACGACAACGGCCAGCAGGGTGGCGATAAGCGCGAGTTTAAAACCGGTAAGAGGCTGGTTCATAGGCGGTTACCCAATGGTTGAAAGCTTGAGCAGTTTTTTAAGGTCGCTCATCTGCGCGCGGTAGTCGTGGTCCGGCAGAAAATACATCACCAGGTTACCGAACGGGTCGATAACAAAAACCGGGTGACGGTTTAAATCTTCCGCCGGAACCTGGTCTGTCAGCGCGGCAGAAAGTACCGGCTGGTTGCGCTGAATGATGTTTAAGTTCGGCAGTTCACCGGTGTCTACTTCTGTTTGGCTGGTCGTTATCAGCACACGGTCAATGCGCGGTGCCAGCTTGCCCATGGCCTTGTGAATTTGCCGTTGCTCAATTAACCGGTCGTAGCAGTTCTGTTCACAGCGCGGTGAAAACTGCACCAGCTGCCATTGCCGGTTTTCGGAAATCGTTACTTCGGGCAGGGTCAAATCGGTCGCCGAAAGCACCGGCTGCAGCAGCGTGCCGTGGTTGCTCTGCTCGTTTGGCCGGTAAGCGCCGGAGGCATACAGCCAGGTTGCCGAGGCCATAACCAACAGTGGTGTAAACAGCACGACAAACAGCGGCCATTTTCTGAAAAGTGAGTTCGGGGCCTGGTTAGTCTGAATCATGTCCGCTCCTTTTGCTGAACTTCACGCCGGCAAAAATAAACATGGCGGCGAGCGCAGCGGCCATGGCAAACCATTGAATGGCGTACGCTAAATGTTTTTCCGGGGTGATGGTGCTTGGCTGCCAAATGTTTATTGCAGACGGCAGGTTGTTCAGCTGCACGAAGGCCACGACAGGCTCGCCGGTAAATGGCTGCAGCCAATCGCTGGAAAGTGCCTGCACGATCCAGATATTGCTTTGGCTGCTGTGCAGGCTGTTGGCCTGTTCACTGAACAACGGGTTTTGCGGCGGCGTGCGCAGGGTGGCCGGTTGATTGTTCAGCGCCAGCTTACAATTCACCTGCGGTAACTGGCTTCGGTCGGCAAAGCCCGCCACCCAGCCCAGTGAGCCGGCAACAACACCGCGCCCGGTGTTGAACAGGCACCAGTGTTCGTAACCAACCTGGCCGTTGTGGGTTTTGTTATCGAGCAAAAAAACGGTTTCTGACATGGGCTGCGCACTCAGCAGCGTATTTTTATAAAGGCTTTGCTCGTTAAAAATCATTTCGTTGAATGAAACCGGCGCGCGGTTTAACTCTGCAAACCACTGGGCTTTTTGTTCCGCCCTGCTAAGCTGCCAGAAACCCAGCACAATAAACAACGGCAGAAAGAAGCCGGTAAAAAGTGATAACCACAGGCCGGGCGCAAAGCGTTTTTGCTCGGGTCTTGAAGGGTGCCTGAAAATGTTAAAACTGATACTCGCCATATTGATGTTGCTCATGCTTGTTTCGTTAGCCGCGGCGCTGGTGAATCTGTTTCGCCGTGGCGATGAAAAAACGGATCGAACCTTTCACTGGTTGGTGGTTCGCATTGCATTGGCCATTGCCATCGCGGTTGTTATTGCCATTGGTTTGTATAGCGGGCAGCTGGGTAATTCCGCACCGTGGCGTTACTGATTTCAAAGCAGATACACAAACACGAACAGACAAATCCAAACCACATCGACAAAGTGCCAGTACCAGGCCGATGCCTCGAAGCCAAAATGATCGTGCTCGGTAAAATGCCCCTGCTGACAGCGCAGCAGTTGAACAATCAGCATCAACGTGCCAATGGTGACGTGCGCGCCGTGAAAGCCGGTGAGCATGAAAAAGGTGGAGCCGTAAATGCCGCTGGCCAGGGTGAGCCCTAAGTGGTTGTAGGCCTCGTAGTATTCGGTGATCTGCAACATTAAAAATACGATGCCCAGTGCAACGGTGAGCAGCATCCAGCGTACCAGCTGTGGCCGTTCGTTCAGCCGCAGGGAGAAATGCGCCATGGTCAGGGTAAAGCTGGAGGCAATGAGTATCAGCGTGTTTAATGCCGGCAAGCCCATGCCATGAATGACGCCCTGCGGCGGTGTAAATTGACTGTTATCGGGGTTGGAGAGCATGGGCCAGCTGTACTTAAAACCTTCGTACAGCATGTTGGTGGCACCCTTGGCTCCTTCGCCGCCAATCCACGGCCCGGCAAAGGTGCGCACATAAAACAGCGCGCCAAAGAAGGCGGCAAAAAACATCACCTCAGAAAAAATAAACCAGCCCATTCCCCAAACGTAAGAGCGGTTCAGTTGCGGCCCGGCAAGCCCGGCCTGATTCTCTTTAATGATGTGGGCAAACCAGACGTACAGTACCCAGGCCAGCATTAAAAAACCGGCCAGCAGAATCCATTCGCCAATGGAATTTTTATTCTGGCTCATATCCACAAACAGGCGTGCGCTGCCAAACACCAGCACAAACATGGCGAAGGCAGTTAGGATGGGCAGGCGGCTTTTCGCCGGCACAAAGTAATGTTCGTGCGGGTGTGTGTGATGCTCTTGCGTGGCCGACATACCAACCTCCGGGCAATCTATAAGTTGTGAAGTGCAAGCCTGTTGAAGGACGCGGCAGTGGCGCCTGCACTATCAGTAATATCAAACAGGGTGTAAGTAAGGCTGAGTGTTTTTACCCAGGCGGGTAAGTCCGGGTCGATCTGAAACACCAGCCCCATGCGTACCGATTCGCCCGCCGCCAGCGGCTGGCTGTTAAAGCAAAAGCACTCGGTTTTTATAAAATAATTGGTCGCTTCAAAGGGCGATAAACTCGGTACCGCCTGCGCCACCATATCGTTGGTGGTATTGTTTTTGGCGTAGAAATAAACCTGTTTTACCTCGCCGGGTTTTACCGTCAGCTGGCTTTGTTCCGGCTGAAACTGCCACGGCATGGTGGCGTTGTTCATGGCTAAAAACTGCACCTTCACCGCGCGGTTTTCATCGATGGCCAGGTTTTTGGTTTCGCTGGCTTCAAACTGGCTGCCGGTAATGCCGGTCCATTCGCAGATCAGGTAGTACATGGGCCGCAGCACAAAAAATACAAACAGCAGCATAAAAACCACGGTGCCGATGCCATACAGCACCACGTTTCTGTTTTTCTGTCGGGTTTGTTCTGCGCTCATGCTACGGCACCTATTTCACATCCGGTGGTGTTTCAAAGGTGTGGTGCGGCGCCGGTGATGGCACGGTCCACTCTAAACCTTCGGCACCTTCCCACGGTTTGGCTTCGGCTTTTTTGCCGGCCACTATGGTGTGAATAATGATGAACAAAAACAGCAACTGGCTGCTGCCAAAGAAGAACGCACCGATGCTGGAGACCATATTGAAATCGGCAAACTGCACGGCGTAATCGGGTATGCGCCTGGGCATACCGGCCAGGCCGATAAAGTGCTGCGGAAAGAAGGTCACGTTCACGCCAATAAAGCTGAGCCAGAAGTGCGTTTTGCCGAGCGTTTCGTTGTACATGCGGCCACACCATTTCGGTAGCCAGTAGTAGGTGGCGGCAATAATCGAGAACACCGCGCCGGGCACCAGCACATAATGGAAGTGCGCGACCACAAAGTAGGTATCGTGATACTGAAAATCGGCCGGAGCCACCGCCAGCATCAGGCCGGAAAACCCGCCAATGGTAAACAGCACAACAAAGGCAATGGCGAACAGCATTGGCGTTTCAAAGGTCATAGAGCCATGAAACATCGTTGCCACCCAGTTAAATACCTTCACACCGGTGGGGACGGCAATGAGCATGGTCGAGGCCATAAAGAACAGCTCACCGGCAAAGGGAATGCCGACGGTAAACATATGGTGCGCCCAAACAATAAAGCTGAGCACGGCAATGGAGGCGGTGGCCCACACCATAGAGTGGTAGCCGAATAATTTTTTACGCGCAAAGGCGGGGATGATCGCCGAAACCACACCAAAGGCCGGCAGGATCATGATGTACACCTCGGGGTGGCCGAAGAACCAGAACAGGTGCTGGAACAGCAGTGGCGAGCCGCCGCCGGCGGCACTGAAGAACGAGGTGCCGAAGTGAATGTCCATCAGCATCATGGTGACCACACCGGCCAGCACCGGCATGACCGCGATCAGCAGGAAGGCGGTGATCAGCCAGGTCCAGACAAACAGCGGCATCTTCATCCAGGTCATACCCGGAGCGCGCATGTTCAGAATGGTGGCGATCACGTTGATGGCGCCCATGATCGAACTCGCCCCCATGATGTGTACGGCGAAGATGAAGAAGGTAACGCTCGGTGGCGCATAAGTGGTGGAAAGCGGGGCGTAGAAGGTCCAGCCGAAGTCGGGCGCGCCGCCTTCCATAAACAGCGTGCTAACCAGCATGGCGAAGGCAAAGGGCAGAATCCAGAAGCTCAGGTTGTTCATGCGTGGCAGCGCCATATCCGGTGCGCCGATCATCAGCGGGATCATCCAGTTGGCCAAACCGACGAACGCCGGCATGACCGCGCCGAAGACCATAATCAGGCCGTGCATGGTGGTCATCTGGTTGAAGAATTCCGGCTGTACCAGTTGCAAGCCGGGCTGAAACAGCTCGGCCCGTATCACCATGGCAAACAGCCCGCCCAGGAAGAACATGCTCAGGCTGAACCACAAATAGAGTGTGCCGATGTCTTTGTGGTTGGTCGAAAACAGCCAGCGCGATAAACCTTTAGCGGGGCCGTGATCGGAATGATCGTGGTCGAGAGTCGTCATGCATTCGCTCCTATTGGCTGCTGCCAAAGTTGCTGACATCCTGCGGGGTTACCATGTCGCCGGTGTTGTTGCCCCAGGCGTTACGTTCGTAAGTGATAATGGCGGCAATCTCGGCAGCAGAGAGCTGCGCGCCAAAAGCGGCCATGGCCGGGTTAACCCGCGAGCCGTTGATGACGATATCCAGGTGTGCCTCCACCGGGCCGAGTGCAATGGCGCTGTTCTTCAGCGCCGGGAAGGCCGGTGGCAGGCCCTCGCCGTTGGCCTGGTGGCAGGCCGCGCAATAGGTGTTGTAGGCGCGCTCGCCGGTTTCCATCAGCTCGCCCATGGTCCAGGTTTTAACGTTCAGCGAGGCCTTCTGGCGGGCTTCGTCCTGCTTGCCCAGCATCCATTGGTCAAATTCGGTCTGGCTTACCGCCTGCACCACAACCGGCATAAAGCCATGGCCTTTGCCACACAGCTCGGTGCACTGGCCACGGTAGGTGCCGGGCTTTTCGATCAGCGTCCAGGCTTCGTTGACGATGCCGGGAATGGCATCTTTCTTAACGCTCAGCTGCGGCACCCACCAACTGTGAATGACATCCGCCGAGGTTAAAATGAAGCGCACCTTACTGCCTACGGGCAGCACCAGCGGCTCGTCCACTTCCAATAAATAGTGTTCGCCCTTGGCTTCGGTATTGTTGATCTGGCTTTCCGGTGTGATCAAATTAGAAAAGAAACTGACCGGGAACTGAGTGCCTTGCGCTGAGTCTTCTTTGGCGGCGTCGTCCATTAAATAGCTGTAGCGCCACTTCCACTGATAACCGACGATCTCTACCGTCAGCGCTGAGTCATCGTAGTCGTACATTTTTTCCAGCGTGAAAAAGGCACGGTAGCCCAGTGCAAAAACAATGAGGGCCGGAATCGCCGTCCACAGAATTTCAACCTTTAAACTTTCGTGAAAGTTTTTAGCGACCGCACCTTTCGATTTTCGGTGTTTGATAATGGCGTAAAACATTAAACCGAAAACAATAATGGCGATGACCACGCAAACCCAGAAGACCAGCATGTGCAACGAGTATACTTCTTCGCTGATGCGGGTAACGCCTTCAGGCATATTGACGCGGAATTCGGCAAACAGATTGGGTGCACATAAATAAGTTGCGAGCACTGCTAAAGCACTTTTTTGCATCCTGGCTGACATTAAAGTACCTCTGCCATTTTTTATTTTTATAGCAGGATCAAAAGACCAAGTGAGCCCTGGCTCGCTTTTGCTCCTGATGCTTGCGATTAATGTTTAGCAGTAAAAAAATGAAACTACAAACACTGTAAAACAGGTAAAATTTATATATACGAAGGTGAAAAAATAAAACCTCATAAAAACAATAAGATGCAGTAAGAAAGGTTTTTCTAACAAAATTTCAACGCGCGTTGGAAATCATTAGTCAGCATTTTAAAAATTTATTCAGAATAATTATTTATAAAATTTAATTGATGCTGCGGTGATTAGGGTTTGTTAACTATCAATGCATATAAAGTTTTTTTTAATAACTGAATGCTATTTTTGCCGAGTTTTGGTTATTTAATTTTTATTTCTTTTCTTCGGTTAACCTGCTGAAAAATAAATAAATTGTGCGGTCTTGTTTGTTACTGATTTTATTTTCAACCGCTGCACGAGGTTAAATAAGCATTAAAACTACCCAAAAGCGTTGGCTTGCGGCGTTTTAAAATACGCGCCTATACTGCTGAAAAATAATTAATGCGGGCAATTTATGCGCGGTAAAAAACAGTTTTCTGGTGCTTCCTGGCCATTAGTGAAAATGGAAAAACGGAGAGAGCGAAATGATACTGAACCATGTAGTTGGCATTTTTACCCACCCGGATGATGAATGGGATTCAATACGAAAAGAACCTAACACACTGGGTAAGCACTTCCTTCCTCACACCCTGTTGCTGGCGTTAATTCCTGCCGTATGCGGCTTTCTGGGCTCTACTCAGATTGGCTGGAGTATTGGCAGTGGTGAGGCGGTTTATAAGCTAACCACCGAAAGCGCGCTGTACCTTTGCATCCTGTTTTACGGTGCGATGATTGTCGGCGTTGTGGTGCTGGGAAAGTTTATTGATTTTCTGAGCATTACCTACCAGGAAGCCGACCACACTCCGCGCGGGATCGCGCTGGCCACCTATACCACAACGCCCTTATTTATTAGCGGCGTGTTTGCGCTGTACCCGGTGCTTTGGGTGGATATTATCGTTGGCCTGGTCGCGTGCGCCTATGCGGTTTACCTGCTGTATGAAGGTGTGCCTATTCTGATGAGCATCCCCAAAGAGAAGGGCTTTGTTTTTGCCAGTGCTATCGTCACCGTTGGTTTGGTGATGTTCGTTTCACTGTTGGCGATTACCGTCATTCTGTGGACGATTGGTGCAGGCCCAGTTTATGTTACTGGCTAGTGATACCAACGCTCCTGTGGGTTAGTCGTGAGCCAATCTGTGTGCTGGGGGCGCGAGCGTCGTCAGCCTTGTTTCTGTGCTTTCCCGGCTTATTTCTTCTTAATCACCTTGTATGGGCAATTTGCCCGATTTATTAGATGCCGCTTGGGTAGGCCCGCCAGCGGCTTTAGCTCGTTGGCGTTTAGCTGAGTTTGAAGGCGCCATGAGTCAGTCTAATTTTGCCATGTGCGACATATTCGTCATTAGCGTAATTTCGCAGCATATTTTTAACACTTTTTTGCTGTTTTTTAGGGTATCGGACGGGGTTTGAAGTCTTTTATTCATATTGCTGTGTTACCATATTTGCCATCCAGTTGATTGATCTGGAGCAGTTTTGCACGAACTTGGTACATTGCTGATGGCCAATGCGCAAAGCTGAAGCAGTAAGGATTGGCTACTCATAGCAAAGGCATTGAATTTAAATGCTTTTTAAAAAGTGGATTAATTTTTGCTGAGCAATCTATGCAGTGAATCTGCTTAAAAAAACCAAGATGAAAATTGAGCTCCCACTGAAGAGGTGCAACTTTATGAACTTTAACTTAAAAGTCTAAAGCACCATTGCCACTTTAGGTATTGGTTCGCTTTAGAAACCAACCTGAGGACTTTGATATGAAAAATATTAAGAAAATGGCAAAAAAACAAAAAAACGAAAACAAGCCTGAGAATAAGCCGATCATCATGCAGCCAATCACTTGGTCTGTAATCGGTATTATCAAGTAATATCTTTTCTAAGAATACTTACAGATCGGCTGAGACATCAGCCGATCTATGTCATATTTTTTAGCATCTAGCATCTAGCATCTAGCATCTCACATCTCACATCTCACATCTCACATCTAACATCTCACATCTCACATCTCACATCTCACATCTCACGTCTCTCCCCCCAACGCTTCCCCAATCTATCCAGCGATAAACTGCCTGCTCCGCGTGCAACGATCATCAGCAGGGTAACTGCCCACCAGGATGCCGGGTTCACCCAGTGATCCCAGCTTGGGAATACGGCAAACTGAATAAAGAGTGTCATGGCCAGCAGCCCAAGTGCGGCATAACGGCTGAACAGGCCAGCAATGAGCAGGAGTGGCAGAACAACTTCCATGATTCCGGCGGCCAGTGCCATTAACTCGACCAGGCGGATCATCAGGTCGCTGTCGTAATCCAGTGTTTCCGGGTTACAGAGCAGCAGCGCGCCTTCGCGAACCGGGTCGGGGCAGAAAAATTCGTAGAGGAATAAATCGTAGCTGGTGCTATCAAACTTTCCAAAGCTCTGCCATTTTGCTAAGCCGGATGTCAGAAAAACATGAGCAACGGTTAGCCGCATCAGCAGCAGTGCTATCGGTTCCAGATAGCGGTTCAGTAAACCGGCAACTGAGTTATGTGCGCGGGTGATTGTTGTTAGCAGCGCCATGGTCGGCTCTCCGTTCAGTGAGTTTGGCTGAGTAGGCCGTTCTGCAGGCAGGCCGCAAAGCAGGCTTCAACATCGAAGTCGGGGAAGCGCGTTGTGGTGGTTGCAATCACCTCTCCGAGGGTTTTTTGTTTCTGTACCTGGCTGAAAAAACAATAGTCCGCCGGGTTGAGTTCCCGTACCTGTACCCGGCCGGCTGCGCGCCAGATTAATAGCTGGGTCTGCTGCGGCAGGTTCGTTGCTTCATGGTTTTGGCCTGGGTGCTGGCTGCTGTACCAGAAGTTAAAGGCCTGTGGTTCCATGCTGTGCATGAATACATTGGCGGCGAGTTTAACGCGGATGTTTTCGATATCCTGGCCCTGCGCTGCGTGGTGCTGAATCTGTTCGACACTCAGGCGGTGATCGTCGTCGGCGCCGTTCAGGCAACTCAGCCAGGTTCGGTCGAGCAGGGCGATATCAACATAGGCCTGTGGCAGGTCTTCATTTTGTTCGGCGAAGAACGCTTTTATGGTTTCAATGAAGCTGTCGCCGTAGCCGACCAGTGTGCCCTGTTGTGGCGGATGTAAATCAACATGGCGCTGCGCTAAAAAATTAAAGCGTGGCTCACCAAATAAAATTTTTGTGACCGGGTAATTAGCGGCTAATGCGGCTACGCAGGCTTTATAGAAGCCGTTGCGATAAACGGCGAGAATATTGGCATTGTAATCGCCGTCGATATAATTCTGTAATTGTTGAGGCTTGCCGGTGCGCAGGTATTCAGCAAAATCGCTTTGAAAACTCATCACGCGATCCTTCTATTCAGCTGTTCCGGTTGCGTGGCCTGCAGCAGTTGGTGCGCCCGGTTTCGTTCCTGAAGCAGTTCAATCAGGGGCGGAATGTTGCCATCGCGCTCGAGTAAAACCGGTGTCTGACCAAAGCGATTGAGGGTGGCTTCCAGCAGGTTCCAGACATCATTGGAGACTTTTTCATCGTGGCTGTCGATCAGTAATTGTTTACCGAGTGACGGGTCGAGGCTGAAGCCGGCAATGTGAATTTCACCGATTAAATCTTTTGGAATTCGGTTGATATAATCGATGGCATCAATGCCACAATTCTGGCTGGTTAAATAAAGATTGTTTACATCTAACAAAATTTCGGCGCCGGTTTTTAGTGCGGCTTCAACCAAAAATTCCGGCTCATCCATATCGCTTTTAAATTCCAGATAGTTGGTTGGGTTTTCGATTAAAATCGTTCGGCCAATGCCGCTCTGGTAGGCATCGATGCCGTTAATAAGCTGCGTTAAGTATTGCTGGGTTCTTGGCAGTGGTAACAGATCGGCGAAATAATGATTACCTGCCTGCGACCATACTGCATGCTCTGAAACAAGGGTGGGTTCAAATCTTTTTACCAAGTCGCGAACCTGTTTCAGGTGCTCTTTGTTCGGCAATGCTTCACCACCAAGCGATGCACCGACGCCGTGAAAAGTAATGGGCGCAAGCTCGCGAAATGCTTGTAAATAATCGAGCCGCGGCCCACCGCTGACAAAATAATTTTCTGTATGTACTTCAAACCATAAGCCTTCGGGCTGAGTATTTTCAGCATACAGTCGGAGCACATCTTCATAGTGTCCGGATTTCAAGCCAATGCCACCGGTCATGTCGGCAGCAACAAACTGGGGGTGGGCCGTGCTGTGCATATTAGCCTTCCATTGTTGTTAACGAGCCGTTGCCGTGCGGTGTTACGATAAATTCGCAAGAGCCTTTCGGTGCGTAAGTCCAGGCATTTTTCTGGAAGTCGGATGTTGAGGTGCCCTGACAGCTGGTGCCTGCACCGGCTTTACAATCGTTCTCTCCGGCCAGTGCGATGCCGTAACATTTATCTTTGCGGCCACGCAAGGTATCGCCGGCAAACCAACTTTCTAACGCTGCTTTTGTTTCGGCCGGTGCCATTTCAGAAACCGACAACTGACTGTTCGGCTTTGCCACGGAAGTTGTTGCAATGGCTGCCAGTGCGGCACCGGCTAAAAGAGATTTAGTTATTTTTGATTGGGTAGACATATGAACTTTTCCTTCCAGTCTTTAAAGTTATGTTGTGTTGCAAGTTTAAGACTGGAAGGATTTTGAAAAGTTCAGCGGGCGTGTTTTTAATTTTTTCAGCGCTGTTCGAAGACTAACTCGGCGAAGGTTGCCAGAACACCCGCGGCCGTGGGTGTCGGTTGAATGTTTTCCAGCAGTTGGTGGGTATTCAAACCGGATTGCTCCAGAGTTTCTTTCAGGTTCTGAACGTTCATGCGCATAATGTCGTCATTGAACTCCGGGTGAAACTGCACGCCCCAGGCGCAACGGCCAATACGAAACGAATGGTTGGCCTCAAAGCTGTTTTCAGCCAGGCGAACAGCATTGGGCGGCAGCCTCTGCACGCTCTGATAATGAATTGCGTGCGCGCTGAATGTTTGCGGCAGACGGGCGAGCAGTTTGTCACTTTCGGCCAGTTTGGTTTTGTTGATTTGCACAGTGCCAATCTCGACACCGTTGGGGTGAAAGCCCACGTCACCACCGGTTGCCTTGGCAATCAGCTGATGGCCGTAGCAAATACCCAGCAGTGGAATTTCCCGGCTAATGGCTTGGCGTACCCAGTCTTCCAGTTGCAGGCTCCAGTCGAGGTTTTCGGTAACCATATGATACGAACCGCTAATAACTGCGCCGGCGCATTCGCTCAGTTCGGGCAGGGCGTCGCCCATCAGTACATTGCGGATTTCTACCTGTTCACTGTTCAGACCCTGGTAAATCCACTGGTCCATATCGCCATGCTTTTCAGTGATGTTTGGCCGTGCGGCGCCGGTTTTAAGAATAAAGATTTTTGACATTTCAGGTGCGTCCCCAAAGGTGTTTCACATCATCGGTGTTGGGTATCTGTTATGGCTGCGAGCATAAGCGCTATCCCTGAAGCTGTCTGCGTTTTCAATGTAAAGGCTCTGCTGTTAAGCACTCAAAACATTGAGTAACATGTCCAGCCAACGAATTACGAGGTGGAAGTATGTCGAAGTTAATATTGGTTGCTATAGTAGTTGTTGTTGCCCTGTTTCTGGTGAAGCGGGGTGGCGGCAGTGGCAAGGCAATGCAGGTTAATCTGGAAGAAGGTGCTAAGTATCTGGAGCAGAACAAGCAGGTGGTCGGGGTCACTACAACGGCGTCCGGCCTGCAGTATGAAGTTCTGAAACAGGGAAACAGCGAGGTTCATCCCAGTGCGGATGATACGGTCACCGTTCATTACGAGGGCCAACTGATTGATGGAACTGTGTTTGATTCTTCAGTTGCGCGTGGTGAGCCGATTAGCTTCTCTTTAAAACAGGTTATTCCAGGCTGGACCGAAGGTTTACAGCTCATGGTTGTCGGTGAAAAGGCTCGCTTTGTGATCCCTAACGAACTGGCTTATGGCCGCCGTTCTGCCGGGAAAATCCCACCGGGTGCGGTCTTAGTGTTTGAAGTTGAGCTTCTGGGCATAGACAGCCAGTAGTCGGCGGCCTCAGTCTTTAGCAGTAACGCGGCATAAAACCGCTGTATTGTAATGTCAGTATTTTGTAATATAAGAATGCTTTAAAGGTGAGATCAGTTTTTCTTATACCCAGTCGGGTAAGCATTTAAGTCAAATGATCACTGTAAATTCAAAAACGCAAGGAATGAAAAATGGAAGCTGGTTTTTTTGAAGGTTTAGTGGATGTTGCAGTCTCCTGGTTGCAGGCAAACATCGTTTCTTTTGTGATGGCTATTGTCATATTTATTGTTGGTCGCTGGATCGCCAACGCATTAGCCAAACTTGTTAATAAAATGCTGATTAAAGCCAAGGTTGATGAAATTTTGGCGAACTTCCTGACGGGTATCGTGAAGGCAATTCTGATCATCTTCGTGATCATTGCGGCGTTAAGCCAGTTGGGTATCGATACTACCTCGCTCAGTGTTGTTATTGGTGCTGCCGGTTTAGCCATCGGTATGGCGTTGAAAGACTCGCTGAATAACTTCGCTTCTGGTGTGATGCTGATCTTGTTCCGTCCGTTCAAGGCTGGCGATTTTGTTGAAGCAGGCGGCGTTGCCGGTATTGTTGAGACCATTACTGTGTTCTCAACCACTATGCGCACCGGTGACAACAAAGAAGTGATCGTTCCTAACGGCGGCATTTACGGTGGCACCATCACTAACTACTCAGCGCGTGATACCCGCCGCATTGATATGGTGTTCGGTATTGGCTACGACAGCGACCTGCTGAAAGCGAAATCTATTCTGATGGAAATGGTTGCGGCCGATGAGCGTATTCTGAAAGACCCGGCACCGGTTGTTGCGGTAAGCGAATTGGCCGACAGCTCGGTGAACTTTGTTGTTCGCCCTTGGGTGAAGTCTGGCGATTACTGGGCAGTGCTGTGGGATATGCAGGAAAAAGTGAAACTGCGCTTCGACAAAGAAGGTATTTCTATTCCGTTCCCACAAATGGATGTGCATGTTAATCAGGTTAAATAACACCTGTAATCAGTGAGCTAACTGAGTGTATTTAAGAACGGCGATGGGGTGACCTTTCGCCGTTTTTTTGTTCTGGTTTCTTTGGATATACACGTAAAGCAGACCAGGGGTTCGCAAAATCCGGGACGCAGTGAACCCATCCGTGGGGCTCAATTGAAACATCCATGTTTCAAATGCCCGTATTTTGCGAACCCCTGATCTGCCTTACTCCTTCCGAGGGGGGCAAAGTAGCTTGCAAGAACCAAAAACATCAACCAAACTGCTCACGTTTCCAGCCGATAACTAAGAGGATCTTTCATGATTGTATTCACTCAACTGGCGCCGGCTGGCCGTGTTTAGCAATTTTGGTTTTAATGACTAACTCAACGCTTTAATTCCTCAAATTCGCCGCACACGCCGCCCGGCTTACCTGCCATAAGGTAATTTCCGGGTCATGTTATTACGTCTGTTAATCACATAACCCTCTGTCATTTTTTGAATGAAGGGTTTCTACCATTGAATAATTTTACTTTTACTCTGGCCGAACTTGGCTGGCGCCCGGTATGGCTGCAACAACTCAGCTTTGAAGAGCTGGAACAATGCTTTCCGGCTCGCGTAAGCGCGGTTTACCGCGACCGTATCCATGTGCTCAGTGAACAGGGCGAGCTGGATATACCGGTCACCGGTATTCTGGACGCCGACGAACCGGAACAGCGGGCCACCGTGGGCGATTGGCTGCTGCTGGCGATGGAAACGCACAGGCCGGTAAAGCTGTTGGCGCGGCAAAACCTGCTGCAGCGCATCGCCGCCGGAACCGAGCCGAAAGCGCAGTTGATTGCGGCCAATATCGATACGCTGTTTCTGGTGTCGTCCTGCAATCAGGATTTCAACCTGTCCCGGTTGGAGCGCTACCTGAGCCTGGCTATGTCGGCGCATATCCCGGCGGTGATTGTACTGACGAAGGCAGACCTTGCTGAGGATGCCGAAGGCTATCGCGAGCAGGCACAGTCTATTCATTCCAACGTGCCGGTGGTGGTGCTTAATGCGCTGGATGCAAAGGCTGCAGATCAGCTCGGCAGCTGGCTTGGTAAGGGCCAAACCATTGCGTTTGTCGGTTCTTCCGGGGTAGGTAAGTCCACACTCACTAACGCGTTGTTGGGTACAGCGGCGCAGCACACGCAGGATATTCGTGAAGATGACGCCAAGGGCCGTCACACCACAACCGGGCGGCAGATGTTTGCACTGCCCGGCGGTGGCTGGGTGCTCGATACCCCCGGCATGCGCGAACTGAGGCTGGGAGAAGACGCCGAAGGCATTGCCGAGCTGTTCGACGATATTGAGCAGCTGATGGGGCAGTGCCGGTTCAGCAATTGTCATCATCAGGGAGACAAGGGCTGCGCGATTGAGGCCGCCATTGCCAGTGGCGAGCTCGACCTGCGCCGCTGGCAAAACTACAGCAAGCTTTCGGCTGAGGCCGCACTGGCCAGCAAAAGCCGGGAAGAGCGTAAAAAGGCCAAGCAGCAGTGGGGTAAGGAGGTCAGCAAGTTTGCCCGTCAGCACAAGAAGATGAAGGACGATTGGCGCTGACACAGCCTTTGCCAGCGTAAAACAGCCATGATTCACATGGAAGTGCTATTTGCGGTCTGTTTTAATTTAGGGGTGCCCTTAAGGCCTAAACAGGCTGTGCCTGATAAAACCAAATGGAGAGTTCAGTATGAATATTAATCTGTCTCAGCTCGATAAAGCCCGAACCTACAAGCTGTTTACCCACGCCATTGTGCCGCGCCCGATCGCCTGGGTGCTGACTGAAAATGAAAACGGCAGCTATAACGTGGCGCCTTTTTCCTACTTTAATGTAGTGTGCTCGGAGCCGCCGCTGATGATGTTTTCGGCGGGGAAAAAACGCGATGGCTCGAAGAAGGATACCTGGGCAAATATTGAACGCACCGGTCAGTGCGTGATTCATATCGTGGGTGATGTGCTGGCCGGGCCATTGAATGAATCGGCACGCACACTGGCTGCGGGTGAGTCGGAAGTGGAGCACATCGATCAGGATCTGATCACCGATGCCGGCTTCGAACTTCCGCGCCTGGATGCCGCCCCGATCGCCTTCGACTGCAAACTCTACGATATCCATGAGTTGGGTGACGGCCCGCAGGCCATTATTTATTGTCAGGCGACAGCGGCCTATCTGGACGACGCTATTTTGGATGCGGATACAAAGCTGGTCGACCCATTGAAGCTTCGCCCATTGGCGCGTCTGGGGGGCGAAAGCTATGCCCGGCAGGGTGAAGTCTTTGATCTGAAAAGGCCTTCCTGATGGCGGTCGTTATTCGTGAAATGACGATCGAAGACTATGACGATGTCATTGCGCTGTGGTCAGAAACCGAAAACATGAGCCTGCGCGATGCCGACTCCAAACAGAGCATCGGCCACTATCTGGAGCGTAATCCGGGCCTGAGTTTTGTGGTTCAGGACGGTGAAGGCCGCCGTATAGTCGGCGCTGTTCTGGCCGGCACCGACGGCCGCCGGGGTTACCTTCAGCATTTGTCGGTGAGTACTGACTATCGCGGTCACGGCCTTGGTAAGCAGTTGGTGAATGCCGCTGTTCAGGCTCTGAACGCCTTGGGCATTGCCAAGACTCATCTGTTTGTCTTGAACGAAAACAGCAACGCGCAGCAGTTTTATCAGGCCAACGGCTGGTTTGCGCGCGATGAAGTGCGTATGTTTTCATTCAACTCTTCCACTAACAAAGACGTATAAGAAAGCCACGACATGACGAAACAAAAAGCCGTATTTTTTGAAAAGGACAGCCTGCATCCAAGCGATCTCGATTTCTCTTATATTGAGCAGGTGGCGGACTGGCAGTTTTACAACTCGGTCAGCGCCGATGACGTGATTGAGTGCATTAAAGATGCGAGCGTTGTCTCTGCCAACAAGCTACAGATGACGCGCGAGGTCATTGAAAGCTCGCCCAAGCTGAAGCAGATCGTGGTGGCTGCAACCGGGGTGAACAATGTCGATCTGGACGCCTGCCGCGAACACGGCATCGCCGTATACAACTGCCAGAGTTACGGCAACGATTCTGTTGTACAACACGCCTTCGCCATGATGTTTGCGCTGGCGAACAAGCTGGCTGCGAACAACGTTGCTGCCCACGAAAGCTGGCAAAGCTCGAAACAGTTCTGTGTGCTTTCGCACCTGCCAATGGAGCTGGCCGGCAAGACCTTTGGCATTGTCGGCTACGGCGCCTTGGGGCAAAAGGCCGAGCAGATCGCTCAGGCTTTGGGTATGAACGTGCTGGTAGCTGCGCGCAAAGGTCAGCCGGCAGCGGGCAACCGGGTCGCGTTTGAGCAGGTACTGGAACAGGCCGATGTGATCAGCCTGCATTGCCCGCTGAATGCCGAAACGGAAAACCTCTTCACCCTGAGTGAACTGAGCAGGATGAAGCCGACAGCCTTGCTGATCAGCACCGCGCGCGGCGGCATTATCAATGAGGCCGATCTGGTCAGCGCGCTGGAACAGGGGCTGATTGCCGGTGCCGGGCTCGATGTGCTGACTGAAGAACCGCCGAAAAACGGCAATGTGCTGCTCGATTATGCCGGCCATAATCTAATTGTTACGCCACACATTGCCTGGGCCAGTCAGGAAGCGCGGCAAACGCTGCTGAATCAGGTGGCCGACAATGTTACTGCGTTTGCCGAAGGCCGTGATTTGCGGCGGATTTGCTGAGCCGGATAAGGCTGGGCTGAGCCACTGCCGATTTTATGCGGGCGAGACGCCCGCGTTCCCAGTGCCACCCGGACCGCGGCCGTCTCGCCCGCACTTCAATTCGGTTACTTCAAACGCATGGTTTGCGCGTTCTACGTAAATGACTATGATGCTTTTAGAACAGGTCCGCATTAAGCGTTATATCTGACGAGTACACATTATTGCCGCAGGTCGAAGAGGGTTTGCTTATGAGTTCGGTAACGAAAAGAATTGGTGTTCTGACTGCAGGCGGTGATGCGCCGGGGCTTAACGCTGCGTTAAGAGGGCTGGCCAAGGCGGCTCAGGATAACTACGGCATCGAAATTGTCGGCTTCTACGATGGCTACAAAGGCCTGGTGGAAAACAACGCCCGGCTGATGGACCGCTCCGATTTTTCCGGCATTCTGCATGAGGGTGGTTCGTTTCTGCGCAACTCCCGAGAGCGTCCGTTCAAAGACGAAGAGAAAGTCAAAAAGATGGTCGAAAACTACCACGCCTGGAACCTCGATTGCCTGGTGGTGCTCGGCGGTGGCGGCACCAATAAGCGCGGCTACTGGCTTACCGAATACGGCCTGAACGTGATTGGCCTGCCGAAAACCATCGACAACGACATTTACGGCACCGATATCACCTTTGGTTTCCACTCTGCACTGGAGTTCTGCACCGATGCTGTGGACCGCATTCACACCACGGCCGCCTCGCACCAGCGTGTGATTCTGGCCGAGATTATGGGTAACTCCGCCGGCTGGCTGGCGCTGTATGCCGGAATTGCCGGCGGTGCCGATGCCATCATCCTGCCGGAAATTCCGTACGATATTCACAAGCTGAAAGATCATGTGGATAAACGCATGAAGGGCTCCGATTCCAAATTCTGCGTCATCGTCGTCGCCGAAGGGGCCCGCACCATGGAAGAAGCCGACCTGACCAAAAAACAATTCAAGAAAAAGCGCGCCAAAGAAGGCATCAGCGCCGCACACCGGGTGTCTGAGCAACTGAATGCCATTTCTGACTATGAATCCCGCGTCTCCGTACTCGGTTATTTGCAGCGTGGTGGCAGCCCAACCGGCTACGACCGCGTGCTGGCCACTCAGTTTGGCGTGAAAGCCGCCGAGTTGCTCTACAAAGGTGAATACAACCAGCTGGTGGCGGCGCATGGCCTGGATGTTATCGCCGTGCCGCTGGCCGATGTTGCCGGTAAGACCAAGTTTGTACCGAAGGATCATCTGGCCGTGGTTTCGGCCAAACAGACCGGTATTTGCTTTGCGGACTAACGCAAAATTTGCGCTATTGGAGTGCGCGGCAGGTTGCTTGCTGTGCTTCAATGGTGCTTAAATTTAACCGTCGTTGAATTTTTCTGCTTGGTCAGGTTTTAAAATTGACGGCGTTAAAACAACCGCTTAGCGATTTTTTGCATTGACTGGCACACTGGTTGCTAAATGCTGATTGTCGCTCGAGAGTAATCTCCGCAGCCGCTCAGGTTGCGATGACCACAATTTATTAAATAGACATCTAGGGTTCCGGCTGCAGGTTTGCAGTGACTGGTCCGAGAGTTGTCAACCTCACTTCGAGGTCACACGGAGGGATAAAAGCCCGGGAGACTAGACCATGTTGGTCAGATCTCTCGCGCTGAAGACCGAATGTGAACTCAAACCCAAAAGGTGAGGTTAACCATGAAAAAACTGCTACGCCCTCTTAGTAAGAAAATCATCACCGGCACACTGGCTGCCGTTACGACCTTCGGCGCATCTTTTCCTGCTGCTGCTCAAGACCACTTTCAACTGGCCTGGACCATCTACGTTGGCTGGATGCCCTGGGATTACGCAGCCGCTGAAGGCATTGTGGATAAGTGGGCCGATAAATACGACATCAGCATCGATGTGGTGCAGATCAACGATTACGTTGAATCGATTAACCAGTACACCGCCGGCCAGTTTGACGCCACCGTGATGACCAATATGGATGCTCTGACCATTCCTGCTGCCAGCGGTGTGGATTCTACTGCGTTGATTGTCGGTGACTTCTCCAACGGTAACGACGGCATTGTGCTCAAGGGCAATAAAACCCTGAGCGATATTAAAGGCCAGCAGGTCAACCTGGTGGAGCTGAGTGTTTCTCACTACCTCCTGGCACGCGGGCTGGAATCGGTTGGTATGGCCGAGCGCGATGTCAAAGTCGTGAATACTTCCGATGCCGATCTGGTCGCGGCGTTCAGCAGTAAAGATGTCACCGCAGTCACCACCTGGAACCCGTTGCTGAGTGAAATTACCGCGATGCCAAATACCAGCAAGGTCTTTGACTCTTCGCAAATCCCGGGTGAAATCATCGACCTTTTGGTGGTGAATACCGACACGCTGGCTGAAAACCCGGCGCTGGGTAAAGCACTGACCGGCGCCTGGTATGAAATTATGGCCATCATGTCTGCCGGTGATGCCGCCGCGGATGCTGCGAAAACCTTTATGGCGGAGGCTTCGGGTACCGACCTGGCCGGTTATAACGCCCAGCTGGCGTCCACGAAGATGTTCTTCAGCGCAGCCGATGCCGTTGCCTTCACCAACAGTGACAGCCTGAAAAGCACCATGCAGAAAGTCGCTGAATTCTCTTTCGATCACGGCATTCTCGGTGACGGTGCACCGGACGCTGGCTTTATCGGCATTGAAACGCCCGCTGGTGTTTATGGTGACAGCGGCAATATTCAGCTGCGATTTAATCCTGAGTACATGGAAATGGCTGCTAAAGGCGAGCTGTAAGCCTCAGTCTGACGTATTCAATTAAACTGCATCTGGAGACACTATGACTCGGATTATTAATGCGCAGCCAAACCGCTACGGAAGGCTGTTACTGGGGCTGCTGCCGTTTATCATCCTGCTGGTAATATACATAGCTGCCTCTGATGCACGCCTGGCAGAAAACCCGAGTGACAAGCTGTTGCCGTCACTCAGCTCCTTTGCCGATGCCATCACCCGCATGGCGTTTGAGCCAAGCAAGCGCACCGGTGAGTACCTGTTCTGGGCCGATACGCTGGCAAGTGCGGTGCGCCTGGCGATGGGGGTCGGCATCAGCGCATTGCTGGGGCTGGTCATTGGTATCGCCAATGGCATGGTGCCTTATGTCCGTTCGCCTTTGTCGCCGCTGGTGACTGCTATTTCACTGATCCCGCCGATGGCGATTCTGCCCATCCTGTTCATTGTGTTTGGTTTGGGCGAGGTCTCCAAAGTTGTACTGATCGTCATCGGTATTTCTCCGGTGATTATCCGTGACATGCAATTACGCACCGACGCCTTACCCGCCGAGCAGCTGATTAAAGCCCAAACACTGGGGGGAAACAGCTGGCAGATTATTTTGCGGGTTGTGTTACCGCAAATACTGCCGCGGCTGATTGAGGCGGTGCGGCTCACACTGGGCAGTGCCTGGTTGTTCCTGATCGCTGCCGAGGCCATTGCGGCCACCGAAGGTCTGGGTTACCGGATCTTTCTGGTGCGCCGCTACCTGTCTATGGATGTCATTCTGCCCTATGTGGCGTGGATTACGCTGCTGGCGTTCATGATGGATTATGCCTTGAAGCGCCTGTCGCTGTGGGCATTCCCGTGGTACCAGAAAGCCCAGGGAGGCCGCAATGACTGAGCACCAGCCCATTATCGAAATCAAAAATCTGTGGAAAGAATACGGTGCCAATGTGGTGCTGGAAAAACTAAACCTCAGGGTCATGGCCGGTGAGTTTGTCAGCATTGTCGGTGCCTCCGGCTGCGGAAAAACCACCTTTCTGAACCTGCTGCTGGGCACCGAACAGGCCAGTCGCGGCGATATTCTGCTGGACGGTCAGCCGTTCGACCCGGAGCCGAGCGTAGAGCGTGGCATCGTGTTTCAGAAGTATTCGGTGTTTCCGCATCTGACGGCGATACAGAACGTCATGCTCGGTGAAGAGTTTGGCCACAGTGGCTTGGGCAGTCTGCTGACCGGGCGACTGACCGGTTCAGCAAAGCGGGATGCCCGCGACCGGGCCATGGCCATGCTGGAAAAGGTCGGCTTGGTTCAGGCCGCGAACCGCTATCCCAGTGAACTCTCCGGCGGTATGCAGCAGCGTTTGGCCATTGCTCAGGCACTGCTGAAACAGCCGCGTATTCTGTTGCTCGATGAGCCTTTCGGCGCGCTCGACCCGGGCATCCGCAAAGATATGCACAGCCTGATCCGTGAGCTGTGGCAAGAGCAGCAGTTGACGGTGTTTATGATCACGCACGATCTGAGCGAAGGCTTTGAGCTGGGTTCGCGGTTGTGGGTGTTTGACAAACCGCGCATCGACCCACAAGCCCCTGAGCGCTTTGGTGCTCAGGTCACTTTTGATATTCCCTTAAACAAGCCGGGAGAAAAACAGCGGCAGTTCGATCTGGTGCGCCAGTCGGCGACGCTGGCTTCCGGTGCTTCTTCGGAGGTTCAACCATGAGTTCAGAAATTTATACCGAACAATTCCCCGGGGCCAGTCACTGGTCACTGGTGGTCGGCGCAGGCCAAACGTTGCGCTTCACCGATGTAGAGGGCGGCGCCAACCTCAGCCTGCTGTTCTACAATCCGCGCAACCTGCTGGAGCGCTATAACGCGCCCGATACTCTGAAGTGTCAGCACACCTTTAAGCTTTCAACCGGCAACTGCCTGTATTCGGATATGGGCCGCATTTTCTGTTCTATTACCCGTGACGATACCGGCTGGATCGACACCGTTGGCGGTCTGGCTAATAAGGCGAAGGTCGCCGCCAAATGGGGCGAGCGTGACTACCAGAGCGCGCACAACCAGTGGAAACAAAACGGCCACGACAGCCTGCTGGTGGAAGTGGCGAAGTATGGTTTAGGTAAGCGTGATCTGGCGGCTAACTTGAATCTGTTCAGCAAGGTTGCGACCGATGACGAGGGCAATCTTGTTTTCGCCGAAGGGCATTCCAAAGCCGGCGACAGCATCGAATTGCGCTTCGAAATGGAAACGCTGGTAGTGCTGACAACCTGTCCGCACCCGATGAATCCGGCCACTGAGTATCCGTTCCGGCCGGTGGCTATGGCGTTACTTAATGCCGACCCGGTCAGCGCCGATGATGCCTGCCTGAACCACCGCCCGGAAAACGGCCGTGGTTTTGAAAATAACCGTCGCTACAACGCGGCCGTTCAGCACAGCCACTGCTAAGGAGCCGAGAATGATTCAGGAAAGTTCACTTAACCCGCAAAATGCCGTCATGCGTGATGTTGTTCCAGCCGGTGACTACTACATGAAGGTGGTCAAGGCCGGGCAAACGCTGCGCATTCTGGATATGGAAGGCAACCAGGCTGCAGACACCCTTTTTTACAACGCCAATGACCCGGCCGAAAGCTACAGCGCGATCGATACCATTCGCGAGCAGGGCAACGTGTACCTGACCGCGGGCAGCCAAATTTTATCGAATGAAGGCAACCTGATGCTGACCATCGTGGCCGATACCTGTGGCCGTCACGATACGCTCGGCGGCGCCTGCGCAACGGAAAGCAACACTGTGCGTTATGCCATCGACAAAAAACACATGCACGCCTGCCGTGACAGCTGGCTGCTGGCCATTGCCGAGAACGAGCAGTTTGGTATGACCAAGCGCGACATCGTGCATAACATCAATTTCTTTATGAATGTACCGATCACCCCCGAAGGCGGATTGACCTTTGAAGACGGCATCAGCGCACCGGGTAAGTATGTTGAGCTGAAGGCCGAAATGGATGTCATCGTGCTGTTGTCCAACTGTCCGCAGCTGAACAATCCCTGCAATGCTTACAACCCGACACCGGTTGAAATGATCGTCTGGGATTAGTTGTTTAACAGATTCTGAGTTGGGTAGGGGACGACCCCTTAAACACCCAAACATTCCGCTGGGACGACCCGGCTATTCAGGTAACCAATTCATGTTTGCAAAAGTTCTGATTGCCAATCGTGGTGCGATTGCGCGCCGGGTGATCCGCACCCTGCGGCAAATGAATGTCAAAAGTGTCGCTGTTTACAGCGAAGCTGATGCCGACAGCCTGCATGTCATCGAGGCGGACGAAGCCTATTCGCTGGGCGAAGGTGCGGCCGCACAAACCTATCTTGATCAGCAGAAATTAATCGATATTGCCGTACGCTGCGGCGCGCAGGCGATTCACCCGGGTTACGGTTTTCTCAGTGAAAACCCCGGCTTTGTGCAGCTCTGCGAAGAAAACAGCATCTCCTTTATTGGCCCAACACCGGATCAGATGAATGATTTTGGTCTTAAGCATCGCGCCCGCGAGCTGGCCGAAAAAGCACAGGTCCCGCTGTTGCCGGGCTCCGCATTACTGACCGATTTAGCGCAGGCGCAACTCGAGGCGACACGCATTGGCTATCCGGTGATGCTGAAGAGCACCGCCGGTGGTGGCGGTATTGGGATGCAGCGTTGCAACAGCGAGGCTGAACTGAACGATGCGTTCGATTCCGTCCGTCGGCTGAGTGAAAACAACTTCAGCAATGGCGGCATCTTTCTGGAAAAATTCATCGAGCAGGCGCGCCATATTGAGGTGCAGATTTTCGGCGATGGCAACGGCCAGGTCTTAACCCTGGGTGAGCGTGACTGTTCCGCTCAGCGACGCAACCAGAAGGTGATTGAAGAAACCCCGGCGCCGAACCTGAGCGATGAAACCCGCGCCGCGCTTGCCGATACCGCCCGTCGTCTGGGTGCCAGCGTAGAATACCGAAATGCCGGCACCGTTGAGTTTGTGTTAGACCAGCAAACCGAGCAATTTTATTTTCTGGAGGTGAACACCCGCCTGCAGGTAGAGCATGGTGTAACCGAGGAAATCTTCGGTGTTGATTTGGTTCAGTGGATGCTTGAACTGGCCGCCGGCGACCTGCCGCCACTGGATCAGCTGGCTGCCCGTCTGCAGCCAAAGGGCCACGCCATTCAGGTGCGTCTGTACGCCGAAGATGCCAATAAAAACTTCCAGCCCTGTGCTGGTTTGCTCAGTCACGTCAGCTGGCCGCAAATGGCGGGCTTGCGTATAGAGCACTGGATTGAAGCCGGGGTAGAAGTGTCACCGTTTTTTGACCCGATGCTGGCAAAGGTGATCTTTTATGCCGAATCGCGCGAGGCGGCGCTGGCCGGGTTATCCGCAGCGCTGACGCAATCGGAGGTCTATGGCATTGAACACAACCTGGGCTACCTGCATCAGCTGCTGAACAGCGAAATTGTGCGCAGCGGCAAGGTGCTGACCCGCAGTTTGAACGACTTTGTTTATCAGCCCGCTACCTTCGATGTGATTGCCAGTGGCACACAAACCACGCTTCAGGATTACCCCGGCCGCAGCGGCTACTGGGATATCGGCGTGCCGCCCTCCGGGCCAATGGATTCGCTGAGCTTCCGCCTGCTCAACCAGCTGCTGGGTAACGGCGAGCGTGCAGCCGGTTTGGAAATGGTGATCAGCGGACCAACACTGAAATTCAACCGCGCTACCGAGATTGCCTTTGGTGGTGCCGCGATAGACGCCACGCTCGACGGCAACGCCGTCGCCCCGTGGACCGTGCTGACCATTGCGCCCGGCCAGACCTTGAAGCTGGGCCGCATCAGTGGTGCCGGTGCCCGTTGTTATCTGGCCGTTGCCGGTGGCGTTCAGTGTCCGGATTATCTGGGCAGTAAATCAACCTTCACCCTGGGGCAGTTTGGCGGTCATGCCGGCCGAGCGTTGCGTGCGGGTGATGTTTTGCATCTGAATGCCAGCGCAGCGCTGTCCGGGCACGGCGGTACGGCTTTGGAAAGCCCGCCGGCGATGCAATCCGACTGGCGTATCCGGGTCATTTACGGCCCGCATGGCGCACCGGATTTCTTCACCGACGCCGATATCGAAGCCTTCTTCGATGCCGAATGGCAGGTGCACTTTAATTCCAGTCGTACCGGTGTGCGGCTGATTGGTCCAAAACCGGAATGGGCCCGCAGCGATGGCGGTGAAGCCGGACTGCACCCGTCGAACATTCACGACAACGCCTACGCCGTGGGGACCATCGATTTCACCGGTGACATGCCGGTCATTCTGGGGCCGGACGGCCCAAGCCTGGGAGGCTTTGTTTGCCCGGCGACCATCATCAAGGCCGATCTGTGGAAGATGGGCCAGCTCAAGGCCGGCGACAAGGTACGCTTCGTGCCGGTGGCGCTGGCCGATGCTGAACAGGCCGAGCGTGAGCAATTAGCGCAAATCTCTGCATTAAACATTTCCGAAATGCCGATTCAGCCGGCGGCGATTACCACACCGGTACTGAAAACCCTGCCAGCCGAGCGTTATGGCGAAGAAGTGGTGTACCGGCCGAGTGGTGAAGATTTTCTGCTGGTCGAATATGGCCCGCAGCTGCTGGATATTAAGCTGCGCTTCCGCGTACATGCCCTGATGCTGCATCTGCAGGAGCTGAATTTGGCGGGTGTGCAGGAACTGACGCCGGGCATTCGCTCGCTGCAGATTCACTACAACAACCTGCAGTTACCGCAGGCGAAACTGCTCGACATTCTCGAACAGGCAGAAGCCGCACTGGGCGATATTGAGCAGCTCAGCGTGCCGGCGCGGGTGGTTCATCTGCCGCTCTCCTGGGATGACGAAGCGACCCGCCTGGCGATTAAAAAGTACGACGAAGTGGTGCGCAAAGACGCGCCCTGGTGCCCGGACAACATTGAATTTATTCGTCGTATCAATGGCCTGAATTCCGTTGACGAGGTGAAGCAGATTGTTTTCGACGCCAGCTATCTGGTGATGGGGCTGGGCGATGTTTATTTGGGTGCGCCGGTGGCCACACCGATGAATCCGTGTCATCGACTGGTGACCACCAAATACAACCCGGCACGCACCTGGACACCGGAAAACGCCGTCGGCATCGGCGGGGCTTATCTCTGCGTGTATGGCATGGAAGGGCCGGGCGGCTATCAGTTTGTCGGTCGTACGCTGCAAATGTGGAACCGCTACCGTCGCACCGAAGCCTTTACCAAACCCTGGTTGCTGCGCTTCTTTGACCAGATTCGTTTTTATGAAGTGAGTGCCGACGAGCTGCTGGAGATCCGTCAGCAGCATCCGCGTGGTCAGTACCCGGTGCGTGTTGAGCAAACTGAGTTTTCCTTTGCGGAGTATCAGGCGCAACTGGAAGCACAAAAGGATGCGATCACCACCTTTAAAACCTGCCAGCAGCAGGCCTTTGAACAAGAACGCCAGCGCTGGGCCGAGAGCGGTCAGGCCAACTTTAAGGCCGACGCCCTGACCATTACCGAAGAAGCCGGCGAGCAACTGGGTGAAAGTGAAGTGGCGGTTGAAAGCCATGTCGCCGGCAACATCTGGCAGGTGCTGGTGAAACCCGGCCAGCAGGTGAAGGCCGGAGAAGTGGTGATGATTCTGGAAGCCATGAAGATGGAGCTGGAAGTCACCGCCACCGAGAGCGGTACGATAACCGCCATCAGTCAGCAGGCCGGTGCGCAGGTGCATGCCGGTCAGCGCCTGATGGTCATTAACACGACGATGCAACAAGCGAAGGAGGTCAGTGCATGAGCACAGCCGTAACCGTTGCAGCAACGATTGCTGCATACCGAAGTGGGCAACTGACGCCTGCACAACACCTGAAAGCCAAACTGGCCGCCGCGCGTGCAGACAGCACCAACAGCTGGATTGCGCTGATCAGCGATAGCCAGCTGGAGAGCTATCTCGCTGCGCTGGCAGATCATTCTGCGGAATCCCTGCCGCTTTATGGCGTGCCGTTTGCCATTAAAGATAATGTCGATCTGGCTGGCTTACCGACCACCGCCGGTTGTAAAGACTATGCCTACCAGCCGGAAAGCACCGCCTTTGCTGTCGAAAAACTGATTCAGGCAGGCGCGGTGCCGCTGGGCAAAACCAACCTCGATCAATTCGCGACCGGTTTGGTGGGTACGCGCAGCCCATGGGGGGCTACTCACAACAGCTTTAACCCAGAGTACATTTCCGGTGGCTCCAGCGCCGGTAGCGCAGTCACGGTGGCAACCGGGCAGGTGTGTTTCTCGCTGGGTACCGATACAGCCGGTTCCGGCCGGGTGCCTGCTGCCTTCAATAATATTCTCGGCTTAAAGGCCAGCAAGGGTCGCATCAGCTGCAGTGGCGTGGTTCCGGCCTGTAAAAGCCTGGATTGCCTGACGTTGTTTGCACACACCGCCGAAGATTTAAGCCTGCTGCTGGCCGTAGCCGGTGAATACGATGTCAACGACTGTTACGCAAGGCCGGCAATGCCTGCGCCGACAGCGTTGAGCTCGCTTGCCGGTGCCAAAATTGGTGTGCCGCAGGCAAAGCAACTGGCGTTTTTTGGTAACCACAGCAACGAGCAATTGTTTGGCAAGGCTCTGCAGAGCCTGAAGGTGCTGGGAGCCGAGCTGGTTGAGATCGATTTTCAGCCGTTTTTGGATGCCGCCAAACTGCTCTATGAAGGCCCCTGGGTTGCCGAGCGTTATGCCGCCATTCAGGAATTTTTTGAGCAAGATGCCAGTCGATGCCTGCCGGTGATTCAAACCATTATTGGGGGCGCGCAGGGAAAAACCGCCGTCGATGCCTTTAACGCAGCTTATAAACTGCAGCAATACAAGGTAATTTGTGACCAGCTGTTAAGCCAGGTGGATGTTATGGTGACCCCAACTGCCGGCTCGATATACACCATCGACGCTGTCAACGCCGACCCGATTACCCTGAACTCGGAAAACGGCTACTACACCAACTTTATGAACCTGCTCGATTACGCCGCCGTTGCCGTGCCGGCGGGCTTTAACGACAGTAAATTGCCGTTCGGTATCACCCTGTTTGGCCCGGCCGGTTGCGATGACGCGCTGTTAAAGCTGGCCGGCCAATGGCAGCAGAGCCAGCAGTTACCGTTGGGTGCGACCGGTGAAGCGTTGCCGGCTGCGGCAGCGATAGCCGACGGTGCGGCGCTGGTCGAAGTGGCTGTTTGTGGCGCTCATCTGCAGGGCTTACCGCTCAATTCTCAGTTGCTGGAGCGTGGTGCAAAACTGAAGCAAGCCACCACAACCTCCGCTAATTATCGGCTGTTTGCGCTGGCGGGGGGCCCGCCGTTTCGCCCCGGTTTAATTCGTGATGAAACTGCTGGCCGGGCGATTGAGGTTGAGGTCTGGCAACTGCCGGTGGCGAGTCTGGGCAGCTTTTTAGCGGGTATTCCGCAGCCGTTAGGGTTGGGCAAGCTTGAGCTTGAGAGTGGAGCCTGGGTGACCGGTTTTATCTGTGAAGGCTATGCCATTGCGGATGCCCGTGAAATCACTGAATTTGGCGGTTGGCGGGGGTATCTGGCCAGCCAGTAGCCGCGCAAAAAAAAGGCCGCATCAAGCGGCCTGTCAAAGTTATCGCACTTCTTTAAATGGCTGCGCGGGCACCCCGAATGCATAGGGTGCTCGTGCGCAGCGGTTATTTCCCCCCAAGGAAATTCTGTTCAGGCGCTGGGTTCAGCCCCCGGTAAACCTAAGATAAATTTTCTGACCTCTACCAACACATCGATGACCGAGTAAACCAGCATAATGAATGCGGAAACCGGCATGCAGGAGTAGAGAATCCACTGCTTAATCTGGAACACGGTGGTGACCTGATGCGTTCTCAGGGTCAGCTTCAGCGCAAACCAGAAGAAGATCGCCATGAAGGTGGCGGAAATCATCAGGATCAAAATGCGGTACAGGTGCTTAAGGCGGTCGTGCTTTAAGCGTGGGCTGATCCAGTCACCGACAGAAAAATGCAGCTTGGCGCACCACAGGGCCGCTGCGCCGTAGAAAACCAGCGCCGCAAAGGTGAGCTCGACCACTTCGTCGAACCAGTGAAACGAATTGATGGTCACAAAGCTGTTGATAAAGCCTGCAGCGCCCGCCAGTCCCTTCGCTTCGAGAAAGCTCACCAGATCATTAATCAGCCGCAGGCTGACATTGGCGACCAGCAACAGCCCTAAAATGCTGAACATGGTCATGGAAATAAAACGCAGAATGCGTTGCACCCAGCCGTCTATTTTTTTCGCTAAGGCAATCATTACATCGGTCCCATCAGCAGGTTAGGCAGGAACAGGGCAATGCCCGGTACAAAGGCGATCAGCAGTGTAATCAGGAAGATCATCAGCAGGTACGGCCACACCCTTCGTGCCAGCGCCGGCATGCCGACCTTGGCGAAGCTGTCCACCGCGAACAGGCACATCCCCACCGGTGGCGTCAGGTTGCCGATCATGATCAGCAGCGTCATCACCACGCCGAAGTTAACCAGATCGATCTGGAACATCGTGGCGATCGGCATAAACAGCGGCAGGGTGATCAGGAAGATGGCGTTGCCCTCCAGAAACAGCCCCATGGTGAGCACGATGCCAATGATGATCCACATGACAATGGATTGCGTTGCGCCAAAGCTGACCAGTGTGGAGATCACCGCATCGGGAATTTTCTGATGAATGATCAGCCAGCCAAAGAAGTTGGCGGCGGCAATAATGAACAGCAGGCTGACCGATTGGGAAATGGATTTATAAACGATATCCGGGATGGCTTTCAGCTTTAAATCTTTGTAATAGAAGCCGAGCAGCGCGGCGTACACACACACCACCACTGAAGCTTCGGTCGGCGTGAAGAAGCCGGTCATGATGCCGCCGACAATAATCACCGGTGCCATCAGTGGCCAGAACGCGCCGTTGAAGGCCGAAAAGCGTTCACGAATAGTGGCCTTGTGTTCATCACGCGGGTAGTTGCGTCGTTTTGCCAGAATGCCGAGCGCCACCATCATGCCGATGCTCATTAAAATGCCGGGAATAAAGCCGGCCAGGAATAATCGCGCGACCGAAACGCTGGTGATCGAGCCATACAAAACAAACGGAATGCTCGGCGGAATCACCGGGCCAATCACCGAAGAGGCGGCGACCAGTGTGGCCGAATCGGCAGGGTCATAACCCTGATCAACCATGGCCTTGTGTTCAATCTGGCCAAGACCGGCAGCATCGGCCACGGCCGAGCCGGACATGCCGGAAAAGATCACACTGGCAACAATATTCACCTGGCCGATGCCACCGGAAATGTGCCCGACCATGGCGCGGGCAAAGCGGAAGATACGGTCAGTAATACCGCCGGTGTTCATCAGGTTGCCGGCGAGAATGAAAAACGGGATGGCCAGCAGCGTAAAGCCGGTGGTGCCGTAGTACATGCGGTGCGGCAGCATGGCTAGCAGGCGCGCATCGCCCAAGCCGATAAAAAAGATGACCGAGGTTAAGCCAATGGCGACCACCACCGGAACGTTAATCAGCAGAAAAAAGATAAGAACGCCGAAAATATAAAGGGTCAACATCCTGAACGTACCTTTAAATTTATGAAGCGGGTTCCGCCGATACTCGGGCGAAACCCATGGGCTTTAATTAACCGGTATTACTTCACCGATTGGGTCATTTCCATCCACTTATCGAAGTTAGCTGCCCCCACTTTCTTTTTGATCTGATCGTAGGCCGGGCCCATCATGGCCTGGAACGGGGCTAAATCGGGTTCATCTATCTGAATGCCGTTGGCGCGCATATCGGCAATCTGCTTCTGCTCTTCGGCGCGCAGTAATTCGCGCATCAGCAGACGTGCGGCATCGGACTCCTCCTGAACAATGACCTGTTGAGCCGGCGTCAGGCGGTTCCATGCATCCGCGGAAACCACATGCACCATAGAACTGTACAGGTAGTTGATGATGGAAATGTACTTCTGGCTTTCATACAGCTTCAGGTTGTAGATCACGCCGATCGGGTTTTCCTGACCGTCGACCACGCCCTGACGCATAGCCATGACCAGTTCGCTGAAGGAGATGGTTTGCACGTTTGCACCAATCGCCTGCATCGCTGCCTGATAGGTCATCGCTGGCGGCGTGCGGATTTTCAGGCCCTTAACGTCATCCGGCGATAGGATCGGCTTAACGGAGTTGGTGAGTTGGCGGAAGCCCCAATCCCAGCTGGAAAGGTAAACCAAACCAATCTTTTCCAGCTCGGGTGCGGCCCAGGCTTTAAACGGGCCATCGAGCACACGGTCGGCGTGTGCGGCGTTTTCCAGTGAGAACGGAATGGAGACGGTATCGAACAACGGCACATGTTTCGCCAGCTGATCCTGACCGGACAGGCTCATATCAATAACACCAAAGATAACCTGCTCCAGTACTTCTGGCGGGCTGCCCAAGGCGTTGTTCGGGTACAGTTCTACCTTCACATCACCGTTGGTGCGGGCTTCAACGTTTTTGGCGAACTGCATGGCGGCAATGTGGGAAGGGTGTTCTTCTGACCCGAAGTGACCCAGCTTCAATTCAACAGCCGAGAAGGCTGAAGATGCCCAGGCAAAACAGAGTGCAGAGACCAGCCCCTTCTTAAGCTTTGCGTGCATAGTTAACTCCTTAGTGATTGTTTTTGTTGTTGTCTAAGCTGCGGATACCCGGTTGCTGGGGGTATCCGCATCCGCATTTATTAACTCAAGGAAATCAATAAAGGCGTTCTGTGCAGCAGGCCACAGGCGATAGAGCCGATGTGCCACGGGCTACGCTGCGAATTCAATGTTGTGTTAACTAACAGATAACCTGACCACTTTTTTATTGTTGTTCAGTAGGCCAATGCACCGCGACTGGCAATATTGGTTGACCAATATGGTGCGTAAATAAGTTTTAGTGACTATATCAGAGTTAAATTGGTTGTCCAATATTAATGTTTGCCGCTATTCAGCGTCCGTTGATGGCCGGATAGCGCGTTTACCTTTGTTCTAATTACCGGGAAACTGTGCCCTTGTTTGAACCAAATGGCGCTGTTGCTGTCAGTGTTTGATTGGCCCCCAAATACCTCTGATTAACGAGACCATTCTTTGACTAAACATTCTCTTAGTTCTGCGACACTGCTGTTCGCCGCTGTCGCCCTGATTTTCTTTGCCGCCAACTCGGTGCTGGCCCGTATGGCTCTGATACCGCAGGCTGCGCAGATGGACGCTGGCAGTTTTGTGTTACTGCGCCTGTTCAGTGCCGTGGTTATGCTCTGGTTGTTGCTGGCACTGAGCCACCGCACCGCGCGCCCGGCATCGGCAAGAGGCAGCTGGCGCTCTGCCGCCTGGCTGTTCCTGTATGCGCTCAGCTTTGCTTATGCCTACCGCTCTGTGGATGCTGGCTCCGGTGCCTTGGTGCTGTTCGGCAGTGTGCAGCTGGTGATGTTCTTTATCGCCCGGCTCAAAGGTGCTCATACCAGCCTGCTGGCGGTGACTGGCGTGGTTATCGCAATGGCGGGTCTGGGCTATCTGATGTGGCCGTTGATCAGCACTCCGTCGCTGATTGGTGTGCTGTTGATGGCCGTCAGTGGTGCGGCCTGGGCGTTTTATACGATCGCCGGTCAGGGCTCACAAGACCCGCTGCAGGATACCGCCTACAACTTTTTGCGAACGCTGCCCTTTTGCCTTGCTCTGTTGCTGGTGTTGCTGGCCTTTGGCGCTGTTTGGAGCAGCTGGCAGGGTGTGCTACTGGCGGTGCTTTCCGGGGCTCTGGCCTCTGGTATCGGCTATGCCGTTTGGTACAGCGCGCTGCGCGGGCTGAGCGGTATTCAGGCCGGCAGCCTACAGTTGTTGGTGCCGGCCATTGCCTCGGCCGGTGGTATTCCGTTTGCCGGCGATCTGTTCAGTTGGCGGTTGGTCATCTCCACCCTGATTACGCTGGCCGGCATCTTTCTGGTGATGCGTAATTCACAACGTTAATTTAGCGGATGGCAAATCCTGTTCTCCGTGAAAACGGGCGACGGGGAATAAGAGGCCTACCGCAGGGCGTCGAAGCTGCCTTTGTGGCGAAATCGGCGCTATTTACAGCGCGGAAGGTTGCCTGCCGCAGAAATACCGTCATTCTTATCGCTGTTGCCGCCGGCGCTAAGCCGTTGATCTGAAAGGCATCTTCTGCCAGGAAAATTCAGCGCGCCGCTGAACATTGAAATTTGCGATCGGGTAGACCGTAAAAACCGTGATTCACTGGCGTTTCCCGCTATTATTGCTCAGGTATTAATCAACTCTGCGGGCTGTTATTGCGTAGCGCCGCAGAGCGCTTCACGAAAAAGGATGACAAATGAATTTTCTGAACCTGAGTGATTTCACAGCCGCGCAACTGCAGGAAGTCTTTGCCCTGGCTGAACAGAATGCAGCGAATCCAAAGCCGCTGGCCGGTAAAACCGCCGTTCTGTTCTTTCCTGAATCCAGCATTCGCACCCGTATCACCTTTGAGAAGGCGGTGGTTGAGCTGGGCGGCCAGCCGATACTGTTCCCGCCGGAATCACTGGATAAACCGGAAGCCCTGCACGATGTTGCCGGCTACATACAAAACTGGGCAAGCCTGGTGATCGTTCGTCACAACAGCCATTCGCGCATCAGCCAGCTGGCGGCCCATTCTTCAATTCCGGTCATTAATGCGATGAGTTCGCACAACCACCCCTGTGAAATAGTTTCCGACCTGTTCGCGATAAGAAAACTGAACCCGGGTTTCGACAAGCTGCGTTACACCTTTGTGGGTGCCTGCGGCAACATTCTGCAAAGCTGGCTGAATGCCGCCACGGTGTTTGGTTTCCCGTTGACTCACGTTGCCCCGGCCAGTGAGAAGCTCGACACCGAAGCGGCCAATTACCACTTTACCGAACAGCTGGAGCCGGCGCTTGCCAATACCGATGTGTTGCTTACCGACCCGCTGCCTGCGCGCCTGAAGGGCGATCTTTACTACAGTCGCTACCAGATCACCCAGCGGCGTATAGAGATGCTGCCGGCCAATGCACTGTTTAACCCGTGCCCGCCGTTCTACCGTGGTGAAGAGGTATCGGAAGAGGCGATTAAATCGCCGGTGTTTGTCGGTTACAACTTCAAAGCCAGCCTGCTGCCGGTGCAAAAAGCCGTTATCCAGTATTGCCTGGAACATTACTGAAAGCTGATCTGGCACTGGAAATTCCAGAAAAATCAGACTTATCTAAATATTACAATAACAATACGGCTTTGAAAGATTAGCCGGTAAGTCGTGAAACAGGAGCGTGCGATGTGGCTTGTCGTGGTGGTTATCATCATGTTTGTTGTGCTGGATATCTTCATCATTTTCTACCTCGGCTTACGCCGCTGGCAGAAAGAAATTTCTGTGCTGACCGGCCAGCTTTACCGGGCCAGAAAAGAATTTAAATCCGGAAAGTATTCACAGGCAGATATCGAAGGCCTGCCAGAACCCGTACAGCGTTATTTCAAAGCTGTTCTCAAAGACGGCCAGCCGCTGATCTCCTTTGCTGAAATTGAGCATACCGGCATGTTTAACATGAGCGAGTTTGAAGAAGCCTGGAAGCCGTTTAAATCGAACCAGAAGGTGACCGTTGATCGGCCCGGTTTTATCTGGAACGCCAGGGTGCAGATGGTGCCGTGGGTGAATGTGCATATCTACGATGCTTACATCGCCGGTGTTGGCTATCTGACAGCCGAGTTGATTGGCTTGTTTAACATGATGACACAGCCTCATACCGCTCAGCTCGATGAAGGTGAGCTGGTGCGCTATCTGGCCGAGGCGGTCTGGTACCCGACAGCATTATTGCCCAGTCAGGGCGTCGATTGGCTGCCAGTGGATGAAAACAGCGCTCGCGCTATGCTCAGCGATGGTGACGTCACCATTAATTTGATTTTTACGTTCGATGAGCATGGGCTGGTCGAAACCGTTTATTCGGACGGCCGCTACAAAGATGTGATGGGTAAGATGATACTGACCCCCTGGGAAGCGAAGGTGTGGCAATATGAAGAACTCGATAATATAAAAGTACCGGTTTATGGCGAGGTTGCCTGGGCGAAACCTCACGGCCGTAAAGAGTATTTTCATGGCCGCCTGAAGCGAATCCGCTATGAATTCTGAAGAGGCGTTTTACCCATGGATAGAGTTCAGATCGTAGAGTTCCCGGAAACCAAAATAGCCGTTATTGAGCATCGTGGCTCACCGGCGCTGGAGCATCAGTCGGTGTTAAAGCTGGTGCAGTGGCGCAAGGCCAACCAGATGCCGCCTTCTGCTGTTCACCGCAGCTACGGCATTCACTATAACGACCCCTTCCATGTTGCGCCTCAGGCTTACCGCGTAGACCTCGCGGTTTCGGTGCAGCAGGATGTGCCGGAAAATGATTTTGGCGTGATCAATAAGGTGATACCGGCGCTGCGCTGTGCCATGGCGCGGCACCTGGGTTCGCGCACCAATGTATCAACCGCTAAGTTCTTGATGGAAAAATGGTTGCCGCAAAGCGGTGAAACGCTGGCGGATTTCCCGGTGTTTTTTCACTATGTGAATGTCGGCCCCGATATCAAAGAAGACGACATGATCACCGATGTCTACCTGCCAATTCAGCCTTAGTGACCGAATTTTCCGCATGAACCACTCGCTTTGCAAACACATGCCGGCGGGTTTGACCCGGCCGGCATTTTTTGTGGGCGCTACTTACGTGCGTAGTGGGTCGATTTAACTCTGTTACCGTTTTTATCCTTCACGATTGAAACCCAGTTGGCAGCGAAGCTTTCGCCATCAAACTGAATGTTGCCCTCGCGTGAATAAATAAAGGTTTCAGTGAAATCTTTCGAGCAGATTTCGGCGCCAATGCAGCCGTCGATATCAATCGCGTTGACGCTGATATCGGCCGTGGCTGTGCTACCGATGGCATCCTTCGGTTGCAACACGTTCAGGAAGCAGATGTTCTGCGCTGGCGTCGCGTTTTCAACCAACAGGGTTTTCAGGCTGATGCGACGAATATCATCTGGCCGTTGCGGTGTCATGATCTCTTCCACCAGTGTTTCTTCAATCTTCGAGCTTCGCGCCGCCGGCGATACCGGGAAGATATTCAATGCACCGTTACCGTTGACGATTTCAAACTGGTTCTCACTCACTTCGTTGGCGAATTTTTCTGAATGAATGCGCCAGGTGTAGGTGTGCTCCAGCGTACTTTCCAGCTCATCGAGCACGATAAAGTAACCGCATTCGCTGCTGATGATATGACGGGCAGCACGGTTGAGCTGCATTTCCGGATAGTACATCTTGCTGGCTTCACCCACGGCGTAGGTGTAGCCGCCGTCATTGACGTAGGCTTCAATCTCGGCTGTGGCTTCTTCCGGCACATCCCGCCAGACATTGAAAATACCCTTGCAGTTCAGGTCGAACAGTTCCGGGTCCGCCAGGCTGTGGGTCTCCCAGATTTTTTCACCGACACAACCGGTACCGTCGACGGTAACCACGTTGTGAATCTCGGCTTTGGAGGTTCGGTTGTAGCCTTCATCAATGGCCAGATAAGCGCCATTGTGCACCAGGACAAAGCTGTTGAAGTCGACATGGTAGTGGGTCAGGCTGCGGGTGAACCAGCCGTTCTTTTTATCCAGCGCCCAGCTGTGCTGCCACTGCTTATGGCCGCCCGGCGGGCTGGTTTTAAACGACAGGTGCGTAGCGCCGGTATCCCAGCCGGAACGCATGACCACCAGGCCTAAGTCTTCAAAGTAGGCGTTGAGTGGCAGAGCTTCCGGAGATTTCTGTTCAACCGCCGGGTTGTACCAGATCAGCTCCAGGAAGGCCTCGGGCAGAATGCCGGGGAAAATCTTGCTCTGATACTGCTCGCGGAATAGAAACTCGGTACGTACCTTTTCGGCCAGCCACTGGGCGCAGCCATCGTTGTATTCCGTGGCGATCTTGTAATAGGCGGCAATGGAATGCGAGCTGCGCTTATCGTGAGCGTCGGCGAAGTTGATGTTTTCTTCCCAGTTGGGCGCGCACTGGTACAGGCGGTAGGCGAAGGTGTTCTTTAAAAACGGCGATTCAAAGTGATTGCTGCCGCCGTCTTTGCGGATTAAATCGGCCGCCGTCAGGAACGAGTTCATGGCGTAGCGCCAGTACACGGTGCCTTCGTAGTTGGAGCCGTCTTCGGGCATGTAATCAAACACTTTATCGAAGTTGTCTTTGATTTCGGCAATCCAGGTTTCTGCACCCGGGTATTCGCTGCGGATGGCGCAGGCGGTCGTGAGCAGGCCGGCGTAGTTGATCCAGTTGTGGTTCTGCCAGTAGTTGGTTGACCAGCAGTGGCCCAGGTTTTCCTGGCCGTAGTTGAAAATTTTGTTGCCCTGCAGCGCCAGTTTATCCAAAAACAGTTTGCGTTCTTCTTCGCTCAGGAAGTCTTTGATCCAGTCGTATGAAAGCCCTAAACCGTACAGTAGCCACGAGGCACTGAGGTCAACATCGACCAGAAAGCCATAGCCCCAAACGTCGTAACCGACCGCGGTGAAGATCCAGCGTTTGGCTTCTTCCAGGTAGTGCGGTTGCTCGGTGAGCAGGTAAGCCAGGCTTAAATTGGCCGCCGCCATGCCCATGTAGGTAATGCTGGTAGGCGGGTGCTCTTTGGAAAGTTTTTCGCCTTCGTACAGCCGGCATTGTTCAATCAGCCGGATGAAGTGTTCTTTGCGCGTTGTTGTCAGTTCTGCTTTTAATGCTTCGAGTTGATCATCGATAAGCAAGTAATTCATTGTGAACTCCCACGAGGAATCGCCTGTAGGACGGAGTCAGGTGATTTCGTTGCTTGAATGTAAACAGGCAAACAATTGCCATCGGTTGAAGCGGGCTGTGCCGGCTTCTGTCGAGCTGAGAGTAAAGCGAGTTCTGGAATCCATTCCTAAAGCCGGGTGCATTATTTTTAGTTATGTCTGGTGACCGGCTTGGTTTTTATGGCGCCTAATTCTGGAGGAATTTGAACGCTTGTCAAATGCCACAGGCCGGCGAAGCTGCTTTTAGCGGCCTGCCTGCTGCGGAAACAAAAACTGAATAACCCGTTCGGCGACTTCACCGGCATCGTTCAGCGGCCATTGTTCGCGCGGGCAGCGTTGCAGCGGTTCATCACAGGCGACGGCGATGATGTTTTCATCCGTTTCACACAACAGCGGCTTGCCGGTGGCGGGGCGATGGATTTCCAGTTTAGGTATTGCGCTGTGACGGTAGCCTTCTACCAGAACGCAATCGAGGTTGGCCCAGTCGAGCAGGCGCAGCTGGGCGCTGAGATTGTCGCTGTCTGGCTGCGGTAAGAACAACGCCACCTGATTGGGCGAGGCCAGCAGCATCTGGCTGGCGCCGCTTTCGCGCAGGCGATGACTGTCCTTTCCGGGCTTATCGAGTTCCATGGTGTGGTGGCTGTGTTTAACCACGGCGACCCGAATGCCGCGCTCGGTCAACAGCGGTATCAGCTTGCACAGCAGGGTGGTTTTGCCGCTGCCGCTAAAGCCGGCCATGCCCAGTATCGGGGCTGGCCAGGGTTGAGGGTTCTGGTCATTCATCGTGTTAACAGGCCCTGGGGTGTGCCGCCGGGGGCGTGCGGTTTGTTTCAGTGTTCTTTTTTGTCCTGGAGGTTTTTCCGCGCCTGTGCCCAGGGGTCGAAGCTGTCTTCGCTGCTGCTTGACTCACGCGCGGGCTTGCGTGCCGGGCGCTCTCGGGTATTGGCGGAGTGGCTCGGGCGGTCATTGCCGCGTCGGTGCGCGGGTTTGTTGTGCGGGCGATCCGCGGCCTGCTTGCGCTTGCGTTCGTTGGCTTCTTTCAGCTCTTCCAGTGTGAAGGTAACCGGTTCACGCGGCTTCTGATGCTCCGGGATAATTCGGTCACGCGGTGGCAGGGCATATTGGGTGTTATCCGGACGCGGCAGGTTTTTGAACTTGTACAGGTAAAAAGCTTCGATCTTCTCGCGCGCCCACTCGGTCTTTTTCAGGAACTTCATGCTGCCCTTAATGGAAGGGTTCAGCTGAAAGCATTTGAAGTTCAGTGCTTCGCCCAGAATTTCGTAGCCGTAAAAGTCGACCAGCTCGGTGATCAGGGTTTCCAGCTTAAGGCCGTGGAGTGGGTTGTTTTCGTACTGTTCTGTCATGGGGGGTCACTGGTGGTATTTTGTGGCAAGCATTCTAGCAGGTTGTTGATAAACTATCTGCGTTATCATAGCGCCATCTAACGCATGAAGGATGAAGTATGAACCCCTATCAACCGATGATGGATCTGGCGCTGCTGCTTGGCCAGCAGGCCGGGCAGGAGATTTCCGGTTTACGTTCGAAACTGAAGATCGATTTCAAGCATGACGATACCGAGCTGGTCACCCAGGCGGATGTCGCCGCCGATAAGCTCATCAGCAGCGGTATTCAGAAGGCGTTTCCGCAGCACGATATTCTCTCCGAAGAGCTGGCTCCCGAGGCCAGTACCGATTGCGAGCACCTGTGGATCATCGATCCGATCGATGGCACGGTCAACTACGCACACGGTCATGCTCAGGTTGCGGTGTCGATTGCCTATTTCTACAAAGGCGACTGCAAGGTGGCGGTGGTGCATAACCCCTTCGCGCAGGAAACCTTTACCGCCATGGCCGGCCGCGGTGCTTTTCTGAACGGCGACAAGATTGGCGTTTCCGGTAAGCAGGTGCTGAGACGGGCACTGGTCGCCACCGGTTTTCCGTATCAAAAAGAAACCATTGATCAGCTGATGAAACGCGCCACCGCGGTGCTGAAGAACTGCGCGGATATCCGCCGCATTGGCTCTGCCGCGCTGGATATCTGCTGGGTGGCCTGTGGCCGGTTGGATGCCTATTACGAAAGCGTACAGCCGTGGGATGCTGCCGCCGCCAGTTTGATTGCCCGCGAAGCCGGTGCCAGCTTCGGGCATCTTTACCCGGTACCGCCTGCGGAAAACCCGCAGATATACAGTGCCGATATTGTCGTGGCCACGCCTGCGGTATTCGATGGTTTAAAGGCGCTGCTGCTGGCTGCTGACAATTCCTAACAGAAGCGAGGCCGGGGCGAACTATAATTACTGGTAACCTGTTTGACCGGAGTCCACCCTATGAAAGGCTTTATCGCGACAGCGGCTTGTATCGTCGCCCTGAGCGCCTGTAATACCGATGATTCGTCACAGACTGAAACCGGCTATCTGTCACTGCAGATGACCGATGGCGCGGTCACCAATGCCGTTGCCGTTTACCTCACGGCCTCGGCCATTACCCTGAAAGGGCCCGACGGTCAGCTGACCTACACCTTTACCGACGAGTTTGGTGAACCCATGCCAAAGCAGATCGACCTGCTGACGCTGACTGGAGACAGTGCCGAAGCCTTTATTGAAGACTGGGAGGTGACCGCCGGTGAGTACCAGTGGCTGCGTCTGCATTCGGTGACCGAGGGTACTATGGATACCTATGTTGAACTGGACGATGGTTCGGTGCATGAGCTGACCATTCCTTCGGGCGATTTAAAGCTGGTCTCCGGCTTTACCGTGCCGGCTAATGGCAGTGCTGACTTCACCGTAGATATCGACCTCAACAAGGCGCTGGTGCACAGTGCATCCGGCTATAAGCTGAAGCCTGCCATGCGGCTGGTGGATAACGCGGAAGCAGGTCACATCGCCGGTAGCGTGGATGGCAACATCTATAGCGCCAATGAATGCACGCAGATTGCGGTCTATGCCTTTGCCGGCAGCGACACCGAAGCGGATGATATCTTTGCTGAAGAAACCGACCCGGAACTGATCGCCTGGGCGGTTAATGAAACCGGTGACTACGACTACCAGCTGGGGTTCCTGAGTGCCGGTGCTTACACCCTGCATTTGGCCTGCGACCCGGAGGATGACCCGGAAGCCGATGATGAGCTGAACTTTATTGAAGGGCAGTCGGCAAATGTGACGGTGATTAACGGCGAAACGGTGTTGGCCGATTTTAATCTCTAAGCCAGTGAAGTGAAAAAGGGCGCCTGAGTTCTGCTCAGACGCCCTTTTTTTGTTGCGCGTAAGCGATCAGGCAGCGCTGACTTCCTGCTGCGCCGGAGTCGCTTCAGCGTTGCGGGCGCTCAGCGACGGGGCAGTTTTGGCATGCGTCAGGTACAGCGGCAGGGTCGTTAAGAACAGGCCGCCGACGATGTTGCCAAGAATGGTTGGGATCAGGTTGTAGTTCAGCCAGGTTGCAATACCGAAGTCTGCGCCCAGCATGATGCCCAGCGGGAACAGGAACATGTTGACCACGGTGTGCTCAAACACCAGCGCAAAGAAGATAAATATTGGCAGCCACATGGCCAGAATTTTACCGGCGACGGTGCGTGCGGTCATGTTGCCGACTACGCCCAGGCACACCATCAGGTTACAGAAGACGGCACGCACAAAGCAGGTCATCCAGCCATCAAAGCCCATGGCTTCAAAGCCGGCTGAGCGGCCGGTGGAAACGGCAATGATTTTTGCTGCCACGGCGTTTGGCTCGATGGTGAAGTTGTTGCTCAGCGATAGTGCCACCAGGAAGGCGACAACCAGTGAGCCGATCAGGTTACCCAAACCGACCAAGCCCCAGCAGCGCAGAACGCGGCCCCAGGTAACACCCGGACGGTTTTCAAATTTGGCCAGTGGTGCCATGCCAAACACACCGGTCACCAGGTCGTAGCCCATCAGGCTTAAAATACAAAAGCCCACCGGGAACACCAGCGCGCCGACGACGCCCATGCCGGTTTGCACGATGGTGGTGATGGCAACCACCACCGCGAGTGAAAGAATAACGCCCGCCATGGTGCCGCGCAGCAGCAAATCGCGGCTGCTGGTATTCACCTTGGTTTCGCCCACATCAATCATGGTTTGTACAAACTCAGCTGGTTTTGGATCCGACATTGTTATGTCCTCATTTCAAAGTTAAAAAGTTTTTAAGCGTAAAGGGATACTGCAGCAGCCCCGTTCAGGGCTGCCGAAAATTTTTATAATTAGTTTTGGGATTTGCGTCGTGCTGTTAGGCCTGAAGCTCTACCTGTCCATCACTGACGCGCGCTGCATAGGCGCGAACAGAAAAGGCTTCGTCTTCCATACAGCGACCATCGCGCAGGTTAAAGCGCTGCTTCTTCAGCGGGCTGGCCACCCAAAGTTCATCCTTGTGCTCGGCAATCAGGCCGCGCGAGAGCACGTTGGATTTGGCAAAAGGGTCGCAGTTGCTGATGGCAAACACTTCAGCGTTGGCACGCGGGCGGAACACCGCCACCTGTTCACCGTTGAGCAGCGCACAAACGCCGGTACCGGGAACGATGTCTTCCAGGGCACAGATTTTTATCCAGGTGCTCATACGGTTTCCTCCGCGGTGGTACAGATGATGTCGCCGGCCAGCTCCGGGTATTTTTCAGAAAACGTTGCCGGGCGAACCTGATCGCGTTCGGTTACGAACACCACATTGCTGTCGCGCTCATCGGAGTTGATGAAGTGTTTGAAGCGTTTCAGCTGGGCTTCATCGTTGAGGGTTTCCTGCCATTCACAGCGGTAAGCATCGATCAGCTTTTGCACATCGGCTTCCAGTTGATCGTTGATGCCCAGTTTATCGTTGACCACAACCTCGCGCAGGTAATCGATACCGCCTTCCAGGTTTTCCAGCCACACCGAGGTGCGCTGAAGTTTATCGGCGGTACGGATGTAGAACATCATGAACCGGTCGATGTATTTAATCAGAGTGTCGTAATCCAGATCGGATGCCAGCAGATCGGCATGGCGCGGCTTCATGCCGCCGTTACCGCAGACATACATGTTCCAGCCGGCGTCGGTGGCGATGATGCCCAGGTCTTTGCCCTGCGCTTCGGCGCATTCACGGGTACAACCGGAAACCCCGAACTTCATCTTGTGGGGTGTACGAATGCCTTTGTAGCGGTTTTCAATATCCACGCCCAGGCCGACACTGTCTTGCACGCCATAACGGCACCAGGTTTTACCGACACAGGTTTTCGCCATGCGCAGCGCTTTGGCATAAGCCTGACCGGTTTCGAAGCCGGCGGAGATCAGCTTGCGCCAGATGTCCGGTAAATCGTCTTTTTGTGCGCCAAACAGGCCAATGCGCTGTGCGCCGGTGACCTTGGTATAGAGGCCATACTCTTCAGCCACGCCCGCCAATGCGGCCAGTGCCTGAGGTGTGACTTCACCGCCGGCCATACGCGGAATCACCGAGTAGGTACCGTCCTTCTGCATATTGCCGAGGAAGTTATCGTTGGTGTCGTGCAGGCTGACCAGTGAAGGTTTCAGAATGTGATCCCCCCAGCACGAAGCCAGAATAGAGCCGACTGCCGGCTTACAGACTTCACAGCCGTAACCCTTGCCGTATTTTTCGATCAGCGCGTCAAAACTCTGAATGCCTTCAATGCGGATCAGGTGGAACAGCTCCTGACGCGAATACTCGAAGTGTTCGCACAGGTGGTTGTTCACTTCCACCCCGGCCTTGGCCAGTTCGGCTTTCAGAACATCGGTCACCAGCGGGATGCAACCACCGCAACCGGTACCGGCGTTGGTCGCTGCTTTGACATCGGCAAGGGTGTGATTGCCAGCGGCCACGGCCTGAGCAATCTTGCCTTTGGTGACATCGAAGCAGGAACAGATGACGGCACTTTCCGGCAGCGCATCGGCACCGAGCGCCGGTTTTTCAGCACCGGCATGTGCGGGCAGAATTAGTGTGTCGGGTTTTTCCGGCAGATCGATGTCGTTCAGTTTTAATTGCAGCAGGTTGCCGTAGTCAGAGGTGTCGCCCACCAGGACCGCGCCCAATAATTTTTTTCCGTCTTTGGAGACGATTAAGCGCTTGTAAACCTCTTCGTCTTCGTTCAGATAAACGTAGCTCTTACAGTCGGGTGTGCGGCCATTGGCATCGCCGATGCTGCCCACATTAACACCCAGCAGTTTCAGCTTGGCGCTCATGTCTGCGCCTTCAAAGTGTTTTGTTTCACCCAGTAAATGACCGACGGCGATCTGGGCCATCTTGTAACCCGGTGCGACCAGTCCGAAGAAGCTTTGATTCCACGAAGCACACTCACCAATGGCGTAAATATTTTCATCGGACGTTTGGCAGTGATCGTTAATGGCAATGCCACCGCGAGGGGCAATGGCAAGCTCTGCCTGTTTCGCCAGTTTGTCCTGAGGCCGAATGCCGGTGGAGAAAACAATGAAATCAACTTCCAGGTCGGTGTCGTCTGCAAACTTCATGGTGTTACGGGCGTGGGTGCCCTGCGCTAAAATTTCCAGTGTGTTTTTGCTGGTGTGAACCTGAACACCCATACGCTCAATTTTTTTGCGCAGTTGCTGGCCGCCCTGCTGATCGAGCTGCTCTGCCATCAGTACCGGTGCAAATTCAACCACATGGGTTTCAACGCCGAGCGCTTTCAGTGCGCCGGCCGCTTCCAGACCCAACAGGCCGCCACCAACCACCGCACCGCGCTGACTGTTTTTAGCGGTTGCTTCAATGGCTTTTAAATCTTCGATGGTGCGGTACACGAAGCAATCGGAATTTTCATTGCCTTTAATCGGCGGTACCCACGGGTAAGAGCCAGTCGCCAAAATCAGCTTATCGTAAGCTACTTCGCGACCACTGCTGGAATAAACAATTTTGTTCTGACGATTGATGTTAATCGCACGCTCACCAATCAACACCTTAATGTTGTGCTTCTGATAGAAGCCTTCTTTAACCAGCGATAATTCATCCGCGGTGTGATGCGAAAAGTAAGAGGACAGGTGCACACGGTCGTACGCAACACGAGGTTCTTCGCAGAAGACAGTGACGTCTGTTTCCTGCGGGTTGGATCGTTCCACCAACTCCTCGATAAAGCGATGCCCGACCATGCCATTACCAATAATGACAAGTCTGCTTTTGCGGTTCATTCTTTTAATTTTCCGGTAGTTTTAAGTCGAGTTTGAGCGGTATGTTATTTATACAAAGGCAGGTTTTTCTGATGGAAATCAATTGATTTACAGAGATTTCTGTCAATACCTCTTCAGAGGTATTCTAAGAAATTCTCTGGTTTTTCGATGTGTGAACAGTGAAAGGTGCGTGCTTTGTGGGCGGCAGAAGAGTTTCAGAAAACCCTTTAAAAGTAGGGGTTATTTTACGGAGTCGTGATTAAAAAAGTAGTATTTATTAGCTTTGTTTTTTTGCCGAAGAATTTCAGCGGGCCGTGCAGGTGCCCGTTTTTTTACCGGCACCTGAACGGTTATGGGTTCATCAATCGTAGTAGCTGTCTACCAGATTAGTGTACATGGTGTAACCGGCCATACCGACTTCGTTATCAACCGTTTCAACCAGCATGCGTCCACGCACCCAAACCGGTTCGTCGATGCTTTTCAGTTTTATGCCCTGCGTTTCAACGTACACCATCTGGTTGGGTGACGGCGGCGGTGTATGAATACAGGCACCGAAGTAAGGCACCAGAAAGAAGCTGGTGACCTTATCGCCATCCATTTCCAGCGGCACGATAAAGCCCGGCAGTTTGGCGTAAACACCTTCCAGAGTATCAACCATGGGCGCGCGACGGTTAATGTCCATCAGGTCGGCATACAGGCGCTGAGTTTCCGGATCGTCATCGGTCATGTTTTCGATGTTGTAAGACGAAAAGTCGAGCTCGTTGTACATGGTATTGGGGTCGAAATCGAGCGGCATCAGGTCATCCCAGGTGAGTTCCTGATAATTGGGTTCTGCCGCGACCACTGTGTTGACCGAGAGGCAGACAAAAGCGGCCAATAAATAATTCAGTAAAGCAATTTTTCGCATCGTGGTTCCTTATCTGCGGATAATTAAGCCATCCGCCAGAGATCGTTTATAGGCGGCAATACCCGGTATTAAACCTAATAAAAAGGTTGCCAGCAAAAAGCCCCCAAGCGTCAGGGATAATGCCAGTGACGGTACGGAAAGGCTCAGGTTAATGCCAAACTGCTCTTGCACGATGGGCGCCAGCGCCAGTATCGAGAGCGCATGCAGCAGGTAACCGGCAATCACCGATACCACACCATAAAAGCCGGATTCCATCACCAACAGCGCCGCCACCTTGGAAGAGCTCAGGCCAATGGCCCGTAAGACCGCCATTTCGCGTTGACGTTCATTCAGGCTGGTGAGGATTACGGTGGTCATACCGAGCAGCGCCGTAATGGCCACAATCACCGAAACTGCGATCAGTGCGTTTTCTGCCAGACCGATCAGCTGCCACAGGCCCGCCAGTGCCGTGCCGGGGATAATAGCAGTGAGCGGCTCGGCCCGATAATTATTTACCAAGCGCTGGAATGTGAAAATCTGCATGCGTGATTTCAGGCCGATCATCGCGGCGGTGATGCTGTCCGGTTGCAGATCCATGGTCAGTGCCTGCTCGGCACTGATTTTCACGCCCGGCAGTTTCACACCGTTGATCCAGTCGACATGAATGGCGGTGATGGCTTCCAGTGAGACAAACAGGCTTTTATCAATTGGGGTGCCGGTGGCTTTTAAGATGCCGGTCACGGTAAAGGGCTTATCGCCGTGTTCGGTAAAGGAGGTTTTACCCACGCCGTGCGCCACCACAATTTCATCGCCAACCTTGTAGCCCAGGCTTTTTGCCACCTCGGCACCGAGGACTACATCAAAAACGCCATCGAAGGCTTCGCCATCGGCAAAGGCCAGGTTCTGTTTTTTGCCGTAACGGTAGTGCGTAAACATCGTGGTATCGGTACCGACCACGCGGTAACCGCGGTGCGAGTCACCGAGCGAAATGGGAATGGCCCAGTCGATTTCTTTTTGGGCAATCAGTTCCTGATAACTTTGCCAGCTGATGTTGTTGGTGGCGTTACCGAGGTGAAATACAGAATAGAGCAGCAGGTTCAGGCTGCCGGTGCGCGCGCCGATAATCAGATCGGTACCGGAAACGGTATTGGCAAAGCTGGCGCGGGTATCCAGCCGCAGCCGGTCGACGGTCAGCAGCAGGACGTTACTCATTACCAGCATGGCGAGCGTCATCAGTACCGTGGCCTTGCGGTTGGCCAGGCTCTTCAGGGTCAGGCGGAATAAAATCATTGTTCGGCCTCCTGTAAACGCGATGGCAGGGTCATGCTTTGCCCGAAGAATTCCGCCAGTGTGCGGTCGTGGCTGACGAAGACCAGCGTGGAATTAATTTCGCTGCACTTTTGCTTCAGTGTTTCCATGAAGTTTTGAATGTTGTCGTGATCCAGCGCCGAGGTCGGTTCATCGGCGATGATGATAGACGGGTTGCCGATCAGCGCGCGCGCCGCGGCCACACGTTGTTGCTGACCCACAGAAAGCCGCATGACCGAGGTATGAAACAGCGCTTTGGGGATGTTCAGGCTGGTCAGACCGTAGTGGGCGGCTTCCTCAACCGAGCCGTACTGCTCAATCGCGTTGCGCTCACGTTGCTTCGAGGCATGGCAGGGCAGGGTGACGTTTTCCATCACCGTCAGGTAGGGCAGCAGATTAAACTGTTGGAAGATGTAACCGATGTTATCGGCACGGAACTTATCTCGCTGGGCGTGGCTCATGGTGGCGAAGTTCTGGCCCAGCACTTCCAGCTTACCGCTCTGAATGCTCAGCACGCCGGCCAGAATGTTCAGCAGCGTGCTTTTGCCGCTGCCGCTGGCGCCGTGAATAAAGAAGGTATCGCCTGCGTTAATGTTCAGTTCTTTGATATCCAGTGTGGCATGGCTTTGGCCGGGCCAGGTGTGGATCAGAGATTCAATGCTGATTGCTGTCATGAGTTGCCTGATCTTGGTTTTGCGTTGAGTTCAGTCAGTTAGTCGTAAGGCGCTGCTCTGCCCGGATGAGAAAAGCAGGCCTTTGACGAAGGCGTTGTGCCGACGCTTAGAACTTCACCTTCGTTTGCTTAGGGTTAGCCTCGGCCATTCCGCTGCTATCGCCGACGAGGTATTCCACATCAATATCGGCAAAGTTAGGGAAGGCTTCAAACAGCTTTACATCGACATCCTTCAGCTTGGCGACGTTATCACAGTGGAACGCCCAGTGAACATGAATCTCGGAGTGAACAGAGCCCTCGTGATCATGATCATGATCGTCATGATCCTCGTGGTCTGCATGGGCTTCGTGGTCACCATGTTCTTCGTGCTCATGCCCGTGCTCTTCATCGTGAAAATGCGCGCGCACATAATCCATAATTTCAGATTCAATCTCCACCGCTTCAAGTTCGCACTTGGCGCTTTTGCTCAGCTGAACCAGTTTCAGGCCTTCTTCAGAGAGCTCGTGGCGGGCATGGTGCGCAACTTCGAGCTGCTCATCGGTAGAAGGCATGTGCTCAAAGCCAATGACGTTATAGGCCGGCGTTTCCAGAATTACTTCAACGTGTTCGCCTTCCTGGGCAATCAATAGCTTGGCAGCGCCGTGCTCGTGTGCGCCGTGCTGGCGTTCGGTTTCTGCCTGTGCTGCGGTGCATAGAGTGAGCGCGATGGCGGCTGTCAGAGAGAGTTTTTTCATTTCTAAATACCTGATTCAAAGTCTAATAATTGGATGTTCGTTAGGTTAATAAATGGGTTGTCGACGGAGGTATCAGAATGGCAGGCGGGGCACGGGCGTAAATCCGCGAGGCATAAACAAAGATAAACTCAGGGTCTGCCAGGCTGTAATTCTCTTCCGCGCGATAGGCCCTGACCGGCAGTGGATCGCTGGCCTGAGTCAGTGCGGTAAAAGCCTGTGCCGAGCAAATTGAACAGTACCGGTAGTGTGTATCTTCATCAACGCTCTCCATGTTGAGTTCGCTGATGTGAAGGTGTGCGTGATCTTCAAGGCTGTGGGCTTCTGCCTCAGGCAGGTGCTCAAGTTTATGCACCAGCAGAAAGCTGGCGCTGTAAACGAGCAGCGCGCACAGGGCAGCAATGTAGGAACGGTGAAAGCGCACAATAAAGGGACCGGGCAGTAAGTCGTACGGAATGATACATTGTATCATTGGGCGGTCAAGGCGCCTTTAGGCCCAGTGCAACGAATTTACAACCTGCCTGCTCGTGGCGTTCCGGGCGGCGAGCCAAGACTGCCCTTATCGGCTGTGACAGCGATCATCGCAGAGCAAACGCTTCACCGGCACACGGTTCGGGTTTTAACGTAAGCTGTTTGCCATTTAAAGCGCTGCAGGAAATGAATTTTTTTACTCGACTGATTAACAATTGATGCATTTAAAAAGACCGATTTAATTGATCAAATATGGCGCGCCGATTTTATTTTTTTGTATTTTTTGGTGCGTTATTTTTCACTAAAGCCGGCGCCTGAAATTGCTCAGTGACGCTAAAGGCCGGATACAAAAAGGAATTCACTTTTTTGGCACTGCCGTTGCTATATTGTTTTCGGAACTGCAGCCGGGCAAACGCAAAAAACGATCTGACCGGCTGCCGCAGTTTTTCAAACCGGCCGCTAACGAAGGCGGCAAATAATCTGAATACCCCTCAAAACTAAAGTCTGTTGAACAACGCCGTTCATTGTTCAGGAGCACCCTAACTTTTTCAAAACCCGAGCTGAGACTGCCTACCAATGCCTGATATTGGTGGGTCGTTTTGTGCTGATTAAAAGGAAATGAATATGGCTTATTTAGAACCGAAAGAATTTGTCACCAAGATGGTGGATGCCGGTGAACAGAAAATTTTCATGTCCACCAAAGATACCTTCATTCGTGCGTTTATGGCCGGTGCCATTCTCGCCCTGGCGGCGTTTTTCGCCATTACCGTGATTACCAATACCGGCAATGCACTGTTGGGTGCGGTGCTGTTCCCGGTCGGCTTTATTATGCTGTACCTGATGAAGTTTGATCTGCTGACCGGTGTGTTTACGTTGGTGCCACTGGCGGTGATTGATAAGCGACCGGGCTGCGATATGAGCTCATTGCTACGCAACTGGGGCCTGGTGTTTTTGGGTAACTTTGCCGGTGCGCTGATGGTAGCGTTTTTTGCTTCGTTTATTCTGACTTACGGCTACAACACCGATGGCGGTGCCGTTGCGGCCAAGGTGAGCACCATTGGTGAATCGCGTACGCTGGGTTACAAAGAACACGGCTTAGCCGGTTGGTTCACGATTTTTATTCGCGGTATGTTGTGTAACTGGATGGTATCGATGGGTGTGGTGGGTGCGATGATTTCAACATCGGCCGGCAGCAAAATGGCGGCGATGTGGATGCCGATCATGCTGTTCTTCTACATGGCATTTGAGCACTCAATTGTGAACATGTTCCTGTTCCCGTTCTCTATGATTATGGGTGGTGACTTCACCGTTGGCGATTACTTCCTGTGGAACGAAATTCCAACGGCGCTGGGTAACCTGTTTGGTGGTTTCCTGTTGGTGGGAATGCCGCTGTACCTGACGCATGTGCGCACCAGTAAAGCGCGCAAAGCCGGCAAAAAGGCTGCTAAACCCGTAGCCGCGTTGTAATCAACAGCAATCTTCTGGAGTTGGGCCGGGCTGTTTCTTGCAAGCAGCCTGGCTCTTTTTTGTTTTGGATGTACAAAACATGGCGAGAAAACTGAGTATCAGCACGGGCGCTTACAGTGACAAGGGCCGCAAAAAAATCAATCAGGATTTTAACGCCTTGCGGCAACCGAAAGAGCCACTGCGAACTGAAAAAGGCTTCGCTGTCGCGCTGGCCGATGGCATCAGTACCAGCTCGGTCAGTGATCAGGCCAGTAAGGCGGCAGTGAATGGTTTTCTGGAAGATTACTTTTCCACACCGGAAACCTGGAGCGTTAAGAAGTCCGCTCAGTGTGTGTTATCCGCCATTAATTCCTGGCTGTATTCTCAGAATCAGCGTACGCCGTATCGCTACAATCCGGATACCGGCTATGTCTGTACGTTTTCTGCTTTGGTGGTGAAATCTTCGACCGCCTATATTTTTCATACCGGCGACAATCGCATCTATCGGCTCAACAATAACCGCCTGGAAGCCTTAACACGCGAACATCGGGTCGCGGCACCGGAAGGCAAGCACTACCTGAAACATGCACTGGGCATCGACGCGCGGTTGTCGTTCGATTACCAAAGCCTGAAGCTGGAAGCAGGCGACACCTTTTTACTGGTGACCGACGGCATCTTTGAATCGGTTACCGATGAGGCCATGGCCGGAATTTGCCGTGAGTACGCCGAAGATCTCAATGTTGCGGCACAACAGATCGCCGAGCAGGCTTACCTGAACGGCAGCGAAGATAACCTGACGGTGCAGATTGTCCGTATCGACGATCTGCCACTGAAAAGCGCCGGTGAAACGCTGCAGGCTTATGCCCGTTTGCCTTTCGTACCGGCACTGCAGCCGGGCAGTTGTGTTGACGGTTTGCGGATGATTCGGCCGTTGCATGTCAGCGGGCGCAGCCATGTGTACCTGGCCAAAGATGAAGCACGCGATCAGCCATTGGTGTTTAAAATTCCCGCTTCGGAAATCCACGAAAGTGACGCCGCCTTAGAGCGCTTTTTACTGGAAGAGTGGATTGCCAAGAAGATAAACAACACCCATGTGTTGCGCCCTTACCTGAGCCACCGTAAGCGCCATTACTTTTATTCATTGAGCGAGTATGTTGAAGGGCAAACGCTGGCCGAGTGGATGCAGGACAATCCGAAACCGAGCCTGGCACAGGTGCGAAATATTATCGAGCAGATTGCCAAAGGCCTGCAGGCGTTTCACCGGCTGGAGATGATTCATCAGGATCTGCGCCCGGAAAACATCCTCATCGATAACGAGGGCACCGTTAAGATCATCGACTTCGGCTCAACCTGGGTTGCCGGGCTGGAAGAGTTGTCTCTGCCGGTCAGTCGCGAAGAGGTTTTGGGCACGGTACAGTACGCGGCACCGGAATACTTTCTTGGCGAGTATGGCACCGCTCAATCGGATATGTTTTCGCTGGCGGTGATGACCTATCAGATGCTGGCCGGCCGGCTGCCCTATGGCAATGCCGTGGCTAAATCCAAAACCCGCGCGGCGCAGCGCAAACTGAAGTACAAAAGCGTTTTGCATGAACACAGCGACATTCCGGTCTGGGTTGATTTGACACTGCGCAAAGCGCTGCAACCCGACCCGTTCAAGCGCTATGATGAAATCACCGAATTTATCGCTGATCTGCGCAAACCCAATCCGAAATTTATTCATGAAACCCGGCCGCCGTTATTGGAGCGCAACCCGGTGTTGTTCTGGCAGCTGGTTTCCGGCACCTTGCTGATGGCCGTGGTGTATTTGGCCGGTTTGCAGTTGAGCGCTTAACTCAGCAGGTAAATTAAGCGCTGCCAAAGCGAGTGGCGTTTTACTTACAAACTTCCAGCCGAACCTCGGATTGATTTAATACTTCCTGAATATCCTGCGGCGGCTTTTCATCGGTAAATAAGGTCGTGGCCTCACTGATGTGGCAAAGCTCGATGGAGCCCTTGGGTGTGTACTTAGTGGAATCGAGCGCAACAAAAACGTTACGGGCCGATTTCATTGCAGCGCGGGCAATCGCCGATTCATTTAAATCGTATTCCAGCAACGTGCCATCGGCATCAATCGAGCCGGCGCTGGTAATTAAATAATCGAAGCGGAAGTTATTCACAAAATCGACGGCATCGGTGCCAATAATGCCGCCATTGTTGGCGCGTATTTTCCCGCTTGGAATGAGCACATCGAACGTCTTATTACCGTGCAGCACATTGGCCACTCTCAGTGAGTTGGTAATGACCTGCAGGTTGTTGCGCTTGAGCAGGTGAGTGGCAATGATCTCGGTCGTCGTGCCAATGGTCAGAAATACCGTGGAGCTATCGGGTATTAAATCGGCAATACGTTCAGCAATGGCGTTCTTCTCATCGGTTTCTGAAACCTTGCGGATTTCATAGTCGAGGTTCACCGTGCTCGACGGTGAGCTGGCACCGCCGTGGTGGCGAACAATCAAACGTTCATCGCTCAGTTTTTTAATATCCCGGCGGATGGTTTGGGTAGAAACGTCCAGCGACTCAGCAAGGTCTTCAACAGTGCAGTAACCCTGATCGATGACCTGCTTCAGTAGTTTCTCCTGACGAGGATTTGGCATAACGACTCTTTGGTTCATATGTTATTTTGATAACTCGGCGTTAACGGTTGCTCTAACTGGAATGCCGTCGCGCCCACCCGGTTTGGTGCACTTAATGGCGGCTACGGTATTAGAGAATTGAATGGATTCGCGGGTTTGCATCTTTTCTGCAATGGCGACGGTCAGTGCTCCGTGAAACACATCGCCTGCGCCGGTGGTGTCGACAACGTCAACCTTCATGCCGGCCTGATGCTGCAGTTTTTCGCCTTCCAACCAGTAACAGCCTTCGGAGCCAACGGTAACATATACGCGCCCTTCTGTCCTTTGCTGAGCCAGTCGTAAACCCGCTTCAGGGTCGGTTGTGCCGGTAAATTTAGCAAGCCCCGGTTCTGAAAAAGCGACGTGGTCGGCCAGTGCAACCAGCGATTCAATTGAGTCGGGCGAAAGGTCGGCATCGAGTACCGAGGGGATGCCCAGTTCTTTGGCTTTTTCCAGCGCGTAGCGGGCGCCTTCCGGCCAGCGAACATCACACAGAATGGCAGCGTAGCCCGAGAAATCGATGTTGTGCAGCGGCGATGGATCGCGGCTCAGGGATTTGTCCTGGTAGTTGATGATCATACGCTCGCCTTCATCATCCACGATGACGGCAGAAAACGCTGAGCTCGCTCCGGCAATTTCAATGCATTGATCGACACCGACGCCAAAGCCCGCCAGTTCGGTCAGCAGGCTATCGGCGACCGAGTCGTTACCCACGCGGCCAATGAAATCGACTGCATGGCCCAATCGGGCAATGGCTGCAGCGGCGGTGGCGGCTGGGCCTCCGCCCACTTCAAAATAATCGGTCGCAACGTATTTGCCGCCACGGGTGGGCAGGCTGGTAACGCGTTGAATTCTGTCGAGTACGGTGATTCCGAGGCAGGCGATAGTCATATTATTGTTCTCATTGGTTTATGCGTGGTGGTTATGTTCACAAATTTACTGTTCATTTTATAGATCTAACTCAATTTTTTGTATTTTATTGTTCATTATTTGTGTTATAAATACGCAAAACAACATGAAATGGACAAAAAACAACAAAAAGCACCATTCATTTCATCGTCAACATAAGCTTTAGCGTTAGTGCGCAGCCAGTTTGCGCCCAATTATCAGAGAAAAGGAAAAGACTATGTCATCTGTCGGTTTTATCGGTTTGGGGCAAATGGGTAGCCCAATGGCGGCCAACCTGATTAAAGGTGGTCACTCCGTTAAGGTATTCGATATCAATAAAGAGGCTGTGCAAGCATTGGTGAGTGCCGGTGCAAGCGCAGCTGCTACACCGGCAGAAGCTGCATCTGACAGCGAGTTCATTGTCACCATGCTGCCTAACGGCGCACTGGTCCGCAGTGTGATTTTTGGTGATCAGGGTGTTACCTCAAGCATGAGCCCGTCATCGCTGCTGATCGATATGTCGACCATCCACCCCTTCGAAACCGATGCACTGGTGAAAGATATGACGGCCGCCGGTTTTGACATGATGGAAGCGCCGGTTGGCCGTACCTCAGTTCATGCCATTAAAGGCGAGCTGTTGATTCTGGCCGGCGGTACCAAAGAACAGATTGCCCGCGCGCAGCCGCTGTTTGAATGCATGGGTTCAGAAACAGTGGATGCCGGCGGTGCCGGTATGGGCATCCGCGTGAAGATTATTAACAACTACATGAGCATTGCGCTGAATGCGCTGTCTGCCGAGGCCGCAACGCTTTCTGAAGCCATTGGTCTGGATTTCGATACCGCGCTGAAGGTCATGAGCGGCACGCCGGCCGGCAACGGTCATTTCAAAACCACCTGGCCGGGCAAAGTGCTGGCGGGTGATTTGTCACCGGCGTTCATGCTCGATCTGGCGCACAAAGATTTGGGTATTGCGCTCGACCTGGCCAATCAGGTGAACGTGCCAATGCCTTGTGGTGCTGCATCACGCGAGCTGTACAGCATTGCCCGCGCAGCCGGCCGAGGCCGTCAGGATTGGACTGCCGTGTTTGAACAGCTGCGGGTCACCTCCGGGCTGGAAGCAAAGATCAAGTAACGCTATTGGTGCATTAAAACAGGAAGCAGCAACGTGGAAATAACAGTAGAACCCTGGGGTGAAGTGGAAGGGCAGGAAATGCCGGTTCATTTACTGACACTGCGTAACCAGAACGGTATGCAGGTGTCGGTCACCAACTATGGCTGCATTGTCGCTTCCCTCTGTACGCCGGATAAACACGGCGAGCTGGCCGATGTGGTACTGGGCTACGAAAGCCTGGCGCAATACCTGGCCGGCCATCCGTTTTTTGGTGCCATTGCCGGGCGCTACGCCAACCGCATTGCTCAGGGTCAATACCTGCTGGATGGTGAAAGCTTTCAGCTGGAAACCAACGAACTTCCAACCGGCCAGCACTTACACGGCGGCACCAAGGGCTTCGATAAATACGTTTGGGCGTACAGTATTGAACGCAGCAGCGACGCGATTTTTGTGCACTTCAGCCGGGTTTCGCCGGATGGTGAATCGGGCTATGGCGGCACGCTGCAGGTGGTGCATTCAATCGGCCTGGATGAGCACAATCAGCTGCATTTCAATTTTAAAGCGACCACCGATAAGCCCACCGTAGTCAACCTGGTGAATCATGGCTACTACAACCTGGCGGGTCACAACAGCGGTTCAATTGAAGGCCATGAGCTGAAGATTTATGCCGATCTTTATACCCCGGTGGCGGATAACATGATCCCGACCGGTGAGTTGTTGGCCGTGAAAAACAGTGGTCTCGATTTCACCACCGCTCAGCGGATCGGCGATAACAGAGCCCTGCTTAACGAGGCGGGCTACGACCACAACTACGTGCTGCATCAGCGCGATAAAGAGGGTGAGTACGCTCTGGCGGCAGAATTGTACGACCCGGTTTCCGGCCGTGAAATGACCGTGCTGACAACACAACCGGGCGTTCAGTTTTACAGCGGCTTTAAGCTTTCGAACAAAAACTGGGTCGGCAAGGGCGGCTACAAATACGAGTCCTGCTCTGGGCTGTGCCTGGAAACACAGCACTTTCCAGACAGCCCAAACAAGGCTCATTTCCCTTCAACCCGGCTGAACCCGGGTGAAGTCTTTGAACAAAAAACCATTCATCGCTTCCGTACCCGATGAATAAAGAACCGAGCCGCTGGCCAATCGTCAGCGGCTGTGTACCGATTACCAAGAACGTTCATTTTTAATTTTTATGCAGGCAACGCATACAACAAAAAGAGGAAGAGCTGGCATGAAGTGGATAAATACCCGGTCGCACACCAATTGGCTGGAAACAGAAACCGATCGCATTTTTGAATTTGGCCGCAATGCGGTTGTGCCGAATGGCTTTGGCTGGATTGGCAACAACGGCAAGGTTCGTGAAGAGATGGGCACGCGGCTGTGGATAACCGCACGCATGCTGCATTGCTATGCCCTGGCCTCACTGATGGGCCGCCCCGGCGCTTACGATCTTGTCGAGCACGGCATCACCGCACTGGAAGGTCCGTTGAAAGATAAAACCTACGGCGGCTGGTATGCCACGGTCGATAACGAAGGCGATGGTATTGTTGATGCTTCCAAGCAGGGTTATCAGCACTGCTTCGTATTGCTGGCCGCAGCCAGTGCCGTGACCACCGGTCACCCGCGTGCACAGGCACTGCTCGATGAGGCCATCAAGGTTTATGAGCAGCACTTCTGGTGTGAAGACACGCAGATGTGTTTTGAATCGTGGGATGAAAAATTCACCAAAACCGAAGACTACCGTGGCGGCAACGCGGCGATGCATTCGGTTGAAGCCTTCCTGATTGTTTATGACGTCACCAAAGATAAAAAATGGCTCGACCGTGCCCTGCACATCACCGAATTCATGATTCATAAAACAGCCAAGGGCCTGAGCTATCGCGTCAACGAGCACTTCGATGCCGACTGGAACCCGCTGCCGGATTACAACAAAGAATCGCCGGCCAGCCACTTCCGTGCCTATGGCGGTACGCCGGGTCACTGGATTGAGTGGGGCCGTTTAATCTGCCATTTACGCGCCACGCTGTTGGATATTGGTGCGCAAACCCCCGACTGGCTGTTGGAAGATGCCATTGGCCTGTTCGATGCCACGGTACGCGATGCCTGGTATGTCGATGGTGCGCCGGGCTTTGTTTATTCGGTCGACTGGGATGGCAAGCCAGTGGTGCGTGAACGTATCCGCTGGGCACCGGTGGAAGCCATTGGCACCGCCTATGCGCTGTACAGCGTTACCGGTGACAAAAAGTACGAAGACTATTACCGCACCTGGTGGGATTACTGCCGTACCTATCTCATCGATTACGAAGGCTGCTCATGGTGGCAGGAGCTGGATGTCAACAATCAGGCCGGCACCAGCGTGGTGTGGGATGGCAAACAGGATATTTATCACCTGATGCACTGCCTGGTGATTCCAAGGCTGCCACTGACGCCGGGCTTGGCCCCTGCGGTTGCGGCGGGCCTGCTGGATCAGAACCTGGATTAAGTTTTTTAGCAAAAAATGCACTGGTGCATGGGGCGGCAGTGCTTATGGAATGATCATTTTTGTCCGTTTTTGGCATTTTATGTTCAGGTGTATCTATGAACGATGCGCCGCGGTAACCAATGATCGCAAGAGTTTAACTTTTTAGAGGAAAATCAGATGCCTTACGTATCCGGTAAAACAATGATTGAGGATGCCTGGAAGAACGGTTACGCCATTGGCGCGTTCACGGCCCACAACCTGGAGACCATCAAAGCAGTATTACTGGCGGCCGAGGAAGAGCAGGCCCCGATTATGATTCAGATTGGCCAGAAGGCGATTAACGAGATGGGCATGCAGCCACTGCGTGAAGCGGTCGATTCTCTGATCGCGCATCACCAGATCAGTGTACCCATTTGTATACACCTGGATCACAGCCGTAAGTTTGAGCAGTGCATGGAGGCGGCCACCCGCAACTTCCAGTCGCTGATGTTTGATGGCTCGGCGCTGCCAATTGAAGACAACATTCGCATCACCCGCGCTGTAGTCGAGGTGGCAAACGCACTGGGGCTGGGCGCCGAAGGCGAGATCGGCAAGATCGGCGGCACCGAAGACGACATTACCGTCGATGAAAAAGACGCCATGATCACCACCGTAGCGGAAGCGCTGGATTTCTCAGAAGCGACCGGGGTCGACTATCTGGCGGTATCGATCGGCACCGCGCACGGTGTATACAAAACCACGCCAGAGCTGAAGTTCGACCGCCTGAGTGAAATCCGCGAAGCCGTGAAAAAGCCGATTGTTCTGCACGGTGGTTCCGGTGTGCCGGATGACCAGATTGTGGAAGCGATCAAGCGTGGCGTAGCCAAGATCAACGTTGATACGGAGCTGCGTAAGAGCTTCCTGGAAGCCGTTCAGGCGCACTGGGCAGAGCAGCCGGAAGACTGGATTCTGGCTGATGTCATGAACGATGGTATCGCGGCTATGAAGGCCACCGTGCAGCAAAAAATCCGCCTGTTTGGTGCCGCTGGCAAGGCGTAAACCAGGGCAGACACTTGGGGTAAATTTCCGGGTGTATTTTTTTGTAAGATAGTGGACATAAATTGACATTTCTGGGATAAAAGTGAGCAATGTCAATTTTTGAATAACATCGCTCTGTAGGATGTATTCACAAATTAGAAGCCTGCATCAGATACACGCAGGCTCAGTAATACAAATACAAGAACAAATTGCTGAACTAACAGGACTACAACAGACAGCTCGACCACCCGCGATTCAGCGCTTGATCAAGCTGGCAACGGCAAACCAAAGGTTTGCAAAAAGGCATGTTACATATCTGAAAACCAGGGTGTATACAGGCTGTATAAATCGCTCCAGAGAAACCGAAAGTACAGACACAGGGTTCCCTTCGGTGCGGTGGTCCTAAACCTTCAGAGAAGTAACATCAGTTCAGTGACAACACTGAACGGTGACCAGTAAAGCTCGCTTAATCAGGGCTTTAGATAACAAAAATAATGGTGACTCTATGTTGAAAGGTACTGAAAAGGCGTTTAACAAGGTGAACGCACCCATCGCTAATTTTTCAGCGAAATTTTCCGGCATTCTCTTATTGGTAATGACGGTGCTCGTATTGCTTCAGGTCGGTTGTCGTTACATCTTGAACACACCGTTGAGCTGGACCGATGAAACCTCACGCTTTCTGATGATCTACATGACTTATCTGTGCCTGCCGATTGTTTATCTGCGTGATCAGAATATTGCGATGACGTTCATCACCGACAAGCTGAAAAACACGCGTATCTATCATCTGTTTATGATACTGGCGCACGTCTCGGCGCTGGCGCTGTTTGTCATTTGGATCTACTTTGGCTGGGCCTTCTTCAAGACCGGCAGCGTTATGGCCGACAGCCTGCCTATCCCGATGTACACCATCTACATCGTTCCACCTGTGATGCTGGCGCTTTCATGCCTGACTGCGATCGAAAAACTGATCGGCTCAGTTCACGACCTTATTCACTTTGCATCAGAACCTTCGTTGTCTGTCGCTCTTGAACAGGATGCTACCGCATGATTTCTCCTATCTTTCTCGGGTATTTTTTAATCTTCCTACTCATTGGGGTTCCGGTGCTGTTTGCGCTGGGGCTGTCACCGATCATTACCTTCTTTATGGATGATCAGGCGCTGTTTATTAACATGCTGTATCAGCGTTTGTATTCCGGTTTGGATAACTTCCTGCTGCTGGCGCTGCCCTTCTTTATGCTGGCTGGCGAGTGCATGTCTTCCGGGGGTATTACCCCGCGCATTGTCGCCTTTGCACAGACCCGCGTGCAGCACATGCGCGGTGGCCTTGGCCATGTTGTGATCATCGCGGCCACCATGTTTGGTGCACTGACCGGTTCTTCGGTTGCGGCGACTTCGGCGATTGGCAATATGCTGATCCCGGAGATGAAAAAGTATAAGTACGACCCGGCCTATGCCGCAGCACTGACGGCGGCAGCCACGGTGCTCGGTACCATTATTCCGCCTTCCGGCATCATGCTGATTTATGCCTTCGTGATGAACACCTCGGTTGCGGCGATGTTTATTGCCGGCATCGTTCCGGGTTTGATCTTCTGCATGGGCCTGATGGTGGTGAACCGCTTCCAGATCCGTCACTACCCGGATATTCAGCCGTTCGAGCGAGCCTCGAAAGAAGAGCGCCGTAAGAGCCTGAAGATGGCCATCCTGCCGCTGATGACGCCGGTGATTATTCTCGGTGGTATCTATGGTGGTATTTTCACGCCAACTGAAGCTGCGGCTGTGGCGGTACTGTATGCCATTATCCTGTCTGTTTATGTTCTTAAGGTCAGCACGGTTAAACAAACCTACGCGCTGTTTGCCAAGGTTTCTGTGAATGCTGCGGCCATTCTGATTATTGTGGCGGCCGCCAGTGGCTTTGCATCGGCGATCAGCTTCTCCGGTATTTCAGATTCCATCGCGGTGTTCCTGAACGGCATTACCGACAACCCTTACATGCTGTTCTTCATTATTAACATCTTCCTGTTTGTGGTGGGCATGTTCCTGGATGCCGGCCCGGCGATCTTAATTTTTGCGCCGATCATTGCGCCCATCATGATCAACGCCGGTATCGACCCAACCCACTTTGGTGTGGTGATGGTGTGTAACCTGTCTATTGGCCTGGCAACACCGCCGATGGGCTTGGTTCTCTTTGTAGCCTCCGGTGTTTCCGGTGTGCCGCTACAGCATATTTCGAAGGCGATTATTCCGTTCCTGTTAGTGGAATTCCTGATCATCTTCTTAATATCGTTCTTCCCTCAGCTGGTTATCGGCTTGCCGCAACTGCTTGGGGTGATGTAAACAAAAAATCTTAGTACTACTCAGCCATAAAAATAAAAAGTGATATCGAGGAAAACAAAAATGAAAAAAGCACTCTTAGGTTTAGTCGCCTCCGTTGCCATGGCAACTGGCGTAGCAGCAGCCGACTACAAATTAACCGTACCGCACGTTTCCAACCTGGACAGCTATAACCACCAGTCGTTGCTGGTGTTCAAAAACTACGTTGAGTCCCGCTCGAATGGTGCGATTGAGGTGGATATCTACCCATCTGGCCAGCTGTGCTCAAACGCCAAAGAATGTCTGGCGGGTATTCAGGCGGGTATGTTCGACTACTTCCAGACCACCATTGCAGAGCTGGCTAACTACTGGCAGCCCATTGGTGCCTTTGACCTGCCATACATGCTGCCAAACGACCGCGTTGCCGAGTGTGTTTACGACAACGAAAAATTCCTCGGTGATGTTCGTGAAAACGTCCTGAAGACTGCACCAAACTCCCGTCTGATGATGGTTTCTAACTCCGGCGGCTGGCGCAACATTGCTACCACCAAGAAGCAGGTGAAGTCCCCTGACGATCTCAAGGGTTTAAAACTGCGTACCGTTCCGGCAAAAATTCAGCAGCAGCTGGTGAAAGAGCTGGGCGCTTCGCCAACGCCGATCGCATGGCCTGAGGTTTACACTGCGCTTTCAACCGGTGTAGTTGATGGCACCAAAAACGGCATCGTGGATATTGTTCAGAACCGCTTCCAGGAAAGCCTCGACTACATCATTCTGGACGGCCATGCCTACATGGGTGGCGCTTGGGTATTCAACGATAAGAAATTCAAATCCTTCCCGAATGAGCTGAAGCAGGTCATCGTCGATGCGATTGCTGCACAGAACCAGTACCTGCGTTCTTACCCTAAACACCGCGAATACACTGCGTATGAAGAGTTCAAGAAAGCGAACGGTACTATCTACAGCCCATCCGCTGCAGAAAAAGCTGCGTTCCAGACTGCCGCAGCACCGGTTCGTGATTACTTCCTGGATACTGCCGGCAAGCAGGGCGAGGAATGGCTGAACCGCTTTGAAGCTGAAATTTCTAACTGTGAAGCGCAAATTCAGGCGGACTACGACATTCAGTTCAATTAATTGCTGAACTGATTGATGGGCTGGGCAGTGAACAGCTGCTACGGCCCAACAAAATAATTTTACTCTACAGTCCGTCATTCCCGCGCAGGCGGGAATCCAAATGCATGTAGCCACGTTAGAAAATAGATTCCCGCCTCCGCGGGAATGACAAAGAGGGTGAGTTTCCACATACCTCATTCCCCCTATAGCTTTAAACAACAATAACCTCTTCGTTCAGCCGATAGATTCCGGAGCTAATAATGAACGTTACTCACAACGAAAACTCAATAACGATTTCTCATAAAGGCCGAACGGTCTTTAAACATGACAGCCAGAACCCGGCCATCTTTCTGGGTGTTGGCGATGCTGAGTACGATATGTACCGCGGTAATTTTAAGATTACCGATTATGTAACCGAGCGTCTGCCGCTGCGAAAATGCGTGGTGCAGGAACAGGCCGGAAGTTACCTGCTGACCTTTTCCCTTGATGGCGAGCCCACTTTGGAAATGAGCGTGGTTGTGACCGATAGAGGCCGCCTGAAAGCATCCTTCAAAGCTTTGGATGCGCGCTATAACCGCTTCTGGATTCGCGTCAGCGCAACGGCAGAAGAGAAGGTTTACGGCTGCGGCGAACAGCTGACCTACTTCAACCTGCGTGGCAAAAACTTCCCGCTCTGGTCATCCGAACCGGGCGTTGGTCGCAATAAAAATTCTTACGTTACCTTCCTGGCCGATACCAAAGACAAGGCCGGCGGAGACTATTACAACACCAACTATCCACAGCCGACCTTTGTTTCCGACAAAAAGTATTTCTGTCATCTGGAAACCACGGCCTATGCCGATTTCGATTTCACCAATGCCGATTTCCACGAGCTGCAGTGCTGGAACATACCGGAATACCTGTTGCTGGATGCCGAAGAGTCTTTCCCGGCCCTGGTCGAAAATATTACCGATCTGTTCGGTCGCCAGCCGGAATTGCCGGACTGGGTACTGAACGGCGTCATCCTGGGGATTCAGGGCGGTACAGAGATTACTCTGAATAAACTGCAAGCCGCCAAAGATGCCGGCGTGGAAGTGGCCGGTGCCTGGTGTCAGGACTGGCAGGGTAAAAAGGTCACCTCGTTCGGCAAGCGTTTACGCTGGAACTGGGAATGGGACAGCGAAATGTACCCAGACCTCGATAAAAAGATTTTTGAGCTGAAAGAGCAGGGCATCCGTTTTCTTGGCTACATCAACCCTTATGTGCTGGAAGATCACTCGCTGTACAAAGAGGCTGAAAGTCAGGGCTTTCTGGCGACTAAAAAAGATGGCTCTAAGTACGTCGTTGATTTTGGCGAGTTCTACTGTGGTGTGGTCGATTTCACCAACCCGGAAGCCTGCGAATGGTATAAGGGCGTAATCAAGACCAACATGATTGATTTCGGTCTGGATGGTTGGATGGGCGATTTCGGTGAATACCTGCCAACAGACTGCACACTCAGCAACGGTGTCAGCGCTGAGATTGAACACAACAAATGGCCTTACCGCTGGGCCAAGGTTCAGCACGAGGCCATTGAAGAAGCCGGCAAGACCGATGATATCCTGTTCTTCATGCGCGCTGGCGGCACCGGCATTCAGGGCTACTGCCATACCCTGTGGGGCGGCGATCAGCTGGTGGACTGGTGCATTGACGATGGTCTGGCATCGGTTATTCCGGCGGCCTTGTCATCCGGCTTGATGGGTAACGGTATTCACCACAGCGACATCGGCGGTTATACCACGCTGCATGGTTGCAAGCGCAGCAAAGAGTTGTTCCAGCGCTGGGCCGAAATGAACGCCTTTACGCCGATTATGCGCAGTCACGAAGGCAACCGCCCCGACGATAATCACCAGTACGACAGCGATGCTGAAACACTCGCGCACCTGGCGCGTATGACCAAGATCTTCAAACACCTGAAGCCTTATATCAAAGCCGCTTCGAAAGAAAACGCCGAGAAGGGGATGCCCATTCAACGGCCTCTGTTCATGCACTACGAGCAGGATAACGAAGCTTACGAGATTAAGTTCCAGTACCTGTTCGGGCGCGATCTGCTGGTGGCACCGGTTTACAACCAGGGCGAAGTGGAGAAAGAGGTTTACCTGCCGGAAGACGAGTGGGTACACGTTTGGAGTGGTGAAACCTATACCGGAGGCTGGGTAACAGTTGATGCGCCGATTGGTCGGCCGGCGGTGTTTTATCGCAAGGCATCCAAAGATGCTGAGTTGTTAAAAGGCATTGCCAGTTACTGATTCGTTACTTTAGCCATTGAACATCAAACCCCGCATCAGGTGGGGTTAGATTATCGATAAACCCCGCCACCGAAAAGGTATCGTTTAAATGGACCGCTGCAAGTATCGCCGGAATGCCGGACCACCTGATACGCTCGACGAAAACATCCATGTTTTCGACGTCCATTTAAACGATACCTTTTCATCGTCTTGAAGACAGTGGCAGCTTTGTCATCAGTCTGACCCTGCTTATTCCACCAGGGCCGCCAGCTGTTCCGGTTGGGTGATGGTATACCGGCTTCTGCCTTCGCGCGCCACATAGCCATCGCGTATCAGGTTATTCAGCAATGAAGAGGCGGTTTGCCGGCTGGTACCGATGAGCATGGAAATGTCTTCGATGCTCAGGTCGCAATGAAACTGAATGCCCTGATCCGTTTGCTGACCGTTCTCGTTTGCCTGCGCCAGAATAAAATCGATCAGCCGGTGGCGTACATCGTGGAAGATCAGCCCGTCGATAATATCCAGTGTGCTGCTGAGTACCTCGCCGAGAATGTCGGTCATCAGGAAGGAAAGCTCGGGAAACTGCAGCACCTTCTGGCCAAATTCACGCGCACTGACCAGCAGCAGCGATGAGTCTTTGGCCGCTTCGACAAACGCCCGGGTGTGGGTGGCGAAGATGTCGCCTTCCTCCAGGTAGCAAAGCGTGAACTCGCGTTCTTCGTAAGCAAGGTAAACCCGGGTGCGCCCGGTCAGCACAATGAACACCTCATTGTTCGCCGAGCCGGGCAGGCTGATCAGCTGACCTTTGGCAAAGCTCTGCTGGCGAAAGTCGTCCAGAAAGCCTTCGTACTTCGGCTGTTTCAGCTGTTCAAGAATGCCATGCTGTGACATGCCCATTTTACGCATGCAGGTCTGGGTGGGGCTGTTAGCGATTTTCTGCGGCGACATCTGTTCCGGCCTGTCAGTGGATTGCTGTTGCTTTTGCAAATAACAGTCCAGAGCACCCTGCAGAGCTAAAACCGGAAGATTTTAGCTAGTGTCATCCAGCTGACAGATTGCCCGCTTGAACCGATATATATTCGCCTTCGGGAGCCAGTCAACGAGTTTTCGCTCTTGCTCGCCACAGCGTTCAGGCCTTGGGTCTGCGCATTCGGGCGGTGCATAGCGGAACTGTCACACTTTTTAGGAGAGCACGATGACAGCTGCAAAGGTTGATCGTTACATTACGTTCTGTGGTCTTTATTGCGACGATAAGGCTGATGAACTCATTGATCGGTTGGAGACGTCGCTGAAGGATACGGAGAAATCCGGTGAACAATGGGTGGGTTATTTCAACAGAAAGCGTCAGGAACAGGCCAAAATGCAGCAGGATAACCTGCATTTTGTCGGAAGCCAGATAAACACGCTGGCTGCTTATTTTGAGCATGTCGAAGACGAACACAGCCTTGAGCTGCTCTGGGATATTGAAGAGCAGTGTTGCTAGTGCGCTGTTCTAAACCACGAAATTGGCGAGTTGCTCGGCCAGGGCCGGCCCGAGCAACCAACCGTGCCGGCTCAGACCGTTCGCGGTAATGATGTTTTCTTTCTGGGTAATTACCGGGCTGTTGTCTTCATAAATCGCCCGGCTGGCGGCGAAGGCTTCCATGATCTCGGCTTCGGCAAAGCCGGCGTGAATGGAGTTTAGGGTGCTGAGTGATTCCAGCGAGCTTTGCACCGTAACCGCCCGGGCTTTCAGGTTGTGGCTGTCGGTTGCACCGACCACATAGATGTTATCTGGCTTGGGCACCACGTAAACATGGAAGCGTGGCTGAATGATGTGGATCGGCCGGGTGAAGTTGACCTTTGGCGCTTTAACGCGAATGGCCTCGCTGCGTACCGAGCGTAAATGGTTGTTCTCCAGCTCGGCATAGGATGAACTCTTCACCGCGCCGGCACCGCGGCAATCCAGAATCCAGTCATACTGCTTTTTCAGCTCATCACCCCGGCCCTTCAGTGGCCAGTAGTCAACAATGTTGGCGTGCTTGCGTAAGGCGCGGGTCGAGGCTTCCACAAACTGGCGGTTGCAGATGTTGCTTTCGTGCTTGAGCAGCAGGGCCGTTTCAAAGCGAATCAGATCCGGTTCCAGTTCCGTCACTTCATCGTTATAGAGGGTTTCGTATTCTTCTTTATTGTTGCTGTAGGCGCGTTCCAGCTGGTGCCGGAATTCAAACAGGCAGGGCATTTCATCGGGAAAGGCTATGGCCAGTGCACCGCTCTGGCGGAAGAAAACGTCACTGTGTTTGGGGTCGAGCTGCTGCAGCAGATCGAGCAGATGCGGCCAGCGGCGTTCACTGTGAAAGGCCATGCGCCGGGCCTGATCGTCTTTATCCAGAGCATCTATCGCCGGCGCAATCATGCCGGCTGAGATAACCGCAGCGCCATGGGGCTGGTCGAATGACTTCGCTTCCAGCAAGGTTACTTCGTGGTTTCTACCGATCAGTTCCAGCGCCGTTATGCGGCCGAGAACACCGGCACCGATAATCGCGACTTTCATCAGCGGCTAACCTGTATTCGAAGACTACTGCAAAAAGTTTAGCTGCGCTTTTGGAAACTACCGGATCTGTTGTCCATACTGAGTTTACAGACTGCGTAATTTTAATATCCGGTGGCAGTGTTACGCCTGTTGGTGCGGAGCGTTGAAATTGAGGGACGCAGGAACCATCCATGGTGCTCAGCTTCGCCATCCCTGGCTCAGATGCCCTCAATTTCAACGCTCCGCACCAACAGGCTCAGTTCACCGGCAAGGAGAATTCAGGCCGCATGAAGGCGCTTGTGAAAAACCTGTTGAACAGCTTGCGAGATTTAGCGCCGATTGTGGTGGTGATCTTTTTCTTTCAGTTTTTTGTCCTGCAACAACCCATTCCCAATGTGCTCGATCTGCTGCTGGGCACGCTCTTTGTGGTGCTTGGCTTAACGCTGTTTATTCAGGGGCTGGAGTGGGGCCTGTTTCCTATCGGTGAATCTCTGGCCTACGCCTTCGCCCGTAAGGGCAGCCTGTTCTGGTTGCTGGTGTTCGCCTTCTGCTTAGGCTTCAGCACCACAGTGGCCGAGCCGGCACTGATTGCGGTGGCGGCGGAGGCCTCTCAGGTGGCGAGCCTGGGTGGCATGATCGCCGGCACCGAACAGGCCATGAGCAGTTATGCCTTTGGCCTGCGCATTACCGTGGCGTTCAGTGTCGGCCTGGCCCTGGTGATTGGCGTGATGCGAATTCTTAAAGGCTGGCCGATTCACCTGCTGATTATCGGCGGCTATGTGCTGGTGGTGCTGGTGACGTTGATCGCACCGCAAGAGATAATCGGCATTGCCTACGACAGCGGCGGTGTAACGACCTCCACCATTACCGTACCGCTGGTAACCGCGCTGGGTATTGGTCTGGCTTCGGCAATCGCCGGCCGCAACCCTATGGTCGATGGCTTTGGTTTAATTGCGTTGGCGTCGCTGACGCCGATGATCTTTGTAATGATCTACGGCATTCTGTTGAATGCCTTTGGCAGCGGGGTCGTGTAAATGGATGTCTTGATTCAGCTGGTGACCACCTTGCTTGCCACTATGCGCGATGTCATACCCATCGCGGCGATTATTTTTGGCTTTCAGATCTTTGTGATTCGCAAGCCGGTCGCCAACATTGGCCGCGTGCTGGCGGGCTTTGCCTTGGTTCTGGTGGGGTTGAGCTTCTTTTTGATGGGGCTGGAGCGCGCACTGTTTCCGCTCGGCAGGTTGATGGCTGAACAGCTGACAGCCCCCTCGTTCGTCGCCAGCTTCAGCAACCTGGGCCACTGGCAGCAGTATTTTTGGGTGTATATTTTTGCCTTCGCCATCGGCGCCAGTACCACCATTGCCGAGCCCTCGCTGATTGCTGTGGCCATTAAAGCCAATCAGGTCTCCGGTGGTGCCATTAAGGTTTGGGGCTTGCGTATTGCCGTGGCGCTCGGCGTTGCCATCGGTATTGCGCTGGGCAGCTGGCGCATTGTGATGGGCTACCCGATCCACTGGTTTATTATCGCTGGCTATTGCGTGGTGATCGTGCAGACCATGGTTGCCCCCAAGCTGATTATTCCGCTGGCCTATGACTCCGGCGGTGTGACAACCTCTACGGTAACGGTTCCGCTGGTGGCAGCGCTGGGCCTGGGGCTTGCTGAAACCATTCCCGGCCGCAGCGCGCTGATCGACGGCTTTGGGCTGATTGCCTTTGCCAGCGTGTTCCCGATTATGACCGTGATGGGCTACGCACAACTGAGCGAGTGGCGCGCCAGGCGCGGTGCTGATAAAAACAAACAGTATGAATACGAAGGACAAAAACCATGAGATTCAAATTGCTGATCGCCTTTGTTGAGGATTCCAAAACCGATGCCGTGATGAAGGCGGCACGAGAGGCTGGCGCAACCGGTTCTACCATTATCAACAATGCCCGTGGCGAGGGTGTGAAAGCCAAGAAAACCTTCCTGGGTTTGTCGCTGGAAACCCAGCGGGATGTTATTTTGTTTCTGGTCGAGCAGCACTTGGCGCGCAAAATTCTGGAAGAAATCGCCGAGGCCGGCGAGTTTGATACCAGCCCGGGCACCGGCATTGTTATTCAGCTGGATGTGGAAGATGCGCTGGGTGTATCGCACCAGATCGAAGAACTGGCCAATATCGTGGAGGAAGAGCTATGAGTCAGACCTGTCGTGATGTCATGAATCAACGCTATGAGGTGGTTGATGGGCTGATGACCGTTGCAGAGGCGCTGACGCTGATGCGCGAGAAGGGGTATCGCAAGGTGATCATTAAAAAGCGTGACCAAAACGATGAATACGGCATGGTGCAGCTTTCGGATATTGCCCACGAGGTGATCGCCAAAAACCGCGCGCCGGAGCGGGTGAACCTGTACGAGATTATGATCAAGCCGTTTATCTGCGTGCGCCCGGAAATGAACATCAAATACTGTGCGCGGCTGTTTGAACGCTACGGTCTAAACTCGGCACCGGTGGTTGAAAACGACCAGGTGATTGGCGTGGTCAGCCATAACGACATCGTGCTCAACTGGACGGAATAACGTCTGCTGCGCTGCGCGGGGGCTGTTGCGCCCGTGGCAGCGGCTACCAATCCTCGGCGCCATCCCCTATGATGCCAGCACCTTTTGTAAGTTGTCGTCAACAGACATCATGAAGTGCCAGACCCTTTCTAAAGCCCTGCTGTTCGTTACATTGCTGTTGTTATCCCTGTTGTGTGCCGCACAGGATATCGGCCGTGGTAAGGGTGTCGTTCTGATTGGTGGCGACCACAATTACCCGCCGTACGAATTTATCAACAAGCAGGGCAGGCCGGACGGCTACAACACCGAAGTCACGCTGGCCATCGCAGAGGTGATGGGCATGGAGGTGGCTATTCAGCTCGATGCCTGGGATACGGTACGCCGGCAACTTGAAGCCGGTGAGCTGGATGCGCTGCAGGGCATCATTGCCTCCCCGGAACGTGACGCCAAGCTCGATTTCTCACCGCCGCACGCTATGGTGCACCAGTCTATCTTTGGCCGCGAAAGCTCCGGCGCAATCTTCCGCATCAGTCAGCTAAACGGCAAAGAGGTGATCGTGCAGCGCGGCGGCATTATGCATGACTTTTTGCTGGAATCCGGCGTTGAAGCCAGCCTGATACTGGTGGACACGCATGTCGAAGCACTGCGCCTGCTTTCTTCCGGCAAGCACGATTACGCGCTGGTGGCGAACCTGCCCGGCCTGTATCTGGGGCGGGAGTTTTCACTGTCTAACATTGAAGTGAAGGGCAACATCATTGGTGCGCTGCCCTATGGCTATGCAGTCGCGGAAGGCCGTGCCGAGTTGCTGTCGCAGTTCAGCGAAGGGCTGGCCATTCTCATCAACACCGGCCGCCATCAGCAGATTTACGACAAGTGGTTTGGCTCGCTGGAAAACCCGAGCGTGCCGTGGAAGCGGGTTGGTTTAATGACGCTGCTGGTGTCGTTGGTGCTGCTGGTGTTGCTCGGTGGCATCGGCATCTGGAACCGGATGCTCAAGCGTGAGGTGAAACGCCGCAGCGAAGAACTGGAGGTTCAGCAGCAACAGCTGATTCAGGCCGACAAAATGAAAACCCTGGGCGTGCTGGTTTCCGGTATGGCCCACGAGATTAACAACCCGACCAGCCAGCTGCTGCTTAACCTGCCAATGCTGAAAGAAGCTTATCAGGATATAAGCCCGATCCTGGCGCAGCAGTTTGCCGAGCACGGAAATTTCGACATCGCCGGGCTGCCTTACAGTCGTTTGAGCGAAGAGCTGCCACTGATGCTCGACGATATGGCGCTGGCCGCACAACGCATAAAAACCATTGTCGACGACCTGCGCGATTTTGCCCGTCAGGAACCGGGCGCACAGGGCGAAGCCGGTTATGAGGAAGACGTCGCGCTGAACAAGGTGGTCGAAACGGCGATTCGGCTGGTGGAGAACCAGCTGCGCAGTTCAACGCGTCACTTCAACGTCGATTACGGGTACAACCTGCCTACCGTAAAGGGGCACTATCAGCGCATTGAGCAGGTGATTGTGAACCTGATCGTCAATGCCTGTCAGGCGCTGACATCGGTCGATCAGTCCATTCGCGTGCGTACCTTCCATGATCAGAGCAGCGTATTTCTGGTGGTTGAAGACGAGGGCTGCGGCATAGCCGAAGAGCACCTCTCGCTGTTGAGCGACCCGTTTTTCACCACCAAACGCGAGCAGGGAGGCACCGGCCTCGGGCTGTCGATTTCTGTGGGTATTTTAAAGGCACATGGCGGCAGCCTTAGCTTTGAATCAACACCCGGTAAGGGGGCAAAGGCAACGATGACGCTGCCAATTCAACAGGATGAACCTATCGCATGACTTACGATCGCTTTCCTCACTTTGGCGTTCTGCTGGTGGACGATGAGCCTGCGTTCATCCGAAGCCTGAGCCTGGCGCTGGAACGCCACCTGGGAGTCAATCACCTGTACCGCTGCACCGACAGCCGCGAGGCGATGGCAATGATTAGCAAGGAGCCGATCGGCCTGGTCTTGCTCGATTTAACCATGCCGCACGTTTCCGGCAAGAGTCTGCTGGAAAGCATTGTTGAGGAATATCCGGCGATTAAGGTTATCGTCATCAGCGGCATGAACCAGCTCGAAACCGCGATGGATTGCGTGCGCAAGGGCGCCTATGACTACTTTGTCAAAACCACCGAGCAGTCACGCATGTTGGACGGTATTCGCCGGGCGATCCGTATGCAGGAAGTGAACCTTGAAAACCAGGAGATGCGCCGCCGTTTCTTTTCTGACCAGCTCGACCGCCCGGAAGTCTTTGCCGAAATTATCACCCAGGATAAAGGCATGCATGCCGTGTTTCAGTACCTGGAGTCGATATCCAAGAGCAGTCAGCCGGTGTTGATCGGCGGTGAAAGCGGCACCGGTAAGGAAGCCATCGCCAAGGCGATTCACGAACTGAGCGAGCGCAGCGGGCCACTGGTTTCTATCAATGTGGCCGGGCTGGATGACAACGTCTTTGCCGATTCGCTGTTCGGGCATCACCGCGGTGCCTTTACCGGGGCCGAGAAATCCCGTGCCGGAATGGTCGAGCAGGCCGGAAGCGGTACGCTGTTTCTTGATGAGATTGGCGATTTGAGCCTGGCTTCACAGGTGAAGCTGCTGCGGCTGATTCAGGAGGGTGAGTACTTCCCGCTCGGTGCTGACCGGCCAAAGCTGTCTCGTGCGCGCATCGTCGTGGCCACACATCAGAACCTGGAGCAGCTTCAGTACGAAGGCCGGTTCCGCAAAGACCTTTACTACCGGCTGAAGACCCATCAGGTGGAACTGCCGCCCTTGCGCAACCGCAAGGGCGATATTGAATTGCTGCTGCACCACTTCCTGAATGAGGCCGCCGAAGATTTAGGCAAAGCCAAGCCGACCTTTCCCAAGGAGTTGCCCGCGTTGCTCGCCAACTATGGCTTCCCCGGCAACATTCGCGAGCTGCGCGCACTCTGCTTTGAGGCTGTCAGCCGTCATCAGTCGAAGGTGTTGTCGATGGAGGTGTTCCGTTCGGTATTTACTCAGGCCGGAGAACTCCCCGAGGAAGCGGGCACGGAGTCGCCGGCTCTGTTTGAACAGCTGGCGACCTTACCGACCATTCAGGAGGCCTCAGATTTGCTGGTTAATGAAGCGATGCGCCGGGCGGGTGGTAATCAGTCTATTGCTTCGCGTCTGCTGGGTATTTCGCAACCGGCGCTCAGTAAGCGCATCCGGAAAAGCAACGCCAGCGCCGACGACTAGCCGTTAAACCCTGATAACAAAAGTTATAGTCATTGCTTTGGTTATGTGCCTGAAAGCCTTGTGGTAGCAGTGCTTAAGCTGTTTATTCAGGGTGGCTATAACTTTGGTTATAGCCCTTCGGGCAGTCCGAACACACAGCGTACGCCCCCGAAGCCCTTTCAAATCAGGCGCTTACCGATAATCCCTCATTCTGGCCTTCAAATTGCTCTTGTAAAGCTAAGGTAAGCGCCTCTGCGAACACTGCAGCCAATGGTGCTTACTCACTGTTCAAAGGCATGCTGCTTTAGGCGGCGCACTTATAAAAAACTAAAACGCCTTTTGAAACGCTCGAATAAAGTCTTTTGCACAAAAGCCCGAATAAGGCTTTTGGCAACAGCACTTCTTGAATGCCTTCGCGTTTAGTGAATGCGCAATATCAGATTCTAATTAAACAACAGAATGCGTTGCCATGTTGTGGCGCGGTTTTAAAACAGGATAGGTGGGAAATTCTAATGGCAGATGAAATGACCATGCAGAAAGAGTCTAACTTTTTGAGCAGGATGCCAATCTGGCAAAAAATTCTGATTGGCATGATCGCCGGTATGGTGGTGGGTGTTGTGATGGGCCCGCAGGCCGAAGTGCTGAAGCCGCTGGGTACGCTGTTCATCAACTGCATTAAGATGCTGATTGTACCGTTGGTCTTCTGCTCGCTGGTGGTGGGCGTTACCTCCATGCAGGATACCAAGAAGATGGGGCGCGTAGGCATTAAAGCGCTGGTTCTGTACCTGGGTACTACAGCCATCGCAATCAGTATTGGCCTGGGTATGGCCACAATCTTCAAGCCGGGTGTGGGCATCGATATGGTTGCTGCAGCAACCGCAACTGGCGCGAAAGAAGCCCCAACGCTGGTGCAAACACTGCTGAACATGATCCCTAACAACCCGATTCAGGCGCTGGCCGCCGGTAACATTCTGCAGATTATTGTGTTTGCCATTGGTCTGGGTGTGTCATTGAATCTGGTGGGTGAAAAATCCAAGCCTGCCGTCGCGTTGTTTGAAAGCCTGGCGGAGGCCATGTACAAGCTGACCGAGCTGGTCATGAAGCTCGCGCCGATCGGTGTATTCGGCCTGATGGCCTGGGTTGCCGGCAAGTACGGTATCGAAATTCTGATGCCGCTGATGAAGGTTATCGCAGTGGTTTACATCGGCTGCATCATTCAGGTGGTGGTTTTCTATTCCGGCCTGATCAAGGTTGTGGGTCGTTTGAGCCCGGTACAATACCTGAAAGGCCTGGTGAACCCAGCGATCGTGGCCTTCACCACGACCAGCAGCTCCGGTACATTGCCGGCCACGATGCGTTCTGCGCGTGAAGATCTGGGCGTTTCTAAAGGCATTTCCAGCTTTGTTCTGCCATTGGGCGCAACGATCAACATGGATGGCACAGCGCTGTACCAGGGCGTTTGTGCACTGTTCATTGCTCAGGCCTTTGGTGTTGACCTGGCGTTTTCCGACTACCTGCTGATCATCATGACCTCCACTCTGGCGTCTATCGGCACCGCCGGTGTACCGGGTGCCGGCCTAATTATGCTGTCACTGGTATTAACCACCGTTGGCCTGCCAATGGAAGGCCTGGCCATTGTTGCCGGTATTGACCGTATTCTGGATATGGCGCGCACCAGCGTTAACGTATGTGGCGACATGATGGTGTCGGTACTGGTCGCTAAGAGCGAAAAAGAGCTGGATGAATCGGTATACAACAGCGAAGAAAAAGCAACGACTGAAAGCGTTACGGCCTAATTAAGCGATCCTCAAAGATTCTATAAGTTGGCTCTTATAGTTCAGGAGCAGTCCGGCACTGGCCGGCTCGCTCCTTTTTTTATGACGGTATCTTTTGTTCCGCTACCGACATTTGCAGGTTTTCGGGCGGCATTGGCGGGTTGATGAACTGATCTGCACCGGGGTATACGTTCACAGACAGGCTGCGTAAATCACCATCAAAATCTTCGTCTGCATCGTCAATCAGCTCTACATACATTGAGTCATCGATATCTTCGGTCAGGTGCAGATCGGCAATGGCCACATCGGCAAAGATATCCACAGAGAGTATGGCTCTGTTGTTTTCAGATACCGAAGCGGAGTCGCCACCCGTATCGACAGAGTCATCGGTAAAGTTGTTCGTAATAGTGACCCCTATGTCGCCATTCCAGCGGCTTTCGATTGCATAGCCCTGATTGCTATTGTTAACGATGGTGTTGTGGGCGACGAGGGTGCCAGGCGATGACCAGACGATAATAGCCGCGTCTGATCCGGCCGTGCGTGAGGCAGAAAACAGCCCGGGACGGTAATAAATCATGTTATTGGCGATGATGCCGCCTTCGGCTTCGTTGATTTGATCTCCGTTATCATCTAAACCGCGATTAAAAATGCCATAAGCGATAGCGCGATCGACATCGACAAAGCGGTTGTTTTTCACAACCATGTCGGTAGAGCCATTCCAGATATGAACGGCGGCATTCCACAGATGATCGGCTTCATCGGGGGTATGGAAGTTGTTGAAGAAGTTATTACGAATAGTCCAGGCGTCACCGCCATGTACATCAATGCCGTTGGTGTAGCCGGTACCACCGGAATGGCTTTCATCCATGGGCGGCATATCGGTATAGGTAAAATAGCTGTACTCAATTAGCCCATTGCTGTTGCCGTTGCCATAAGTACTGCCATTAATGCTGGTCGGGTTCGACTTAATAAACTGCTCACCGGCATCGACTAAGCCAAGGTTATAGAGATGGGCATTATGGGCACCGTGATTGAGAATGATCGATGACGAGTAGGTATCTTTGATGGTCAGATTTTTTACTGTCAGTCCTTCTGCATTGGTCCAAATACCGTACGGAACACCGCCATCATTGCTGTTTTCCATACCATTGCCGACCAGCATAACCGCATCACAAGTGGACGAATTACCAATGATCGACACATTGCTTTCGCTGATCCATAGCGTTGACTGCAGATCATAGGTGCCCGGCTCGATTAAAATACTCTGGTTGTCGGTCAGACTGTTCACGGCATCGTGCAGCTGTGAAACGTTTGAAACATAGTAGTCTGCCTCAGATGGGGTAATCAGGCTGATAGGTGCCTCTAAGCAGGCTGCCGCAGTCAGCCCGCTGAAAGCTGCTAATGACATGGAAATAAATAATGTTGGGGTCTTAATCATTGCTGGTTGGCACTCTACTGCTGTATATACTGGGATTGTGCAGAAATTACACAGAGGGTTTGTCGATGTTCATCACAGAACAACGTGGTCGAACAGGCTGGAGAAAAACCTGTCGCTAAATTTGTGACAGCCCATGGCTGTACTCTCATATTAGTAAAGCCTGACCCGCATCAAGCACCGGGATGTTCAGAAGCGCAAACTCGAACTAGTCTGAAAGACATACGCATAACAACAATAAAGAGGAAGCGCCGGCCTATGGTAACTTCCAGGCATTCGTCACTCTCTTTTCCTGCTGCGCATCGCTGCCGGCATAAGAAGCACTCTTGGCCCTGACTTTATTCTCCTAATTGAACACGCTTCCCATAAAAATAATTAGGAGAACACACTATGCCTGTGAGAAATATTCGCAACATAGCCTTTGCCGGGCAGGCCGGAGCCGGTAAAACCACGCTCGTCGAACGCTTACTTTTCCAGACCAACACCATTCAGCAAATGGGTGAAATCGAACGCGGCAGCACGGTCTGCGATTACGACACCCAGTCCAAACAGCGGCAGCATTCACTCAACCCCACGCCCGTTACCTTCAAATACAACCAGCACCGCGTCAACATTCTGGATGCCCCCGGCATGCCCGATTTTATCGGCCGTTCAATCAGTATTCTGCCCGCGGTGGAGTCGGTTGCGCTGGTGATCGACGGCGTCGATGGCCCCGGTATGGTCACTGAACGGATGTTCGAGATTGCCGGTGAGCGTGAGAAATGCCGGCTGATCATCATTAACAAGATTGATGCAAACGATGAAGACTTAGCCACCTTGCTGGCTGAGTTACAGGCGCAGTTTGGTGCAGAATTGCTGCCGATTAACCTGCCCGATAAAGGCGGGCATGATGTGGTCGATTGCTTTTTTACCCCGGACTATGATGCCGAAACCCTGTTCAGCTCGGTGCAGGATGCACACGATGCGCTGGTTGATCAGGTTGTGGAGGTCGATGAAGAGTTGATGGAGCTCTATCTCGAGCAAGGTCAGGAGCTTTCCCCGCAACAGCTGCACGACCCCTTTGAAAAGGCATTGCGCAGTGCGCATCTGGTGCCGGTTTGTTTTGTCTCCGCCAGAACCGGCGCGGGCGTGGATCAGCTGCTGAAAATTTTAACCGAACTGATGCCAACGCCTTTGGAAGGCAACCCGCCGCTCTTTATGAATCATGATCAGCCGGTGGATGTGCAGCCAGCCGAAGACGGCCATGTGATCGCGCATGTGTTTAAGGTTGAAGTGGATCCGTTCATGGGTCGCCTGGCGATGCTGCGCGTGCATCAGGGCTGCATCACCCCGGAAAGCCAGCTGTTTGTCGGTGAGAGCAAAAAGCCGTTTAAGGTTGGTCACCTGTTCAAGCTGCAGGGTAATGAGCGTATCGAGATAGAGCGCGCCGTCGCCGGTGACATCTGTGCCATTGGTAAGGTGGATGAGCTGGTGTTCGATGCTGTCGTGCATGACTCACACGATGAAGATAACTTCCATTTGAAGTCGCTGGATTTGCCTCCGCCGATGTTCAGTATGGCGGTGCGACCCACCCGGCGCGGCGACGAGCAAAAGCTTTCAGAAACGCTGACCAAAATTACCGCCGAAGACCCCAGCCTGACGGTTTCCCACCGCGCCAACCTGAACGAAACCCTGCTCACCGGTGTGGGCGAGCTGCATATTCAGGTGGCGATTGACCGCATGGCAGAGCAGTTCAAGCTGGAGGTCGATGTTTCTGAACCTTCCATCGATTACCGCGAAACCATCACCAAACCGGCTGAAGGCCATTACCGCCATAAGAAGCAAACCGGTGGCGCCGGTCAGTTCGGCGAGGTGTATTTACGCATTCGGCCATTGGCGCGGGGTGAAGGCTTCCGCTTTATCGACAAGGTGGTCGGTGGTGCCATTCCCGGCAGCTTTATTCCTGCCGTTGAAAAGGGCGTTCGCCAGATTATGGCTGAAGGCGCTATCGCCGGTTACGCCATGCAGGATATCGAGGTGGAGGTGTACGACGGCAAGCACCACTCGGTCGATTCTAAAGAAATTGCCTTTGTTTCTGCCGGCCGAAAAGCCTTTTTAGAGGCGGTGAAACAGGCTGCGCCGATTATTCTGGAGCCGGTGGTGGATGTGGCTGTCTCCTTCCCGAGTGAGGCGATGGGCGATATTTCCGGTGACATGGTTTCGCATCGGGGCATTATCTGTGACACGCGCATGGAGGGTAAAAATAAAACCCTGCTGAAGTGCAAGGCACCGCTTTCCGAGATGGGTGACTATTCGCAGCGGTTGAAATCGATCGCCAGTGGCGAAGGCAGCTTTACCATGGGGCTTTCGCATTTCGACAGTGTGCCACGGGAAACACAGCAGCAGCTGTGCAAGGGTTATGAGGTAAAGGAACTGGCCTAGTCAGTACAGACCCCGCATAAAAGCACTGTTTCAGAAACAGTGCTTGTTCAATAGCCTGTCGGGCTGAAGGCACCCGGAGCCGGCGCCTTCAGCTTGAAGGTTACAACGCTTTTTTACAGAAGTAGAAGTCTGTGCACTCGTATTCCGAGCTGTTCATGCGTTCTTCGGCTTCTGCCGCAGTTTTTGCAGGTGGAACGATGACCTTGTCACCCGGCTGCCAGCTTTCCGGAGTGGCTACGCCATTAGCATCGCTGGTTTGCAGTGCGTCCAGCAGGCGAACAAATTCAGGGATAGATCGGCCATTGCTCATTGGGTAGTAAACCATTGCCCGCAGAACGCCTTCCGGATCGATAATAAAGGTTGCTCGTACGGCTGAGGTATCGCCCGCTTCTGGGTGGATCATTCCGTACGCCTTGGCGACATCCATTTTCAGGTCAGCGATAATCGGGAATGGAATCTCTACACCAAATTTTTCTTTAATGTTACGCATCCAGGCGATGTGTGAGTGTGTGCTGTCGATGGAAAGACCCAGCAGCTCGCAGTTACGCTTGCTGAATTCCGGTGCCGCCTGGGCGAATGCCATGAATTCTGTGGTGCAAACTGGGGTGAAGTCGGCCGGGTGAGAAAACAGAATCAACCACTTACCTTTGTAGTCATCCAGGCTTCGGTTTCCATCAGTTGTTGGTGCGTTAAACGCTGGTGCTTTTTCGTTGATACGTGGCATGGCGAAGTTGCTTGAAGTTTCCATAGTGTATTCCTCGGTATGTCTGGTTTGAGTGTTGTCTTGCTTACGGAATAAACTATAGGTGTATTTTATCTACTCGTATAATTGAATAAACAGATTGACCTGATCTGTTTATTAGGATGTTCTAATTTATGTGCGAAGAGTCCTTAGCGCTGACGATAGTCCCCCGGAGTACAGCCAAACACGGCCTTGAATGCGGCTATAAAACTACTGGCGTTTTTGTAGCCAGATTCAACGGCAATCTTGCTGATGGCTTCGCCCTTGGTGATGCTCTCCAGCGAGCCCATCAGCCGTAAGCGGCTGCGCCATTGGCGGTAGGTCATGCCGATTTCTGCTTTGAACAGCCGCTCGATGGTTCGAACGCTGGCACCCACGCGTGCGGATAGGGCTTTCAATGGTTGATCCAGATTTGGGTTGCTGACTATCAGGGTGATTAAGCGCTTTAGTCTGGGGTCTTCACCGGCAGGTATATAGAGTTTAAAGGCTTCGAGGGATGAGATTTCATCAATGGCGACTAAGCCCAAACGCGCGCTTCTGCCCTTGCCCAGTTCGCTGGCGTTTTCCGTGAGCCTGAGCACCAGCTGTTGCATCAGGGGTGTCATTTTCAGCATGGTGATGGCGGTTTCGTCTGGTCTCACGTCAAATGACGGGTCGATGTAGAGGTTGCGCATCTGAGCGTCTGTTTCACTGGCAACCTGGTGGAAAACGTCGCCTGGAATCCACACCGAGTGAGAGGAAGGGACTACCCAGACAGCATCATCACTGGTGACCTTTAACACGCCACTGGCCGCCCACAGAAGCTGACCGCGCGGGTGAGCATGAGGCTCTACACCTGTTTCGGCCTGCATACTGCGGCTATGGGTGAGCACCGGTTGTGTTGGGTCGAGCTTGTGGGCGAATTCGCGAGGCAGGGTGTTTGTCGTTTCAGGACTATCGTTTGGCATATTTCGCTCTTAATGCGACAGGTGCAGTTCGCTATCTTACGTCCCTAAAATTGCACACTGCAATCCATTTATAACGTTTGGATACGAATCATGATGTCTAAGTTACCTATTAAACCAGCTATCGTACTGGCTTCGATATTAGCCGCCCTGCTGCTGGTTGTTTTCCCTGTCGACGGGCAGCCGGCTAACTTTTCTTACAGTGCCGCCGTGGTATTAATTACTTTGGTGGGCTGGAGCACCGGTTTTCTGCCTCCCTTCTTAATGGCGCTGATCTTTTTCGCGTTGGTGATGATTTTTGATCTGGTTGATCCTGCTCTCCTGTTTTCCGGGTTTGGCTCCACGGCGGTCTGGCTGATTATCTCCGGTTTTGTGATCGGTGCCGCTATTACCACCACGGGGTTGGGGAAGAAGCTGGCGTCATTTATTGCCCCGCATCTGACCGGTAGCTATTTTCGTCTGATTTTCGGCTTGGTATTTAGCTCTGTACTGCTGGGTTTTGTGATGCCGTCGTCGGTAGGCCGAGCCGTGGTGCTCATCCCTATCGGTATGGCGCTGGCCGATCAGGTGGGTTTTGCTAAAGGCAGCAATGGCCGCATTGGTATTGCTACCTCTCTGGCGTTGGCCTGCAATATGCCCAGCTTTGCCGTTTTACCGGCGAATATTCCCAATATGATTCTGGCAGGTGCCAGTGAAACGTTATTTGATGTTACCTTCAGCTATACCGAGTATCTGTTGCTGCACTTCCCTGTGTTAGGCATTTTGAAATCTCTGTTAATTGTTGCACTAACGCTGAAAATCTTCCCGGATGAAACGGGTTCAGCGCCCGGCCCCGAGCAGGCTGAAGCGGAAGAGCAGGAGATAGATATGTCCGGCAAGCAGATGCAGGTTGCTGTTATTCTCGCAATTACGCTACTGCTTTGGGTGACCGATACCATTCATGGCGTCAACCCAGCCTGGGTGGGGTTGGCCGCTGCAATTATCCTGTTGCTGCCGAAGTGGGGCGTGGTTGCACCCAAGAATTTCAATAGCTCTGTAGATTTCGGAACCGTGGTGTTTGTTTCATCCGCGCTTGGCCTTGGGGCGCTGGTAAACGAGTCCGGCATTGGCAGCCGTATGGGTGAATTGTTTACGCTGATGATACCGACCGGCTCCGATAATGACTTCTTCAGTTTTATGGTGTTGTCTTTGATTTCTACGGTCACCGGTTTAATTGCCACGATTCCGGGCGTGCCTACGGTATTAACACCCATGGCAGCAGAGCTTTCTGCCGTCACCGGCTTTTCGCTGCCAGCGGTACTGATGACGCAGGTGATCGGCTTTTCGACCGTTGTTTTCCCGTATCAGGTTGCACCGCTGATTATTGCTATGCAGCTTTCTAATGAGCCACTTGCAAAGCTGGTGAAGCTGACACTGCCGCTGACGGCGCTCACCTTTCTGGCGTTGATGCCGCTCGATTACCTTTGGTGGGTGCGGCTCGGCTGGATCGGGTAAGCCGGCTTGCCTAACGCTCAGCCACGTTGCAGGGCGCTGAAATGAAAAAAGCACTGAAGGCTCGCGCCAACAGTGCTTTTTGTTTTCTGAGCAAACCTTGGCTAGATGCAAGGCAGTGATGGAGATAGCCCCCTAACGAATTAGGGGTTATCACTTTCTAAGGGTTGAAGGTAAAGGAGGTTTTCAGTGCTTTGTCGCTGAGAAACAAAGTAAGATAATGGGTTAAGTCTTCTGGTGATACGGTTGTATGTTCAGGTAGCGGCTTTAAAACATCGTCCAGTGGCAGTTCAAGAGTATTGGCGGCCGCTATACGCTTAGAGACAAGCTGAAAGTCTCTTCGATTATGGACAGATAGTTTGTGAATGGACTTCATCCATGCATTCTTATCGCTGTTTTTGGGCGGCGTTGAGGCTAATCGAGAGAGCAACATTCTAATGGATTCTTTGACTTGTCCGATGTTTTCCGGGTCTACCTGGGTGTTGATGATTAGGTATATAAAGGGTTCAAATTTATCCGTTGTTGGAATGCTCGCTGCAATTGAATACACCAAGCCCTGGTCTTCTCTGATGGTTCTGAACAGCTCCGATTCCAGCCAATACTCAAGAAGTGGGCTCCACTCTTTGGGCTGCCCTGCAAACTCTGCTTTTGGCAGCTTAAAGCGCAGAGTTACATCGGATGTTATAGCGCCTGAGCCGTAGCCGATGTAATCACCTTCGGTAGCTGGCCCATAAGTTTCCCTGGGTTTTGATTTCTTGCGTGACTGGCTGGGTATAGTGGCAATATACTTTTTAGCGAAGTGTTCAACAGTGCGGGGATGAAGGTCGCCAACGATGGCGAGTGTGTAGTTTTGATTGCCCATAAGGTGCTGCTGATACACTCTTTCGATATCTTCAAAGCGAATAGCTTCAACTTCCTGCTGTGTTAGGGTACGGGTTTCGATTTCATTGTTGTACAGCGTTGAGTCCACCAGCCTCAGCCACTCTATGTACGGCGATGTATGAATTTTATCAAGCTGGTTGAGTGAAGACACACGAACCTTATGAAAGGCGCTTTCATCTAAGCGTTCATCGGTAAGAAACAGATGCAGCACATTGAGCCAGGTCGAAAAATCCTTAGATTTTGAAAGCCCATTGACAACGAAAAAAGAATAGTAGCTGCTGAACTCAAAGCTCAGTCCGTTGTTTACCAACCAGGAGTTCAGTTGAGTTTTTGTCAGGTTTCTTAGACCGGACTCTCCGGCAACATCCAGCATTATTCGTGCGGCGGGTACATCGGATGGATCAACAGCGTTTAAGCCATTACTGCTGATCAGTGAATAGGCGATATCACTGTTATCCTGTTTAAACAGAACCCGGAATCCGTTGGCAAATTGCCATTCGTAAATAGAGTTTAAGTGTTTTATTTGAGACTCTATTTTGGCTTCTGCCGTCGTTTTTACATCGAGGTTAAGCTCGGTGTAGTCTGCAGCGGCAAATGATTTTTCACTAGCAGCTTGTGGTGCATCGGCTAACCAGGTATTAAGTTCGTCATCCGTAGGTCGCCTGCCATCATCATTGTTGCTGATTATATAAAGCTTCTGATGGCTTTCCATAAGTTGTGTGATTTCTTCGTTTATGTTTTGCACGGTCAATCGCATCAGGTAGCCCTTTAATATATCGATATATTCGATTTGGCTAATTGCTGGCCAATCAGTGACGACCTGCAATTCAAGTGCATTGGCTATGCTATGAACATCATCGCCATACTGAGCTTCTTCACTGATTCTGTTGGCTTGCCAATGCGAAAGCTCGCTCTTTTGGATACCGCCTTCACTCAGGTTGTGCAGGTGGGATTTGACTATTCTGGTTGCTTGTTCGAAATCGTTATTACTGAGGTACAGGTTAAGACGAATCATTTGCTGATTGGCGTTAGGTTGGTGCCATTCCCAATCAATGCTAGAGATCAATGCATCATTTCGCGCATCTGCCTCAATGCGTTGAACGAGAATATCGAAAGCTGCCTGAACCTTTTGTAGTTCAATGACATCGGTTTTGGTTTTAACTGGTTTAATATCTGCAACGAAGGCATAAGTTAAAACGCTTTCAGTAGAGAAACGATCAAATTCTGAAAGTACGATTTTTGTTGTGGTTTGATCGGTTGTATCGGAGCGTGTTGGTGCAATGAAAGTGGCCGATTTGTTTGCTTTAAAGTATTGGTTGAATTTAGCTTTAACGAAATCATCATTAAAATCGCCAGTCACTATGACTGATGTGTTTAATGGGTTGTACCAAGTCTGGTAGAACTTTTTTAAGCCTGCAGGCGTTGCTTGCCGAACACTTTCTAAGGTGCCGATTGGGTACCGTTTAATTTGCTCTGAATTTTGATAGTAGGTGTCGTTCAGCTTTTGGTAGATACTGTTTTTTCCGGAGTCTCTGTACATGAACTCTGCGGTGATTACCTTTTTTTCCTGGTCCACCTCGTCAGCATTAAATTCGATGCTTTGATACCACTGAGATAAAATTTCAATCGCGGATTCCAGCTGTTGACGGTCATCTGTTTTTAATTCAATGGTGAATTCCGTGTAATCGTAATAGGTATGGGCGTTGGAATGATTACCGATTACCAGACCAAGAGACTCGAGCTTCTTTTGAAGGGTAGATGTTGGATAAGACTCGGTACCGTTGAAAGCCATGTGCTCTACAAAGTGTGCGTAACCTAATTGGTCGTCGCTTTCCTGTAGACTGCCAGCATTAACAATGAGCTTAAGGATAACCTGGTCATTTGCATAAATGTCGTCCGAAGGCCACAGGATTAACGTCGGCTTACCTTCAAAACTGTAGGTATCTGCGTGATCATAAAAATAAAATGCATGGCCGTAGAGCGAGAGGGTACAGGCAAATACTATGAATATCTTTTTTATCATCACCTAATCAAAGTCCTTTTGTTGATATTTCTCAGGGTTTGATTATGCCAAATTCAATTCAACAATGTTCAGCCGGTGTGTATTTTGTTCTCTAGGCAGAAGTCTGCTGTTTTACTACAGCCCTAAAAAAGCACTGAAGGCTTGCGCCATCAGTGCTTTTTCTTTTTCTAATGCAAACAGGGGTTTGCAATAGCAGGCAGGGATTAGATACCCAGAGCCTGACCACCACCGATCTGAATAGTTTCAGCAGTGATGAAGGAAGCGTCTTTGCTCACCAGGAAGGAAATCACAGAAGCAACTTCTTCTGGCTGACCTAAACGACCCAGCATGATGCTGTTAGCCCAAGAAGCGAATACTTCAGGCTTGGTTTCTTTGATCTGAGCGTGGAACGGAGTATCGATTGTGCCCGGAGAAACAGCGTTAGCACGGATGCCAGCAGGTGCCAGTTCTTTTGCCAGAGCACGGGTAAAGGTGTGAACCGCAGCTTTAGAAGTACCGTAGATGCCAGCACCTGGGCCACCAGCGTTCCAGCCAGCGTTAGATGTGAAGTTGATGATAGAAGCGTTATCAGACTTCTTCAGGTAAGGGATGGCAGCGCGGGATACATAGAAAGCGCTGTCCAGGTTCAGAGCCATAACCTTACGGAAAAAGTCAGTCTCCATACCTTCGATTGGGCTACGACCGCCCAGGCCACCAGCGTTGTTTACTACAACGTCGATTTTGCCGTATTTTTCGCCCACAGAAGATACTGCTTTGTTTACAGACTCTTCGTCCATCACGTTACAGTTCAGGTATTCTGCTTCGATACCGGCTGCAGTCAGCTCTGCCAGACGCTCAGCGCCCGCTTCATCATTGATATCGCTCAGTACAACAGTGTAGCCGTCTTGACCTAAACGCTTAGCAACCTGGAAGCCGATACCACCAGTTGCGCCAGTAACAAATGCAACTTGCTTAGACATTTTAATTTTCTCCGTGAATTTAACATTTACCTAAAAGGGGACATAAAAGTGATCAGGAACGGGACAGGAAAAATGAACACCAACAGCTCGGTCGGGTGATATTTCTATCGCCTCAGCCTAATGCCACCGGATTGTTATTTTTTGATATCCAGTACTTCTCACGCATCAGCCCTAAACACTTAGTCTTATTGTATTACTATATCGCAAATATTTGAAATGTTGTTTCCGGAAAATTGCCTCCAGTGCATGCCTGTTGACCTGAAAGGGCGATTCAGACTGATCTGGCTCATTTAAAATAATTCAGTTTTCTCAAGCCTGGCCGATATTCGCTACATCAGTACCCAATTTTCATGGGTATTCAGTTACAAATGTTAACGGAAGTGGCTTGGCCGGGCGATAACCTCCATCGCCCCAGGTAGCGCTCCGCTTGGTTTTCACTTCACTAAAGGCTCTATTATGTTTTTAAACTTGCCGGCTGTTCGCAACACATATCTCGTTAGTTCTCTACTGTTACTGGGGCTTTTTCTAGTGTTTCTGGCAACAGGGCGCACTGCGGGCTCGCTCTACTTGTGGCTCGCGCTGCTGGTTGTCGTGGTCGGTGTTGGTTTTGTGTTGGGTTCAATAAACAACAAAATCAAACAATTTGAGGCAAAGCTGATGCCTTACGTTGCCGACTCTCAGCTCAGCGGAATAGCCAACGTTGAAGCGGGTGTGCGAGCGATACTGGAACGTAACGCCGCCCAGGCTGGTGAGTTGAGTAGTTTGGAGGCTGAGTTGAGTCGTTACCAACAGGAGTTGCATCAGTTAAACGAGTCGAATGCACGCCATGAGCAGCAACAGGAGGCGGAGTTAATCGCGCTGAAAAGCGGGGTCGAGCTTATGCAGGGTGTGAATGCGCAGCTTGCCGGGCACGTCCAGCAAACCGCAGAAAATGCAGAGTCGGTACGCAAGAAAGCATTGGAAACGTTTGAATATCTTAACGGTACCGCCAAAGCCACCCAAGAGGACGCCGAGTTCATTCGAAATTTCAAAGGCGAAGTTGAACAGCTGGGTAAGGGGGTGCTGGTTATCAGCGATCTGGCGCAGGAGATTAACGATATTTCCGCTCAGACTAATCTGCTGGCTCTGAATGCGGCGATTGAAGCCGCGCGTGCTGGTGAGCAGGGGCGGGGCTTTGCTGTTGTTGCGGATGAAGTGCGTAATCTGGCGACCCGGGCGCAGGATGCGGCCAACAAAATTGAGCAAAGCATCGAGTCGGTCTCGGCCGAAGCAGAAGCCGCTGTGAAATCGGTTGATCGAATTAGCACCAATGTCGACCTGGCCGTTGGCTATACGACGGCACAAATTGAATTCGTCCAGGGCATCAACCAGCAGCTGGATTTATTAACTGAGCAGTTTGCGCATTGTGATGAACTGATTGCCGAGCAAGGCAATGGGGTTGGCCTATCGTGAATGCAGAGCATTGTGCAGTTGCGGCAAGCAGGCGGGTAAGTTGTATCGCCAGTCAGATAGACCTGTAAAGAAATCCGACACTTGTGATGTGTTTTTCTTATGTTTGTGACGCAAATCACAATAAGTGCCTTGAAAGACATAGTCTTGCCGGGATGAGCTGGATTGTAAAAAAATCTGACAGTGGTCTAAATGAGCCGTATTGCTTGGCCTGCACCAGGAAGAATAAGAACCCTGCGGAAACCCTGCAGGATTCTTACTGAGTGCCGCTACGAAGCCTCAGGCTGCGCTGGAGCTTTTTACCTTACGACGAGAAGCGACGATACCGCCTAAACCAAGGGCCAGCAGTGCCAGTGTTGCGGGCTCCGGAACCGTGAATTCAATAGCGTTGATGTAGGCACCATCAGCATCATTCCAGCCGGTGACTGCCACGGCCCAGTATTCATAAGTGGCGCTGATCAGTGTGCTTAACGAACCATCTGTTTCGGCGGCATACTGGTGCAGACCGTTACGGGTGGCATCAAATACTGAAGTATAGGTATAGCCATCGGTGCTGTAGAAGATGTTGTACAGAGTGGTGTTGTTAGAGGTGCCATCACTCACTTCGGTAAACCAGACTGTGTCGAGTGTTACATCGGTACTGAAGTCAAAGAACAGGATTTCGTCACCGCCGGAGCAGCTGCGCAGGTTCTGGTCTATTGCGTTTGAATCGCTGTTACAGCCATTTGTTGTGGTCAGGGTCGACGTAGCGCCCAAGCCTAAAATGCCTTGGTATACGTTAGAAGCGTCGTTTGTCGTCACCGAGCCCAGGTCAAAGTCAACGCTTGCAACGTTTTCTGCTCTGTACGAAACGCCAGAGCTTACAGTAACCGAAACACCTGAATCTGCTGTAAAGGTCAGCTCATCGGCAACGGTTTCGCTGCTGCTGTTAAATGTCAGGACCGTTGCATAAGACGATGCTGAAAACAAAGCCGCAGAGGTAAGTAATAATGTTTTTTTGAGATTCATGACTCTCTCCATGAAGGTAATATACAGCTCCTTTGAGCCAGAATATAAATTAGCATGATTTATGCCAGGTTTCTACAGCGCACTGTATTCGGGGCTTGCATGCGCATTGGCCCGGTAAATTGTTATGCTATGTAAAAAATTGCGTCACTGGTCAAACTGAACACCATTCGTTTCAGGCGCTCGACTTGAACTGCTTTGGTTCAAAACTTCAGTGGTTCCATCACACCCTCAAACCTGCGAATTAAAGACTCGGCAGAGCCTTTGCCTTCTACCCGCTCAACGACGGTAATTTTCTTTTTCTGATCACTGCGCGCCACAATGGCAAAGAAGTGACGTCGGGCGCCCTGGGCGTTCTGCCACATCATGGCGGGCTTGAGAGTGAAGTCGCTGAATTCTTTAAAAGAAATATGGCTGTTCTTCTTGTACAGGCCAAGAAATGATGTCTGCCGGTATATGCCATCCTCCCGAACCATTGTTCGGATCGATGTCAGCAGTGTGTACAGCGATGCCAGGCAGAAAATGCTGCCGATGGGCACAAATATCAACGTGAAGATAAAAGGTGCGCCGGCAATCGAAACACCAATGCCTGAGCCGAGAAAAATAGCACCGAAAAGAAAACTGAAAGACCGGTCTTTAAAGTAAGAAAACCGGGGAACATAGAATTCAATTTCATGGCTGCGGTCTTCCATATCCAACGCGTCGATACGGCTGTTATTTAAGGACGGCATCAACGGGTTTTCGGTAGCCAGATAGCGTTGCGCTGGCTGAGGGTTCTGTACTTGCTGTACCGGAACATTGAAGGAACGCTTTAGCAGCGTTCCGGCGATATCTGCTTCCAGGTCTAAACGCCAGAAGTGATAATTATGCGAGGCTTCTTCGGTTTCTGGCAGCTTATTCGGGATATTAAACGCGAAACGCAGACGCGTTCCTCCCTGCGAGTTTAGCTCCGGGTAGGCAACGCCTTCCTCCACCCATTTGATGGTTTCGCTGGTACTGCTGTTTTTCCCTGAGCCGGTTCTGCGCCGGTTAACGCAGCAGAGAGTCACCCGATAGTGCTGGTTGCTTCTGTGAGGCGTATTGATGTCGATGGTCGCGTTCAGGTGGCCGCCAATACCTGCCGGAGATGGGCTCAGTATCAGTGGGCTGCGACCAAAACGCAGTAGCTGATTCGCCTCTTTAACGGTTGATACGATCATAAACAGCGTCGCAAACGGGAATATCAGTACCAGTAGAATGGCTTTATTACCGCTCTGTAGCTCTCGCGGTATAACCATCGAAACTGCAATGCTGACCGCGGTAAAAACCAGCGCCATCACCAGCATGATCCAGAATTTCGCTCGTGCACCGGAGTAGATAGCATCGGAATGCTGGTGTTGTTTGACCGGCTTGCCTTTGTGTTTGGATTTAACGCGGGCCGACGGGCTCTTAATGAAGGCGGCAAGCATCATACCGGCCCCGAAGCCACCAAAGACCACGACGAAGATCATCTTGAATGCAAACAAGCCCCAGCGCATCTGCGGGAACAGCATCGCCCGTTCCGGGTTGGACGGATTGACATAGGCCATCACCGGCTGCTGACTGGCGTAAAGCCTTTCCAGCTTGTGGCCGGTACTCAGCTGCCAGTTGCCGACATTATCGGCGGAAGTTGCAATACCAACCCGCTCACTGACATAACTGACGCCGCCTACCTGATAGCGGTAACGCGCCTCGGCCAGGTAACTGGTGCTGTCGTCACCATAGTGCGTGGCCAGATTAGCGTACTCCAGTTGTGCCGGTACCTGTTGCCAGTGGGGTACGGTGGCGGCGAGATAGAGTGATGGGATGATGCTGAGCACCAGAAAGCCAACGCCGACGGAAAAGAACGGCAGTGAAAACAGCAGTAGGAACAGGTTAGGTTTCTGAAATTTCATATGCCGGCTCAGCCTCGGTTATTCGCCCAGTTTTGCCATCAATGCTGCCATCTGTTCTTCCAGTTTGGCGACCCGGGATTCCAGTTCTGAGGTGTTGGCGGTTGCCGGTGCAGGCCGGGCTTGCGCCAGTGCTGACAGGTCGGGCTCACCACAGAGCAGGTGCATGTAGCGGTCTTCGCGCTGCCCGGCCTGTGCCGGAATGGTCATCAGCAGTGGCTTAAGCTTAGCCAGATGCCGTTCGATCAGGTCTTTAATGTCACCAGCACTGGCAAAATCGACCATGCGCTTGCTGCGGCTGAACAGCTCATTCACTGTTTGGGGGCCGCGCAGCAGGAGCAGGCAGAATACAGACTGGTCGGCTTTATCAAAGTGCAGTTTTCGGTTCAGGCGCTGGTCGTATTTATCGGCTCTGGAGCCATAGTCGATTTCAACCAGACCGCGCTCCTGTAATTCGTTCAGGCAACGCTGCACCTCGCCACTTTGCAGGTTCATAACCGGCTCGCGGCTGGTTTTTTGGTTACAGGCGGTCACCAGACTGTTCAGTGTTAACGGGTAAACATCCGGTGTGGTCAGTTGTTTTTCCATCAGGCAGCCAAGAACCCGTGCTTCAGTTTCGGATAGCAGGGCCGTGTCTATTTGGTTTTCATCTGTCATGTTTACACCCATTCATGTGTTGTTTGCCTGGATCGTGCAGGGATAAGATTGCAGTTTTTATCTTTGCTGTTTGCTTTTGGAGCATTCTGTTTTTAATAGTGCCCGTTAACACGAATAACAAAAAGGTTAATCTTATGGATCAAGCTACGAAACCGGAAATAAAGCTCGGCACTGGCATGCCGGCTAAGGATGCACTGGGTTATATCGACGCCAGGGTTGCTCAGGCCCTCACACAGCATGCAATCAGCTGGGATCAGCAGGTTAAGTTTATTGAAATTCTCGATGGCGACGCTCAGGGAGATAATGGCAAGGCCATTGAGATTGCCCGTGAGGTTGGGCTGCTCAATGACCAGGAAGCCGAAACCCTGGCGTTTCTGTTGTCAAAAACACCACAGCTGAGCGTCGACGAAGCCCGTGCACTGGCAACGCAACTGCACGAAAAGGTGGGTTACTCGCCGGCCGAAGGCGGCTACCCGATTGTCAGCTGCGGCACCAAAAAGTTTTACCACGATAGCGGTGAGTTTGAGCCGGGCAATCCGCCGAAACCGGATGAAGATTTTGGCCGCCAGAGCGCCTACTACAACCAGACTGATCTGGTTAATCAGCCAAGCTATCGCTTCTTCGATGACGATAAGATGATTGTTGAAGATCAGGTCACTGGTCTGATGTGGACCAGCAGTCCGTTTTTGTTTGGCAAAGAAAAGAAAACCTTTAAAGAAGCGATGGAAGGCCTTGATGAGTTCAACGCCCGTAAGTTGGGTGGCTTTAATGATTGGCGTATACCGACCATTAAAGAGCTGTACTCACTGGCTGATTTTTCCGGCTCGTTCGGCTTTGAATTTGATACCTCAGAACCCTTTTTCGATACCGACTTCTTTGAAATGCCAGATTCGCCGGAAGTGCTGAACCCAGGCGATCGCTTCCTCGATACCCAAACCGTCACCAGCACCATCTATCGCAGCCAAACGCTGGGTTCCACGACGACCATGTTCGGTTACAACTTCCGCGATGGTTTCCTGAAGGGTTACCCATCGGTGAAAACCTTTACTGTGTTCTATGTGCGCGGTAATACACACTACGGCCAGAATATGTTCGTCGATAACGGCGATGGTACGGTTTCTGATTTGGCCACCGGCTTGATGTGGATGAAATACGACAGCGGCACCTTCCGTACCGGGCCAACCGGCGATGGCCGTATGGACTGGCGCTCGGCGATGAACTACTGCGAAAACCTGCACTTCGCCGGCCATGACGACTGGCGACTGCCCGATGCCAAACAGCTGCACAGCATTCTCGATTACGAGCGTTGCCCGGATGTCACTAACTCTCCGGCTATCGACCCGCTGTTTGAATGCACGCCGATTGTGAATATGGCCGGTATCCAGGACTGGAGCGACTACTGGACATCAACACCGTTCTGCGAGCGCAATGAAAGTATCGATATGAGCTTTGGCCGTGCCATGGGCGCGCTGGGTAACCGGTCGATGGATGTTCACGGTGCCGGTGCGCAGCGTGGCGATACCCGCAGTGCTGGCAATGGCGAAGTGTTCTACCCGTGGAATGGTGGCAAACACCCGCAGGGTGACGAAACCTATGCCCGCAACATGGTGCGGGCGGTGCGGGTGATTAAATAGGCCAGCATGGCCTGGGTCAGAAGGTGCTCAGGCCGCTCCATTCCTGAAAACGGTAGATGGCATAACGCAGCTTTGAGGTGTCTTCAAACTCGGCAAAAGGCAGGGAGTGAGCCAGTACCTCGGCAAAGTAACTGCGCACCTCCGTGGAGAAGTTGGAGCCGATGGGCGCGGTTATGCGCAGGTTGGCTTCCAGGTTGTAGTTGCTCAGGTTACGGCGGGTGTAGTTGCCCGAACCTAGAATGACGGTGTCGTGATGGGCCGCCTGCTTGAGGAATATCTTGCTGTGAAATTGCTCGCCATTGGTTTTATACCAGCGTACATCAATACCGTTCTGGTGGCTTTCCAGCGCCACCTGTCGATTGGGAATACCGTTTTTCTCATAACCGAAGGCATCCTTGTTGGCATCCAAAATCAGGGTGATCTTAACCCCGCGACTCTTCGAGGCAAGCAAGGCCTCGAGTATTTTCCGGTGAGAAAAGTAGAACATGCCAATGCTGATTTCATCGTGACTACCGGCCAGCTGAATCTCTTCAATAATGGCGCTCTCGATGGCTTGTTCGGTCAGGTAGACCAGCTCTATATCGCCCTCGCTTGCGGTGGCCACGGGCCGCAACGGAATATCGGCATCTGAAAACCGGGCAATGCTCTGTTCTGATCGAAGCAGTTCGCTGACCAGCAGACTGGATTGAACCCTCACCCCGACATTGGAATGCAGGCTGCTGCCAGTGTGAGGGTTGGCGGAGATAACCATGCTCTCACTCTCATTCACAATGAGCTTGCGGTGATTGGCTTTGAAGTTGGTCAGTGTCAGCAAGGAACGCAGTGCAATCTTGCCTTCACCGAGAAAGTTGGGGATGACCCCACCGGGTGCACTCGGCAGACCAAAGGGCTGAACAAAAATACGGTAAAAAGCGCTGAGCAGGGGGTTTGAATCGCGCAGTTTTCTGGTGTCGGTAAAGATGATGTTGACGCCGGCTTCTGCCAGTTCGTCAATTAATGCATTGGCCGAAGAGCCGTAAAAGGTGTTGAAGTAGTCGGTAATGAAGTAGATGGGCACATCCGGTTGCTGCTGGCGCTTCTGCAGCAGTTTATTTTTGAAGTTAAGCCCGAGCGGAATGGGGTTGTCGGGGTTGCTCCGGTGATTGAACAGAAACATATCGATGACCAGGAATTCATTCGCCCGGTCGATCAGGCCATAAACGTTTTCGAAAATTTCCTGGTCGATGATGCGTTCAGTGCCGGTGTTTTTGGTCAGATCGTAGAGAAAATCGATGTCGGCATCGCTGACGTAAATCGGCTTTGATTGGGTATTCGTACCATCCGGCATCGCCTGGAATTGACCGTATAAAAACGAGGCCGTGATTAAAAGCAGGGCCAGGAAGAGAGCGATCGCTTGCGCACGCATTGGAAAAGCCGCCGTAACTGAAAAGTCAGAGAATTATTGACCATTGGCAGCGGTTCATCAAATAACCGGTTCGCAAATTAAAAAAGCCGGCAAGAGCCGGCTTTAGGTTTGTGTAACGTTCGTTATACCCGGAATCTTATTCCTGGTATTGACCGTGCGAGGTTTCCAGCTTGTAGAAGGTTACCTGAGCGTAGTCATCCGGGTCACCAGAGTTGTTCTGGTTGTAAACACCGGCTTTGAAGTACATGTACTGGCCGCCTGCGTCGTAGCCGCTTTCAGACATATCGACAACCTGAGTCACGTCTGGCTTGCCATCTCGCATAATGGTGACAGTCATTTCATTGCCAACCACCTCAATGCGGTAGCTGAATACTTCACCCAGGGCGATGCCATCTTCCGGCTCTTGTGGGTTACCGTTGTATTCACCGATCAGGTCGAACTTGATATCACTGCCTTCATTGCGGTTTTCATGCATGAAGTACACGAAGCCTTTTTCATGATTTGGCAGCTTACGGTAGTACAGGCGAATTGGCTCGTCGTCATTGGCGTGAATCTGACCAATAATGAAGCGGCCAACCTGCTCAGGCGCACCGGTTGTTGTGGTGTGATCAATCTTCAGTGTTGCTTCCAATACGCCATCAACACCGCCAGCTGCTTTTTGGTCTTCAACAGGTGCACTGCTGAATACCCAGTTGTTTTTGGTGACGCCTTGCAGACCAATGCTTTCATCACCGCGGCGCAGCATTTCACGCAGCTCGGTACGAACATACTTGGTGTTTTTAGAGGTACGAACACCCTTGATGTAGCTCTTAATAGTTAAGCCACCGTCGTCTGCAGTGTGGAAGAACTCTGGGTGCTCCCAACCTGAGATCAGGTACTGTGGCTGTACATCGTCCGGCTTACCATTGGCATCGTGGTCGGTGCCAACAGACAGGTACCACTCGCTCAGATCAAAGTTTTTGCCAGGAGGCAGGTTTGCCTGAGGGTTCTTAGGTGGGTAAGTTTTCGGGAATGGCACTGGCCACCAGACACCCCACTTATTGGAGCAGTTAAATACGGCTGGGTTACATTCTGTCGGAACGACTTCACCGAAGTCACCCGGGCGTTTCACATGCTCAACTGAGATTTTTGAGTAGGTTACGTCAAAGGCACCACCGGATTCCGGATGAATCTGTGGATACAAACCGGCTTTGAAGTAGAAGGTCTCTTTCTTCCAGGCGTGATCCAGTTCCTGGCCAAACTTCAGCAGCTTGGTAACGCCACCGGCAGAAAGCTCAATACCTTCGCCAGTCATCTTGATGATATAAACCCAAGGCTTGCTCGGGTCGGCAATTTTACCCAGGCTGACGGAGAACGCGCTCTTTTTAGTACTCTTGTTCAGGATAACGCGGATGGGTTTGTCTGCGCCTTCCCACAGCAGCTTAGCGGTTGCCGCATCGATGTCATGGGCGTGAATCTGACCCAGAACAACCTTCGGACGATCCGGAGATACACCATCTTTCTTCTTAGGTTCAGCCGGGAATTCATTGATTTGCAGGGTCGCGCCTAAGGTGTGCGTGCCGCCATCGTAAGCCCAGTTGGCCAGGCTGGTGTCGCCGCAAGGCTCCCAGCTATGAAGTTCACGCAGCTCGGTGCGGATGTATGTGGTGTTTGGCGTGGTTGCGCCGCCTTCCAGAGGTACACGGAAGTGCCAGCCGTTTTTATCTGCATTGAAGTATTCGTTGCTGGTCTTCTCGCCGAAGGTAGAGCCGTCAACGGAGCAGCCGTTTGGCAGAATTTCTGCTGCAGTCTCCAGGTTGCCTTCTTCATTTGGCTGACCGAAGAAAGCGCCGTAGGTCGTCGGCAAGGTGATTTTCCAGTCGCTCAGCTTGCTTGCCGGGCCGGAATTTGCGGCCAGAACTTTCTCTGCTTCAATTTTAGCGATGATTTCAGCGGTGATGATCTCGTTGCTTGGGCAGTCGTTAACCGAGCAATTCACAGCTTTAAATTCCGTCACGCTGTTCCAGGCACTGCCGGAGTTGCCGTGGCCAACGATGCGCATAAACTTAGCATCAACCGGGGCATCGAAATCGAAGCGCTCAAACTTCAGGGTGTAGCCGGAAGAAACAGCGTGATCCAGAACTCGGGTCCAGTTCTCACCGTCGGTGCTGGCTTCAATGCTGAAGGTTGAGGTGCGTTCGTCGCCCTTATGGAAGCTCATGCGAACGGCATCGAAGCTGTAAGGCTTGTCGTATTCAAACAGCGCCCATTGGCCGTCACCATTGGAAGACCAACGGGTGGCGTGGTCGCCATCAAGCATGTTTTCTGGCCCGTTACCATCATGTTCGCTGCTGGAGACGGCAACCGGTTCGGCTGCTTCTGTTTTACCCATGCCGGCATGAACAATGTCTGTATCTGCGCATTTCTCTACAGCACAATTCACTGCCTGGAATTCAGTCACACTGTTCCAGCCGCTCTTGGAGTTGCCGAAGCCGGTGTAGCGGATGAATTTTGCTTCAACCGGAGCCGCCAGCTGATAGCGTTCGAAATCCAGCGTTGAACCGGAGCTAGTCTGTTTGTCCAGAACCTTGGTCCACTTTTTACCGTCGACGCTGACTTCCAGCTCGAATGAACTAGTGCGTTCGTTACCTTTACTGAATGCGACACGAACCGCATCGATGGTTTGAGCTTTATCTAGCTCAAATAACGCCCATTGGCCTTCACCGTTTGCTGACCAGCGCGTAGAAAGATCGCCGTCTAACATAAATTCGGGTGCGTTACCGTCATGTTCACTGGCTGTAACTGAAACCGGTGTGGCGGCCATGACCGTACTGAAGGCGGATAATGCGGAAATTGCCGCAGCGGCTGTCAGCCGACTTGAGAGCAGATTTTTCATATTTTACCCATTGTTTTGTTTTTGTGTATTGGGGTGCTTTTGCAGATACAGTGCACAACTTGACGGCAAACGATCTGCAATTAGCCAATTTTGAGGTGAGTGCGACCCCTAAGAGCATATAGTAATACAATATTACTTTGGGTTGTAAGCCGAAATGTTCTTTTTTGATATTGATTCACAATTGAAGGGCCTAACAGCGGTGAAAAGTCAAAAAGTTGATGTAACACCGCTATGGCAGGCTAGGAATTGGCAGAAATGGCATCGCTAGCTAAATTTATTTGTAATACAATATCGTTTTCGGTTTGAGTGTTTAGTCTGCCAAACCCCAAAACACAACAAGATAAAACGAGGCGTAAGTCCATGTCCTATGATCAAAAAGTAGAAGCGATTCGTAATAAACTGGCCGAAATCAAAATTGTACCGGTTCTGGCAGTTTCCGATGCCAAATTAGCCCCAATGCTGGGTAAAACCCTGTCTGAAAACGGTTTGCCATGTGCCGAAGTTACCTTCCGTACTGCGGCGGCAGTAGAAGTCATGAAAGAGATCCGCAAAGCCTGCCCGGAAATGGTTTTGGGCGCGGGTACAGTTCTGAGCACCGAACAGGTTGATATGGCAATTGAAGCCGGCTGTGACTTCGCTGTAAGCCCTGGCTTCAACCCGGAAGTTGTTAAGTACGCCATGTCCAAAGGCCTGCCGTTCATCCCGGGTGTGAATAACCCAAGCCACGTTGAGCAGGCGATGAGCATTGGTCTGAAGGTTCTGAAATTCTTCCCGGCCGGCCCTTCCGGCGGTGTTGGTATGCTGAAAGCATTGAACGCGGTTTACCCGGTCGACTTCATGCCAACGGGCGGTGTGAACGTTGATAACGCGATGGATTACCTGGGCCTGCCAAAAGTATTCTGCTGTGGCGGTACCTGGATGGTTCCTGCTGACCTGGTAGACGGTGAGAAGTGGGATGAGATTGCCAAGCTGACCAAAGATGCTGCGGCACTGATTCAGTAATCCCGCTTTTATAGATTATTAAAAAGGGCGGTTATCCGCTCTTTTTTATGCCTGCCTGTTTTTCAATCCGTCACTTATTTGTGCTTTTTACGTAAAGTGACCGGTTTTTTCTGCTGCAAAGCGCCCGTCCCACTCATGCAACGCACTGATCTTTGAACTCCAAATTTTTCCAAACGCATAACTGACGCGGGTTGCAGCCCGATTCTTCAGCAGACTTTGCTGTTCCTACTATTTATATGTGCTGATTCTCGCTCATGGGAAGGAGGATTCCCATGTGTGCTGTTCTGAAAAATTTATTAGTCGCTAGAGTAACTTTCAACAAAAACAACAACTGCCAACCTCCTTAGAGCGAGACCCCGCATGTTAAAGAAAGAAATTATCGCGCCGGATCAGGCTGCTTCCATGCTTAAAGATGGCATGACAGTTCTAGTCGGTGGCTTCATGGTTATTGGTACACCGGAAAAGTTAGTCGATGCTGTCGTCGCATCTGGTGTGAAAGATTTAACGATTGTCTGCAACGATGCAGGCCTGCCAGGTAAAGGGGTCGGCAAACTGATTGAAAACGGTCAGGTTAAAAAGCTTATCGCTTCCCACATTGGTTTGAACCGTACTGCTGGCGACAAAATGAACGCCGGTGAAATGGAAATAGACCTGGTGCCGCAGGGCACACTGGCCGAGCAGATTCGTGCCGGTGGCGCTGGTCTTGGCGGTGTATTGACCCGCACCGGTGTCGGTACGCTGGTGGCCGAAGGTAAGCAGGTTGTGACCATTGATGGCGAAGACTTTCTGCTGGAAAAACCCATTAAAGCCGACGTTGCGTTAATCAAGTCCTCCGTTAGTGATGTGTACGGCAACACCAAGTTCAATAAAACTACGGCGAACTTCAACCCTGCTATGGCCACAGCTGCCGAGCTGGTTCTGGTACAGGCGGATGAAATTGTTGAGCCCGGCGTGCACGACGTAAACAGTTTCTCCGTTCCTTCTGTTCTTGTTGATTACCTGGTGGAGTAAAAGCGATGTCAGTTAAAAACCTTATAGCAAAACGCGTCGCTGAAGAATTGAATAAAGGCGATCTTGTCAACCTGGGCATTGGTATGCCGACTTCTGTAGCCGACTTTGTACCGGCTGAAAAGCATGTGGTGTTCCAGTCTGAAAATGGCATGGTCGGTCTGGATGCAACCCCGGAAGAAGGCAAGGAAGATTGGGATTTAACCAATGCCGGCGGCACACCGGTCACCGCTGTTGAGGGTGCTGCCTACTTTGATTCCACGCTGTCCTTCAGTCTGATCCGTGGCGGTCACGTCGATGCCACCGTGCTGGGCGCGATGGAAGTCGACCGTGAAGGCAACCTGGCCAACTACATGATCCCGAAAAAAATGGTTGCCGGTATGGGCGGTGCGATGGATCTGGTGAGTGGTGCCAAGCGCGTCATCATCATGATGACCCACTGCAATAAAAACGGTGAGCCGAAAATTCTTGATGCCTGCACTCTGCCACTCACCGCACTTAAGTGTGTTGATCTGATCGTCACCGAGCTTGCGGTTATTGAACCCACTGAAGAAGGCCTGGTGTTGCGTGAAGTTGCGTTCAATACCAGCGTTGAAGAAGTTTTGAAAAAAACCGGAACTGAATTGATCGTTCCTGAAAATGTAAAAGTGTTTGGAGAATAACAATATGAAACTTGTAGAAACTCAAGACGTAAACGCATACGAACCACCCGCTCACTTTGGTGTCTCCTGCGTAAAAATTCAGGGCGAAGAAACCGGTCTGACCAAATTCTGGCAAGGGCTGTCAACCTTCGAAGCTGACGGCGGTGCAGACTGGCAATACGGCGCTGGTACCTTTGGTGCCGAAACCGAAAAAACCTATTTTGTGGTTGAAGGCGAAATCACCGTTGAAAACGAAGCCGGTGAACAATTTGTGGCAGGCCCGCAAGCCTCTATTTCTATGCTGCCAAATGAAAAGCGCAAGATGTGGGTCAGTGGCGGCAGTAAAGCCGTTGTCTTGGTCACTATTACTGCGCCAAACGCTTAATAAAACAAAAACTAATTTTAAAAGATAAAAGGTGAATCATCATGGCAATGACTAAATCCTGGAGCAATGACTTCGCGAAAAACATTTTTGACCTGAAAGATAAGGTGGCAGTAATCACCGGTGGTAATGGCACATTGGGTGCGGCATACGCACAGGCGTTTGCACTGCACGGTGCTAAAGTTGTGGTAACAGCTCGTCGTATGGAAACCCTGGAAGAAACCGTTGCCTCTGTTAAAGAAGTGGGTGGCGAATGTACGGCAATTACCGGCGATGTCACCAGCCCGGAAGCTCAGCAGGCGATTGTTGATAAGGTTCATGAAATGTATGGCCGTATCGATATTCTGGTGAACAATGCGGGTATGGCGTTCCGCGCCCCGGCTGAAGAAATGCCAGCTGATAAGTTTGAACAGGTTCTGTCCGTAAACGTTACCGGCACCCTGGTGCCTTGCCAAGTGTTTGGCCGTTACTTCATGAATCAGGGCCACGGTAAGATTGTTAACACCTCTTCAGTTCGTGGCTTCTGTGGCCACCCGGATGGCTACACGGCTTACTCTGCTTCTAAAGCGGCTGTTGACTCCCTAACTAAGCAAATGGCTACCGAGTGGGCAATTAAAGGCGTTAAGCAAGGCTTTAGCATTAACATCAACGCCATTGCTCCGACTCTGATTAAGTCGCCTCTGACTCAGGAAATCTGTGAAGACCCTGCGCGTATTGCTCCATTCCTGGCGCGTCTGCCAATGGGCCGTGTTGCTGAAACTCACGACATGATTGGTCTGACTCTGTTCTTGTCATCACCGGGTTCCGACTTTATTAACGGCCAGATTATCTATGTAGACGGCGGTTGTACTGCGGGCTAAGCCGGCAGTTTTTATCACGAGTGAAGGAATTTGTATGAAGAGTTCTGATATTAAAAACATCACCATCGTCGGCGGCTCCGGCATGATGGGTGTTGGCATCGCGCAGATTTTTGCATCCGGTGGTCGCAACGTGACCATCAAGACGCGCAGCGTTGCCAAGTGTACTGCGGTTGAAGACATGTCTGGTCAGTTGGATATGTTCATCCGCGAAGGCCTGATTGATCCTGCAAAGAAAGATGAAATTCTGGATCGCATCAGCATCACCGCAGATGCCATCGAAGCTTATGAAAACGCCGACATGATTTTTGAATCTGTACCGGAAGTCATGGACATTAAACATTCGACGTTCAAGGAAATGGAAAAACACGCGCGTCCGGATTGCATCTTCGCTTCCGGAACATCCGTGAAATCCATTACTGAAATTGCTGAGGTTTGTGAGAAGAAAGACCGTGTTATCGGTATGCACTTCTGGAACCCGGCGGTATTGATCCCATTGGTTGAAGTGATCCGTACAGAAGACTCTGCCGATGACGTCATCACCGCGGCGATGGACTTGCTGACTGAATGTGGTAAGGCACCAGCCGAATGTAAGAAAGACGTACCGGGCTTTCTGGCAAACCGTCTGCAACATGCGCTGTGGCGTGAAGCGTTCTATATGCTTGATCAGGGTATCGCCGATGCGAAAACCATTGATGAGTGCATTAAAAATTCATTCGGTTTCCGCGTTCCGCAACTGGCGCCGTTTGAAAATGCCGACATGGTTTCAACCGAGCTCAGCCTGAACATTCACAACTACATGTTCCAGTATCTGTATTCCGGAACCGAGCCAAGCAGCACACTGAAAAACCTGGTAGCAGATGGCAAGTCCGGCTTCAAAACGGGCGAAGGTTTCCAGAAATGGACCGAGGCAGAAGCGAAGAAATCGAAAGACGATCTGTTCAAGTATCTGATTGACCAAACTAAATACCGAAAACAGGCGCAAGCCTAAAGTTTGCGATGCGCCTCTGGGCGGGCGGCCGATTGGCGCATCTATTTTATTACATATTGCTGCTAGCAATTCTCAGGAGAATAAAAATGACGAAATATGTAAACCCTTTTGAAGGCAAAGTAATTGTTGACCTTTCTCACCCGGTTGGCTCTCAGTCGCCACAGTGGCCTTATTTTCCACAGCCAGAAATTACCCGTGCACACGGCCTGGCAAAATCGGGTGTATTGACTCAGTTCTTCAAGATGCCTATGCACTGCGGTACTCACGCTGACTCGCCACGTCACGTTATTGAAACTGAATTCGATGGTCGTCGCGCGCGTTACACGCACGAAATGGATCTGAACGCCTACTGCGGCCCAGCCGTCTGTTTAGACCTTTCTCACCTGGAACAGTGGACGCTGATCAAGGCGGATCACATGGACGAAGCGCTGGCGAAAACCGGTGTCAGCCATGCAGAACTGAAAGACATGATCGTGATTATCTACACCGGTATGAGCGAAATCTGGGACGACAGCAAGCAGTACTACCACTATGCAACCGGTGTGGGCGCGTCTGTTGGTCACTGGTGCATGAAGCACGACATCAAAGCATTAGGTGTTGATCAGCAAGCTCTGGATCACCCGCTGCACACCTCTATCGGCGAGAAGCTTGCCGGTAAATTATCCATGGGTCTGGAAGGCTATTCCGGTCTGCCACTGCGCCATGAGTACATTGAAAAATTCGGCATTGAAGAGTTCGCTCACTTTGACCGTGAACTGTACAAAGAAATTCATGGTGAAGACGCCTATCAGGAGCTTTACGGCCTGGTGGAAGAAAAAGGTATGTGTAATGGCGTTTGGGAGCCTTGCCACAAGTTACTGCTGGGTAACGGTAAAGTTGGATGGGAAAACGTGGGTGGCAACGTGGCTAAGATTGCCGGCAAGCGTTGCACCATCGTTGGCGCACCTCTGAACCTGTATTGCGGTGATGGTTCTATGACCCGTCTGATGGCGATTATCGACAAAGACGATGTTAACGACGTACCGGATCGCGTTTACCCGTACGGCGACCATTAATAGGCCGTTCGATGAGGCAGCCCGACTGCCTCATTGACCCGGAGCAGGCTGCGGTTTTTGTCTTCTCCTTTTCTTTTAAATTTTTTATGCGATGAGGTAATAAATGAAAGACATAGTCATTGTCAGCGCAAAACGTACGGCTGTTGGTTCCTTCCTCGGCGCTTTTAATAACGTTTCTGCGGTTGAATTGGGTGTGACTGCTGTGACGGCGGCATTAGAAGCTGCCGGTGTGAAGCCTGATCAGGTCGACACACTGGTTTTCGGTAACGTACTCAATGCAGGCTTAGGCCAGAACCCGGCCCGACAGGTCGCGATTAACGCCGGTATTCCGGAAGATCGCACAGCCAACGTCGTCTCTATGGTGTGTGGCTCCGGGCTGAAAGCGGTTATGGATGCAGCCAACCAGATTCGTTGTGGTGAGGCAGAAATTGCTGTCGCTGGCGGTACAGAGTCTATGTCTCAGTCTGGTCACATTGTGACCGGCATGCGTGACGGCACGAAGATGGGCGACGGCAAAATGGTCGACACCATGCTGCGCGATGGTCTGAGCGATGCCTTTGGTGGCTATCACATGGGTATCACGGCTGAAAACCTTGCAGAGAAATTCGGCTTCACTCGCGAAGATCAGGATACCTTTGCGGTGCAGTCACAAAACCGAGCCGAAGCTGCGATTACCTCCGGACGTTTTAAAGATGAAATCGCGCCACACACCATCACTACCCGTCGCGGTGATGTCGTTGTTGATACCGACGAATTTCCTAAGTTTGGCGCAACGATGGAAACCGTCTCCAAGCCACGCCCTGCATTCAAGAAGGACGGCACCGTTACCGCGGCTAATGCCTCCGGTATTAACGATGGTGCAGCAGCGGTTGTGCTGATGACTAAAGAAAAGGCTCAGGAACTTGGCCTGACGCCAATGGCAACGATTAAGGCGCAGGCAACTGCGGGCTGCGCACCAGAAATCATGGGTTATGCACCGGTTCCTGCTACCGAACTGGCGCTGAAGCGAGCTGAGCTGACGGTGAGCGACTTGGACTTGATTGAAGCAAACGAAGCCTTTGCATCTCAGGCCCTGTCTGTTTGCAAGGACTTGGGTCTGGACCCTGAAAAAACCAACGTCAACGGTGGCGCGATTGCCATTGGTCACCCGATTGGCTGTTCAGGTGCCCGTGTGCTGGTCACCCTGGTGCATGAAATGCAAAAACGTGAATCCAAATATGGTCTGGCAACACTGTGTATCGGTGGCGGTCAGGCGGCAGCGGTCATCGTTGAACGCGGCTAAACCCATTACGAAATAATAAATATTAATTGAAGAGGTAATACATATGTCTCTGGAAAACAAAAGAATTCTGACCGTTGCCTGTACCGGTGCCTGGCCTAAAAAAGAACAGTTCCCGGATGTGCCGGTAACACCACGCGAAGAAGCCGATGAAATTATTGCCTGTCATGCTGCGGGTGCATCGATTGCTCACATTCATGTGCGTGACGACAACCAGAACGCAACAATGGATCTGGCTAAGTTCGTTGAAACGGTGGGTTATATTCGTGAAGCCAAGTGCGACATCGTGATCAATCTGACCACCTCTGGTGGTTTGGGTATTGCCGATGAAATTCGTATGGCCCCATTCCAGGAGCTGCGCCCTGAAATCGCTACCTTCGATGCTGGTACGATGAACTGGGCACACACCACCGTATTTGAAAACACGCCGACGTTCCTGGCGAAACTGGCGAAAGAAATGCCGCTGGCGGGTGTGACTCCGGAAATCGAAATTTTTGATATCGGTATGATCCACAACGTACTGTTCTATAAAAAGTCGATCGAAAAAGCCAACGCCAAAGCCCGTGAAGCCGGTGAGCCAGAGGTTCATAACCCGTTCACTCGTCCACACTTCCAGTTCGTACTGGGTGCGCCGGGTGGTTCACCCGCCGATGTCCACATTCTGATGCAGATGCTGGACGAAGTTCGTCGCTACTGGGGTGATAACTTCACTTGGGGTGGCCTGGGTATTGGACGTGGTCACTTGCCAATCATCAATGCCTGTATCGCGCTGGGTGGTCACATCCGTGTGGGTATGGAAGACAACGTATACTACCGCCGCGGTCAGCTGGCCAAGTCTAACGTTGAATTCGTTGACCGTACCCGAGATATGCTGGCTTGTAACGATCTGGAAATTGCGACACCGGATGAAGCGCGTCAGATTTTGAATCTGAACAAGCAAAACTTCCCAAGCTGGAAGACATACGAATAAGCCCACAAGAGGCCTGATCGAAAGTTGATCATAAACGAAGGGAGCCGTTGCTCCCTTTTTTATTGGGTGCTTTCTTTTTTATTGATTGTAATTGTTGTATCTGATCACTGAGTTGTTGATTCATGTTCTGGATTTGCATCCGCTTATTCATTAACTTCGTCGTAGTTTTCGGGCTGTTGTTTGGTTTTTAGTCAGTTTTTGCAGCCCGTCCGTTCTGTATATAAAAAAAATAAAATCCCATACCCGAAAGTTACGGGAAGAGAAGGTACGTAATGATCGAAAAACGCCTTGAATCAAAAGAAATTCACACCAACATTGGCTCGATGGACCCGCAGCAGCTGGTCAAAATGCTCTTCTTTATTGAGCTGATTAATGCCGGGTCAATTACTAAAGCCGCTGAAAAAATGGGGGTCTCCACTAGTACCGGGTCGCGCTGGCTGCAGGATCTGGAGTCTGAACTCGGTATGCCGTTGTATCAGCGCAACAACCCCAACCAGCGCTCAACTGAGGCAGGGGAGTACCTGTACGATAAATTCTCTGAAATCAGCAAAGACATATACCTGTTAAAGAATGAGCTGACTCAATTTTCAACAGAGGTTCGCGGCAATATCCGCATCTGTTGCTCACCGATCTATGCAGAAAAAGTATTGCTGCCCATCGTGGGCGAGTTTTTAGCGGAGCACCCGCTGGTGAACGTGCAAATGACGGTCACCCCACGAGGCATGGATTACCTGAAGGATCACGACTTTGTTATCTTTGCCCTGGCAGGCAAGTCGTCAACCCGGGATTCAGACTTGCAGCTGGTGCGTCGTAACCTGCTGCATGAAAAGTTTGTTACAGTGGCCTCCCCCACTTACCTGAACAAAAATGGTGAACCGAAAACGCTGGAAGAACTCAGTGAGCATCGCTGCCTTTATTCCAAGGCACTGCTGAATGAGAATGAATGGATCTTCAAGAAAGACGGCAAGGTATACCCGTTCAGAATCAGCAAGGCCATTGAGCTGTCAGACGCCAAGATGATGGCCGCAGCCGCGGTAAATTCCATTGCCGTTGCTTATCTGCCGGAGTTCCTGGTATCCCGCCACATTGAGTGCGGACGGCTGGTCCCAATCATGACGGATTATGAAACCGACGACTGGTACCTGAATATTTACTACCAACCGAAGCGCTTTATGGTGCAGTGCATCAACGTCTTTAAAGAGTTTTTCCTTTCCCGGCACCGTGAGAAGGTGAATATCTTCAAGAATGAGGGTTGAAGCCTTATTCTGTCTGTAATCTAAGCCGATTTTTATCGGCTTTTTTTATTAAAAATCACTCTTTTATTCTCTAGTTCAAAAATCCGAAATATCTATTGCAGTTGCGCAACGCAGCGTTGCAGGGGTGAGACGTAATTTGCTATCCCCTCAGTTAAGCTAATCGGGCTTTATAAACGAATGCCTACATAAAAATAACACCGCATTCAAAATCAATAGCAATAAAAATAAAAAGAGGATTGTCTATGAATACAGTACTGGTGTTAGTGCTGATTTATAACGCCGTAGTTATTGGCGGTATAGGTTGGTATCTAAGTCATCGCGATAAAATGCTGGGCAATGTCACCGACATGGCAACGGGCGGGCGTGATGCTTCAATTGCTATGTTTTCCGTAACACTGGCCATTACCTACCTGGGTTCTGCTCACGTGTACGGGCTAATGGAAATGTCTTTCGGCATGGGTGCCGTAGCCTTATGGTTCTGCTTTGCCCATACCATCCTGATGTGTGTTATTTGCCTGGGCACCGGTCAGTGGGTACGCAAACTGGGCTGTGCCACCATTCCTCAATTGCAGGGTGATATGTACGGCAAACAAATGCGTAACCTGACGGCTTGTGTTAGCGGCATGGTGGTCTTTGGTCTGGTATCCCTGGAAACTCAGGCGCTGGGTATTGCCTTGTCTGCCACCAGTGGCTGGTCTCTACCAGTCTCGGTCATCGTTGGCGCAATCATTGGCCTGGCCTATGTCACCATGGGCGGCATCAAGCAAACCATGTGGGTGAACCTGGTGAATGCTGTTGTCATGTATGGCTCTATCATCATCGCCGGTATTTACCTGGCATTCGTGCTGCCGGAAGGCTGGGACGGTGTTAAGAACTTCTATATCGAAAATGATATGGAATTCAAACTCAGTTTGTTCGGTACCCCTGATCTGCTGTTCGGCTTTGGTATTGCGACAATCTTTGCCGTGGTGTTCTCTCAATCTGTGAACCAACAGGGTATGGCGGCGGCAATGTCTGCCCGCGATGAAAAAACCATTCGCCGTTCCATCTGGATTGCAGCACCCATCAATGGACTGTTTGGTGTGTTTCCGGTTCTGGTGGGACTGGCTGCGGCAACAATTCCGGAGTTTGCTGAGCTGGGGCCGAAACTGGCGGGGGCCACACTGGTGGTTAAACTGCTGCCAACCTGGCTGGTGGTTATGCTGCAGGCGGGCTTCTTAGGCGCATTGCTCTCAACTTATGCCATGACTGTTCTGGCGCCGGCGACAATCTTCACCAAAGACATTATTCAGGCGAATCGTAAAGGCGAAATGACTGCCTTGCAGGAAAAGAAAACTATCCAGTTCATGATCATCACCTTCGGTGTCATTGGTGCTGTGCTGACCTTCTTTAACCAGCCAGCCATTGTTCCGGCTATTAATTGGCTGTTTGCCTGGTTGGCGCCATTGTTCTTTATCACCATTGCCGGCCTGTTCTGGAAGCGCAGTGCCAGTGCCGCCATCACTGTTCTGTTGACGGCCTGGGCGTGTAACCTGGCCTGGACTATCAGACCTGTGAAAGAACTTATCGTGGAGGCTATCCCGGCTACTGCGCCACTGATGAATGCGCACATTACTGCGATAGTGGCACTGACATTCACCGTTGTATTGTTTGCGTTAGCGAAAGATTCCAAACCAGCACGCCTGGGTCGTCAGTACAAACTGGCTCAACAAGCGGCATAAGGAGAACAGGATATGAACTTTGCGACAGAATTATTTCTACAGGCGTTTGGCCTGATCTTCTCCGTCGTCATCATTGCGGAAATCGTTGTAAAGGTATTGGGTACCGTTAGCCATGAGGAGGAAAACTAATGGATCAGACAGATATTTGGATGATGGGCGTTATCGCCTCCGGCTTTATTCTCTACTTCTTCACGCTCTATTTCAGCAAGCAGGAATAAACTTCTTATAGAGCCCTGCGTGAAATAAAAAAGCCTCCCGATGTGGAGGCTTTTTTTGGGTTTGTAATTTGGTCTTGCTGCTGGTGTAGATTTTTATGATTCTTTTTGACAGGTTATTAGTCGGTCAGACGGTGCTTATGAGTATGCATCAATGACAGGCAGGCGTTGTAGGCTCGTTCAGATTCACCGGCCATAATCGCTTCATACATATCACGGTGTTCACCAATGCAAACGCCACCTTCTTTGGAGGAGAACAGGAAGAACCATTTGAAAATTGTTGCCAGAACATTTCCGAATGGCACAAAGAAACTGTTTCCGGTAGAGATAAATATCATGCGATGGAACTGGGCATCGGCTTCAATCCAGTCGGCCTGGTCGAAGTTATCAGCAACATGAACCATACGCTGGAAAACCGTTGTCATGGCAATACGCTGTTCTTTCGTTGCATTTTGAGCCGCTAGAGCACAGGCACGCGGTTCAATCGCCCGGCGCAGCTCCAGAAACTGGTGATAGATATCTTCAGTGGTTTCTACATCGACCATCCATTCAAGAAGCTGGACGTCGAGAAAGTTCCACTTGGTCTTGTCGCAGACCCGGGTACCTACCTTGGGCTTGGATTCAACCATACCCTTGGAATAAAGCATTTTGATTGCTTCACGAAAAGCTGTACGGCTGACGCCCATTTTGGCGCATAAAACGGGTTCACTGGGCAGCGTTTCGCCTTCTTTGATCGCGCCAGAGAGTATTTTTACCGCCAATTCGCGGGCTACCTGTGCATTAAGGTGCTTTTTCTCTTCCCCGATATTGGTGAATTGAGTGGTCATCAGTTTTTCCTTCTATTTGTACACCCAATTGTACAGGGGGCGAACTTGTTACGGAATTTGTTTTTCTTATGTAATTTGACCTAACGACAGTGGAACGTTGATTAGGCTGTAGCCCGAGGTGCTGTACACGCCCCTTGCGAAGTTGTTGCCGGTAATGATTATTTTTGTAACCGGTTTTTGGTTTGAGCTAGCTCAAACCAACAGGCGCACCTGAGTGCGCCTGGTTTCATTGCTTAATCAGGCTTTTAAGGCCTCATTAATAGCGTTTTCCAAATCTTTAATAGGTTGCTTGTCAATAACACCACCTAAGTGCTGAATGACCGTACCGGCCACCAGGTGACCAATTGCAGCGCTCTGGTTCGGCTTGGCCGTTTCAGTCAGTGCTCCGGCCAGGAAGCCGGCGCTGAATGAATCGCCCGCTGCGGTGGTATCAACAACCTTCTCTTTGGCAACCTTCTGTGCTGCAACTTCACCGGTAAAGGCATCGCTTTCGATCAAACATGGCTCAGAGCCGCGTTTGATGACGATTTCTTTAATGCCGCACTCTTTACAGCGGGCCTTGGTTTGTTCGGTAGAGGTGTCGCCCCACAGATCCTGTTCATCGTCATAGGTCAGAATTGCGGAATCGGTGATCGACAATACTTTTTTGTACCACTCCTGAGCTTCTGCCTTGCTCTGCCACAGACGCGGACGGAAGTTGTTGTCGAAGCATACCTTGCTGCCCTGTGCGCGGGCGTCGCTGAGCAATTTGACCAGCTTGGCACGGTCTTCTGCCGGCAGAATCGCCAGCGAGATGCCGGAAAGGTAGATGACATCGTACTCCGCTAATGAAGTCAGAGCCGGCTGTGTGGAATCGGCCAGCAGCTTCTTCGCTGCGGCTTCACTGCGCCAGTACAAGAACGAGCGCTCACCGTGCTCATCGACATTAATGTAATACATGCCCGGCAGCTCACCCTCAAGGCGGCGTACCGCATCGCAGTGAATTCCTTCGGCCTGCCACTGCTGAACCATCTCTTCACTGAAGTCATCGGTACCCAGAGCGGTTACATAGTGAACTTCAGTGTTATGGATATGCTCTAAACGCGCCAAATACACAGCGGTATTTAACGTATCGCCAGCAAAGCTTTTCTGGATCTGCTTGTTTGCATCCAGCTGAAGCTGGATCATGCATTCGCCAATCAGTGCAATTTTTTTCTTACTCGATGCATTCATTATTCTGGTTGCCTTATTTATCGCTTACAGTCACGTTAACAGGGCCAGTCCAGCTAAACTGCTGTTCGCCCACTGTGATTTGGTGAGTCTCTTCTTTGTTGCTGCCTTTCCAGCAGGCAACCAGATAGTCACCGTTAGCACTGTCAGTAATCTTGACGATGCTTGCATTTTCGCAATTGTGCACAACGCGCACCTCAGTGACGGTGCCGCGCGCATTTTCAGAAATTTCTAATGATTCTACAAAGGTACCATGCTGTTCATAGACCGTCGCGAACAGGTGGTTTTTGCCATAATCACGCACAATCAGCGCTGGTTCATTGCGCAGGTTGAAGTCGTGGTCATTAGCTCCGGTTCGGCAGAAGTGGACCTTGGCCTTTTCTGACGCCGCAGTCACCATGGTGTAGTAGCTGTTGCCCATGAGCCAGCTGAACAGCAGCGAGCTGCTTTCTGCCAGATCATCAGATTCTGCCAGATTCCACAGGTGTTGATAACCGGCGCTGTCACCCATTGGTTTCAGCTCGGCATGAGCGCTGTAGTCGAAGTTGGTACGCACCACCTGGCCGTCATAGTGTACCGGCATGTCATATTGATGCGCCTCTTCGCTGGCCAGATCAAACAGATCGACCAGCAGCGGTGTGCCTTCTTTACGATTGAGCATAAATACGGTGCGGGTCATATCGACACCGTCGTAATAGCCCTTAACTGAAGCCGACATTACCTGACCAAAGCTGGCGTCGGTATCAAACGCCTGCAACTCACCCCATTTTTTCTCGGCCGTTTTGGTATCGGCGTTGTTTTGGGTTTTACCATCCACCGTGACGGTGTTGTGGGCAACGGTTTGTTTACAGTAGCTTTTGTTTTCCGGGATGTAGCGACCGCCAAATTTCGGTTCAACATTCACCCAGCGGCCGTAGCCGTAATCTTTCAGAACTTCCTGGCCGCGGTTGAACCAGCTGACGTGCAAGCCGTCGAAGTGGCCGTGATCCAATGCCGAATGGAATTCCGAATCGCTGCCATGCTGGCCATACCACATCAGTGCCATGTGAACGTCTTGCTGCTCATCGGTATGACGAAGAATACTGACGCCACCGCGGTCGCCATCCGGACCGTCGGTAATCACCATGCTGCCCCAGTTAAGCGGCAGCGAATCGCGGTTTGAAGCTGCTTTGCTCAGCGCAATAGAGCTTTCACCAATCCAGGTTTCGTTCTGGATTTGCGCCATGGCAATAAGGTTGTCACTTGCGCCGTAGTGCTTGAAGCAAAGGCTCGCGGCAATGATTAATCCTTCATCATCAATACCGATGGTTTTGGAGGAATCGTTAATTGCCGGGAAGGTGCCATCCGGGAATACCGTCTTCATCAGAGCTTCAGCAGTGCGTTGGATAACACCGCCTTCGAAGTTGAAGATGTCCAACTCTGGCAGCTTACGGTTAATGGCTTCTGCTAAAATCAGGATAGGTCGGATTGCGAAGCGGTGATAGTAGGGGCCTTCCATGTAATAGCCATCTGGCGAGAACAGCTCGCGCAGCTGAGCCAGGAAGCCGCCGGTTTTACCATCGCCTTTCAAGCCATAAATAGCCTTGTTGGCAATCTCGATGTCATCAATGGCCAGGCCACAAACGCCAACGCCGGCAACGGCCCAGACCCCGTGGTTATGGATGATGTCGAAATCATGGCCATAGGTTTCCGTAAACAGCGTTACCATTTCACGGAACAGACGCGTCTCAATGTAGTCGCGTTGTTCGCTTGTGAGTTCAGATTTGATGCAGGCATATGCCATTGAGGCATACATCAGCCACATGTTTTCATTCAGCGTCTGGTGGAAAATACGACCCGGCGGGTTGGTATCTTTACTGACGTTTTGTTCCAGCTCCGGGTAAACCTTGGCATAGCCCATGAGCATATCGGTAATGAACGTCAGGTATTTTTTATCTCGGGTGATTAGCCATAAGTTACCGGCAGAATTCATATTAATATAGTTCTGCTTGTGGCGGTTATGCTCATAACCGCCGCCTTCTCCGTGGCCTGGAATCTCGATTGGATTACTGATGTAGGCGTCCGTCTTAGCAATTGCTCTATTGATGCTCTTGCTTAAAAGGTCGGTTTCAGCATTTTCGGTCTCTAAATGAGTCTGAATCAGCTTGGCTTCTTCAGGCGTCATCAACAGGAAATCTTGGCTCACGTTCAATTAACCTTCTGTTGTGAGGATGGTGGTCATATAACCGGTCCACTGGTAGGTGGTCTCAGCTACTTTTACTTCATGACTGGAGTTTTCATCTTTACCGGCGTCGTTGGAAACACAAACAACCACCTTCTTATTCACACCCTGAGCGGTGTATTTGATCTCAACCACGGAAGCATCATCGCTATGTGACAGAACAGCGATGGACTTCACCTGGCCGTAAGCTCCATTGCATCGCTCGGAACCTTCATCAAAGAAACCGTGCGTTTCAAACACTGAGGCAAACAGGTGATCACTGCCGAACTGGCGCAGAATGAAGCAATCTTCTGAACGCAGGTTCATCGACGGGTCATTGGCACCGGTCTGGGCAAAGATAATCTGGCCGTCTTTACCGCTGGTGATCCAGCTGTGGAAGCGTTGATCCTGCAACCAGGTAACGATAGCGTTGTCTTCTGTTTTACCCCGGGCTTTTTCAAACAGGTGTTGATAGCCATTGGCTTTACCGAGAACATGGCGTTCGTACACCTTGCTCTGATACTCAAAATTGGTGTTGGTAACCTGGCCTTTATAATGTACGGCGTAATCGTACTGATGCTCTTTATCGCCATCGATCTTGAACAGATCGACAATCAGCGGCTGATCAAAATCTTCCAGTTCCAGCATGAAGACTGAGCGCTGCATTTCAACTTCGTCATAGTGTTCATTGGCGAAGGCGCTCATTGCCTGAACATTGCCGTCTTTCAGGAAGAAGTGCGGCTTGCCAAAGCGGGTATCGGCCAGTTTGTGGTCGAAGTGGTTCTGGCATTGTTCGTCAACCGTCACCAGGTTGTGAGCGATGGTCTGACGTGCCCAGGTTTTGTTCTCATCCAGGTAGCGACCGCCAAACTTGGTTTCAACATTTACCCAGCGGCCGTAACCGTATTCGCGCAGGTATTCGTGGCCGTCACCGAACAGGGTGATGCTCAATGCATCAAAGTGTCCATGACCCATACCATGCTGGCCATAAGCCATAATTGCCTGAGAGACCGGTTTATCCGGATTGGCTGAGCGCAGGAAGCCCTGAGCACCGCGTTCACCGTGGTCACCTTCAAACAATTCGACGCTCGGCCAGCGCACTTCGGCCTTGCCTTCAAAGGCATCGACAGCTTTGCAGAGTTCCAGGCTGCAGGGCGTCAGCCATACCGTGCCTTGCTTTTTAGCGGTGGCCGCAAAGCTTTCTTCCTTGCCGTAACGCGCGAAGTAGATGGAGATAGCCGCTTTGGCACCTTCGTCATCAATATTCATGGTGCGTGAAGCATCGTTCAGGGCAGGGAAGGTACCATCCGGGTTGGATGTATAAATAAGTGCCTTGATGGTTTTGCCAATAACCTGGTCTTTGTAGTTGTAAATGTCGTATTCCGGGTAGTGTTCGTGAATGGCTTCTGCAAAGAAGCAAACCGGACGAATGGCAAACCGGTGGTAATAAGGCCCTTCAATATAGTAGCCAGATGCAGAGAACAGCTTAGCCAGCTGTGCCAGGAAGCCGCCTTTTTCACCGTCGCCGGCCATACCGAATATAGATTTACGCACAGATTCAGTATCGCCAACGGTGATCGCGCAGATACCCACAGCGGCAACAGCCCAGATACCATGGTTATGAATCCGATCAAAGTCATGACCGTACAGCACGGTGAACATCTCGATCATCGGCTTGAACAGTCTGTTCTCGATCGCATCGATATCTTCAGCTGACAGTGTCGACTTAATGGCGCTGTAAGACATGGCGGCATAACAGAGCCACATCTGTTCGTTCAGAATTTGGTGAAACAGGCGTCCGGGCGGGTTGGTGTTCTTCTGCTCATGAAATGGCATGTTCAGATAGCGTTCAGCATACGTCAGTAACAATGACCGTATGGTATCGCGGTATTCAGAGCTGCCGTTAAACAGATACAGTTTGGCGCAGGCATCCATAAGTTCGTAATTCGACTTATGCTTGTTGTGTTCATAACTACCGGCTTCCCCCTGACCAGGAACATCCAGCGGGGTTTTAAGCAACGTATCTGTTTCTGCTTTTAACAGTTGCAGGCTATGAGCAAAGATTCCGCTGCCATTTAAGGAGTTTGAGTAATCTACAATCTCGTTAATGGAAGCTTGATTAAAGGTTGCAAAGGTTGTTTTTTCAGTAAGGGTCATATCTAAACCGTTGTTGTAGTTATAGTTGTATATAATAATACAAAAGGACAAAAAAAAGCCACGGCTAATTGCTTTTGCTGACGAAAGTCAAGGTTTTATTCGGTCTGCAATAAATAAATTACTAGGCAAAACAGGGCTTTAACGCCGGCTTGGTTAAATTGCGGAAAAAAATGCTGTACCAATCGAAACTGCAGTTGTATATTGTAAGACAAATAAAAACAGATTTGCTCGGGTGTCTGACTCTCTCACTCGGTGCAAAACTAAAAGATGCTAAACAAGCTTTAAGAGTCCGCAGTGTAGTCCTGTAATCGGGATTATGCTGAAAAGATTACTAACCACAGATATCGAACGACTCTTAATTGTTTGCACAAACGCTTTAGTGGTAATGAGTGTGTGTATGCGCACTCCGTACAATTAAAACAAAAACCAGGTTAAGTCGAATGTCTTCGGCATCGGCTTTGAAACTCCTTACATTAAGAACAAGATAGGTTGCTATGAATAATTCCGTCCAACAACCCAATGTAGCTCTAAAAAGCATTGTTAAGCGCTATGGCGATGTCGAAGTTGTAAGAGGTATTGATCTTGAAATTGCTGACAAAGAATTTGTTGTTCTTGTTGGTCCTTCAGGTTGCGGTAAATCTACAACGTTACGCATGATCGCCGGTCTGGAAGAAATTTCCGACGGTGAGCTGTACATTGAAGATCGCAAGGTAAACTTAGTTGCGCCAAAAGACCGTGATGTTGCAATGGTGTTCCAGAACTATGCTCTGTACCCGCACCTGAACGTTGCCGGTAACATCGCTTTTGGTCTGAACATCCGTAAAGTGCCGAAAGACGAAATCAATCGTCTGGTTACCGAAGTTGCTGAAATCCTGGGTCTGACTCCATACCTGGAACGCCGTCCGGCAGACCTTTCAGGTGGTCAGCGTCAACGTGTTGCGATGGGTCGTGCAATTGTTCGTCACCCTAAAGTCTTTTTGTTCGATGAGCCTCTTTCTAACCTGGATGCGAAATTGCGTACGCAAATGCGTGCTGAAATTAAGCGTCTGCACAAGCGTCTGGGCGTAACCAGCGTATATGTAACGCACGATCAGGTTGAAGCAATGACTCTGGCAGACCGCATCGTTGTAATGGCAGACGGCCGCATCGAGCAGGTTGGTACGCCAATGGAATTGTTCAACAACCCGGTAAATACCTTTGTTGCAAGCTTCATGGGTTCTCCTCCGATGAACCAGCTGGACGCCGTTGTTGAGTCAAATGCAGAAGGTTCTTTTGCTATGTTTGGCGGTCAAAAAATTGCACTGCCTGAGCTGGAAGAGCTGCAGGGCGCAGATGGCCGTAAAGTTGTTGTTGGTGTTCGTCCGGAGCACGTATTCATTGAGCCAACTGAAGACAGCAGCCCAATTAAAGTTGAGCTGGATCTGATCGAAACATTAGGTTCTGAAGCTCTGCTGCACACACATGTTGGCGACACGCCTTTCGTTGTAAAAGCAGAGACTCATGGCGATATCGATCACCTGAGCTCAATCGACACCATTTATATACCAACGCGCCGCGTCAAGGTATTCGATGGCGAAACTCAGATGGCATACGGCTTTGTTAAGGCGGAGGGCTAATTAATGGCTGACATTGGAAATGTCGGCTCGCCGACAGAGAATACAATGCCTAATGTGCAGGTTAGCGGTAAGCCAACGTTCTCTGAACGTATGCAACTGCTGATGTACCGTGTTCGTCAGGATTGGCAGATCTATGTACTGCTGGCACCGGCAATCATCTGGTTCCTGATTTTCCTGTATAAGCCAATGTATGGCTTGCAGATTGCATTTAAAGACTATTCGGTATTCCTGGGGATTACTGGTTCTGACTGGGTCGGTTTAGAACACTTCCAGACGTTGTTTGGCAGTGATCAATTCCTGCGGGCAGTGAGAAACACCATTCAGATCAGTGCGTGGAGCTTGCTGTTTGGTTTCCCTGCGCCGATTATTCTGGCCCTGATGTTTAATGAAATTCTTAAAGAAACCTTTAAGAAAACGGCACAGACCATTGTGTATCTGCCGCACTTCATTTCTTCAGTAATTATCGCCGGTATCATTATTACAGCGTTCTCACCAAGCGCAGGTGTTGTGAATACCTTCCTGAGCTGGATCGGTATCGATCCTGTTTACTTCCTCACCAAGCCTGAGTGGTTCCGTCCAATCTTTATTGGTACCGGTATTTGGCAGGAAGCGGGTTTCCAGTCGATTGTATTCCTGGCATCTATCGCAGGTGTGAACCCTTCATTGTATGAAAGTGCGGTTGTCGATGGCGCTTCACGCTGGCAGATGATGTGGAAGATTACCCTTCCATCGATTCTTCCAACGATCATCATCATGTTGATTATCCGTATCGGTAACATCATGGAAGTGAGCTTTGAAATGATCATCCTGCTGTATCAGCCTGCAACCTATGAAACGGCGGATGTTGTGAACACCTTCATCTATCGTCAGGGTATTCAGGGTGGTCAGTACGACTTAGCCGCCGCTGCAGGTTTGTTTAACGCTGTAGTCGCCTTCACTCTGGTGATGACCGCGAACACGATTTCTAAGCGTTTCTCGCGCACATCGCTTTGGTAGGAGTTTGACCATGTCTAAAATGAATATGAATCTTTATTCTCGTGGCGATAAAACGTTTGTGATGGTGAATATGGTGCTGATCGGTTTGTTTACGATCGCAGCACTGTACCCATTCATCTACGTAGCAGCGCTCTCTTTCAGCTCGGGCTTTGCAGCTACCGCAGGTACGGTAGTGCTGACACCGGTTGACGCAACGATAGCCGCTTACGAACGGGTACTGACTGCGCCTGAATTCTGGCACAGCTATATGAACACCATGTTCTATACCATTGCTGGTACGCTGATGAGCCTGTTGATCGTAATCCCAGGTGCTTACGCGCTGTCTCGTCCTCAGTTGGTGGGTCGTCGTTTCTGGAACCTGATGGTTGCGTTCACCATGTGGTTCCACGCCGGTATGATCCCGTTCTGGTTGAACATGCGTGACTTAGGCCTGTTGGATAGCTACTTCGGTATTATCATTGGCTTTGCGGTAAACGCCTTTAACATCATTCTGCTGAGAAACTTTTTCGAAAGTATTCCAAGTTCTTTTGCCGAAGCGGCCCGTATGGACGGTGCTAACGAATTCCAGATTTTATGGAAAGTATTTGTACCGCTGTCCAAGCCTGCTATCGCAACAATTACGCTGTTCTGTATTGTTGCTCGCTGGAACGGATTCTTCTGGGCAATGATCCTGTTAACTGATGACAGCAAAATCCCGCTGCAGGTATACCTGCGACACACCATTGCAGAATTGTCTGACGATGAAGAGTTTGCGGCCACCCTGTTATCAGCAGCCTATTCCGTCGAAACAGTAACCGCAGCGATTATCGTTTGCTCGATTATCCCTGTACTGTTGGTTTACCCTTGGGTTCAGAAATACTTCAATAAAGGTATTCTGCTCGGTGGGGTGAAGGAATAATAAAAACAAAGAAAGTGAAAGTGCACGAAAACAAAAAAAACCTGAGGAGGTTATAAGAATGCATAAACTGAAACTGACTGCTCTGGCTGTTGCCACTTCGGTCCTGGCAACGACTGCTCCTGCAGTACTTGCCGCTGACGATCTGAAGATTACAGATAAGCCGCTTGAGCTGACAATTCATATGCACCACAAACGTTACACCAGCTACGATGAAAACTGGCCGGTAGAGAAGGCTGCATGTGAGTGGACGAACGTTTGCTTGAAAAACGCAACAATCGGCAGTAACACAACCAACAGTGAAGAAGCCATGAACTTGCTGCTGGCTTCCGGCAAACTGCCTGACATCGTGGGTTCAGGACGTATCAAAGACGTTGCGAACCAATACGGCCCTCAAGGCGCTTTCCAGCCTCTGGAAGAGTTGATTGAGAAGCATGCACCGAACCTGCAGGCTTTCTTTGAACAAAACCCGGCTATTAAATCGTCTCTGAAAGCGGCTGACGGCCACATCTACTACCTGCCATATGCGCCAGACGGCAAGTATGGTCGTGCTTTCTTCATCCGTTACGACTGGCTGGACAAGTTAGGCCTGGAAGTGCCGGATACCGTAGAAGAGTACGAAAACGTTCTGCGTGCATTCAAAACTCAGGATCCTAACGGCAACGGCATTGCGGACGAAGTTCCTTACTTTGCCCGTCAGTGGGAAGAGCTGATTCGTCTGGTTACTCTGTGGGATGGTCGTTCCTCTGGTTCTGATACATACCACGACTACTATGTCGATAACGGTCAGATCAAACACCCATACGCGGAAGTTGGCTACCGTGAAGGTATGAAGAACCTGGCTCGCTGGTATAAAGAAGGTCTGATTGACGCGGAAATCTTTACCCGTGGCTCCAGCTCCCGTGAATACCTGCTGTCTGAAAACTTAGGTGGTGCAACGCACGACTGGTTTGCTTCTACTGCCGGCTATAACGATTCTCTGGCAGAAAAAGTACCAGGCTTCGCGTTCAAAGCCATGGTTCCACCAGCGTCAGTATCTGGCGTACAGATGGAAGAGCACCGTCGTATTCCTGTTAAGCCAGATGGCTGGGCAATGGGTGGCACTAACAAACACCCTGTTGAAACCATCAAGTACATGGACTTCTGGTTCGGTGAAGAAGGTCGTCGTCTGTCTAACTTCGGTATCGAAGGTGAGCAGTACACAATGGTTGACGGCAAGCCACAATTCACTGAAGAATTCCTGGCCAGCGGTAACGTGAACTCTCAGTTGTACCTGATTGGTGCTCAATTGCAGGCTCGTGGTTACTGGATGGATTACAACTATGAAATTCAGTGGTCTAACAAGTACGCACTTGAAGGTATCGATCTGTACGAGAGCGGCGACTACCTGGTGGATCAATTCCTGGGTGTAGCTTTCAACGAGAAAGAGCAAAAAGTATATGACCGTTACGCTGCTCAGCTGCGTACCTACATGCTGGAGCGTCAACAAGCATGGATCCTGGGTACCGGTGATGTAGAAGCTGACTGGGACGACTACATGAAGACTCTGAACAAAATGGGTCTGAGTAAAGTTCTGGACGTAATGCAATCTGCATACGACCGTCAGTACGGCTCTTAATTATCAGTTAGCGATTTTTAACAGCTAACATACAAGAGACGCCAATGTGCTACCCCTTTGCACATTGAGCGTCTTTTTCTGGTTTTTATCTTATTAAATGATCATTTCAAAAGAACATCTGACGCAGAATGCGTCTCTGGCTTGGCCATTGGTTTTGAATGCAATTTTAATGCAGTCCATGGTTCTGGTTGATTTACTTCTTGTTTCTCCCCTTGGGGAAATACCTATTGCTGCCCTGGGGATCGCCTCAGCGTTGGTCGCTCTGATTGTTGGTATTCAGAATTCCATCGGTAACGGCACTCAGATGATTATCGCCCGTGCAACAGGCGCCGGTGAGACCGCCAAAATATCTACCGATCTGATAGCGGGCTTTATCGTGAATATGGGCTTCTCGCTATCGGCCTTTATCATGTTGCTGCTTGCCAATCATTCGCTGCTGGAGCTGGTGTCCGATAGTCTGGCCGTGACTCAGGATGCTGAAAAATACATTTCGGTGGCCATGTATACCGTTGTGGTGTCATCGGTCACTCAGGTATTGATCGTTTATTTCAATGCCAGTCGCAAAACCCGTATTCCAATGTATGGCTTTTTAATTGAGATTCCATGCAACGCCGCCATCAGCTGGGTGCTGATTCACGGTATGTTTGGCGTGCCGGCACTGGGCTTGTTGGGCGCCGCACTGGGCAGTCTGATAGCGGTCGGTATTCGGCTCTGTTACCTGGTCATCAGAATCCGTAACGAGCAGAGCCTGAATTTTAAATTTGGTCTTGAAAACCTGACCGGTAAAACCCTGAAAGGGCACCTTGCGGAAGTGTCTCCCATCGGTGCTAACTTCGTAATTCTTTCCGGTGGCATGACGCTGTACCAGATGCTGTTTGCGCAGCTGAGCGTATATGACTATGCCGCCATTACCCTGGTCTTTCCGTGGATGCGTATTGGTGCGCAGATAATTACCTCTTGGGCGCACGCCTCGGCAATTACCGTCAGCCAGTACCTGGGGCAAAAAAATTACGCTGATATTCCCGAGTTTGTGCGTCAGGTGACTAATCTTGCACAGATCATTGCTGTGATACTTGCCGTTGGCTTCTTCCTGTTTAGTTTCGTTATTCCAAAAATCTATCCGGGTATGGAACCGGAAACCCTGCATGCTTTGGTATTGATTGCGCCGGTCTATATTGCCATGCCACTGGTGCGAACCTACAACACCCTGTGTGGTAATACGCTGCGTGCCATGGGGCTGGCGTTTAAGGTGCTGCGGGTTCATGTCATCACCCAATGGGCCATTGCCTTACCGCTTTGCGCGGCGGCTATCTTCTTTGGTTTGCCGGTTTATATCGTCTTCGGTATCACCATTCTGGAGGAGTGCCTGAAAGTTCTGGCGTTTCGTAAGTTACAAAATGAACAACTGAGTACCTATCTTCCGGCCTGAGCATACTCAGACCGGTTATTGCCCATCAGGTAGTGGGCTTTATTCATCCTGCCCATAAACCACCGGAAACCGGAACTTCCATTGTGCCCAAAGGCGGTCATCAGTCACGAGAGCTGCCATCAGATGGGCAACGCTGATTCGGCTGACCTTGCCGGCATTGAAAATCGCATCGCGGATGGGGGAGGGCTCCAGCACATAGTGGCTGACCTGGTTTTCATCAACCAGAGCGTCTGGCCGCACCGCCAGCCATTGCAGGTAAGTGTCGCCCGTGCCTACGCTTTGTTCAAGATAGGCAGATGCCTGTTCATTATCAGCGTGTGGTGGCAACAAATAACGCAGCAGAAAAATAACCAGAGCATTGGCCATACTGACACGCTCGTTCAAGCCCTTGTTACGAACACCGCTGCTGTTCATTAGAATCAACTTCATCGGCGTTGAAGGTTGAATGATTCTTACGGCGTGATGGATCGTTTTTATTGCATCCGTTACCAGTCTTCTCGGTTTGCCATATATCCCCCTGAAGCTCAGGTTATGCCCCAAGCAACAAACTACAGAGTTACAGCCCTCCAGAAGCACTACCATCTGCTCTTCACTGACCTCAGAAACATTAGCCAAGATAACATCCACGTCAGGGTTTTGAGTGATGTCATCAGGTAGATCACTGCCCTGCCGGGCGATCATTCGAACCTTTTGCTGTTTGAGCAGCAGTTGTTTAACCACCTGAGAGCCGGTCGCTCCAGTTGCACCAAGTACCAGAGTTGTCATGTCTATGCCTCCTGTAAGCCGATGGGCCAACTATACGTATGCCTATCTGTTGCGTATATTGGTTAAAAAGGCATCAAAGGTATGCAAAAACGTATGGCAAGGGGTTCAATCAACTTTGACTGGAACCGGACGCGCGCCTTCCTGGTCACTGCGGAAGAGGGCTCGCTTTCTGCCGCCGCAAAGGTACTGGGGATGACACAGCCGACTCTCAGCCGGCAGGTAGCCGCGTTAGAAGCTGAGCTGGGTGTGACGCTGTTTGAGCGTGGCGGCCAGAAGCTGGTGCTGACAGAGAGTGGTTTGGAGCTGCTGCAGCATGCCCGCACGATGGCGGAGTCGGCAGAAAGGTTTTCGCTTTCTGCGGCTGGGCAATCACACAAACTGGAGGGGTTGGTCACACTCTCGGTTGGCCAGTTGGATGCCGAATACCGGATTCCGGAAATTATTGCGCAGCTGCGCCGCGAGCAGCCGGGTATTCAGCTGGAAATCGTCGTTACCAACCAGACCAGTAATTTAACCCGGCGTGAGGCGGATATAGCAATCCGTAATTTCAGACCGACGCAGCCGGAGCTGATCGCGAAAAAGCTGTGTACCGAAAAAATCTGGTTGTATGGCCATAAATCCTACGTTGACCAGTTGAGTGATGACAAAGCAATACAGATATTCGCCTTTGATCACAGCAATGCGATTACTGAGCTGCTGTCTGCAAAGAACTGGCCGCTGGCTAAGCAGAATTTTCAATTGATTACCGCCTATCAACCCATGCAGGTGCAGCTTTGCCGGCTGGGCCTGGGGCTGATGTTTTTCCCTGAAAGCCTGGCGGGCGTCGACGAGGAGTTCGTTCGTGTGAATCCGCAAGACGGGCCAATCATGGAGGTGCCGCTGTGGCTGGTGTGCCATCAGGAATTAAGAACCAGCCTGCGCGTTCGCAAGATTTTCGACTTTATCGCGCAGGCACTCTCCACCGTCTAAAAGGGGGCTAATTTTCAGTGAAGACGATGTCGCCGTAGTAGGCAGTCGCCGAGCCACCGCTGTTATCGGTATCGGTCATGATGACAGTGGCATCAATATAACGATATTTTTTCAGGTTGGCTTTGTCGCTGCCGCGATCACCGAACTGGGCGATCAGGTCTTCATAGACATTCCGTTTTTCGTTGTACCATTGACCGGTTTCTGCTTCGGAGCCGCGCAATGCGACCATACGCACAGCATCGCCGGTGTAGGCGTTATCCCATTCGGTTCCTTGTTGCTGTGTGCTCGACCAGACGTACGTCAGCGCCTTGGTATTCCAGAACACCAGTCCACCGTCCAGAACCACATAAACCCGGGCAACATAGTCGTCGCCTTCTTTGCTCTGCTCATCAATATCAGCAAGCTTGCTTTCAATCAGCCACTGCCAGTTGATGTAGGGTGTTTTTTGCAGGTCGATTTTTTCTTCAAAGATGATGCCTGATGCACTGGACTCGGCCTCGGCCTTCAGCAGAGTTGTTCCATCCTGCTCAGTAAGGCTGTATTGCGTTTCGCCCACAAAGGCTTTGGTTTTCCAGTCAGCCGGGTTGGCATTGGCAAAATCGGTGAGGTTCTCAGCCGCAAACGTCAGGCTGCAGGTCAGGGTGGTTGCGGTAAGGAAAAGCGTGAATCGCTTCATAGTGACTCCGGAAAATACAAATCTGCATTTAAGAGTCTGGAGTCTGACAGAAAGTTCCGCGCTGGTAGCGCATGACTGCGTAAAGGGAAGTGAGCCTGCCGACGATAACGGCAGGCTGCAGGCCGGATTAGCTAAAGGCTTTTTCCAGCGGCGGAATGATCTGCTTCTTGCGGCTCAGTACACCGTCGAGCCAGGCTTTGCCATCGTTAAAGTCGGCACCGAAGGCGCGCTTAGCCAGCGTATCGTCATCAGAAACAACGATCACTTCTGAGCCTTCCTTCATGATGTCGGTCAACACCAGCATAATGGTGTGACGCTCACCTTCGGCTTTCAGCGTAACCAATTCGGCTTCCAACTCAGCTTTGATGGCTTCAAAAACGGAGTTATCAATCGCTTCCAACTGGCCAACACCGACCTTGTTGCCCGCCATGGAAAAATCTTTGAAGTCACGCAGTACCAGGTCACGCGCCGGTGTGCCTTCAACGGCCGATTTCACCTTGAACATCTCAATGGCCAGGGCTTTGTAGTCGTCAACGCCGGCGATTTGTGCCAGCTCTTCAACAACCTTTTTGTCGATGTCCGTGCAGGTCGGTGATTTGAAGATGACTGTATCGCTCAGAATGGCACACAGCATGATGCCAGCCACATCTTTAGCAATGCTCACGCCGTGGTAGTCGTACATTTCCTTGATGATGGTGTTGCTGCAGCCTACCGGGCGGATCCAGCACTCCAGCGGCGCAGACGTGGTAATGTCGCCCAGCTTGTGATGGTCGACAATGCCCAGAACGGTCGCTTCCGCCAGGTCATCCGGTGCCTGCGCGCGGTCGGAATAATCAACGATATAAACGCTTTCGCCGGCGACACTGGTCTTCAGTTCTGGCGTTGGCATGTTGAAGCGATCCAGCACGAACTGGGTTTCCGGGGTGATCTCGCCCTGACGCACAGGAACAACGTCTTCGCCCAGCTGCTTTTTCAGCTCTGCCAGGGCAATGGCAGAAACAATGGAATCGGTATCCGGCGTTTTGTGGCCAACCGCGTAAAAAGGCATATTTGTAGTCTCCATAATTTTTAGCGGCGCCATTCTACCGTGCTTTTGGCTGCCATTAAACGCACACCGAAACATAACAAATCAGCCATAGACACAGGCGCAGCCAGCCTTTAGCATTCGGCAGCATCTTTTCCAGCACCGCTGGCAACACATTCACCTCAAAATATGGATTCCCACCTTGCTGACCACCGCAAACATCACCATGCAGTTTGGCGCTAAGCCGCTATTTGAAAACATCTCCGTAAAGTTTGGCGAAGGCAACCGCTACGGCCTGATCGGCGCCAACGGCTGCGGTAAATCCACGCTGATGAAGATTCTCGGCAGCGACCTGGAGCCTTCGCTCGGCAATGTTTCCAAAGATCCGAACGAACGCATCGGTAAGCTGAAACAGGATCAGTTCGCTTACGAACAGTTCAGCGTGATTGATACCGTCATCATGGGCCACAACGAGCTGTGGCAGGTAAAGTCTGAAAAAGACGCCATCTACGCGAAGACTGAAATGACTGAAGAAGACGGTCTGCGCGCGGCCGAACTGGAAGGCGAGTTCGCAGAGATGGACGGTTACTCAGCGGAAGCCCGTGCCGGTGAATTGCTGTTGGGTGTGGGTATTCCCATTGAACAGCACTATGGCCCGATGAGCGAGGTCGCACCGGGCTGGAAGCTTCGGGTATTGCTGGCGCAGGTGCTGTTTTCTGACCCGGATATCATGCTGCTCGACGAACCGACCAACAACCTGGATATCAACACTATTCGCTGGTTGGAAGGCGTACTGAACGACCGCCAGTGCACCATGATCATCATCTCGCACGACCGTCACTTCCTGAACAGTGTCTGTACCCACATGGCCGATCTGGACTACGGCGAGCTGCGCATCTATCCGGGCTCTTATGATGAATACATGACGGCCTCGACTCAGGCACGTGAGCGCCTGCTGGCCGATAACGCCAAGAAGAAAGCGCAGATTGCTGAGCTGAAAACCTTTGTCAGCCGCTTCTCGGCTAACGCGTCCAAATCCAAACAGGCCACCTCCCGCGCCAAGCAGATCGATAAGATCGAGCTGGCGGAAGTGAAGCCTTCCAGCCGTCAGAATCCGTTTATCCGTTTCGAGCAGGAGCAAAAGCTGCACCGCATGGCACTGGAAGCGGAAGGGCTGAAGAAAAGCTACGACGAAATTTTGTTCCAGAACCTCGACCTGAAAATCGAAGTGGGTGAGCGCATCGCCATTATTGGTGCCAACGGTATTGGTAAATCGACCCTGATGAAGTGCCTGGTGGGCGATACCGAGCTGGATTCCGGCACCATCAAGTGGTCGGAAAACTCTAACATTGCCTATTACGCACAGGATCACGCTGCCGACTTCCAGAGCGAAAAAACGCTGCTGGAATGGATGAGTGAATGCGGTAAAGAGGGCGACGACGAGCAGGTTATTCGCGGTACCTTAGGGCGCCTGCTGTTCTCGCAGAACGAAATCCATAAGGCGGTATCGGTCATTTCCGGTGGTGAGCAGGGCCGAATGATCTTTGGCCGCATGATGCTGCAACGCCCGAACATTATGTTGCTCGATGAGCCGACCAACCACCTGGATATGGAATCGATTGAATCGCTTAACCTGGCGCTGGAAAACTACCCCGGCACGCTGATCTTTGTCAGCCACGACCGTGAGTTTGTCTCCAGCCTGGCAACGCGCATTCTGGAGATTACCCCGAACGGCATTGTCGACTTCCACGGTACTTACGATGACTACCTGGTGAGTCAGTCGATTGTGGGGTAATTGTTAGATGCTAGTAGTTAGTTGCTAGATGCTAGATGCTAGATGGCTGGTGGAGTGATAAGTAAGGCGTAAAATGTGAGACGTGAGACGTGAGACGTGAGACGTGAGACGTGAGACGTGAGACGTGAGATGTGAGATGTGAGATGTGAGATGTATCAGAGCTGCCAGCGGGGCTTTCTGCGCAGGTGCCGAGGGGTGTCTGAGGCCGCAGGCCGAGTTCCCGAACACCTAAGCAGGAAGTACCGGGTGGTGGCGTAGCAGAGGGGCAGATTCGAGAATCGAGATACTAGCATCTCGCATCTCGCATCTAGCATCTAGCATCTAGCATTTAGCAGCCGGTGGTCTGGTATTAGGGTGGGGTGTCGGGGCTGAGCTGAGTTTCAGCCCCTGGTGGGCGATTAGCCGTAGATGCAGTAGTAGGCGGTATTTACCGGTACCTTCACCTGAAACTTGCTGTTGCCGGCAACATTAAACGACTGGCCATTGCGGTAGGTGCTCCACTCGCTCTCGCCGGGCAGTTGAATTTGCAGCTCACCGGCGATCACGGTCATCAGCTCGGGTAGTTCGGTGCCAAACTCGTACTCACCAGCGGCCATGACACCGACGGTGGCAGGCTTTTCGTGGCCATCAACGGCCAGTGACTGCACCTTACCTTCAAAATACTCGTTGTGTTTAATCATCTTGATCTCTCATAAAAAGGCCCGGTCTTGGCCGGGCCGCATCAGGGCCGCTAACTATACATGGCCTCAATTTCTTGGGCAAAGCGTTGTGCAATCACGTTTCGGCGCAGCTTCATGGTTGGCGTGATTTCGCCCTGTTCAATGGAAAACTCCTGCGGCAGCAGGGTGAACTTTTTCACCTGCTCAAACATCGCCAGCTCGCCTTGTACCTCCTGCAGGCAATGCTCCACGTATTCAAGAACCTTCGAGTTACGAATCAGTTCCAGCCGGTTTTCGTAACTCAGGTTGATGCTCTGGGCATAGTCTTCGAGTGCTTCCCAGGCCGGAACGATCAGCGCAGAAACAAACTTGCGCGCATCGGCAATCACCGCCACCTGCTCAAACAGCGCTTCACGTGCCAGTATGCCTTCCACCTGCTGCGGTGCGATGTACTTTCCGTTGGCTGTTTTCATCAGGTCTTTAATGCGCTCCTGGAAGATCAGGTTGCCCTGTGCATCCTTGTTGCCGGCGTCGCCGGTGCGCAGCCAGCCATCGACCAGTAGTTCGCTGGTCGCCGCCTCATCCAGATAATAACCGTGGGTCATGCCCGGGCTTTTGACCAGTATTTCTTGGGTTTTCGGGTCTATGCGGGTTTCTACATTAGGCAATTGCTGGCCCATACTGCCCGGCAGGTAGCCGACATCCGGCATCAGGCTGACTGTGCCAAAGGTTTCGGTCAGGCCGTAACCAACCTTGACGTTAATGCCCAGCCCGGCAAAGAAGCTGTGAATGCCGGCATCCAGCGAGCCACCACCGCAAGGCATAAAGCGAACCTCACCGCCGAGCGCGTTGCGAATCTTGCTGCCCACCAGCTTTGTGGCCAGTGCCTGCATACGGCGCTGATACCCGTTCAGCTCTTTACCGGCCAGCTGCTGTGCCGTATTGCGCTGCACGCGCACATCCGCCCAGTTCACCATGAAGTGCGCGAGAAACCCCTTCTTTTTGGCTTTGCTGAAGATACCGCTGTGAATTTTTTCCAGCATGCGCGGCACTGCGCAGACGACATGAGGTTTCACCTCCGGCAGCAGCGAGGCCATCTGTTTTACATCATCCACATAGTGGTTGTGGCCACCGGCATAGAGTGCAATCAGGCTCCAACCGCGTTCAAAGATATGGCTCAGCGGCAGTGCCGCCAGCGAACGGTCACCGCGGCTGAAATCCAGTGCCTGCAGGTGCGACTGAACCGTTGCCATCAGGTTGCCGTGTGTGAGCATGACGCCCTTGGGGGTACCGGTAGTGCCGCTGGTGTAGACGATAGTCAGTAAATCAGACTCGGTGGCCAGGTAGGGCTCCGGCGCGGGCAGATTGGTGCCGACCCAGTGCTGCAGATGGTTGTCAGGCAGACTGCTCAGTGAATGCTGACCAATCAATACCGTGCCGGTTAAATCGGGTAATTCGTCGGTGACGCTGGCCAGGGTATGGCTCTGTTCTTCGCCACAAAACGCCAGCCGTACTTTGGCATGCTGCAGAATGTATTGGATCTGCCCCGGACTGGCTGTGGCATAAAGCGGAACAGTTACAACACCCAGGTACATCGCCGCGAGGTCGACCAGAGTCCAGTCCACGCAGTTGTTGGCAAAAATAGCGATGCGCTCACCTCTGCTGATGCCCAGGCTGTTGAGCCTGGCCGCGATTTGCGTGACCTGCTGCCAGGCCTCGGTCCAACTCAGATGATGCCAATGGCCCTGCTGTTTTTCTGAAAGGGCAAGGGCAGAGGGGTAGGTCGCTGCATGGTGCTGCATTTGCGAGATATAAGGCATGGAGTCTCCAGACAGGCTTTATTCGAGTTATTAATATACAACTGTATATCATTGCCGATATCTGAACTATGGCTGCAAAACAAATGCTGTTGTGCCATCTGCTCACGGTAATGGTGCCTTGCAACCGTTCTTTGAAAAGGGTGCAATGAGCGTTTGATTAATTAGAGTAGTTCAACCGATGAGCTTCGATGCCATTTTTATTGATGCCGACAATACCCTGTTTGATTTCGACCGCACGCAGAGCAAGGCCATTGCCGATAGCCTGGCCCGTTTCAGCCTGCCTGCGCACAGCGAAGCGATTGCTCACTACAACCGGATTAACCGTGATTGCTGGAACCAGCACAATGAGGGCTTGATTCATAACAGCGAGATTAATCATTTGCGCTGGAGCCGGTGGACAGAGCATATGGGTTTAATTGAGCAGGTCTGCCCGGTGCAGCTGGCCGACCACTACGAGGCCAGCCTGGCGCAGCATTGCGAAAAGGAAGCCGGTGCCGATGAGCTGATGGATTATCTGCTGGGCAAGTACCCGGTTCACATCATCACCAACGGCTTTCCCGCGGTACAGGCACACCGCTGGCGTTTAGCCGGCTGGGAAGAAAGGCTACAGGGGATCACGGTAAGTTCTGTGGTTGGTGTGAAAAAGCCGGAGCCAGAGATCTACCATATCGCCATGCGTCATGTGGGGGTGAACGATGCCAGCCGCTGCCTGATGATAGGCGACGATATTAAATCGGATGTGCAAGGGCCGCAGCAGGTCGGTATGAAAGGATGTTGGTATCAGCGCAACGACGCTGTGAATGAAACGGATATAGAGCCAGATTTCAGTGTGCGCCATCTGGTCGACGTTCTGAGTATTGCTTAAAAAAAGAGGGCACGAAGCCCTCTTATTTAACTAAGTCGTGCTCTTAGTTGCTCTGACCGCCAGGGCCGCCCTGGCCGCCACCCGGAGGCGGGCCCATCGCATCCATCAGATCTTGTTCACTGATGCCCAGAGCTGCTGCTGCAGTGGCAAAATCCGGGCGCTCACCCTGTACAGGCTCGCCTAAAGCATCAATCAAATCTTGCTCGGCAATGCCCAGGGTTTCTGCAACTTCAGCGAAGTTAGGGCCTCGAGGCGGGCCTTGATCTGAACTGGCTGCAATAGCGGTTCCGATTGAAAGTGCCATAGCCACAGCGGCTGCACATGCGGTTATTTTCTTCATCGTTCTATCCTGTGGTTTGGTTTCCGATGCGCTGAGTATGGCTATTTCAAAGCGATTTCCAATTGGCGCCGGGCAAAACCACCGGCTTCTCCACAATTCGTCAGCGGCTAGCTGACAAAGCCACAATTTATCCGGAGATCACCGAAAATAATTGCACAATTAATGCAGTTCGTAATTTCAGAATGGCAGAAACAAAACAACCAGCACGAGGCAGGTTGTTAGGCTGTGATGGGGTAAGGCTTAGCTTTTTCGGTATTTACGCGCGCCTACCAGGCCAGCAATGCCCATACCGAACAGCAGCAGGCTGGATGGTTCAGGGATGGGAACCTTAAACTCCGTGACATGGCTAATTTCCAGGTCATTCAGATTGAACTCAGACAGGCCCGATAAGCTGGTATCAATAACGCCCCACGAGGTTGAGTCGTTGTTCAGTAGCAGTGCCCACCAGGTGCTGTTCTTAATAACGTAATAGCCAGCGCCGGTTGTTAGCTCAAAGGCCCAGATATTTGATTCACCGTCAACCAGCGTCGCTCCAACCTTTTCATTTTTTGAGGCGTCCTCAGACGTGAAGCTGGTGGGCAAAATAGAATTGACCCAGTTAGCTTCCGTTGTTTCATTAGAACCGTTACCAAAATCTTTCATGTCCGATTTGGAAATTACTGCTAGCAGGGAATCGAGTGAGCCGACATCGGTCGTGCCGCTGCTGTCGGAGATAAAATAACCAAAAGCAGGCGAAACCGTCAGCAGTAGAACAGGGATAAGTTTGAGTAAATTCACAGCATCAATTCCTTGAATGAATTTTCAGTTATGTAGCACGAACTGAGCCAAATGGTGCAACCCCGCTGGATATGGGGATCCGCATCACACTTTGTCTTTCGGGTTGTAAGAAAAACCGACATTTTTTGTCCAAACTGAACAATGTTTGCGATGCGGTTCACAAAAAATCGGCCGCGGTGGCGGAGTCTCCTGTGTTTTTATTCAGATGTAAAGGATTTCGACAGCGCGTCGGCTTTTTCTGTCCCTCATGCCAGCAGCTGCTCCACTAATGTTCTCGGTACTTTAGGCCGCCCTTTGTTGGTCATGCCGGTGCCATAAACCACCGCCTGTACGCAAACGGCACTATCGCTTTTACGCACGATGGTTTGATCAAACTTGAAACGTACCCGGTCGTGCATCGAGAAGTTCACGCCCACATAAAATTCATCGCCACTGGTGAGCGACCTTTTGTAGTCCACTTCGGCGCGAATGACCACCAGGTTTAAACCCTCATCGGCCAGTGCTGCGAAATCGACCTTCTTGCTGAGCAAAAACTCGTGCCGGGCATGTTCCAGATAGTTCTGGTACACAGCATTGTTGACGATGCGTTGCAGGTCGCATTCGTAGTCGCGAACCTTGAAGTGTTCGGTAAACTGAAATTCCTGGGTCATTTTGTGTTCCTTGCAGCTAAACGTTCGGCTATTTGTTCGGAAAGCCCGGCCCAGCGTTCAACCCGCTGGCTGACGCCCTGTTGCCAAACGGTAGCCGCGCCGACAACCGTGACTGTCAGTTTGGCGCGGGTCAGGCCGGTATAGATCAGCTCGCGGTTAAGCAGGGACGATTTTTCGCCCGGTAAAACCACCACCACATGATCAAACTCGGAGCCCTGGGTTTTGTGAATGGTCATGGCATAAACCGTTTCAAAGGCCGGCAGGCGTCCGGGTGTCACCGCGCGATAGCCGTTTTCGGCCTCAAACCAGACCATCAGGTGGCCTTCATCGTTGGGCCAGAGCAGGCCGATGTCGCCATTATACAGTTTCAGGCCGTAATGGTTCTGCGTCACCATAACCGGCTGACCTTTAAAGAACGGCGTGCGCTCTGTATTGACCAGCCGGGTGATGCGTTCGTTCAGTTCCTTGACCCCGCGCTCGCCTTCACGGGTGGCACACAGCAAGCGGAACTGCTGCAGTTTGGCATAGGCCTCGTTAACGCTGCCTTGCTGGGCGATCGGCTGAATATGCTGGCGCAGCCAGTCATTCAGCTGGGCATCAAACTGGTCGTCCGGGACCCAGCGGAGGTCGTTGAATTGTGCGAAAACCTCGGTACTGGCCGCGCAGTTTCCTGCCAACACGGCTCTGGCCAATGCGCCGACACCGCTGTGCTCAGAAAAACGCCGGCTGTGCACCAGTGCAGTGACGCGGTCGAGTGTGGCTTGGCCTTCGGCCGCTGCCGGCAGGTTGATACCCAGCTGCTTCAGTGCAGCGCATCGCTTGGCGCTGTACTGCTGGCGCTGGCCGCTGGTGATATCGGCCAGAACACTGCCTGCAGCGACCGAGGGCAGCTGGTCAGCATCGCCGAGCAGAATGACTCTGGTTTCTGGCTTCAGCGCGCGGATGAAGCGGGTCATCAGAGGCAAGTCGACCATGGAAACCTCATCCACCAGCACCACATCGGCATCAATCGGGTTTTCGCGGTTATGGCGGAAGTGAATGCTGTTGGGAATCACGCCCAGCAGGCGGTGCAGCGTCGCGGCCTCATCCGGGATGCTTTGCGCGGTAATCATATCCAGATTCATGTTGGCTTTGGCCTGACGAATCGATTCGGCCAGCCGTTGCGCTGCCTTACCGGTGGGGGCCGCCAGCCTGATCTTCAGCGTTGTCTCGCTGAGCATGGCCAGCAGCGCCAAAATACGCGTCACCGTATAGGTTTTACCGGTTCCCGGGCCGCCGATGATGGTGGTAAAGCTGGAGAGCAGCGCATTGGCTGCCGCCACCTGCTGCCAGTTGGTCTGGCCCGGTTCGGTGCTGAAAAATTCGCCCAGCAGCTGCCTGGCCAGCTTGAGCGTTTCGCTGGTCAGCGCGGGTTGCCGGTTCTCATGGCTGGCAATAAAGCTAGCCAGCTCCGTTTCAAACTGAAAATAGCGGCGCAGGTACAGGCGCCCCTGATAGAACACGACCGGTGCATTGTGTTCAGGCCGTATCGGCAATTGCTCTAAATGAGCCTGCCATTGCGCCGCAGGTGGAAAACTTTCAAAGCCGTACTCGGCCATCGTGCGGTAGGGGCTTTCCTGCAGGCAGCTGTGCAGGGCCAGGCAGCTGTGCCCCTGTTGCAACGCAAAGCTCATGGCCATGATGCTCTGGCGTAGCAAGGCATCGTCAATTTTCAGCAGCTGGCACACCTCTTGGGCAAGCTGCCGGTCCACGGCCTGGAACGGAGAGGGTAACAGTTCACTCATGGGCGGCTCCGCGCTGGTTTAGGGGTTGCGGTTCAGAGAAAATGGCATCGAGCGCGTCCAGCTCGCTCTGGCTCACCCCGGTAAAGTAAATGCCGTTGCTGTTGTCTGTGTTCATGCCGCGCAGGTACAGGTAATAAACCCCACCAAAGTGTTGCTCCGGGTTGTAGCCGGGCAGCCGGGTCTTCAGGTAGCGGTGCAGTGCCAGCGAGTAAATCAGGTACTGCACATCGTAGCTGGAATGAAACACGCTCAGGGTAACCGCCGCCGGGTGGTAGTCATCCAGCCTTGTGCCCAGGAAGGTCGATTTGTAATCGGCGACATAAAAGCGACCGTCGTGCTCAAATATCAGGTCGATAAAGCCATGCATCATGCCCTTCAGGCGGTTACGCTCTGGCAGGTAGTAGTCCGCATTGCGGTGCTTGCGGATAAAGGCCGCCAGCGCATCGGCCTGCTGGCCCTGCATGGGGAAGTAAAACTCGGCCTCGCGCAGCGTTTTTTCCATGGGCAGATCGGCCAGTTTGCCACCCCGGGGTAGCGGGGCATTGAGAATTTCGTTTAGCCACTGGCTGAATTCTGCCGCTGCGAAGCTCTCAGTCAGGCTCGGGTAACGGGTTTGGCTGTTTTCGTAAGCCTTGGCGAAATCCGGTGACTGGAAATCGAGCACTTCAAAGGCATCGTGCAGCAGGTTGCCGGCCTCGGCACCCTTAGCCAGGCGGAAGCGCAGTTGATCGGATTCAGCCGGCAGTTCGCTGGGCTGATCTTCGTCGCGGTCCGGTTGGCTGTGGCTGCTCAGGCTTTGGTTACTGTGGGAGATATGCCGCGTTAAGGCCGAAAACGAACTCAGCCACCAGTCGCGTTCAATACGGCCGGTAAACTCGGCGATGTGCGGCTGCTGGCGAGACTCCGTTGGTTGCCAGCTGGCGTCTTGCAGCGCATCGGTATTCACCTGCAGCAGGCCGGTGTTTTCTATTTCGGCAAAACTCCCGGTGCTGAACTTATCCAGTTTCAGGGTGCGTGCCAGGGCTGAATTCTTAAAGCTGCCAAAGGGGGCCGCACAAATATAGAGCCGCAATTTGGCGCGCGTAGCCGCTACATAAAACAGCCGGATGCGCTCGGCTTCGTCTTCTTCATTGGCCAGGCGCAGAATATCGCTGTTGTGCAGGTAGGACTGGTGCGCGCTGAAATCCTGGCGGCTGTGGTAGCGCAGCACCGCCGGTGTTTTGGTCGAGCTGCCGTGATAGGCCACAAACGGCAGGAACACCACCGGGTATTCCAGGCCTTTAGAGCCGTGCATGGTGATAATCTTGATCAGCTCGTCGTCGCTTTCCAGGCGCAGGGTGTTTTCTTCCGGCGTGCCATGCTGCTCATCCATAGCCAGCGCGAACCAATGCAGCAGGGCATCGGCCTTGCGCAGCCGGGTACTTTCTTTTTGCAGCAGCTCGGCCAGGTGCAGCATGTTTGTGAGCTGGCGATTGGCATCGGCCGCCGAAGGTTTAAAGTGCAGCTGCAGAATATCCAGCAGCATGCTCATCAGGCCATTGCGCTGCCACTGGTTGCGCCAGTCTTCAAACTGACTTTGCCAGTGTACCCAGCGGAATTCATCGTGCTGCAGTTCATCCAGCTCGGTAACTGAGAGCTGCAGCCAGTTGCTGGCCAGTGCGGCGATGAACAAGCGGTCGTTTTCATACTTCCAGATGCCGCTGAGTAACTGATACAGCTGCCGGGCTTCATCGCTGTGAAACACATTGGCGCGAGCGCTTAAGAATACCGAGCTTAAACCGGCGGCGGTTAAGGCGTTCTGCAGCAGGGTGGCCTCGGTATGGCTGCGTACCAGCAGCGCGATATCACCCGGTTTAACAGCTTGCCCATTGGCGGTTACTGCGCTGATCAGCTGAATAATTTCATTGCTGCACCAGCGCGCGATCTGTTCACAGAAGGCTTTATTCAAGCCCCGGCTGGGCACTTCCGTTGGGCTCAGTGCCACCCATTGCACGGCAGCGCGCTGGCTATCGTCGCTGAAGCTGATGGCTTCTTTTGCTGCCTGTACGGCCTGGTAGCCAATGCCGAAACCAAAGGTTTCAGCGGCATTCTTACCGATAAAAATCTGGTTGTAGCCATCAACGACGCCCTGCGCAGACCGGTAGTTGGTGTTCATCCACCAGTGGTAGTGCGCCTGTTCTTTGGCTTTCAGGTAGGCGAACACATCGCCGCCACGGAACGAGTAAATCGCCTGCTTCGGGTCGCCAATCAGGCACATGAAGGCACTTGGTGCGTTGCCGTAAATTCTGTTAAGAATGGCGTACTGATCCGGGTCGGTATCCTGAAACTCATCTACCAGTACCGCCGGGTAGGTTTCCAGTAATGCCTTGCCCAGCGCATCGCCATTGGCGGCCTGCAGGCTTTGGCTGAGCTGAATAATCAGGTCGTTAAAATCGAGCCGCTCTAAGCGGTCCTTTTCATTGCTGACACGCTGGCGGATAAACTCCACACCATCGAGCGCAAAGTTAATCAGTTCCGCTTTGCGGTTGCTTTGCAGCGCCGGCAACAGCGCGGCGGTGTGGGCAAGCTCGGCCTGTTTTTTCTTGCCGTCGAAGCAGCGCTTCACCACATCGCTGAGCAGGTGTTGCAGCGGCTCGGTGCTGTGCTGTTGGTAGGCGGCATCCAGCCAGGCTAAGTCTTCATGGTTTTTATCAAGCCGGTCCTGTTTCAGCTTGGCCTCGATATTCAGCTTTACGAAGGCTTCGCGCTCGCCCTCCCAGTGCGCCAGAAAATCCTGCCACAGCGGGCTGATGTCGGCTGTTTGTGGCCGTTGCACATCATCGCTGGTGGTCAGCGCCAGCTTCCAGTGGCTGACAAAGCCTTCCGGTGTGGGCCACTGGTTATAGAGTTCTGCGAAGGCGTCGTTGTCTATGTTATTGCGGTACCAATCCTGTGCGGCCTGAATAATCAGCTCGCTGGAATCGCCTTCCAACTGCAGGTTAAAGCTGACGCCGCTTAAGAAGGCCTGTTCGCCCAGCGCCCGTTTGCAGAAGCCGTGAATGGTAAAGATGCTGGCTTCGTCCAGGTGTAGGATGGCCTGCTTCAGCAGCAGGTCGGCCTCGGCACTGGGCAGCTCTTTACGCAGTTCCATAACGACAGGCTCGGTGCTGGTCTGCCATTCGGCTCTGATTTCGCGCAGGAATTCACTCAGCCGGTTGCGCAGCTCCGCCGTGGCGGCATTGGTAAAGGTCATCACCAGGATCTGATGCACCGAGTGCTTCTGTTGCAGCAACAGGCGCAGATAGATGCGCAGAATACTGTAGGTTTTGCCGGTGCCGGCGCTGGCCTCAATCAGGTGCGTGCCGTGCAGCGGAATTTGGGTCAGGGTTAATTCCTGCATTTAGGCGTCCTCGCTGATGGCGCTAAGCGTGATGGCTTCGGGCAGCTCGCTGTACAGTGCGCGCACCTGCGCGAAGATGGCCTCATAATCTTGCTCGACTGCGAAAAAGTGCCGGTTGTACGGGTCATCCAACAGGCCCTGTTTAAAGTTGTAGCTGTCGCCCAGCCACAGCAGGCTCCAGTCTTTCAGGGTTTCTTTCTCGTTCAGCAGGCTCAGTGCAATCTGGCTGTGTACGATCAGCGGCTGGTTCAGGCCGGCGATAAGGGTTTGATAAAACTGCTCAAGCTTTTTACCAGCCTCTTTTACCGGCTGGGCGGTGAGCTGATCAATACTGTTGTCTTTGCCGCGATACAGGCCGATGGTGGTCGTCGGCTGACTGACGTTGGCAAACAGGTGGTGCAGCCATAACGTCGCCAAGTCGCTGCCTTTCGGGTTGGCCATGCGCCAGAACAGAAGGCCGTTGTCGCATTCCGGCAATGAAGTACTGAGCTTGAACCGGTTGAATTCCAGCGTCTGGCTTCTTATTTCAAGACGGTTACCACCGTGCGCGGCGACCTGCTTGCTGAACGCCTGCGCCTGCTGTTGCCAGTCGTCGAGTTGTTCATCAACAAAGCTGAATACCGGCAGTTCGCTACCGGCTTTCATTTTCAGCGCCAGGTCTGGTGAGCATTTCTGGTTCAGCGCCAGGTTGATTTCGTTTTCCTGAAGGCGGTAGCGGTCGAGATGGCTGAGTGCGAACGGTTCGGCATCGTCCAGCTCGACAGCATCGCTTTGCTGCAGGAATAAACCCAGGCGTTGCTGGGCGAAATATTTCGCCGGGTGGGTGAAAAACTGAACCCATTCGTGCAGCTGCCAATCGGTTTTCACATCGCTTAGCGCCGGTAATGAGGTTTGCTCAGCTTGGGCAGCTTCGGCGTTGAGCAGCTTTAACCACTGTCGGTTGAATGATGGCTGCTCGGGCGCATAGTTTTTCAGGCTGAACGGCTGCAGCGGAATGGTTTTCACATCGCGTTGAGCCGAAAAGTTAAAGCTGCCTTTGAGGTAGTCGAATAATTCTTCCAGTACCAGCGAAGGCGGGCGCTGTTCGTTGTTGCGCACATCAAAGCCCTGATAGCTTAAATACAGTGCCTGCCGGGCAGAGAGGATAGCCTCCAGAAACAGGTAGCGGTCATCGCCGCGCCGGGAGCGGTCGCCCAGCCGGGGCGTATCGTGCGCCATCAGGTCGAAGCCCAGTGGCGGCCGGGTGCGCGGGAATTCACCATCGTTCAGGCCGAGCAGCGCAACCACCTTAAACGGGATGGAGCGCATCGGCACCAGCGAGCACACGGTGATCTGGCCGGTCATAAACTGGCTGCCGGTTTGCTCTGGGCTGGCAAAGGCGTTTTCCAGTACCGTGCGGATTACCGCCAGCGGGATTGGTTCGTCGGCCATGCCACCGCGGTTGGCAAACTCGGTGAAGTCGTTGATGGCGTTCAGAATATGCTGGTTGCTGCGTTCAAATTCACTCTCGCCGGAAATCAGCGCCAGCTTGATGTTTTCGGTCAGGTACTTCTGCCAGCCGGAAGGCGTGCGTGCTTTATTGAGCGTTGAACGAGCGTCTTCCAGTTGTTCCAGAATGTTGATCAGCTTGCCCAGCAGAAGGGCATTAGCGCCTTCCACATCGGGCAGCAGCAGCTGATCGCCAAGCAGTGACTCTTCATCGCTGTAGGCAAAGCCCAACAGCAATCGCTTTAAACCCTGACGCCAGGTGAAGTGCTCGGTCACCGGCCCGTTTACCCATTGGGTTTTATGGCGGGCATTCAGGCCCCAGTGAATGTGTGCACTGGCAAGCCACTGCTCGATCAGTACCAGATCGCTGTCGGCCAGCTCAAACTTGTGGCCAATGGCCGGTACCCGCAGCCAGCTGAGTATTTGGTTTACCTCGAAGCGGGCATCGGGCAGGTTGAGCAGTTCCAGAAAGGCAGCCACCGTCGGGTCGGCATCTTTCAGGTTACGGTCGGCCACCGAGCAGGGCAGCGGCGGGCTGGTGGCTTCAATATCGGCAAAGCTCTGAGAAAACACGGCGTGAATAAAGGGCGCGTAGTTTTCGATGTTCGGGCACATTACCACCACATCTTTCGGCGTCAGGCTGGCATCGTTGTTGAACTGGTGCAACAGCCAGTCGTGCAATGCCTGCACCTCGCGAAAGGCACTGTGAGCTTTGGCGATGCTGATACTGTCGTCGAGTGTCCGCTCGCTGTGCTCACTGCGCGCATCGTTCAGGGTGAGTACATCGTGCTGCAACAGTGCCAATGCAGATTGCTGTTCATTGGCGGAAAACACCGGGGTGTCGAAGTGTGCCGTTTCAGAAAGCAGGCGCACAAAGGCCTGGCCTTGTTGCCCTAAGCTCGCCAGCAGCGGGTTGCCGGTTTCGGTATGCAGTTCCAGGTCGTTTTCATCGCTAAAGCTGGACGCACGCTGCTGAATCTTCTTCGCTTCCAGGCGCATGGCCTGTTTTTCTGACTTGATGTCATCCCAGTATTCGGCGCTGGGGTTCAGGTAAAACAGGTGCACATCCACATCGCACTGTTCGCTGAGTTGCTGCAAAAAGTTCAGCCACACCGGCGCCATGGTATTGATGCCAAACAGGTAAAAGGTATCGGGCAGCGGCTCTGCCGGGCACGATAGCTTATCCATTGCCATGCGGATTAAACGCAGCGGGTGTTTGTCGTCCTGTTGGGTCAGCAGGCGCCACAGTTCGGCCTGCCAGCCTTCCTGTTGTTGCAGCGCTTCGCTGCCCGCCAGTTCGCTGGCTTCCCAGGCGTCGATCCAGTCCGGGCGAAACATCAGGTATTGCTCGTACAGGTCGGCCAGTTGTTCGGCCAGTTGAAACCGGCGGCTGTGTTGCAGGTAGCTCGGCTGCTGTTGCCAGTAAAGCGTGGGCTCGGCCATCAGTGGCTGTTCAGTCACTTCGCTGCAGCCCAGTAAATTGAATATGCGCCAGGCGAGAATCTCCCGGCTGTAGGCGGAGCGTTCGGGTACCTGTTCACTGCCAATGACATGGCGGATTAAATCCCAGAAATAACGCACCGGCAGCGGGTAATTGATGTTCATGCAAACCTGGCGTTCGGGCAGGTTGGCAATGGCCATGCTCAGCCAGTGCTGCATGCCGGGGTGCTGAACCAAAATATTCTCTGCGCTGAACGGGCCGGAAGAAGAGGCCTTGGAAATTTCGTTAAAGGCGAAGACCAGGTTTTCCATACGATTGGAAGGGTAGCTATAAAACATGGCCGCTCCGGTTCAAAAATGTATCGGGTTAATTCTAATGGTCAGCATTAGGCGGGTTTTAAATTTGAGTATTAAAGTGTATCACGATTTAAAAAATCTCAGCTGAATCGCCAGTCGCTTCAGTTTGTGAGCGAGTAAGAAAATATTGCATAAAATGAAAAATAATCTTGCGCTGCTGTTGAATTGTCATAATGACATGGTAGTCTAAAGCCCGTTAGCTCGGTGCTAACAAACGAACTGCGATCTTTCGCGCTAATCAGGAGAACTCACATGATCTGCACAGCACCTAAACATGCTCAGACTTGTTTTACCCGCATGGGTAATGGTTCTCGCACGTATGCGAAAAATAATCGTCTGGAAATATCGCGTTTCGTTTAATGTCACTTACCGAACCGCGAGCTTTATAAGCGGTTCGGCAGCAGTAACATCCTTCCATTTTTAAAGCTCCCGGTTCATTAAATTCTTAATGGAGTTTGTTATGAACCTGGTAAATACCTTTGCACGTATTAAAAAACTTTTTGCTAAATCTAAGCGCCCAAACATTACTGTGATTCAGGGGAATGAGCACCTGGCGCGTGATATTGGCCTGTACAACATTAACAGCGACAGGCGCGTGGATGTAAAACAACCCAGCGCGAAGGATGTGATTGTTTTGCAGGGCTTCACGCGTGCCCCGTAGGGTGAAGTCAGGGTTTAAAAGGTTTTAACCCTGACGGAAATAAAGTTATTAAGGAATAAAGCAAACTGTTTTTCAGGTAATTGATTTGCCGATGAACAAAGCGCTAACGTCGCGAATGGCCGACACCCTTTGAAGAGCACTTGCCTTTGCAAGCGCTCTTTTTTGTATGGCTGTTTATTGGGAAATTGTGCGGTTGTTTAACGGCTGTACCGGGCGATTGTTCGGCAAGTGAACAACTTCACCAAAGGCGTGAATGATTTCATCGTTGGTATAGTTTGCTTCTTTTAATACGATCCACTGAACGTTTTCTGAGCAGGGGGGCGTCGTTAACGAGCCGGTAAACTGGTAGCTCACTAAACTTTCTGGCAGCAAACTGTTGGCATCAATTGGGTTTTCGTAACTTTGCTTTTCATAGGTTTTTGGCAGTTGCGTTTGCCAGACACTTGCAAGCCCTTCTCTCGGCTCACCGTTGTCGTACATCACAGCAACAACGGCGTAGTTTCCATCTGCATCCTGATGAACAAAGTGTGCCTCCAGCGGGAATTGCTTTCCGTTGATGGTGTTTTCACTCGGGGAATGAAAGTGGAACTGTTTTAGCTCGTACTGGTGATCACCCACGGTCAGCGTACTGCCCGGCGCATAATTTACCTGTAAGGCGTGGCCGTTGTTGATCATTTCATAACCGCCGGCTTTGTAGTCGAACGTCAGTGGTGATTGGGTGGTACTTACTGCACTGGAAATATCGACCGGTGACTGCAGCTTGCCCATAGCGCACATGGCAAAGCTTTCATTTAAAGAGCCCCAGTGTGCCGGGCCTTCTTCTCCTTCGTAACCCCAGTGGGCAGATTGCGCGAAGCTGTAGCCGGTGCATAAAAGTGACGCAGTCACCGCGGCAGCACAGAGTGTTTTAGTTTTCATGATCGTTTCCTTTCAGTTTCTTTAGAGGTATAAAAAAGACCCGAATGATTCATGAAAGCCGCGTAATTAAACAGCGGTCAAAATTTAAAATTGATGCTCACAATGTAAAGCTTGTGAAGCCGTGTGATGGACTCGTATGTTTCCGTTACTGCTCACTGCCGGTTGGCAGTGATCCGGTTTTTTCAAAACGGTCGATGCACTTTTTGCAGATGCACTGGCTGTTCAACCCGCGTTTTTTAGCCAGTGCGATTAATGCTTCCGGTACCTTGGTTTGCATGCACCAGCAGGAAGTGTCTGCGCTGCACTGGTTGCTGCCCAAACAGATTGGGCATTGGTTGCTTAACGGTTGTTTCATTAAAAGCCCTTGTTGCCGGCGGTGAGGGCGAAGACGAGCTCACCGTTTATTACTTGCAGGTTTTCCGGTGCAAAGGTGACGCGGTTGGTATCGAATGTCCAGTTTCCCTTTGCCCAGCGGGAGTGATCGAATGAATCGAAATCGTCACGCCATTGAAGCGCAAAACCGGCGTCTTTTGAATAGCTGTAGTATTCCATCCAGTCAATCGCCTGATAAAGCGGCAGGTGCGAGAGGTCAATTTCACCAACCCATTCCGGCACGTCTGAAATCCAGATATTCGAGCGATAGGTTTGAGGCGTATCGCGCAGGTCAATCACTTGTTGTGAGTTTGCAGCCAGCTCCGTTCTGACGGCAACGCCATCGACCTTCCAGATGACGGCATCCGGCGTCCATTCCAGGGTGTAGGTGTGGTAGTCGCCGATGTTTTCAACCTCTGCCTCGTGCTCGGTGGTTACCCGGCTGCTCAGGTCGCCGGTGATGATATTGGTCTGCAGCAGGTCAGGGCGAATGCCAATGGTCTCGAAATCAATCTCACGCCAGGGAATGCCCTTACCCTGCCAGGATTGGTTATCGTAGGTGAAAAACGAGGAAACCACGCCAGGCTCCGATTGCATCTTCATGCGGAAGACGAACTTGCCGTAGAGTACGGTATCCAGGCTATAAAGTTCCGCACCGTACAGCGATGGGTCGCTATCGGCAGCCTGGGCAGGCAGTGAACAGAACAGTGCGCCGGTGGCAATGGCCAGTGTACTGATAAGAGGAAGGGGGCGTTGCATGGCGTGATCCTTATTATTGTTGTTTGAGAGTTAATATCGTCAGTTTAGATCACTTAGGCTCAGTGTAGTAGTGGTTTGATGTTCCAGTATGGATTAATTGTCTGTTTGTGTCGTAGGCTTCAGCGATTCTTTGATGGTGGGCCGGAAAGCTCCGCTTTAACGAGTTTAACGTTCGTGTGCGTTTTTAGATCGCCGGTGCCAGCCGTGCCACAAGTTCATCTATTCGTAGGATGAGGCCCGTTTGTTCCTTATTTCTTTCACAATTTACTGGTTTGCTTCGGCATTATTGCAATGCTGATTTTTCTTTACCCTTTGGAGAGTCCCTGAAATGAGTCGCTTTAAAAAACTTTCTATCCCAACCATGGTGCTGCACTGGAGTGTGGCGCTGCTGATGATTACGGCAACGACGGTCGGCATCATTATGGAACAGATGGAACGCTCGCCCGAACAGCGCGAAATTATGAACATTCATAAAAGTATTGGCTTGCTGATTCTGGTGCTGGCGCTTGCCAGGATTATCTGGCGGGTAAAGGAAGGCAAGTTGCCGTCGCTGGGTGCTATGCCGCGTTGGCAGGAGATCTCTGCCGCCTCCGTGCATGGTCTGCTGTTGTTGTTGACTGTGGTGATGCCAATTTCGGGCATCATGATGAGTGTGTCGCATGGCCGCGCAATCAGCTTCTTTGGCGTGCCGGTCATCCCGTCGTCTAATCTGGATGTTGCCTGGCTGGACCAGCTGGCACACGTGATTCACGGTGGCGGTAAATGGGCCATCATCATTATCGTCTCGGTACATGTGGTAGCGGCCATAAAGCATCAGTTCATCGATAAAGACGGAACCCTTTCACGCATGCTTGGCGCCGGCGAAAAGTAAATGGCGGGTGGCTGTCTGTAAATAAGAGCGGGGAGTTATACGCCGCAGATTGTCGGTATACCCCGTCGACGAAAAGGTAGCTCCTAAATAGACCGCTGCAAGTATCGTCCTGATACGCTCGACGAAAACATCCATGTTTTCGACGTCTATTTAGGAGCTACCTTTTCATCGCCTTGAAGGCAGTGGTGACTTTGTCAGCAGTCTGCGGCGAGTTATTCGCCGTTTTTTATGCCTGAAGGAATCCGCTATTGGTAGGTTTTGCCCTGGTGGCGCAGCCATCCACCTGGGTGTTTTCCCGCCGGGTCGTGATGGGTCCAGTGGATAACGCCGCCCTGCGGGTTCCATTCGTATTCACCGTAAAACTCAACGCTGTCGCCAACCGCAAGATCGCTGACTCTTGGCGCCAGGTCAATATTGTGCGCAACAAGCAGGGTTTGCCCGTGTGACAGCTCAAGAATAAAACGCTGATGCCGGCTGCCTTGCAGATCATCCGCCAGTACCCGGGTGACAATGCCCAGCCCCTGAACCTGCAAGTCACTGGTTTTATTCTCGTACGCATCCAGAAGGACCGCATCGCTGGAGCTTGCCTGCCGGAAGTTAAATTCACCGGCACTGACAAGGCTGAAGCTGCACAGTGTGATAGCGATGGAAATAAGAAGTCTGTTCATAAATTAATCCATATCCCGGATATAGCATCAATTCATAGCCTGTAGATAAAGTTACAGGCGAAAAAAAAGCAAGCTAGAAGCTTGCTTTTTTCTGTCGGCTATCGAAATTAGATAGCAACGATGTTCTCAGCCTGAGGACCTTTCTGACCCTGAGTCACTGTGAACTGAACTTTTTGGCCTTCAGCCAGAGTTTTGAAGCCAGAACCTGAAATCGCGCTGAAGTGAGCGAAAACGTCAGGACCAGATTCTTGCTCGATAAAACCGAAGCCTTTAGTTTCGTTGAACCATTTTACTGTGCCAGTAGTTGTATTAGACATTTTATATATCCCATAGAAATTAAATCGTGCGCCTTTACCAATTATTTGGCAGGCATTAAAAGCGAAAAACAAACGAAAATTTAAAAACTACAGGACGGAGTACTTCAAGCAACTACGAAATGGAGGTTGTAAAATTGATGCTTACTTTTTAGCTTGGTCGCGCAGCGTACAGACCGATCTGACGTAAGTCAAACGATATTTGTTGCTTTGCTATTTACGAAGAGTGTTCGAAACGTTTACTCATTGATACATAAGAACCGGGCCTGATCTGCAGCCTTTTATTCATGGGTCTTCGGCCGAAGTCCTCTTGTTCCTCCGGCGCTGCGAAATTTTTTGTTACCCGGGCGAACATTTCCGGCGTATCGGTGGTGCTTCGCTCCGGTTGTGCTTTACGACGTTTTTCAATCTACTGTTTTGCCTATCAGGCTATCGCCCTGAACTATTTGCTTCGTTGATACGTAAGGCTATCCAGGGAAGGAGTAACCTTAATGAATATTCTGATAATTGGCGGCTCGGGCGGGATTGGCTCTGCTGTGGTTGAGCGGCTGCTGGAGGAGAAGCCGGGCGCAACCCTCTATGCCACTTACCGGTCTAAAAGACCTGCGCTGCAACATGATCGGTTGCGTTGGTTTCAGCTGGATGCATCCGATGAACGGTCGGTGGCGCAACTGGCAGCAGTGCTGCCTGCATTAGATATGCTGATCAATGCCATTGGTTTTTTGCATTCGCCTGAGCACAAGCCAGAAAAATCGATTACTGAGTTTGACCCTGATTTTTTCCAGCAGAATATTCAGGCCAATACGCTGCCATCTCTGTTGCTGGCGAAGCATTTCAGCCGACACTTAAAAGCGAAATCGACGAGCTATTTTGTCTCGTTCTCGGCACGCATTGGCAGTATTGAAGATAACCGCATCGGTGGCTGGGTGAGTTACCGGGCCTCGAAAGCCGCGCTGAATATGGCTTTGAAAACCATTAGCATTGAATGGCAACGCAAGCTGCCCAACTGCTGTGTGGTTGCTTTTCATCCTGGGACGACGGATACCGGGTTATCCAAACCTTTTCAGCGCAATGTGCCGCAAGGTCAGCTATTTACGGCCGATTATGTGGCGCAGTGTTTGTTGAGTTTGCTGAGCCGGCTAAGTGCCCAAGACAGCGGCAGGTTGTTCAGCTACAGCGGCGAGGAAATTGATTGGTGAACTGGCAGTGGCGCATCCGCCACTGGCCAGAGCAGGCTTTATGACGCAGCTTAAAGTTACAACTGAAACGGGTAAATGCTGCCCACGCCGGTCAGCTGCGTCAGTTCATCCAATGCGGTGCGGCTTTCTGTCAGCAGTTTCGGGTCGGCCAGGTCTGCCTGAATGAGCCGGTCGCGGTAGTGTTTATCGACCCATTGGTTCAGGTTGGCATAAAGTTCATCGGTGAGCAGTACGCCCTGATGCATGGCGGCCAGTTCGGTTTCATTAATGGCGACCCGCAGGCGCAGGCAGGCAGGGCCACCACCGTTGTTCATCGACTGCTTCAGGTCGAATACCTTGACTTCGTTGATCGGGTTGCTGCTGTTGGCCAGGAGTGAATCCAGATAGCGGGAGACAGATTCCGTCTCGCGGCATTCGCCGGGCACCACCAGCGTCATGCTGCCATCTTTGTTGCTCAGCAGCTGGCTGTTGAACAGGTACGAGCGTACGGCGTCGAGCACGCTGACCTCACGGGTTGGCACGCAAACAGCAATCAGGTTGCTGCCAACCAGCTTGTCGTCGATTTCTTTCAGTACCTGTTCAGTATTCAGGAACGCTTCCTGATGATAGAAAAGCACGTTGCCGTTGCCGACGGCGATCACATCGTTATGGAACACACCGGCATCGATGACCGCAGGGTTCTGCTGAGCGAACACGACGTTGCGGTTGCCCAGGCCGTGCAGGCGGGCGATAGCTTCGCTGGCTTCCAGCGTCTGCCGGGCCGGGTATTTCTGTGGCGCAGGCAGGCTGTTGTTGAATGAGGCCTGGCCATAAACGAACAGCTCAACACCACTCTGGCCATAGCCGGTGCAGAAGCGAGTATGGTTGGCGGCGCCTTCGTCACCAAAGCTGGCAATGGCGGGCAGCGCCGCGTGATGGGCAAAGTAGTGCTCGTTGGCGAAGATGCTCTTCAACATGCGGGTGGTGGTTTCGTGCTCGATGGAGCGGTGAAACTTGGCGTTCAGATTGGCGGCAGTGAAGTGCAGGCGTTTATCCATTGTATCGGCACTGGGTGATACGGTGGCGGCGTTGGCTGTCCACATGCAACTGGCGGAGCAAACCGCGCTGAGCAACACCGGGTTCTGCTTTTGCACCTTTTCCAGAATTTGCGCATCGCTGCCGCTAAAGCCGAGTGCTTTGAGTGCCCAGATGGCCGGGCGCTCATGCGGCAACAGAATGCCTTGTTTGAAGCCAGCATCGGCCAAGGCTTTCATTTTTTTCAGCCCCTGCCTGGCGGCTTCTTTCGGGTTGGATGCGTCGGCGGTGTGCGAGGTTGAGGCGATGTTGCCGTAGGAAAGGCCGGCGTAGTTATGGGTGGGGCCGACGAGGCCATCCAGATTCAGTTCATATGCTTTCATGTCGTTCAGCTCCAGCTTTCCAGCTCAATAATCGTGCTCTTGAAATTAGGGACGCGTAAACCCATCCGTGGGGCTCAACTTCGGCTTCCTGCCTCAGATGCCCTAATCTCAAGAGCACGATCATTGAGCTTAGTCCGTGGCAAATTGTGTTCTGGCGGCTGCCTTAAAGTTTCATCCCGTTAGGCAAATTAGCGGGCGCGGTTAGCTCCGGGCTTTCCATAGAGGCCACCGGGTAGGCGCAGTAGTCTGCAGCGTAGTAAGCGCTGGCGCGATGGTTACCGGAAGCGCCAATACCGCCGAACGGTGCCGTTGAGGCGGCGCCGGTAATGGGTTTGTTCCAGTTGACGATGCCGGCGCGAATCTCTTCAAAGAATGCCTCGTAACGCTCGCGCGAGTTGGAAAGCAAACCGGCAGACAGGCCGTAACGGGTGTCGTTGGCAATCTGAAGCGCTTGCTCAAAACTGCTGTAGCGATACACCGAAAGCAACGGGCCGAAGTATTCGGTATCCGGTACGTCGGTAGCGTCGGTCAGGTCGATGATACCCGGCGACAGCAGCGCGGTATTTTCTTCCAGTTGAGTCATTTCCAGCAGCGATACGCCGCCTTTATCGATCAGGTTCTGTTGCGCTGCCAGCAGGCCTTCGGCCGCCTTAACGGAAATGACCGAGCCCATGTAGGGCTGCTGCTCGTCGTCGTAGCGGCCAACCGTTAAGTTGAGTGCAGCATCGACCAGCTTTTCCAAAAACTCATCACCAGCGCTGTTATCCGGCACCAGCAACCGGCGTGCGCAGGTACAGCGCTGACCGGCAGAAATAAAGGCCGAGAACAATACATGGTGCAACGCGGCTTTTTCGTCAATGTCATCATCGAGAATCATCGGGTTATTGCCGCCCATTTCCAGGGCCAGAATCTTACCGGTATCGCCGCTGAATTCGCGGTGCAGCAGCTCGCCGGTGGTGGACGAGCCGGTAAAGAACAGGCCGTCGATATGACCCTGATTGGCCAGGGCTGCGCCGGTTTCAATCGCCCCCTGAACCAGATTGAGAACACCTTCCGGTATGCCGGCCTGTTGCCACAGTTTGACCGTTTCTTCCGCCATTTTTGGCGTTTGCTCGCTCGGTTTGAATACCACGCAGTTGCCTGCTATCAGGGCCGGAACGATATGGCCATTGGGCAGGTGACCGGGGAAGTTGTAAGGGCCGAATACGGCCACCACGCCATGCGGGCGGTGACGCAGAACCGCTTTGCCATCGGGCAGGTCACTTTCTTTGGTGCCGGTGCGCTCGTTGTAGGCGCGAACAGAAATATCGACCTTATTGATCATGGCGGTAATTTCAGTGCGCGATTCCCACAAGGGCTTTCCGGTTTCGCTGCCAATAACGGCGGCCAGGTGCTCCTGGTTTTCTTTCAGCAATTCGCCAAACTTCCGGCAAATGTTAATGCGCGTTTCAACGGGCGTTTTGCGCCAGCCTTTGAAGGCGCTGCGTGCTGCCTGAACCGCCAGGTTGACATTGGCCGGTGTGGCGGTGCTGCCTTGCCAGACAACCTGCTGTGTAACCGGGTTGGTGGATGTTAAATCCTTGCCATTGCCGGCTATCCATTGGCCGCCGATAAACAGTGATGGGTGAGACATAGTGACCTCCTAAGGGCGCAATGAAACGGCGCGAACCGTATCGCCTTCGTTCAGTTGTAGTTGTTCTGTTTGTTCCGGCGTCAGCACAATGCTGTTGCCGTTCAGAGCGGATTTGTTGGCTAGCAGTACACGGAAATCGTCAAACTTTCGATTGCTGACCAGCAATAAACCGTACTTGTCGGTTAAATCTGTCGCGGGTGCCTCTTCGCTGCGGGTCACGTTGTAGATTTCGCTTTCGCGTACCGCGCGAATATTTTTAACCTTTACCGAAACGGTCGGGCCACCATCGAAAATGTCGATGTAGTTGTTCGGTTCAAAGCCTTCAGACTTGAGCATGGCCAGTGCTGGTTCGGTTTGCGGGTGAACCTTGCCAATGGAGGCTTGAGCCGCCGGTGACAGCATGGGCACGTAGATCGGGAATTTCGGCATCAGTTCGGCGATGAAGACCTTGTTGCCGAGGCCGGTCAGATAGTCGGCATCGGAAAACTCCATGTGGAAGAAGTGTTTGCCGAGGCTGTCCCAGAATGGGGAACGGCCGTTGTCGTCGCTGTAGCCGCGCATTTCAGCGATGATCTGTTCGTTGAACAGTTCCTGAAATTCCGCCAGAAACATATAGCGACTGCGGCTGAGCAGTTGGCCGTTCTGGTCTTTACGGTAGTCGGGCATGAGGAACAGGGTGGCAATTTCTGAGCAGCCGGTAAGGTCGTTACTCAGATAAAGTGTTTCGGTAATTTTGTGTACGCTGATTTCACGCGAGGAGTGAACAGTTTTACCGACATGGTAGTTGTACCAGATGTCTTCGTGGCCAATACTGGCTTCCAGTGCGCAGATGCCAGCGATTTTTTGGCTGGCCGGTTCAACCAGGGCAAACAGGTAAATGCGTTCGCTTTCGGGAATGCTTTTGTTGAACGATGCGACGGCCTGGCTGAGCTTGGCTTCCATTTTCTGTTTGCTGTCGGGCAGCGATGTCACACCGACGCCGGAGTTTTTTGCCAGCTGGTACAGACTGTCTAGGTCTTCTTTTTGGATGGGCCGAATGTACACGGTGCAATCCTCTTCACTTCTTTAGTAAGCCACGATCGGTGGCTGGCTTGTAGCCGCGTTTTTTGCGGCTGACACTTTTTGTTTCGCTCTTTGGTGGCTCACCCGGAGCCGACGGTAATGCCTGCCCAATAGGTTCGAGAACTCGGCTTTCGGCCTCAGACACCCTCACCGATTGTTCAGACATTCCCCTCGTCTCTTGAGACTGAGCAATGCTTCACTTTTGGGTTTGCCAAGCTGGTGGCTCACCCGGAGCCGACGGTAATTCCTGCTCAATAGGTTCGAGAACTCGGCCTTCGGCCTCAAACACCCTCACCGATTGCTCAGACATTCCCCTCGTCTCTTGAGACTGAGCAATGCTTCACTGTTGGGTTTGCCAATCTGGTGGCTCACCCGGAGCCGACGGTAATGCCTGCCCAATAGGTTCGAGAACTCGGCTTTCGGCCTCAGACACCCTCACCGATTGTTCAGACATTCCCCTCGTCTCTTGAGACTGAGCAATGCTTCACTTTTGGGTTTGCCAAGCTGGTGGCTCACCCGGAGCCGACGGTAATTCCTGCTCAATAGGTTCGAGAACTCGGCCTTCGGCCTCAAACACCCTCACCGATTGCTCAGACATTCCCCTCGTCTCTTGAGACTGAGCAATGCTTCACTGTTGGGTTTGCCAATCTGGTGGCTCACCCGGAGCCGACGGTAATTCCTGCTCAATAGGTTCGAGAACTCGGCCTTCGGCCTCAAACACCCTCACCGATTGTTCAGAAATTCCCCTCGTCTCCTTCAATTCATTTGTCGATTACTCACGTCTTTTATCTTTTCTAATCGCATGAAGCCGGTTCTTCCCAGCAGACCAAGGGGACTTCTTCAGAATGTGAGAGGGTGTTTGAGGCCAAAGGCCGAGTTCTCGAACACATTCTGAAGAAGTACCGTTGGGCTGCCCAACTACATCAGTACCCAACTACATCAGTACCCAACTACATCAGTACCTAACTACATCAGTACCTAACTACATCAGTACCCAACTACTCAAAAAAAATCACAACAATGAGAAAGCTATCGAATCCCCTTTCTCAACGTTTAAGGCCTCTGCCACATCCGGCGGTATCCGTACCGAGTCACCAATGCCTTCGACCAGAGTACCCACCACGCAGCGGAAGTCTTCGTGCGAGCGGTTGCTGATCAGGTAGCGCATTCCGTTACTGATTTCAGCCGGATAAGCCTTTTTGTAACGGATGTTGCGGTAGGTTTGGGTATATTGAATTTCGCCTTTCAATACCGGGCCACCATCGAACGGGTCGATAAACTTGGATTGATAAAAGCCTTCTTTATAAAGCAGCTGGCAAATTCGGTTGGCCGCTTCATGGTTGCGGCCAATGTTTTCAGCAGCCTCGGCTGGCAGCAGCGGAACATAAACCGGGTGCTGCGGAATCAACTCAGACATAAAGGTTTTAGACTTCATCGAGCAGTAGTAATCGACGGTTGGAAAATCGAGATCAAAAAACTTACGGCCAACGGCATCCCAGAACGGGCAGTTGCCCTTGTCATCAAAAATGCCCTGAATTTCGACAATGATTTCCTGATGGAATTTATCCGGCTGAGTGGCCATAAACATCAGCCGCGCACGCGAAAGTAAATCGAAGTATTCGGTATCGTGCAGTGATGGGCTGATGGAAAAAGAACGCAGCAGGGTTTTCCCGGTCAGCTCATGCGATAAAAACAGTACCGAAACCTTGGAGCTGATGTTCAGGTGGTGCGAGGCGTGAACAATTTTATCAAGCCGGTAGTTAAAGAACGGGTAGCCGTTGCCGGCTTCCGAATCAATACCGGAGGTGCCATACAGCTCGCCAGTGCCGGTGTTTTCCATAACGAACAGATAAGACGAGGGCTTTTCTGAATCGCTGGCGTTATCAAACGAGTCTTTCGATTCAGCAATGCGTTCGCTCAACTGGTCGCGGTCTTTCGGCAGGGTGGTTACCCGGGCTTCCGTTTCGTCGAGCAGCCGTTCAATGCCGGTCAGGTCTGAAAATATGGCAGGGCGGATTAGATACATGGGAATTCCTGAAAATTTATGCGGACAAACGGCGTTATGAACCGGGTGTTACGCCAGCACCTTTGGGGCACTGGCATAGCACCGGTTATGCAAATCAGGCGTTAGCCGGCCACGACCTTAGCAATGGCTTCATCCAACAGGGCAAGGCCCGCATCGATGTCGGCATCCGGAATGATCAGCGACGGTGCAAAGCGGAGGACGTTCGGGCCGGCCACCAGTGTCAGCAGGCCGTTTTCCAGCGCTGCCGCCAGAATATCCTTGGCGCGGCCATGCCACTCTTCAACCAGTTCAATACCGATCAGCAAGCCAAGGCCGCGTACTTCTTTAAAGATGCCGTACTTGGCGTTGATTGCATCCAGACCGGCGCGGAATTTTTCACCCTTGGCGCGCGCACCTTCAAGTACGCCCGGTTTGGTGATTTCATTCAGTACCGCCAGGCCCACTGCACAGGCCAGCGGGTTGCCGCCGTAGGTTGAACCGTGGGTGCCGAAGGAAAGGCTCGGTGCAACGGCATCGGTACAGAGCATGGCACCGATCGGGAAGCCGCCGCCCAATGCTTTGGCGGTGGTCAGTACATCCGGTGTAACACCATAGTATTCGTGCGCATACATATAGCCGGTTCGACCAACGCCGGTTTGCACTTCATCGAAAATCAACAGCGCGTCGTTTTCGTCACACAGCTTGCGTGCACCTTCCAGGAAGGCTTTTTCAGCTGGGGTTACGCCGCCTTCGCCCTGAATCGGTTCAACAATCACCGCTGCGGTGTTGGCGGAGATCTGCGCTTTCAGTGCTTCCAAATCGTTATAAGGCACATGGCTGATGCCACCCGGAGTTGGCTCGAAGCCTTCTTTGTATTTGGCCTGGCCACCCGCAGACACGGTAAACAGGGTACGGCCGTGGAACGAACCGTAGGTGGAAATAATTTCGTGTTTCTGCTCGCCGGCTTTGAGGAAGGCGTGACGACGTGCCAGCTTCAGCGCAGCTTCATTGGCTTCAGCACCGGAGTTACAGAAGAACACCTTATCGGCAAAGGTCACCTCGGTGAGCTTTTTCGCCAGTGCCAGCGCAGGCTCGTTGGTCATTACGTTCGACAGGTGCCAGAGTTTTTCACCCTGTTCCTTTAATGCACCAACCAGCGCCGGGTGAGCATGACCCAGTGCGGTCACGGCAATGCCGGCCGCGAAATCGATGTATTCGCGGCCATCCTGATCCCAAACCCGTGAGCCTTCGCCTTTAACCGGAATGATTTTACCGGGTGCATAGTTAGGCACCATTACTTCATCAAATTGATCACGGGTAAGTTCTGACATTACTTTTCTCTCTATGGTTGGTTGAGGAAATCTTCTTCATGACAAAAAAGATTCTAAAAAAAATAAAAAAATTCGGCTTACGTTATAGCGACAAAAGTTTATAGCAGATTGCCAATTTGGAAAGCCAGTGGCGTGAAACGTTAAATCGTGTAATTACCGGAGCTTTGCAATCCTCCCTGTTCAAAGGGGGTTAGAAAAACGGCGTCAATATTATGCTGCGGTTTCTTCCATACAGCGACAAGTCTTTAACTAAGGCGCTGATTTGGCGGGTTGAAGTCATTTTGATCAGTTGGCTCGGCAGCCGGCAAGCTCAGCATTGACGCACCTTTGCAGCGGAAAATCTCTGCTATATTCAAAAAAATCAAGTAACCGGCGCGAGTGCCGAAAAAGTAACTGCAACCTTAAAAGATGAGTTTCAGCCGCAGCGGAAGGGCTGGTGCAGTGAAAGTTTTCTGAGTCACACGGATGTTGATCTTCAGAAGCTATTGAATTTCAGGTATCTGAGTTTTGAAGCTAAACAAGAAAAATAAAATCCAGTTTAGTGTCGCTGCAAAGCTGGTGATCGGTTTTGCGACAGTTCTGCTATTGCTCGCCTTTATTGCATTTCAATCCATCGGTAATTACCGGCAAACGCAGCGTACGCTTGATCATCTGGTGTCGATTTCAGAGCAGATGCTGCAGGAAACCACCGTGGTGCAGACGACCCTGCTGAATCTGGTTTCTGACTTCAAACGCGTGGCCGAGCAGAATGATACCGATGCGGTAAACCGCATTATCGAAACCGTTTTTGTGCAGAAGTCTCAGGTGATTGATGCCATTGATGCGGTGGCAGCTTACATCGATGACAACCCTTATGTGCAGTTTACAACCAGTGCCGAAGTTCGTCAGATGAACGAGCAGGTTGAGCAGGTCTGGAAGCAAATGGAGGCCTCCGCACAACTGAAGCTGCAGCAGTTTCAGGTGGATGATGAGGTTCGGGCACTCGGCCAGGCAATGAAAGAAACCGAGCAAACACTGAAGCCCTATTTCGAGGATCTGTTTTGGGAGGCCTACGACGATCAGCAACTGATTGTACTGTACGAGTTTTACTCATCCTTTCTTATCGGTTTGAACGTTGCCAAAGACGTTGAGATCGCATCCGATTTAACCTCGATAAACAGCTCAACATTGGCCTATCAGGATTGGCAGTCTTCACACCTGGAATACTTTCTATCGATGACGTCGTTGGTGGCCCAGAACGAAGCCTTTCAGGAGGCGTCTGTGCTGCTCGATCAAATGACCCGGAAAATGGATGCGCTGGTGCAGGGTGCCGATGGCGCTGAAGGCTTGCTTTCGCGCCGTGCGCAATCGGTTGGCCTGGCATTGCAGGCGGCGGAAAACATTAAGCAGGTCGACTCGGCCATTGAAAGCACGCTTGATGCGGTGGCCGATTTAAACGACAGCGCCACCGTCTTTTCTCAGGAAATTGCCGCCGATATGCAGCGCAGCGTTGACCGGGCGGTAGCCCTGCTCATCGTCACCTCGCTGCTGGCTGCAGCCGCGGCGGTGGTTATTTCGCTGCTGGTGCTGCGTTCTATTCGCAACCCGATGAAGTTGGTGATCGATGCCCTGCGGCACCTGTCTGCCGGTGACCTGACCTTCCGCATCAACCGCCACAGCAGCGATGAGTTTGGTGAGCTTTCACGCGCAACCGAGCAGGTGAACAACAGGCTGACCGATATGATCGGCAACATCGTCAGTCGCTCCAACCGGCTGAACGACATCAGTCACAGCACCATGACCCGCACAGAATCTGCGCTGCAGCGTGTCGCCAGCCAGGCCGAAGAGTTGGGCTCAATTGCCACGTCCATGCAGGAGATGACCTACACCGTTTCGGAGGTCGCAAATTCGGCCGGCGGCACCCGCGAGGAGGTTAACCGAGTGAATGATCTGTCGGCCAGTGCCGATCAGGATATGCAGGTCAGCAAGCAGGGCATCTCAGAGTTACGCGGCCATCTTGAATCGGCCGTTTCCGAGATCGGTGAAATGAACGGCGCAGTGGAAAACATTGAAAAGATTCTGGTGGTTATCCGCAGCATTGCCGACCAGACCAACCTATTGGCACTGAACGCTGCCATTGAAGCCGCCCGCGCCGGTGAGCATGGCCGTGGCTTTGCTGTGGTGGCCGATGAGGTGCGTAGCCTGGCCAACCGCACACAGGATTCTACCAGTGAGATCAACGGCATTATCGAAGGCCTGAACGTCGCGGTGACTAAAGCGGTTTCGGTGATTGAACAGGGCTCGCAAATGGCCAACGAGAGTGACGAGCGGTTCGATTCGCTGACCCACACCCTAACCGAACTGAACAGCTCCATTGAAAAACTGGGGTCTTCCAGTGATCACATCGCCTCTATTGCCAGCGATCAAAGCGCGACGGCGGACGCGATCAACAAGCAGCTGGTTGCGATATCCGATTCTGCCGAAGGCACCCGCGAAGAAGTGAATGAAGTCGCCGGAAGTATCGCTGAGGTTGGCAATGTATCCGACAGCCTCAGAGACATGATTTCCGTTTTCAAACTCGAAAACGACAGTAAAACAACAACAAACTAACCGCAGTAGACAACTGTAACAGGAAAATCTGAGAGGTTTTTATGAAAGCAATATTCAAACGTAATCTGGCAATTGCCGGCTCTGTTTTGATGGCACTGCCAGCCTTAACGTTTGCCGAAACCCTGACCATCGGTACGGTAAGTAACGGCGATATGTTGCGTATGCAAAAGCTATCCGGTGCCTTTGAAGCGGCGTACCCGGACATCACCCTGGAATGGCAGGTGCTCGATGAAAACACCCTGCGCCAGAACATTACCCGCGATATTGCCGCCGGTGGCGGTGAATACGATGTCATTACCATCGGTATGTATGAGGCCCCCATTTGGGGTGGCAACGATTGGCTGGTGCCGATGGAAGGCTTACCGGGCGACTACGATGTGGACGATATTTTTGATTCCGTGAAGGGCGGTCTTTCCGCCAACGGCAAGCTGTACGCACTGCCGTTTTATGCCGAAAGCTCGATGACCATGTACCGCAAAGACCTGTTTGAAAAGGTGGGCATGCCCATGCCCGCTAACCCAACCTGGCAGTTCATGTACGAAGCCGCCTCGAAGATTCACGACCCGGCCAACGAGGTTTACGGTGCCTGTCTGCGCGGCAAGGCGGGCTGGGGTGAGAACGTGGCTTTCATTACCACCATGGCCAACTCTTTTGGTGCGCAGTGGTTCGATATGAACTGGGAACCGCAGTTCGATTCGCCGGAATGGGATAACGCCTTAAGCTTCTATCTCGACCTGATGAGCAACTATGGCCCACCGCAAGCCTATAACAACGGCTTCAGCGAGAACCTGGCGCTGATGAATGCCGGTAAGTGCGGCTTCTGGGTAGACGCGACCGTTGCCGGCAGCTTTGTTACCGACCCGGGCCAAAGCAGCGTTGCTGATCACATGGCGTTTGCTCCGGCACCTTATGCCACCACGCAGAAAGGCTCCGGTTGGCTGTGGGCCTGGGCACTGGCGGTGCCGGTCAGTTCTGATTCAGTGGATGCCGCGAAAACCTTTATCACCTGGGCCACATCCAAGGAGTATTCCGATTTAGTCGCGCAGGAATATGGCATTGCCAACATTCCGCCGGGTACCCGTAAATCGACTTACGCCAATGCCGAATACATGGCTGCAGCGAGCTTTGCGCAAACAACGCTGGATCAGATGGCGAAGGCCAATCCTGAAGATTCGACACTGAACCCAAACCCCTATACCGGCGTTCAGTTTGTGACGATTCCGAAATTCCAGTCGTTCGCCAACAAGGTGGGGCAGCAGTTCTCCGGTGCGCTTTCCGGTAAAACCACCAAAGATAAAGCTCTGGAGCTTTCCCAGAAACTGGTACGCCGTGAAATGGTCCGTGATGGCTACATCAAATAGTTAGTGCGTTGCTGCCAGCGAAAGGAGCGCCTGTCGCTCCTTTTTTTATGCCCGGAGAACAGCCTGTGCAGCGGAAGGGTGTCATCCGGGTGAGCTGAACTACACTGAAGCAATCCTTTGGCGGGCATTGTCTGATGGAAGCAGTGAACACGATCAAGAGGCTGATTTACCGTTGCCTGATTATGGCAATGGCGAGTGCTGCTTTGCTGGCAAGCGCCAATGAGGATGTATTCCGCATGCACAGCGGGCACGACCCCGACAGCCCCAGCGCGGTGTGGATGGAGCTGTTCTACGCCGAGGTATTCCGGCGGCTGGATATGCCTCATGAAGTTCTCTTCCTGCCCAATAAGCGCGGAGCCATGATGACCGAAACCGGTGAGATAGACGGCCAGGTCAACCGCGTTTACGCTTACCAGAGCAGGTATCCGCAGCAGCGTCGCGTGAATGAACCCATCAGCCGTCTGAGTATTATTGCCTGGGTCCGGGCCGAAAGCGGGCTGGCGTTCGACAGTTGGCAAAGCTTTAAGGACAGCGGTCTGCGCATCGACTATGTGCGTGGTGTGGTGCTGGCTGAAATTAAATTAATTCCCCTGATTGAAGCCGAGCGTCTGAGCACTTCATCGTTTTCCGTCGATGGTCTTACCCGCCTGAAATATGATCTGAGTGACGTCTTTGTGCACAGCAACTTTGGTGTTTACCCGTTTTTAAACGATGAAGACTTCGCCGGCTATATCCGTTCGGGCGGTGTGATTTCGTCTGAATTTATGTACCCCTATGTGCATGCCAAGCACGCCTACCTGATACCGGAAATGGAGCGGGTCATTCGAGAGGTGAAAGCGGAAGGGCTGTTGCTGCGGTTTTGCTTTGAAGCCTATGGTGATCTTAACGTCGACTTCTGCAGAGAGCTGCAACCGGATTGATGACCCGGGCAGCCGGTTGAATTAATTTACCGGCTTTATCAGGCGGCCGATCGTCGGTATGGTCTTACCAAAAATAATCTTAATCAGAACCAGAAACAGCTCGCCGGTGGCGATCGAGTCTGCCAATGCGTTGTGTGCCAGATAGGGCGGCAGGTTGTGACGTTCACGCACCGCAGAAAGCCGGTAGTCGCCGGTTTGGGTATCGTTTTGATTGCGCATCAGAGACTTTTCCATAGCCAGCGTATCGAGCCAGATGAGCGGCAGGGGCTCAATGCCGTAGCGCTGCTGCAGGTAGTTGTCGATAAACTCTTTTTCGACCATGGTGCCGTGGGCGATGAGGACTTTTCCCTTCATGGCCCGGAACAGGTTATCCATCGCCTCGTCGAGTGACAGGCCTTCGGTCAGCATTTCCGGAACAATGTGGTTGATCACCGCCGACTCGGCTTTGATGTCGGTATCGGATTTCACATAGGTGTGCGATGAGCTTTGAATGTCCACCCGGAACTGCTGAATCTGCAGGAAACCGATGCTCAGAATGCGGTCCTGCTCCGGGTTTAGGCCGGTGGTTTCCAGATCGAACACGAGAAACTCCAGATCGTACAGCTTGGTTTCCGGGTGCGGGTAGGGCTCCGAGATTAGCTCACGAACCGCATCGGGCAAGTTGCTTTCAGCGAGACGGGTCTGCCGGGCGCGTTCCAGTTGCGCCAGCGGATGAAAATAGTTGATCAGCTTTTTCAATGCGGCTAAACCTCACTGAAGCGCAGCTTGGCCGCGTCCTGCAGGTTGGCAATAATCCGGAACGCATCCTTCAGGTGCTGGCGTTCAAAACTGCCGAAGGAATCCGGGGAAATATGGTTGTTCGGCTCAATGCCTTTCTTCAGTGCCTCCTGCTGGTGGCGGAAACGCAGCTGACAAATAAAGCGATAGGCCCCGATGATATTTTTCAGCGCGTCTTCACTGAGCACCGCGCGCTGGTTGGCATAACGGAAGCGCTCTTCGGTATTGGTAGAGGTGCAGCCGACAGACAGGCCATAAATACGGGCCAGATCCACCACCAGAGTAATGGCGTACCTCTTGATGTTCAGGGTGTTGCTGTTGACGCCGCTTTTTTCCAGCACCAGGCTGTTAAAAATGCCCAGTGGCGGGTGCACTGAGGTTGCATCCTTGATCAGCGAGGTCAGGAAGCCGGGGTGCTGGCGGATCAGCTTATACAGGTGGTTTTGCAGCTGCTCCGAGAAACTGGCCTCGCCGTAAATGCTGCGTACCTCAAGAAACACACTGGTGTTGAGCAGGGTGTTGTGATCCGGCGATTTTACCCACTGGCTGTAGTAGTTCTTCCAGATGCCCAGGGTTTGGCACCATTTTCTGTTCGAGGCCATGAAGTTGCCCGGGCACAGCGTAAAGCCGCACTTGGCGAGCGATTCGCAAACAAAGGTCGACATCAGCTCAAAGTACTGGCGGTCTTCGGCGCTTGCCGAGTTATCCATGATGATGGCGCTGTCCTGATCGGAGCCAATGTGAATTTCGTTGCGGGCGTGCGAGCCGGCAACCACCCAGGCGAACTTACAGGGCGGCTCGCCAAAGGTTTCAATGGCCATCTGAATCAGCCGGCGGTTGTAGGCATCGTAGATCATTGCCATCACCTGACCGACTATCTCTGAGCGGACCTTACCATCGACCAGCGCCTCGAAAATGGCCTGACGCTCTGGCGTCAGTGCGGCCAGTTGTTCCACGGTGTTAGCACGCTTGATGGTATCGATCAGGAAGATAGCCTGAACGCGGTTCTTCTGCACCATGTGCGAGGTGGTCAGCAAACCATGCACCTTATTTCCGCTGACAACCGGCAGGCTGCGCACGTTGTTCTGCATCATCAGCGAGGCAGCCTTCAGTACCAGGTCATCCGGGCCAACAGTGAGCGGTGATTTGGTCATTACGTGGCTGATCGGACGATTGATGCTGACGCCATCGGCGATCACGCGCTTGGTCATATCGCGGTCGGTAATCAGGCCAACAATCACGCCCTTGTCTTTCACCACCGCAGTGGAGGAGCGCACCACGTTACGCATTTCGTGAGCGACCTGCTGAATGGTCATATCGGCGGTGACAATGGCCGGAGCGCCGGTGGCGACCTCAGAAACCTTTTTAACAAACAGGCCCTTTTCGTTATCGGACCAGACCACATTCAGCGCCGACTGCAGCCGGATTTGCGCCTGCGACGCAAAGTGTTCGGCATACTGTGGGTGGTCTTCAAGCAGCTTCTGTAGCTGTTCATGCGGTACCAGATACAGCAGGGTCGATTCTGTGGCGACCGCGGTATAGCCATCTTCAGCGTTAGACTGCGGCTCAATAAAGGTAAAGCCGAACAGATCTTCCGGCCCCAGGCGGGCGCGCAGAATGCCGTTGGGCTTGCGCTGCTCCATGACCCCGGTACGGATGATGTACAGGTACTTTTTATCGCTGTCGGTTTGCGGCTCAATCTTCTCGCCCCGCGCCAGATAGGTAATGCTGATAGAACCGGCGATTTGCCGTTTTAAATCGGAAGGTAGTTTGTCGAACGGGTCTATCTGAGAAATAAATTCCAGAATATTGGGCAGCAAAGATTGAATCATAGGGGCACCAGGGGGCTTATCGCCGAGCAAATCTTTAGAGGGTTTAATTGTAATACAATATTGTTTTTGTGTTTAGCGTTTGTGAGAGCTGTCACAGAGTTGTCTAAATGACAGGGTTGTTATGCTGCCAATGTGAAGCAGGCTATTTATTCCGGGGTGCAGAATTTTTCATAATCCCGAGCTCAATAAAAGGATTATTGAATAGGGATAAAGATGAACGATCGTGACCAGCTGTTGCGCGAGCAATTCAGCGAAACCGGTGCTGCCGGTTCCACCATAGACCCGTCGGCCAACTCCGCTCAGCGGCCAGCCATTCAGGCAGATAAAAATGCCGCCAAAAAACTCCCGAATGCAATTAAAGAGCAACTGAGGAGCCACATCTCGGATTGGTCGCTGCTCAATGCTGAAGTGGCCTCCGGTTATCGTTCCGGTGAGGGAATTCAGTTCTTTGAGCAAACCAGCCGAGGCTACCGCAAGGTGAATGGCTACTGCCGGGGCTCGGTTTGCCTGGTGAGCGATGGCTGGCTGAAGCGGGTGAATAATCCTCAGGTATCCGGCTCTTCAGCGGCCGTTTCGTCTTATTCCAATACCGCAGTAGCCTCCGCAGACGAGCCGGAGGTTGTCGAAGACAGCTACAGCACCACCGAAACCAATCATCAGATCGAGTTTTATATTGCCAACCCCGATGGCGACCCAATGCCGGACGCCCGCTATTCCATCGTCATTAATGGCCAAACCTACAGCGGCGCGCTGGATGAAAACGGTGAAGGCATCTCCGAGTACCTGCCCGAGGGCGAAGCGGAAATTACTATTGAGCCGAATTTGGCCAACCTCGATGCGCTTCGCAGCAGTATTCAGCAGCAGTTTGATGGTCTGGTGAATGACGCGCAGGAACGTCAGGCCATGCTGGACGACCTGCTGTTTCAGGACGGTTTCGTAAACGGAACGCTCATCATCGGCTGCATCTGGGCCAAAGCCGTGTGGAACAGAGGCAGTGAACTGACCAGCGATACCTGGCAAATGATCAAGGGCACGCCCAGCGCGGTCAGTGAGGCATCGGCGGCGATCTGGCAGGCCATGAAAGATAAAGATGAAGATGGCGTCATCGATGGTTATGCCTACCTGGTGAATGCTGCCGGCGAGTTGAAATCGGATGTGGAGCGTTTAGCTTCGGTCTCATTAGCGCTGATGAAAGATGAAGCATTCTGGGACATGCTGATGGATTTCTGCAGCCGCTATTACGATGCCATGAGCGCGGAAGATAAAGCCAAAATGTTCGGCGGCGCTTCTTTTGATTTGGCCGCCTGCTTCATCGGTGCTGCTGCTCTGGCAAAGGTGGCCACGGCCGCCAAAACCATTAAAACCAGTACGGGCGTTGCCACCGTTTTAGCCGGCAGCCGTTTTTATGCGCCGGCGGTGAAAGCCATTAAGCGCATTGCACATATTTACGACCTGGCAGAAAACCCGCTGAAGAAAAAGCTGAAGGTTTCTAAAAGCAAACACAAAACCCGCTTTAGCCAAAGCAAAAGTAAAGAAACGTTGCCCGATAAAAAGGTTGTTGCAGAAGAGAATCCCGCCCGAACCGATACCGGCGATGCCAGCGAACGCTGCGCCTCTACAGAGTGTTTATCGGATCCAATCAGCATGGTGACCGGTGAAGAACTGTACGAGGTGGTCGATTTTTCTATACCCGGCCCGGTGCCGGTTAGCTGGAAGCGTACCTACCGCAGCACAGCCACGGCAACGCGATCAGACATAGGCTATGGCTGGAGTCACCCATGGGCGATGCATCTGGATATTGAGCCCGATACCGTCTGGCTGCGCACCGAAGAAGGCTTGCGGGTGCCGTTTTCCATGCCGGATCACGGTGCCACGCACCGCCACCCCATTGGCAGCACGCTGACTCGGTTTCACGATAGCTTCACGTTGATTCACAACGGCCAGCACTGCGTGTTTGAGCCGCATCCCTTTGTGCCCAGCCGTTTGCGTCTGGTGCAAATTGGTAACGAACAGCAAAGCCAGTTCTGGAAGCTCTCCTACAGTGATGCCAATAACCAAAGCCGGTTAGTGCAGGCGACCAGCAGCTGGGGTGAAGAGCTCAACCTGCAATGGAATGACCATGGCATTCAACGCATTTATCGTGAGCAGGAAGAAGGTTCAACACTACTGGTGCGTTATCTGGTTGATGATCAGGGCGACCTGATTGCCGCCCGGCAGGCGCAGCGCCCCACCGAGCAGTACCGCTACAACAACCATTTGTTTGTGCTGCGGCAAACCGGCACCGGCATTCGCTTTGTATTTGAATGGGATCAGCTGACACCCAAGGCACGCTGCACCCGCCAGGCTTCCAGCGATGGCCATTACGATTATCAATTCGATTGGGATTACAAAGGCGAAACCCCGGCCGACAGCCGTGTGCGTTTCTGGAATAAAGGCGTCGACAGTAACGGCATAGTGGAACTGTTCGGCTACGACGATAACGCCATGCTGCTGTGTCATATGAAGGGCGATGGCGGTACCGAGTATTTCTATTACGACGGTCACCAGCAGCTGATCAAACACATTAATGCAGAAGGCCAAAGCCAGCACTACAGCTACGACCACTTCCAGCGCCTTCAGCAACTGACCGATGTGACCGGGCAGAAAACACATTTTCAATACCTGGGCCGCACACAACTTCCGGTAAAAATTACCAACAGCCTTGGCCAGAAACTGGCGTTTGAATACGACCATCAGGATCGGCTCGTTCAAAAAACCTTTGCCGATGGTAAAAGTGAACAGTACCGCTATGACGATGGCAAACTAAGCAAAAAGATCGACCCATTCGGTCGCGTACACCACTACCAATGGCACCCGCACTGGGGCACATTGGAAACCTACAGCCTGTTGGAAAGTACGGCGCCGGGTGCAGCCACGCTGCAGCAGGTGAACTTCCTGTACGATGATCAGGGGCGACTCGCCAGCCAAACAGACTCGCTTGGTAACGAGCAGCACTTCGTGTACGACGAGCAGGGCCAGTTGATTACCCGCAGCAATCAGCATGGCCAGGCGGAACACTTCAGCTACGATAAGCACGGCCGGGTAATTGCCCAAACCGACAGCATTGGCCGTACCACCCAATTCCAATACGGCCGCTTCGCTCAGCTGGAAGCTAAAACATTACCCGATGGCAGCACTATTCAGTTTGAGTACGACCGCGAGCGCAACCTGGTCGGCATCATCAACCCGAACGGGGCCAAACACCGCTTCTCTTACGATGCCTGTGAGCGCATTCAAAGCGAGACCACCGTCGATGGCCGCACCACACAGTATCAGTACAACAAACTGGGTCATTTAACCGGATTAACCGATGGCAGTATTGAAGCCAGTTTCCAGCGCGATGCCTTAGGCAAACTGCTGAGCGAGCACTATCGCGATGCCAACCGCCCGGAAGCCGAGGTTTACAACCAGTTTAAATACGATGACTTTGGCCAATTGGTGCAAGCCAGCAATGCACCGGCCGACATTGCGTTTAAATACAACGAACAGGGCCAGCTGATTGAAGAATGCAGCACCCATACCTTCAAAGGCGCCTACGGCAAGCTGGATGCGCACCGCCATGAAAGCCACTTCCACTATAACGCTCAGGGTTTACTGGAAGGCCTGGAACATAAAGCCTTTAAGCCGGAAACGCCGGATATGCAGTTCGGTTTTATTCACCGCAACACCTGGGCTATGCGTCGCAGCAGCTGGAATGAACGCTACGACTGGCACAAGAATGGCGCACTGGCGGCCTTACACATCGGCAGTGAATTTGGTGACGAGCAAACCCTGCTCACCCAACAAATTAACGACCGCGGCCAACTGAGCGAACGCACGCAAGGCCAGCATACTATCCGTTATGGCTACGATGCAGAGCAACGCCTGCAACAGGTACAGCGCCTAAACCAGGCTGCCCGCAATGGCGAAGCCATCGTGCAGGAGCGAAGCTATCAATACGACGCCGCCGGTCGAATCAGCACGCTGGTGGAAAACAACCAAAGCCAACAGTTTTTCTACAACGAACAAGATCACCTGACGGGTATTAACGAGCAAAATCTCAGCACCGACCCGGCCGGAAACCGCCTGCCCGATGGCATTGAAAAACTGCTGGATAACCGATTACCTTTCTGGTGCGACCGCCATTACGAATACGATGCCTGGGGCAACATCGTCAAAATAAAACGCGGCCAAAACCAACGTTTGGTTCAGGAGCTGACCTACAACGCCAAGCACCAGCTGGTGAAATTGATCGAAACTAAAAACGGCGAGCACAAGCACACCCTCACGTTCAGTTACGACGCCCTCGGCCGACGCATCCGCAAAGAAGTGTTCGACCAAAATGAACACGGCCAAACCAATGAAAACTACCGCTACGCCGAAAGCTACATCTGGCGTGGCAACCAGCAAATACAAACGCGCTACTACGATAAAAGCAAACGCTGCAAGACCGACCAGGCCGTGATCTACCAGCCCGGCAGCCACACACCACTGGCCATTCTCGACAGTGAAGCCGGGTTATTGGACATCGACACCGACCACCTTGGCACCCCCAAAGCGTTGTACGAACACCACAGCGGCGAACAGCTTTGGCGTGCTGACCACGACACCTACGGCGCACTGAAAAACGAGCAAAGCAGCAATGAAAAATACAACCTAAAGCTACGCTTTCAGGGGCAGTATGAAGATGCTGAAACCGGGCTTTACTACAACTTCAACCGTTACTACGATCCGCATGCGGGGCGATATATTAATCATGACCCGATAGGGTTGATGGGTGGTTTGAACCAGTATCAGTATTGCCCTAATCCGGTGGGGTGGGTTGATCCGCTGGGGTTGGCTTGTAAGGAAGGTATTCATACAAGGGGATATCAGCCTGCTTCAGGCGAACGCAGCCTAACTAAAGAGGAGTATAAAAATCTCATATCTGGGACAAGGGGCCAAGGCGCGGCTCTTCAATCACAGTTATTATCTCGTTTGAGTTCAACAGACTATGTATATCGCGCCACAACCAAGCGGACATTAGAGTATTATCGAAGTGCAGGCAGAATAAATAGAGATGCATACATGACTTTTGATGATGTCGGATTAGACCCTGCTGTCACGATGGATAAAAGTCAGGTATTTGAAGAGTGGGGTAAACACGAAGTATTGCTTAAAATTCCTACAAGTGAGGTCACAGGAGCTAAAGTACCTCGACCATTTGGAAACTCACTGGAAGTAGGGTGGGAACCAACAACTGAGGCTTATCCTGCAGCTGGTAGTGGAGGCAACTCACAATTCCTTGCACAAACGACATCTTGGGATGAATCTTGGGTTATCCCTATGAAGTAATATTGGAAATAGTATGATTAATAGTTTAACGGAAGCGCTATCAAAATTTCGATCAGAAGTGATATCTACAGAAGATACAGTACTTTGGGTAAAGGCAAATTCATCATCTACTGCTCAAATTTCTAGAACAAGCTATTTGAAATTAAAAAGGGGCAACCCATTACCGGCATGTGTCGAGGCTCTACCTGCCTGTAATAAATGCAGTGGTATCTTTGTATTTGGAGAATTTACTAGCTACTCAGCGTTTGAAATGTTTGACGACCAGCTCAAACAGTCTTTAAGCAAAAATGAAATTCGTAACATATCGGAACCCCAATGGCAGACGCTACTTCCTGAAGTTTTGGGAGGTGCGATTTTTTATGAGTGTTGTTCATGTGGGGCTATTTGGTTACTTGTTCTACCAGAGCGTGCCCAACGGGGAAGCTGGACGCGTATAGCGTGAAGTTAAAGAAATTAGATTAATAGTGATCATAGGAAGCATATTTCGGTCTATGCAAGTACATTGCTTCTGGAGTTGGTAGAAAAAACCTTTGGATAAATAATTGAGTAGAATAAAAAAAGTACATTGAATTTGAACCAAACCGAAGCACAGCCTACCCACGAGGCAAGAACGTTTACTACGAGTGCCTTTTATGCAATAGGGCAGTTTGCTCTAATCCTGAACTCTGTGCTGAGTGCTTATGTTGAAATATCTTTGTTGATTCTGCTGGAGGGCGACTTTGCATAAGCGATTATGAGCAGTTCAAAATCTTCAAGTTGTGATCACTATAAGGGTTGGATCAATACCCGACCGAAAACCGCCTGTCCGATGGCATCGAAAAACTGTTGGATAACCGATTACTCTTCTGGGGCGACCGTGACTATGAATACGATTCCTGGGGCAACATCGTCAAAATAAAACGCTGCCAAAATCAACGTTTGGTTCAGGAGCTGACCTACAACGCCAAGCATAAGTACACCCTCATGTTCAGTTACGATGCCCTGGGGCGACGCATCCGCAAAGAAGTGTTCGACTAAAATGAACGCGGCCAAAGCAAAGAAAATTTCCGCTAGGCAGAAACCGGACCTAAGTTTCACTCTGTCGAAATCAGATTACGCAGTTCTTGAAGGTATTTAATGCCTTCTTCTTCCCAATTATTCGAAATTCCAGTATCTAATATTGAAAGGATTCGTTCACGGCTTAATACGTTCTCTGTAAATAGCGTATTGAAGTAGACTGCACGGTGCTGAGGCTGCAGGCTGACGAGCCAGCCAAAGTACTTCCGTTGACTAAGGCACTCATATAGTTCCTGCTCTAAAAATGGATCTGCGTTAAGTGCATTTAACCCTTCGTTAGTAGTATCTTTATGATCATTGTCAGGATCCGGTTCACATTTACAAAGAAGGTATTCGGCAATTGTTTCTTGGTACCCTTTTCCTTGATGTATTGAAATGTATCCTGCACGTTGCCATTCCAGTGCAAAGAAAATATCTTTTGGTGTCCTAGACTTTGGGCCCCACCATATGTCGATAAGAGTATCTACTTCTGCTGATGGGCGAGAGTTAAAGCCTATCCAAAGGTCTTGTGGCATCAAATCTGCGAAAGTAAACGATGTATCCAAATGTTCGAAAGCGCTATGGCTGAACCTTTTTATTTCTTCCACATCCTGAAGTACATACTCAAGAATTGTGCAAATCCTATTATGCTCTAGCCACCTAGCACTATCTTTGCTTTTTAATTTACGTACCTGATTGGTTAGAGCACTTAAGGCTCGAGCATGGGCCTCAGGGCGCTCCTCATTAGGTATCGATATAGCCCAATCAAAGAACTCCGCACTATCAGTCACCGGAATGTCAGTGTTCTCTTGAGTCGCACTGCCAAACGCCAACGCTCTCATGAGAAATCCACTAGCTTCATTATGATCGTCAGTTTCCAACCCAATGACAGAAAGCTCTGCTTGGTATTGCTGAACAACTTCAAAGGGAGTGTTGCTCACAATGTCACAGAAACTATCGCAGCAATAAAAGTCCTCTCGTTTGTATTGCTTGAAGGCAGCTACGTCTAGAATAGTGGAAAGGGCAGTATCTAAATTCAAATCGTAATTATCCATAAGCCACCTTGTCGACATATTTGAGGGTACCATATCTCGATGACCAAAAAATGCTACCTATTGCATCATGGAGTCATAAGCTGACGTTTGTTGATGAATCGTTTCTGTCCAAAAACGATTTACGTCATTCAGAAATTGTTTATTTAACGGGTTGTAGCTTCCGGCTTACTTTAACTGTATTTCTATCGATGTTCATTTGCATTTTCACCAGCGCCATTCGCAACCCTTTCCGGTTTTAACTTTCACGTTAGGCCGGTTTCGTTTGCATTTCAGTACAGCGCCTCCAGCCGCAGCGTTTATGGTAAAGCAACCGGCTTAATCTCTGCATTTTTAGGTTTTCAACCTCCCTCATTCACACAGCATTCATCTTTCAGGAACTCAATGAGCTGATTCAATCCGCTGTATTGGGCAATGCAAAACAGAGTTCTGCCTTCCCTTCGTTGTACCACCAAGCCAACCTGCACCAGCCGGCTTATATGGTGCGTGAGCGTCGAGCCGGGAATATCCAGCTCAGCCTGAATTGACCCCACGGGAACACCCGCGCTCCCGGCTTTCACCAAAAGCCGAAACACCTGTAAGCGTGTGGTATGGCCGAGTTCGGCTAAACATTTTGCGGCCTGATCTATTTCCATTGGACGTTACTCTTAGTATTTATATTTCGATAATACTAGAAATATGTTGACAGGCCAAAAGTGATCGATAAATATATTTCGAATATTCTAGAAATATAGATATTTAGGTCGAGGTCTTTATGTGGGAATTTCTGACTGCATTGCCGGGCAACCCCCAGCTGCCAACCATGCTGCGCGAAAGTTTGCTCATGTTTTTAAAGCTATTTACCGAGCTTTCGGTGTTGTTCCTAATCATCAGCTTTGGCGTCGCGCTGCTCAACCAGCGTTTGCCAGCAGAGCGCATTCAACAGCTTTTAGGTGATAAAAAAGGTCGTGGGTATATAACCGCAGCCGCGCTGGGTGCCATCACGCCTTTCTGCAGTTGTTCGACTATTCCGATGTTAATCGGGTTACTAAAAGCACGCGCCGGGTTTGGCCCAACGATGACATTCCTGTTTACCTCGCCATTGTTGAACCCAATTGTGATCGCCCTGTTCATTCCGATACTTGGCCTTGAAGTCACACTCTGGTACGCCACACTGGCGTTAAGCATTTCAATTATTGCCGGTGTGTTGCTGCAGCATTTTAGGTTCGATCGCTTTATCCGCCCGGAAATGATTACGGAGCGGGCGCAAACGGCTCAGTCTGAAATTTCAGCCTGTTCAGCACCCAAGGTTAACGAGACCAGCTGTTGTGATAGCTTAAATGCGCAAGACGCGTGCTGCCGCCCAGCAGTGACCGACTGCTGTGAAAAAGGCGCGGCCGATAGCAAGGCAACAGAAGCGCAGGCCTGCTGCGCAACAACAGCCGGTTGCTGCACTGAGCCAAGAAGCGAACGCAAAGCTCAGTGGGAAGCGGCCGCTGATGAAAGCTGGGCGTTGTTTAAGTCGATGTTCCCGTACATGCTCATTGCTATGGTTATTGGCTCGCTGGTTCATGGTTTTATACCCGCAGACTTCTTTGCTCAGATCGCCGGGGCCGATAACCCGGCAGCCATTCCTGCCGCAGCCTTAATTGGCATTCCACTGTATGTGCGGGTAACGGCGTTACTGCCTCTGGCCGGATCATTTGTTGCTAAAGGGGTTAGTATGGGTGCGATCATCGCGCTGGTCGTTGGTAGCGGTGGCGCTAGTCTGCCCGAGCTCATTTTGCTAAAACGATTATTCTATTGGCCGCTGCTATTGGCATTTCTGGGCGTGACATTTTTCATGGCAGTGATTGGCGGCTATGGCATTAATCTATTAAACCTTTAAAGATGTGTGAATAAACTCAGGCGGTAGTGCAATGCCTCTGCAGCAATGAAGCGCTGTTCACGCTACATCGGTTTGCTGTTGGTGCATCGGATAGAAGCAGGGTGAGTCTTTGCTCTCGTGCGGTGGTCCGCATTGATTATATTTGATGAATTCGGTTGGCCGATTAAACTTAGTAGCTAAATCCTCTCCCTGAATTGAAACACCTGACGATGGGTTAGAAACTGAATCTGCGAAAGGTATGCCGCCATGTATAAACAGCTTAGTGAGGAAAAACGCTTTCAGATTTGGGCGCTTCGTAAAGAGGGCAAGTCTCAGATAGAGATCGCTAAGGCTTTAAAGGTGCACCGTTCAACAGTGAGCAGAGAGCTTACACGCAATACCGGCCCGTACGGCTACGACCCTAAAATCGCTCAGCGCATGGCAATCTACCGTAAAAAGTTTCACCAGCAGATCGTTGGCAGGCAATACGAAGATTTAGTGAAAGAGCTGGTTCAAATTGGCTGGAGTGCTGACCAGTGCTCTGAATTTATTCAGCACTACCACCCTGAATTGACACCTGAGCAGATCAAACAACTGATCAGTGACTGCCAGAGTACTGTAATCGGCTGACTGTTTGATTTGTATCAAATGTTGCACTTGCCTGAAATTCAGCAGAATCCGCTCATTTTAGTTTGTTGCACTTGCCTGCCTCAACCATCATATTCACAGATTCCAGATGTGTTTTTTGTTGCACTTGCCTTTGCCACCCGGCGTTAAATTGTTGTTGCACTTGCCATGCTTTATTGACCTTTTAAATATAAAAATACTTATAAATCAATAGGTTAGGTCATCTTTAAGAATTTGACTTGAATCAGTTTTTTTCGCTTAACCCGTTCTATATTGAGATTGTCGCCGGCACAAAAATAAATTGAGGAGCGAGGCATGAAAAAGTTTAACCACATTGGTATTCCAACAGATGTTGAGCATAAAGGTGAGTCGTTTAATTCAGCGATTGGGCTTTACTGCACAGACTTTAATGAGAGTGATAACCGTATTGAATGGCTAAGGTTTTTAAGCGATAGCCCAATGCCGGATGAGCTGAAAACAACCGCGCACGTTGCCTACGAGGTGGACGACCTGGCGGAAGCAATGAAGGGTAAAAAGGTGTTGCTTGAGCCTTTTGATGCCAGCGAAACATTGAAAATAGCTTTCATTATGGAAGACGAAGCTCCCGTGGAATTGATGCAATACAGCTAGCAGCAGCGCGGCCTGGCATTTCCAGAACTGAATTTTCTAAACGTCAATAACAACAAGAAGAGAATACGACCATGAAAAAATTTATTAACCTAAGCGAAAACATTACAACTGAACTACTTCAGGGTTTGGCGATGACCTTCCCTGAAAAAGTACAGGTTCTTTCTGAGAAGATAGTTGCACGCAAAACGCCGAAAGATCCGAACAAGGTCGCTATTGTGACTTTGGGCGGCGCAGGCCATGAGCCCGCGCTTAGCGGCTTTGTGGGCGAAGGCATGCTCGATTATTCCGTGGTTGGCGACATATTTGCCGCGCCCGGTGCGCCCAAGGTTTTTGAGGCATTGAAGATGGCAAACTGCTCAGCCGGTGTTTTATTCATTGTGCTAAATCACGAAGGCGATGTGCTGTCTGCCAACATGGCCATGGAAATGGCGAAGCGCGAGGGCATCAACGTAAAAATGCTGCTCACACATGAAGACATCAGCGCTGGCCTGGATCAGGACATTAAAGACCGTCGCGGTTTGGTGGGTTGCGTTCCGGTATACAAAATTGCCGGTGCCGCCGCTGAAGCCGGTCTGCCTCTCGACGAAGTCTTTCGTATTGCCGAGGGCTTTAATAAAAACCTGGCAACGCTTGCGGTTGCAATGAGTAACGCAACACATCCGCAGTCTGGTATGGCGATTGGTGATCTGGCCGATGATGAAATGGAAATCGGCATGGGTCAGCATGGCGAGGGCGGCGGTGGCCGAATGAAGGTTCAGCCGGCGGATGACACTGCCTATATCATGCTCGATCAACTCTGCGAGGCCATTAACGTTCAGACGAACGATGAACTGATGCTGCTTATCAACGGGACCGGTGCCACCACGCTAATGGAACTGTTCCTGGTTGCGCGTGCCTGTCACTTGTCTCTTTCCGATAAAGGCGCGGCGGTTGCCCGTTCTAAGGTAGGCGAAATGCTGACCGTACAGGAAATGGCGGGCTTCCAGATGTGTATGGGGAAATTCGACAGTGAATCCTTGAGTTATTGGGATAAGCCCTGTGACACACCTTACTGGACGCAGCTGTAGCCGGTAGAGCCATTACCGGCGACTGCCGGTAATTACATTTAATTCAAAGCGGTAGCCCAGCTTTATATACGCCGATGGCCTGAATTTCGGTGTAGGGCACCGCTTTGCCGGAAAACAGGTGAAAACCATGAATACACTGAATCATTCAAAACTAAACGGAATGTTTTTGGCAGCCTCCGCCAGCATTCAGCAGCAGGTGCCTTACCTGAACGAGTTGGATGGCAAAACCGGTGACGGCGATCACGGTACAACCATGCATCGTGTCTGCCAGAGCATTGATAGCTCTTTAACCAACTCTGAACGGCCGGTTGGTCAGCAGCTCGATGACCTGGGCTGGGACATCATGAGCCAGGACGGTGGTTCTGCCGGGATGCTAATCGGTAAGTTTCTGATGGGTATTGGTGCCGGTATCGCAGCAGAAGAAGTAAACACCGAACAACTGGCAGCGGCCTTTCGCAGCGGCCTGGATCAAATGGTCGCATCCAGCGGTGCAAAGCCGGGCGATAAAACCATGCTCGACGCGCTGATCCCGGCAATAGAAGCCTTAGAACAACAGGCAAGACAGGGGGCAAGTATCGAGCAGATGTTTGAACAGGCGGTAAAGGCTGCAGATGAGGGGTTTCAGGCCACCAAGGCCATGGTTCCCGCGCGTGGCAGAGCAAAGAACATGGGTGAAAGGGCCGTTGGTTATTTAGACCCCGGCGCAGCCAGCATGTCCATTATGTTCGAATCCTTTAACCAATACATCGCGGCAGCTTAAGGAGGCTCACATGGCAGATGCAGATGGAATGAAACAGGCAAAAGACTATGGTCTGGACACACCGCAAATGAGTCAGGGCTTTCATGTCAAAGGTATGGGCCACGCCGATTGGGGGATGAAGAACAGGCTCAGCCGAATTTTTAACCCGGCGACCTCTAAAACGGTCATGCTCGCGTTTGACCACGGCTACATCATGGGCGCTGCTGCCGGCCTGGAACGCTTAGATTTAACCATCGATCCACTGGCACCGTACGCCGATGCCCTGATGGCGACCCGTGGTGCTCTGCGCAGCTGTATTAATCCGGCCCATAACAAGCCGGTAATATTGCGGGCCAGCGCTGGCAGCACTGTTTTAAAAGACGATATGAGCCATGAAGTGTTGGGTGTAGAAATCGATGATGCCGTTCGAATGAATGCCTCCTGCCTGGCAGTACAGGTGTTTATTGGTGCGAGTGGCGAATGCTCTAGTTTAAAAAACCTGGTGAATGCGATCGATTCCGGGGCCCGTTACAGCATTCCGACTATGGGTGTCACCGCGGTGGGTAAAGAAATGGAACGCACCAACCGTTACTTCATGCTGGCCTGCAGAGTGCTGGCAGAACTGGGTGCCCATATTGTGAAAACTTACTACTGCGAAGATTTTGAAAAAATCGCCGCTGCCTGCCCGGTACCGATTGTAGTTGCCGGGGGCAAAAAGCTGCCCGAGTTGAATGCCCTGAAACTTGCGCACAGCGCTATTCAACAGGGTGCGGCAGGTGTTGATATGGGCCGCAATGTTTTTCAGTCTGATTGTCCGGTTGGCATGATCAAGGCGATTAACGCAGTCGTCCATAACGGCTTTACACCCGAGCAAGCTCTGGACCTTTATGAAACAGAAAAAGCATCACTGCTTAAGGAAGGTAAAAGATGAAATTTCAACAGTTTATTGTTATTCCAATTATCGTCGCTTTTCTTGCCTTTACTATCCAAATTCTGGATCAGCTACTGGCGCCATTTATGCCTGTTGCTAATGCCGGGTTTGGTTGGATCGCCTTTATCAGCTGGGCGATGTATTTTATGGCTGGCTGCAATCTGCAGGGCGGTTACAAAACCCTATTGGGTTACGTCGCTGGCATCTTTGCATCCATCGCGATCATGAAGGGGGGTGTCGCTCTTGTTCCATCGCTCGGTTTTTATGCATTTCCCGTCGCGGTCTTTATTGTCGTAATACCGTGCATCAGCTTAGAACGAATTCCGCCATTTGATTTCGTACCCGCATTGTTCGTAGGTGCGGGAATTTTCTTTGGCCTGATGTCTTATGTTGCTGGCGCAACGTTCATTACGGCAACTGTTGTAGAACTGATCTATTGCGTTATCGGTCTAGCCTATGGCTGGGCAACGGTATTCTTACGCGGTAAATATGAGGCTTATGTGGCAGCATCAACAGCGAGTTCCGAACTGCAGGAAGACGCAGCTCTGCAGGAGCGTCACAGTTAAACCTTTTACAGTTAAACTTTTGCTAACAACACCGGCAGCCTGCCGGTGTTTTTGTATTTTCGTTGTTAATTTTTTTGCTGCTTAGAACCTGTCGCTAGTTGGCGACAGGCTTAATGCCACGCCGCATCAGTGGTTTTCGGTTGCGGGTGCTTTGGCTGTCTGCGGTTGGCGACAGATTCGTTGCCATTACCGGCTGGTTGAATCTATAAATATTTCTAACTCATTGAATTTAAAGGATTTTATTCTTTTGGCCTGTATCTTGATATGTCATCTGTATCGCGGCTTAAGACGCGTAATTAATGATTAACCTATTAAAAAGTTTAAAAGGAAAAGTCCCATGAAAAAAAATATTCTGCTTGCTGCCATGGTTTCAGTTGCTGCGTTTGTTTCTGCTAATGATCTGGTTGTTGCAGCTGACGAGGTTACTTTTCAGGCGATCGATTTAGATGTGAACGGTGAAATTTCTCTGGCTGAAGCATCTGCTAATGAAGCACTGATTGAAGCATTTGCCGAGCTGGATGCAGACCAGAGCGGTACTCTGACAGAAGAAGAGTTCAGCCTGTTCACTTTGGCGTCTGAATAGTTCTCAAAATGATCGGATAGTTTTTATCCGCATAGTACATCAAATGTGAAGTCGCAAACTTTTTAGTGTCGACTTCACATTTTTGTGATTTAGTCGTGGTAATTCAGAGATGCAACTTACAAGATAAGGCTGATTCTTTTCATTTTTATGTGTTTACAGAGTATCAGCCATTTTATGAACTTGCCGCTGCGTCATATTTCTTTAAGAAACCTGGTGTTGATTGGATTTCTTATATCGCTGGTTCCATTGGGCGTGTTTTTCTGGCAAAGCCAGAAGGCTCAGGAGCGGCTGACCTCGTCGTGGCAACAGTTAACAGATAATTCAATTCATCTGGTTCGTATGGCCGTTGAACTGGATAGTCTCGTGGTTGAAATAGAAAGATCAACCAAGCAATTTTTTATTTTACAGACACCCGATATTTCGACGCTGGCAAAAAATAATATTGATCAATATGAACAGGTTATTTCGGAGTTCTGTTCTTTTAGCGAGTTCGGTGTGGATGAAAATTGCGACACTCTGTCGCTTTCGGTTGCCGAACTTGCAGGAAACTATGCAAGCATCAGTCAAAATCAGCTGAATACTTTATTAACCGATATAAAAAAGAATCAGCAAAACCTGCTGGCACAAATGTGGGCCTCGATAGAACTGGCAAAGGCCCGACAGGTTGAGTTTGTCCGCATTAAGCGTGAGCAAATAGCCGTTGCTTTGGCTGGCGTATCTTTTTTGACCTTTGTGCTGCTAACCATTTTAACCGGGCAGGTTGCAGGGCCGGTGAATACCCTGAAAGACAAGATCAGTCGGCTGGGTAAAAGTGAGAGGCCGGTTTATTTTTTACAGGAGCAAGCCGTCTTTGCTGGCCCAAAGGAACTGCAGGAAATCAACACCAAGCTGGATCGCCTGGCGATGCGGCTGGCGAAATTTGAAGAGTTGCGGCAGTCCTTTTTACGTCATGCCTCGCATGAACTGAAAACGCCGTTGTCCGGCATTATTGAAGGTTGCTCAATACTGCGCGATAAAATTTCCGGGCCGCTGACAGATACTCAGGCAGAGGTTGTCAACATCCTGGAAAATTGCTCCCGGCGGTTAACGCATTTGACAGAGCAGTTGCTGGATTACAACTACTTGCTGCGCCATTCGAAGCCGGAAATTAAAAGTGTCGATGGTTGCACGCTGTTGCATAAAACCATTGAAGGTCACCGGCAGTTGTTTTCGCGTCGTGGCCAAACCATTGCGACAGACTGCAACATTAAAAGTTTAAACACCGATGTGAAATTGTTTACGCGCATACTCGATAACCTGTTGAGCAATGCGCAGGTTTACGGTCATCAAAATGGCAAGGTGTTGGTGCGGCTAATCGCCGATGAAACAGACCGCATTGTGATGACCGTTTGCAATACCGGGCCAGGTGTGCCGGAGGATCAAAAAAATAGTTTGCTGGAGCCCTTCGCACGAAGCGAAGTTCCCCGAAACGATTCACTGCCAGGGACTGGGCTGGGTCTTTCGATTGTGCGCGACTGTGTGTTGCTGCTGGCCGGTGAAATGAAATTTGTCGATGTCGCCGGCTTTGATTTTTCAATCATGGTTTTATTACCCCGGCACTATAAAAAGGAATGGGTGTGAAGTTTATAGGTGGTTTAGTGGTTACGGTTCTGGCTTGCTCATGCACAGTGAAGCCGATGCGAGAGGATGATGCACAGGCTCTTCCGGTCTGCTCACCAGAGGTCATTGCTGAGGCTGTTGAACAACCGATTGCCTGCCCGGAGTTTCCTTTTGATATGAGCGGCTCTGCCTGTGATGTTGCCGGCTGGCAGTCATTTGTTTATAGCCAGTTGATCAGTGGCAGTGCCGGGACGGATGTCAGCCAAAACAAGACTGCGGCGGACAGGGTTAAACACTTGATTGTACTCAGCCAGCCATACCAACCGCTGGCGGTGAGAGCGCAGGCAACAGAGCAGTTGATGGAAGAATCCTTTGAGCACTTGAATGCCTTTGGTGATTTTCTCTATGTGCTGGCCAACTATTACACGCAGCTGAACAACCTGGAACAACAGTCTGTACAGCAGCAGTCTGCGTTGAAGCATGCCAGAGCCCGAAGCGATGAGCTGGAAAAGCAGCTTGCAGACACCAAGGCCAAGATTGAAGCGATTATGGAAATAGAACAAGACTTGAGCACAGAGCAAGAAACCCTAGGGGTGCAATAAATTGACAGACAACCACAGTAACAAACAAAGCGAAGCCAAGCCCGCGGCATCCATACTGCTGGTAGATGATGACGCTGGGCTGTTGAAGCTGTTGAGCATTCGGCTTCGAAGCGAAGGCTACCGGGTTTCTACGGCAACGAGTGTGAAGGAGGCGATCAGGTTGCTTGCAGATCATCACTTCTCTGTGGTGCTGAGCGATTTGCGGATGCCCGGTCAGGATGGTTTGTTTCTGCTGGAGTACGTTGCTGCTAATCATCCCTCTCTACCGGTCATTCTAATTACCGCTCATGGCTCGATTGATGATGCAGTGATCGCTACGGAAAAGGGTGCACTGGGCTTTATAACCAAGCCTATTGATCATGCGAAGCTCAAAGAAGCATTAACCAATGCCATTTCACAGGCATCGGTTAGCGCTTCGGATGATTGGGATAAAGATATTATTTATCGCAGCGACAGCATGCACCGGTTAATGAACCAGGCGGCGCTGATCGCGAGTCGGGATGTCAGCGTGTTAATTTCCGGTGCCAGCGGTACGGGTAAAGAGCTGCTAGCAAAAGCCGTGCATGCGGCCAGCCCGAGAAGCGGTAGACCCTTTATAGCGATTAACTGCGGTGCGTTACCAGAGCACCTTCTGGAATCTGAATTATTTGGTCACAAAAAGGGCGCGTTCTCCGGTGCCGTAAGTGACCACATCGGCCTGTTTCGTGCTGCCGAAGGCGGCACACTGTTTCTCGATGAGATTGGCGATATGCCAGTGGCCCTGCAGGTAAAGCTGCTTAGGGTTCTGCAGGAAAAGGCACTCAGGCCGGTTGGCAGTACCCAGACCATTCCAGTGGATGTTCGGGTGATTTCTGCCACCCATAAAGATTTAAAAGCCGCGATGGACGCTGGCGAATTTCGTGAAGACCTTTACTACCGGGTATGCGTAGTCAACTTGCGCCTGCCCGGTCTTAACGAGCGCCAGGAAGATATACCGGTACTGGCCAGGCATCTGTTAGCGGTCAGCGCAGAAAAGCACAAGGTGCAGGTCTCCCGGTTTTCAGATGAGGCCATGCTCAAGCTTTGTCAGGCGCACTGGCCGGGCAACATTCGTCAGCTGGTCAATGTGGTAGAGCAGTGCGTGGCGTTAACGGCGTCACCGGTAATCAACCTGTCGCTGGTGAACCAGGCGTTGATTAACAACAGTGATTACTTTTTGACGCTCAATGAAGCCAAGGAAATATTTGAACGCAGCTACATCAGCCGGGTACTAAAAATGACCGATGGCGTTGTATCGCGGGCGGCTGAGCTGGCAGGAAGAAACCGGACCGATTTCTATAAGTTGATCAAAAAACACGATTTATGTGTTGATGATTTCAAGCAGGGCGAGCCACTGGAACGCACTGTCGATTAAGTATTAGCCTGCCGGAAGGCGGGGTGTTTTTGTTAATGGAGAATAGCAATGAAGCCCGTGTATTATCAGAAAACCAAGATCAAGGTAGAAACCATTAAGCCCGTTGAAGAATGCAAAGAAAAAATAGAAGAGGCCTGGTTTGAAATAATTTCAGGCAAGCGCCGGCTTGATATCAAGAAGAAACGGCTGGCGGTCTAATTCCCGGTTATTGCCGTTGGTTTGTTTTTTTTGCCGAAATTAGCGCAGGCTGGTTCGCCTGCCTAACGTTTCGCCTGATTACATTTCTGGAAGCCCCCTTGCCAAATTTGGGACGCTGTTATTGTGTAAATTCTTTAGCCTCAGAGCTATAGTGGAAACGGCTTACAACAATAAAAAGGCGAAGGGAATCTTGAAGGCAGATAACTTATATTCCGTTTTATCCCGAACCAGCCTGAGTGTTGGCTAGATCAGCAGTGCACTGGGTATCCAGATGAATGTATCGGATCTACTGGTTGGGGTAAGCCTGTCTCAGGCGGTGTTTGTCATTTTGCTCACCTTTTCTAAGGCGAAGAGGCGGGTTGATGATGTCATTATTTTAGTTTGGATTCTGTTTCTGATTTTGCCGATGCTGGCAAAGCTGTTCTCGTCCGATCTGGTTAACCTGCCGATCCCGTTTCTTCGTGCTGACCTGCCTTATCCGCTGCTGCATGGACCTATGCTGTGGCTCTATACCTGTAGCCTTACCGGTAAAAAGATTCACATGAATCTGGATACCTTCCGCCATGCCATGCCTTTTGTTTTCGGCTCGACCCTGACAATTGTAACGGCTAAGGCCGGTTCTGCCGCCCTGAATACCACACCTGCTGTTTCACCTGATCAGTTGGTGGGCGCCTTAATACTGGTATCTTTGCTGATTTATTCGGCGCGGGTGCTTTGGCACCTTCGGGAGTATGAGTCGAGCGGTCAGCTCAACGACCTTTCGGCCAGAATTACCCTGAAGTGGCTAACCTGGCTCACGCTTGCGGTTATTATATTACCCGCCGTTCAGAATATTCTTGGCTTATCCATTTGGCTGCCTTCCTATGGCTTTGCCTTTGCGGCTTTTATTTTCATTTTGGAGTTTCTCAGCATTCGTAAAACGATCCGGGAACGGTATGTTGCTGAGCCTCCGCCCTGTATCAGCGAGGTCGCTAAAAACCCGACGCCGGAGCAAACCCCGCTGCACTGTTTGCCCGAAACCCGAGGGCCCGAACCGGACGCTGCGGAAGACGCCTGCAAGAAAGAGAAGTATGCCCGTTCAGGTTTGACCAATGAGAAGTGTTGCGAGTACTTAGACCGGCTCAGCGCTTTTATGGAGCGTGAAAAACCCTATCTGGACGCGAACATCACCATTGAGGCTATGGCGCATCAGCTGGGCATTTCCCGAAATCATCTCACGCAAATTCTGAATGAAAAGCTGGAGACTAACTTCTATTCGTATATCAATGAGTACCGGATCGATACCTTTAAGCAGTTGGTCTCTGACCCGGTTAATCAGAAGACAACGTTAATCTCACTGGCTTACGATTCCGGATTTAATACTAAATCCACCTTTAATACGGCCTTTAAAAAAATTGAAGGCGTTACCCCATCGCAGTATCGAAAATCGATCAATCTGCAGAGTTGTGCTGCCTAAGCATCTCGCCCTTTGGCTCTTTGCCGCGCCTTAATTTAATTCCCCCGGCTGAATGCTCATTCCTGGCCAGCGTCGCGCATGAAAATAGCGACCGAACGCCATCCATACGCCACGGGCTGCTGCCTGGAAAAACCATTCAGGGTGTTGTGATCACTCGCTCTGGCTGAATAGCGCATGCGGCTTTTTCAGCCTGCCCGAAATCCCCAGTATACCGGCTCATTGGATGAAAATAGTGTGAACAGAGCCTGGTCAGAAACCGGGTAGTTTCAGAGTAAAAAAACTCAGGAAAAAAGGTTTGAACCTAGAGGCTTAGACGAATAAGGCATCTGCACTACCTATATTTAGTTGCACAGGGAAACTATTTGGAACTGGCCACGGTCAGCCCGAATGGCTCTCTATAAAAAGATAAAAATAAGAATGAAAGTAGCTGCAGCAGAATGTGAGCCGGGCTACTTAAAAGTGGATGACCGTAACACTCGAACCGCTACTGCAGAAACCGTAGTCATCATCCATCTCACCATCTTATTCATTCATTTTCAAAGTAAGACATATGGGGTTATATGAAATGAGAAGTGTGAAACTAAAAACTAAAACAAAGTTCCTTCCATTAATGGTGGCAGTACCAACGCTGCTGAGTATGGCAGTTCATGCCGCAACAGACTCACCAGCTGATGCTCATGTGAACGGTTTTGAGATGTCGAACGTCTTTAACGTGACAACTGTTGCACGGGATGATGACGGCTCAGATCAGCAATACACCACCCAGGTTCTGGAATCGCGCGGGGTCTATACCTTTAAAGACCGTTACTCGGTTAACTACTGGGTGAAAATTGCCGAGGGTGTCTGGGGTCAGGATTTCGGGGTCACCAATATGAGTGGCGCGAATGAATTCATCGAAGTGAATATTGAAACGCTATATGGCCAGTACCGGGGCGATGCAGTAACGCTATCGGCGGGCATGCTGCCAATAGTGGTTGGCAATGCTTACACCATTCAGGTCGATGGCTTGACTGGCACCTCTGGTGAATGGCAGGTCAATGACAAGTTCTCGCTGATGGCGTTTGGTGGCATCGTTAGTGAAAATGATTCAACCGATGATACCGGCCTGGAATGGGAAGATTCGCGCGGTACTGTGGATGGTGACGGTGGCAATGGCGATGAATACATGTTGGGTGTACAGCTCAACACCAGCTTTCAGCAGGGTGATATCGCTGTTTATTACGCCACTGATTACAGTGATGAATATACCGATTCTGATGACATAACCTACGATGAATGGAACCTTCAGGCGCTGGGTGTTGCCGGGCATTACAATAAAGGCAAGGTCAGCTTTGAAGGTGAAATGATGACCTTCTTCGGTGAAGCTTCGGAAGATACCGATTACACCGGCTTACAGGGTTACCTGACTGCAAGTTACCCAATGGATAAAAGCTCTGTTCAGGGCAGCCTGTACTTTGCTTTGGGTGCTGATGACGACGAAACTCAGGCAACCAGCATCAACAAGTTCGGCATGGTGCAACCCATGCAGCAGGGCTTGGGGCAAACCTTTGATCACAGCGATACCGACCTGAAAGTTTTGGCACCACCACTCAGTGTGTTTGATCCGTTCGGTAATGCCGGTGTGATCGGTGCCGCGGTTAACGGCTCTTACAGTGTTGCCAAGCCGGTGACGCTATCGGCCGGCCTGCTGTTCCTGACGCCGGAAGGTGATTCCGATTACGATTCACTGTCGATCGTAAACACCGGTATTCACTATGAAGTGAACGACATGGTTAAGTTGGGTGCGGCTGCAAGCTATAAAGCCTATGCCGGTGACGACGACCGTGAGCTGCTCTCTGCCGGAGCCGCAGTGAACTTTTATTTCTGATGAATCGAAAGTGCTAAGCAGGTGTTAACAAGCTAAGTTAAACACCCCTCGACTGCCTTTGTTGTTGGTGACAAAGGCGGTCTTTTTTGTGTTTAGAGCATTGCTGTCCGGTTAGCCTTCCGGGCGCAGCAATACAGCTTTTACTGCTGTATCACTGTAATCATTGCCACCCAGTTTCCCCAGAACGTTGATCTTGGATGGGTTAATTTTACTGCCCTCTGAAACCGCGTCGTCAACAAAAACACCCAGAACATCAAGCATAATCAGCATACCGCCGCCTGGCGTCGGGGTAACGTTCAGCACTTCCCGTAACTTACATTCATAGCGAATTTTGCTTCCGGCAATGCTCGGTGGCGCCACCAGTTCACTGGCAACCGTTGTTATCTGCAGTGCGTCGATCTCGCTGGTGTCTGCAGGGAAGGCCTTGCAACTGTCGTTCATCTGATCTGCAAAATCATCGGTAACGATATGAACCACCGCCTCGCCGGTATCCATCAGGTTCTGCAGTGTGTCTTTAACCGGTTTGTCTCTGGCAGGAACAGCCGTAACAGTTAACACCGGAGGGTTCACACTGGCCACGCTGAAAAACGAATAGGGTGCCAGATTGGATGTGCCATCCTTGCTGAGAGTACTCACCCAAGCAATCGGGCGTGGCACAATGCCGTTGGTCAGCAGTTGATAAATATTAGGTGTTTCAATGTTGTCGGTTTTTATAAACATGGTGACTCCCTGGTGACTATTTGGAAATTAATTCAACTTCTGCCGGGCTGTAGAGTTGTTTGGCCAGACTGCGCAAGGCAACCCGTAAACCCTCTTCAAGGTTTGGATGGTAAAAGGGCAGGCGCAAAATATCTGCGACTTCAGTCTGTAACTGCATCACCCAGGCAAGCTGATGCACCAGGTGTTCGCCGCGTGGTGCAATCATTTCACCACCGAGCAGTTTTTTGGTGGTTTTATCCGCATACAAACGCACCAGTCCTTCGGTTTCCTGCATCACTTTTGGTCGGCCTGTCTCATTGAAATCGAACTCGCCAACCGCGGTATTGCTTTGCTCCAGCTCAGAAAAACGCGCACCAAAGCAGGCGATATTCGGGTGGGTGAACGCCATGGCCAGCGGCGTGCGGGCAGCATAGTGGCCGACAGGTTTCTCGCTGAGCGTGGCCAGAGCATTCGTAATGGCTATCCGGCCTTCGTCGGCTGCTTCATGTAAAATAGCTTTGCTGCCGGTGGCATCGCCGGCGATGTAAATGTCGGTACCCGCTATTTGCATCGTTTCCGGATTCATTGGCGGCATGCCGCGCTCATCCAGTGCGACCCCGATGTTTTCCAGACCGATGTTGTCTAAGTTCGGGCGACGGCCCATGGCAACCAAGACAAGATCGACCTCGTAGGATTGACCCCCGGCACTGACACGAATGATATCGTCTAGCTTTTCCAGCTGAGCCGCAACGCCCAGATGCACTTGCATATCGTGGCGCATCAACTGCAGGGCTTTCTCTTTGATGCTCGGGTCGCTGATACCGGCGATGGTATCCGCCATTTCAATACCGGTTACATCCAGGCCCAGGCGGGCCATAGCTTGGCCGAGTTCCAGACCAATGACACCCAGGCCAATCACAGCGACGCGCTTGGGCAGGGATTCCAGCTCAAAGAAATTATCGCTGGTCACGACCTGCGGGCCGAGCTGCGCCCACTGTGTCGGCATTATCGGTCGGGAGCCAGTTGCCAGAATGATGCGCTCTGCTTCTATCTGCTCGCTAGTGCCGTCAGGCAAGCTTACCTCAAGTTGATTCTTGCTTAGGAAGACGGCCTTACCGTTCAGGTTTTTTCCCGCGGGCAGGCTGTCTGTGAATTTAACAGTATTGCCAACGAAGGCGTCGCGCAGTTTGCGCACCCGCTGCATGGCTGTGGCGGTATCGACGCTGGCATTCTCGACACCGCGAATGCCTTCAACGGAGAGCTTCTTAAGCCGGTCAAAATCGTCTGCAATCTGGATAAGCACTTTCGATGGCATGCAACCTACCTTGGCGCAGGTTGTGCCATACCAGCCTTCATTGATGATGACAAAATCTTCGGTTTGTTTTCGAACAACGCCAAGAGCCGTTAAGCCGGCGGTTCCGGCGCCGATAATGGCAACTTTAACTTTTCTCATGTTTCGATCCTGAATTGAATTTTCTTTATATTAGTGTTTTCTAATCTAAATTCAACCCATGTTCTGCTGATAGTGCTCATCTGACGAAAAGCTTACCAATAGACGGTATTCAGCATTATTTAATTGAACGGGTGAAAATACGGCGGGCTGCCGCAATACCGTCGGTGACGGAAATATCCGAGGGCATGGGGTACGAATCGGTGCAGGATTTTTCCAGAGTCTTTAAGAAGAGAGCAGGCATGACGCCATCAGAGTTTCGTCAGATTCTGCATTGAGATGGAAGGGCAATGGCGATCATTGCCCGTGAGCACAGTTTTCTATTCAACCACTTCCATAGAGTTGCCAACCTCTGCCAGATTACCCTTGCTTTCCAGCCACTGTTTACGGTCGCCACTGCGTTTTTTCGCCAGCAGCATATCCATGATTTCCATGGTCTGGTCATTGTCTTCAATGGTCAGCTGAACCAGACGGCGGGTGTTCGGGTCCATGGTGGTTTCGCGCAATTGCATCGGGTTCATTTCACCCAAACCCTTAAAGCGGGTGACCTGCACCTTGCCACGTTTCTTCTCGGCCTTGATGCGGTTGAGAATGCCTTCGCGCTCGTCGTCATCCAGTGCGTAGTAAATCTCTTTGCCGATGTCGATCCGGTACAGCGGTGGCATGGCGACAAAAACGTGGCCTTCCTTCACCAGGGTTTTAAAGTGCATAACGAACAGCGCGCACAGCAGGGTAGCAATGTGCAGACCGTCGGAATCGGCATCCGCCAGAATACATACCTTGCCGTAGCGCAGGCCTTCGGTGTTGTCGCTGTCGGGGTCGACACCCAGGGCAACGGCGATATCGTGAACTTCCTGACTGGCCAGAATTTCTGTGCTGTCGACTTCCCAGGTGTTTAGAATTTTACCGCGCAGCGGCATGATCGCCTGGAAGGTACGGTCGCGTGCCTGTTTAGCGGAGCCGCCGGCCGAATCACCCTCAACCAGAAACAGCTCGCCCTTCATAGCGTCATTGCCGGAGCAATCGGCCAGCTTACCGGGCAGGGCCGGGCCGGAGGTCACTTTTTTGCGGGCGACCTTTTTGGCTTTGCGCATCCGCGCATTGGCGTTGGATATCGCCAAATCAGCCAGTTGTTCAGCAACATCGGTATGCTGGTTCAGCCACAGGGCAAAGGCATCTTTAACAACGCCAGAGATAAACGCAGAGGCCTGACGCGAAGACAGGCGCTCTTTGGTCTGGCCGGCAAACTGGGGGTCCTGCATTTTAAAGGAGAGTACGTAGGAGCACTTATCCCAAACGTCTTCCGGCCCTAGTTTCACACCGCGCGGCAGCAGGTTGCGGTATTCACAGAATTCACGCATGGCTTCCAGCAGCCCTTGGCGCAAACCGTTTACATGGGTGCCGCCCTGTGCCGTTGGAATCAGGTTGACATAGCTTTCGTAAAGACCTTCGCCACCCTCGGGCAGCCATTGCACGGCCCAGTCGACGGCTTCGTCTTCGCTGGAAAAGGCCCCGGTGAAAGGTTCTTCCGGCAGGGTTTCATATAACTTGGTGTGGCTGGTCAGGTAGTCCTTCAGGCCATCTTCATAGAACCAGGTATCGGATTCGTCTTTTTCTTCATTCAGGAAGTTGATGCGCAAGCCGGGGCACAATACCGCTTTTGCACGCAGTACATGGCGCAGGCGGCTGACCAGAAACTTGCCGGTGTCAAAATAGGATTCATCCGGCATAAAGCGCACGGTGGTGCCGGTTTCGCGTTTCTTACAGGTGCCGACGACTTCCATATCCATGGCCTTATCGCCGTTTTTAAAGCCCATTCGGTGAATCTGCCCATCACGCTTCACGGAAACTTCAAGCACCTTGGAAAGGGCATTAACTACAGAAACACCGACGCCGTGCAAACCACCTGAAAACTGGTAGTTTTTACCGGAGAACTTACCGCCGGAATGCAGTCGGGTCAGAATAAGCTCAACACCGGGAATACCGTGTTCCGGGTGAATATCCACTGGCATACCGCGGCCGTTATCGGTCACGCTCAGCGAGCCATCTTTAAACAGAACCACATCAATGGTATCGGCAAAACCGCCGAGCGCTTCATCGACAGAGTTATCGATGACTTCCTGCGCTAAGTGGTTGGGTCGGGTGGTATCGGTATACATACCGGGCCGTTTGCGAACCGGTTCTAATCCACTCAGTACTTCAATGGCTTCGGCGGAATAGGAATTGTTGGTCATCGGCACAGTAACCTCGTAAAACCCGAATAAAAAGAAGAACTTAGGATAACAGAAAAAAAGCAGGATGCGATGATTGCCAGTGCAGGCAGGCTACAGAGCGGTCAGTAGCCTTTCTGGCTGAAGTCGATTTCGAATTCCGGGCCTTTTACCCGTTCAACAAAGGTTTCAATGTCGCCATTCGGCAGCAGCGTAAGGGTTCGATAACCCGGGCCAAGCGTATCAATACCGAAATCTTCACTTTTGGGTAGAAACTGAACACAGGTAGATGGCGTGGAGATATAACGCATACCATTGATCACACGATCGCTGTCCTGGTGAACATGGCCAAACAGGGTAGCGCGAACGTTTTCGTACTTGCTCAGTACCTTGTGCAGTGCTTCAGGGTTGCGAATGCCGATGCTGTCGATCCATTTGCATTCCATATCAAGCGGGTGATGGTGGAATGTTAACAGCACGTGGCGATCTTTATGCTGCTCCAGAGTGTTCTCGAGCAGCTCTAGTTGGTCTGGTGCCAGCTCACCGTAGACCTTTTTCGGCACGATGGAATCGAGCAGTACGATCACCCAGTCGCCCAGTTCAACAACCGGGTCGCTGTGGTCCAGGCCGATACAGGCTTCCGCCATGTTTTCACGGCTATCGTGGTTGCCGGGAATCCAACGCATCGGGGCTTTCAGCGGTTTAATATGGCTCAGAAAGTTCTTGTAAGCCTGAACACTGCTGTCTTGCGCGATATCGCCGGTGGCGAGAATCATATCGATCTTCGGAACAGTTTGCGCAATGCGCTCAACAATCAGCTTGAGGCTGTTCTCCGTATTCATACCCAGCAAGGTTCCATCCGGGGATGCATGCAGATGAGGATCGGTGATTTGGACAAGCGTAAAAGTCTGTGCCATTAATACGATCTTTCCATAGCGGTCGTAGTTTATGTCTTTATACAAAAGAGTGTAGCGGATGTCACTTAAGTTGGGTCAATCTAATCACTATTCATGAACTGATCGACAAAAAATGAGAAGGGTTCTCTTTAATCTTCGGTACTGTCTGTCGCGCCGGGTTTCCAGACCGATTTAACGGCACCATGGCTTAACAGGTGGCTGAGCCACTCCGCCAGGTAGTGATTGGCCTGCTCTTTTTCATCGATCTGATACATCTGATCGTTGGGGTAGCGGTACACACCGCTGAGTTGGCTGCCCTGTTTCAACGTGACGACCTCGGCCATACGCGCATCGGAATAAACCCGAACGGTGAGTTCCACCACATTCAAGGGCGCGGGCACCGTGCTGAAGGTTTTGGTGAGCTGCAGGGTGGTGGTGTACTTGAAGCGTTCGATGACTTCAATATCAACGTCAATCTCATTGCCTTGTGGGTCGTGCCAGCTGAACTCGAAGGTGTCAGCCTTGCTGTTGCCCAGCAAGCGTTCCAGACGTACAAAGTTGGCTTCACACAGCTGCCCGTGCTTGGCGATATCCGGCACATAGCGTTTCATAACGACCGGCTTCCTGTAGCCATAACTTACGCCCATTGTGCTCTCAACCGGCTTTCATGCAACTGGAACCACTGCAGTGCGATGATGCTGGCGGCGTTGATAATCTGGCCGTCTTCCAGCCATTGATAGGCCTCGGTAATAGAGGGGGTATGGACGCGAATGTCTTCACCTTCTTCGTCCAGGCCATGAACACCGCTGGCGGTGCTGCTGTCGACTTCGCCAACATAAAGGAACACGCGCTCATTGGTGCCGCCCGGCGAGGGCAGGTATTTGCAGATGAACTCCAGACGGCCCACATCAACGCCGGCTTCTTCAACCGCTTCACGGCGGGCGACTTCATCTGGTTTTTCGTCTTTGTCGATCAGTCCGGCAACCATTTCAATCAACCAGGGGTTGCTTTCGCGCAAAGCGCCAACACGAAATTGCTCAATAAAAACGAACTTGTCGGCCTTTACATCAACCAGCAGCAGGCAAACGGCATCGTGTCTGTCCATCAGCTCACGCTCAATGGTCAGATGAGAGCCATCGTACCGCTGGTGTGAAACCGTCAGGTGCTTCATGCTGTAAAAACCACTATAAAGAGGCTTATCCTGGTCAATTTGGAATTGAAAGGAGTCTGTATCACGTTTCATAATGATGAGGCCTTTTTCGAGGAAATGACTTTTGGCGCAGTTTATTTGCGTTTAATAGCTGAAATAATTATCAGCTGGTCAGATTTTACTCTACACGGGTGTTCACGCGCAGGGCATAATGAATCCTGTTCCCTATTCAATGCAAGTTTCGAGACGGACCCATGCAAAAAAAATTATTTATTTCTGGTTTAACATTGGCGTTGGCGGCCGTTCAGGTAGATGCCTCTCAATCACTGCTCGAAACTTATGAGCAGGCAATAAAGAACGACACAACGCTGAAAATCGCACAGTATCAGGTTGATTCCGCTCAGCAAGATGTCACGACTGGATTTTCAAAAGTACTGCCTACCGTGACCGCAAGTTCCTCTTACGGTGTATACAGCGAAAGCACTTCCGATGGCAGTGAGTCGCTGGGTCTGGATTTCGACGCTCAGAATTTTGGTGCCACGCTGACCGTTAGCCAGAACATTTTCGCGCTGGCGGCGTTCACCGGTTATGAAGCCGTTAAGGTAAACGCCTCTATTGTGGATATTGAAGCCGCTTATGCCGAGCAGGATCTGATGGTTCGTGTGGCTGAAGCCTACATTAATGGTCTGCGAGCAAAAGATGCGCTGCAAGTCGCTAAAGCACAATTGGAAGCCGTTGAGCGTCAGTATGAGCAAACGCAGCAGCGTTATGATGTTGGTCTGGTTGCTATTACCGATGTTTTAGATGCCACTGCGACACTGGATGAAACCAAGGTGGCTCTGATCCGGGCGGAATCCAGTTACGATATTGCACTGCAGAATATATCGATCATCACCGGTCAGGCGCCGGACGACATTCTGAGCATCAGTGAAGACATTCCGGTCTCGATTCCCGAGGACGATGGCCAGCAATTGTGGATTGACCATGCGGTGTCAAAGCACCCGGATATTCTGGTGGCCGAGAAAAACATCGAAGTCGGTGAGTTAACGCTGAAGGGCACCCGGGAAAATTTGACCTATCCGACTGTCACTGGCTCCGCTTATGTGGATTACGATGATTATTTCACCGGTACAGATAACGATGATGAGCAGAACTGGACAGTTGGCGTATCACTTTCCGCCAGTTTTGATCTCTATACCGGCGGCGGTAACAGCGCAGAGCTGGCGAAATTGGGGATCTCCAATAACATTCTGGAGCAGCAGCTGGAACTGCTGAAGCGCAGCAAAGCGGTCACCGTTGCTAACCTGTACCGAACCGTTCAGGCCGATGCGCAGAACGTAGATGCTCAAAAGCAGGCGCTGAAATCCCGTGAATCTGCATTGCAGGCAACGGAAGTGGGTTATGACGTAGGTACGCGCAATATTGTTGAAGTGCTGAATTCTCAGCTGGCGCTGTATTCCGCGCAGAACGATCTGAACAATGCCCGTTACGACTACTTGGTTGATTTGCTTAATCTGAAAATGGAAGCCGGCCAGCTTTCACTGGCCGACTTGCAAAGCATTGAAGACTATATGCTGGCGGAATAATCGCCGCGCTCTTACCTGTCGGGCTTTAGCCCGACAGGTAAGCCTCAAATAATGAACAGTGCCACGCGGTGTTGGCCTGAAGACCAACCTACAACAGCGGCTCATCTGTAGGTCGGGCTTTAGCCCGATAAGTAAGTCTCAAATCAAAAAACAGTACCACGCCGTGTTGGCCTGAAGACCAACCTACAACAGTGGCTCGTCTGTAGGTCGGGCTTTAGCCCGACAAGTAAGCCTCAAATGATGAACGGAGCCATGCTGTGTTGGCCTGAAGACCAACCTACAACAGCGGCTCATCCGTAGGTCGGGCGAAACGCCCGCCTTCCCTAACATCTGTTAAATAAAGCTGATTGACTCAATCCCTTGCCGGTACTTGCGGTATTCCTCAACCGCCTGCTCCGGGCTGATGGGCACAAAGCGCACGCTGGAGCCGGCGGCTAATTGTGCCAGCTTGTCTAAATCCGGCGAAATCACCGCACCCAGTTTAGGGTAACCGCCAATGGTTTGCCGGTCGTTCATCAACACAATCGGCTGGCCATTACCCGGCAGCTGAATGGTGCCTTTACTGATGCCTTCGGAATAAATCTTTTCAATGCCGGAGTCAATCTTGTCGCCTTCCAGCTGATAACCCATGCGGTCGTTGCGCGCTGAAATCTGGTATTCGCAGTTCAGGAAGCGCTGTTGCTGCTCTTTAGCCACTGAAGCCCACTGATACCCGGCAACAAAACGCAACTGAATACTCTTACGCAGGCTTGGCTGATCAAGGTAGTTCAGTTTATTGCGGACCTGAGCGGTTGAACCGGCCTCAAGCTCGTCACCTTTTTTTAATGGCTCGCCCAGGCTTTCGCGCATCACTGTGGCGCTGCTGTTAAACCATTGCGGGCTGTTAAAGCCACCGGATACGGCCAGATAGCTGCGTACGCCCAAACCGGAGAAGCCCAGTTTGACTTCATCGCCGGCCGCCAGTTGCTGGGTTTGCCAGATCGATCTTGGCTTGCCGTTGATCATCAGCGGCACAAAGGCGCCTGCAATCGCGATAGTGGCCGGTTTTTTTGCCTTCAGGGTCAGGCCACCAAAGGTGATCTCCAGAGCGCTGGCGTTTTCATCATTGCCAACCAGACGGTTAGCGATAGCGAAGGAGCGGAAATCCATCGGGCCGCCTTCGGTCAGGCCGATATCGTGGTAGCCCACGCGGCCAGCATCCTGAACGGTGGTGAAAGGGCCCGGAGAAACAACCGTAAACGTATTCATAGCGTGCCTCCCAGGGTCAGGAACTCTTCTTTGGTGATCGGTAAAAACTGTACGCTGTCACCCACCTTGAACGGCATAACCGGGTCTTTTTCCGGGTTGAACAGTTCGCTCGGGCAACGGCCAATGATGTTCCAGCCGCCCGGTGAGGTTGCCGGATAGATTGCGGTCTGGCGATCTGCGATACCCACAGAGCCTTTCTCTACCTTCGGGCGAGGGGATTCAAGACGCGGCATAGCGATCTGCTCCGGCACTTCGCCCAGGTAAGCAAAGCCCGGCGCAAAGCCAATGGCGTACACCTGATAAATGTTCATGCAATGCTGCTGAATAACCTGTTCAATGGAGCTGTTGTGATGGCTGGCAATACGTTCCAGGTCGTAACCGACCTCCAGATCATAAAAAACAGGCAGGCGCACCAGTTCACTTTGCGCGCGCGGTGTGGTTGGCGGCAGCTGCTCGATGTGCTTTATCAGGCAGTCGGAAACGTCGGTGTGGGTGGTCAGCAGTGGGTTAAAGATAACCAGCAATGATTGGTATGAAGGCACCAGGTCGAGAAGCTTTTCGCCCAGCTCAGCTCGAACAGCATTGCCTATTGCCTTAAGTTGGGCGGTGGTTTTTTCACCGACCGTTTCGTTGTGGTACAGAATGACGGATCGCTCCGACGCTACTTCAATTCTCATAATGACTCATCAGATTCTTTATTTCTTTAATATGGGCGACAGACTCGGCGTTATCTCCGTGCACACACAGTGAGTCGACCGGGAAGCTCAGTGCCTTGCCGCTCACGGCATACACCACACCCTGCTCACAAAGTGCCTTCACCCGCTCCAGCATTTCAGCACCGTTCAGCATGGCGCCTGCCTGGCTGCGGGGCACGAGTGTACCTGTTTCGGTATAGCCACGGTCGGCGAATGCCTCGAAAAGCAGAGGCAGGTCAAATTTACGCGCCTGCTCTGCATATTGGCTGTGGCTCTCATTGGCTTGCAGCATCAATGCCAATGGCAGTGGGTAGTCGGCGATGGCCTTCATGATGGTGGTGCGAATGTCATCGTTTTTCATCATGTCGTTGTAAAGCGCACCGTGCGGCTTAACGTAGCTGATGGTCATGCCCTGTACACTGGCCATACCGGCCACAGCGGATATCTGATAGTGCAGACTCTGGTAGAGCTCGTTTTCAGACAGGGCCATAGAGCGACGGCCAAATCCGTTTAAGTCGGGGTATCCGGGGTGGGCGCCAACCTCTACCTGATTGAGTTTGGCCAGCCCAAGAGTCTTTGCCATCACCACCGGGTCGCCGGCATGAAAGCCGCAGGCTACATTAGCCTGATCGATGAGCGGCATGACTTCGGTTTCTCCTTCGATCGTCCAGGAGCCGAAGCTTTCGCCTAGGTCACAATTAAGTTTCATGTTTAATCCAAAAAAGTCAGTAAGCGGTTTTGTGTTTTGTTGCGGCACAATTAACTGTGGGCTTTCGGCGGTGAGATCAGCTCTTCTATCAGCCCTTCGCGAATGGCTTTGGTTGAAATACGCATCTGTTGAATTCCAAACCGGTGGAAGATTCGGTGCGTAATTACATAGCCGGCAGCGAAGACGGTAATTCTGCGCGGGTTTAGCTCTAACAACTGTGACAGCTGGTGCTGGCTGTCTGCCTGAGTCAGTACCGGCAGCAGGCGATCCAGCTGATCCCGTTTTATCAGCCCGGCTTCGGCGATGTCAAGGTTGTGCATGGCCCAGTTTACGGCCTTGATGGTGCCGGAAGAGCCAATGGCATCTTCCCAGCTCAGGCCGGCAAAGCGGTCGGCGATGTTATCGAGCTGTTGATCAACGTAATCCATGCAATTCTGTAATTGCTGCTCGGTTAGCGTATCGGAATCTAAAAACTGAGCGGTGAGGGTGACGCAACCCAGCTCCAGACTGGCCAGGGCAAGGGGTTCGCGGCCTTTGCCGACGATTATCTCGGTACTGCCGCCGCCGATATCAAGCACAAACCGTGAGTGATCAGGTTGGTTCTGGGAGACGCCCAGATAGATGTAGCGGGCTTCGTCATCGCCGCTGATCACACGGATCGGGTGTCCAAGCGTGTTTTCTGCCTGACGCATGAAGTTTTGATCGCTGGTGAGATTACGGAACGCGCTGGTGCCGACAGCGGTAACGGCGATATTCGGATAGTTCTTTAAATAGTCTTTGAAATGGGCCAGGCAGCGGATCGCCCGGTTTTTGGTTTCGGCGTTTATACGGCCGTTATCAACGCCGGCAGCTAAGCGCACTAATTCCCGCCGGCAGTCTACCGAAGTCAGTTTTTTGTTCTCGTGCTTCATGATCACGAGATGAAAGCTGTTAGAGCCTAAATCAATGGCAGCTACGAATTCTGGGCCTGGCATGGTTCAGTGTTCTTTTCTTTAGACGGGAATATAACTTTTATTGTAAAGCAAAGCCAAATAAACCCGCCCGGATCGCTCACTGCAGCCCATTTCTTGCCGGTGAACGGGCGATTGTTCTCGTATAAAGGTGGGAGTCGGTGCAACGCCGGTTTAGTGGAATTGTTTTTTACGCCTATGCTAATTTGCTGTGCACTTATAACTCACCAAGGAAAGTGATCATGACGGTCTGTCTGGTTGCCAGTGAACAGGATCTGCCTGAGGTTCAGAAGGACATTCTGCCCAGGCTCAATTACAGCGTTTGTCTGCTCCGCTGGCCGGAGGATGCCGAATGCATAACCGATTTTACCGATCTGCTGATCTTCCTGAGCGATGAACACCTGCGTCAGCTGCTCGACCGTGCCGCCGGCACCGAACTTACATTGCACCCGTTACCGCACGACGATGCCGTCAACAGCCGGCGTGGCTTCTGTTTGGATAAGTCTTTGGCGAAAAGTGAGCTGGATTTGGCTCAACGTCAGACGCAATCGCTGGATCTGCTGCGCTGCGATAATCAGATTGTGCTTAATAAGGTGGTCGTGGGCCGGGCATTTAACTTCCAGCCGGGCGGTCATAGCCGCAATGCCTGGCAGCGGGCAAAAACGGCCGGACATCAGCTGTTCCGTATTCACCAGTATGTTCCCAAGGCCATCTCTCTGAAGACCGGCAAAGAGAGCTCACTGAAAACTGCGGCGGTCGGCGTCATGTGTTCGCCGCATGTGTTGCAATCTAACCTGTCGCGCAAGCTGCTGCCGGAAAACTATGTCAATGACGGCATGTTTTATTCGTTGGTTGTGGCGCCGAAGAGCCTTACCCAGATGTTGCGCTTTTTTGTGATGTCATTGTTTGAACGCAACCTGCCGCAGCCGGGCTTCCTGGGTATTCTCAGGTCGCAATCGCTGGTTCTGGAAAGTCCGGAAGAAATAGACTGCCGGGCGGATGAACGTGAGTTTAAAGCCAGAAGCCTGTCGCTGTGGGTTGATGAGGGCGCGATAAAACTGGGGTTGGAGCCCGATTCACAGCTGCTTCAGGGCAGCAGCCGCCACAAAGAGGTTCGCCGTCTGAAAGCGCTGAACTCCTCCGCGGAATATATCACGGGTATCGCCAACAAACCGTTGCCGCTGATAACCCACGCCGCCACTGAAGACTTTAAAGAGCTCTACCTGCAAATGCGGGAGGCCGCGCAGCTGTCTTCGACCTTTTTGACGCTGATGGTGCTTTCTACCTTGCTGGCGGGCTTTGGTCTATACGCCGATTCGGCACCGGTCATTATCGGTGCCATGATACTGGCCCCGCTGATGTCACCCATTGTTTCGTTGTCGATGGCGATTACCCGCCAGGATGAGGGCCTGTTGCTGACAAGTGGCAAGACGCTTGCACTGGGTACGGCGCTGGCAGTGCTTTGTGCCATGCTGCTTTCCTTTATGCTGCCGCTCGAGGTGGTCACCTCTGAAATAGGCGCGCGCCTGCGACCCACACTGCTCGATTTGGGCATTGCGGTGATTTCCGGTACGGCCAGTGCATTCGCTTATGCACGTTCGCAGGCCGCAAAGGGCTTGGCCGGTGTGGCCATTGCCGTTGCACTGGTGCCGCCACTGGCGGTTACGGGCATCGGATTAGGCTGGCTGAGCTGGAGTGTTGCCAGCGGAGCGCTGCTGCTATTTATAACTAACCTGGCGGGCATTGTCTTTTCTGCCGCGGCGACCTTCCTAATGCTGGGATTCGCGCCCTTTAATACCGCGAGGCGCGGGTTGATCCTGTCTTTGCTGCTGGTGGCGCTGGTGAGTGTGCCACTGGCGTTCAGCTTTAATCAGCTGCGTAAAGAGGCAACCATCGTCTCGGCGCTGGATCTGTTCTCTTTTGAAGGCGTAACGCTTGGCCAGATAAAGGTACTGAGCGTCAGTGAGCCGGTTCAGTTGAGTATGGAAATGGTGATCTCTGAAAACCCGGCTGAGGTCGATTTGCCGGAAGTGAAGCGGGCTATTGAAGCGCGGGTCGGCGAGCCGGTGGTCATGGATGTGATCTGGGTAATCCGATATTAGCGCGCCATTATTTATGATCGCTTAGGTTGATCATTTTGTGGTTTATTGTTCTGTTTTTTAGATGCTGCAAAAAATGAAAAGTAGTTTGGCAGAAAAATCACCTACTACTTTATGCCCCATATTTGGAGTTTGTGATTAATATCAACCTGAAAACGGACTTTTTTGGTGCGTGCCGGAAACGCCGGTGCTGTGCGGATTTCAGCCAAGGGCTTGAAAAAAATCTGACCTAATTGTCAGACAATATAGGTGGAATTGTTGAATTTGGAAAAGTAAATTACTGAGTTTCAGGCAATACAAAGATTGCCTCACGCTGATGAATCATTAGTATGCGAGTTTCGAGAATTTACCTCGCATTTTCATTTTTGCGACTTCTCATTAATTTATCCAGATGTTGAGACTGAAAAACGTCCACGCTAGAGGATACATTTCTGGCGGATATGGGTATGAGAAAAATGAACTGGAAGAGTCTATGAATAAGATGCACCCTGGTCTGTATCGACCCGATTTTGAACACGATGCCTGTGGTATTGGCTTTGTTGCAAACCTCAAAGGCCGCAAGTCCCACGACATTATTGAAAACGCATTAACGATGCTCTCTGCTATGGAGCACCGTGGCGGTACAGGCGTGGACGTCAACAGCGGCGACGGCGCTGGCGTGTTGATTCAAATTCCTCACGAACTGTTCGAGGAAGAAACCGCCAAAGAAGGCATAACGCTGCCCGCAAACGGTGAATACGGCGTTGGTATGGTGTTTTTCCCTGCCGACGAAAGTAAGCGCCTGGAATGCCGCGAGATACTGGAGCGCAACATGACCCGTCTGGGTCTGCGTCTGCTGGGTTACCGCAAAGTGCCGGTGGATAACAGCATGATCGGTCAGGCGGCCAAAGATCAGGAACCTTGCATCGAGCAGGTCTTCATTCAGAACTACAACTGTAAGACTCAGCAGCAGTTTGAGCGCAAACTGTACGTGCTGCGTAACTACACCCGTCACCTGGTTGCCGAAACGGTTAACAACATTGGTGAAGATTTCTACATTGCGTCGATGTCATCGCGCACTCTGGTTTATAAAGGCCAGCTGACCACAGCACAGGTGCGTCAGTACTATCTGGACCTTCAGGACGACCGTTGCGTCTCCGCACTGGCGATGTTCCACTCGCGCTTTGCCACCAATACCTTCCCGCATTGGCGTCGTGCCCAGCCATTCCGCTATCTGTCGCACAACGGTGAGATTAACACCGTTAAAGGCAACATTAACTGGCTGGAAGCCCGTCAGGCACTGTTCGAGTCTATCCGCTTCACTAAAGAAGAGATGGATATGCTCATGCCGATTTTCGACCGCAGCATGTCCGATTCGGCCAACCTCGATATGATGGTTGAGCTGCTGGTTCTGGCTGGCCGTCCGCTGGCACAGGCCATGATGATGGTTGTACCGGAAGCCTGGCAGACACAGGAAAACATGGATCCGGTTAAGCGCGCCTTCTATGAGTACTACGCTTGCATCATGGAACCCTGGGATGGCCCGGCGTCTATTTCCTTTACCGATGGCAACATCATTGGCGCAACGCTCGACCGTAACGGCCTGCGCCCGTCGCGTTACCTGGTCACTGACGATGGCATGGTGGTCATGGGTTCTGAAACCGGTGCTCTGGTGGTTGATCAATCTACAGTGGTTGAAAAAGGCCGCCTGCAGCCGGGTAAAATCTTTATCTGCGACCTGAACGAAGGCCGCATTATTTCAGACGATGAAGTGAAGTCTGATGTCTGCTCGCGTCAGGACTACGTTGAATGGGTTAAGCAGGAAAAGATCGTCCTCGATGATCTGCCTACCCCAGAGGTGAAGGTTGAACATCCGCTGGTGGATAACCTGAAGAAGCGTCAGCGCGCCTTCGGTTACACCGCAGAAGATTTGAACCTGATTCTGGCCGATATGGTGGGTACTAAGAAGGAACCATTGGGTTCTATGGGCACCGATACACCATTCGCGGTGCTGTCTGATCGCCCTCAGCACCTGTCCCATTACTTCAAGCAGCTGTTTGCTCAGGTCACCAACCCGCCGATCGACCCGATTCGAGAAGAGATGGTAATGTCGCTGCGCACCTACATTGGTGGCGACCTGAACCTGCTGGAAGAAACGGCCAAGCACTGCCATAAACTGGAAATCAAACAGCCGATTCTGAATAACGTTCAGCTGATGAAGCTGCGCTATATCGACCATGCGCACTTCCAGACACGAACCATTCCAACCACCTTCCGTGCCACTGGTAACCCGGGTGAGCTGGAGCGTGCGCTGGAACGAATCTGCCGTTATGCGGTGGATGCTGTCAGTGATGGCTTCCAGATCATTATCCTTTCAGACCGTGATATCGACACCGACCACGTGGCTATTCCGTCTGTGTTGGCAACCGCTGCCGTGCACCACCATCTGATCAAAGCCGGTCTGCGTGCAGACTGCGATATCGTTGGTGAATTCGGTGACGTGCGCGAAACCCACCACTTTGCAACGGTTCTGGGCTTTGGTGCCTCGGCAGTGAACCCGTTCATTGCCATTGAAACCCTGCTGGAGCTGCGCAATGAAGGCGTGATCGATTCCAATCTGACCGATGCCGAAGTATTCAACAGCTACGCCAAGGCGGTGAATTCCGGCCTGTTGAAGATTTTCTCCAAGATGGGTATTTCCACGCTGCAGTCATACCAGGGTGCGCAAATCTTTGAAGCACTGGGTATTAACCAGGCGGTTGTGGATAAATACTTCTGCGGTACCGTTAGCCGTATTGAAGGTATCGGGCTGGATGAAATTGCACTGGAATCTCTGACCAAGCACCGTGAGGGCTATCCGGTTGATGACCGTATCTTCATGGAGCCGGCGCTGGAATCCGGCGGTGAGTACGCCTGGCGTAACGATGGCGAACGCCATCTGTTTAACCCGACGACAATCCGTTTGCTGCAGCATTCAACGGAACAGAACGATCCGGAGCAGTTTAAAGAGTACTGCCGTAACGTCGATGATCAGTCAAAAGATATGTACACGCTGCGCGGCCTGCTGAAGTTCAATGCCGACCGTCCATCTGTGCCATTGGAAGAAGTTGAACCGGTTGAGTCTATCTTCAAGCGTTTCGCGACCGGTGCGATGTCGTTCGGTTCTATTTCATGGGAAGCGCACACCACGCTGGCGATTGCCATGAACCGCATTGGCGGTAAGTCGAACTCCGGTGAGGGCGGCGAAGACCCTATTCGCTTCACACCGCTGGAAAACGGCGACAACATGGTGTCCAAAATCAAGCAGGTGGCTTCCGGTCGTTTCGGTGTGACCTCGCACTACCTGACCAACGCTGCGGAACTGCAAATCAAGATGGCCCAGGGCGCTAAGCCGGGCGAAGGTGGTCAGCTGCCGGGTCACAAGGTTGATGGCTGGATCGGTCGTACCCGTGGTTCTACGCCGGGTGTGGGCCTGATTTCACCGCCGCCGCATCACGATATTTATTCCATCGAAGATTTGGCTCAGCTGATCTACGACCTGAAAAACGCCAACCGCGATGCACGCATCAACGTTAAGCTGGTCTCTGAAGCGGGCGTAGGCACTATTGCCTCGGGTGTCTGTAAAGCCTATGCCGATGTTGTGCTGATTGCCGGCCATGACGGCGGTACCGGTGCATCACCGATCAGCTCTATCAAACACGCTGGTTTGCCTTGGGAGCTGGGTCTGGCGGAAACGCACCAGACTCTGGTTCAGAACGGTCTGCGCTCGCGTATTGTTGTTCAGGCAGATGGCCAGATGAAAACTCCGCGCGACCTCGCTATCGCAACCCTGTTGGGTGCCGAAGAGTGGGGCGTGGCAACCGCTGCGCTGGTGGTTGAAGGCTGTATCATGATGCGTAAGTGTCACATGAACACCTGCCCGGCCGGTATTGCCACTCAGGACAAGCGCCTGCGTGACCGTTACAAGGGTAAGGTTGAAAACGTGGTGACCTTCTTCACCATGATGGCTGAAGGCCTGCGTGAAATCATGGCCGAGCTGGGCTTCCGTACCATCAACGAAATGGTAGGTCAGGCTCAGTGCTTAGAGCCGCGTACCGATGTTGATCACTGGAAATTCAAGACGATTGATTTGTCTCCGGTTCTGTACAAAGCAACGCCTATGTTTGAAACCGATACGCTGTATCAGAGCATCGAACAGAAGCACCTTATACATGACATTATCGACCGCAAGATGATCGTCGATGCCGCGGCAGCGCTGGAAAGCGGTACTCAGGTGAACCTGGCGTACGATATTCATAACGTCGATCGCTCAGTGGGCGCCATGCTATCTAACGAGGTTTCCAAGCGTTACCACGCCGATGGCCTGCCGGAAGACACCATTAAGGTGAAATTCAAGGGTTCCGCCGGTCAAAGTCTGGGTGCCTTTATGGCCAAGGGCGTGTCCTTCGAGCTGGAAGGCGATGCCAATGACTACTTCGGCAAGGGCTTGTCCGGCGGCAAGATGGTGGTTTATCCGGATGCCAAAGCACCGTTTGAGCCGAGCAAAAACATCATCATCGGTAACGTTGCCTTCTTTGGTGGCACCGATGGCCGTGCCTTTATCCGCGGTCGTGCCGGTGAGCGCTTCTGTGTACGTAACTCTGGCGTAACGGCTGTTGTCGAGGGCGTAGGTGATCACGGTTGTGAATACATGACCGGTGGCTGTGCTGTCATCCTTGGCGAAACCGGCCGTAACTTTGCTGCAGGTATGTCGGGCGGTGTTGCTTTTGTCTACGACAAGAACAAAGACTTCGCCAGCAAGTGCAACATGGAAATGGTCGAGATCGAAGGGCTGGAACCTGAAGATCAGGCGCGTCTGAAAGCCTTGATTGAAGAGCACGCGAAGGTCACCGGCTCTGATATTGCCGAAGCCATGCTGGCCGACTGGGAGGCTGCGCTTACCCAGTTCGTTAAGGTAATGCCGGTTGACTACAAACACATTCAACAGTTGATGCAAATTGCCCGCGAGAGCGGCAAGTATGAAACTGAAGAAGAAATTTCATCCGCTGCGTTCGAAATGCATATCGAAGCGCTGAAAAAGCCAAAAGCGGCTAAAACCACGGCTTAAGGGGGAGAACAATGGGAAATCCTACGGGTTTTATTGACGTTGCGCGTAAGCTGCCTGAAGACCGTGACGCTAAAGACAGATTAATTGACTGGAAAGAAGTGCACGAGCACATGCCTGAAGCGGAAATTCGCGATCAGGCCTCGCGCTGCATGGATTGTGGTGTACCGTTCTGTATGTCAGGTATGTCTCAGTACGCGCCAGCAGTAGCCGGCTGCCCTGTGAATAACCTGATTCCGGAATGGAACGACCTAATCTACCGCGGCCGCTGGAAAGAAGCGCTGCTGCGTTTGCACAAAACCAATAACTTCCCGGAATTTACCGGGCGGGTTTGTCCGGCGCCGTGTGAAGGTTCCTGTGTACTGGGTATTAATGCTGACCCGGTCACCATTAAGCTGCACGAAGTGTCGATTATTGAAAAAGGCTTCGAGGAAGGCTGGGTTGTCGCCAACCCGCCGAAGGCTCGCACCGGTAAAACGGTTGCCGTGGTAGGCTCTGGCCCCGCTGGCCTTGCCGCTGCCGCTCAGCTGAATTCGGCCGGTCACACCGTTACTGTGTATGAGCGTGCTGACCGCATCGGTGGCCTGTTGATGTACGGCATTCCGAACATGAAGCTGCAAAAGGAAATTGTCGAGCGCCGTATCGACATCATGCGTGAAGAAGGTGTTAAGTTCGTCACCAATACAGAGATCGGCAAGGACCTTTCCGTGAATCGACTGAACGACGACTTTGATGCCGTTGTTCTGGCCACCGGTGCAACCGTACCGCGTGACCTGCCGGTCGAAGGCCGCAACGCCAAAGGCGTTTACTTCGCGATGGAGTTTTTAACTAAAAACACCAAGAGCCTGCTCGATTCTGAACACAAAGACGGTGCATTCATCAACGCCGAAGGCAAAAATGTTGTCGTCATCGGTGGTGGTGATACCGGTACCGACTGTGTGGGCACATCGCTGCGTCATGGCTGTGAGTCTGTTGTTCAGCTCGAGATCATGCCGAAGCCGCCGGAAACCCGCCAGGAAAGCAATCCATGGCCGCAGTGGCCTAAGCGCTTGCTGGTCGATTACGGTCAGGAAGAGTCTATTGCGGTACAGAGCAAAGACCCGCGTGACTACCTGGTAATGACCAAGAAGATCGAGCAGGATGAAAAAGGCAACGTTAAAGCGGTGCATACCGTAAACATTGAATGGAAGAAAAACCCGGAAGGTCAGATGATTCCTCAGGAAATCGCTGGCAGCGAAAAGGTTTACCCGGCCGATATCGTATTGCTGGCCATGGGCTTCTTAGGGCCTGAAGGCAAAATCCTGGATGATTTGGGTGTTGAAAAAGACATGCGTTCTAACGCGAAAGCGGAGTACGGTGAGTTCAATACCAGCGTTGAGGGTGTGTTTGCCTGTGGTGATGCTCGTCGTGGTCAGAGCTTGATTGTTTGGGCAATCAACGAAGGGCGTGGCGCTGCACAGCAGGTCGATCAATACCTGATGGGTCAAACTTTCCTGCCTAAGTAACCGCGCAGGTCAGTTTCAGCCAATAAAAAACCGCGACCTGGATCGCGGTTTTTTTATGCCCGTTCAATAAGCAAGAGGCTTAGTCGGCCAGGTCTGCAAACAGCGCCGTCGAAAGGTAGCGTTCACCGAAGGAAGGAATGATGACAACAATCAGCTTGCCTTCGTTCTCGTCGCGCTTGGCTACTTCCAACGCGCTCCAGATGGCCGCGCCAGAGGAAATTCCCACCAGTAGGCCTTCTTCGGTTGCGGCAGCGCGAGCGGTTTTAAAGGCGTCTCCGTTTTCGACCTGGATGATTTCATCCAATAAATCGGTTTCCAGCACCTTCGGTACGAAGCCTGCGCCAATGCCCTGAATAGGGTGTGGGCCTTTCGCACCGCCGGAAAGCACAGGTGATGCCGCAGGCTCAACGGCAATCGCTTTAAAGCCCGGCTTGCGCTCTTTCAGTACCTTGGCAATACCGGTAACGGTACCGCCGGTGCCCACGCCAGAGATCAGAATATCCGCCTGGCCATCGGTATCGGCCCAGATCTCTTCCGCTGTCGTTTTTGAATGAATCGCCGGATTGGCTGCATTCTCAAACTGTTGTGGTAAAAAGTATTTGGCCGGGTCGCTTTCCGCCAGCTCTTTCGCCTTGGCGATCGCACCGCCCATGCCTTCCGGGCCCGGGGTTAAGATCAGCTCGGCACCATAAGCGCGTAACAGCTGACGACGCTCTTTAGACATCGTTTCCGGCATGGTTAAAACGCACTTGTAACCCTTCGCAGCAGCCACCATCGCCAGCGCGATGCCGGTGTTGCCGGAGGTCGGCTCAACGATGGTCATGCCCGGCTTCAGCGCACCCGATTCAATCGCCGCTTCAATCATGGCATTACCGATTCGGTCTTTAACAGATTTGCCCGGGTTAAAGAACTCCAGCTTGGCAACAACGGTGGCTTTGCAGCCTTTCGTCAAATTATTCAGCTTAACCAGTGGGGTGTTACCAATAAGGTCGGTAACGGAATTTGCGATGCGCATTTAAACCTCCTGTTCGTCAGATATAGAACCAGTCTAATGGGTTTCGGGCGTTGTTCTAAATAACAATAAATCCTAGATTGCTATAAATTAGTTATTTGATATTGGTTGCTAATAATCGGGCACCTGATTATTCGGTTGCCTAAATCCAACTAACCGCCTCCTATACATAATCAGTTAAGTTCCCTCAGTTTCAGGATGGCAGTCGTGATTGTTTTTACGTGCTTTTCCCTCCTCAATTTTGTGAGCTGGTTCAAAAAGAAAACACGAGGTAGTGCAAAAAAGTAGGAAAAATAGCTTTGTCCGTTTTTTGTCGGCGCAGAGTCATAAAAATGTCTTTAATATATTGAGAACTATAAAGAATATAGCTAGGTTGTAGAAATTATCGTGGGTAATTAGCGTTGGCCAGACCGGCGGTAGAATAAGCTTGGTGGCTAATGTTTGTTTAATTAATTGGTAAGGAGCATTTTGTGAACCCAAAATCTAAATGGTTAATTGCACTAATGACTATGCTGGCGCTGACTGCCTGCGGAAACGTGGATGATGAGGATGATGACGATTCTTCGGATGATACAGATACGACTGAAGAAACCACAGATGACGATTCTGATGACAGCACCACTACAACAACTGGAAATTTGCCTGACTACGATAGTTTTTCATTATCTGTAGATGCAGCAGTAGTTGACGAAGCACTTAATACTGATGGAATTACAGCAACTTTTACTGTTCAGGTTGCAGATCGCTTTAATGAGGCTGTTGATGACGATACGGTTGTTTATTTTTGGGCCGAGAATGGATATCTTCAGGAAAATACGTGCTCAACTTCAAGTGGCTCATGTTCTGTTACCTGGGTTTCTGGCGGTACCCGTCCTGAAGATGGCTTGGCTACCGTTCTAGCTTATACTGTTGGAGAAGACTCTTTCTATGACAGTGGTACAGTTAATGGAATATACAATGTGGCTGGAGATGTTGTTGATGATGGGCAAGATGGCTTAGCTTTGAACGAGGCTATAATGTCAGCACCAGAAGCATATAAAGACTATAACTTTGACGGTTATGACAACTCTAGTTTCACCGATTCAGCGACTGGTTTGACGTTCTCTGAAGATGCGTTTTTTGACTACAATGATAATGGTGAGTACGAAGCATCGTCGAGCCTGTACCGTGGAGAAAACTGTAGTGCTGCAGCTTCTACTGCAGGGCACTGTACAGAAACATCGATATATATTTGGGATCATACGCAGATAGTTTGGGGTCCAACATATGGCTCACCAAATACGGCGGTATCGGCTGACTATACAACTGACTTTGATGCAGTGACTGACGTCACAGATTGGAATGTCGGTGACACTATCTATGTTCTGGTGTCTGATTACAATGGGAATACGCCTGTAGCCGGTACTAGCATTGCGGTTTCAGGGGATGACGATGACGATGAAGATTTCACAGTCAGCTATAGCAGTGAATCAGTACCCACTTTAGGTGTCGCTTATAACTTACCTTACGTATTTTCTTTAACGCTTACAGATGCGTTTGAAACCGGGGGGACTGCTGAAATAACAGTGACTTACCTTGGTTCCGATTATAGCCTATACGTAGATTATTAAAGATAAATTGTTTTTCAATAGATAAGCCCCCTAACCGGGACCCTGTAATTAATTCTGTGTAACTGCAAGGTTTATAAATAATCTTCCAAGCGCTCTTCAAATTCAATCATGAACCGGTTGAGCGCTGCCTTCC
>NZ_SLZR01000008.1 GCF_004341165.1 Reinekea marinisedimentorum
TTTTCTGAGTCGTGTCAGAGGGTTCTACCCGTTAAAATCAGAGGCTGCAACCCTTTCAAAGAATCCCATTAATTTATTCCGGACAGTAGTGCGCGAAGGCGGGTATCCATCACTCTTAGCCACCTTAATAATAGATTTCCGCCTTCGCGGAAATGACGCGGTGGTGTTTTTTATAAAGTGGTGAATGTCCAAATTCGATATAGCCTGGCCGCATAAACCATAAAGCCCCAAAATTAGATATGTACCGGTGTTTGGAGAGGGCGCTGCTCCTTTCAATATAAGCCGAGATGGTAAAATTGGAGATGCCGAAGGGTTCAGTTTAATTGGTCAGTCTTTTGTGCATTATGAAAGGGATCTGGAAGCTCAATGGACTTCTACGGTGGTTACCGGACAATACCTACCACAAGAAACCGATGAGGCCACTATTCAATCGTGGCTATCCGACAAGGCCCTAACTTGGAGTAAAAGTTATCCATCAGTTTCTGAGTGTGAAGGCGAAGAAGGTGAGTTGATTCCAGAAATGCACGACCCATTGTTAAATGATCCGGATGTATTACAGTAGATTTGTTACCCATCGATAGATGTTAGAATTCGGGCTTAAACCGGTGTTTTACCCAACTCGCTTTTGTCCAGTTTCTACATAGCCTCACAGCCCGAATCACCTTTGCCCCTTTTCGAGTTTCGAAGTGGTAATTCGATAGGATTCTGTCGGCCTAAAGGCCCGACCTACAGAGACCGTAGAGCATTGTAGGTTGGGGCTTTAAGCCGACAGCTAAAATTATAAAACTGAAATGATCTAGGCCAGCCTTTTATTCATTACTGTCAGATTACGTCTGAGCTAATACGAATAGTTGTACAGCAAATTCGACCAGCAATGTCACTGCCTTTAAAGTTACTACTCGCCAAACATCACCGACAGACTACTAAGAGCTGGCTTATTTGACTTAGCCACTGAAGATTTCTGAGCACTCTTCGCCAGTGCAAGCAGAGCCTTATCATCCGGTGCGCTGTCGTTTCCATTAAATAAAAAGTTCTCCAATTTACCCAAGCTGTCCAGTTCATCGCTGGCCAACGCAGTACGGCTGATGCTCTTTTCATTCATCAGTTTTAGCAACTCGTGATAGTAGCTGCCGTAGGCCTTTTCGCTGATCGCTTTTTTAAAGCTGAATGCCGCTGCATTCGGCTTTGTTTGAGCAGCGGCTACCGTATTGGGTTGATTACCTTTTTTTATTTTCAGCAGGTAGGCCAATGTGCCGACCCACAATACAAAGAACAGCGCGGTTAATGCCTGCCACAGCCCGTTGCCGCTCTGCTCGGTTGTTAGCTGCGGGCTTATGCTAGGTGGCGCTGTTTCAGGCTGCGGTGTGGGCGTTTGAACTGCCGGGCTGGCCGTAGCCGGGTTTGCCGCTGTGGCGGTGCTGGCCGCGACGTTGAGCGTACGCTGAGGAATCTCTGCCCATTCCAGCGCGTCTTTTTGTGTGTTCCACCAGGGAATACGAACGGCGGGCAGTGTGACTGTACCAGCTTCAGTAAAGCTAAGCGCGGAAGGGTCGATGCGTTTGGTTTCATCCAGTTCCGCAGCGTTGCGGTAAATGCGTACGCCACCGGTGAGTTGCGATTCAAAATTCTGCAACGGGTCGGGCAGGCGGTTTGCTTCGATGCCGTCTACCGTCATTAGGGTGAGCCAGTCGATGTAGTCACCCTGACTGTAGGTTTTGCTGCTATCCAAGTCATCCACCAGGGTGAGTGATTTTGCTGGCAGCCAGTAGGCGCCTGCAGGGTAGTCACTCGGTATTTTCTTAACCTGAATGGTGGGTAGTTTGGCCGTGCGGGTGAAGCGTTCGCTCCTGCGGGTAGAGGGGTTTGTGTAGGCTGCGGTGAACACAACCTCGGGCACTTCAAACAAGCCGGCTTCATTCGGTGTGAGTTTAATTACCTGTTGATAGATGTTGTATTGCTGGCCGTTGCGGGTGGCGATGGTCTGCCCGCTGTCGATCTGTTCACTTTCAAAGTTATCCAGCTCAATGCCCTGTAGAGTGGCGTTCTGCATTTGTATCTTGAAGGCCACTTCTATGGTGAGGGTGAAGGGCTCGCTGATGTAAGGGTCGTTCTTGCTCAAACGGGCTGAAAGAATGACGGCATCTTCGGGGAGTGTATCCGGCCGTTGCTTGGCTTCATAAACGGTAACCTGCAGGGGTTCGCTGGTGTCGTTGCCAGATCGAAAAGCGGGTATCGTGAGTATGCCGGTTTGCTTTGGTTGCAGCGCAAACTGATAGGTGGTTTCTGCCGTGCGCTTACCGTTAGTGATGGTGGTGTTGCTGTACTGCCCGCGCTGCACAATATTAAACAGCGCCTGCAACGAGGCCAGATCACTCTGGTTAATTTCGCCGTTGGGTGTCACCCGTATATTCAGTTGCAGGGTTTCATCGGAATACATTTCAAAGCGGTCTATGCGGGCGGTCACATCCGCCCAGCTGAAACAGGAAACCATCAACAGCAGTAATGTTATTAACTTTAAGTTGTTAGTTACCATGGTGTACTTTCTGCCTCACTCGGGTTTTGCTGATATTGATACTGAAATTTATAGCGCAGCAGGGAATCCTGCTCGGTCGGTAAATTATTCAGAATGGCCTCAACTTCCTGCTCGTTTTGAATCTCTTCCGGGCTTGGAATTGCGCTGGCAGGTTGTGGCTCGTTGTTTTCCTGTTCAGAGCCATCGTTTTGGTTTTGTTCGCTTTGGTGTTCGTCTTGTTGTTGTGATGATTCGTCATTTTGTTCAGCATCCTGCTGTTGCTGTTGCTGTTGCTGTTGCTGTTGCTGTTGCTGTTGCTGTTGCTGTTGCTGTTGCTGTTGCTGTTGCTGTTGCTGTTGCTGTTGCTGAGCGTCACTTTCCTGTTCACTTTGCGAACTCTGTTCATCAGAGTCCTGCGGGTCGGAATTGTCTTGATCTGATTGCTGCTGATCAGAGTTTTGTTGATTCTGCTGTTGCTGATTCAGCAAATCTTCAATCAGTTTTTTGTTCTTTTCTGCAGCAGGGTGCGCGCCAAAGCTGAGTGCGTTTTCGTAGGCTTTAATTGCTTGCTCGAACTGACCGGCGTGCGCATACGCATTACCTGCATTGTATTGCGCATCGGCTGTATTTTGTTCGGCAAACAGCGCTGCCGCCTGCTCATAGCTGCCACTGTCAAACAATGCCTGGGCCTGCAGCTGTGGGTCTTTTGCCAATGAAAGTGCCGTTGCGGCATCGTTATTATTTAATGCCTCATAGGCTTGCTGATTACTGTTTTTAAACAGGCTGGCTGCCATGGCCGGTTGCGGTGTAAAGAACGACAGGCTGATCAGTAGCAGGCTTGCCTGCAACAATAGGCTGTTGCGGCGCAGCTGAAACAAAAACACAAACAGTGCTGGAATTAACAGCCAGTAGCCCATGTCTTTATCCATAGAGATGGGGTTGCTCTGTTTATTCAGCTGATTGAGCAGGTTGGCATTGGGCTGCGAGCCTATGGCCTGAGTGGCAAAACCGAGCTGGGTCGCGCGTGATGCTATCCCGCGGCTGTCGGTGGTGACCATAATCATCTCGCCATTATAGGTGGCGTAGCCCTGGCCCCCTTCCATAGGAATAGGTGTGGCCTCCGCGCTGCCGACAGCCACCACTGTTTTGCTCGCGGCATCGGGAATGCTGTTCTTAAGCTGCTGCACCTGCGTGGCTTTTATTTCATCTGTCAGCCATAAAATATGCGCGGCCTGACCGGGCTGTTGCGCAATTTGTTGGGCGACTAAATCAAAGGCCTGGGCCGGGTTGCTGCCCTGCTTTGGCATCAGGTAGGGTGTCAGCGGGGCCAGTTGCGTTTTTAGCGTTTCGCTATCTTGTGTTAGTGGTGTGAGCAGGTGCGCCGAGGCGGCGTAAACGGTGACACTGGTTTGAAAGAACAGACCGCTTTTCGCCCAGTCTTCAATCATCCATTTAGCGCGGCTGTAACGGTTCGGTGTTAAATCATTGGCGGCCATGGAAAGGCTGTTATCGAGAACAACATAAAGATTGCCCTGGCTGCCGGTTTCAACTTCGCCGTTTTTAATGGCCGGGCCGCTGAGTGCCACTATCATCAGGGTGCCCAATAGCAGCAGCGTGAGGCTTTTGCTTTGTGTTGATTTGCTGTTGGGTTTACCCAGCACCTTTAACAGCTCTGGTTCAATAACATCGCTCCACTGGCTTTGTTGGTTACGGCTTTTGTTCAGCCAAAAACACAATGGCCACCAGGCCAGTAGCAGTAACAGAAGCTCTGGGCGTAATAAGGTCATGCGTTGCGCCCCCTGAGTGTTGAACGGTTAACTTGAGCAAAGCCCAGCAGTAGTAAAGAGGCTGTTAATGGCAGCCAGTACAGCTCGTTAATCTGGCGGAAGTTATCGATGTCTTTGTCGTCGGTTTCCAGCTGATCGATCAGTTCAAAAACCTGTTTGAGTTCACCAGCCGATGTGGCACGGAAGTACTGGCCGCCGGTTTGGTCGGCAATGCTTTTCAGTGTGGCTTCATCAATGCCGCTGCTGCGCATAAAATTGAAGAAGCTGCTGCTGGCCGAAGCATCGCCACCGAAGCCGATGGTATACACGCGTATGTCGGATTTTTGCGCGGCGGTAATGGCATCGCTTGGTGATACGCTGCCGGCGTTGTTTTCACCATCGGAGAGCAGAATAATAATTTTGTCCTTCGATTTTGAGGTGCGCAGTTGCTTCACCGATTGCGCCAGACCATCGCCGATGGCCGTCGATTTACCGGCCATACCGGGGATTAAATCAAACAGCAATGCCTGTACTGCGCCGGTGTCGGGCGTGAGGGGTGCCTGTACCGCAGCAAAGCTGCCGAATACCACCAGACCAAGAAAGTCGCCCTTGCGCTGTTCTACAAACTCGCCGACCACTTCCTGAACGGCTTTATAGCGGTAGGTGCTTTGGCCGTTCCAGCGCATGTCTTCGGTGAGCATACTTTCCGATAAATCGACCGATAAAAAGATACTGCGCCCGGCCTGGGTGTTGGTAATGGGTTCACCAATCCATTGTGGACGCATCAGTGCCAATACCAAGAACAGCCAGCTGAGCAGCCACAACAGGGGTAGCTTGCGCTTGCCCGGCGTTGTCTGTTGTTGGTTAGCCAGTGTTGCAAGATAGGGGTGGTTCAACGCACCCTGCGAAGCTGAGGAGCGCGAGCGCGGTATCAGCCAGAGCAGCGGCAGGGCGGCCAGGAACCAGGGCCATGCAAAGCTCATAGGCGTGCCTCCTTTTTCCAGTGCTGTAGCAGGGTTTTAACTTCGGCCCAATTGATGTCGCTCGATTTATCGGCCTGATAATGGCCGTTGACCCATTCCGGCAAGGTGCCCAGTGTGGCGGTTATTTTTTCGGCCAGAGCCTGCTCATCCATGCTCTTCGGTGCGCTCAAATGCGTGATCAGCAGCCAGCGCAGCAGCTGGTGTAATTCCGCATTGGGCTCGGCAAGGCGCTTAATGCGGGCGAGATGCTGTTGAATGTGCCGCCAGTGTCGGCCGCGATACCAGAGGTACGCAATCAGGCAGGCCATCACCAGCACGGCCATGAGTACCAGCCAGTAACCTGGAGCCAGTGGCCAGGCCGAAGGCTCGGCCGGTGGCGTATTCGGTTCCAGCTGGCTGAGCAGTTGCTGCGGCACGCCGCCGGATAAGGCGGTGCTGAATATCAGTGGTAGAGTGGCCACGCCAGCACCTCCTGCCACTGAAAGCTTTCATTCAGGTGTTTATGGAATACACCACCACGTTGCCAGGCAAATTCCTGCAGCGACTGTTCTCGTTGCTCGGCCAGTGCCCGATAACTTTGCTGGGTTTGCTTGCCGGCGGTATCGATATAGCCGGTGATGTTTTTGTGCCTCACCGGCAGTGCACCGGCCTCGGGCAGTTTGCTGTCGAACGCATCCGCCGCCTGCAGCAGCGAGACTGAATTAAACAGGTTCACGGGTATTTCGGCGGTTAAGTTTTCTGCCGGGGTTTGCATAAAATCGGAAATAAACCACAGGTTGGGTTTGCCGCGCCAATGCAGAATGTTGGCACTGTTTGCTGGCTGCAGGCTGGCAAAGTTATTGGCCAGGTATTGATGAGCGGTTGCGATGAGTTCGCAGGCGCGGGCACCGTCGCGTTGGTTGAGCAGGTTCAGTTCCTGTTGCCATTCACTGCCCACGCGCACCAGAAAGCGCACCGGGTGATGCAGATGCAGAAAACGCCAGACTAAAAATGCCGACCAATGACACGCCATGACGGATTTAAAACAACTGCGCGTGCCAAAGTAGCTGCTGGCGGTCAGGTCGAGCCAGACGGCCTGTTGGGCATGCCGGTCTTCTTCCATGATGCGCACAAAGGGGGTTTGCTTTTTTGCCGTTTGCCGCCAGTCAATCTGGCGGGCGTCGTCACCCGGCCAGTAATGCTTCATTTCCGCAAACTCGCGGCCCTGACCTTTAAAGACTGAGCGCTGGTCGCCCTTGCGGTAGCTGTGAACGCGTGATTTGCCGAGCGCCTGTAAGTCGTTCACCAGCAACTGCAGTTGCAGTAAATCGTTCAGTGCGACGTCAGTGCCTTTAATTTCCAAGCTCTGGTGCATGTTTTGAATTACCCGACGGCCACCGCTGAAATGATTTCTTCGACAATGGAATCGCCGGTGTAGCCCTTAGCCTGAGCCGGCAGGCTGAGTACCAGGCGGTGAGCCAGAACGCGGCCGGCCACCCACTGCACATGCGCGGGTGTGACAAAGTCTTTGTTTTCCAGCCAGGCGACCACGCGGGCGCACAGATCCAGCGCAATGGTGGCTCGTGGTGATGCGCCGTAACTGATCAGGTTTGCCAGCGCATCGCTGTAATTTTCCGGCCGGCGGGTGGCATCGACCAGGCGCACAATATAGCTTTCTACCGCGTCAGACACATGAATGGCTTCCACTTCTTTTCGTGCTGCCAGAACATCGTCCATCGCCACCGGAACCAGATCGGGCAGGCTCTTGCTCTGCTGCTGGCGGGCCAGGTGCAGAATGCTGCGTTCTTCTTCAATACTCGGGTAATCCAGCGAGACCTTCATCAGGAAGCGGTCGAGCTGGGCTTCCGGCAGCGGGTAGGTGCCTTCGTGTTCAACCGGGTTTTGTGTGGCCATCACCAGGAACGGGTCCGGCAGGCTGTAGGTGGTGCCGCTGGCCGATACCTGGCGTTCACTCATTGCTTCCAGCAGGGCCGACTGCACCTTAGCCGGTGCACGGTTGATCTCATCGGCCAGCACCAGGTTGGCAAACACCGGGCCGGGCTGGAATTCAAAGCGGTGCTCTTCGGTGCGGTAGATGTCTGAACCGGTCACATCGGCCGGCATTAAATCGGGCGTAAACTGAATGCGTTTAAACGAGCATTGCAGGCCATCCGCCAGGGTTTTAATGGCGGTGGTCTTGGCCAGTCCGGGGGCGCCTTCAACCAGCAGGTGGCCGTCGGCAAGCAGGCTGATGACCAGCGATTCGATAAGTTGAGCCTGACCAATGATGCGTGCCTGCAGGGCTGTTTTCAGCGAGCTGATAGCGTTTTGATTAACCATAGTTCCATACAAATGAGCAGTTTAAGTGGTGCGGAATTTATAATATTTGGTTGCTCAGGCAAGACCTTTTACGCCTTTTCTTCAAAAGTTTGACTCAATAGTCATTCGTTTAATTCCGTCATATTGGCAATAGGGTGCTACGCTCAAGTGATCGGCCATGCCATCATCGTGTATTTTATATTTTACGAAGGGTGTGGTTTTTAATCGGATATTGTCTGCCAGTAAATCACTTGCAGATGCATTTTTGTCCTTTGTAATAGATTTGAATGCCGGAATAACGGCAGTTGCAAGCTATGCTAGGAAAGTTAGTCTTGTGTAGTTGTGCTGGTGGTGAGTCAGGGGTGGAGTTTTTATTCGACATTAAAAAGTGGGATTTCCGCCTTTTTCTTTTAGCGCTGCCAGCTACTATGCTTGCTGTTAGATTATAACCTCGACAGCAGCCTCAGAAGAGCTGTGATTATTAAGGAGTCAATTGATATGTCTGGCAAAAAGTCAGCGGCACCAAAGCCTGATATGACCGTAAAGCAGTTTAAGGAAACGGTTATTAAACACCTGCGCTCTACCCTGGGCACATACGAGGAGAAGGCATCCAAGCAAGCCTGGAACCAGGCGATTGCAGCCTCAGTAAACGAATTTATTTTTGATGGCGTCAGCCGAACCCGTAAAACCCATGCCGGTAAAGATGCCCGTGCGGTGCATTATCTCTCGCTGGAGTTCCTGATGGGGCGGTTGATGTCGAACAACCTTCAGAACCTCGGCCTGTATGAACTGGCAGATAAAGCCATGAAAGAGCTGGGTTTTGAGCTGGCCGATATTCTGGAAGAAGAGCCGGATATGGCACTGGGTAACGGTGGCCTTGGCCGTTTGGCGGCGTGCTTTATTGACTCTATGGCCACCCTGGCCCTGCCGGCCATTGGTTACGGCATTCACTATGAGCACGGCTTGTTCCGTCAGGAATTCTTCAAGGGCCGCCAGGTTGAGCGCCCGGATCAATGGCGTGAGTTTGGCAGCCCATGGGAAATCTGCCGTCCGGAATCAGAGCAGGTGGTAAAACTGTACGGCTATGTTGAGACCGTATACGAGAATGGCGGCTCTCATAAGGTTTGGCACCCGGGCCGCACCATGCGCGCCATTCCGTGGGATATTCCAATTGTGGGCTACGGCGGCCACAACGTGAATGTACTGCGCTTGTGGGAGTCTCGTGCAGATAAGTTCTTCGATTGGGATGTATTTAACTCCGGCGGTTATGTTGATGCCTATACCGAATCGGTTCAGGCTGAAACGGTATCCAAGGTGCTGTATCCAAACGATGAAACCGATGCCGGTAAAGAGCTGCGCTTAATTCAGCAGTACTTCTTCAGTGCCGCCTCTATTGCCGATGTTATGCGTCGTTTCCGCAACGCCCATGGCAATGACTTCTCTAAATTTACCGCGTTAAACGCACTGCAGTTGAACGATACCCACCCGGCGATCGCTATTCCCGAGCTGATGCGCGTACTGGTCGACGAAGAAGGCATCAGCTGGGCCGAAGCCTGGAAGATGACCCGCGAAACGTTCTCCTACACCAACCATACTCTGCTGCCGGAAGCACTGGAGAAATGGCCATTGCGTATGATTCAGCATGTGCTGCCGCGCCATATGGAGATTATCTTCGAAATTAATGCCCGCTTCCTGAAAGACGAAGTGGAAACCAAATGGCCTGGCAATGACGGCATCAAGCGTAAGCTTTCCATCATTGAGGAAGCCAATGGTCAGATGGTGCGTATGGGCAACCTGTCTGTTGTTGGTTCGCACGCGGTGAACGGTGTGGCCCAGATTCACTCTGACCTGGTGAAGAAAGACCTGTTCCCGGAAATGAACGAGTTGTGGCCGGGTAAATTCCTCAACGTGACCAATGGTATTACGCCACGCCGCTGGATGAAGGCCTGTAACCCGCGCCTGTCTACGCTTATTGAAAAGCATGTCGATGCCGACTGGCCACGTTATCTGGAAAAACTGACCGCGCTGAAACCACTGGCAGACGACAGCAAGTTCCAGAAAGAATACATGGCTGTTAAGCACGCCAATAAGGAAGACTTCGTTAAGGTCATTAAAGAGCTGACCGATGTCGATGTCAGTGCCGATGCGATCTTCGATGTGCAGATTAAACGCCTGCACGAATACAAGCGTCAGCATTTGAACCTGCTGTACATCATGGCGTTGTATCGTCGTTTGCTGATCAACCCGGATTACGACATGCATCCGCGTGTGTTTATCTTCGGCGCGAAAGCAGCACCGGGCTACTATCTGGCAAAAGAGATTATCTTTGCCATCAATAAGGTCGCAGAGAAGGTCAACAACGACCCTCGCATCAAAGACAAGATCAAGGTGGTATTCCTGCCGAACTACCGCGTATCGCTGGCTGAAAAGCTGATACCGGCGGCGGATGTTTCCCAGCAGATCTCTCTGGCAGGTAAAGAGGCATCTGGTACCGGCAATATGAAGCTGGCACTGAACGGTGCCATTACTCTGGGTACGCTCGATGGTGCAAACATTGAAATCGCTGAAGAAGCCGGTGAGGAAAATGTCGTCATCTTCGGTATGGATGTTGATGAAGTGGTTGAGACGCGTGAACAGGGCTATAACCCGGGCCACTACTACCAGAACAACGAAGAGCTGAAGGCCGTGCTGGATTGGCTGGACAGTGATTTCTTCACCCCGGGCGAGCCTGGCTTGCTGTCGGCGGTGAAACACAACCTGGTGGATCACGACCCCTACATGGTGCTGGCGGATTATCAATCGTACAGCGATGCTCAATCGAAGATTGACGCACTGTACCGAGATAAGAAAGCCTGGGCGCGAGCGGCGATTATCAACACCGCCAGCCTGGCGAAGTTCAACTCGGACCGCTCAATTCAGGACTATGCAGATACGATCTGGAACCTGAAGCCGATTAAGGCCGCAGCGAAGTAAGCATTGCTCTGTTGGAATCTGAGGCGCCGGTATGGCGCCTTTTTTATTTCAGAGGCATTGCTGGCACTGTACCCAGCCTCATGAAACGGTATTCTATCCGGGTGAAAGGCCTGAACTGACGGGAGAGCAGGGTGAGACAATCGATTTTCGATATTCGCTGTGAATGGGGCGAGCACGGTGTTCAGAAGCTGACCGATGAATGTGACGTTCTGGTGCTGATCGACGTGCTGTCATTTACCACCAGCGTGAGTGTGGCCGTAGAGCATGGTGCAAAGGTTTACCCGGCAGCGATTGGTGATACGCCGGAATTACCCAGTGGCGTCATTCAGGCGTCGCGGCGGGCCGAATGGCTCGAAAACTCCAGCCTGCGCAGCATGTCACCGCAATCACTGGGCCGGCTGGAAAGCGACCTGCTGTTGCCGTCACCCAACGGCAGTGCGCTGTCGCTAATGGCCGGTAATACGCCACTGTTGGCCGGTTGCCTGCGCAATGCCCGCGCCACAGCCCGGGCTGCCATGCATTTGGGCACGACCATTGGCATTGTGCCCGCCGGAGAGCGCTGGGAAGATCAGTCGCTCAGGCCCTCGTGGGAAGATCTGATCGGTGCCGGTGCCATTATTCAGGAGTTAAAAGGCGAGCGATCGCCCGAGGCTGCCGTCGCAGAGGTGGCCTTTTTAAGTGTGCTGGGTGAGGTTGAGCAGCGGATGAGCAAGTCGGTTTCCGGCCGGGAGTTAATCAAGCGGGGCTTTGCTGAAGATGTACATCTGGCCTGCCAGCTCAATGCCGATCATTACGCGGCGCGCCTGTATGACGGTGCTTATCGAAGAATTTAACGGCTTGTAAAACAAAAACAGCCGCGAAACGCAGCTGTTTTTTATCGGTTAAAGCCAGGGCTTTGGATTACTTTTCCAGTTTAGCGAAGTAATCGAAGATAACCGGTACGTCGTGCTGAGCCAGGCCGGCGTCAACCGCAGCTTGCAGGCTCTTAGAGGTCGCTTCAGCGATCAGAGACTCAGAGCCCAGATCTTCAACCATCTGAACGAAGTAGCCCAGGTCTTTATTCGCGTTGGCAATAGAGAAGCCCAGCTTTTCTTCACCGTCTACAGCGTAGAACTTACAGAACTGCATGAACGGAGAGTTAGAAGGACCTGCAGACATGATGTCGAACAGTTGCTGGCCATCAACACCGGCTTTTTTCGCAACCGCGAACGCCTGAGACATGGTGGCAACCGTAGTCATACCCATGAAGTTGTTGATCAGCTTAGTGGTGTGACCGGCACCCAGTGCGCCCAGGTGGAATACGTTTTCGCCCTGCTCATCCAGCAGAGGCTTAACTTTTTCGAAGGTATCCTTGTCACCAGCAGCCATGATGTTCAACAGACCATCTTTAGCGTGCGCAGGTGTACGGCCCAGAGGTGCGTCGATCATGCCTACGCCTTTCTCAGCCAGGTCAGCACCGATCTTCTTGGTAGAAGCAGGGATAGACGTACCGAAGTCAATCAGTACAGAACCTTCTTTCATGCCGGCGAGCAGGCCATCTTCGCCGTATACGATTTTTTCAACAACTGCGGAAGTCGTCAGGCACAGTTCAACGATGTCACTGGCAGCAGCCAGTTCTTTAGCAGAAGTGAATTGAGTTGCGTTGCCACGAGCAAGAACTGCATCAACCGCTGTCTGGCTCAGGTCCATTACGTTTACCTGATAACCGCGTTTCTGCAGGTTTTCAACCATGTTGCCGCCCATCAGGCCCAGGCCAATGAAGCCAATTACGGGTTTAGTCATTTTGTACTCCTAAGATGTCCAAATTATATTTGTATTATTATATGTTCTCGGTGCGTGAAGAATATACACCTGAGCTGAGATAGGCAAATGATGTGGGGTTGATTTTCACTGAGACACAGTGGTTTAGGGGCTTTATCAGTGTTCGAGCGGGTGTCAACCACTGTAAAGCGAGTTTTAGAGCGTATCGGCACCTCACCGTCGCCTGCCAACGCCAGAGTGGCATGGTGTAAACGGGCTAACGGTCAGAAGGTCGGCGGGGTCGCCGCACTGATCAGCTCGCACTCAACCTTGCCGATATTACGGAATCGATGTGGCTGGCGGGTTTCAAAATAGTAAGAGTCGCCGGGCTTCAGCACCTGTTTCTGGTTGCCGACGGTAATTTCGATTTCACCGCGCAGGACAATGCCAATCTCCTCACCCTCGTGCTGCATAAAGTCGGTGCCGGTGTCGGCGCCGGGCGGGTAGGTTTCGCGAATCATTGCCAGCTTACGGTCTTTAATCTGACTGCCGACCAGCAACATGCTGATGGTGCTGTCGCCGATGTCTACCAGCTCATCACTGCTGAAGAAGATCTTATCTTTGGCTTCGATGTCGATGGTGAAAAAATCACCCATTGATATCGACATAGCATCGAGAATCTTCTTCAGTGAGCCAATGGACGGATTCACCTGATTTTTCTCAATCTGTGAAATCATGGCATTGGTAACACCACTCAGTTTGGCAAGCTCTCGCTGTGATATGCCTTTCATAGAGCGAATGGCTTTTAACTGTTTACCTACATCCATTGGCGGTTCCCGGTATTGACTGGCATGGGCTAAGTTATTGAAGCCCTGATTTCCTGGCGGCGTCTCTTATCAGCTCTCGACATAAGCCACCAACCCAAGAAGGCTGCGAATGATACAATGAGTACCATAATAGTGGCCAGAGCATTGATTTTAGGGCTCAGGCCGAGGCGCACACTCGAGAACACGGCGATCGGCAGCGTTGTTGAGCTGGGGCCGGAAACAAAGCTTGAAATCACCAGATCATCCAGCGAAAGCGTGAAGGCCAGCAGCCAGCCGGCGACCAGTGCCGGTGCAATCATGGGCAGGGTGATCAGGAAAAATACCTTCACCGGCGCCGCGCCCAAATCCTGTGCGGCCTCTTCGATAGAATTATCCAGCTCTTGCAGCCGCGAGCTGACCACGACCGTCACATAAGCGGTACAGAAGGTGACGTGCGCAATCCATATAGTGAGCATTCCGCGCTGAGCGAACAGATCAAAGAATTGCCCCAGCGAGATAAATAGCAGGAGTAGCGAAAGCCCGGTAATCACATCCGGCATGACCAGCGGCGCTGTAATCATGAAGGCAAAGCCGGTTTCTCCGCGGAAGCTGGTAAAGCGCTGCATGATAAACGCGGAAATTGTACCCAGCACGACGGCGGCAGAGGCGGAAAATACACCAATGATCAGGCTGGTTTTGAACCCCTTCATCAGCAGCTCATCACGCAGCAGCTCGCCATACCATTTTGTTGAAAAGCCGGACCATACCGTTACCAGGCGGCTCTCATTAAATGAGTAGATCATCAGCAACAGAATAGGGATATACAGAAACGCCAGCACCAGCCCGATGATCATCCATTTCCACTTACTGTTGTATTCCGGAATCGCATTCATCTGGAGGCCTCCATTTCCCGTTTCTGATAGCGGTGAAACCACACGATCGGCACCATCAAAACCAACAGCATGACGATGGCGACGGCCGATGCGACCGGCCAGTCACGGTTGTTGAAGAATTCCTGCCAGAGCACGCGACCAATGAGCAGGGAATTCGGCCCGCCGAGCAGTTCCGGGATAATGACTTCACCGACCGCGGGGATGAATACCAGCATTGAACCGGCAATAAGCCCGGCCTTCGCCTGAGGAATCAGCACATTAAAAAGGGATACGGCCGGCCGTGCGCCCAGGTCGGAAGCGGCTTCCATCAGCGAGTAATCGACCTTCATGAGTGCGGTGTAAATCGGCAGTACCATAAAGGGCAGGTAGTTATAAACAATGCCGATGTAGACGGCGATTTGGGTATGCATAATGTGCAGTGGCTGGTCGATGAGGCCGATCGACATCAGCGCATTATTGAGCAGACCATTGTTTTTTAAGATGCCTATCCAGGCGTAGATGCGAATCAGAAAGCTGGTCCAGGAAGGCAGAATAATCAGCATTAATAAAACGTTACGCATGGAAGGCTTCGAGTGTACGATGGCCCAGGCGGTGGGGAAGCCAATCAGCAGGCAAAGCAGGGTAGAGAAAAATGCGATCCAGACCGACTGCAAGTAAGACGACACATAAAGGCTGTCTTCGATTAAATAAAGATAATTGCCAATATTGAGAAATATACTCAGTTGGTTATCGACAAAACTGAACAGGCTGGAATAGGGCGGAATCGATATTTGTGCTTCCGCGAGGCTGATTTTAAATACGAAAAGAAACGGCAGTAAAAAAAACAATAACAACCAGCTGTAAGGCACGGCAATGAGTGCATAGCGTTTCAGCGGTATCGATTTAATAGCGTTGAATAACTTCATATTTTCAGTACCACGGCGCTGTCCATTTCCCAATATACATTGATGGGATCATTCCAGTTGGGCAGCTCTTCCTGCCGGCTGACATTTTGAACCGAGACCGTCACAAGCTTATTGCTCGGTAGCCGAATATAAAATATTGACTGGCTGCCCAGGTAGGCAATGTCTTCAACAATGCCGCTGCAGCTGTTTTCCTGTGGCGAAGAATCTGTGGTCAGGTAGAGTTTTTCCGGGCGAACAGCAACCATCAGTTTGCTGCCGGGTGTTGCGGTAATGCCGTGGCTGAGCGCGATGGGGTTGTCGATGCTTGGGCACTGAATAACTGAGCGGGCATCCGTGTTCGATTCCAGTGTGCCTTCAAAAATATTAACCGAGCCAATAAACTCAGCGGCGTAGCGCGAGTTGGGTGATTCATACAGATTTTTGGGTGAACCTATCTGCACGAACTGACCCCGATTCATAATGGCGATGCGATCGGCCATGGTCATGGCTTCCTGTTGATCGTGTGTCACCATGACGCAGGTTACCTCTACCCGCTCAAGAATATCGACAATCTCGAGCTGCATTTTTTCCCGCAGGTTTTTATCCAGTGCGCCCATTGGCTCATCCAGCAGTAGCAGGGCGGGTTGCTTAGCCAGGCTGCGTGCAAGGGCGACGCGCTGACGCTGGCCGCCGGAAAGCTGGTGTGGCTTTCTGTTGGCGTATTCACTCATATGAACCAACTCCAGCTGCTCTTCAACCCGGCGTTTTATCTCAGCGCTGGAAAGCCGTTCCTGCTTCAGGCCAAAGGCAATGTTGTTGTAAACCGTCATGTGAGGAAACAGGGCGTAAGACTGGAACATCATATTGACCGGGCGGCGGTAGGGCGGAATGCCGGAAAGATCCTGGTTGGCCAGGATGATGTTTCCGGAGTCTGGTTTTTCGAAGCCGGCCAGCATTCGTAACAGGGTCGATTTACCGCAACCGGAAGCACCGACGAGCGCGAAGATTTCGCCCTGATAGATGGTGAGGTCCAGGTTATCGACCGCCGCGTGACCATCAAATGTTTTGGTCAGCCCCTGAATTTTCAGTAACGGCACTTTCTGGCTGTCATCGCTCAGTTCGCCCGCCTCTGCAGAATGGTCAGGTTCAGGGTTGTCATGGCCATTTGAATGGTGCCGCTGCGCAGCATTTTCTAAAGCAGTTTCGGTCATTGCAACTCTCTCTTAAAAAGCAAGAGCCCCGGCCGGTGAAAGCCAGGGCATAACGTCTTAATCAGTTTTTAACGAATTCAGACCAGGTGCGGGTGATTACACGGGAAACTTTCAGCGGCAGCATCTTATTGCTGTAGAGTTTTTCAGAAACCTCCGGCAGCGGGTAGATACCTGGGTTGGCCAGAATTTCTTCATCGATGAACTCGCGTGAAGCGGTATTCGGGTTGGCATACCAAACATAGTTGCTGACCTCTGCAATCACTTCAGGGCGCAGCAGGTAGTTGATAAACAGCATGGCATTTTCCGGGTGTTTGGCATCGTTGGGGATGGCCATTAGATCAAACCAGGCCAGAGCACCCTCTTTAGGAATGCTGTATTCAATTTCGATACCGTTGTCGGCTTCATAGGCACGGTCTGCTGCCTGCAATACATCGCCGGACCAGCCGATAGCAACGCAAATATCACCGTTGGCTAAATCATTGATGTACTGTGAAGAGTGAAAGTAAGTGATGTAAGGGCGGATAGGCTCCAGTAGTGCCAGTGCGTCCTGGTAATCGGATGTTGTGGTCGAGTTTGGATCTTTGCCGATGTAGTTTAATGCGGCGGCAAGAATCTCAGTGGGAGCGTTCAGGAATGCCACACCACAGCTTTGTAGTTTTTCCATATACTCTGGTTGGAAGACTAGGTCCCAGCTGTCGGTGGGTGCGTATTCACCCAGCAATTCTTCAACCTTCGCAACGTTGTAACCAATGCCGGTGGTGCCCCAAAGGTAAGGCACTGCGAATTTATTATCCGGGTCTACGGTGCCTTCCAGTACCGACATCAGCTTAGGGTCTAGGTTGCCATAGTTCGTGAGCGTATCTTTGTTCAGTGGCTGGAACGCACCGGCCTGTGCCTGACGGCCAAGGAAGTCGTTCGAGGGCACCACCAGGTCAAAGCCGGTCTGACCGGAAAGAATTTTTGCCTCCAGTACTTCGTTCGAGTCAAACACGTCATAGATAACATCGATGCCGGTTTCTGCTTCAAAGTTTTTAATGGTGTCGGCTGCGATATAGTCGGACCAGTTATAAATATGCAAAACTTTTTCTTCACTTGCCGATGCCGTCTGCAAAGCCACCGATGCAGCCAGTGCGACAAGAAGTGATTTCTTTGTTGGTGTGCGAACCATGGTGAACCTCTCTCTATGAATCTTTATTCAGTGTTTTTCTTAAAGTGAATCTAAGGTTGTATCGAGGGCTTTCTTTGCTCGCTCAATGAGCAAGTCTATTTCTTTTTTGGTAATAATCAGTGGTGGCGAAACGATCATGGTGTCACCAACCGCACGCATAATGAGTCCGCTTTTAATGCAGTTGTCACGGCACTTCATGCCGACTTCGAGTTCTTTTTTGTAGCGGGTGTTGGTTGTCTTATCGCTGACCAGCTCAATGGCAGCCACCATACCCTTAACGCGAGCTTCACCGACCAGCGGGTGCTCGCTTAGCTCCTGCCATTTCTCAGCAAAATAGGGTGCGATAGTTTCTTTCAGCTCGGCAATGATATTGCGTGACTGCATTTCGTTGATGTTGGCAATGGCCACAGCGCAGGCAGCTGGGTGACCGGAATAGGTAAAGCCGTGAGCAAACTCAGAGTTGGCACTGATCAATACATCGGCAACGTTATCGCGTACCATGACGCCACCCAGTGGCAGGTAGCCAGAGGTAATGCCTTTTGCCATGCACAGCAGATCGGGCCGGATGTTGTAGGTTTCGCTTGCAAACCATTCGCCAGTGCGCCCGAAGCCGCAGATGACTTCATCAATCACCAGCAGAATTTCGTACTTGTCGCAAATACGCTGAATTTCCGGCCAGTAGCTTTCCGGCGGGATAATAACGCCACCTGCGCCCTGAATAGGTTCCGCGATGAAAGCGGCAACCTTGTCTTCGCCAAGCTCCAGAATCTTCGCTTCCAGTTGACGCGCACGCTCCAGGCCAAAGGCCTGCAAGTCTCCATCTTCACATTCACCGAATCCGTAGGGTTGGTCTATGTGAACAATATCCGGTACGACACCGGCGGTTTGTTTATGCATGGCGCTCATGCCGCCAAGGCTGGCCCCGGCAATCGTGCTGCCGTGATAGGCGTTCTTTCGGCTGATGATGGTGCGTTTGTCTTCTTTACCCAGCGTGCTCCAGTAGTAGCGAACCATACGAATGACGGTATCGTTGCATTCAGAGCCCGAGCCGGTGAAGAACACATGATTCAAACCCTCAGGAGTGATCTCGGCAAGCAGCTTGGAAAGCTTTGCCGCCGGTGGGTGTGTGGTCTGGAAGAACAGGTTGTAATACGGCAGCTTCTTCAGCTGCTCGGTGGCAGCCTCTACTAAGGGTTCGCAGCTGTAGCCAAGGTTGGTACACCAAAGGCCGGACATAGCATCTAACATTTCATGACCGTTTTCGTCATACACATAAATGCCTTCGGCACGCTCAATCATTCGGGCGCCTTTGTTATTCAGATCGTGATAGTTGCTGAAAGGATGGAAGCAGTGTTCCGCATCGTACTGTACCAACTGGCTCATTATTTAATTCCTTCTTTAAACGTTTAGCAACAGGAATTCACGCTCCCAAGAGCTGATTACCTGGAAGAATGTTTTATATTCTTTGCGCTTTATTGCGATGTAGGCGTCGACGAAACGTTCGCCCAGAATTTCTTTCAGCTCTGCGCTGTTTTCCAGCAGAACCAAAGCTTCCTCGAGTGTATGGGGAAGGGTGTATGGATCTTCGCTGGTATCATCGGTGGCTCTTTTTGTCGGTTCCAGTTTGTTAACCATACCCAGATAGCCAGAGGCCAGTGTTACGGCCATCGCCAGATAGGGGTTGGCATCTGCGCCGGCATATCGGTTTTCAACGCGACGCGATTCCGGACCGGAAGAAGGAATGCGAATGCCGACGGTGCGGTTGTCTTCGCCCCATTCAAGGTTGGTTGGTGCACTGTCACCGAACATGAGTCGACGGTAGGAGTTCACATTTGGGGCATAGATGGCAATGCCGGCCGGCGTGAATTTTTGCAGTCCGGCGATGAAGTGGTAAAGCTGTTCGCTCTTGGTGCCATCTTCGTTGCTGAAAATGTTTTTACAGTCGCTGTCGAGAATGCTCTGGTGAATGTGCATGGCAGAGCCGGGTTCATGCTCCATCGGCTTTGCCATAAAGGTTGCGTAGACATCGTGCTGGAGTGCGGTTTCGCGGACGGTTCTTTTAAACAGAAACGCCTGGTCGGCACACTCCAGTGCATTGCCGTGCTCAAAATTAATTTCCATCTGAGCCGCACCCGACTCGTGGATTAGGGTATCGACATCCAGACGCTGGGCATCGCAGTAGTCGTACATGTCTTCAAAGAGCGGGTCGAATTCGTTGACGGCATCAATGCTGTAAGACTGGCGTGCGGTTTCCGGGCGGCCATTGCGGCCAATGGGCGGCTCTAATGGGTAGTCTTCATCGAGGTTTTTCTGGACCAGGTAGAACTCCAGCTCTGGGGCAACAACCGGAGTCCAGCCCTTTTTGGCGTATAAATCCAGCACCTTGCGCAGTACGCTGCGTGGCGCAATGTCTATCAGGCTGCCGTCACTGTTAAAGCAGTCATGGATAACTTGAGCCGTTGGTTCTTTTGCCCAGGGCACCAGCCGAATACTGTGCGGGTCGGGCTTTAAAATCATGTCACTGTCGGTCAGGTCGATCATCTGGTCGTCGTCCGGCCATTCACCGGTAACCGTCTGAAAGAAAAGGCTCTCAGGCAGCCGCATCCCCTTGTCCTTGAGAAACTTACTGGCCGGGATGATCTTGCCCCGGGCGTTGCCTGTGATATCGGGCACAAGGCACTCCACTTCTGTGGCGTTCTGCTCTAATAGCCATTCCTTGATGGTATTCATTCGATGTTACGCCTTTTGTTGCTCTGTTTAGCTGAATTCCGCGCTGAAGCGGTGTAATAGAAATGCCATGGCAATAGCGGGAAGTCAAGCTTAGGTGTTAATTATTATGTATTATAATTTGCCATTGCATGTCACAATTGTAGGTTTTTGATATTAAATACTTTACAGAAGAGAGGCTGTTCGAGTAGCCTGAAAGGACGAAAAATGTAAAGGACGGTATCAATGCCTATCAACCAATCAGCCTGGTTAACCGCAGAGCACTTACCGGAAGTTAAGCAATTTATTGACCAGCATCCGGAAATTGAGAGTGTTGACCTGATTCTTTTTGATACGAACGGAAAAGAGCGCGGCAAACGAATTCCAGTTTCTTTGCTGCCTAAGGTTGTGGAGCAGGGAGTGTGCCTACCGGCTTCAGTCTTTGCGCTGGATATTCAGGGCGAAACCATTGAAGAAACCGGGCTTGGCTTTGACCAGGGCGATTCCGACCGGCAGTGCCGCCTGGTTCCTAATACGCTGTCTGTGATTCCGTGGAAGCCGGGTGTCGCACAGGCAATGCTGACCATGCTGTGCGCCGAAAGAGAGGTCGGTTTTTTTGCCGATGCCCGCCAGGTATTAAGGCGTCAGCTTTTGGCGATGAAAGCCCGTGGCTATCAACCCTGTGTTGCTGTTGAGTATGAATTTTACCTGCAGGATCTGGAGCCCGATGAACAGGGCATGCCTCAGCCGCCCATCATGCCGCTGAGTAAAAAGCGCATGAGTGAAACCCAAGTTTATTCACTGGATGAGCTCGACGAATTTAAAGACTTTATTGACGAGGTTATTGCGGTTTGTGAAGCGCAAAATATTCCGGCGGCGAACATTACCGCGGAATATGCACCGGGTCAGTTTGAGGTGAACCTGAAGCACAGTACCGATGTTTTACTGGCGTGTGATCAATCTCTGCTGATGAAACGCGCAATACGTGCCGTTGCCAAACAGCATGGCTTTACTGCCAACTTTATGGCCAAACCCTATAGCGAATATGCCGGCAGTGGTTGTCACATTCATATCAGCCTGCTGGATGAAGAGGGTGACAATCTGTTCATAAAGAAACCGGAAATACTGCACCATTCTGTTGCCGGTGTGCTGGAAACCATGCCGCAAAGCATGGCGGTGTTGGCGCCCAATGCCAACTCTTACCGACGCTTTCAGCCAAACAAGTTTGTTGCGCTTTGGCCGAACTGGGGTTGGGATAACCGAACGGTTGCACTGCGAATTCCATCCGACAGCGAAGAGAACCGCCGCCTTGAGCATCGCCTGGCCGGAGCCGACTGCAATCCCTACCTGGTTGTTGCTGTCATTCTTGCGAGCATGCAGGAAGGCATGGATAAACAGCTTAACCCGCCTGAACCGATTACCGGCAATGCCTACGAAATGGCGGGGGAAAATCATTTCCCATTGTCCTGGCCGGAAGCACTGGAAGCGTTTCGATCCTGTGAAGTGCTGTACCGCCATCTGACGCCCGAGTATTGCCATGTCTATCTGGAAAATAAATACAGCGAGCAATTAACCTTTGCGGCTCAGGTGTCACCCCTGGAATACCAGTGGTATCTGTAATTAATGTTCAGTTGTCAGGGCGTCTGCACTTATAAATAAATGAAGGAAAACAGTCATGAAACAACCCCATGCAAATTCTTATTATGCCGACAGTGCAAACATCGAGTTTAACTTTCCGGAGTTGCAGGGTGAGCAACAGGCCGATGTTTGTGTCATCGGTTCGGGTATTACCGGTGCGTCGGCAGCTCTGGAATTAGCAAAACGGGGCTATAAAGTTATTGTTCTGGAAGCGCAGCGAGTGGGCTGGGGCGCTTCCGGGCGCAGTGGTGGTCAGGCGATTTTTGGTTGGGGGGCGGATCAGTACACCCTGGAAAAACTGGTTAATAAAGACGACGCAAAAAAGCTTTGGGATTTGTCGGTTGAAAGCCTGGACGTAACAAAAGGCTTTATTAAAGATTACAACATTGATTGTGACTGGCGCGACGGCATGGTTCACCTGGGCTTAAAGGACCGGCACGACCGCGAGCTGAAAGAATGGTATGAAGACATGACAAATGTCTACGGTTATCAGTCTCTGGAATTGTGGGATAAAAACAAGGTGCGTGAAAACATCGATAGCGATCGCTACAGTTCCGGCCTGTTTGATTCCAACAGCGGCCACTTGCACCCGCTTAACTATACACTCGGCCTGGTGAAGGCCGCAAAAGATCTCGGTGCAGAATTTTATGAAGGCAGTGAAGTCAACAATATCAAATACCAAGACCCGGCCGTGGTGGAAACAGAGCGGGGCTCGGTGAAGGCCAGCCATGTCGTGTTGGCCGGCAATGCCTATATGAAAGGTGTGAACTGGGGGCTCGAAAGCCGGGTGATGCCGGTGGGAACCTATGTTTGTGCAACCGAGCCCTTAGGAAAAGAGCGCGCATTAAAGCTGCTTAAAAATCACATATCTGCCTGCGACATAAATTTTGTTTTGGATTACTTCCGGTGCTCCGGCGACTATCGCATGTTGTTTGGTGGCAAGGTCAGTTACTCCGGCATTGAGCCGCGACACCTTGCCGAGTCGATGCGCAAAAGCATGCTGAAGGTGTTCCCGCAATTAGCCGATGTGAAAATTGAATCGGCCTGGGGCGGCAATGTCGCCGTGACCATTAATCGCGGACCACACTTTGGCCGGCTGAAAGATAATATCTTTTATGCCCAGGGCTTTTCCGGGCATGGCATCGCCGCTGCCGGCCTTGCCGGTAAACTGATGGCCGAGGCGGTATCAGAAACCGCCGAGCGGCTCGATGTTTTTGAAAAAATTAAACACCTGCCGTTCGATGGCGGCAAACTGTTCCGAACGCCTGCCATGGTGTTGGGTATGGCCTACTATCGCTTGCGTGACTACATGTAAATGACTCATCGAATAGACAGCCTGCCTATCCAGGATGGCTTTTACATGCCGGCTGAGCATCAGCCTCAATCAGAGGTTTGGATGGCATGGCCAATAAGGCCGGATAACTGGCGATTAGGTGCAGCGCCAACACAGCGCGTTTTCGCGGCCGTTGCGAGCGCTATCTCCGAGGTTACGCCGGTGGTTATGATTGTCCAGCCTTCCCACTACGAAGCCGCACGGGAGCAGCTTCCGGAGCGCATTAAGGTGCTCTCAATACCTTATGATGACAGCTGGATGCGTGATATCGGTGCCACCTATTTATTAAGCCCGGAGGGTCAGCGTCGCGGTATCTCCTGGCAGTTCAATGCTTGGGGTGGCGAGGTGGACGGGCTGTACCCACAGTGGGAGCGTGACAGTCGGGTTGCTGAGCAAATGTTAAGCCTGACCGGGGATGATTTTTATATCGCGCCTTTTGTACTGGAAGGCGGTTCAATCCATTGCGATGGTGAGGGAACGCTTTACACCACGGAAGAGTGCCTGCTGCACCCCGGACGAAATTCAGAACTTGGTAAGTCAGATATTGAAGCGCTGCTGAGAATTTATCTGAACATCGAAAAGGTTATTTGGTTACCCGCGGGCCTTTATGAAGATGAAACCAATGGCCACATAGATAATATTCTTCATGTCGCAGGGCCGGGTGAGGTCTTGTTGACCTGGTGCGATGATCCGGCTGATCCTCAATACCAGATAAGCCGCCTTGCATACGATGTGCTAACAACTGAAACCGACGCCAAAGGCCGGCCAATTGTGGTTCACAAGCTGCCCATGCCCGGGCCGCTTTACATTACCGAAGAAGAAGCCCGCGGCATTAAACACAGCTCGATGATGGATCGGCAGCCGGGTACAAGGCTTGCGGCATCCTACGCGAATTTTTTGATTACCAATGGCCGCGTTATCTTCCCCCTGCTTGATGAACGCCATGATCAGCAGGCGCGTGCGGTATTGCAGCGGGTGTTTTCCGGTTACGAAATCATCGGTATTGAGGCGCGGGAAGTGTTGCTTGGCGGTGGCAATATTCACTGCATTACGCAGCAGGTGCCCAGAGGCTCTGCCGCACCCTGAGTGGTGTAGCTTTTGAATGTATGAGGGCTGTGCGTCGCAGCCCTAAGTTGAATTCAAAAGCTTGGCAGCAGTGCGGTCTTTATTCTTATTGCGCTGGGTTGCGGTTGATCTGCAGGAAATTGGCTATCCATTTCATCACGGTATTTGAGTCCGCAGGGTCCTGCAGGCTTGTCATCGCTTTATGATAGTGCGCTTCACCCAACACCGTGTGTCTGGCCTCAATGAGACGTTGCACAAACTCCGGCGAAAATTCCGGGTGCCCCTGTACTGTTAGAATGTGCGCGTCTTTAGCGAACATAAAGTACGGACAGAAATCACTGGCGGCCAGCAGGTTAACCTCAGCCGGAAGCTGGACGACCTGATCTTGGTGGCTGACCAGCAAGTTGAGGTTTTTTTGCTTCGGGGTCATCCATTCAGGCGTTGCTTCAATCTGGTTATAGCTCATGCCGATACCCCAGCCCCTGGATGATTTTTCAACCGTACCGCCCAAGGCAATGCTGATAATCTGATGGCCAAAACAAATGCCAACGAGCGGCTTCTTTATTTCATCCAGTTGACGGATCCAGCTCGCCAGGTTGTGTATCCACGGCTCGTCCGCATAGGCATCATGAACGCTGCCGGTGATGATGTATCCGTCGCATTCGTCCGGGTTGGCGGGTAATGTCATATCCAGTGCGCTGTATAGGCTGTACGCAAAATCCCCATGGGGTGACAGCGTGGCTTTGATCATGTCGGCATATTCGCCGAACTCTGGCACCAGCTTCGGGTTAACCAGCCCGCAAACAATAATTCCTATCTTCATTTTTATTCCTGCAGTGACGTTCTGATGAAGGTTTTCTGTGACAGCGTGCCCGAACTTTTGTTCAGCTATACTTTACAAGCTTGGCTTTTTTAAGGTAAATATGTGCCAAACATACAAATAATAATTAACGCTTGCAAGTGCGCAACCCTTTCGTGAATGTGTGCTGATCGTAACATCAGCCAGGCTGAAACTGAGAGAGAGTATGGAAAATAGTAATTGGATAGCGCAGGCAGATTCTTTGCAATATTCGACAGGTGCGTTCATCAACGGAGAGTTGACGGAGGCAAAAAGCGGGGCAACTTTCCCCTGTGTTAATCCGGCCAACGGAAAGCTGCTGGGCAATGTTGCCCGCTGTGATCAGGCGGATGTTGATCTGGCGGTGCGGGTTGCCCGCCGTGTTTTTGACTCGGGGGTCTGGTCAGCATTAGCGCCAACGCAGAGGAAGGCGGCCTTACAAAAATATGCAGCGCTCATAGAAAAAAATACTGAAAAGCTGGCGATGCTTGAAACCATCGACGCCGGCAAACCCATTGCCGATACGCTCGGTTATGACGCCCCTGCAACCGCTCGTTGCATCGCCTGGAATGCTGAAGCCATTGATAAACTTTATGATGAAGTTGCACCGGTCTCACAGGATTCCCTGGCGCTGGTGACGCGTGAACCTTTGGGTGTGGTTGCGGCCATTGTGCCGTGGAATTTCCCGGCGGTGATGATGTCCTGGAAGCTCGGCCCGGCGCTGGCGGCCGGTAACTCGGTGATCGTTAAGCCGTCTGAAAAAAGCCCGCTCTCGGCGATCTTTCTGGCAGAGCTGGCGCATGAGTCTGGTATACCAGCGGGTGTGTTTCAGGTGCTGCCCGGCTTTGGTCATGAAGCGGGGCAGGCGCTGGCATTGCATCAGGATGTAGACTGCATCACCTTCACCGGTTCTACTGCCGTGGGTAAGAAGCTGCTCACCTTTGCCGGTGAATCGAACATGAAGCGCGCCTTTATGGAATGTGGCGGAAAGAGCCCGCACATCATTTTCAGCGATGTTAAGGATATTGATAAGGCCGTGAACACAGCCGCTGCAGCCATCTGTTATAACCAGGGTGAGGTTTGTACGGCCGGCTCGCGCTTGTTGGTTCAGCGCGATATCTATGAACAGGTTATTGAGAAGCTCCTGGTGGCGATTAAAACCTGGCAGCCCGGTAACCCATTGGAGCCTTCGACCAATGTCGGTGCCATCATTGATCAGCAACAGCTCGACCGTATTCTGGACTATATCAACATCGGGCAGGCTGAAGGTGCCACCTTGCTCTGCGGGGGGCAGCAGGTGCTTACCGAAACAGGTGGTTTGTATGTTGAGCCCTGTGTGTTTACCGATGTCACGCCCGGCATGAGAATTTTTAAAGAGGAAATCTTTGGTTCGGTTCTGGCCGTGACGGTTTTCGATACCCTTGAAGAGGCGATTACACTGGCGAATGATAGTGAGTATGGCTTGGCCGCCGGTGTGTGGACCCGCGATATCTCAACAGCGGTGCGGTGCTCCAGAGCCCTGCGCGCTGGCACCGTATTTGTGAACAACTGGGATGGCGGCGATATGACCATGCCATTTGGTGGCTACAAACAGAGTGGTAATGGCCGGGATAAATCGCTGCACGCCATCGAAAAATACACCGAGATGAAATCAACCTGGATAGAGCTGGATTAAGACCAGTAACGAGGCCGTGAGATAGCCGCCTATTTTTGGCGATTGAGTGACCACAATGAATGACGCCAGCCCACAACAAGCCCAGCTGATAAATCAGGTTTTCAGCCGCTTAGAGACGCACTACGGTCGTTATGGCTGGTGGCACCTGGAAGAGCCTTACGAGGTGATGGTGGGGGCCATTCTTGTGCAAAATACCAGCTGGAAGAATGTCGAAAAGGCGCTGGCAAATCTGGCTGAGCATTTTAATCCGCATGCCATTGCGCAGATGCCGGTGGCAGATTTGGCGGAGCTGATCCGGCCGAGCGGCTATTACAACCAGAAGGCCCTAAAGCTGAAGGCTATCACCAGCTGGTTTGCCCATTACCGCTACAGCATCCAGCAGGTGCGGCAGGTTGATCAGCAAACCCTGCGTCAGCAGCTGCTGTCGGTAAAGGGGGTTGGTAATGAAACCGCCGACGCGATACTGGTGTACGCCATTCGAAAGCCATCCTTTGTTATAGATGCCTACACGCGGAGAATTTTTACCCGTAATGGGCTGGCGGTACCGGCCAGTTACGATAAGTTTCAGGCTCTGCTGGAAAGTGTCATTCCACAGGATAACGATACCTACGCCTACTATCACGGGCTCATGGTGGATCATGCGCAGCAGTTCTGTCATAAAACCCCCAAGTGCAGTGGTTGCCCGCTGGCGCAGGATTGTTTAGGGGTTACTGGCTGAATCGTTTGTCGGCTCTGGCCGCTATTTCAGACCGGACGTTTTGTGAATCGAAAAAAAAAGCGCCACAGGGCGCTTTCTTCATTTCAGAGACCGCGAGCCAGGTCGCTTAGCTTTTCAGTTCAGCTAAAAAGCTGGTGCCGTAATCCATCGCTTCCAGACCGAAATAGTCGGCAATCGTTTGCCCGATATCGGCAAAGGTCTCGCGCTGAGCCAGATTAACCGGCTTGGCATTTTTACCATAAACGATCACCGGGATGTGCTCGCGGGTATGGTCGGTGCCATGCCAGCTCGGGTCGCAGCCGTGGTCAGCGGTGAAGATCACCAGATCGTCGTCGGCAACGGTTTCCAGCAATTCCGGAATGCGGCTGTCGAAGTATTCCAGTGCTTCGGCGTAGCCTTTTATGTCGCGGCGGTGGCCGTAGCTGGAGTCGAAATCCACAAAGTTGGTGAACACAATGGAGCGGTCTTCCGCGCCCTTGATGACATCCAGTGTTTTATCGAACAGCGCTTCCAGGCCAGTCGCCTTGTGCTTTTCGGTTATGCCGGTGTTGGCGTAAATATCGGCGATCTTGCCAATAGAGATGACACTGCCATCGGCTTCTTCCAGCTTCTGCAACACCGTTTTTGCCGGTGGCTGCACGGCCAGGTCGCTGCGGTTGCCGGTACGTTCAAAGCTTTCTGCATCGGCACCGATGAACGGACGGGCAATCACCCGGCCAATGTTGTATTCATTCACCAGTTCGCGGGCAACGCGGCACAACTCGTACAGTCGTTCCAGGCCAAAGGTTTCTTCATGGCAGGCAATCTGGAACACACTGTCGGCACTGGTGTAGACAATCGGCTTACCGGTGCGCATGTGTTCTTCGCCCAGACGCTTCAGAATTTCTGTGCCGGAGGCATGGCAGTTACCCAGAATGCCCGGTACGCCGGTGCGTTCGATAAAGGCGTTCAGCAGCGATTCCGGGAATGAGTTTTCCAGTTGATCAAAGTAGCCCCAATCAAACAGAACCGGGACACCGGCAATTTCCCAGTGGCCGCTCGGCGTGTCTTTACCGCTGGAAAGCTCTTTGGCGTAACCGTAGCTGCCAATCGGGCTGTCGCATTGCGCCATGCCGGCCGGGGTTTCACCCTGGCTGCTTTCGGTCGCGGCGTTGACCAGGCCCAGTTTGGTCATGTTAGGTAATGACAATGGCTGGCCGCGGTCCTCAACGCACCACTTGGCAATGCTGCCCAGCGTGTTAGAACCGGCGTCGCCAAACTTCTCGGCATCGGCACTGGCGCCAATACCGAAGGAATCCAATACGCAAATATGTACTCTCTTCATTTTTATAACCTGCCTTCTGTTAGGCGCTGATGGTTTCAAAAACCGGAACCAGTGATTCGCAAGGGCTGTCGCTAATGACAATGGCCTCGCGCAGCATCTGCTCAACCTGATCGAATTGCGCCTGATCTTGGACATGCACATAGAGCAGGGGTTCACCGGCTTTGATTGCTTCGCCCGGTTTTACAATTTTATCCAAACCGACAGCGTGATCGATTTTCTGATCTGCCCGTGAGCGGCCTCCGCCCAGTTTGACCACGGCAACGCCCAGTTCACGGGTCTTCATCTCTTTGATGAAGCCAGTTTGCTCGGAATTCAATGGCAACACCAACGGAGCTTTTGGAAGATAATCATCCATTTTTTCGATGAAGTCGGCCGGGCCGCCCAAGGCGGTGACCATGTCGGCAAATTTCTTCAGGGCAGAACCATCATCCAGCGCTGCCTGCAGTTTTTCGCGCGCCGCGTCCAGGTTGTCGGCCAGCTTGGCAGAAACCACCATTTCAGCGCACAGCGCCATGGTCACTTCATGCAGGGCTGCGTCACGGTATTCACCGCTCAGGTATTTAACGGCTTCGCGCACCTCAACGGCATTACCGGCAGAACGCGCCAGAACCTGATCCATATTGGTGATCAGTGCCGTGGTCTGCGTGCCGGCACCATTCGCCACCTTAACGATGCTTTCGGCCAGGGCCTTACTTTCTGCGTAGGTGGGCATAAAGGCACCGTCACCGGCTTTCACGTCCATGACCAGCGCATCCAGGCCTGCGGCCAGTTTTTTGGACAGGATTGACGCGGTGATCAGATCGATGCTTTCCACTGTCGCGGTAACATCGCGGATGCCGTAGAAGCGTTTATCCGCCGGCGCCAGGTTGCCGGTTTGACCGATAATGGCCACACCCACCTCTTTAACGATTTCTTTAAAGCGTTCCGGGCTTGGGTAGGGGTCGTAACCGGGAATACTTTCAAACTTATCCAGCGTACCGCCGGTATGACCCAGGCCACGGCCGGAGATCATCGGTACATAGCCACCACAGGCGGCCACCATTGGGCCAAGCATCAGCGAAACAACATCACCGACGCCGCCGGTAGAGTGCTTATCAACGATCGGACCGTCCAGATCATCCCAGTTAAGCACGGTACCGGAGTCGCGCATGGCCAGCGTCAGGTGTACACGCTCTTCAATGGTCAGGCCTTTAAAGTAGATGGCCATAGCGAAGGCACCGATCTGCCCTTCAGTAACATATTCATCGCGAATGCCTGCGACAAACCATTCAATTTCAGATTGGCTCAGTAGCCCGCCGTTACGTTTTTTACGAATAATTTCCTGCGGTAGATACATGGTGTCTCCGAATATGGGCTTAGTAGCTGCCAGAAGTTGAAGAATCGCTGCCGTACCCTAAGGTGCTCAGCAGATTGCCCAGCAGGCTGCTGGCGCCAAAGCGGAAGTGCGCTTCGTTGACCCAGCTTTCGCCCATAATGTCTGCGGCAAGCTGAAGGTAGGTTTGTGCATCTTCAGCGTTACGTACACCGCCGGCGGCTTTAAAGCCAACGTCTTTTCCGCTGTCTTTGATCGCCTGAATCATAATTTTTGCGGCTTCAGGTGTGGCGTTAACCGGCACTTTACCGGTGCTGGTTTTAATAAAGTCTGCGCCTGCCTGAATGGAAATTTCCGAGGCCTGCTTAATCAGCTCAGCTGTTTTCAGCTCGCCGGATTCGATAATCACCTTCAGCTTAACTTCGTCACCGCAAGCCTGCTTGCACTGGCTAACCAGCTGCTGGCCAACCTCTGCATCGCCAGCCATCAGTGCTTTGTAAGGGAATACCACGTCGACCTCGTGTGCGCCTTCGGCAACCGCGGCGCGGGTTTCGGTAACGGCAACGGCAACATCGGCATTGCCATGCGGGAAGTTGGTTACGGTGGCAACTTTGACATTGCTCAGGCCATTCTGGGCCAGCACCTTACGTGCAGTCGCAATAAAAGCCGGGTATACACAAACAGCGGCCGGGTTGCCGACGGGTGTATTTGCCTGCTGGCAAAGCTGGGTGATTACGGCGGTGGTATCGTCTTCGTTCAACGAAGTCAGATCCATCAGTTTCAGTGCCTGTTCGGCAACGGCTTTCAATTCAGTCATTTACTTGTCCGGACGGTCAGATTTGGTGGGGGTATTCTAGAATTAAAGCCGTGTTAACTCAACGGCTCAGGTTCACTTCTATGTACATTTTACCCTGATCCAGCTCCAGCGGAAGGGTTAGCACCGGACCATTGCCGGGGTGGTTTATTTCATGGGGCTTGCCGGTGAGGATGGTTGGCCGTGTCAGGTCAAAATCGTATCCGCTGCTGGATAACCGCTGTTTGGCACCTCCGCAGACCATGTTGGTGATCTCGCCGGCCAGATCGAGTGCGGAATCGTCCAGTTCGCTGAGCTTCTCGCCCAGCATGCGCTCGTAAACGGCCAGCAATGCCTCCTTTTCAAAGGTGATCGCCAGGGTGCCCTTGTGGGCCGGGCCGGAAAGCGCAATGAAGCCGGTCACCTCTCCGTTCGCCTGATTGCCTTTTTTTAACGCTGGTTTACCCACTCTTGACTCCATATTGGCCATGGTGCGGGTAACTTCCAGCGTGGCTTCCAGAAAGGGGTTAATGATGCCTACATCCATAAACAGTTCGAAAAAAGTAGTTAATGCTAAAGTTAGTTTATATCTGGCAAAATGCCGAGCCAATTCATTAATCAAGATTAAAAAAGAATTCTCAAAGGTTTAAGGAACTTTTCATTGAAAGAACAGAAGCGAATGAAACAGGTCGTCCTGGTGTTTTTTGTTATCTGGCTGCTGCTCATTGCGGTTGCCGGCTATTCGGTATATCTGGATGCAGGTGTGGGCTTGCCGGCCGGGGTACTGGTATTGTCAGTGTTATTCGGGCTGAGCGGCGTATGGATGTTCAATACCGGTCAGCAGCAGGTGGTTGAGCTCAATAAGAGCCATAGCCGCACCAAGCGGCAGCTGCAGGAGTTGCAGCTGAAGATAGACCGCTACGAATACGACGCTAAAAAGAGCAGTGAACTGCGCCGTATAGTATTGAACTCTACGCAGGAAAAAGACCACGCCGTGCAGAATATGGCGCGGGCGTTGGATAAAGCCATGGATGAAATTCTGCTGTCTGTGGATGACCTGCAGACAGAGCCGGCCGCCATTGTTAAAAGCAAAGCCATGAGCATGAAGCAGTACGCCGCAGATTTGCTGGTACTGGCCAAGCTGGAGCTGAAGTCGGAACTGCCGGAACCGGTCGAGATTGATTTCAATACCGAGATAGACCGGCTGATGTCTCAGTGGAACAGCATTGCCCGGTCACGGAAAATCAAAATCAAGCTAGATAACCCGGAACACCAGATTTCCATGTACACCGATGTGAACTGGGTGGAAAACCTGTTAACCCGTCTGGTGCTGGCCCTGCTGCGTATGAACCGCGATACCCTGCTGCATATTGGCCTGATCACCTATACCGATGCAGAACTGGGTGATTCACTGCGCCTGGCCTTTTCCATTGAAGGCCGAACGCTTACGGCTAAACAGCTGGCTCATATCGCTGGCGACTATATCTCGGTGATCGACGAAGGTCAGGAGGTTGGCCCAGGGCTCTCATTTGTTGTTGGCCGCCGTGTTGCACAAATGCTCAATGGCAGTTTTGAGGTGACGTCTTCAGAAAACGGGATTGAAGCACTGGTTGTTATTCCCCGTCGGGAAGACATCGAAGAGCAGGACACCTTCAGCTAAGTTGTTGAAAAGCGGAGCATAATGCCTCGCTTTGAAATATCGGTTTGTTGTGATTCCATAGGCAGCGTCTACACTCTGGTGTAATAGCAATTTACGTTGAGAGCATAATGGAGTTCGATCTGGAGCCTGGTGAACGCCTGATATACGAGCAGTTGCGCCAATCATCGAATATGTACTATTTGGTTCTCGACCGGGAGCTGAAAGTAAAAGATGTAAGCCCCGGGCTGGTCGCAGCCCTGGGTCGCACATTGTTTGATCTTTACCAGGTGCATATTGCCGACCTGCCTTTAATCCCTTTGACCACGGATTATGACGAGCTGGACTGGTCCGACCATCCGCTGCTGACGGAGTTTCTGTCGGCCAATCAATCCGGGCAAACGAGCCTGCTCATTAAAACCCTTGCCGGCACGCTACTGAACCTTAACGTCGATGTCACCTGCGCCGATGACCAGTTTGTACTGCTGTTTTCTCATCAAAAGGACATCGCGCCATTGCAGGACAGGCTGCAGCTGTTTGATGAGTTGTTTGCCTCCTGTTCCAACGCCATTGTCATTACCAACGATAAAAACGAAATTCTTCAGGTAAACCCGGCCTTCCATAAGATAACCGGATACAGCGAACGAGAAGTTATTGGGAAAACACCCTCGGTTCTAACCTCGGGTGCGCACGGTGGTGAGTTCTACCAGGACATGTGGCAATCGCTGAAAAAGAAAGACTTCTGGCAGGGGGTGATGATAAACCGGCGTAAATCCGGTGAGCTGTGCTCCGATCATCTGAAGATCCGTGCCGTGCGCGGTGTGGATAAAAACATTATTTACTACCTGGGTGTTTACAGCGAGGTGGTACTTTCAGAGCAGGTCGAGGCCGATAAACAGCTGTTGACCGAGCTCGATGTGCTTACCGCACTGCCGAAGCGCACCTTGCTGATCGACCGTCTGGAACAGGCACTGGCTTACGCGAAGCGGCATGACTATGGTGTTGCCGTGCTCTATATGGACCTTGATCATTTCTCCAATGTTAATGATCAGTTCGGTAAAAACTTTGGTGACAGCGTTATTAAAAAGATCGCCGAGCGGTTGCACGATGTCATTCGCCAGGGCGATACCCTTTCCCGCACCGGCGGTGATGAGTTTGTACTGGTGCTGCGCGATCTGGCTATGGATTTTGATCTGGAAAAATTTGTAGAGCGTGTCATTAATACAATTGAGATGCCGATCTCGATCGATCAGCAGGACGTAGTGGTGACCACCAGTATTGGTATTTCCCGCTTCCCGGAAGACGATGCCTCGGCAGAAAAGCTGATACGCCATGCCAACCACTCTATGGGCGTTGCCAAATCTTATGGCCGCGCCAGTTTTGTGCTGCATTCCGGTCAGCTCGAAGAGGAACGGAGCAAGAACCTGGTTGCCCGACAGCAGGCGTTGGATGCGTTAGAGCAGGGCCATTACGAACTGTACGTTCAGCCCCAGTTCGATCTGGAAAACCGCGCTATCTATGGTGCTGAGTTTCTGCTGCGCTGGAACTCACCGGATTTTGGCCTGGTAACGCCGGATAAGTTTCTGCCGAACTTAAAAGACAAGAACCTGTTGCTGAAGATCGATGAATGGGTTGTCGGCCAGGCTATGGATATTATTGAAGATCATTTCTCCGATGATCTTTTCGAAAAGGTCAGCTTTGGTATCAACTTAACGCCGGTGAGCCTGCAGAGTGAGCGCTTTCATAAATGGCTGGAGGCGAAGCTGCTAACGGTGAGCCCACGCGTTACCCGGCGTCTGGAATTTGAAATTCTGGAAACCGATGCACTGCAGAACTTAGACTCGGTAAGAAGCCTGATATTCCGGCTGGATAAATTTAACGTCAGGTTTTCGCTCGATGATTTCGGCACCGGCTACAGTTCGTTGAGTATCTTCAACCAGCTGCCGGTACACAGCGTAAAAATTGATAGGACCTTTGTGAATCAGATGGTCGATGATTATCGTAATCTGAGTCTGATTAAGGCCATCTGTGAAATGTCGAAGATCTTTAACCGCAACATCATTGCCGAAGGTGTGGAAAACAAAGAGCAGGCGCATTTACTGCTGAATATCGGCTGCTCAATCGTGCAGGGCTTTGGCTTGCATCGCCCCGGCCCGGCAGAGAAGGTGGCCAATAACCTGAAGGTTATGGACATCCCCTCTGACTGGACTCTGAATAAACAGGGCCAGTGAACCAACCATCCCTGGTGGCTAGCTTGTTTGTTCCAAGGCGTCTTCTTCCTGCTGGTCGTTTTCAACATAGAGCACGTATTTGTGTTGTTCTTTTGAGCCGATGTATTCCAGCTTGCTGATGATCTTTTCGGTTAGCACCGCACCGCGGGTCAGCATGATGATGCCACGCAGGTTGTACAGATCGCGCGAGAGCACCATGCCGGGTTGGGCTTTTCCTAGTGCTACCATGGTTTCGTATTTGCCCTTCTTGGCGAACTCCTGTTTCACGCACTGCAGGAACGGCTCGACCAGTTCCGGGTCGACCTCCTTCCCGGCGATTGACCGTAAATACTTTTCAGCATCGTCATCGGAGTGATGACTGCCATCCGCAAGCCCGTTGCGAAACATAAAGAAGTGCATGGCGACACCGATAATCCGTGCACCAATGGGAATGTCTTTGCCCGGCAGTTTATGCGGGAAGCCCTTGCCATCGTATTGCTCACAATGGAACTTAATCAGGTTGGATACATTGCTCAGGTGATCGAGACTCGCCATCAGCGAGTAGCCCTGCAACGGGTAAGACTTGTACTCGTTCAGGTCTGGCCCGCTTAAATTGAAGTAGGGTTTTACCAGGTTGGCGTCGGGGATGCGTATCTTGCCAAGCTCGTGCAGTTTTGCGGCCCGGTAGATGTTTTCCTGCTCCTGTTCATCAAGCTTCAGGTGTTTGGCCAGTGCCAGTGCGGTATCGGCAATATCGTTAAGGTGGTCCTTGGGGGCAACCGTTCTCAGTTGCAGTACCTGGGCGATCACATCAATAAAAACGCTGTAGCTGGATTTCAATTCCTGAAAACTTAAGTCGAGCATGTCTGCGGTTTGCTGCAGCTCCTGGGTTCTTGCGGCAACCTTTGCCTCCAGGTTTTTGTTTGCCTCTGCCAGTTGAATGGCCTGCTTCTTGGTCACATCGGCAAGGTGATCCCGTTCTTTGCGCACTTTAACAAACGAGGCTGCCTCTCGTATTTTGCTGAGCAGAACGTCATCGTCCCACGGCTTTTTCAGAAACTGGTGAACACCGCCATCATTGAGGGCCTGAATCATAGAGTTGAAATCAGAGTAGCCAGACATGATAAAGCGAAACGAGTGCGGGCAAATCTCTCTGGCTTTGGTCATGAAAACATCGCCCATCATACCGGGCATTCTCATGTCGGAAATGATGATGTCGCAAGGTTGCTTGTTCAGAAACTCTATGGCCTTCTGACCGCTGGTGGCAAAGGCGCACTGGTAGCTTTCAAAGGTCATCAGTCGCTTCAGCGTTTTAAGAATATTGACCTCGTCATCTACAAATAGAATACGAATGTCGTTGCTGGTTTCTTCCATCAAGTCACCTGATCAGTTTAATCAAATCGTTGCGTTCATCGCGAATACCAAAAGTGATATCCGCTAACTCACTTGGCTTAAGGTTCAGTACCTGTAACTCAACGTCCAGGTTGTTTAGTTTTTTGAAGACGGCTTCTTTTTTCCCCTGAAGGACGATTGCCATGTTAAAGGCAAGCTTCAGTGCGCTGGTTTCTTTGCAGTGACGGCTTTGCTGATAGAGCTCAACAATGGCGTTGCTGATACGCTCAGGAAAGTTCATTTTGCTGAAAAGAATAGCACTGGCATCGTGCAGCAGGTTTACCGTCAGGAACTTTTCCAGACCGGGCTCATAGTTAATGAGTACCGGCAACAGGTGAAGCAGACCGGTTAAATAGCCGTTGTCTTCCGGCAAGCCCATCTTGCCGTAAAGTTCGCGGCAAATCAGGGCGGTTGTCAGGCTGTGCTTTACATAGCCGGCTAACTTTTCGTTACCGGCCGTGCCCATAACAACGCTGGTAAAAATAAGCGACTTCAGCTTTTTATAGCCCAGTAGCACGATGGTTTCTTCGATGTTTTCAATGGTTCTGGGAAAACCGAAGAACGGGCTGTTACAAATAAGCAGTAGCTTTGCACTGAGCAACGGCTCGGTTGCGATCAGGGCTTTCAGTGCGGCAGTATTCGGAGTGGGTTTTTCAATCTCCTGAATAATCGCGCTGGTGTTCTGGCTGATGATTTGTGCCTGGTCGAGTTTCTCTAAACTGCTTAGCCATTCAGCGCTTATACGACTTTTTTCAGCAGACATTCCTTTAGTTCCCGCATTAGTTTACTGGCATGAGGCTCAAATAGAGTTTCAATAAATTTTCTTTGCTCATCAAGATTGGCTGAGTTGTCTGGTGCGTTGGCCTCATTAACCTCAACCTGCTGAATGTTTTGCTTTGTCAGTGCCCTGATTACAGCGCCGGTTAATGCAATCCCGGCAGGTAGCAGGGTCGCGCCGGAAGCGCTGACAACAGCCTCCCGGGTCGTCATGCCTTCTGCTTTGCTGATATCAATTTTCATACGACTGCCTGAATGGTGTAAAGCTGGCCAATATCCGTATTGTTGAGTGAAAGGTGTGTGGCACTGGCCTTGAACTCTTTTTCTCCGGTTATAAATTCTATCGTTCTGCCCGGCTCAAAGTGTTCGATCATGTGATGCATCGGCTCGGGAATGACCCGTTTATAGGGCCTGCCTTCAACGGCGCTGGAAAAATCAAAGTCTGTGCAGAACTGCTGGTTTGCCAGGACTACCATGCCGTCATGACTGATGCAGACAATGCCGATGGGCAGCTGTTCAACAATTTTTTCATAGCGCTGCAGCGACAGTATGTTCATGTTGAGCACGCGGGTCTTGCGTTCGATATTTTCTTCCAGGTTAGCGTTAGCGGTAATCAGCTTGTCTTTTAGCTGCTGGTTCTCGGTGATCAGATCATAGGCCTGCATGCCATCCTCAACGCAGCTTAACAGTTCGTCATCATCCCAGGGCTTGAGCAGAAAGCGGAATATCTGCCCGGTGTTGACGGCCGCACGGATCGATTCCAGATCGGTGTAACCGGTGATCAGAATTCTGCGTATGTTGGGGTAAGCGGCTGAAACGCGGGCGAACAACTCCGAGCCGGTCATCTTCGGCATGCGCTGGTCGGATATAACAACGCTGATATCCGGGTTTGCCTCAATGCAATCGAGAGCCTCCTGACCATTGCTGGCGGTTAGAACATCCATATTGTGCGTGTAAAGCAGGCGCTTAATGCTATTGGCGATGCTTTTTTCATCATCGACAACCAGTACTTTTGACATTTATTTGGTCCGTAAAACTCCGTATTTTGATTATAGAAGCAGGGTGGTGATCCGCAAGCAGACCGCGCTTCACGAGCTGCAGCTAATTTGCTGCTGCAATAATTGCGCAGCCGGTGCAATTGTTACCTATATTAAAATGATGGGTGTTAATGTTGTGGAGTCCTTATGGCTACGGCCTTTAAATGGAGCGCTGCATTCCTTACCGGGCAGAGTACGGTAGATGAGCAGCATTACCAGCTGATTGACATTATTAATCAGTTTGGCAAAGAGTTTGAACTGGAAGAGATTGACCGCGCAGCCGTCGATGGGCTGTACCTGGATTTACTGGCCTATACCGAATATCACTTCGAGGAAGAAGAAGCGTTAATGCAGCAATGCCGGTTGGACGAGCGGCACATTGCCGGGCACAAGGAGGCGCACAAACGCTTTTTGGACGAGGTGCAATTAATTTATTCAGGCATGTCCTTTAACGACCGCAGTCGGGCGCATTCCTACCTGAAGTTTCTGATTCACTGGCTGGCCTATCATATTCTTGGCAAAGACAAAGAAATGTCGGCGCAGATTGACGACATCAGAAACGGAGCAACGCCGGAAGCGGCCTACCTGAAGCACAAGCCGAATGACGACACCAAGGAGCCATTGGTTGAAGCACTGGATGGCCTGCTGGAGCAGCTTTCAAAACGCAACGCAGAGCTGCGGCAGCTCAACGCCGAACTGGAAGATAAGGTTCAGCAACGAACTCAGCAGCTGCTTGCTGCTAATCAAAAGTTAGAGGTTCTGTCGCTGACTGATATTCTGACCTCGCTGCCCAACCGGCGCCATGCCATGAAAAGCCTGCAGCTGCTATGGGAAGAGTCCGAACAGACTGGCAGCCCACTGAGTGCGCTGATGATTGATGCCGATAACTTTAAAACCATTAACGATACTTACGGCCACGATTCCGGTGATAAGGTGCTGATAAAGCTGGCGACCATGCTTCGCGATTCGTTCCGCAATGATGATCAGGTCTGTCGGCTGGGCGGCGATGAATTCTTTGTCATCTGCCCAAAGACGCCGCTGGACGATGCCGTGGAGCTGGCCGAAAAGGTGCGTCAGCAGGTTGCCGCCATGGTGGTTTCGGTTCCGGGTGGCCAATGGCAGGGCAGCATCAGCGTGGGTGTGGCCGCGAAAGATGCCGCCATGGCCAGCAAGGAAGAGTTGATACAGAAGGCTGATCAGGGCGCTATAGCCGCCAAGCAGGCTGGCAAGAACAATGTTCAGGCGGTATAGCCGGGTGGCAAAAAACAGCTACTTTGCTAATTTTAAATGAAAGTATTCAGAGGTTGTTTTCTTGCACTGCTATTTGACCCTAAATGATGAAACTCAAACAGCTTCTGTTCTTGATGCCCACGGAGAGCCTGGCGCGTTACTGGGTGAAACACTCAGTTTCAGTGACGCCAGTCAGTTGCTTTCTGTTGCTGAAAAAACCGGTTACTTTGTTTTCAAGGGCTTGAGGTTCAGCGTTAAGCCGCTGCTCTCTAAAGCCGGCGCTTCCTGCTATCTGGTTTTTCAGGAATCTGATATCGATTATGAAAAGACCCGCAGCCTGACCCGGGCGCTGGAAGTTCTTCGCAACATCTCTCAGGATCTGGATCAGTGCAAAACCCTCGATGAAATCTACTATTGCTCGGTGAATGGGGTCTTGCATTACCTGGATTTCGACCGGGCGGCAATTTTTCTGTTAAACCCCGATGGGGAATCCATCGTAGGAACCTGGGGTACGGATTGCAATGGTGCCATTCGCGATGAGCACTCCCTGGTGGAGCGGCTGCAGGATTCGCCCTGGTATCAGGGCGCGGTTAATGCAGCCGGCAAGGTGTATGTTCAGCAGAACGCCAGCCTGTTCGAAAATCATGAGGTGGTCGGTCATGGCTGGCACGCTGTTGCTGCCATTCGTTACAGCGAAGACACCGTTGGTTGGCTGGTGGCCGATAACCTAATTCATAGCCGGCATTTTTCGCCCAACGACCAAACCCTGATGCTGCTGTTCAGCCAGACCATCGGTCAGTGGATTGCTCGCTTTAAGGCCGAACAAAACCTGAAAGAGTTGAACGAAAGCCTTGAACAAAAGGTAGAACAAAAAACCTCTGAGCTACAGGATATTATTCACAGCCTGGCCACCACGCGGGAAAATCTGGTCAGTACCGAAAAGGCGCGTACGCTGGCGAACTTTACTGCCGGTATCGCGCATGAGATCAATAATCCGATTGGCTTTATTCGCAGCAACCTGAGCTTTATCGGTAAGGTCAGCGGTAAGGTGGTTGAGTCGGTCAGTCAATTGGATTCTGCGTTGGTCGGTCATTCCATTGAACACTTAAAAGAAGTGGAAGAGGTGATTGAAGAGTCGGTGCAGGGGCTCGACCGGGTGACCCATATCATCAGCCTGTTGCAGCCGTTAAATAATCTTTCCGATGAGCAGCACCAGTCGTTCGATGTGATTCAGTCTATCGATTTTATTATTTTAAGTCTGGAGAAAAACGCCGACTGTATTTCGGTTATGCAGCCGGAAAACCCGATCACCGTTGAATTGCCCATGCAGGTTTTCACACTGGCGCTGGAGAACGTACTCACCAATGCGCTCGAGGCCGTTCAGGATAATCCGGGACCGGCCATCACCGTCAGAGTGATCGAACAGGATGACCATATTGCGGTTGAGGTCACCGATAACGGCATTGGTATTTCTGCAGCCAATTTGAATTCTATTTTTGATCCGTTCTTTACCACCAAAGCGGTTGGCGATGGCGTTGGCCTTGGCCTGTCGCTGAGCGAAAATCTGGTGAAGATGATTAACGGCTCTATCAAAGTTACATCAACTGAAGGAAAGGGAACCTCTATGACGTTGGTATTTCCAAGAGGGATTAAACTGAATGGCTAAATTTGTGGTGGTGAGCTCATCTCTTGGATGCTCAGAAGACAAACTAAACGAAGGCTGGCAGCTTAAAACCGCTGATGACAGTCAGCAGCTGCCAGCACTGGTGGAAGATGCGCAGCTGTGTGTCGTAGACAGCAACAGCGCCGGCAATACTGAATCTAAAAGCAAGATGTTTGCTCTATTGGCTGAAAAAAACATCCACAGCCTGGTGGTTGTTCGTGACCCGGCAGACTATCCGTTGCTTAAGCCCTTTATCTCGGAAAGGCTGGAGGCCTATCCTGCTGAATTGCTTGACCAGCTATACGGCCGGGTTAGCAGTCTCTGCACGGCGTTATCCGCTGAAGAGCAGCTTACCGAGATGCAGAATCAGCTGGTGCGCTCCGAAAAAATGGCCGCGCTCGGGCAACTTGCTGCAGGCGTTGCGCATGAAATTAATAACCCGCTGGGCTTTATTTCTTCCAACATGAACTTGCTGGGCAGGTACTCCTCCATGATCAGAGATGAGATGACGTCTCTGGAAGAGTTTCTTGCCAAGGAAGAAACCGGTATGGCGGTGCTGCAATACAATATCTGGAAGTCTGAATCCAAATTCACTCAGTGCATGGAAGATGTCGACGAGGTTATCGAGGAATCCAAAGATGGCCTAGTGCGTATGCGCGAGATCGTCAGAGACCTGAAGGAATACACCCATATCGGCAACCAGTCGTTTGAAGCAACCGATATAAACAAGCTGTTGAATTCGACCGTCAACCTGTTGCGCAACGAAATAAAGTACAAAGCCAATGTGAATTTCGATCTGGAAGAGGTTGGGGTGATCGATGCCATTCCATCGCAGCTGAGTCAGGTATTTGTGAATATTATTATGAATGCCTGTCAGGCCATCGAAGATTTTGGGGATCTGACCATTGCCACCGAAGCGTCTGGTGACAGCGTTGAAATTTCAATTAAAGATACCGGCACCGGCATCGAAAAAGAACAGCTGGAAAAGGTATTCGAACCCTTCTTTACCACCAAGCCGGTTGGCAAGGGCACCGGTATCGGGCTGGCGATTACCCGTTCTATCGTCGAGCGTCATGCCGGTTCAATTCGGGTGTACAGCATGGTTGGTGAAGGCACCACCTTCGTGGTTCGCTTGCCCATCCATCAACAGCAGACAGATGAAGCAAGCGTAGAGTTCGAATGATCAGTCGGTAATGTTGTTGAAGGCCGGGGTAATCCAGGTGATGTCTTCCGGCCACTCTTTTGGCTCATTCAGCGGGTACAGGCCAACCAGGTTGACCGCGTGTTCGGTGTAGTCGTCCTTCATATCCGTGCTCACCTGATGCATTGAAACCGAACGGGCCAGGTCACCGTTAATTTCATTGTCAAAGAACCGACGGAAGCCATCCAGGCTGATCTTTTCAATTTCATGCGACAGTCTCACCCGGGTATTGAAGTGTTTGTTACCCTCAATAATGTTGTCCCAATAACGGCTGCTCAGCTCGTACAGGTTTTTATCCGGCTGCGTTAGGGTGGTCATCAGCCCCTGTTTGTACTTCAGGAACTGCTGCTCGTTCATGCTGGCCAGTTGATGGGTGTAGCGGCTTAAGAAGCGGTTGGAATAGAGCTGTAAAAGCGCCGCATCGGTATTGGGCGACTGCACATAAAAGATAACGCCCGGCAGGCCATCTAACGCATAGGCGCGCGCCATCACAATATAACCCAGCTGTTCTTCGGTGCGCAGCTCGGCAAAATATGGCGCGTTGATGGTTTCAGCCAGCAGGCTGTACAGGGCTCGTTCGCGCAGACTGCTGTTGTCACCCTGATAAAACTGCAGGAAAGCCGAGTCTGAGTGATCAATGGAAACGGTATCGAGGAATGTCTTCTGTGGCAGCTTAGCCATCGTTCTGCGCTTAGATTCGCTCCCCTGTTGTGGAATCACGGCATCGACACGCTCAGCCAGCTGTGTTGCCTGGGCTTTGGTGAGGTTGCCGTGCAGCAGCATGGTCAGGTAGGCGTTGTCGAACAGCTCGCTGCGAGCAGCAACGAGGTCTTTTACCTCCAGTTTATCAACGGCGGCGATGAGTGCTTCGGTGGTAAAGCTGCTCGATACCAGCCAGTTGTTCAGGGTGCGTATCATCTGATTCAACACCGGGTCTTCCGAGCGGTTTTTCAGTGCGCGCAAATACTCTTCTTTTTCCAGCTGGAAGCGTACCGGGTCGATTTCGTGACTGGTCAGCTCAACAATCAGCGCATCCATGAGCAGGCCGAGCTTTTCCTGATAGCCGTACAGGCGAACCTGCACGCCGTTTTCAGCCAGGCCGATGCCGTAACCGGAGCCGGCAACACCGGCCTGATAGCGAATTTCCTGCAAACCATTGTTGACCAGCGTTAAGTAGAGGTTAACTGCGGCCATATTGGCTGCACTGGCATTGGTGTACTGGCTTTCCAGCAGCAGGTGAATATCGACTTTCGGGGTCTGGAATTCATCATCCTGCTCAAACCAGACGGTTTTGTGATCATCCTGGGTGATGATGTGAGGCGTGTTTTTATACAGCTCGGAGGCCGGCTGTTCCAGCGGCTGAACCGTCAGCTCGGCGGGAATAAAGGGGTTGGCTTCCGGCAGTTTTAACTCGCTGTTCAGCGCTGCATTGCGCCATGCAGCCACACGGTTGCCGGTCAGCGGGCCAGCGCTGTAGCCGGTTCTGTAGTACTGACTGGTCTTGTTGGTTTCGGCTTCCGGGTAGGTGAGGATTACCAAGGCGTTATCCGGCTTGAGCTGGTTGAGCACCGTTTCCACTTCCAGCGGGTTGAAACCGGGCAGACGGTACAGCCCGGAAAGCAGCTTTTGCGGCTCCAGGTATTGCAGGCGCTCGGCCAGGCTTTGAGCCGTGGCATCGGCAGAGACCTTTTCGGCAAACTGGAAGGCAATCTCGTTAATCTGCTGCTGTTCGTCGTAGTACCACTGCTGAACGCCCTGCTGGCGGATGAGCTCAATCTCGCTGAACAGCATTTCGGTAACGGTTTGCCAGTGCTCCATGCCTTCCGGTGTTAATGCGAGGGTAACATTGAAGGTGGTGCTGGAATGGGTCAGGCCTCCATCATCAACGTACAGGCCTTCCAGCCAGCCTTTTTCTTTCAGCACTGAATAGAGTGAGCCGGTGGAGCGCTGACCAATCAGCGAGGCAACATAGCCAGTCGGGTTGGAGGCGAGCATGGGGGTGTCTGCCGTCAGCGGGAAGCGCAGCTGCAGCTGGCGCATTTCACGGCGCGGCTTCACTTCAACCAGCTGTGGCAGTGACGCGGGCTCGAATTGTGGCTGGCTGTAGCTGACGGTGTTGCTTTCGGCATCGCGGATACCGTTGAAGTAGTCTTCGGCCCACTGTTCCAGGGTTTCAATACTTTGAGGGCCATACACCGCCAGAGCCATGTTGGAGGCGACGTAATGCTGCCGGAAGAAGGCCTGCAGTTGCTGCTGCAGGTCGTCTACGTGCAGTGTGTCCAGATTGCCGATGGCCAGGCGCGATGCCGGGTGGTTCTGGCTGGTCAGCTCACGCACTGCATCTTCAATGCGGCGGCCATCGTGCTGCAGAGAAGCCGTGTATTCGGAGTGAACGGCGTTGATTTCGCGCTGGGTAAAGTCGCTGTCGAACAGCGGGGCAATAAAGAACTGCGAGAAACGATCCAGCGCTTCCTGGTACTGGCCGGCATTGATGTTGAAATAGTACAGCGTGTTTTCAGCGCTGGTATAGGCGTTATCACTGCCACCGTTGGTCTGCATGAAGTTGCTGTATTCATCGGCTGCCGGGTATTTTTCGGTACCCAGAAACAGCATGTGCTCCAGAAAGTGAGCCAGCCCGGGTACTTCCGGTGGGTTTGCCCAGGAGCCGGAGAATACGTTCATGGCTGCAGCGGCCTTGTCACTGGCCGGGTCAGACACCAGAATGACCTTGAGACCGTTTTTCAGCGTCAGGCTTTTAAATACGCGGGTTTCGTAATCACTAATTTCGATGTTAGATGGGTTTGTCGCTTGCTGGGGCGCATAGTGCTGCCAGTAAAGCACGCCGGCAACAATCAGAATGACGAAACCTGTGAAAACGGCAATGGCTTTGCCATGCTTCATACTAAACTCCGGTAATACAGTGAATTATGAACGGCTAGTTTACTGGTGGTGGTAGCGCTGCACCAGTCAGGGGTAGGGATTTGTCGAACTGCCCCCATATGGTTTACCAAATACATTCAAGCAAACGGCACGCTGGCGCCGGATAAAGACGAGGTTGCAATGGAAAGTTTGGCTGTAAACGTTATTGATGTTACTGAACAGAATTTTCAGCAGGTACTGCTGGAGGAATCGACGCGGCGGTTAGTACTGGTCGATTTCTGGGCTGAATGGTGCTCACACTGCAAGGTGCTGACGCCACTATTGGAAAAGCTGGCCGAGGAATACAACGGCCAGATCCTGCTGGCCAAGGTGAATGCCGATGAGCAGCAGGCGATTACCGCTCAGTTTGGTATTCGCAGCTTGCCCACCGTTGCCATCATGAAAGACGGTCAACCGATTGATGGCTTTGCCGGCGCAGAGCCGGAAAGCGCAATCCGCGAGCGTCTGAATGCGCACCTGCCGGCCCCTTGGGAAGCTGCGGTTAAAGATGCCATGGCGCTGATGGCGGAAGGCCGTCCCGATGAAGCTCTGTCGCTGCTGCGTGAAGCCTATGTGCTGAGCAATGAAGAATTTGCCATTGGTTTGCTCATGGCGGAATGCTACCTGGATTTGAAGCGGGCCAACGAGGCGGCGACGATTCTGGATGCGGCAACCATGGAGCAACAGCTGGAGCCGAAATACAAAGAGTTGTTTGCCCGCCTGGAGTTGATGCAGGAGGCGGCGGATACGCCGGCAATTTTAGAGTTGCAGCAAAAGCTGGAGCAGGACCCTGACAACCTGGAATTAAAAACCGAACTGGCGGTACAGTTCAGTCAGGCAGAGCGGGTTGAGGAATCGCTGCAAAGCATCTTTGAAGTACTGCAGAAAGACAAAAACTTTCAGGACGGTGGTGCGCGCAAAACCATGCTGGATATCTTAAATTCATTGCCGAAAGGTGACCCGTTGGCGGTTAAATATCAGCGTAAACTGTTTACGATTCTGCATTGATCTTTATTGTGCGGTTCATTTTGGTTTGCTTAAAAATATTCAAAATGAATCGCATAAATTAGCCGCTCTTTTTACTATTGAACTTTTCCGCTTTTAAGCTGCTTTAAATCATTTATTCTCATTTTTGCCGCTAAATAATCCTGCATTCCGGCCGCTCTAAACTACAGTTACAAAGCTAAAAAAATACAAAAGCTCGTTGTTTGGAGGTACCCCCCTTGAAGCTGAAAAGTCGCGGCAAATTACTACTAATTTCGATCGTCCCACTCATATTGATTACCACGCTGGTCAGCGCAGTTTTTTACTGGAATGGCATCAGCAATCTGACAAAGCAGGCGGAGTTTTACCGCAACGATCTGCTTGAAGCCCGTAAAGCTGAGTTGCAGGCGCATCTGCGTATGGGCAGAACGGCCATTAAGGCTCTGTACGAATCTGATGTTGCCGGAGAAAACAAAGAGCAGGCCAAAGTGATTCTGAAAAACATGCGCTTTGCCGATGATGGTTACTTCTTCGCGTACGACTCTTCCGGTGTGAATACGCTGCACGCCATTAAACCGGAGCTGGAAGGCCAAAACCTGTATAACCTGAAAGATGACAACGGTGTGGCAGTGATTGCGGGCGTTATTAATCAGGCTAAATCCGGCGACGGCTTTTTAAACTTCGCCTGGCATAAGCCTTCCATTAATGCTGTAGCGCCTAAGCTGGGCTATTCCGAATATCTCTCCAAGTGGGATTGGTCCCTCGGCACTGGCATCTACATTGACGATGTTGACGAAGCGGTGACGGCCTATGTCGGGCAGCGCAGAAGTGACATCACCAAAGATGTCTGGTTCGCCGTTTCGATAACGCTCATTGGTTTGGCGGTAACCGTTGTTATTGTGGTGTTCTTTGTTGCCCGGTTTATTGCGCCGCTGCGCAACATGGTGGATAAGCTGACCGAGATCTCTCAGGGTGACGGCGACTTAACCAACCGTCTGGAAGCATCCGGTCATGATGAAATTGCTGAGCTTGGAAAGTCATTCAACAGCTTTATGGATAAGTTGCAGTCGATGATGAAAGAGGTGAAAGAAAATTCAGCGACGGTTTTGAATGCTTCGCAGCGACTCGACAGGCAAACCTCTCAGGCCAACAGCACCATGCAAAACCACAGCGCAGAGAACGAAAAGGTTGTTTCTGCGGTAACTGAAATGGCCGCCACCTCGCGCGAAGTTGCCAATATTACCAGCGCCACATCTGATGCCATTAACGAGGCCTATCAGGAACTCGACGACGCTAAAAAAGGCATGCTGGAAGCAACTGAAAACATCAACAAACTGGTTGAAGAAGTGAACGGCACTGCTGAGGCTATCGGCTTGCTGAACGACCACACCCAAAAGATTACCGGTGTGATTGAAGTGATTGGAGGCATCGCAGAACAGACCAACCTGCTGGCGCTGAATGCGGCGATTGAAGCGGCGCGCGCCGGTGAACAGGGCCGTGGCTTTGCTGTGGTTGCCGACGAAGTGCGCTCACTGGCCAGCCGCACACAAAACAGCACCCATGAGATTAACGATATGCTCATGGCTTTGCAGCAGGGCGTGAAAGCCGCCGTCACATCCATGGCCGAGAGTAAAGGTCGCGGCGAGGCGACGGTGGCAAGTTCCGCGCAGGTGCAGCAGCGACTCGATGGTGTATTGAGTGCGGTGAATACCATGCAGGAGATGGGGTTGCAAACCGCTTCAGCGGCGGAAGAGCAGTGTGCGGTCAGTGAAGAGATCAGCAGCAACCTGATGGCGATTCAGGAGATCGTGCATCAGCTCAGTCATGATATTCATGAATCCGAACAGATCAGCTCATCGCTGGCGGCGTCCGGCTCCAAGGTTCAGGAGTTGGTGGGGAACTTTAAGGTTTAGCGTAGATACAAAACAGAGCATAAAAAACAGCGGCAGCTCGTGAGAGTCTGCCGCTTTTTTTTTACTGTTTTTCCAACAGCGGCTTCAGGTACTTGCCGGTAATTGACGCCTTGTTGGCTGCGAGCTGTTCTGGCGTGCCGGTGGCGACAATCTTGCCGCCTTTGACGCCGCCTTCCGGCCCCAGGTCGACCACCCAGTCGGCTGTTTTCACAACATCCAGATTATGCTCGATGACCACCACCGAGTTGCCGTTATCGCGCAGCCTGTGCAGAACTTCGAGCAGCATTTTAATGTCGTGGAAGTGCAGGCCGGTGGTCGGTTCATCCAGAATGTACAGGGTGCTGCCGGTATCGCGCTTGGAAAGCTCACGGGCGAGCTTGACGCGTTGTGCTTCACCACCGGAAAGGGTTGTCGCACTCTGGCCTAATTTGACATAAGACAGCCCGACGTCGGCCAGTGTTTGCAGTTTTCGCTGTAACGCCGGAATGGCATCGAAGAAGCCCAGGGCATCTTCAATGGTCATATCCAGTACTTCGTGAATGTTTTTGCCTTTGTAGCGAACCTCCAGGGTTTCGCGGTTATAACGCTTGCCGGAACAGACATCGCAGGGCACGTAGATATCGGCCAGGAAGTGCATCTCAACCTTGATCAGGCCATCGCCCTGACAGGCTTCACAGCGCCCGCCCTTGACGTTAAAGCTGAACCGGCCCGGTGCGTAACCGCGTGAGCGAGATTCCTGCGTGCCGGCAAAGAGTTCACGCACGGCGGTAAAGATACCGGTATAGGTGGCCGGGTTAGAGCGTGGGGTTCGTCCGATCGGGCTCTGGTCAATATCGACCACCTTGTCGTAAAACTCGAGCCCTTCAATGGCTTTATGGGGCGCCGCCTTCAGCGTGGTGGCCTTATTCAGGGCGGTGGCCGCCAGCGGGTAAAGCGTGCGGTTGATCAGTGTCGACTTACCCGAGCCAGAAACACCGGTAATGCAGGTAAACAGCCCCACCGGAATGCTCAGGTTGACGTTCTGCAGGTTGTGCCCGGTTGCCCCCTTAACCACCAGTTGTCGTTTCGGGTCGGCCACCGCGCGTTCTGTCGGGACATCAATCTTCAGCTTGCCGCTCAGGTATTTACCGGTGAGCGAGTCCTTACTTTTCATAATCTGCTGCGGAGTGCCACTGGCGATAATCTCGCCGCCATGTACGCCGGCACCGGGGCCGATGTCGAGCACCCAGTCAGCGGTGCGGATGGCGTCTTCATCGTGCTCCACCACCAGTACCGTGTTGCCCATATCGCGCAGGTTGGTCAGGGTTTGCAGCAAGCGGTCGTTATCGCGCTGGTGCAGGCCGATGGACGGTTCATCCAGAATGTACATCACCCCGACCAGGCCGGCGCCAATCTGACTGGCCAGACGGATGCGCTGAGTTTCGCCACCGGAAAGGGTGTCGGCGCTGCGGTCGAGCGTCAGGTAATCAAGGCCGACGTTTTCCAGAAAGCTGAGCCGCTGAATGATCTCGCGCAGAATTTTTTCTGCAATCTGAGCCCTGCTGCCGGTCAGCTGCAGAGAGTGGTAGTAACGTACCGCATCGACGATCGACATGCGGGTGATTTCCGGCAGTGTAACGCCCTCAATGAAGACATTGCGGGCACTTTCTTTCAGGCGACTGCCATGACAGCCGGGGCAATCCTGCTCGGCCAGGTATTTGGACAGCTCTTCGCGAACCGAGTTGCTGTCGGTTTCGCGGTAGCGGCGCTCCATATTGGGCACAACGCCTTCAAAGGTGTGCACGCGGCTGTACACCGCGCCACGGCTGTTAACGTAGTTGAATTCAATCTCGGTGGTGCCACTGCCGTTGAGCACGGCATCCTGAAACTTTTTCGGCAGCTTTTTAAACGGCTTGTCGATATCGACATTGAAGTGCTCCGCCAACGAGGTCAGCTGACTGAAGTAATAAACCGCGCGCCGGTCCCAGCCGGAAATAGCGCCCTCGGCGATGGTCAGGCTGGGGTCGCGGATGACCTTACTGCGGTCAAAGTATTGTTTTAAGCCCAGGCCATCGCATTCTTCACAGGCACCGGCCGGGTTGTTGAACGAAAACATGCGCGGTTCCAGCTCGGCAATGGAATAGCCGCAGACCGGGCAGGCAAATTTATTGGAAAACAGAATGTCTTCGCCATCGCCATCCATCCAGGAAACCTGAGCGATGCCACCGGCCAGCGTTAAGCAGGTTTCGAACGATTCCGCCAGGCGCAGCTGTAAGTCGTCGCGCACCTTGAAGCGGTCGACCACGGCTTCAATGCTGTGCTTTTTGCGTTTGTCGAGTTCCGGCACTTCGTCTAAATCCATCACCGTGCCATCGACCCGTACGCGCACAAAACCCTGGGCGCGCAGCTCGTTGAAGACATGCAGGTGTTCACCCTTACGGTCGCGGATCAGCGGTGCCAGCAGCATTAGCTTGCTGCCTTCCGGCAGTGCCAGCACGGTATCGACCATCTGGCTCACCATTTGGGCTTCCAGCGGCTCGCCGTGTTCCGGGCAGCGGGGCTCGCCAATGCGGGCAAACAACAGGCGCAGGTAGTCGTAGATTTCAGTGGTGGTGCCCACGGTTGAGCGCGGGTTGTGGCTGGTGGTTTTCTGTTCAATGGAGATGGCCGGTGACAGACCTTCAATGTGGTCAACATCGGGCTTTTCCATCATCGATAGGAACTGCCGGGCATAGGTTGAAAGTGATTCAACATAGCGGCGCTGGCCTTCGGCATAGAGCGTATCGAACGCCAGAGACGATTTACCTGAGCCGGAAAGACCGGTGATGACCACCAGTTTATCGCGCGGAATATCGATGGTGATGTCTTTCAGGTTGTGGGTACGGGCACCCTGGACGGAAATTTTGTCCATGAAATCCTCAAACTCGGAAAAAGCAAAGGCTCAAAGAAAGCATAAATTAAAAAGAAGTTCCAGCAGCTCTTAGGCCCAGACTGGGGAACCTGCACCCAGAGCTGCCGGAAAAGCTTTTCAAGTGTGTGGATTAAAAAGCGGGTTAAATCTACTGTATGAATATACAGATTGCAATGCTTTTTAATGATTCGCCGCAACCGGATTCGCTCTGATATTATGGCGGTCTTTTTTACTTGTGATGATACCGATGGCGTTTAATAAACTTGAAACCAGGGCGTTGACGGGCCTAGCGGTGCTTTATGCAAGCCGCATGATGGGCCTGTTTATGGTGTTCCCGATTCTTACGCTCTATGGCTACTCGCTGACGGGCGCAAATGCACAAACGCTGGGTATGGCGCTGGGCATCTATGGCCTGACACAGGCCCTGTTGCAGATCCCGTTTGGTGCGGCATCGGATCGCTTTGGCCGTAAGAAGCTTATCTTTATTGGCCTGCTTATCTTTTTGGCCGGCAGTTTGATGGCTGCGCTGGCGAGCAACGTTTATCAGCTGATCATTGGCCGCGCGCTGCAGGGTGCCGGCGCCATCAGTAGCGTTATTTTGGCGCTGCTGGCGGACTACACGCGTGAATCGCAACGCTCAAAGGCGATGGCGGTGATCGGCGCGGTGATCGGCGGCTCTTTTGTTGTCGCTGTTGTGCTGGGGCCGTTTATTGCCGGCTGGGTTGGGCTGAATGGACTGTTCTGGTTTATCGCCGCGCTGGCGCTGATCGGCCTGCTGGTACTGGCGCTGTTGCCGGAAGTGCCGGAAAACAGCGCCCCGAACGAGCGGCGCATTCGCCGCGACCTGCTGTCTTCGGTGTTTGCTAACCGTGAGGTGATGCTGCTCAGCTTGGGTATCGGCATGCTGCACCTGACCATGACGGCGCTGTTTGTCGCCTTGCCCAATATACTGGTGGCTTATGGTCTGACGGAAAATCAGCTGGGTGCTGTTTATGCGCCAACAATGTTGCTGGGCTTCATCGGTATGATTCCGTTAATGATCAAAGCCGAGCGCGGCCTGCTGCATGTTCGCTATTTGCGTTTGGCTGCCCTGTTAGCGGTTGCGGCGCTGTTGATTATTGGCTTAGTCGCTCATGCCTGGCTGGTCGCCGTGGCACTGATGATCTTCTTTATCGGCTTCAACTTTTCCGAGGCCAGCCTGCCTTCGCTGCTCAGCCGTAAGGTTGGCGTTGAATCGCGCGGTACCGCCATGGGGGTGTTTTCAACCTGCCAGTTCCTTGGTGCCGCTGTGGGTGGTATTGCCGGAGGCTGGTTGTTCAGTACCGGTAGCCTGTGGCCGTTGGTGATGATGGGGGTTGTGGTTCAGATGATTTGGGTGCTGTTGCTTTCTGCGGTTGAGCCACTTGCAGAGCAGGAAGTCACCGCAGCCTGACCAAACGCTATTCAATCGTTGAAATCGGCTTGAAGTTAGCGGTCAACTCATAGATAGTTTGCGGCTAGCAAAAATATTCGAATAGGAAACACTATGGCAAAGGGCACAGTAAACAAGGTCATCATTTTAGGACGTTTGGGTCAGGACCCGGACGTACGCACAACGGCTTCCGGTACTCAGGTGGTTAACCTGAATGTTGCGACAAATGAAATTGGCCGTGCCGATGAGCAAGGGAATCGCACCGATATTACCGAATGGCACCGCATTGTGCTGTTCGGACGCACCGCAGAAGTGGCTGCACAGTACCTGCGCAAAGGCTCTCAGGTGTACGTTGAAGGCCGTCTGCAAACCCGTAAGTGGCAGGACCAGAACGGTCAGGACCGTTACTCAACTGAAATCGTTGGTAACGAGATGCAGTTTATTGGTGGTCGTCAGGAAGGTGGTCAGCAAGGTGGTGGCTTTGGTCAGGCACCGGCACAGGGCTTTGGTCAGCCTCAGGGTTACCAGCAACCGGCTCAGCAGCCACAGCAACCATACAACCCGCCACAACAGGGCGGTGGTTTTGGCGCCCCACAGCAGCCACCAAAAGCACCAAGCCAGCCTGCTCAGCCGGCTCCGGGTGGTTTTGATGATTTTGATGACGACATTCCGTTCTAGCTCTCCCAAGTGGTGCCTGATGACTCAGGCACCACTCTCTGACTTTTTTTACCACCCCCTTTTCACCGCCCCCTTCGTTTCACACTGCTCAGCTCCGCCAAACCCTTACATTCCCCATTCACATTACATCTCTCCTCTGCCTGTTTTCCAGCTACAGTATTGATTGCCGTTCTAAAAATAACTTTAAAGGGAGTGATCAACGTGACCGATTTGACTGCAAAATTTGAACAGGCCGCACTGGATGTAAAGACGATCAGTAAAAAGCCCGGCACCGATGTGCTGTTAAAGCTCTATTCGTTGTACAAGCAGGGCAGTGAAGGCGATGTGCAAGGGAAAAGGCCGGGCATGACCGATTTTAAAGGCCGCGCCAAGTACGATGCCTGGGCGTCGCTTAACGGTGTTTCAAGCGACCAAGCGAAGGCAGAGTACATCGCGCTGGTGGAAGAGCTCATGTGAGCGTTCTCCGGCCTGAAATCAGACGGGTCTGATGAAAGCCTCGCGTTTAAGCGGGGCTTTTTTTTGTGCAACCAGCAACGGCTCAGCCGATCAGCGTGCTGCCTAGCTGAAAGATTGCAAAAGCCATCAACAGTGTGCCGGACAGGTAGTTCACCGCCCGCTGAACCTTTGCGCTGATGCGGTGACGGATAACGGCAACGGTGCCTGAAAGCGTGAGCCACCAGAGCGCCGAACCGGTAAAGATTCCTGTGACCAGAATAGCGCCGACCAGGGCTGAGCCCTGAATACCGGTCATCAGGGTGGCATACACCGCCAGGAAGGAGAATATAGTCAGGGGGTTGGTCAGGGTAAGCAGCACCGTACTGGCAAAGGCCCTGAACAGAGAGGCTTCCTGCGCTTTAAACGCTGTATCGGCGGCGGTGGTTTTGCGCAACAGATCAATCGCCATCCAGCTCAGGAAGATCGCGCCGGCAATCGAGAGCGGCAGCTTAATGCTCACCAGCCAGTGGGTGAGCGCGACCAAACCCAATGCGCCAATGAAGCCAAAAAACGCATCGGCACAAGCAGCGCCTAAGCCCGTCACCAGGCCGGTTTTTAAACCCGATTGCAGCGTGCGCTGCATACAGAGCAGCCCGATAGGGCCGACGGGGGCCGCGATTAGAAAACCGATCGCCATTGCCTTGAAGAACAGCATAGGGTCATTCCTGTTAAATAATTGGGTTAATTATCTAATGGCTTTTGGTCTCTTTGAATGCTATTTATTTTGAATATTGGCTATTTTCTTTAATTAATCAGGTTAATTTCGATAGGGCTTTAATTTATGAAAGTGGATGCAATTTCCTGGAAAATCATTGAGGCACTGCAGGCCGATGGCCGGCAGTCTCTGAAGGCATTGGCTGAAACCGTAGGTCTGTCTTTGCCTGCCGTGTCTGAAAGGGTTAAGCGCCTGGAAGAGGCTGGCGTTATTGAGGGCTACAGTGCGCACATTAATACCGAATCGCTTGGTTATGGCGTTGAAGCGGTGATCGGCATCACGACCTCGCGGGCCGACAAACCCAGGCTGATGGCACTGCTGCAAGCACGAAATGAAGTAACAGAGTGCCTGCATGTCACCGGTGCCGATTCCTACCTGATTCGCGTTGTTACCATTAACCTGAAGCACCTGGAGAGTTTTGTTGGCTATATCAATCATCTGGGTGAAACCAGAACCTCCATCGTGATGTCGCACCCAATCCGGCGCAGGGCGGTGAAACCATTGAATGATGAGTTCCCGGACTAATCTACCCGGTGTTTTTTCAGCGCAGTTGACCAATAGAATTCGGCAGATATTTGCCAATCTTCTATAGTAAGTGAACGGAATCAGAAGCATGAAGAGATTATTCCATCCTGCAGTACTTCAAAGCTGATGCTTATACCTTTGCCAGGAGGCCCGACGAGCATTGTGAAACTACTTTTCAGGTCATTAAAGTACGTACTGTTTATTCTGTTCTGTGCATTTGCAGCGCTGAATGCCTGGGCGGAAGCCGGCATTATTGAGCAACTGATTATCGCCTACCGCATAGACAGTGCTCCGGTTCAGTACCGCGGGGCTTCCGGTGAGCCGGAAGGGGTGTTGATCGACTACTGGCGCGCATGGGCCTTGGAGGCGGGTATTGATCTGTCGTTTGTTGGCGGCACCAATGAACAGACTCAGCAGTGGCTGCAACAGGGCCGGGTCGATCTGATCGCCGGGCTGTTTGCTAATGACCGGCGTTCGGACCTGTTCGATTTTTCAGCCCCGGTTGTGTATGGCCAGTATTTTCTGTTTTTTAACCCGGCGGTTCATACGGTTCGCTCGGCCGAAGAGATAGCCGAACTGCCGGTTGGTGTTGTCGATGCAAGCTATCACCACGACTGGCTGCTGGAAAACTACCCCGCTACCGAGATTCACACTTACAGCGATTATGAGCACCTGTTTGCTGCCTACGGCAACAACGAGGTGACCTCCTTCATCACTCAGGCTTCGTATCTCGGTGAGTACCTGAACGGGAATAACCTAACCCTGTCGCTCGATGTGCTGCCGGAAGCGCTCTATTCGCGGCCTTATCGGGCAGCGGTGAGAAAGGGCAATACGCTGCTTCTGGAATTGCTCAATGACGGCATTGAGAATTTATCCGCCAGAAACAGGGCGGAGATCAGTCCGCAGTGGAATAAATTTATCTGGGCCGGCGTTGAACAGCAAACCAGTGCTGTCGATCTGCAACTGACCGAACAGGAGCAGACATGGCTGGCTGAACACCCTGTGGTTGAGATCGCGGTCGATGGCAACTGGCCGCCTGTCGATTTTACCGACGCTGCTGGCCAGCAAACCGGTATTCTTGGCGACTACCTGAATCTGCTGGAAAAACGCACCGGCATCGATTTTGTGCCAGTGCGTTATGGCAGCTTTAACGAGATGGTCACCAAGGTTCAGCAGGGTGTGAATAAAGTGGGCGCCACCATCGTTAAAACGGAAGAGCGGTCTAAAAACCTCTGGTTCACATCCCCCTACTTTGGCGCGGTTAAGGTACTGGTCAGTAATATTGAAGGTGAGCATTTTACTTCCTTTGACCAGCTGGCCGGCAAAACGCTGGCCATCGAAGACGGCTACTATCTGATCGATGAGCTGCGTGCCGACTACCCGGACGTTATTCTGAAAACCTATCCTGCAACGGCCGATGCGCTCAAGGCATTGTCATTCAGTCAGGTGGATGCCTATGTTGGCAATCAGGCCGTGGTGGCCTGGCTGAGTCAGGATTTACAGCTGTCTAACCTGCTGGTAACCGGAGACCCGGGCATCGATGTTTCGTTGCAGCGTTTTGCGGTATACCGGGACGATGACTGGCAACCGCTGGTATCTGTGATCAATAAAGCCATGGCCTCTATTACCACACAGGAACGGCGGCAGATTTTAAGCCGATGGGTTAATAACGCGGATCAGTTTGCCCGCAGTGCGCCGCTGGTGTTAAGCCCGGCGGAGATGGACTGGCTGAATGAGCACCCGGTTTGGCGTATCGGTGCCGATCCGTCATTGCCACCGCTGGAGTTTCTCGATAAACAGGGTGATCTCTCTGGTCTGTCTGCTGAAGTGCTGAAGTTAATTCAGTCCGATATCGGCGTTGATATTGAAGTCGTCTCTGATCAAAGCCGCGCCGAATCGTTGCGGGCATTGCGCAGTCAGCGGGTGGATATCTTACCGCTGGCCAGCTCGAATACTGTGGATATCGTTGATATGCACTTCACCAAGCCCTACCTGATCAGCCCTTATATGATCATGGTTGAGGATGAAACCAATTACGTTGCCAGTATTAAAGACCTGGAAGGCTTTACTGTCGGTGTCATTCAGGATTACTCCATTCAGTACCTGCTGCAGGAAGACTTTCCCGATTTGAACGTGGTGGCCTTTAAAACGGCAGAGGCGGCGCTGAACAGTTTGAGCCGCAATGAGATCGGCGCCTATATTGGTGAGTTGAATTCTTCCACCTGGAGTTTAAAAGAGCTGGGTATCCGCAACGTTAAAATTGCCGCTCAGACCGATTATGTTTTCGAGAAATCCATTGCGGTCCGGAAAGACTGGTCAGAGCTGGTGCCCATACTAAACCGCGCCATTGATCGCATTAGCGAGGCTCAGCTGGCGCGTATTCAGAGCCAGTGGTTTGCGGTGAAGGTTGAACAGCAGGTTGATACCGCGCGAATTTGGCTGGCGGTGGTGGTCACCTGCCTGATATTGCTGCCTATTCTGATCGTCAGCCTGTACTGGAACAGAAGGCTTACGCAGGCAAAAAGATCGCTGGCAGAGAGTCAGTCCAGCCTTACGGAAGCCAAGCAGGCCGCGGAGCAGGCTAATCAGTTCAAGAGTCAGTTCCTGGCCAATATGTCACACGAAATCCGTACCCCGATGAATGCCATCGTCGGTATGACGCACCTGCTGCAATCGACCGAACTGGACGAACAGCAAAAGGATTACGCCGGCAAGATTACCCGCGCTTCTATCTCGCTGCTGTCGATCATCAACGACATTCTGGATTTCTCCAAGATTGAAGCCGGCAAGCTGGATATAGAAACCGCCGAATTTGAGTTGAATGACCTGGTGCTGAGCTTAACCAATCTGTTTGCGCTGAAGGCGGAAGAAAAGGGCATTGAGGTGCTGTTTGATGTCGACAGCAATATTCCGCAGCGACTGGTGGGTGACGCGCTGCGCATCGAACAGGTGATGATCAACCTGATTCAGAATGCAATTAAATTTACCGAGAAAGGCCAGGTTATTGTGCGTCTCCGCCTGCTGCGTCAGCAGAGTGCGGTCAGTGAGGTTCAGTTTTCGGTGATTGATACCGGCATGGGCATAGAGCCACAGCAATTGCAGCGGCTGTTTCAGCCCTTTACCCAGGCCGACGCCAGCACCACGCGTGTGCACGGTGGTACCGGGCTGGGGCTGAGCATCTGCCGGCAGCTGGTCAGCCTGATGGGCGGTGAGCTGACGGCCTCCAGTATGCTGAATTACGGCAGCACCTTTACCTTCTCTGTTAATTTATCAACAGCGGAAAACCAGCAGACCAAAGCCAATATGCTGGTCGGCGAGGCGCTGAAAGGGATGCGCGTGCTGGTGGTTGATGATAACGACGCGGCCCGTGAAATTAATTCCGAGCTGCTGGTTGCCTTTGGCTTTGAGGTCGATTGTATCGAAAGCGGTTATCAGGCTTTGGAGCTGCTGTCTGAGCAAAACAGTCAGACTCAAAAACCTTACCGGCTGATCCTGATGGATTGGAAAATGCCCGGTATGGACGGTGTCTCGGCAGCGGCAAAGATCAAAGCCATGTCGCTGGCTGTGATGCCTGCCATTATTCTGGTAACCGCCTATGGCCGGGAATACTTCCAGAACCAGCCATCCTCCGGCAGTGTCGATGCCTTTCTGATTAAACCGCTCAACAGCTCGCTGCTGTTTGATTGCATCATGAAGTTATTCCATCAGCAGAATATGGCTCCGGAACAACGCCAGCCAGAACCGGCGATGAAGCTGAAAGGCCGGGTATTACTGGTCGAAGACCACTCCATCAATATGGAGGTTGCAGAAGCCATGCTCACGCAGCTGGGGCTGAAAGTTGCCACTGCCACCAACGGCCAGGAAGCGTTGAAAAAGCTGGCAATGGAGAAATTTGATCTGGTGATGATGGATATCCAGATGCCGGTGATGGATGGTTTTACCGCAACCCAAACACTGCGCAAAATGGAAGAGTTTCAGCAGCTGCCAATTATTGCCATGACCGCCCACGCCATGAAGGAGGACCGGCAGCGTTGTCTGGATGCAGGCATGAATGATCACCTGGCTAAACCGATTGACCCGGCACGACTGCAGGAGGTGCTCAGCCACTGGCTGGAGCGGGCACCGGTGCCATCCCCCGCTGATATGAAGTCGGATAAGCGGCAAAAAGACAGCAAAGCTGTTGATGGCCTGGATGAGGCCTGGGGCGTGGTGCGGGTCGGAAATAACCGGGAACTTTATTCCAGACTGGTTGCAGAGTTCTTTGTAGTGCATCAAAATGACCTGTTTGAGGTCAAGCATGCGCTGGATCAAGGCGAAACCGACACCGCTGAACGTATGGTTCATACCCTCTGTGGTGTTGCCGGAAATATCGGTGCCTTTGCTTTGAGCGACGCAGCTGGTGAGTTGTGCGCCCAAATTAAGCGTGATGCAGATACCCTCAGCAGCCACGGTTGGCGGCAGTTCAGTAAAGAATTTCAGCGTTTATTTGAAGCGTTGGCGACCAGCCAGTACAGCAAGGTGATTGTTCAGAAAGAGGTGGATCGTCTTCAGCCTAAGCCCAGAGTCGAGGGGCAGCCGCCGAAATCTGCAATTGAATCTTTATTGCAGGCGCTTAACAGCGGCAACCCGGATGCCCGCAGCTATGTTGCTGAGCTGGAGGGTTATTTGCCCAGACACCAGTATGAGAAACTGAGTGCAGAGATACAGAAATTCGAGTTTGAAGATGCTGTAAAAACATTGACGGAAAGTGTACGGCAGTAAATGAGAGGCCAGGGAGATGTCGGAAGAGAAAGAAAAGCTGCTCATCGTTGATGACGAGGTGTTTTATATCGATATCCTCGTCGATCTGCTGGCCAAAAAATATACCGTTTCAGTGGCCAAGAATGGCCAGCAGGCGCTGGACCGGATTGAAAACGGATATTGTCCAGACCTCGTTCTGCTTGATGTATTAATGCCGGATATGAATGGCTACGAAGTTTGTCAGTTGCTGAAAATGCATGAAAGCACGCAGGATACGCCGGTTATTTTTCTGACCGTTAAGAGTGATGTTGAATCTGAAATAAACGGTTTTGAGATCGGCGCTGCAGATTACATCTCCAAACCGTTCAGCATGCCTATTGTGAAGGCCCGTGTTGAAACCCATCTGGCGCTGGCGCGTACCCGAAAACGCCTCGAATACGAAAAATCATTGCTGGAAGTTAAGATCAGAGAGCGCACCCAAGAGATTTCCCGCACGCAGGATATCGCCATGTATTGCATGTCTACCGTGGTTGAGGCTCGCGATAACGAAACCGGCGCACATATCCGCCGTACCCAGCACTATATAAAAGCGTTGGCCGATCGCCTGCGCAAGCACCCCGAATTTGCCGAGACCTTAACGCCCGACTACATCGACATGCTCTATAAGTCGGCGCCGTTGCACGATATTGGTAAGGTTGCTGTACCCGATGCCATTCTGCTGAAGCCCGGTAAGCTCACACCAAAAGAGTGGGAGGAAATGAAAAAACACACCACCTACGGGCTGCAGGCACTGGAGCGAACAGAAGTGGTGTATGGTTCTTCCAGCTTTCTGAAGATAGCCAAAGAGATTGTGTATTCGCACCACGAACGCTGGGATGGCACCGGTTATCCTGAAGGCTTGTTTGGTAAAAAAATTCCGCTTTCAGCACGGTTGATGGCGCTGGCCGACTGTTACGATGCACTGATTTCCCGCCGTGCCTACAAAGAGCCGTTCAGCCATGAAGAGGCCCGCCGAATTGTTATAGAGGGTCGCGGTACGCACTTTGACCCCTACATTGTTGATGCCTTCATTCAGCTCGAATCGGCATTTGTCAGTATTGCGAATCAGTTTGTTGATGAGTGACCGTTAGGGCACTGGCTTATCGTGCCCTGACGTTTTATCGCCAACGTTTGGTTCTGCCTGCGTTTCTTCTTCATCTTCCACGTCTGGCTCTGCACTGAACACGACTTCTGTTGTAAATTCCACGTCGCTTTCGTGCCGCTCCTGTTCATCAGACCTTGGGTCGAGCACAAAGGCTTCCTGTGTGGTCATGCCGGCAACGGCCTGGAAATCTTCGTTGCTGGTGGCGACCACCGGCAGTACGTGCGACTTGCGGCGAACAATCAACACACCACAGAACGACGCAAAGCTCAGCGCCATAAAGACGTACAGATATTCGTGACCAAAGACCGACATAAATGCCGAGGCAACGGGCGCACCAATAGCAGAACTGATGCCATAGGTGATCAGCATGGAGCTGCCGATATCGACAAAGTCTGCACTGTCGGCATTGTCATTGGCATGCGCCAGGCAAATGGCGTACATGGTCATACCAACGCTACCCCATAAGAAGGCCAGCCCGGTGGAGACCGCACCGGCGTAAAAACTCTGGAACGAGGTAACGAAAATAACGGCTGAAATGATCGCACCGGCCAGCGCAATAAAGGTGAGAATCAGGCGGCGGTCATAGCGGTCTGAAAATCGGCCCAGTGGAATCTGGAAGATGGCACCACCCAAAACCACGGCCGACATAAAGTTGGCAATCTGAAAGGTCGTCAGGCCGCTATCTTTTGCGTAAATCGGCGCCAGCGACCAGAACGAACCGGTAATCAGGCCGGTAAAGACGGAGCCGAGTATGCCGATGTGCGAGTGCTTCCATACCTTGGAAAAGTTGACATGAATCTTCTTCACCGGCGCCGGCGCCAGCGTCAGTGTCAACGAGACCGGCACGATGGACAGCGACAGAAAGATGCCGGCAATGGTAAACAGCATGGGAATGTTGTTGTTGCTCAGGTTCAGCAGCTGTTGCGCCAGCGTGATCATGGCGAGGTTCATCATGGCGTAGAACGACAGGATCGAGCCACGGTTTTTGGCGTCGGCGCGTTCGTTCAGCCAGCTTTCAATAATCATATAGATGCCCGAGATAACCGCGCCGATCATAAAGCGCAGCAGCATCCAGCCAATAAAGCTTTGGCTCCAGGCAAAGAACAGAATGAGCACGGTATAGAGTGCTGCCAGAACCGCGAAGGTTCGTATATGACCCACGCGCTTCAGGATGATTGGCGTGGTAAAGCAGCCAACTACAAAGCCGACAAAATAACCGGAGCCGGTTAAACCAATTTGCAGATCAGAAAAGCCGAGCAAGCTTGCTGAAACAGGCAGCAGCGTGAGTAGCAAGCCGTGACCTAAAAGTACCAGGGCATCGGAAATAAGCAGTGCTGCAAGCGGGACAAGATGGGGAATCATGACATACCGGAAGGCTAAAAATTATGCCTGCTAGACTACCTTAACTGGCGCTAACTTGCTAAACCGTATGAGCGATAAAAATCGGTAAAGTTGATATCGGGCAGCTGATGGTTACCGGCATAAAAAAAGCGGCCCGAAGGCCGCTGAAAGTTAGAGTTGCTTACGCTTTATCCCGCCGTAGAGGATTCTGTTTCAGCTGCTGGTGAAGCCTTGAATTTAATCAGGAATACAGCCAGCGCAGCGATTGCAGCGCTGATACCGATGACGTTAGCGATCTGCATAGACAACCCAAAGCCAATCTGTGCGTTTGCCAGGTAGGTAAAGGTTACCGCAGTCATGAAGGTAGCTGGCAGTGAGCAGATCCAGTGGAACTTGCCTTCTTTCGCCAGGTACGCAGCCGCAGCCCACAGCATAACCATTGCAGTGGTCTGGTTGGCCCAGCCAAAGTAACGCCAGATAACACCGAACTCCGCTTTAGAGATGATGAAGCCGATTACGAACAGTGGAACAGCAATCATCAGACGCTTAGGCAAGCCCTGCTGAGGCAGCTTGAAGAAGTCAGCCAGGATCAGACGGGCAGAGCGGAATGCGGTATCACCGGAAGTGATTGGCAGAACGATGACACCCAGAACAGCCAGCAGACCACCGAATGCACCCAGCAGAGAAGTCGAAACTTCATGAACAACAGCCGCAGGGCCACCGTTAGCCAGAGTTGCGTTCAGTGCTTCAGTAGACTCGTAGAAAGACAGACCCAGAGAACACCAGATAAGCGCGATAACACCTTCACCGATCATTGCGCCGTAGAAGATGAAGCGACCAGAAGATTCATTCTGCATGCAGCGAGCCATCAATGGAGATTGCGTAGCGTGGAAGCCAGAGATTGCACCACAGGCAATGGTGATGAACAGCAGAGGCCACAGCGGCAGTTCTTTAGGGTGCAGGTTAGCAGTGAAGTCCAGACCCTGAGAGTAGAAGCCGTGATCGCTGACCGCCAGACCGATTAACAGGCCAACAGACATGAATACCAGCAGGCCACCGAAGAACGGATACAGACGACCGATGATTTTATCAACCGGTACAATGGTCGCGATGATGTAGTAAACAAAGATGATGCCTACCCACATGGCAACGTTCATTTCCAGCAGGTTAGCCAGCAGTTTTGCAGGGCCTAATACGAATACGACACCTACCAGCATGAGCAGTAAAACTGCAAAACCATTCATGAATTGCTTTGCAGCATTACCGAGGTGTTCACCGACAACGGTTGGTACCGAGGCACCGTTAGCGCGTACGGAAAGCATGCCGGAGAAATAGTCGTGTACGGCACCGCCGAAGATACAACCGATAACAATCCACAACATGGCAACAGGGCCATAAAGTGCACCCAGAATCGGACCGAAGATTGGGCCAAGGCCGGCGATGTTCAGAAGTTGAATCAGGTAAACTTTTTTGTTGGATAACGGAACATAATCCACACCATCAGCCATCGTCATTGCCGGAGTGGCACGTTCTGGTTTTGGGGAAAAGATGCGTTCAACGATCGCACCGTAGAAAAAATAACCGGCAATTAATGCGCCGAGACAAATTAAGAACCAAAGCATAATCAACCTCTGTTTTTATTTTAGGGTTCGGAGTTATTGTATGTAGAGTGTCAGCAATGCACGGACTGCAACATTGCGAGTGGCGCTATAAAGTGGTGAGCGGTATGAAATAACCAGTGAGTGGTTGCCGTATGATTGCAGGGCGCAGCAGCCATGGCAGCGCTGAATAAGAACCGGTTTTATTTGGCTGTTTCAGGCGGTCAAAATGACGCTGACGTTGTTGGTGTGATGGGTCGTTATGACCCGTATTTCCGGTGCCTTCCGGTCAATTCAGAAAATGTTTTAGCGTTCTATATAGTGGGGTTGCTGGCCGGAAACACAATAGCCGTTGCGGCCATTCTGCTTAATTAAATACATGGCGTCGTCTGCCTTTTTCAGCAGCTCGCTCTTTTCAATACCATGCTCTGGGGTGCAGGCAACCCCCAGGCTCGCGCCGATAGAAACAGATCTGGAGCGGCCAATATCAATCGGCTGAGTCAGTGCATCCAGAATAGCTCTGGCGGCAGGCTCAACCTTTAGGTCTTCACGGCCCTGACGCAGCACAATGAGAAATTCATCGCCTCCCCAGCGGCACACAATATCACCGCGCCGAACGGACTCGCGCAGTCGCTTGGCACTTTCTATTAAAACAATGTCACCGGCATCGTGGCCGTATTTATCATTTACCGGCTTGAAGTGATCAAGGTCTATGACAATCAGTGCACACTGCCGGCCCTGTGTTTTGGCGTCATCCAGTGCAGCACTGATGCGTCTTTCGGTGGCTCTGCGGTTATACAGCATGGTGAGCGAATCGTACTCGGCCTCAAACCGATACTGCTTTTCACGCATAGCGCGTTCAGAGATATCGTACATCACTACTTCAATCAAGGGCTGGCCGTTGGTTTCCATCGCCAGTGAAAACAGACAGTGGAACCAGTGTTGTTGGCTCTGATCATGGCCACGGAATTTAAAATCGCCGGAGATGATCTTGTTCCCGGCGCTAACTGAGCGCAGCGTTTCGGTCATTTCCTGCTGCTTCACGAACATCTCGGCAAAGGTAATGGAGGTGGTGTCGTCCCGGTCGCGGGTATCGCATCGGGCGGTAAACTTTGCAAAGGTGCTGTTACACAGATCGATGCGGCCAGCCTGGGTAATCAGCGCGATACCGACGCCGGACTGTTCAAACAGCAGGCGGTAGCGGCGCTCCACACTGACGATCTTGCGGCTTAATTGCTTCTCGCGCTGTAGTGTATCGTGGATAGAGGTCAGCAGCTCATTGGAGTTTTGAACCAGCTGGCCGATTTCATTGTTAGGGTTTTGCGGAATGTAGGTGAGCTCTTTGTCATAACCCGGCTTTGCAGCCATAACCGCGTTCTTCATATTGGTCAGTGGCTTGGTGAGCAGGCTGTGTATCAGCGAGGCCACGAGGGAAATAATGGTAATGGCATAAGCCAGCAGAATGAGCGCATGCAATGCTGCCGCGTTGCGCGCAGAGTTTTCGATCAGCTGCTGGTTTGGGGTAATGGAAAGCCTGCCGGCCAGTTCGCCCTGCATAAAGGGTGAGGGCAGTTCGTAATGGATGGGTGGCGCTGTTGCCGCGGTATCGTGCTGGTGGATGCTTTCTTCGAAGCCCTGTTCACCGGTAATGATGGCAACGTCGACAATATCGTTCTTTACCAGACCGTTCAGTACTTCCAGTGCCAGTTCCCGGTTAGAAAGATAAGCCGCAATGGCGGCGCTGTTTTCAACCGTTAACGCCAGTTGATCGATGCGGCTGGTTTGTCGGTTGATTTCCCGGCTGTAGGTATTCTGGTAAAAGAAGACTGTCGCGCCCAACGTCAGCACGAATGAATAGATGATAATAGAGGCCACAACCCGCAGAACGAGCGTGTCTTTCCATTTGCTGAACACGAAATACATCCTTTGCCGAACAATCCCGAAGGGTATTGTCGATTTATCCTATCGCATACTGGTAATTCTGCATCAACTGAATCACAGACTTAGAATCAGTCATCACTTTTGATGGCTTAATCCGGCCGGTGTGCCGCAGTTTGGTCTGAAAACTGAAGCGTTGTTTAAAGATTAGCACAGCAAATCACTGCTACAGGTTTGATTTTAAAGAGTTTTTATTCGGCTCTGATTCTAATGGTGTTCAGTCAGCTAGTGGATTCGGTAGACTTCTTTGACGGTGGCGTCGAGGTAGTTGCTGTCGATGTAGCCAATGGCGCTTGGGTTGGTTCTGACCAGCTCAATAATGGCCCGTGAGTCGGTGACTTCCTTGGGCGGTTTTACCCGGCCGGTAAAGAGCAGCCTGGCCCAGTAGGCGTTCACCTGAGCCACACTTTTATTAACCAGTGACCGGTAAAAGTGTTCGCGAACCTCTGAACCCATGTCCAGATCGTAAGTATCGGCGGAGTCACCGTCTGGAAAGGCCAGGTTCTTGCCCATGTACAGATCAATCAGGTCTCGCTGGGAGAGTTCAGCTGTGCTGTTGCTCTGATTGACGATCACGACAATGTCTCCGGCATAAGCCGGATAGCTCGTGAGCACACATAGCACTAATGTCAGGAGCAGCTTATTCATATCTAAAAAACAAAATCCAGTTTCAGTGAAAGTGTATCCACTTCGGTTTTATCTTCGTTTTCTTTGTCTCTGTACCACAGGCCATTGCCGTATTCGTCAATCCAGGTGTGATCCCATTGCAGCTTAATGGCCATGTTCTGGCGGACATCTACACGCATACCAATAGACAGGCTGTTTTGGTCAACCCTGTTGTTGTAGGCGCTTTGAACCCCTTGCTGCAACGCTTCAAGTTCTTCCTGGTACGAAGCGTAAGGCCCGCTCAGTGTTTCGACATCCGATACCACCTTTCGTTCCTCAGCCGGCTCAATGAAGCCCGCCATAGCAAACAGCGTGATCACATCAAATGAATATCCGGTGCTGATATAGCCACTGAAGAACCCGGAAAGGGCTTCAGCTTCCAAGTCTGTATAGCTTAGTTCAGATTCAATCAACCACGGGTAGGCATCGTAGGTAACACCGAGCGAGGTGTAGTTGATGTCTGTGCCATCAATTTCAAAATCATCGATCAGGGCTTCGGCTTCAGCCCAGGTTTCCACGCTGTAGCTGTCGCTGAATTCAACCGCGCTCTGCAAGCCAGCCCTGATATTGGCAAAGGACTGAAGGTCACCATCGATCGTGCCACGGAACCAGCCGCCCCGAATCACCCAGCTGTTGTGACTCCAGATCAGCGTGCTGCCGAGCAGATCGGTGTAATCAAGCTCGGTTGAGCCGCCGAACTCCTGCGTGGCCTGACCACCATAGACACTGGCCTGTAAAGTACCGGCGGGCAGCTGAAAGCTGTAGGCAACCTCGGCACCATCGAAATAGTCCATACCAAACTGGCCATAGAACTCCATCGACGGGTGCGCCCAGGTGTAGGCAAAGCCGACATCGCGGTATTCGGAAAGGGTGTATATATTCATGCCAATGCGGCCGACACGGGCCAGAAATCCGCCATTGGCGTATTTGATCGAGACGCGTTCCAGAGAGTTTTCCAGTGAATCGTCTTTACGGTTACGGACGATGACCTGCGAGGTCGCTTCCAGTGAATCGGTCAGTGTGGCATCCAGCTGCAACCCGAGCAGGGATTCATCGAAATAGGTACCCGCCTCATCCATTTCTTCCTTCGTCAGGTAATAAGGAAAGTAAATTTCACCATCACCGGAGTGGGTGACCGCCAGTGAACCAAAACCATGCAGACGCAATTGGTCACTGCCTAAATCTATGGCGTGCGCCAGCGGTAGGAAGGATGTGTTAAGGGTCAGCAGAACAGCAGCAGCGCGGGGAAAAGACCTGCCAAAAAACATGATACTCAGACTTCAATAGATGAAAAAAGTGCCGGAAGATTAGCATAAAGAACGAGAAAAGTTATCAGCTTTCACTCATTTTCTTTACAAAAAACTGAACTTTTTCCAACTGAATACTGTTCCACCGTCAAATGCCAAACAGCGCTTTCAACTCTTTCAGGTAACGGCGGCTGACCGGCAACGACTTCCCGGATTTGGTCAGCAGGTTAGCCGAGCCATTATCGAGCAGTTCAATCTCGGAAATCGCCTGCGGGTGTACCAGGTGTTGCCGGTGGCAGCGAACCAGTTCAGTTTTTTCTTCCAGTACTGAGAGGGTTAGCTGGGTATGGTATTCGCCGGCCTGGGTGCCGATATGAACACCGGTTAAATCGCTGAAGGCATAATTAACATCACTGAGCTGTACCAGCCGAACCTTATTTTGCTGGTAGCAGGGAATCAGCGTTAAGGGTTGGGCCGGGATGTTCTGGTTGGTCTTTCGGGAAACGGCCTGATTCAGCCGGGTCAGGGTTTTTTGTAATCGCTCCGGTTCGATCGGCTTCAGCAGGTAATCGAAGGCATTGTCTTCAAAGGCCTGAATGGCGTACTCATCGTAAGCCGTAACGAAAACGATGTGAGGCCGCTCCTGCTCATCGAGCATGTTGACCATCTCCAGGCCGGTAATTTTGGGCATGTGGATATCAACAAACAGCACATCGGCGTTAAGCTTGCGAATCTCTTTCAGGCAGTCAATGGCGTTACTAAACTCGGCCTGAATGCTGAAGTTGCCCGCCTGTTCGAGCTGGTCGCGCAGCTCCTGACGGGCTAATGGTTCGTCGTCGACGATGATTGCGTTCAGCATACGGCCTCCGTCAGAGGAATGATTACCCGCGTAGATTCATTTTTATCGCATTCAATAGACAGTCGGGCATTCTTGCCGAACATGTTTTTCAGCCGGGTGCAGACGATGTTGATGCCCAGGCCGTCTTCGCTCAACCGGAAGGTGCCATCGGCTTCCGGCTCTTTGCACTGGTACAGGCCGGCGTTGTCTTCAATGATCAGTGCCGGGAAGGGGCTGCGCTCCTCGATGTAGATAGAGAGCTTGCCGGCTTCCAGTTGTTGCGAGGTGCCATGTTTGATGGCGTTTTCCACAATCGGCTGAATGGTAAAGCTGGGTAGCCTGTAATCGAGCCATTTTTCATCGATATTGACGTTTACCTGCAACTGTTCGGCAAACCGGGCTTGCTCAATCTGCAGGTAGGAGTTGGTCAGCTCCAGTTCTTGCGCCAGTGTGGTGACATCCTGATTCTGCTTCAGGTTGGTTCTCAGGAAGCGTGCCAGGTCACCGGTCAGCTCCCGCGCACGGTCGGCATCCTGCTTGATAACAGCGCTGATGGTGTTCAGTGCATTAAACAGAAAGTGCGGGTTGATTTGCGCACGCACCAGCTTGAGTTCCGACTCCGTCAGCAGTTGCTTCTGCTGCTGGTAGCGACCCACCAGAATCAGCTCTTCCAGAATGCGTGCAATACCTTCACCCAGCGTGTGGTTGATGTTGAGAAATAACCGGCGCTTGGACTCATACAGCTTTACGGTGCCGATAACTTCATCGGCAGAGCGCAGCGGAATAACCAGCGCTGAACCGAGCGGACAATCCTCGGAATGCGAGCAGGTATAGGGTGTTTCAATGCCATCGGCGAACATCACCCGGTTTTCCGCGATGGCATCCAGGGTGATCTGCGCGGAAATTTTCTCGCCGGTGTAGTGGTGGTCGTCGCCCATGCCGGTGAAGGCCAGCACGTTTTCCCGGTCGGTAATGGCCACGGCGGATACGCCGGTTTCTTCCAAAATGATATCGGCCATCTTGCGGGCCTGTTCGGTGCTGAAACCGGGCTTGAACAGCCCAACCATGCGGCTGGCAAGGTTAAGCGCCTTCGCCGAGTAAGTGCTACTGAATTTATCGTAAATGGATTGGCGGTCACGGATCATCGCCATGAACAGCGCAGCTCCGATTGAATTGGCAAACAGCATGGGTGCCGCAATCAGGTTGACCAGCCCCAGTGCCTGCTCAAAGGGTTTGGCGACAAGCAGAATAATCGACATCTGCAGCAGCTCAGCGGTAAAGGTAACTACCAGAGCCAGTGCGGGCGAGTAGAGTGCCTTGGGCGATTGCCGGACCTTGTGAAACCAGAAGTGAACCATGCCGGCGAGCAGGCCTTCTGCGGTGGTTGAGATAGCACAGGCCAGATCGGTAAAGCCACCCAGGCTGTAGCGGTGCAGGCCTCCGGTTAAGCCGACCAGTGTGCCCACCACCGGGCCGCCAAACAGACCGCCAAGCACGGCGCCAACAGCGCGGGTATTGGCAATCGCATCAAATACCGGCTGACCAAAATAGGTGCCGAGAATACAGAATGCAGAGAAGACGAAGTAGATGACGACTTTATGCGGCAGGCGCAGAGATACATTCACCACCGGCGCGAAAAGGGGCGTCTTACTGAATAGGTAGGCGATCACCAGAAAGACACTCATCTGCTGGAATAAAGAAAGTAATAGCAGCCAATTGAATGGAGTGTGCATATGTGTACCTTACTGCGGGTTATTGTTCTACTGCCGGTTATCGTTGTACTGTCGGTTATTGTTGTTGTTTTAGGTTGCCTGTTTATTAGGGCGAATTTACCAGTACTGCAGCAAAGGTCAAATTTTTGTAAATAAAGCTTGCCACAATGAATAGCAGATGCCGACAACAAAGACCATGATACGCCGTTGGAAGTATTTTCTAGCTATCTTGATCAAGGGAATGAATAAATGACGACAGTTTTTTTCGATTTGGATAATACGCTGACAGACCGATCCAAAACGGTGTCCGCTTATGCCGGGGTGTTTCTGCAGGATTTTAAACATCTGCTGGCAGAGCACATGGATGTCCAGGCATTCGGTCTGCTGCTGAACGAGTTGGATGCCGGTGGCTATGGTGGCCATGAAAACCGCAGCCGGGCGCTGATGGAGCTGCCGATCTGGAAACAACCGGTGCCCTGCGCGGAATTGATCGAACACTGGCAGGGTTGGATACCGTTTAATTCCATGCCCATGGATGGACTCTATGAATGCCTGGATGAACTCAAGAACGCAGGCTACGCTATGGCGTTGGTCACCAATGGCAGCCGTAAGAGTCAACGGGCAAAGATCCGGCGTTTGGAACTGACGCGGTATTTTGATGTCTGTCTTGTTTCGGAAGAGGTTGGTGTGGCCAAGCCGCAGCCGGCAATCTTTCATCAGGCCATTGCGGCGATGAACTGTGTGCCGGAGCAGTCGGTTTTTGTCGGCGATCATCCGGTTAACGATTACCGGGGCAGCCAGGCTTGCGGCATGACACCGGTATGGTTTGAAGGCAGCCATGACTGGCCCCATATAGAGTCTGCGGAATACTCAGTTACAAAATTATCTGAGCTTCCCGATGTAATTCAGCAGATTCTCAGGTCTAATTAGTTGCCTGGCTTTATTGTAAGGACAGAGATTATGAACGTAGCTATTTTTGTGTATGACAACGCTGAAGTAATGGATTTTTCCGGGCCGTTTGAAGTCTTTACAACCGCAAAGAGGCTTTCAAAAGAGAACGCTATTGAAGACGTTTTTTTGATTGCCGAGCACGACCGGCCGGTGATTGCCCGTGGCGACTACCTGGTGCAGCCGCACTACAGTTTTGAAAGCCACCCCGATATCGATGTGCTGGTGGTCGTAGGCGGTGTGCACAACGATGAAATGGATAAACCGGCTGTAACGGCCTGGATTGACAGCGTCAGCGAGTCGGCCACTGTGGTCAGCTCGGTGTGCAGTGGTGCTTTTCTGCTGGCCGCGGCCGGCTTACTCGACGGGCTGGAAGTGACCACTCACTGGGATGATCAGAAAGAGCTGGCCGAACAGTTCCCGGCGGTTAAGGTATTGCCGGACCGGCGCTGGGTTGATCAGGGCCATATAGTGACATCCGGTGGTATTACCGCGGGTATTGATATGAGCCTGCATCTGGTGGCCAGGCTGGTCTCACAGGAGCTGGCGGATATTACCGCACATCAGATGGAATTTAATTGGGCCAGGCAGGCGGGCTAGCCACCCGCTTTATGATTGAACGGTTTCTAGTTCAATCCTCCGGTTGCTGCTCAAGCCATTCCTGTTTCAGCAGGCTGTAGACAGCCATATCCAGATAGCGGCCATTCAGGTTGGCTGATTGCCGCTCAACACCCTCGTAGGTAAAGCCTAAGCGTTCGGCAACGGCGCGGCTGGGTTTGTTATCCACCGCAGCCCGAATCACCTGCCGGTTCAGGTCGAAGTTATTGAAGCCGAGCTCGATAATTTTTCGTACCGCAGCACTCATAAAGCCCTTGCCCTGGCAGTGCATCGCCATCCAGTAGCCAATTTCACCTGTGTGATTGGCGTGATTCAAATCGTTATAGCCAGCGATGCCAATAAACTGACCGTGCAGGTACATCAGCGTAGTAAATTGCTTTTGCATGGCGTACTTCTGCTGGCAGGTTGCCAGGAACAGGCGGGTATCCTCTACCGTTTGGGTCGGGTCTACCCATGGCAGCCATTGGCGCAGGTAGCTGCGGTTATCTGCAACGGTGGCAAAGACATCGTGTGCGTAGCAGGGGTTTGCATGCAACAGCTTCAGGCCGTTGATTTCGGTAGAACAGGAGGGCATCGGCAAATCCTTGCGCTGAAAATACATTGCCCCTGATAAACAGGGGCAATGGTGGTGATCGGTCGTTCAGGTTACCGATCAGTTATGTGAATGCAGGTCGGCATTCAGCTCGATAGCAGACTTGTTGGTCAGGCACTCAACGCGACCGGTCTGAGCGTTACGCCAGAACAGCAGGTCAGATTTGCCCGCCAGTTCACGGGCTTTAACAACCCCTGTTGGTTCTTTGTTGGAATCCAGCATAGTAACCTTGGTACCTGCAGTAATGTACAGACCAGCTTCGATGGTGCAGCGGTCGCCCAGTGGAATACCGGTGCCGGCGTTAGCGCCGAGCAGGCTGTTCTCACCCAGAGAAACCACTTCTTTACCACCGCCAGAAAGCGTACCCATGATGGATGCGCCGCCGCCCACATCTGAACCGTTTCCAACCAGAACGCCTGCCGAGACACGGCCTTCAATCATAGAAACAGCCTCTGTGCCGGCATTGAAGTTGACGAAGCCGGCGTGCATGACGGTGGTGCCTTCACCCAGGTGTGCACCCAGGCGGACACGGGCGGTATCACCAATACGGATGCCGGAAGGTACAACGTAGTCAGCCATTTTCGGGAATTTGTCGATGCAGTTGACCTCCAGAACTCGGCCGGCGATGCGAGCCTGAATTTGACGTTCCGGCAGTTCCGGAATATCAATCGGGCCTTCGTTGGTCCAGGCAATGTTGTGCAGTACGCCGAATAGGCCATCCAGGTTAACCTGCTGTGGCTTAACCAGGCGGTGAGAAAGCAGGTGCAGCTTCAGGTAACCTTCGGCAACGCAGGAGGGTGCAGCGTCGGTTTCAAGAATGGTCAGAACCAGCGTCTGATCGCTGTCTTTCGCTGCCTTTAGCAGGCTGGCATTCAGCGCCAGGTCATTCTTTTCGAACAGCGCGGCTAATGCGTCGTAGTGTTCTTTTTCAAGAACATGCACCTTATTTCCGGAATCATGCTTAACAATGACCGACGTTTCCTCGATCAGAGCATCGGTCGGGTTCAGTAGCGGCTGCGGGTACCAGGCTTCGATGATTTTGCCATCTTTGTTGCGGGTGCTCGTACCCAGTGCCATCGCGAAATAAGTCATGCTTTTCTCCATTAAATAAACTGAGCAAATTGTGTTTCGTCATAGCCAATCAGGAACCTACCGTCTTGTTCAATGATTGGCCGTTTTATCATTGAGGGGTGCTGCATGATCAGCGAAACAGCGGTTTCGTCGGTTACAGCGTTTTTGGTTTCGTCATCCAGCTTGCGCCAGGTGGTGCCCCGCTTGTTGATGACGGTTTCCCAGCCGTGAGCGTCGATAAACGCTCTGGCCAGCGGCTCTTCCGGCGGTTGTTTTTTGTAGTCGATGAACTGGAACTCAACGTTGTTGGCTTCAAACCACTTGAGCGTTTTTTTTAGGGTATCGCAGTTGCGGATGCCATAAATCTTAATCATCTTTATATCCGTTACAAAATCTTCTTAAGGCGTTGTGCCGCTTCGACGCATTCATCCAGCGTGGCCACCAGTGCGATGCGCACATGACCGTAGCCGGGGTTAAAGCCATTGACCGATCGGGACAGGTACTGACCGGGCAACACCCGAATGTTGGCCAGCTCCAGCCAGCGGCGGGCGACCTGTTCGTCATCTTCCTGGAGGTTAGGCCACAGATAGAAGCTGGCTTCAGGAATGGTCAGCGGCAGCACTGACTTCAGTTCACCAACCACCGCCTGATACTTCTGGTTGTAGAGTGCACGGTTGGCAATCACATGGGCTTCATCATTCCAGGCGGCAATAGAGGCGCGCTGGTTTGGCACCGGCATTGCACAGCCGTGATAGGTGCGGTACTTCATAAAGGCGGAGATCAGCTCGGCATCACCGGCGACAAAACCACTGCGCAGCCCCGGCAGGTTTGAGCGCTTGCTCAGGCTGTGGAACACCAGGCAGTTTTTCAGCTGATGGTGGCCCATGGCACTGGCGGCCTGCAGCAGGCCAACCGGTGGGTTGTGCTCGTCACGGTACAGCTCGCTGTAGCATTCGTCACTGATCAGAATAATGTCGTGCTCGATCGCCTTTTTAATCAGCAGTTGCAGCTGCGCCAGTGACAGGGTTGCGCCGCTTGGGTTGCCCGGTGTACACAGGAACAGCATCTGACATTTTTGCCATTCATCATCACTGATGCTGGCGAAATCTGGCTGATAGTTGTGCTCGGCGACACAATCGAGGAAGCGCAGGGAGCCACCGGCGAGCAGCGTTGCGCCTTCGTAAATCTGATAAAAGGGGTTCGGTGACCAGACTTCCGTTGCATCGGCGTTAGGGTCAAACAATGCCTGAACAATGGCGAACAGGGCCTCCCGGGTGCCGTTGACCGGCAGCACGTTTTCGTCGGCGCTGAAGGCGGTTTCTTCACTAAGCTGGAAACGCTTTTTCACCCAGTTGGCGATGGCTTCGCGCAGCTCCGGCAAGCCGGCTGTGGCCGGGTAGTTCGAAAACCCGGCCATGCTCTCTATCATGACCTGACGGAAAAATTCCGGCGGTTCGTGCTTGGGTTCACCCACACCCCAGTATACCGGGCTGAGATCGGCAGGTTGCACGTCGGCAGTCAGCGCGCGCAGTTTTTCAAACGGGTAGGGCTGTAGTTTTGCTAGATTGGGGTTCATCTTTCCATCGCTTCGGAAATGGTTTCGAGTAATTCAGACTGTAGGGTCTGAACATCTTTCAGGTCGCTTAATTGATTGCCGTCTTTATCGAGAATGAAAAAGACGTCTTCCACGTGCTCACCGAGGGTGGAAATGCGCGCACTCAGCAGGGTCAGGTTCAGGCGTCGGAAGCAGCGGCCAATATCGGCAAGCAGCCCCGGACGGTCGGCTGCCATCACTTCAACAATGGTGCGGTTGTTAACCATATCGTTACTGACCGTCACTTCGGCAGGCACCTTGAAGTGCTTCAGCTGACGGGTAATGCGCCGGTTTGGCAGCGGAGAGTCGTGCGGGTTTTGAATTTCAAGCAGCAGCTTATGCTGAATCTCAAACAGCCGTTGTTCGTTATTGCCGATGCTCTGACCATCGCGTTCCAGCACGATAAAGGTATCCAGGCTGAAATCGGAGGTTGATGAGGTCATGATGCGGGCGTCCTGAATGTCCAGATTCAGGGTGTCGAGCGTGGCGGCAATATCGGCAAACAGGTGCGGTCGGTCGGGTGCATAGATGAACACCTGAGTACCCCCGGCAAAGCGCTTCTGATCGGTTTCCTTAATCAGTACCAATGGCACGTTGCGGCCGTGGTTGGCGATGGATTGGGTGTGCCAGGCGATGTTTTCTGGGGTTTCACGCAGGAAGTAGTCATCCTGTGAGTTGTCCCACAGGCTCAATACGTCTTCGCGGCTCATACCACTCTGTTCCAGCAGCTCGATGGCCGCTTCCTGGGTATCGTGAATCAACTCATCTTTGTTGACCGGGTTTTCCAGGCCACGTCGCAATGCGCGCTGCGCTTCTTTATACAGGCGCTCTATCAGTGCGGCCCGCCAGCTGTTCCACAGGTTGGGATTGGTGGCGTAGATATCGGCGACTGTCAGTACATAGAGGTAGTTCAGGTGCTGAATATCGCCGATCTCCTGCGCAAAGTGATTGATCACTTCAGGGTCGGAGATGTCTTCGCGCTGAGCCGTCATCGACATCAACAGGTGATTCTGTACCAGCCAGACAACCAGTTCTGTTTCCCAGTGAGACAAGCGATGGCGCTGGGCAAAGCGACGGACTTCCTTGGCACCTTCCTGAGAGTGGTCTGCATTACGGCCTTTGCCGATATCGTGATAGAGCGCGGCAATGTAGACCAGCTCCAGCTTGGGCAGCTGGTGGATGATGCTGGTGGCGATAGGAAAACGCTGAGTGTTGTTGGCGTGGCGGAAACTGCGCAGGTTGCGGATGGTCAGCAGGGTATGGGCATCGACGGTATAAACATGGAACAGGTCGAACTGCATCTGGCCAACAATACGCCCGAACTCCGGCAGGTAAAGCCCGAGAATGCCGTAGCGGTTCATGCGCATCAGGCCGTGAAACACACCGTTGGGGCTGCGTAGCAGCTCCATAAAGAAGGAGATGTTCTGTATATCCTGACGGAACGCACCGTCGATCAGATCACGGCTGGCAAACAGCAGGCGCATGGTACTGGCGCGGATGCCTTTAATGCTTTCGTTTTGCGCGCACAGCACGAAGATTTCCATCAAGGAAGACGGCTTACGCTGGAATACATTGTCGTTGGTGACTTCGATGTAATCGTTGCGAATCTGAAAGCGGGAATTGATCGGGGTAACCTGATCGGTTTTGAATTCGTTGAGAATGGTTTGATCGAAATGCTGCAGCAGAATGGTGTTCAGGGTGTTCAGCCGGAATACTTTACGGAAGTAGTCCTGCATCAGGTGCTCAACGGCCAGCTGGCCCCCACGTTCGGTATAGCCGAAGATTTCTGCGACCTGTTCCTGCAGGTTAAACAGCAGACGGTCTTCTTCCCGGCCGGTAATCATGTGCAGCGCATAGCGCACCCGCCAGAGAAAATCCTGGCCCTGTATTAAATCCTGATACTCGGCATCGGTCAGAAAATCGCGGCTGACCAGATCGGCCAGCGAGGAATCACCGAAATGGCGTTTGGCAACCCAACCGATGTTCTGAATATCGCGCAGTGCGCCGGGGCCGCCCTTGACGTTTGGCTCCAGGTTGTATTCGGTATTGTTAAACTTCTGGTAGCGCTCTTCCTGCTCCTGAATTTTGGCCTGGTAAAAGTCTTTGCTGGGCCAGATTTTATCGGGGCCGACTGCGTTGTTGAGCGTCTCTCTCAGCGATGCGTTACCGACCAGCGCCCGTGACTCCATCAGGTTGGTGGTGATGGTGACATCGTTTGCGGCTTCGGTGATGCAAGCCTCGATGGTCCGTACGCTGTGGCCGACCTCGAGCTTGATATCCCACAGCAGGGTCAGAAAGGACTGCAGCGAGTCGACGTTTTTATCGATGTACTGCTCTTCAGTGAACAGCAGCAGCAGATCGATGTCGGAACAGGGGAGTAATTCACCGCGGCCATAGCCGCCTACGGCGATCAGTGCGATCTGATCATCATCCACCCAGTCAAAGGTGCGCCAGATGCATTGCAGTAAGGCATCCATGGCGGCGGCCCGGCCAAAAACCAGATCGCGAATGGATGCGCCATGGCTGTAGCGGTCGTTCAGGGTCGCTGTCAGGTGTTTCAGTGACTCTTTTAAGACCGGAATGGGGCGCTCACTCTGCAGGCGCAGAGTAATGGCCTGCGCGTCAAGCAAGCTTTGATCTGAATATCGGGTGAGATCCAAAGTTGAGGTCCTTTGTTAATCGAGACGAATCGCGACTTAGAAAGATTCTTCTTTCCGGGCGGTCAGCACTTCAGCGCCGGTCGCCGTGACCAAAATAGTGTGCTCCCACTGAGCAGAGGCTTTTCGGTCTTTGGTTACCACCGTCCATTGGTCTCCCAGTATTTTACACTGAGCTTTTCCCTGATTGATCATCGGTTCAATGGTGAAGATCATGCCTTCTTTCACCGCCAGTCCGACGCCAGGCTTGCCATAGTGCAAAACCTGAGGCTCTTCATGGAACCCGGAGCCAATGCCGTGGCCACAGAATTCGCGGACAACGCTGTAATGGTTGGCCTCGGCATGGGTTTGAATGATGTGACCGATATCGCCCAGCGTTGTGCCGGGTTTAACGATGTCGATGGCTTTGTACAGGCACTCCTGGGTCACAGTGCACAGGCGCTTCAGATGCCCGGGTACATCACCGACCAGATACATCTTGCTGGTATCGCCGTGGTAGCCGTCTTTAATGACGGTAACGTCGATATTGACGATGTCGCCCTTTTTCAGAATCTTGTCATCTGCGGGGATGCCGTGACAGATCACCTGGTTCACCGATGTGCAGATGGATTTCGGAAACGGCGGGTTGCCATAATTCAGTGGTGCTGGAATGCAGCCCTGGACATTGACGATGTAGTCATGGGCAATCCGGTTTAATTCCCCAGTTGAGACGCCGGGTACGACATGATCATCCAGCATTTCCAATACTTCTGCGGCCAGTCTGCAGGCCACGCGCATTTTTTCGATTTCAGCTGGGGTTTTAATGATGACGGCCATGTTGCTCCCGAGGTCAAATTCAAAAATTAATGGCTGATTCTAACGGTTTTGCTTGCCGCTTGCAGCAATGCATAGCCTGGCTAGTACAAATTGCTGTTATTGGCTTGGCTCCGATGGCAAAACTTCCCTGGCTTTGCTTGTGTCGCGGGGTGAAATTTGGTATAAAGCGCGCCGCTCCTGAAGGGAGCATTAACTAAAACATCTCACATACGCCGTCACATAGTTCTGGGTGCCCGAAAGGGGTTGGATTATGGGGTGTGTGGAGGCCTAACCCGAATATTGAGGATTTTATGGCAACTGTATCTATGCGTGACCTGCTGAAAGCAGGCGTACACTTCGGTCACCAGACCCGTTACTGGAACCCGAAAATGGGCAAGTACATCTTTGGTGCTCGCAACAAAATTCATATCATCAACCTGGAGCACACTGTTCCTGCGCTGAACAATGCTTTGGCTTATGTTGGTGAACTGGCTGCTAAAAAGAACAAGATTCTTTTTGTGGGCACTAAGCGTTCTGCGAGCAACATCGTTCGTGAAGAAGCAACCCGTGCTGATATGCCTTACGTTGCTCACCGCTGGTTGGGTGGCATGCTGACTAACTACAAGACGATTCGTCAGTCTATCAAGCGCCTGCGTGAGCTGACTGTTCAGGAATCTGACGGTACTTTTGAAAAGCTGACCAAGAAAGAGCGCCTGATGGCGACTCGTGAGATCTCCAAACTGGAGAAATCTATCGGCGGTATCAAAGATATGGGCGGCCTGCCAGATGCGCTGTTCGTAGTTGACGTTGACCACGAGCGTATCGCTATTCAGGAAGCTAACAAGCTGGGTATTCCTGTAATCGGCATTGTGGATTCCAACTCTAACCCGGATGGCGTTGATTACGTGATCCCAGGTAACGATGACGCAATCCGCGCAATCGAAATTTACGCTCGTTCCATGGCTGATGCAGTCCTGGAAGCTAAATCTGCAAGCGCTGATGAGTTTGTAGAAGTGGCTGAAGAAGGCGAAGCAGCAGCTGAGTAAGCTGTCTGTTTAAGGTTAAGTTGATAAGGGGCCTTGGCCCCTTTTCCACTTTGAAAAGCATACTGAATTGATAATTTGCAAAATTAATTGAATTGAGGACTATGGTCATGGCAATTAGTGCAAGCATGGTAAAAGAATTACGCGAGCGTACCGGTCTGGGCATGATGGAGTGCAAAAAAGCACTTGTTGAAACCGATGGTGACATCGAACAGGCGATTGACAACCTGCGTAAATCTTCTGGTCTGAAGGCTGCTAAAAAAGCAGGCCGTACTGCTGCTGAAGGCGTCATTGTTACCCGTACAGCGGAAGATAACTCTGTAGTAATGCTGCTGGAAATCAACAGTGAAACTGACTTTGTTGCACGTGATGATAACTTCCTGGGCTTTGCTAACAAGGTTGCTGATGCGGCTTTCGAGAAGAAAGAAACTGATGTTGCTGCGTTAATGGCAGGTGATCTGGAAGCTCAGCGTGAAGCTCTGGTTCAGAAAATCGGCGAAAACATTACTGTACGTCGTGTCGTATTTGTTGGCGGCGAAGGCAAGACTGTAGATGCCTATGTTCACGGTGGCCGAATTGCCGCAGCTGTAGAGCTGACTGGCGGTACTGCTGAGCTGGCAAAAGACATTGCTATGCATGTGGCTGCTATCAACCCGCAGTTCGTTCGTCCTTCTGAAATTGCACCGGAAGTTCTGGAGCGTGAAAAAGAGATCGTTCGCGTTCAGTCTCAGGAATCTGGCAAGCCGGCTGAGATCATCGAGAAGATGATGATTGGTCGTATCAAGAAGTTCGAAGCTGAAATCTCTCTGACAGAACAGCCTTTCGTTAAAGATGCTGACATCAAGGTTGGTGCTCTGGCGAAGAAAGCTGGTGCTGAAATCGTCAGCTTTACCCGTTTTGAAGTGGGTGAAGGTATCGAGAAAGAAGAAGTTGATTTCGCAGCAGAAGTAGCGGCCGCTGTTAAAGGCGCTTAATTCTGCACAGGCCGAGCCTGGTGTGAAATGGAAAGGGTGGCTTGGCCGCCCTTTTTTGTGCCTGTCGAAAATTGAACTGTGTTGCAAGCCTGATCAGGGCCGTTGTTTTTAGCTTCAGATGGCGGGCAAAGGCGTTGCGGGTGTGTATAATGTGCCATCCGGAATTTTCAGGTATGTCATTGTTTTTGTGTTTGAAACTGACGAAACCACTTAGAATAGGTGGCCGCAGCACCCATCCGCTACAGATTAGTCAGAAAGGCCAGGGTGAAATCGACATATCAACTTTCATTCAATTGTGGATGTGACAAAGGAATTTAGTAAATGATTCAAGAAATACTACAAGAAGCGGAAACGCATAACCGCAAGGCTATTGTCGCGCTTGGCGAAGCCTTTAATAAGATCCGTACCGGTCGGGCCAATCCGGCGATTCTTGATAAGATCACCGTTGACTATTACGGCACCGAAACACCTATTAAGCAGGTTGCTAACGTAATCGCTGAAGATGGTCGTACGCTTTCTATCGTGCCGTGGGAAAAGCAAATGGTTCCTGCGATTGAAAAGGCGATCATGAAGTCTGACCTTGGTCTGAACCCGGCTACCGCGGGTGCCAACATCCGCTTGGCTATGCCAATGCTGACCGAAGAAACCCGTAAAGAGCTGATTAAGGTTGCGCGTGGCGAAGCCGAAAAGGCGCGTGTTTCTATTCGCAATGGTCGTCGTGATGCTAATGCCACCATCAAAGAGCTGGTGAAAGAGAAAGAGCTTTCCGAAGATGAAGGCAAGAAAGGCGAAGAAGATGTTCAGAAATTGACCGATGCAGCGATTGCTGAGGTTGATAAGCACCTGGTCGAGAAAGAAGCAGACTTGATGAAAGTCTGATCAGTATTGCAGGTCTATATAAAGGCAACATGGCGTCATGTTGCCTTTGTTGTATTTAATGGAATAAGCGTTTGGTATGCACCCTTGGGTGAGCGCCGAAGATTTAAGAGAAGGTATCAGTGTCAGATCAGCTTGTAACGTCGGTTCCCCGGCATGTCGCTATTATTATGGATGGTAACAATCGCTGGGCTAAAAAGCGGTTGCTGGGCGGTATTGCTGGGCATCAGGCGGGTGCAAAGGCTGTACGCCGCACCGTCGAGGCCTGCGCCCGGGCGGGTGTGGAGGTTCTGACGCTGTACGCTTTTAGCTCTGAAAACTGGCGTCGGCCCAAAGATGAAGTGAATGCACTGATGGACTTATTCCTGATGGCTTTAAATCGGGAAGTCAAAAAGCTCGCCAGCAATAATCTGCAGCTGCGCATTATTGGTGACGTGACCGGGTTTAGCCCGGCGATACAGAAGGCCATTGCAGCGGCAGAGGCGAAAACTGCGGGCAATACCGGCATGGTATTGGCGATTGCGGCGAACTATGGCGGCCACTGGGATATTACTCAGGCGGCGCGGAAACTTGCTGAGCAGGTGCACGACGGTAAGCTGAAGCCGGAAGAGATTACCGAAGAAGCCCTGAATGCTCAGGTGATGCTGGGTGATCTGCCGCCACCGGATTTATGTATCCGTACCGCCGGTGAGCAGCGTATATCCAACTTCCTGCTGTGGCAGATGGCTTACACCGAATTTTACTTTGCCGATGAATATTGGCCGGATTTCAACAAGAAGTCTTTAATGCGGGCGTTTGATGCTTTTTCTCATCGGGTTCGGCGTTTTGGCAAAACCGATGATCAATTAGAACAAGAGAAGTAAAATAATAATGTTACTGCAGCGTATTTTGACCGCTATCGTTTTAGCTCCGTTAATGTTGGCGGGGATTTTCTGGCTGCCGGATGCCGGTTTCCGGGTTTTTATTGCCCTGATCGCGCTGATTGGTGCCTGGGAATGGTCCAATCTGGTGGGCTACAAGAAAAGTATCTCGCGCCTTGGTGTGGCTGCCGGTGTGGCTGCGCTGCTTGTGGTGCTGCACCTGATTGTTGATGTGCATTCGCTGGCCTGGCCATTGATATCGCTGGTGCCACTGGTGTGGTGGTTATTTGCCTCTGTGGTGGTGATCAGCTACCCGAAGCGCATTGAATGGCTTTCTTCCCGAAAACTGAAGCTGTCGACGCTGGTCCCTGTGCTCGGTGGCTTCTGGATGGGGCTGGTATGGCTTAAAAATCAGGATCAATCGGCATTGCTGCTGACCTGGCTGATGCTGCTGGTCTGGGGCGCTGATATCGGCGCCTACTTTGCCGGCCGTGCGTTTGGCAACCGTAAGCTGGCACCGAAGGTTAGCCCCGGCAAGACCTGGGCAGGCGTCTACGGTGGCATGGCTGCCTCCATGCTGATTTCTGTCTGTATCGCATTTTTCTTCCTGCCGGGTTTCAGCCTCAAGGGCTGGCTCTGGTTGCTGCTGATCTCCGCTGCCGTGGTCGCTATCTCGGTGATTGGCGATCTGTTTGAATCCCTGCTGAAGCGCAACCGCGGTATCAAAGACAGCTCAGCGCTGTTGCCGGGCCACGGTGGTGTGCTTGATCGCATCGACAGCCTCTGCGCCGCAACGCCAGTATTTGTATTGCTGTGGTTTGTGCTGATGGTTGTCTGATTTATGAGCAAAGCGAACGTTACTGTTTTAGGTGCAACCGGCTCGATCGGACAGAGTACGCTCGATGTCATTGCTGCCCATCCTGATCGTTTCAATGTTTTTGCACTCACCGGGCATTCTAATCTGGTGCAGCTGGCGGCCGATATTGATCGATTTAAACCGGTTTTCGCGGTGGTTTCAGATGATGACAGCCGGGTAAAGCTCGCGGCGATGATCGCTCACAGCTGTGAGATTCTGGTCGGTGAGCAGGCTATCTGTGATGTTGCCAGCCATGATGATGTCGATATGGTTATGGCGGCGATCGTCGGTGCTGCCGGGTTGAAGTCTTCCATTGCTGCGGCCCAGGCCGGTAAAAAGCTGTTGCTGGCAAATAAAGAAAGCCTTGTGGTCGCCGGTCATCTGCTGATGGAGGCGGTAAAGCATTCCGGTGCGCAGTTGCTGCCAATCGACAGCGAGCATAATGCCATCTTCCAGTGTCTGCCCGGCGGTAGGAACTCGGCTGAGGTGAAATCGGTCTTGTTGACAGCCTCCGGCGGGCCGTTTCTTAATTTTTCAGCGCAGCAGCTGCAAAGCGTTACGCCGGAGCAGGCTGTTGCACACCCTAACTGGTCTATGGGGCGTAAAATCTCGGTAGACTCGGCCTCGCTAATGAACAAAGGCCTGGAACTGATCGAGGCCTGCTGGCTGTTCGATCTGAAACCGGCGGATATCGAGGTTGTTGTGCACCCGCAAAGTGTCATTCACAGCATGGTGCGTTATGTCGATGGCTCCGTGCTTGCCCAGTTGGGTGCGCCGGATATGAGAACGCCCATTGCCTTCGGTCTGGCCTATCCGGAGCGTATCGCCAGTGGCAGTGATGATCTCAGCTTTAACCAGCTGCTAACGCTGCAGTTCGACCAGCCGGATATTGCCCGGTTCCCCTGTCTGCGACTGGCTATGGACGCCATGAACAGTGGTGGTACGCTGCCGGCCGTTCTGAATGCCGCCAACGAAGTGACTGTCAGTGCTTTTTTAAACAATCTAATCGGTTTTATGGATATTCCGGCGATCAACGAACAGGTAATGTTAGCGACTTCAGCAGAGCCGGTAGCGTCAGTCGATCAACTGATCGCAGTCGATGAGCAGGCACGGCTGCTGGCACAGCAACTGATTAGAACGAGGTTATAAGGTGGAGTTTTTTAATTCGGTATTTGGGCTGCTGATCGCGCTCGGAATTTTGGTGACCATTCATGAATACGGTCATTTCTGGGTAGCGCGTAAGTGCGGCGTTAAGGTGCTTAGGTTCTCCGTTGGTTTTGGTAAGCCGATCTGGACACGGGTCGACAAGCACGGAACTGAGTTCGCTATCGCCTGGATACCATTGGGTGGCTACGTAAAGATGCTCGATGAGCGTGAAGGCGAAGTGCCTGAGGCGGAGTTAGATCAGGCTTTTACCCGTAAGTCGCCGCTACAGAAGATTGCCATTGCCCTGGCTGGGCCGGTTGCCAACCTGTTATTCGCCATCGTGGCATTCAGCCTGATGTATGTGATTGGGGTGCGCGATCTGATACCGCTGATCGATCAGCCGGTACAGGGAACACCGGCCGCAGAGGTGCAGCTGCAGCGTGACGATCTGGTGCGCAGGGTGGATGGCAAAGAAGTCATGACCTACGCCGATATGAACCTTGCAGTTGCCTCCAGAGTGGGCGATACCGGCGTCATTCAGCTTGAAGTGGAGCGCGGTAATCGCAGCCTGAGGGTTGAGCTGCCCATTGAAAGTTGGCTATCCAACGAACAGTCTCCTAACCCGCTGCAAGCGCTGGGGTTATCTCCCCGTCTGCCGGAATATCCGGCGGAGATCGGCCGGGTTGAACCGGGTGGCGCTGCGGCGCGCGATGGCCTGCTGGTGGGTGATGTTATCCTGACCGCGAATGATACTGAGGTTGCCGGTTGGCTGGATTGGGTCGATGTTATTCAGGGCAGCGCCGATCAGCCGGTAGCCTTGACGGTTATGCGCAACGACCAGACCATTCAGCTGACGGTGACGCCCGGTACTGTTGAGCGCGACGGGCAGACTTATGGTTATGTCGGCGCTGCGGTGGCACCGGTTTCTTGGGCAGAAAACCAGCTGATCACCTCAAGATATTGGCCGATCGAAGCAGTTTCTCGTGGTTTTCAAGATACTTTCGATATGGTGACATTAAGTTACCAGATGTTGTGGAAAATGGTGACCGGCAAGGTGTCACTGCGTCAGATCGGTGGTCCGATCTCGATGGCGCAAATGGCAGGCGTTTCGGTGACCTCCGGTTTGGAGGTTTTTATCGGCTTTCTGGCCTTTATCAGCATCAGCCTGGCTATCGTCAACCTGCTGCCGGTGCCGGTACTTGATGGCGGGCATGTAGTGATGCACAGTATCGAGCTGGTTTTCCGGCGTGAACTGCCGGAGCGTGCCCAGATTATTGGTATGCAGATCGGCATGGCCTTCATTATTGCGCTCATGCTGGTTGCCTTCTTTAACGATGTAACACGGATAATGTAGCCCTATTACATTATTCAATTAAAAAAATTATAAATGCAGACAGCCTGTCAACGGGCTGTGTTGAGTTCAAAAGGATAAAAGCTTGGGTGTTTTCAGAAAGGCTGCACTGGCGGCATGTTTAGTTGGGTTGTCTGCTTTGGCAGCGGCTGAATCATTTGTCGTAGACAAGATTGATGTTCAGGGTTTGCAGCGTGTCTCACTGGGTAATGTGCTCAGTAAGCTTTCTATTCAGGAGGGCGATACAGTTGATGAAAACAGTGCCAGCAGCTGGATTCACGACATCTATTCCCTGGGTTATTTCTACTCGGTCGACGTGAGCCGTGAAGACGATGCGCTGATCTTTGTTTTGGTCGAGCGCCCGGCGATTGAAAACATTGACTTCGATGGCAACAGCAGCTTCCCGGATGACACCTTGCAACGCATCTTTGACGATGTCGGTTTATCCAAGGGTGAAATTTTCAGCCAGTCGCTGCTGGAAAACATTCAGTTGGAAATGGAAAGACAGTACGGCTCTATGGGGCGCTATAACGCCCGGGTAGATGCTGAAATTACACCGCTGACGCGCAACCGTGTCGATATTGAGCTGAAAATTACCGAAGGCCCGGTCGCCAAGGTGAAGTACCTGGAGTTTGTCGGTAACAACGTGTTCACCGATATCGAACTCTATGATGTGGTTGATATCAAAAAGACTGACGACGTTGCCTGGTGGGCGTTTTTAAGCTCTAAAGATAAATACTCCAGTGCTGCGTTGATTGGCGACGTTCAGCGCCTGGAAGATTTCTATTTTGACCGCGGTTACCTCGACTTCAAGGTAGACTCGCAACAGGTGTCTATCTCTGAGAACAAAGAAGACATCACCCTTGCCCTGAATGTCACCGAAGGCGAGCCGTATGACGTCGCCGGTGTTGAAATTGTGGGTGATCTGAAGCATCTGACTGCAGATATCGAAGCGCTGAATACCATCAAGGTGGGTGAGCGTTATTCTCAGTCTGATGTGCAGTCTGTAGTCAGCAGTATTAATAAACTGGCTGGTGAAAACGGCTATGCCTTTGCGCGCGTGAAGGATTTCCAGAAAACCGACCCGGATACGCTTACCGTTCAGGTCATCATTCAGGTGCAGCTGGGTGTGCCGGTTTATGTCAATCGCATCGTGATTCAGGGCAACAGCGCCACTAACGACGAGGTTATTCGCCGTGAGTTGCGCCAGCACGAACGGGCATTGCTGATTAACAGCAAGCTGGATCTTTCCAAGCGCCGTTTGCAGCGTCTGGGTTATTTCAGCTCGGTTGATATCAAGACACAGCGTATTACCGGCCGTGACGACCTGGTTGACCTGGTGGTGAGCGTTCAGGAAGCTAAGAACTCTCAGATCAGCTTGTCCGGTGGTTATTCAGACGGTTTCTTTGCCGCCTTCTCGCTGTCGCAGAATAACTTCCTGGGTAGAGGTCTCGATTTCTCCACCTCGGTGTCTGTCGATGATGATACTCAGAACTATTCCATTGGCATCGAAAACCCTTACTTCACACTCGATGGCGTCAGCCTGGGGCTGGATCTCTACTACGAATACACCGATTACGACGATGATGACGATGCTACCTACGCCACCAATGCATTGGGTGCGCTGGTGACTCTGGGTTATCCATTAAGTGAAAACCAGCGGGTGTCCTTCGGTCTGGGTGCCAGCTATGAAGAGCTGTGGCTCGATGACGAGTATTCCTCTCAGGAAATGTATGATTTTGCCGACGAGTACGGCTATGACTACACCATCATTCGAAGCAAGTTTGGCTGGTCGTACAATACGCTGAACGGCACCATCAAGGCGACCGATGGCAGTTCCATCAGTGCCAACCTTGAAGTCGCCATGCCATTGGGTGATCTGGAGTACTACAAGCTGCAGGTGGCGGCTCAGCGATACTTCCCGATCAATGATGACTTCTCGTTCCGTCTGCATACCGATTTAGGCTACGGCGATGGTTACGGCAGCAACGATACATTGCCGTTCTTCAAGAACTTCTATTCCGGCGGCTCCGGCTCGGTACGCGGCTTTGAATCGAACTCGCTTGGCCCATTAGGTACCAGTATTGATGACGATATCGACGCCAGTGCCATCGGCGGTAATATCCAGATCGAATATGGCGCAGAGCTGCTTGTGCCAACGCCGTTCGCGAAAGACCAGAGCGCATTCCGGACCTCGCTGTTCCTGGACGCGGGCAACGTCTTTACCGAAAACTGTTCGGATGACAGCGATACCTGTGTTGAGGGCGTTGATTTAAGTGAGATTCGCTACTCAGTGGGGGCCGACCTGACCTGGATTACGGCCTTTGCACCGCTGAGTTTCAGCCTGGGGTTCCCGCTGAATGCCGAGGATGATGACGATACTCAGGTATTTTCCTTCAGCCTGGGTGTGTCGTTCTAACTGTAAGGATTAATTTAAAAAATGACTGGAGAAAACAGAATGCAAAAGTTGTTTCGCACTGCGCTTATTTTGGTTGTTGCCTGCGCAGGCAGCGTTGCCTGGGCCGAGACAAAAATAGCCGTTATGGATACCCAGACAGTGTTGTTTAAAAGCCTGGCTGCCGAAGACGCAACCAATCAGCTGCGGGAGCTGCTTGCCGGGCATCAGACACGCCTGAAAGAATTGGAGCAGGGTGTCTCCACCCGACAAAGCCGACTGGAAACGGATGCTGACATTCTTACCGAAGAAGAGAAGCAGAATTTCGTGAAGGAAATTAATGCGTACCAGTCTGAAATGGCTAGAATCAATGCACAGATTCAGCAGGCGCAGCAGAAGAGCCGTTCCGAGTTCATTCGCTACTACCAGCCGGCGATCAGCTCAATCGTTGAAGACTACGTTGCGGGCGAGCAGATTGATGTCGTTCTGGATTCGCAAGCGGTGCTGTGGAATGCAACCCTGACTGACATCACTCAGCCGGTACTGGAAGCATTTGACCAGCGCTTCACTGACAGTCACTCTAACGCTACCGACGAATAATAAAAAAGAGGAAAACAATGGTTTCACTGAAAACGCTGACAGAAAAATTAGACCTGAAGGTGGCTCTGAGTGAGTCGGAGCTGGCGACGGCTATTCAATCGTTGTCGTCACTGGATTCTGCCGGTGAAGGTGAAATCTCTTTTCTCTCATCAAAAAAATACCGCCGTGTGCTGTCGGCCACTAAGGCCAGTGCGGTTCTGGTGACCGGCGAAGACGCGGAACTTTGCCCCGAGGGCTGCATTGCTCTGGTGGTTGATGACCCCTATTTGGCCTTTGCCAAGATATCCCATTACTTCGCCACTGAATCGAAGATTGCGCCGGTGATTCATCCTTCGGCGATCATCGATAGCGAGGCAAGCCTTGGTGAGAACGTATCCGTTGGCCCTTATGCGGTTATCGAAAAGGGCGCGGTCATTGCCGATGGCGTGATCATTGGTGCCCACTGTTTTATCGGTGAGCAAGCATCCGTCGGCCGGCATTCTCGATTACACCATCGGGTAACGCTGGCGCATCACTGTGTTGTTGGAGAGAACTGCCAGATCTTCAGTGGCGCGGTCATCGGTAGCGATGGCTTTGGCTATGCACCGACTGAAACCGGCTGGTATCCAATCGCGCAGATTGGCCGGACCGTGATCGGGGATCGTGTCGAGATTGGAGCCAATACCACCATCGACCGTGGCGCTATTGACGATACCGTGATTGAAAGCGATGTCATTATTGATAACCAGATTATGATCGGCCACAACGTTAAGGTGGGCAGTAAGACCGTTGTTGTTGCCCAGGTTGGCATCGCCGGCAGTACCGAGATTGGTAAAAACTGCACCATCGGTGGCCAGTCCGGTTTTGCCGGTCACCTGAAAATTGCTGATGGCAGCTTCTTTGCCGGTCAGTCGATGGTGACTAAGGGCACAACCCAGGCCGGCTATTACGCTTCCGGCATTCCGGCGCAGGATGGTAACGAATGGCGTAAAATGGTTGCCCGCATCCGTCAGCTGGAAAAAATGAACGAACGCCTGAAGGCATTAGAAGAACGTACGAAGGAAGATTGATGAGCATCGAACTACCGCTGAATATTGAACAGATTAAAGAGCTGTTGCCTCACAGGTATCCGTTTCTGTTATTGGACAGAGTGACCGAATATACCCCGGGCGAGCGCATCAAGGGCTTTAAGAATGTATCCGCCAATGAAGCCATGTTTCAGGGGCACTTCCCGGATAAGGCCATCTTCCCAGGTGTATTGATTTGTGAAGCACTGGCGCAGCTGACTGCCGTCTATGGCTTTTTAACGACAGGCAACCGTCCTGAAGATGGTTACCTGTATCTGTTTGCTGGCCTTGATAACGTCAAGTTTAAGCGTCAGGTGGTTCCGGGTGACCGCCTGGAACTGGAGATTGAATTTGTCTCTGAACGCCGTGGCATGTACAAGGTTACCGGCCAGGCAACCGTTGATGGTCAATTGGCCGCCAGCGCAACAATCATCTGTGCAGAACGAAAGGCTTAATGTGATTCATCCAACGGCTATAGTGGATCCTTCAGCAGTCATTGCTGAGGGCGTGGAAATCGGCGCTTACTCGGTGATCGGTGCCAATGTAGAGATTGGCGCGGGAACCTGGGTTGGTCCTCACGTGGTTATCAACGGCCCAACGGTGATTGGTAAGAATAACCGTATTTTCCAGTTCGCAAGTGTTGGCGAAGAGTGTCAGGACCTAAAATACAAAGGTGAGCCGACCCGGCTGATCATTGGGGATGGCAATACCATTCGTGAATTTACCACGCTGCAGCGCGGTACCGTTCAGGGCGAAGGTGAAACCGTACTGGGCAGCCATGGCCTCTACATGGCTTACAGCCATGTGGCCCACGATTGCCGTACCGGTGACCATGTGATCCTTGCGAACAGTGCGCAGGTTGCCGGACACTGTGTAATCGGCAATCATGCCATTCTCGGTGGTAACACCGGTATTCACCAGTTCTGTCAGATTGGTGAGCACGCCTTTGTTGGCACCGGCTCAACGGTACTCAAAGATGTGCCGGCCTATGTCACGGTACAGGGCTTTCCGGCCTCGCCTTATGGTATGAATGTCGAGGGCCTCAAGCGTCGCGGCTTTTCCAAAGAAGCCATTCGGGCACTGCGCCAGGCCTACAAAACGGTCTATCGTGAAGGCAAAATCCTCAAAGATGCCCTGGCAGAACTGCAGGAAAGCGCGGCCGCCCATGAAGAGGTTGCCGTCTTCGTTAACAGTATTGCCCGTTCCAGTCGCGGAATTGCCCGCTGATGGCCCGTAAGCTCCGTGTCGCTGTTCTGGCCGGCGAGGCCAGCGGCGATATTCTCGGTGCTGGGCTGATGAAAACCCTCAAGGCTAAATACCCTGATATCGAATTTGGTGGCATCGGCGGCCCGCTGATGATCGCCGAAGGTCTTACCTCGCGGGTACCTATGGAGCGTCTTTCGGTGATGGGTATTACCGAGGTGCTGGGCAGGCTGCGCGAGCTGTTCGCTATTCGCGATCAATACCGTGACTGGTGCATCGGTTTTCAGCCGGATGTCTTTGTCGGCATTGACGCTCCGGATTTTAATCTCGGCTTAGAACAGCAGCTGCGCAAGGCCGGTATAAAAACAGTGCACTATGTATCACCTTCGGTCTGGGCGTGGCGTAAGGGCCGCATCCGCAAGATTCGTAAGGCGGTCGACCATATGCTGACGCTGCTGCCGTTTGAAGCCGCATTCTATGAGCAGGAAAACATTCCGGTCACCTTTGTAGGCCACACCCTGGCCGATCAGCTTCCGCTGCAACCGAATACCGCACAGGCGCGAAACAAACTCGCAATCTCTGGCGAGCGGCCCGTGGTGGCCATGCTGCCGGGTTCTCGGGGCAGTGAGGTAAAGCTGCTTACCCGCCTGTTTCTCGACGCACTAACCGTGGTCAGCGAAAGAATCGGCCCCATCGATATTGTTATTCCGGCGGCAAACCTCAAGCGGCGGGCGCAAATTGAAGCGATACTGGCGGATCACCCGATCAGCGCCTCGGTGACCCTGTTGGATAAGCAGGCTGACGACGCAATAACCGCCAGCGATGCCACCCTGGTGGCATCCGGTACAGCCACGCTGCAGACCCTGCTGTTGAAAAAGCCGATGGTCGTTGCCTATAAGATGAGCCCGCTGTCCTATTTTATTATTTCCCGGCTGGCGACTACCCGCTGGGCCTCTCTGCCCAATATTCTTGAACAGCGCGATTGGGTACCGGAGCGTCTGCAGCAGGCGGCAACCGTTGAACAGATATCTGAAGATATGATCACCGCCCTGAGTGATGATGCTTACCGTCAGTCCTTTGTTGCTCTGGCAACCGACTGGCACAAAAAACTGGCCCTGAATGCGGATGAGCAGGCCGCTTCCGCAGTACTGAATCTGGCCTTAAAATGACGCAATTTGGATTGGATTTTTTCGATTCCGGCAGTATCACCGCCGGCGTGGATGAGGTCGGTCGTGGGCCGCTTGCCGGTGACGTCGTGGCTGCTGCGGTCATTCTGGACCCATCCCGGCCGATCGACGGCCTGAATGATTCCAAGAAACTGTCTGAAAAGAAACGCCTGCTGCTGGCTGATGAAATCAGAACGTTTGCCCTTGCCGTCAGCATTGGCCGGGCAACGGTTGAAGAAATTGATCAGATCAATATTCTGCAGGCAACCATGCTGGCCATGACCCGGGCGGTTGATGGCTTAACAATTAAACCTGAGCTGTGCCTGATCGACGGAAATAAAATTCCCAAGGGATTACCCTGCCCGGCAGAGGCGATCGTTCAGGGTGATGGTAAGGTTGCGGAAATAGCCGCGGCATCGATCATCGCAAAGGTCACGCGGGATGCGGAAATGAGCGCCCTGGATGAAAAACACCCTGAGTATGGCTTTAAGCGCCACAAGGGTTATGGCACCCGGCAGCATTTACAGGCCCTGCAAAGTTTTGGCGTTTTGCCCGAGCACAGAAAATCATTTGCGCCAGTTAAGAATCAGCTGGCAAACGTTAAAAAGTAGACACTCATGACAAGCTTTGTACATCTGCGAATTCACACCGAATATTCCTTAATTGACGGCATTGTGCGCATCAAACCTCTGGTGGGCGCGATTGCTGAGGGTGGCATGCCGGCCGTTGCCGTTACCGATATCACCAACTTCTTCGGCCTGGTTAAGTTTTATAACGCCGCGCTCGGCGCGGGTGTTAAGCCTATTCTGGGTGCCGACCTCTGGCTTGAAAACCCTGCGGAGCCGCGTGAACCGTACCTGATGACGGTATTGGCCTGCAGTGAGAAAGGCTATCGCAACCTTACCGAACTGATCTCCGATGCTTATCAGACCAATCAACATGATGATAAAGCCATCGTCAAAGCCGAATGGATTGAACAGAAACAACAGGGTTTGATTCTGCTTTCCGGCGCCCGCCGTGGCCAGGTTGGCCAGGCGCTGTTGCGCGGCAAGCCTGAAAGTGCAGAGGCCATAGCCGAGCATTGGCAGGGTATTTTCGGCGACCGTTTCTATCTTGAACTGCAACGCACCTCGCGGGAAAAAGACGAGGCCATTGTGCAGGGCAGCCTGCAGATTGCCCGTAAGTTGTCGATTCCGGTCGTGGCCACAAACGATGTTATGTTTCTGGAGCGTGAAGACTTCGAAGCCCATGAAACCCGGGTGTGCATCAACGAAGGCGTAACGCTGGAAGACCCGAAACGGGTTAGAAATTATTCCGAAGAGCAGTATCTGAAATCGCCTGAAGAGATGGCCGAGCTGTTTTCCGACATCCCGGAAGCAATCGAAAACACCCTGCTGATTGCCGTACGTTGCTCGGTAACGGTCGAGCTGGGTAAGTATTACCTGCCTGACTATCCGGTACCCGAAGGCATGACCATGGACGATTACTTCCGCAAGTTGTCGGCCGAAGGTCTGGAAAACCGCCTGAAGGTTGCGCTCAACCCGGAACAGTCAGACTATCAGGAACGTCGCAAAGACTATTTCGACCGGCTGGAATTTGAGCTCGATATCATTATCCAAATGGGCTTCCCCGGTTACTTCCTGATCGTGATGGACTTTATCCGCTGGGGTAAAGAGAACGGGGTCCCGGTTGGCCCGGGTCGTGGTTCCGGTGCTGGCTCGCTAGTCGCCTGGGTGCTCGATATTACCGATCTTGACCCGCTGGAATACGACCTGCTGTTCGAACGTTTCCTTAACCCGGAACGTGTCTCCATGCCCGACTTCGATGTCGATTTCTGCATGGATGGCCGTGAACGGGTTATTCAGTACGTGGCCGACACCTATGGTCGTCAAGCGGTTTCCCAGATTGTCACCTTCGGCACCATGGCGGCGAAGGCTGTGGTGCGCGATGTCGCGCGTGTTCAGGGTAAGCCGTTCGGTTTGGCCGACAAGCTCTCCAAGCTGATTCCACCCGATCCGGGTATGAAGCTGGGTAAAGCCCTGGACGAGGTAACCGAGCTTCGTGAGTTCCTGAAGGAAGACGAAGAGGCCATGGAAATCTGGGAAATGGCCCTGAAGCTGGAAGGCATTACCCGCCAGACCGGTAAACACGCCGGTGGTGTGGTGATTGCGCCGACCAAGCTGACAGACTTTTCTCCACTGCTGTGTGATGAAGACGGCAGCGGCCTGGTGACTCAGTTTGATAAGAACGATGTTGAATCCGCAGGCTTGGTTAAGTTTGACTTCTTGGGTTTGCGAACACTCACCATCATCGACTGGGCGCTGAAAATTATTAACCCCCGGCTGAAGGCGGAGGGTAAAGAAGAAATCGATATTGCCCGCATCCCGCTCGACGATGAAGCCGCCTTCGATTTGCTGAAAGAGGCTAAAACCACCGCGGTATTCCAGTTGGAATCGCGTGGTATGAAAGACCTGGTGAACCGTTTGCAGCCAGACTGCCTGGAAGACATGATCGCACTGGTGGCACTGTTCCGACCAGGGCCTCTGCAGTCAGGCATGGTAGATAACTTTATTAACCGTAAGCACGGTCGTGAGGACATCTCTTACCCGGATGCGCAATACCAGCACGAACTGTTGAAGCCTATTCTGGCTCCGACCTACGGCATTATTCTGTATCAGGAACAGGTGATGCAGATCGCCCAGGTACTCGCTGGCTATACGCTGGGTGGCGCAGACATGCTGCGTCGTGCCATGGGTAAGAAGAAGCCGGAAGAGATGGCCAAACAGCGCGCCGTTTTTAAAGAAGGCTCGATCAACAACGGCATCGATGGCAACCTGGCGATGAAGATCTTCGACCTGGTGGAAAAATTCGCCGGCTACGGCTTCAACAAATCGCACTCGGCAGCCTACGCGTTGGTGTCTTATCAGACCCTCTGGCTGAAAACCCACTACCCGGCTGCCTTTATGGCGGCAACCATGTCGTCGGAATTGCAGAATACTGAAAAGGTGGTGATCTTCGTTGAGGAATGCCGACAGATAAACATCGATGTACTGCCACCGGATGTTAACGAGGGTGAGTACTACTTTACCGTGAATGAAAACAACCAGGTGATTTATGGCCTGGGCGCGATTAAAGGCGTGGGTGAAGGCCCGGTTGAGGCGATCGTAGAGGCCCGTAAACAGGGTGGCCCGTTTACCGATCTGTTTGATTTCTGTGATCGCATTGATTCGCGCAAGGTGAACAAGCGCGCCATTGATGCTCTTATCAAAGCCGGTGCGCTGGATAACATTGGGCCAAACCGCACCGTAATGCTGACAGCCATGCCCGATGCCGTTAAGGCCGCGGAACAGCAAGCCAGCAATCAGGCGGCGGGTATACTGGATATGTTCGGTGAACTGGAGGCAGAGCAGAACGGTGACGTATACGAGCAGTATATGGATGTCTGTGAAGCCTCGCTGAAGGAGCGGCTGGCCGGCGAGAAAGAAACCCTGGGGCTGTACCTGACCGGTCACCCGATTGATGAATTTGAGGCAGAAGTGCGGCAGTTGGTATCGATGCGGCTTTCCGATATCGAAGCTTCCGGTGAGGAGCTGAAGCGTTTCCGGCGTGGGAACGTGAAAACACTTGCCGGCCTGGTGCTGGGTGTGCGCACCCGACAAACCCAGAAGGGCGATACCATGGCAATCGTCACGCTCGATGACCGCAGTGGCCGCATTGAGATGACGCTGTTTGGCGAAGCTTATCAGCAATTCAAGGATCGGCTCGAGCCCGATACCGTTGTCGTGGTGGAAGCCGAGCTCGGCTGGGATGACTACAGTGACCGGCCGCGGATTCGTACTCAAAGCCTTTACTCACTCGAAGAAGCCCGTCAGAAGCTGATCAAGGGAGTGGAATTCCGGGTCGATGCCGGTTCTGCCCGAGCGTTTATGAATGAATTGCAGGAGCTGACTCAAAGTAATCTGCCCGAAGGGCAGGGCTGTGAAGTTTGGATCAAATACCAGAACGACTGGGCAAACGGCGAGATTCGCCTGGGCAGCGAGCATCGTATTCGCCTCGAAGATGAAATGCTGCACACGCTTAAGCAACGTTTTGGTGATGGCGGCTACAAATTCAGGTACCAGTAATTGTTTACTTTTGTTCATAGCTAAATCTTCACACCTGATCTTGTTTGATCTGAAGCAAATCTTTAAGGTGGCGTCTATCCTTTGGTGTACCGTGACTGCAATGGATGCCGATGCACCGATAACTTGCCAGTCACACGAATTTTGTCGTTAATGGGAAATATGATGAATCCGGATTATTTAGACTTTGAACAACCGATTGCAGAGCTCATCTCTAAAATTGATGAACTCCGATTGGTGGGAAACAGGAACGATCTGAATATTTCAGCGGAAATCGACAAGCTCAGTGCACAGGCGACTAAGCTGACCAGTCAGATTTACGGCAAGCTGTCTGCGTGGCAGATCTCGCAGGTTTCTCGCCATCCTAAGCGCCCTTATACACTCGATTACATCAAGGGCGTGTTTACTGAGTTTGATGAATTACATGGTGACCGCCACTACGGTGATGATCAGGCCATTGTGGGCGGGGTTGCCCGCCTGAATGATTTGCCGGTTATGGTGATTGGTCACCAGAAAGGCCGCGAAATTGAAGAAAAGGTTCGCCGCAATTTCGCCATGCCCCGACCGGAAGGTTACCGCAAGGCCCTGCGCCTGATGCAGATGGCTGAACGCTTCAAGATGCCGGTGATCACCTTTATCGATACCATGGGCGCTTACCCGGGTATCGGTGCTGAAGAGCGCGGCCAGTCGGAAGCCATTGCCTACAACCTGCTGAAGATGTCTTCACTGAAAACACCGATTATCGCAACGGTGATTGGTGAGGGTGGCTCTGGCGGTGCATTGGCGATTGGTGTCTGTGACCATCTGAACATGCTGCAATACAGCACCTATTCTGTTATTTCGCCGGAAGGCTGTGCATCGATCCTCTGGAAAACCGCAGACAAAGCCGCAGAAGCGGCGGAAGCCATGGGGATTGCGGCTCACCGTTTGAAAGAGCTGGGAATTGTTGATCAGATTATTGATGAGCCGCTGGGTGGCGCGCATCGAGACTTTGATGCCATCAATGAAAGCGTGAAGAACGCATTGACTCAGCAGGTGGATGTACTGCGCCAGCAGCCTATCGAAGATTTGCTGGAGCGCCGCTACAAGCGCCTGATGTCATACGGCGTACAGGCCTAGTCCAATTCTGATTCTGATGGCCGGAGTGGTGCTTTTCCGCTCCGGCTTTTTAATGCCCGGCTTTCTACCCTCTGCTGCGAAAATCGATTAACCTGCATTAGGAATGTGTTTTTGGGTAAGCATAATTTGATCCGTGAAAAATATTCCGATCCGGTATTTGGTGATTCAGTCGGCTTGGTTTACAACCGCATGATCCGCGCAGAGGAGGCTCTGGAAAGCGTTCCGGCCTGCCTGTTTGATATTATTCTGCTGAACGGAATGCCGATCGGACAAATTGACCTGCGAATGGGCCATTCGCCCATGCTCGTGCAGTACGGTGGCCAGATCGGCTACGGCATCCGCCGCGGTTTCCGTGGTCATGCCTATGCAACCGAGGCCTGCCAGCTGCTCAAGCCGATTGCACTGGAAGCCGGCTTTACGGAGCTGTGGATTACCTGCAATCCCGATAATATCGCCTCTGTTCGTACCTGTGAAAAAATCGGAGCCACCTACGTTGAGCGGGTAGATGTTCCCCGGGCGTCTGAATTGTGGCGGCGCGGTGACCGTGAGAAACTCCGCTTTCTTTGGCAATTAACTTAGGGTAGCTATCTTGTCTTATTCCTCCGGCTGGTATGACGCCTTTTTTCACGACTTCAAAGCTGATTTATCCCGCTTAGGCTCGACGCATTTCTTTGTTGGCTACAGCGGCGGGCTTGACTCCCGGCTTTTGCTTGAGCTGGCCTGCCGGGCTGTCGGGCCGGAAAATGTCACCGCTATTCATGTGAATCATGGTATTTCAGTCAGTGCAGATGACTGGGCGGAGCAGTGTCAGCAGGTGTGCAGTGCGCTGGCTTGTGAGATAAAGGTTTGCGCTGGCGAGGTCGTACCGGAAGGCAGTGGCCTGGAAGCGGCCGCGCGGGAGTTCCGCTACCAGCAGTTCAGGGAACTGCTGCCTGAAAATGCCGTTTTATTACTGGCGCATCACCTGGATGACCAGGTTGAAACCTTTTTTCTGCGTTTAATGCGTGGTGCCGGTCCGCATGGGCTTAAGGCGATGGCGTCACTGGCTAGCCGCGACCACTACCGGCTTTACCGGCCATTGCTGAGTTTGAGTAAGCAGCAGCTGATCGATTACGCTAACGAGCTGAAGCTTACCTGGATAGATGATGAGTCCAATGCCGATCTGTCTCTGGACCGGAACTACCTGCGCCATCAGGTTTTGCCGCGCTTTGAAGAGCGCTGGCCGGGTTACCGGGAGCGTGTGCAGAACGTTATTCGTCTGCTGGATGAGCCGGAGTCCAGTGCTAATCCGGTATCCGTCGATGAAGCGCTGCAGCACCGGCTGAGTTTTGACGATGGCCTGAAACTGGTTCAGCTCGATGATTTCAGTGACGACCAAATACTAAGCCTGCTGCACGCCTGGCTGACGGCTATTGGCCAGCAGGTACCCTCACGCGACCGGCTGCAGGCGATCTACAATCATGTTATCAAAGCCCGGCCCGATGCTACCCCCGAGGTGCGTCTCGGTAACGGGGCGATTCGCCGTCATGGTCCGGCCATTTATTGGGTGAAAGATATGGCAGAGGTGGGTGCGCCGCCTTTGGTATCTGATCAGCAGTTACAGCCATGGGCTGGAGTCGGCGAAGTCCGGCTGGTTGAAGTCAGTCGCGGTACTGAGCGTATCAGGGCTGATTTGCCCGATTTGCACTGGCGAACCCGTACCGAAGGCGAAACGGTTAAGCCGATTGGGCGCTCCAAATCCCGCGATTTAAAACGCCTGCTTCAGGAATATCGGGTGAAACCCTGGCTGCGTTACCGGGTGCCGATCCTATACAGCGGCGATCATCTGGTCGCGGTCGGCGATTTGTTTATTGCTGAAGAATTTCAGGCTGCGGTGGGTGAAACCGGTTACCGGGTAATCTGGCAAAATAATGTAATTCCAGATTGAGCAAAATTTGCTTTTTTGCTACTCTGGCCTCCCATCTTAAATAGCTAATTACCCTTAATTTTCCGAACCTTTGGAGCCCTGTCGCTTCACGGGTTTTCTTTGTTTTTTTGATGGGATCTTATATGACTCGTTATATTTTCGTTACCGGTGGTGTTGTTTCTTCATTAGGGAAGGGCATTGCCTCAGCGTCGTTAGCCGCCATTTTGGAAGCGCGTGGGCTAAAAGTTACGCTTCTTAAACTTGATCCCTACATTAATGTTGACCCCGGAACGATGAGTCCGTTTCAACATGGTGAGGTATTTGTTACTGAAGATGGCGCCGAGACTGACCTGGACCTGGGTCACTACGAACGCTTCGTCAATACCACCATGACCCGCCGCAATAACTTTACGACCGGCCGCATCTATCAGGATGTGCTGCGTAAAGAACGCCGTGGCGACTACCTGGGCGGTACTGTTCAGGTTATTCCTCATATTACCGATGAAATTAAGCGCCGCGTTATTGAAGGTGCCGGTGACGCTGATGTTGCGCTGGTTGAAATCGGTGGTACGGTCGGTGACATCGAATCCCTGCCGTTCCTGGAGGCTGTTCGTCAGCTGAAGATCGAACTGGGCAGCCGCCGTGCGCTGTCTATGCACCTGACACTGGTGCCTTATATCGCCACTGCCGGTGAAGTAAAAACCAAGCCGACCCAGCACTCGGTGAAAGAGCTGCGCACCATTGGCTTGCAGCCGGATATCCTGATCTGTCGTTCTGAGCGTCCGATTGGTAAAACCGAGCTGCGTAAGATCGCACTGTTCACAAACGTTGAAGAACGCGCCGTTATTCCACTGCTCGATGCCGATACTATTTACCGCATTCCTGGCATGCTGGCGAAATCGGGATTAGACGCTATTGTTGTTGAGAAGTTTGGACTGGAGTGCGCTCCAGCCGACCTTTCAGACTGGGACGATGTGACCGACCGTAAGCTGAATCCTGAGAATGAAGTCACCATTGCTATGGTTGGCAAGTACATGGATCTGCTGGATGCCTATAAGTCTCTGATCGAAGCGATTGATCATGCCGGTATCCGCTCGCGTACCAAGGTGAAAATTAAGTACATCGATTCTGAAGATGTGGAAAAGAACGGCGTGGAAGTACTCGCCGGCGTATCCGGTATTCTGGTGCCGGGTGGCTTTGGCCATCGTGGTGTTGAAGGTAAGATCCTGTCGGCGCAGTATGCGCGTGAAAACAAGATTCCATACCTGGGTATTTGTTTGGGTATGCAGGTTGCGGTGATCGAGTTTGCCCGCAATGTTTGTGGTTTGGAAGGCGCTCACTCGACCGAGTTTGACCGTCAGTCGCGCCATCCGGTGATTGGTTTGATTACCGAGTGGATCGAGGCCGATGGTAAGGTTGTTGAGCGTGATGAAAGCACCGATCTGGGCGGCACCATGCGCCTGGGCGGCCAGGAATGCCAGCTGACAGAAGGTACGCATTCCAGGGAAGCGTATGGCGAACCGCGCATTGTTGAGCGTCATCGTCATCGTTATGAAGTAAATAACCATTATGTGGCAGACTTGGAAAAATCCGGTTTGGTTATTGCCGGTCGCTCGCAAGATGGAGCGTTGGTGGAAATTGTTGAGAATCCGGATCATCCATGGTTCGTTGCCTGTCAGTTCCACCCTGAATTTACTTCGACACCAAGAAAGGGCCACGGTTTATTTAGTGGTTTTATTTCAGCGGTGTTAAAGCATGATGCTGTTTGATGTCTGATTTAGGGGGCGTTTTGGTGAATTTCACCTTGGCTATCCCCTAATTCTGTAACAAAATTACATTTTGATTGACCCTGAACAAGATATTGTTCTGCCAAATCCCAACAATATGGCGCGATTTGGTTTTTATTACTCATTGGAGAGTCCTGAAATGGCGAAAATTGTAGATATTAAAGCTCGTGAAATCATTGATAGCCGTGGTAACCCAACGGTTGAAGCTGATGTTGTACTGGAAGGTGGCGCGAAAGGTCGTGCAGCTGCTCCATCTGGTGCTTCTACTGGTTCTCGCGAAGCTCTGGAACTACGTGATGGCGACAAGAGCCGCTTCTTAGGTAAAGGCGTACTGAAAGCCGTTGCCGCTATTAACGGTCCAATCCGTGAAGCTCTGATCGGTAAAGACGCTCTGAACCAAGCTGAAATTGACCAGGTTATGATTGATCTGGACGGTACTGAGAACAAGTCCAACTTCGGCGCTAACGCTATTCTGGCGGTATCTCTGGCAAACGCTAAAGCAGCTGCTGCTGAGAAAGGTGTTGAGCTGTACGCGCACATTGCTGACCTGAACGGTACTTCTGGCGTTTACTCTATGCCTCTGCCAATGATGAACATCATCAACGGTGGTGAGCACGCTGACAACAACGTTGATATCCAGGAATTCATGATCCAGCCTGTTGGTGCCAAGACTCTGAAAGAAGGTCTGCGTATCGGTGCTGAAGTATTCCACAACCTGGCTAAAGTACTTAAGTCTAAAGGCATGAGCACAGCTGTTGGTGACGAAGGTGGTTTCGCGCCTAACCTGGAATCTAACGCTGCTGCACTGGCTGCAATTAAAGAAGCTGTTGAATTGGCGGGTTACGAGCTGGGTAAAGACGTTACTCTGGCTATGGACTGTGCTGCTTCTGAGTTCTACGACAAAGAAGCTGGCAACTACAACATGAAGGGCGAAGGCAAGATCTTCACTTCTGAAGAGTTCAACGTATACCTGCAGGGTCTGGCTAACGAATACCCAATCGTTTCTATCGAAGACGGTCTGGACGAGTCTGACTGGGACGGCTTCAAGCACCAGACTGAACTGCTGGGCGACAAGTTGCAACTGGTCGGTGACGACCTGTTCGTAACCAACACTAAGATTCTGGCTGAAGGTATCGAAAAAGGCATCGCTAACTCTATCCTGATTAAATTCAACCAGATCGGTTCTCTGACTGAAACTCTGGCTGCAATCAAGATGGCTAAAGACGCTGGCTACACTGCAGTGATCTCTCACCGTTCTGGTGAAACTGAAGATGCAACCATTGCTGACCTGGCGGTTGGTACTGCTGCTGGCCAGATCAAAACAGGTTCTATGAGCCGTTCTGACCGTGTTGCTAAGTACAACCAGCTGATCCGCATCGAAGAGCAGCTGGGCGACAAAGCTCCTTACAATGGTCTGAAAGAAGTTAAAGGTCAGGCGTAATTGTAATGGCAGATTCTGAAGGTATCCGCAGCGATACCTTCAGCTAAATGCTTGATTTTAAAAAAGGGGGCTTGGCTCCCTTTTTTTTATGCGTGAAAATAAGCGCACTCATAAGGAAGGTTGAACAGATGCGCCTTGTACAAATTGCATTGCTGGTACTGATCGTCATGCTTCAGTATCGATTCTGGTTTGCAGAAAATGGCCATGCAGATAAAAAACGCCTGGAAAAAGAAATCGCAGCCTTAGAACTGGAATTAAAGGTGCAAAAGGCGACAAACGATAAGCTCAGAGCCCGTGTGGCAGATTTAAAATCCGGTGATGATGCGGTGGAAGAGCTCGCCCGTCAGGATCTCGGGCTGGTTAAGCCGGGAGAGACCTACATCATCGTTGTAGATGAGAACAACTAATGGCCGTTCATTTTCTTTTTCCCGCCGGTGGGGTAGGCAGCCGTTTTGGCTCTGATCAGCCCAAGCAGTTAACAGAGATTGCCGGCAGGGCCGTGATGGCCTGGACTCTGAATGCCTGTTTTGAAACCGACCGCAAGGGGCGTGCCTTCATCGGCTTGTCAGCAGAAGATGCAGCCGGTCAAGCCATCGCTGCCGGGTATGATGAGCTTGAGGTGTTCACCGCCGGTGGTGAGCGCTTTGAAACCGTTTTGAACGGTCTGAATCATATGCTTGAATCTGTTCATCCATTTGATTGGGTGCTGGTACATGATATTGCCCGCCCATGCGTTCAGGCGATAGATATTCAGCGGCTAATTGATACAGTACTGGTTACCCAGATGGGCGGTATTCTGTGTCAGCCGATTACCGATACCGTCAAGCAGGCCAGCTCTCTGCAGGGTATTCCGAAAACCATTGATCGCTCAACGCTGTGTGCCGCCCAGACACCGCAGTGCTTTCGTGTGCAGGAGCTGCGCGATGCCCTGCGTAAAGCGCTGGATGACGGAGTGAACGTGACCGATGAAGCCTCTGCAATTGAGCATATTAGCCAGCCCATGAATCTGGTGGTTGGCTCGTCGGATAACATTAAACTTACTCACCCGGAAGACGCAGCGCTGGTTGAGTTTTACTTAACGCAACAAGGCAGAATTTAATGTTCAGAATTGGTCATGGCTACGATGTTCATAAGTTTGACCCGCAAAGCAGCGAGTGTTTGATAAAGCTCGGCGGTATCGATGTTCCCTCGCATCAGGCGCTACTCGCCCATTCAGACGGTGACGTTGTTCTTCATGCCCTAACCGATGCCCTGCTGGGTGCAATTGCAAAAGGTGACATCGGTGAGCACTTCCCCGATACCGACGAGCAATGGAAAGGGGCTGATTCCGCTGAGTTATTGGTCGAGGTATACAGGTTGGTGACGGTTGAGGGCTACCGGCTGATGAATGCCGACATTACCATTGCCGCACAGGCGCCGCGTTTGAAAGATTATAAACGGCCCATGGCCGAGCGAATCGCTGAGCTGCTGGGTACGGCTGTCGGCAACATTAATGTAAAGGCGACCACAACCGAGAAGCTTGGCTTTGTTGGCCGAAAAGAAGGGATCGCTGTAGATGCGGTATGCCTGCTGGAGAAATCAGCCACGTGAATCTGAAATTTGACTGGCCGCGTGCCCATCGTTTTGACATTACTGAAGGCAGGATTAAACAGCTACCCGAAGATTTCGTCGTTATTGAGCGACTGCCGGAAGAACCCTGCGGTGAAGGCGAGCATCTGTGGCTAAAAGTCAGAAAAACCGGACAAAATACTCAGTGGCTTGCAAAGCAACTTGCCCGCTGGGCGAACGTAAAGCCTCGTGATGTCAGCTTTGCCGGCTTAAAAGATCGCCAGGCTGTGACTGAACAAACCTTTTCCGTGCACCTTCCCGGCAAGACAGACCCGGATTTCAGTACCCTGAATATCCCCAATGTCGAAATTCTCAGTGCCACCCGTCACTCCAGAAAGCTGAAAACCGGTCAGTTGATTGGTAACCGCTTTGTGATTCGTATTCGCGACTCGCAGCTGCCGGCCAACCTGCTTGAACAAAACTGGCAGCAGATCACCGAAGCCGGGGTGCCGAATTACTTTGGTGCTCAGCGCTTCGGCATGGGCGGTCAGAATGTGGAAAAGGGTATTCAGCTACTGAATGGCGCTCGCTTCCCAAGGCACCTGGAATCACTGTTCCTGTCTTCGGTACGCTCCTATCTGTTTAACCTGTTGCTCGCTGAGCGTGTAAAGGCGGGTACCTGGAACACGCTTATCCCCGGCGACTTCGCACAGTTTACCGAGGGTAAAGCAGGCTTTTACTGCGAGCACCCCTCTGCTGATGATACTGAACGCTGTGTGCAGGGGCGGCTATCACCCAGCGGCAGCTTGCCTGGTCTTTCCAAAGATGAATTCACTGCGCTGGATGATCGGGAAGGCACTGTACTGGAAAGCTTTCAGACTGTTATCGAGGCTCTGCACGCCAAAAAGGTCAGCCGTCACTTCCGGAAGTTCAGGGTTATACCCGAGCAACCGCACTTTGAGGTTATCGACGGCGACCCGGTCATCTCCTTTTTTCTGCCGGCCGGCTGCTTTGCTACTTCCGTGATTGCAGAGCTATGTCAGTTAACGGAAGGCGACGGAACCGAATGCCATGAGTAAGTCGTCGAATCGCGTTCATGGTATTGGTATGACCTCTGCCCGCACCCGTACCCGCATGATCGATCGTCTGGTTGAGCAGGGAATTACCAATTCAAAGGTGTTGGCCTGTTTCGAAGCCGTACCCCGGCACCTGTTTGTTGATGAGGCACTGGGCCACAAAGCCTACGAAGATATGTCGGTGCCTATTGGCTACGCACAAACGCTGTCGCAGCCCTATATCGTTGCCAGAATGTCTGAGCTTGTTATGCAGGCGCCTCACCATGAACGGGTTCTTGAAATTGGTACCGGCTCTGGCTTTCAAACCTGTGTGCTGGCGAACCTGGTCGATGAAGTCTGCTCCGTTGAACGTATTAAGCCGTTGCAGGAAAAGGCGCGTGAGCGACTGGCCACACTGAAGCTGAGAAATGTGCGGCTGAAACTGGATGATGGATTCTTTGGCTGGCCGGAAGAAGCCCCTTTTGACGTAATTATCGGCACAGCAGCACCCCATGAGCCTCCGAAGGAATTGCTCGATCAGCTGATCCCTGACGGCGGCCGACTCATTATGCCCATCGGTGAAGTAGATCAATATCTGACGGTTATTGATAAAAACGATGACGAACTAGTGATACAGAAAATTGAACCGGTTGTTTTTGTACCGATGTTGAGTGGAGTAAAAAAATAATGCGCAAGCAAGCTATCGGCTGGATATTAAAGGGCGCGGCCATGGGCGCTGCCGATGCGGTCCCGGGTGTTTCCGGTGGAACGATTGCATTAATCACCGGCATTTATGAACGCTTCATTGCCGCACTGGCAGGCATTCGCCCCGCTTTACTGCCCCTGGTGATACAGGGTAAATGGAAAAAACTATGGCTGGAGGTGGACGGTAATTTCTTGCTGTGCCTCGGTATCGGTATTCTGTTCAGCCTGATCACCGTGCTAAATCTGCTGCATGTACTTTTGGCTGTGGCTGCCCCGGTTGTCTGGTCTTTTTTTATGGGGGTTATTCTACTCTCGCTGGTTCATTTGGTGCGTGAGCATCAATGGGGCACTAAAGATCTGCTGCTGTTTGCGTCGGGGCTGGCTATGTCGGTTATGTTGGTGTTTATGACGGCCATAGATGCTGGCTCAAGCCCGCTTGTGTTGTTCCTGGGCGGTGCGCTGGCCATTTCCGCAATGCTGCTTCCGGGTATTTCCGGATCCTTTATTCTGTTGCTGCTCGGTATATACCCGCAAGTGGTGGAGGCCGTGCATGAAAAAGACCTGATGGTCATCCTTTGGGTTGGCCTGGGTTGTGTAGCCGGCATATTAAGTTTCAGTAAATTTCTTCAATGGCTGATGTCCCGCTGGCATGATTCGGTGCTAAGTTTCATGTTGGGTGTCATAGCAGGCGCACTGATTAAGGTGTGGCCATGGCAAGGTGGCGGCAGCTGGTACGGCCCCTTGTCTTATGAGGTACAAACAGGGGAAGCTGCCTGGTTGCTGATCAGTGTTTTGGTATTTCTGTCCGGCTGCCTGCTTACCCATTTTCTATACAAAAGGTCAGGTGTTTGAATTAAATCAAGTCGGTTCTGCCAATTAAATCTCAAAATGCACTTAATCTGCTTGATTGGTTAGACTTATTTGGAATTAAAGTTTTATTTTAAATTTCTTTTTAGTATGTTCTGATAGGTTTTAACGGCGTTCATCCGAAGTTTTCACTGTAGAACGCATCCAGACTCGAGGTGATATATACAGTGTTTTGTGTGTCAAAAAACAGTATAGTTTTTGTCATTATTCTGATGCTGACATCCTGTTTGAACAGTGAACGTTATGCTTCTCTGGAAAAACGGGGCACGCCCGATTGGCAGCAAACCAAGCCTGCGGCTAAGTCGGTACAGCCTTCAAATTACAGGCCGGACTATTACCTGGTTAAACCGGGTGACACCCTTTACTCCATAGCCTTCCGTTTCGGGCTGGACTATAAAAAGCTCGCGAAAGCTAACGGTATCGGCTCAGATTTTCGGATATTTGAAGGTCAGTCGCTCAAACTGAGCGAACAAATTCCAGTCTCTAAAACCGCGTCTGCTTCGGTAAAAACCACTAAAACGACCAAGAACAGCAGTGTTCAGAACTCGGTTACAAATACTAACAGTCAGAAAAATGACGCTTCTGTGAAAGCGAGTCTAAATGACAAGTCTAAGGCGGCATCATGGGTTTGGCCGCACGACGGGAAAATAGTGCGAGCTTTTAGTTCCAGGGTGTCGGATAGAAAAGGCATTGATATCGGCGGTCGAATTGGAGATTCTGTAGTTGCAGCGGCGACAGGAACTGTCGTTTATGCAGGTGATGGACTACCCGGTTACGGCAATCTGATCATCGTTGAACATACGAATTCCTTTTTAAGCGCGTATGCCTTTACAGAGAGAATTCTGGTAAACGAGAAAGATAGCGTAGCTGCCGGGCAGAAAATCGCAACGATGGGTAAGCAGGGAGACCAGCCCGGCTTGCACTTCGAAATTCGTCAGGATGGTAAGCCGGTAAATCCTATTCAGTATTTGCCGAAGCGTTAAAGACTTCACCATTCTGACCGATATAAGAAGCTCAGCAAAACAGGTGAATACTATGACTGAACTCAGGGATAATGCCGCTAATATTGCCGACGACCAGATTACAGCCTTCAAAGATTTAATGTCCGGGGCTGAATTTGAATCAGAAAATTCTCACGTTGAAAAAGAAGATTATAACGGCTTCGATTCTGACGATTCCTCGAAAGACGAAGGTGAGTTTCAGGAGGCGCTCAATGCCAATGGAAACCTACAGCGTTCTCTCGATGCTACACAGCTTTACCTGAACGAAATCGGCTTCTCGCCGCTGTTAAGCCCGGAAGAAGAGGTTTACTTTGCCCGTCTGGCGCGTAAAGGTGAGCCTGCCGGTCGTAAGCGCATGATCGAAAGTAACCTGCGTCTGGTCGTGAAAATTGCACGTCGCTACCTCAATCGCGGTCTGACACTGTTGGATCTGATCGAAGAAGGTAACCTCGGTTTAATCCGTGCAGTCGAGAAGTTTGACCCCGAGCGTGGCTTCCGCTTTTCAACCTATGCTACCTGGTGGATCCGTCAAACTATTGAACGGGCCATCATGAATCAGACCCGCACCATTCGCCTGCCGATTCATGTTGTAAAAGAATTAAATGTTTACCTGCGTGCTGCCCGTGAGCTGTCTCAGAAGCTGGATCACGAGCCTACGCCGGAAGACATCGCGTTTCTGCTGGAAAAACCGGTAGAAGACGTTAAGAAAATGCTCGCACTGAACGAGCGCGTAACCTCTGTCGATACACCTATTGGCCATACCTCCGATAAAAACCTGTTGGATACCATTGCTGATGAACGAGCCAATGACCCTTCTGATGCACTGCAGGAAGATGATCTGAAGGCCAGCATTGATCGCTGGTTGGACGAGCTGTCAGAAAAGCAGCGTGAAGTGGTCGCCCGTCGCTTTGGTCTGCGTGGCTATGAAACAAGCACTCTTGAAGATGTAGGCCGTGAAATTGGGTTAACCCGTGAGCGTGTTCGCCAGATTCAAGTCGAGTCTTTACGCAGGTTGCGGGATATTATGGAGAAGCAAGGGCTGACTTCTACCGCACTGTTTGGAGTTTAGAACCTGAAATAAGCTATCAGGCTGCAGTACTTTAGCCCGCTTTACGCGGGCTTCTTTCGTTTTGCGGTATTGAAAACCACAAAGGAGGCAGGCAGGTTTCTGGATTAGCGCTCTAATGCAGCGCGTTTGCCGGGAACGCCGTTTTGTTCATCCGCATCCGGCAGAGGGTCTTTCTGCTCAGTAATATTTGGCCAAACCTCTGCCAGCTCAGCGTTCAGTTCGATAAAGTCGATTTGATCCGCCGGAACCTCATCTTCAGACAGGATGGCTTCGGCCGGGCATTCTGGCTCGCACAACGCACAATCGATGCACTCATCCGGGTGAATAACCAGAAAATTTGGACCCTCATAGAAGCAGTCTACCGGGCAGACCTCTACGCAATCGGTGTATTTGCACTTAATGCAGTTTTCTAAAACAACAAATGCCATTGAATTATCTCTTCCTTAGTTTTGGCTAATAGTAGTGCCAGAGTTTGGATGCCTCAATTAAAAATTCAGGTCATTAAGTATGGGCGTTATTCTAAAAGTGAATAAACAACGCCAGTGACCTGCTTTTTACAGCTTGTCCCGTTGTTGGTACAGCCATTCCAGCGCCTGTCTGGGTGTTAAATCGTCAAGGCTCAGTGCTCTCAGGCTTTCGGCCACTGGGTGTTCTGATACCGCAAACAGGTCTGCCTGGGCGGGAATGTCGCCCTGTGTTACCGGTTTGGAAGCTGCCGCAGGTGCTGGTGTGCCTTCAAGTGTATCGAGTTTGAATTTTGCCTGAGTAATTACTTCTGTTGGCAGGCCAGCGAGCCTGGCTACCTGTATACCATAGCTCTGGGAAGCCGGTCCGGGTTGAACGCGATGCAGAAAGACCAGTTTGTCCTGGTGCTCGGTGGCATCGAGGTGAACATTGCTGGCCGCGCTGAATGTTTCTGCCAGGGCTGTCATTTCAAAGTAGTGGGTGGCAAAGAGGGTCAGCGCTTTTATCTCGCCGACCAGATGACTGGCGCTGGCCCAGGCCAGTGACAGGCCGTCAAAGGTGCTGGTTCCGCGACCGACTTCGTCCATGATAACCAGGCTTTTATTGCTGGCGTTATTGAGGATGCTGGCGGTTTCTGTCATTTCTACCATAAAGGTAGAGCGGCCGCCTGCAATGTCATCGGAAGAGCCCATACGAGTGAAGATGCGATCGAGCTGGCCAATGCTGGCGGACTCTGCCGGTACATAGCTGCCAATTGAGGCGAGCAGCGCGATGACCGCAACCTGGCGCATATAGGTCGATTTACCGCCCATGTTGGGCCCGGTAATGACCTGCATACAGGTTTCCGGCGTTAGTTCGGTATCGTTCGGTACAAATGGCGTTTCCAGCAGCGATTCCACAACCGGGTGTCGGCCGGCTGAGATTTTAATGCCCGGTTCTGCGGAAAGGCTCGGCGCTGTCCAGTTGAATTTGTCAGCGCAGGCTGCCAGGTTGGTCAGAACATCCAGCTCAATCAGGGCCTGACAAAAGGTTTGCAGCGGTAACAGGTCGCCAGCAAGCGTTTGTACCAGCTGGTCATAAAGGAACTTCTCCCGTGCTAAAGCCCGGCTTCGCGCACTCAGGGCTTTATCCTCAAAGGTTTTCAGCTCCGGGGTTATAAAGCGTTCGGCATTCTTCAGGGTCTGACGACGAATGTATTCTGTTGGCGCGTCACCAGACTGGGCTTTACTGATCTCAATATAGTAGCCATGAACCCGGTTATAGCCGACCTTTAGGGTCGAGAGCCCGGTGCGCTCGCGCTCACTGGTTTCCAGGTTGGTTAAGAATTCACCGGCATTGCTGTCCAGTCCGCGCAGCTCGTCCAGTTCGGCATCATAGCCTTCGGCGATGACGCCGCCTTCGCGAATAACCACCGGAGGGTTTTCTTTAATTGCTGCAGATATTTCTTTCAGCCATGCAGGGTTTGCCTGAAGTTCGCCCTTCAGCCGGTTCAGCAGCGGTGAATCGCATTCTGCCAGCTGTGCCTGTAATGCCGGGATTGCCTCCAGCGCTTCGCGCAGACGGATTAAATCGCGCGGGCGTGCCGAGAGCAGGCCAACCCGGCTGAGTACCCGCTCGACATCGCCGATCGGCTTCATAATGCTGATAAATTGTTCGAAGCGAAAATCACCCAGCAGAGTGCTTACTGCTGCCAGGCGATCGTTAAGTGTATTGTGCGAGCGCAGTGGCCTGTTGAGCCAGCGCCGCAGCATGCGGCTGCCCATTGCTGTGCTGCACATATCCATCAGTGCAAACAGGGTGTTTTCGGATTCGCCGCGGATGTTGATGTCAATTTCCAGGTTTCGGCGCGTGGCAGCATCCAGGATTACGCTGTCATTGTGGTATTCGGGCGTCAGAGATCGAATATGGGGCAGGTCGCTTTTCTGGGTTTCGCGGGCGTAATTGAGCAGGCAGCCGGCTGCGCAAATGGCGCTGTGCATTTCATCGACCCCGAAACCGCTCAGGTCTTTAGTGCCCAGCTGAGAGGTCAGGTTTTCTATTGCGCTGTCGTAATCAAACAGCCATTCCGGTTGTGCCCGAAAGGCGGGTTTGGCGTAGATTTCAGGCGGCTGAGCGCCTTCCGAATAGAGCAGTTCGCTGGGTTTCAGGCGCTCCAGCTCACTGGTTAAATCCTGCGCGGTTTTCAGTTCCATCAGGTTGAACCGGCCACTGGCCATATCCAGTGTTGCCAGGCCCCAGTTGCTGTTTACCGTGTATATTGCGGCCAGAAGAGATTCTTTTCTGTCCTGAAGAAAGGCTTCGTCACTGAGCGTGCCTGGTGTCAGTACTCTGACAACCTTACGCTCTACCGGCCCTTTGCTGGCAGCCGGGTCGCCGACTTGTTCGCAAATCGCAACGGTACGGCCGGTCTGCACCAGTCGGGCTATGTAGCCTTCCGCTGCGTGGAACGGAATGCCGGCCATGGGGATCGGTTCACCATTGCTGTGGCCGCGCTTGGTCAGTGTAATGTCGAGCAGCCTGGAGGCTTCTTTGGCGTCGTCAAAGAACAGCTCATAAAAGTCACCCATTCGGTAAAACAGCAGATCGTCAGGATGCTGCTTCTTTAATTTGAAGTATTGCTGCATCATGGGGGTGTGTTTTGCGGTTGCGTCTTGCTTGCTCATGCTTTACCAAGTGTCTGAAATTTACGGACCGGCAATGGTATGCCATTCCGGTTTTAATCAAAACCCGGAGGCTATATGCAGATTGATGAATTAGCGCGCTTATTGGTTGCACGGAATGAAACTCTGGCAACGGTAGAGTCCTGCACCGGCGGTGGAATCGCCAAGTTGTGTACCGACCTGGCAGGTAGCTCCGAGTGGTTTCTGGGCGCCGTTGTGACCTATTCAAACGAGATGAAAATTAAGCTGGGTGTACAGTCCGCAACCATTGAGCAGTATGGCGCGGTCAGTTGTGAGGTCACAGAGCAGATGGCCGAATGCGGCCGTAACTATGCTGCTTCCGCTTGGGCACTGTCGGTCAGCGGCATTGCCGGACCGGGTGGTGGCACTGAATCCAAGCCGGTTGGCACGGTCTGTTTCAGCTGGGCAAATGGTAAAAAAGTATGGTCTGAAAAAAGACTCTTTAGCGGCGATCGCCAGCAGGTACGCGACCAGGCAGCGGATTATGCCTTGGTGCGATTAGTTGAATTGCTGAGCAAGCAAAATTAGCGCTTGTCAGCCTGAATCAAATTATGACAATATACTGTTTATTCATACAGCCTTTAATTCGGAAGAACGATTATGGACATCAATAAAGAAAAAGCTTTAACCGCGGCATTAGGTCAAATTGAACGCCAGTTCGGTAAAGGCTCGGTTATGCGCCTGGGCGATAAAGACCAGCTGGATATTCCGGCAATCTCAACCGGCTCGCTGGGTTTGGATATTGCGCTCGGTATTGGTGGCTTGCCTAAAGGTCGGGTTGTTGAGATCTATGGTCCTGAATCTTCCGGTAAAACTACACTGACGCTGCAGGTTATTGCAGAAGCACAGAAGGCCGGTGGCACCTGTGCGTTTGTCGATGCTGAGCACGCTCTGGATCCTTCCTATGCCCAGAAACTGGGGGTTAAGGTAGATGATCTGTTGGTTTCCCAGCCGGATACCGGTGAGCAGGCACTGGAAATCGCCGATATGCTGGTGCGCTCCAATGCTGTCGACGTCATCGTTATCGACTCGGTCGCGGCTTTGGTTCCTAAGGCAGAAATTGAAGGCGAAATGGGTGACCACCACGTTGGTTTGCAGGCACGATTGATGTCTCAGGCGCTGCGTAAAATTACCGGTAACATCAAAACCGCCAACTGTCTGGTGATCTTCATTAACCAGATCCGTATGAAGATTGGCGTTATGTTTGGTAATCCGGAAACCACCACGGGTGGTAATGCCCTGAAGTTCTACTCGTCTGTTCGTTTGGATATCCGTCGTACAGGTACCATCAAAGACGGTGACGAAGTAGTGGGCTCCGAAACCCGCGTTAAGGTCGTGAAGAACAAGGTGGCTCCACCGTTTAAACAGGCAGAGTTCCAGATTATGTACGGCCAGGGTATCTACCATATGGGTGAGGTGATCGACCTGGGCGTTAAGATCGGCCTGGTTGAAAAATCGGGTGCCTGGTACTCTTATAAGGGCAACAAGATCGGCCAGGGTAAGGCAAATGCCGCACGCTTCCTGAGTGACAACATGGAAATGGCCAATGAGATTGAGACCGCTGTTCGGGCTAAGTTTCTGGATAAAAAAGACCCGGAACCTGCCAAGGCTGAAGCAGAAGCAGAGCCGGCTAAGCCAAAAGCCAAAGCTAAGGGCTGATCTCGGGTCTGTAAGCGCAATCCAAAGCCTGCTAATTGAGCGGGCTTTTTGGTTTTTAAGGGAGGTTGAATGAGTATCTGGAATGCCGCGCTGGGTTTGCTTGCCCGTAGGGAATATTCGCAGCACGAGTTAAAAAGCAAACTGAGCGGAAAGTTTCCTGATTCCGGGGAAGAGATCGAGCAGGTGCTGGCACGGCTGATTGATCAGGGGCTGCAATCGGATGAGCGCTATGTTGATATGTGGCTGAACAGTCAGATAGAAAAGGGGCGTGGCCCGGTTCGGATAACCTATGACGCCCGCCAGAAAGGTATTGCCCACCTGATGGAGAGTGCGATGCAGGCTAAAAATATTGATTGGTTCGAGTTGGCAGCGGCCTGTTTGCAACGTAAGTTTTCAGCCGTAGCCGATCAAAAAGAGAAGGCCAGAGCCTATCGGTTTCTCAGTTATCGGGGTTTTAATCCCGATATGATTCGTTATGCCGTCGAGCAATTGTCTACTAGTGACAGCTCATCGTTTCACTAATTTACAAGCATTTGTCGCGGAATTTAGACCAAATCGAACAGCGGGTTCCTAATCTTAAATAGCTGGTATTTCCTCTGTGAGTCCATGTGTGTACTATTGTCTGCCTTTTTTAGCCGAAGCATTCAATAGAGAATCCTATTTCCAATGAGAACCTCAGAAATCCGCCGCCGCTTTCTTGATTATTTTGCTGAAAATGGCCATCGAGTAGTACCCGCTGGCTCATTAGTTCCAGGTAATGATCCGACCCTGCTATTTACCAATGCCGGTATGAACCAGTTTAAAGACGTGTTTTTGGGTTCAGATAAACGGGATTATTCACGAGCGACAACCGCGCAACGCTGCGTGCGTGCAGGTGGTAAACATAACGATTTGGAAAATGTAGGGTACACCGCCCGTCACCATACATTCTTTGAAATGCTCGGTAATTTCAGTTTCGGCGACTACTTCAAAGAAGAAGCAATCGGTTTTGCCTGGAACTTCCTGACCAAAGAGCTTGGCCTGCCTGCCGAAAAACTCTGGGTCACCGTTTATAAAGATGACGATGAAGCCGCTGATATCTGGGTGAACAAAATAGGTGTTCCGGCGGATCGGCTCTCCCGTCTTGGCGATAAAGATAACTTCTGGATGATGGGCGATACCGGTCCGTGTGGCCCCTGTTCTGAAATTTTCTATGATCACGGTGAAGATGTGCCCGGTGGCCCTCCGGGCAGCCCGGACGATGACCTGGACCGTTATATCGAAATCTGGAACCTGGTCTTCATGCAGTTTGATACGCAGGAAGATGGTATCCGTAAGCCGTTGCCTAAACCGTCTGTTGATACGGGTATGGGTTTGGAGCGCTTGGCGGCTATCCTCCAGGACGTACACAGTAACTATGAGATCGATCTGTTCCAGGCACTCATCAAAGCAGCCATGCGCGAGACCGGCTGTACTGATATTGAAAACCGCTCATTGCGTGTTATCGCCGACCATATCCGTTCCTCTGCGTTCCTGATTGCCGATGGTGTTATTCCTTCCAATGAAGGTCGTGGCTATGTGTTACGGCGAATTATTCGTCGTGCCATTCGTCACGGCTATAAGCTTGGTTGTGAAGGCCTGTTCTTTAATAAGCTGGTTTCCGATCTGGTTAATGAAATGGGTGAAGCCTATCCGGAGTTAGCGGAGCAGGCGGCTCATGTTCAGAAAGTTCTGATTATTGAAGAAGAACAGTTTGCCCGCACACTCGCCAACGGTATGGCCATCCTGGAGGATGGTATCGAATCGTTGGAAGGTAAGGTGATTCCGGGTGAGCTGGTGTTCAAATTATACGATACCTACGGTTTCCCAGCTGACCTGACGGCTGATGTCGCCCGTGAAAAAGGTCTGGAGATTGATCAGCAGGGCTTTGAGGCTTCGATGGCTGCCCAGCGTGAGCGAGCTAAAGCCAACAGCAAGTTTACGCTCGATCGTGACATTGATTTAAACCTGGAAGGTGAAACCGAATTCCTGGGCTATGAGTCACTGATTGGCAGTGGTGAAGTGGCTAAGCTGCTGAAGGCTGGCGAAACTGTCAGCGAGCTATCATCCGGGGATGAAGGTCTGGTTATTCTCGACAAAACACCTTTCTATGCCGAGTCCGGCGGTCAATCCGGTGATATCGGTCGTTTATCCGCTGAGGGTGTGGAACTGGAAGTTGTTGACTGCACCAAGCTGCAAGGGCATCACCTGCATCGGGTTAAGGTTGTAAGCGGCACAGTCGCCGTTGGCGCCGTGCTGGATGCAACCGTTGCTCGTGATGAGCGTCTAAATACCGCACGCCATCACAGTGCTACTCACCTGATGCATGCCGCACTGCGGAAGGTGCTGGGCACCCATGTGCAGCAGCGTGGCTCGCTGGTTGCGTTCGATAAACTGCGCTTTGATTTCTCTCACCTTGAAGCGGTTACCCGGGAAGAGCTAAAGCAGGTTGAATTGCTGGTAAACCAGCAGATTCAGTCAAACAGCCCGGTAGTGACAGAGTTGATGGATATTGATTCGGCACGCGAAGCCGGAGCTATGGCCCTGTTCGGTGAAAAGTACGATGAAAACGTTCGTGTACTATCGATGGGAACCGACGGTTTCTCCAAAGAGCTATGCGGGGGGACTCACGTTTCAGCAACCGGCGATATCGGCGTGTTCCGCATTCAGTCTGAAAGCGGTATTGCAGCGGGTGTACGTCGTATTGAAGCGGTTGTCGGCCCATACGCTATTGCGGATATTCACGCTCAGGATCAGTCTGTATTTAACGTTCAGTCAATGCTCAAATGTTCGGCAGACCAGGTTGCGGAAAAGGTAACCCAGACCCTGGCACACACCAAAGAGCTGGAAAAACAGATTGAACAGCTCAAGGCCAAGCTGGCAAGTTCCGCGGCCAGTGACCTGACCTCATCGGCCATGGAGATTAATGGTGTAAAAGTCCTGGCTGCGCGCCTGGACGGTGTCGATGCCAAATCCCTGCGCACGACCATGGATCAGATGAAAGACAAGCTGGGTAGCGCTATTGTTGTTCTCGCAGCAGTGAATGATGACAAGGTGCAGCTCGCTGCCGGTGTGACCAAAGATCAGATTTCGGTGATCAAGGCCGGTGATCTGGTGAAAGAGGTTGGTGCGAAAATGGGCGCCAAAGGCGGCGGTAAGCCAGATATGGCCATGGCCGGTGGCGGCGATGTGCAAAAACTGGCAGAGGCATTGGACTATGCTGTTGCCTTTGTGAAAGAGACACTTGCTTAAGGGCTTAAAATTTCATGGCGTTATATGTGCAAAAATTCGGCGGCACTTCTGTAGGCACTATCGAGCGGATACAGGCTGTCGCTAAGAAAATAAAATCTTACCGTGATGAAGGTCATGATGTCGTTGCTGTGGTTTCTGCCATGAGTGGCGAAACTAACCGTCTGCTTTCGCTGTCTTCAGAAATATCATCCGATCCGAGTCCTCGTGAATTGGATGTATTGGTATCGACCGGTGAGCAGGTCACTATAGCATTGGTGTCGATGGCGCTGCAGGAGCTGGGTTGCGAGGCAAAGTCGTACACCGGTGACCAGATTAAGATTTTAACCGACAGTGCGCATACCAAAGCCCGTATTAAAGATATTGATGTCAATAACATTCAGGAAGACCTGAAAAAAGGCAGGATCGTTGTTGTTGCCGGTTTTCAGGGTGTGGATGCGCAGGGTAATACCACTACGCTGGGGCGTGGTGGTTCTGATACGTCCGCCGTGGCTGTTGCCGCTGCTCTGAAGGCCGATGAGTGCCAGATTTACACCGATGTCGATGGCGTTTACACCACTGACCCGCGGGTTGTGGAAAAAGCCAAAAAGCTTGATCAGATCACATTTGAAGAAATGTTGGAGATGGCAAGCCTTGGTTCTAAGGTGCTTCAGATACGTTCGGTTGAATTTGCAGGCAAATATCATGTGCCGCTGCGTGTGTTGTCCAGTTTTGTTGAGGGTGACGGCACATTAATTACTTTTGAGGGTGATCAGAAAATGGAACAACCAGTAATCTCAGGAATTGCATTTAATCGGGATGAGGCCAAGCTGACCTTGGTTGGCGTTCCTGATATCCCTGGTGCGGCAAGCCGGATTCTGGGGCCGGTAAGTGCGGCCAATATTGAAGTCGATATGATTGTGCAGAACGTTGCCGAAGATAAAACAACGGATTTTACCTTCACCGTGCACAGAAACGACTATAAGCGCGTGATTCAGGTTCTCGAATCTGTCGCTGAAGATCTCGGGGCACAAACCGTTACCGGTGATAATTCCATCGCTAAGGTCTCTATCGTCGGTGTGGGTATGCGTTCACATGCGGGTGTTGCCTCAAAGATGTTTGACTGCCTGGCCGCGGAAAACATCAATATTTTAATGATCTCTACGTCAGAGATTAAAATTTCAGTGGTCATAGAAGAAAAGTATCTGGAGTTGGCTGTTCGTGCGCTGCATACCGCTTTTGATTTAGACGCCGCTGATATCGCAGCCGAGTAAGCTACAAGTTATTGGGCATCATTGAAGTTTCGAGGGAGCGTCATTTCTGGTTTTCAGCCAGCAATAACAATGGACTGTTGTTCTTTGACCACCACTAGGTGAATTCGACTTTCTTTTTTATAATTATTGACAATACTTGGGGTATGTAGGGCATTCAGTCGATTGGTGACTGAATGATTAGGACAGCCCCAAGAGTAAAGCAGGAGAAACTTTAATGCTGATTTTAACCCGCCGGGTCGGTGAAACATTAATGATTGGTGATGAAGTTACTGTCACGGTACTCGGAGTTAAAGGTAATCAGGTTCGTATTGGTGTCAATGCGCCAAAAGATGTTGCAGTGCACCGTGAAGAAATCTATCAGCGCATTCAGCGCGAGATGGGTCAGCCAGATCAGCCAGAGGAATAACTTCCAATATCCGGCCGCACTTTCTAACCAGTAAAATTCGCTAATGTGTTAATTTTATTGAGTTTTTTCTTTTTTTTTGAAAAAAACATGGTAAGATGCGCGCCGTTGTTTGGAGAGATGGCCGAGTGGCTGAAGGCGCGCCCCTGCTAAGGGCGTATGGGCGAAAGCTCATCGAGGGTTCGAATCCCTCTCTCTCCGCCATTGACCAGTTTAATACTGGTTTTAAGCGCCCGTAGCTCAGCTGGATAGAGTACCTGGCTACGAACCAGGCGGTCGTACGTTCGAATCGTACCGGGCGCGCCAACTTCCTACTTACAGTGCGGGTAGAGAAGGTTTAAAATGCACTGATGCGCGCCCGTAGCTCAGCTGGATAGAGTACCTGGCTACGAACCAGGCGGTCGTACGTTCGAATCGTACCGGGCGCGCCACTTCTTCTCGTTTTCAATTCCCTTGTTCTCTTTTATAATTTCCTTTGTTTTTTTGTCCTTAATTCCTGTAGCCCGTCAGCAGTTCGGTTATTTCAGCTACGTCTGTTAATGGCCTCAGTTCCAGATACAGATCTGCTGCGCGTGGATTGGACTCCTTCAAATGCTTCAGCCATTGTTTTAATCGCCCCGAGCAGTAGCGGTGGCTCATTTGGTCGGTTACCGCCTGCCAGAACTCCATAATGATGGCGTGCAAGTCTGTCCAGTCGGTGCTGCCACTGTGCGTGCCTTTTATCTGTTGTGCCAGCCAGGGGTTTCTGACCGCCCCGCGGCCGATCATAAGGTGCTGACAGCCGGATGCCTTCAATGCCTGCCTGGCGGTGTCGTCGCACCAGATGTCGCCATTGATGATCAGCGGCGTGCTCACCCTGTTGCTGATTTCTTCCACCAAGTGCCAGTGAGCCGGCGGGGCATAGCCCTGCACCTTGGTTCGGGCGTGCACGGTAATTTCATCCGCACCGGCAGAGGCCAGGGCGCTGGCGCACTCAATCATCTGGCTACTGTCTTCGTAGCCCAGTCGCATTTTTGCCGAAACAGCGTGCTCTTCAGGTACTGCCTGCCTGACGGCTTTCACAATCCGGTACAGTGTTTCCGGTTCATTGAGCAGAATGGCACCGCCAAGGCTGTTGTTCACCGTTTTGCTCGGGCAACCAAAATTCAGGTCAATGCCGTGGGAGCCAAGTTCTATTGCGCGCAGCGCATTTCTTGCCAGTGCATCCGCATGGTTGCCCAGTAGCTGTACACGAACCGGTGTATCGACGCCTGTTAGCGCATGCTGATTGAGCTCCGGAACAATTCGGTAAAAAACAGACGGTGGCAGCAGCTGGTCTACAACTCTGACGAATTCGGTAATAACCAGGTCATATCCGCCTCGGTGGGCGATGATGTTTCTCAGGAAATGGTCGGCGAGGCCTTCCATAGGCGCCAGATAAATTTTCATTAGCGGTGTGCAAAATCAGTGTGGAGGCGCATGTTATTAAAGGAAAAATCAATTGGCGAGGGGTTTATCGAAACGTCTTGTTTAGCTTGCCTTTTTGAGTCAGATCAGCCGATTGGCATAATTGTTTGGCACCTTTTGCCAGATGGCGAGTCATTGCGCCATTTCGATGCTTTAATGTAATCTAACTGGTGAAATCGGGCAGTTAAATGCCTAACGCTGAATAACAAGAACAATCCAATTCAATTAAACAGGGGCTAATCCTTATGTCTGAGCTCATGTCGGGCGGTATAAACCTCATGATTATGGGTATGAGTACCGTTTTCATATTTCTGGCGATATTGGTGGTCGGCACCAATTTAATGTCATTTTTAATCAAGCAGCTTCCTGCTCCAGCCGTGCCTGAGCCGGCTGCAAAAGCTGCACGGCCTCAGGCTGAGAACGCTGAGGCATTGACTGAAGTGGCTGCTGTAGCCGCGGCTGCCAGGCAGTTTCATAAACGTTAAAGCTGGCGCTTTGCGGCGCATTCTTTAGATTCTTGAAGGTGGAATCCATGACAACGAAGAACCCGATAAAAATAACTGATGTTGTACTGCGTGATGCACATCAGTCTCTGTTTGCAACCCGACTGCGCATAGACGACATGCTGCCAATCTGCGAAAAACTGGATCAGGTTGGCTACTGGTCGCTGGAATCCTGGGGCGGTGCGACATTCGATGCCTGTATTCGTTTTCTGGGTGAAGACCCATGGGATCGTATCCGTGAACTGAAAAAGGCTATGCCTAATACCCGTCAGCAAATGCTGCTGCGCGGTCAAAATCTTTTAGGTTACCGTCACTACGCAGACGATGTTGTCGATAAGTTTGTTGAGCGGGCAGTGAAGAACGGCGTTGATGTGTTCCGTGTCTTCGATGCAATGAATGACCCGCGCAATCTGCAGCGCGCTATGCACGCGGTTCGTAAGCAGGGGGCTCATGCTCAGGGAACCATCTCGTTCACAACCAGTCCGGTGCATACGGTTGAAAAGTGGATGTCTCTGGCCAAAGAAATTGAAGACATGGGCGCAGACTCGATCGCCATTAAGGATATGTCTGGCATTCTGGCACCTTATGATGCATACGAGCTGATCAGCCAGATGAAGGCATCATTGGATATCCCGATTTCTTTCCACACTCATGCGACATCCGGCCTGTCATCAATGACCCAGTTGAAGGCCATTGAAGCCGGTGTGGATCATATTGATACAGCAATCTCTTCCATGTCGATGACTTATGGTCATTCACCAACAGAGGCACTGGTTGCCGCACTGCAGGGGACTGACCGCGATTCCGGGCTCGATCTAACCCTGCTTGAAGAGATTGCCACCTACTTCCGCAGAATTCGTAAAAAGTACGCTAAATTCGAAGGCCAATTGCGTGGTACCGATACCCGCATTCTGATTGCTCAGGTGCCGGGTGGCATGTTGACCAACATGGAGGGGCAGCTGAAAGAGCAGGGCGCCGCCGATAAGTTCGATGAGGTACTGGAAGAGATTCCTCGGGTGCGTAAGGATTTAGGTTATATCCCGCTGGTTACACCTACCTCTCAAATTGTCGGCACGCAGGCGGTGCTCAACGTACTGACCGGTGAGCGCTACAAGTCCATTTCCAAAGAGACTCAGGCCATTCTTAAGGGTGAGTACGGTGCTGCACCTTCCGAGTTTAACAAAGAGCTGCAGGCGCGTGTGCTCGATGGTGGCGAGCCTGTTACCTGTCGTCCGGCAGACTTGCTGGAGAATGAATTCGATAAATTAACCGAAGAAGTGGGCAGCCTGGCAAAAGAAAAAGGCTTTAAGCTGTCTGATGATGTCGCCGACGACGTACTGATCTATGCACTGTTCCCGCAGATTGGTCTGAAATTCCTGCAGAACCGCGGAGATGCCAGTGCCTTTGAGCCTGCGCCAACGGGTGAAGAGGTTAAGCCGGCAGCTAAATCCGGCAGCGGTGTTTATACCGTTGACCTGAATGGCAAGTCTTATGTCGCTGAGGTGAATGAGTCCGGTGATGTAACGGTGACCATAAACGGTAAGTCATACGTCACCAGTGTTTCAGAGGGGGGCGAAGTTTCTGCAGCACCGGTGGCCAGTGCCAGTGGCGCAGAAATATCGGCACCGTTGGCAGGAAACATATTCAAGGTGCTGGTAGCGCCTGGTGATGTTGTCGAGGAAGGTCAGGTGGTCGTGATTCTGGAAGCCATGAAGATGGAAACTGAAGTTCGTGCGACACAATCGGGCACAGTTAGCAGCGTTGCTGTTAAAGAAGGTGATTCGGTAGCTGTTGGCGATTGCCTGTTTACCCTGTAAGGAGCGCCAGACCATGAATAAGTTTCATCAGTTGATAATGGATTCCGGCCTGGCCAATCTTGAGTTGGGCCAATTCATTATGATGCTTGTCGGCCTGGTACTCATATACCTGGCGATTGCACGTAAGTTCGAACCGTTGCTGCTGTTGCCGATTGGCTTTGGTACGCTGCTGGTTAATATCCCAGGTGCCGGTATGGGCGACCCCCATGGCTTGCTCTATTACATCTCTGAGATCGGTATTAAGTCGGGTGTCTTCCCGCTGTTGATCTTCATGGGTGTTGGAGCCATGACAGACTTCGGTCCGCTGCTCGCCAACCCTAAAACGCTGTTGCTGGGGGCTGCCGCTCAGTTTGGTATTTTCGGAACGGTTATCGGTGCGGTTTGGATGAGCTCTATGGGCTGGGTCGATTTCTCATTGGCCGATGCTGCCGCTATTGGCATTATTGGCGGTGCGGATGGTCCGACCTCGATCTTTGTGGCCAGCCGCCTGGCACCGGAATTATTGGGTGCTATCGCTGTGGCAGCCTATAGCTATATGGCTCTGGTGCCCATCATTCAGCCGCCAATTATGAAGGCGTTAACCACGCAGGCTGAGCGTGAAATTACCATGAGCCAGCTGCGTGCGGTTTCTAAGCGTGAAAAGATCGTTTTCCCGATTGTTGTACTGTTTCTGGTGGCTATGTTTCTGCCGTCGGCAGCACCACTTCTGGGTATGTTCTGCCTTGGTAACCTAATGAAAGAAAGTGGCGTGGTTGATCGGTTGAGTGACACTGCGCAGAACGCCTTGATGAATATCGTTACCATCATGCTTGGCCTGGCCGTGGGCTCCAAAATGAGTTCTGATTCATTCCTGAATATTGAAACGCTGGGCATTTTGGCGCTTGGTTTGGTGGCTTTCTGTGTAGGTACGGCAACCGGTGTGCTGATGGCTAAATTAATGAATAAGTTTGTTAAGGTGCCGATTAACCCGCTGATTGGTTCTGCCGGGGTATCTGCAGTACCGATGGCTGCCCGGGTTTCAAATAAAGTCGGCCTGGAAGCCAATCATTCCAACTTTCTGTTAATGCATGCAATGGGGCCGAACGTGGCCGGTGTGATCGGTTCAGCGGTGGCTGCCGGTGTTATGCTGTCATACTTTGGTTAAACATGTCTGAACTAATAAGCGCTGTCGGCTAGCCCCGTCAGCGCTTTTTTATGCCTGCTTTTGCTGGTCAGTTCACATTTGTGGTGTTTTGCGGTGCTGCAATGCCGCTAAGGTGTTGGATCGTGACCAGCGTTGTTACTTTTTTTTAACCTGGTTCGGCTATAATGCGGCGAAAATCCTGATCATGGCAGCCTGTAGATGAAATTTCGCATTTTAGCTTCGTTATCCATAGTGTTTTTTGCCGGTTGCGCAACAACCCGGCTTCCCTCTAACCTTTCCAATGCCATTGTGAACAGCGATGATTTATCCACAGTGCAGGATGGTCTTCCCAGTTATCTGTTGATGGTAGATGCATTAACACTGACTTACCCTAACAGTGAATCGCTTCACCTGACTGCCGCTTCATTAAATGGTGCCTACGGGGGCGTTTTTGTAGGCCCTGAAGATGTCGAACGCAAGAAGTTACTGTCGAAAAAGGCGCTCGGCCATGCTCAGACTGCTTTCTGCCTGCATGACGATGATGCCTGTGGCCTGACCGCGATGGATGCAAATCAGCTGGCCGAGGCGCTTGTGGAATGGCAGGATGCTAAAGATATTCCCTACCTGTATTCGCTGGGCACTGCATGGGCCAGCTATATACAGAGCAATTCAGACGATTGGCTTGTCGTTGCCCAACTGGGTCAGGCTGAAACCGTACTGAAACAGGTTGCGTCACTGGACCCGACTTACGAGAAGGGCACGGCATTGCTGTATCTTGGGGTGATGAACAGTATTTTACCGCCCAGCCTAGGCGGCAAGCCGGATGTCGCGAAGCATTACTATGAGCAGGCACTGGAGGTTGCGCAGGGCCAAAACCTGATCATTTACGTCTATTACGCTGCAAACTATGCCCGTTTGGTGTTTGATCAGGAGCTTCATGATGAACTGCTGAACGAGGTGCTTGAGTTAGACCCTTATGTTGATGGCTATACTCTGCAAAATATCTACGCGCAGAAGCAGGCCGTTGAACTGCTGGCCAGCTCAAATGATTATTTTTAATTAGGAATTCGAATGCGATTTAAATGTCTTGTTGTCGTTGCTCTGCTGATCTTTCCTGTTTTATCGCAAGCCAAGGTCTTTAAGATCGCGACGGAATATCCAGATGGTAATGCTGTACTCAACGAGTTGCGTGATGCGGGTAAACGGATTGAGGAGGCCACAGAAGGGCGGCTTCAGTTTAAGTTTTACCCGGGCGGCGTGATGGGGGATGCTATCGCTGTTCGCCGCAAGATTCGAATTGGCCAGCTCAGCGGTGCCTATATTCACAGCACGGCGCTTTCGTATGACTTTAAGAACGCTCAGGTGCTGAACGCGCCTTTGCTGTTCAGGAACTTTGATGAGGTGGATGCCGTCAGGGCTGAATTTGATCAGGAACTGAATCAGGGCTTTATTGATAACGGCTGGCACACCTTTGGCCTGATTGAGGGTGGTTTTGCATACCCCATGACCTCGGTACAGGTATCCAGCATGGAGGAATTAAAGCAGCAGAAGCTCTGGTTGCCGGCTAACGACTCGCTCTCTGAGCAGGTTGCGAAAGCTTTCGAAATGAACCCCATTACCCTGAATATTGGTGACGTGTTGACAGCCCTGCAGACAGGTGCGATCAATGCCATTGTGGCACCGCCCGTTGGCGCCATTGTGCTGCAGTGGTATTCCCGTACCGGTTTTCTCACCGATGCGCCGTTTATGTATATCTATGGTGTGATAGCGCTTTCTGAGCGTTCGCTGAAGGGTGTTGCTGATCAGGACTACGAGGTATTAAGTCGGGAGTTAAAACGCAGTAGCGAGCGGCTGGATGAGCTCGCAAGAGCCGACAACGTCAAAGCTTTCAATGCGCTCTCAGATTTGGGTGTTGAGATTGTACCGCTGACTGACGCCATGAGAGCGGACGTCGAGCAGGATGCCTTAGAGGCCGTTGAAAAACTCATTGCCTCCGGTGAGTTTGATGCTGACATCTATTCCCGTATCGTTGAGACCTTAAATGGCTACCGCAGTAACCCGGTGCAGTAACTAACCAATAGGCGAAATCCAAATTGAAATTCATCTCCCGTTATTGGGCCAGTTTTGAGCGCATTCTGCTGATTGTTATTCTGCTCTCAATGATTTCGCTCGCAGTCCTGCAGATTGTTCTGCGGAATATCTTTGAAATGAGTTTTTTCTGGATCGACCCGTTCAATCGGATGTTGGTGCTTTGGCTGGCCGTGTTGGGCGCGATGGTGGCAACCCGGGAGCGCGAGCATATCGCTATCGATATTTTGCGGCATTACGCTGATCGTGGCTGGTTTGGTGTGTTAGGTCGCATTACTTCTGCAATATCCGCAGTTTTGTGCGCTGTTATGGCCTATCACTCGGTCAGATTTGTATATGAAGAATACCTTTATCAGACAACGACGTTTTCCGAGCTGCCGGCCTGGCCGTTTGAACTGATAATGCCGCTGGGCTTCGGTGTTATGGCTCTCCGTTTTGTCATCGCTGTCTTTACTACGAATCAACCGGGTGCAGATTCATGAACGCCGTCCTGATTGTATTAATCGTTGTCGCTGCGCTGGTCGGCACGCCACTGTTTGTGATTATTCTGGGCGGGGCAGGGTTCGGCTTTTGGTCTGTGGATATCGATTTAATGGTGCTGCCCATTGAGCTATACCGCCTTACTGAAAATACCCTGTTGATCGCCCTGCCATTATTTACCTTTGCAGGCTATCTGCTCAGCGAAAGCAAAACAGCCGACCGGATGGTTGCCCTGACACAGGCCGCTCTAGGCTGGCTGCCGGGTGGCATGGTGCTTATATCTCTGTTGGCCTGCTCCTTCTTTACCCTGCTGACGGGTGGCTCGGGCGTTACCATCGTCGCATTAGGGGCCTTGCTGGTTCCGGCGCTGAAATCGGCCGGCTATTCTGAAAAATTTGCCATGGGCCTGATTACCACATCGGGCAGTATGGGACTGCTGCTGCCGCCGGCCATTCCGCTTATCCTCTACGGCATTGTCGCCCAGCAAATGGATGTAGCCAACGTCGATATTAAGGATCTGTTTGTTGCCGGGATTGTGCCTGCCAGCCTGATGATTCTCTCGCTATGGGCGTTTGGGTTGTGGAATCAGCGAAACGAGGAAATCCCGTTGACGCCATTTGACTGGCGCGAAGTAGCCAGACAACTGTGGATCTCCAAGTGGGAGGCAGCCATTCCATTGATCATTGCTGTCGGACTGATCAGTGGCTGGTTGGTAATCAGTGACATCGCAGCTATTACTGCGCTGTATGTGCTCATTATCGAGGTGTTCGTTTATCGTGATGTAAAGCTGTCCCAGCTGACCGGCATTGCTGCCGAAGCCATGAAAATGGTCGGTGGTATTCTGCTGATACTGGGTGTTGCGCTGGCATTTACTAATCTGTTGGTAGACTTGGAAGTGCCGGGGATGGTGTTTGAGTTTATTCAGGCAAATATTGATTCCCGCTGGGCGTTCCTGCTGTGCCTGAACGTCGGCTTGCTGGCGCTGGGCGCTCTGCTGGATATCTTTGCCGCGCTTATTATTATTGTGCCCCTTATCCTGCCCGTTGCCATAGAGTATGGCGTCGACCCGGTTCATTTGGGTATCATCTTCGTTGCCAATATGCAGATAGGCTATTTTACACCGCCGGTAGGTATGAATCTGTTTATCGCCAGCTATCGTTTCAAGAAATCGATAACCGAGTTATACGCGGCCACCGTGCCGATGATGTTTGTATTGCTTGCCGTTGTTTTGCTGATTACATTTTGGCCGGATATGGTGCTCTTTTTGGTTCGCTAATTTTTTTTAATGGAATCTTAGCTAAATGTTTGACTTCATTGGGAAAATCGATAAAATGCGCGTCACTTTTCAGGAACGGCCAAGCAATAATTAGCTGCTCAGGCTGTCATTGGAAGGGTACCGGTAGGTATAAAAATACATCGCATTATGGGTGTGTAGCTCAGCTGGGAGAGCATCGCCCTTACAAGGCGAGGGTCAGCGGTTCGATCCCGTTCACACCCACCATAATGCGGAGCGGTAGTTCAGTTGGTTAGAATACCGGCCTGTCACGCCGGGGGTCGCGAGTTCGAGTCTCGTCCGTTCCGCCACTTTTCCCAAGTATAAAGGGGCGTTGAGTGTGACAACTTAACAATGCGACCCGAAGCAAAGCTTAGGTCGTGAGCCGGGATGCCGGACCATCGGTCTCGTCCGTTCCGCCACTTTTTCCTCAAAGTAAAAGAGGGCGTTGAGAAACGAAAAATCTAGCATTATGGGTGTGTAGCTCAGCTGGGAGAGCATCGCCCTTACAAGGCGAGGGTCAGCGGTTCGATCCCGTTCACACCCACCATAATGCGGAGCGGTAGTTCAGTTGGTTAGAATACCGGCCTGTCACGCCGGGGGTCGCGAGTTCGAGTCTCGTCCGTTCCGCCACTTTTCCCAAGTATAAAGGGAGGTTGAGTGTGACAACTTAACAAGTTATAGCTGAAGAGCTTTGTACGCTACCTGGAGCGGTAGTTCAGTTGGTTAGAATACCGGCCTGTCACGCCGGGGGTCGCGAGTTCGAGTCTCGTCCGTTCCGCCACTTTCTCTCAAGTATAAAGAAATGTTGAGTGTGACAACTTAACAGCGCGACCCGAAGCAAAGCTTAGGTCGTGAGCCGGGATGCCGGACCATCGGTCTCGTCCGTTCCGCCACTTTGTCTCAAGTATAAAGAGACGTTAAGTATGGCAGTTTAGCCATGCGTCCCGAAATACACGATCCGCCTGTTCCTATACTTTCCTAAAGCATTAAAAATGTGCGCAGCCTTATGGCTTAACATTCTAAGTCTTGAATGCCGCAGTTTCTGATAGTAAAGCCAGTAAAACCCCGTTTTTGTTTGTGCTCAGGTAGCGCAAAACTTATCTTTTATCGTTTCTGGTCAGTTCTGTTTTCTGTCTTCACTGAAATCAAAAATAAACAGTTATCTTAATTTGAATTTGCTAGATTAGCGGGCAGGGTCTGGGTGGTTTAGGTTCGGTTGTATAGGCAATGGATGGAACTAAATAATCTAAAACCATGTCACATATTATGTATTTTCTGCTTTTCAGGAATGTAACTGCTGATCAATTCACAGTTGTAAAGCGGTTTACACACTATGATTTACGGATTATGCAGTGGTTTATGTCATTACTAGGCAATATACGGAAATAAGCGCGGTTGGGGCAACATATGTCATCAAAGAAAAATAAAGAGCTGTTCGAGGCGGTTTGTTTTTTTGGTAAGAAGTCCATTATCAAGGAAATGCGGTATTCAGAGTTTGAAGCTGTATTGGATGGCGTTGTTGGAATTGCCGAGCTTGCCAATAAAGAAATTAATGCAGCCTACGTCAAAATAAATCAGTCACTGCAGATTCACAGTCTGGTGATGTTTCAGATTGAATTTAATGAGCGGGGCTTTGCCGATGAAGACTGGAATATCCCGCTTCGTCATTTGGCTGAAAATGCCGGCCCGGGGCCTGACTTAGGCGCTGGTCCAATTCGTCTTGCCTGCAGAAGCCAATGCTCTGTCTCCTGGTATCAAAGAGAGCTCTGGGAGCCTAATCAGCGCGACATCAATCATTTCCAGCTTCTGAAAGAAGCCGTGCAGCGCAATAAGCTTGGCTTAATAGCCTCAGAGACTGATATTCCCACGTTGCAGGTTGCTCCCGTATTAAGAGAACAGGCCGTACCGGTTCTTGATGTGCCGGTGGTTTCAGAGAAGGTGGATGTCTCGTCTCACGCTGAAAGTCAGGCAAGCCTGAAAGCCAAACATGAAAAAGATCTGGCGGCTCAGTCTGCAGAGTATCAGAACAAAATCGATTTGCTGGTGCAGATGCAGAAGCAAACGCTTCAGGGTATTGAAGAAAAATACCGCGAAGAGATTGATCAGGTAAAACGCGCAATGCGCAACGAAGCGCAGAGTGTTCGTTACCACGCTCAGGAGCTGGAACAGCAGGCTAATCAGAATAAGGTCCTGTTGGAAAAGTTGCAGGCTCAGAATGCCAAGCGAGAAAAAGAGTACTATCAGTTAAGTGAGCGTGCTGAAATCCAGAAAGAGCAGTACGACCAGTTAAAAGACGAGTATCTGGAGTTGCTCCGTAATCAGCGAAGTGAAGATGACGATAGATCACTTCAGGTAAACGAACTGAAAGATTTGTTGAGCGCCAAGTCCGTTGAGTTGGATGAGATAAACGAAGATCACACCCGTTTGCTGGCAATGAATACCCAGCTGGTAGAGCAGCTGGAGGGTCATCGTAAGCAGGTGACCGAGGCTGATCTGTCTAACTCTGAAGCGATGATAGAGCTGAAGAAAGACGTCGAGCAGAAGCAAACTGAAACTGCTCAGTTGAAAGCTCAGGTGACTGCTCTGACAGAAGAGAAAAAGCGTCTGCTGGTGCAAATGCAGTCCGCGCAAAAACAGGTTGAAGAAAGTAATTCCAGGCTGGAGCAATTAGTTACCGATAAAGACGCTGCGGTAGCGGAAAAAATTGAACTTAAGACTCAACTGAAGCGATCTGCCTTTAAGCTGGAAGAGCTTGCGCAAAGTCTTCAGTTGGCCAATGCCGAAGGCGAGAAGCTACGTCAGGAGCTGGAAGAACTGGGCGCCTCCGACAGTGCAATGGAAGCATTGTTTGATCGCATGGAAAAACTGGAGCTGGTTTTCGTTGCCTACCATGCGGGCGCAGGTCATATCAGCTTGCCGGCAAGGCAGTTGGAAGACTACCTTGAAAAGCCATTGGCGTTTGCCGCGCAAAAATGCGCAGTAACCCTCGAACACTACAAGAGCTGGCTGCTGCACTACGACACCGCTGAGTGTGAGGAGTGTGGTATTCCTGTGAAGCGGATAGACACCCCGTCCGATTATCAGCCGGGCATTCACAATCGATGTTCAAAGCACCGTCTGGTGGGTGAAAACGTGGCAATGTTCCGAAAGAGCAGTTAACCGCTTCTGAAGCCGTAATGTGTCTTTTACTCTCCGCCGCAGAATTCAGCCCCGGAGCTCATGCCCAGCATTAGGCTGGGCTTTTTCGTGCTATAGTTGCTTCTTTTTTTACGTTGAAGTCCCATGGCAAAAATAAACTGGTTCCCTGGCCATATGGCGAAGGCTCGCCGACAAATCAGTGAAATCATCCCCAAGATAGACGTCGTTATTGAGGTGCTGGATGCGCGCATACCGCACTCCAGTATGAATCCTATTCTGACGAAAGTGCGCAGAGACAAGCCGGTTCTAAGGTTGTTGAGTAAAGCGGATCTGGCAGACCCGGAAATTACTCAGAAATGGGTGGAGTTTCTATCGCATGAAAAGGGCATCAAGGTTGTTCCGATTGTCATGTCCGATCGCAAGCAACTGGCAAAAATTCCCGACTATTGCCGCAACTTAGCGCCGCATCGCGGTGGCCTGGCGAAACCGGTCCGAAGCGTTGTGGTAGGCATTCCTAACGTGGGTAAGTCGACGTTAATCAATGGCCTGGCCGGCAGAAAGATTGCCAGAGTTGGCGATGAACCGGCAGTAACCCGAAACCAGCAGCGTATTCAGATTGCCAATGATTTTACCCTGATGGATACCCCGGGAATTATGTGGCCTTCTCCGGAAAGTGAGTTGGGCGGCTATCGCCTGGCGGCCAGTGGTGCAATTCGGGATACGGCGGTTGAGTATGAAGATATCGCCCTGTTTGCCGTTGATTACCTTGCTCAGCGCTACCCGGAAGCCCTGATGGCTCGCTATAAACTCGATTCAGTTCCGAATACCTCTATGGAGTGCATGGAGCTGATTGCCCGTAAGCGGGCGTGTATTCGCGGGCGTGAAGTCGACTGGCATAAGGTCAGTGAAATTGTCTTAAAAGATTTGCGCTCTGGTGCACTGGGGCGGATCAGCCTGGAAGAGCACGACCATGAGGTTCAGTATCGAGATTTGCTCGAACCCTGACAGCTAGTGGTGCAAGCGCCACTAGGGCCTGTTATCGGGCCCTGACGAATCAGGCTTCAATCAGGCGCTGAACATGGGCTTCAGCGCAGTCTGCCAGTATCTCCAGGTTGTAGCCGCCTTCCAGCACAGAAACGATTCTGGCGTTGCAGATTTCATTGGCTAACCCGGCGATAACGTCAGTAATCCAGTAATAGTCTTCCGTTTGCCAGTTGGTCTGGCTCATCGGGTCTTTGGAATGGGCATCGAAGCCGGATGATAGAAAGATGAGCTCCGGTTGATGCTTAATTAGCGCGGGTTTCCACTCATTCTCCCAGGCTTCTTTTACATCCCGGCAGTCCGAAAACGCGACCATCGGGGTCAATAAGATGTGCGGGTGTTCCAGTGCCCAGTGTTTATTCGGGTAGAACGGGTGCTGAAAGCTGGTGCAGATCATCACTTCCGGCCGCTCCTGAAATGCCTCGATGGTGCCGTTGCACTGGTGTACGTCAAAATCAATGATGGCAACTCTGGTTAAGCCGTGGGTTTTCAGGGCATGTTCAACGGCAACGGCCACGTTGTTGAAAAAGCAAAACCCCATGGTCACGTCCGGTTCTGCATGGTGGCCGGGCGGCCGAACAGCGCAGAAAGCACGATCAAATTGCCCCGTCATGATGCCATCTACAGCCTGTACCGCAGCTCCGGCCGCCAGATAGCTGGCTTCCCAGGTGTAAGGCCCCATCATAGTATCCGGGTCGGCCTGGATGAGTCCGTGAGAAGGGCTGATGCGGTCGAGTTGTTCTACATAGGTTTCATGATGAACTCTGAGCACCTGTTCTCTGGTGGCTTGCTCAGCCCTGAGTACGCTCATTTTTTTTAGCAGGCCGTTGGTCTCCAGTCTGTCGCGAATCGCCTTTGTGCGTGCCGGAGACTCAGGATGATCGTCACCCATGTCGTGTAGTTCACAGTGCTCGTGATAAATAAACGCTGTCTTGACCATTTTTCAGTCTGTCCATTGTATTCAAACGCAGTATAGGTCTAGAGTTGAAGGGACGCATCGCTACTTTGGTTGAAGCAAATGCCTGATTTGAGCCCGTTTTTTTCTCCTAATTCTATTGCTGTTATCGGCGGTTCTGAACGCGAAGGGAGTATGGGTGGCCTAGTGCTGCAAAATCTCAAGAATTCCTGTTTTGAAGGCCAGGTGCATGCCGTAAACCTGAAAGGCTACGACAGCGTTTATGGCTTTCCCTGTGTCCGTTATTTAAAGGACATTCATTCGGCTGTTGATCTGGCGATTATCTGTGTGCCGCCCAACGCTATTGTTTCAGTGTTGCGGCAGATGGCTAAGCTGAACATTAAGGCGACGATCATCCTTACCGGCGGTCTTGCAAGGCAATTGAGCTTAGGGGAACAAAGTCATTTAAAGGTGGCGCGCATAGCGTCTGAGCTCGGCATCCGCGTAATGGGGCCGAATTGTTTAGGCGTGATGGTTCCTGAAATCCATCTGAATGCCACCTATTCGCATATTGAAGCATTGCCCGGCTCGGTGGCCTACATTGGCCACTCCGCGGCGTTGGGGACGGCTCTGTTGGATTGGGCGGGTGCTAAAGGCATTGGCTTTTCGCACTTCCTCACCCTGGGCGCCAGCGTTGATATACGCATTTCGGATGTGGTCGACTTTCTGGCCACCGACCGAAGGGTTAAGGCGATCCTGATTCATCTGGAGCAGGTGCGCGATTCCAACCGCTTGCTGACTGCTCTGCGGGCCGCCTCCAAGGCAAAGAAGGTGCTGGCCATTCGAACCCACAGCCAGATACGCCCCCCCAACGGCATTCTTGATGTTCAGAAGGTGGATTCTGAGTACTTTTCCCGCGCCGGTGTCTTGCAGGTTGATACCATTGATAGCCTGTTCAGCGGGCTGGAAATCCTATCCCGTGCCAAGCCGTTACATCACCGCAACCTGGCGATTGTCAGTAACGGTCTGGGTACTGCCTTATTGGCCAAGCAGTATCTGGAAAATCACGGCGGCCGCATGGCCACTATTTCAATGCCGGATGCGCTGAATGATAAAACTTGGTACCAGAAAGAAACCGGCGGTAATCCGGCTATTTTGCCGCCACGCGCAACCGGGCAACAGTATGTTGAGCTTATTAAAACGCTCGAGAAAGAGCCGGAGCTGGGCGCCATCCTTATCTTGCACAGCCCGAATCTGCGCTCGCTGAGTGCCAATATTTACCCGGAGTTGCTGAATCACACCAAGCGCAGCCGGCGACTGATTCTGACCTGTTTTCTGGGTGGCTTAACCACAGAAGATGCCAGAAAGGCATACGATGGCCGCGGTCTGCTGAATTTTGATTTTCCTTCCGACGCGGTTGATGCCTACCTCACTCTGGCCCGGCATACTGAGGCTCAGGAGCGGCTCAGGGAGACACCGTCATCCGATGCGCTGGGCTTTTTACCCGACCGCATTGAGGCTGAGCGGGTTATCGATCAGGCTGACCGTGCCGGACGAAGTTACTTAACCTGGCCCGAGGCGCGTCAGTTATTGCGCTCCTATGGTTTCAGGCTGGTCGACAGTACCTTTGATACTGACTTTGAGCGCTGTGTTGCCAGGTTATCTCCGCGCTTTTTTCCGGCGGCGCTGCGCATCATTCACGAAACCTACAGTTATCCCTTTGCTTATCAGAATATACCGGCAGCCCGCTGGCGCGGTGCCAGAATTGAAATACCCGATGAAGCGACTCTGCGAGCTGCCCAGGTGGAGCTGGCCGCAGAAAAAGAACGCCGCCTGCCTGCTTCAAAAACGCTGGGCTGGGCTGTACAGCCGATGCGCAGAAAGGTCGATGCACTGCAGTTCAGCCTGGGTATAACCCGGGACCAAACCTATGGGCCGCTGATATTCATTGGTGAAGGCGGTTCACATGCCGACATGCTGGCCGATCGTGAAGTGGCATTGGCACCATTGAACTCGGCATTAGCCAGGCAGTTGATTGAGCGAACCCACGGTTACCAGGTGCTGGCAGAGCGCAGTGAAAACCTGGATCAGGATGTAAAATCGTTGATTCGCCACCTGATCGCCCTGTCACAAATGGTGATTGATCACCCGGAGCTTTCAGGCGTTGAAGTAAACCTGTTGTTGCAGAACGATTCACTGCCCCTGGTTCTGGGCGTGGCGGTTGCCTTGGGTAAACCAATGCGAGCGGCCCTGAATCCGTACCCGGTAGAGTTGGAGGAAAGCTACAAGACGGTCGATGGCAGGTCGATACTAATACGCCCGATACGGGGTGAGGATGAGCCGCTGCTGAAGGAGTTTTTCGCCGGCTTCGATGCCGATTCACTGCGACTGCGCTTCTTTTACAGTCGGCTTAAGTTTGAACACCTTGAATTAGCCGCAATGAGCCAAATTGACTATAACCGCGAGATGGTGTTTGTTGCCTCGGTAGACGATCACATTGTTGGTAAGATGCGGTTGTGGTTTGATGTAAATACCGCCAGCATGGAATTTGCGGTGATGGTATTGCCGGGCACTCAGGGGCTTGGGCTGGCTTCCAAGCTGATGGATAAAACCATCCTTTATGCACGCAGCAGGGGGGCACGATCGATCATTGCCGATGTGTTGCCGGAAAACACCTCAATGTTAGCGCTGGCGCGTAAATTTGATTTTGAAATTCACAGGGATGAAGACCTGATAAGGTTGGTTAAGCCGCTGTGATCCAGACAGGTACTGAATAGTTTTCAATGTTATATGAACTGAATAACCATAGCGTCGATTTCCCCACGGATACTCCCCAATTAGGCAAAGACAGCAAGCTGATTCTCTGGTTTCAGGGGCAGGTGCTCATGAATGGCTATGATATAGCCTGGTCGCTTGCCGAGCTTGACGATGAGTTTGAGGATCTGGAATTTGTCGCCCTGCTGGATGGTAAACCTTATTTTACGGCCAATTTGCCTGCAAAGCCTGAGGGGGCCGTGTTAAAGGCTTTGCGTGACCTGGCATACGTCAGTGAAACGGCCTTCATGCTTTGCGCCAGGGCCCGTAACTTGCTCGACTGGTACCGACAACATCGCTTCTGTGGCCAGTGTGGCCAGACGACTGAACGCATAAAAGGCGAACCTGCGACCAGCTGCAGTAAGTGTCGGCTGCGTTTTTATCCACGGATTTCCCCTTGCGTTATTGTGGTTATCACCCGCGGTGATGAAATGCTGTTGGCTCAGGGCTACCGCCATCGTGATAAAGGCTGGTATGGGGCTGTTGCTGGCTTTATTGAAACCGGGGAGTCGGCTGAGCAGGCCGTTATCCGTGAAGTCCGGGAGGAAGTCGGTGTCGATGTCGGTAATATTCAGTATATGAACAGTCAGGCCTGGCCATTCCCCAACCAGCTCATGCTTGGTTTTACCGCAGAGTACCTGGCAGGTGAGATTCAGCCGCAACCGGGCGAGATAGAAGATGCCCGCTGGTTCAACATCAATGACCTTCCGAGTTATCCGCCGGGCACAACCATTGCTGGCTGGTTGATTCGACAGTACCAGCTTTCAAGACAGTCGGAGTAACGTCTGGTTATTTGTGTTTTTGGGCGTCTTTACGCAGAAAGTAATAAACACCGCCAAAGAACGCGATCATTAAGCCAACGGTACCGAAACCGGCGAAGACAATGGTGTCCATATACATAATTCATTACTCATATCTAATATACGAGTAATGATTTTAGGGGAGGAGAGGGGTTGCAGATTGATTTGCATCACCGGAAGTAAAGCAAGCTTCCGGTTCGGCTTCCTACTTTAGTCGGTATTACTCAATACCCAGCTCAATACGCTCACATTCAGCCAGAGAGGCGATTGATGTCAGTGCTTCAAAGTTGCTGATCACGATATCTTTAGCGCTGCCAGTGTGCTCCAGCAGCCCCTGCTTTTGAAAGCGGGTAAAAACGCGGGATACAGTTTCAACGGCCAGGCCAAGGTAGTTGGCGATATCGGCGCGAGACATGGTTAACCGGAAGGATGTGCCAGAAAAACCGCGGTGCTTGAAGCGTGCAGCCAGGTTAATCAGGAAAGAGGCAATGCGTTCCTCAGCGCTTTTTTTGCTGAGCAGCAGCATCATCTGTTGCTCTTCACGCAGCTCTTTACTCATCAGGCGCATCAGTTGGCGGCGAAGCTCAGGCATTCTGCCAGCCAGGTCATCCAGGCGATCGACCGGGATTTCACAGACGTTAGTGGTTTCCAGAACCTTTGCCGAAGCCGGGTAGGTGATAGTGTCGTAGCTTTCCAGGCCAACCAGTTCACTGGCCAGATGGAAGCCGGTGATTTGCTCTTCGCCTTCATTGGTCAGCGTGTAGGTTTTAACGGTTCCGGTACGGACAGCGAAGATCGCCCGGAACTCATCACCCTGATAGAACAGGTGCTCGCCTTTTTGGATAGGCCGGCCTCGCTTAATGATCCCATCCAGAATATCCATATCTTCGATAGACAACGCCAGTGGTAAACATAGTGGATGCAAACTGCAATTTTTGCAGGCGGTCGATAACCCCATCGAATGACTCCAGCTTAGAAAACTTGATGTTTATCAATGATACTACAGAATATCTATTGATGTACCTCACAAATAACATCTTTTTTATCAATGTTCTCTGTCGGCTCCCAGGTTTGGACCGTGGTTGAGCTCATTGGGGCATACTGGCTGTCTGAATTTATAGGCATCATAGGGATGCTGCTGGCTCTGAGTGATTCAAAATCGAAGTTGTTTCTGTCTGCCAGCTGAGAAAGTGAAACATTGGCGATGGAGCGGAATATATTCTCAATTCTGCCCGGAAATTGCTTCTCCCATTCGCGACACATGGCCTTAATCGACTGTCGCTGCAGGTTTTCCTGTGAGCCGCACAGGTTGCAAGGAATGATCGGGAACTGCTTGATCTCGGCGTAGCGCTCGATATCGGTCTCTTTGCAGTAAGCCAGCGGGCGAATAACGACATTGGTGCCGCTGTCACTGAGTAGTTTAGGCGGCATTGCTTTCAGCTTGGCTCCATGAAACATATTCAGGAACAGAGTTTCAATGATGTCATCGCGGTGATGACCCAGGGCTACTTTGGTTGCACCGATTTTATCGGCAAACGCGTAAATAGTGCTGCGGCGCAGTCTGGAGCATATACCGCAGGTGGTTTTACCTTCGGGCACGGTTTCCTGGACGATGGAGTAGGTATCGCGCTCTAAAATATGGAACGGTACGCCAATCTCCTTGAGGTAGGCAGGCAGTATCTCTTCAGGGAATCCGGGTTGTTTTTGGTCGAGGTTAACGGCCACCAGCTCGAAATTAACCGGTGCGCTTCTCTGCAGGCTGATCAGAATATCCAGCATGGTAAAAGAATCCTTACCGCCGGATAAACACACCATGACCTTGTCGCCTTCTTCAATCATGTTGTAGTCGGCAATAGCGCGACCGGTTTCCCGGCGCAGGCGTTTTTGCAGCTTGTTAAATTCGAGTTTTTCTTTCGCGCTATTAAAGTGTGTCATGAGTCTTGCAAAGTGATGAAAATTTGGTCGCGTTTTTTAACATGACTGAAATGAGCAGTAAATGACTTTATTGTTCAGGCAGCAAATGTACGGTGGTTAAGTTCGGATTTTCGCTGCAGGTAATAGTTTTTAACTAAATTAACATGATTACCTTTAACGCAATGTTGAAACCAGATCTCCGCCAGCTGTTGCTCAGTCAGTGCTGAAACGGCTATGGCCGTGTTCATTTCCAGCACCGAGGCAGAAATGGCGACCGCGTAGCCCCAGTTCAGGTTCAGCTCCAAATCGGGTGTTTCCAGAAACCGGCGCTGGCTGGCAAGGCCGCGCACGCAGCTCGCCTTCTCCGGGTCCAGTGCCAGGTAATTATCCCAAACCGCGTGATGAGTTTCGGAGGTTATCTGAAAGGGTCCAAACAACCCCTGTGAAGGTGAGAGCTCCGGCATCATCAGCAGTGAAAGGAAAGCACTGAGCTCTTTGTTTTCCGCGCCCATTGAATTCAGCGCCGGCTGCACAACCTGATTATGTAGCTGTTGAATTGTAAACATCATCAGTACCCCCTTAGCACCGTCTTAACTGTATTTTGACAGGCATTACTGAATAGTTTCTGAACAGCAATAATTGAACCAGTTGTGTATGGCTGGCGGCCACTAGTGCTCGCGGCGTGAAAACCGCTGCTGCCACAGGTTAGGCAGGTGAGATTTCAAGACCTGGTCAATATGGGGGTGTCTTTCGTCTGACTTTAACGGGCGCGGATATAGCGGCCGCTCTCGATCGTTCAGCAGGTATTGCCACTGGCCGGTTAATTCGGTGAAGCGTTGGGCGAAATGCGGGTGAATATCCAGGCAGCCATTCATAATGACATCCAGATAGCTTTGCAGAATGGGCTTGTCGAGGCTCGGTTGGCTGGTTTGCAGGCCAACGTAGGCCCATAGTACGCCCTCTTTTGGCAGGGGCTGATCGGACAGAGGAATGACATTTTTCCAGTCAACAATGACCCTTTGGTAACCGGCTTCCCGTTCGTCAAAAAGGGCAAGATTTAGCTCATCGACGCTGAAATAAACACCATTGCAGACGGCGTTGGCATCAAGATGGGCACTGACCACGGTACAGTCGCCGGTTGGCGAATTCAGTGACCAGTGCCGGGCAATGCCCTGTACTTCGATAGGGTTGGCGCGGCTGGAAACGCCAGTGCGAGAGCGGCTGTCAGCGCAAATCAGGCTGCCATAGCCAAATATGTAGTTCATGTTTACAGCTCCATTGAACTGATTGCTTGGAAAGCAATTAAATAGGCAAATAAGAACAAGCAGACGGCGATGGCCGCTTTTGCTTTCGGGTTATTTAGCCACGGTCGAACATGTTGAGCAAACAGACTGATGCCCATCATTGCCGGGAGGGTGCCAAGACCAAAAAATAACATGATGCCGGCGGAAATAATCAGCGATTGCTGAGCCAGGCTGAAAACAAGCGCGGTGTAAACCAGTCCACAGGGTATAAAGCCCCACAGTATGCCAAGAAAGTAGGCCGTAGAAATGGTCTTAACCGGTAAAACCTTGCGGATTAACGGCTGCAACGAACGCCATATGGGTGTGCCTGCTTTTTCAAGCAGGCTCAGCGCCCTGGAGACATTAACGATATAGAGCGCGCTGAGTACCAGCAGCAGGCTCGAAAGCAGCTGCAGGTAAGGAAAAACCGTTTGCGGTATCCAACCGGTAAAGAACTGGCAGATAACCCCCAGCGTAACGTAGGTGCTAATTCGCCCAAGATTGTAGGCCAGCATCATGATTGGCTTCGCAGAGTTCAAACCGGCGGCTACTGCAAGCCCGCCACACATACCCATGCAATGGCTGGAGGACACGAGCCCGATTAAAAAAGCCGAGAACAGTTCAGTCATCTTTATCCGAAGTTGGAATCATATCTTTATCATCGTCGAACAGAATTTTGTGTGCCGGGCTATCCAGATCATCGTACTGCCCGCTGCGCACAGTCCACCAGAAAAACAGACCCCCGACGGTAAGTAACAGCATGGTGACGGGAATTAAAAGAATCAAAATATCCATCAGTACCTCCTAAGCCTGAGCGCATTACCGACAACCAGCAGGGAACTCAGTGACATACCAATCGCGGCCTGCCACGGGCTGACCAGGCCCATTGCTGCTACGGGCAATGCGATAGCGTTGTAGATCAGCGCCCAAAGCAGGTTTTGCCTTATTATACGCTTGGTTTTCCGTGCTGCCCGCAATGCTTTACTGATTGTTAGCAGATTGTGATTCAGCAACAGCACATCGGCCTGAGATTTGGTTAGGTCGGTTGCATTAAGCATGGCGATTGAAACAGCCGCACCGGCCAGTACCGGCGCATCGTTGATGCCGTCGCCAACAACGGCGATTGGGTAGTAAGGCCGGCTTTTCACCCATTCAAGCTTTTCTTCGGCGCTTAAACCGGCCTGATACTGGCCAGTAAGCCCGAGTGCCTGCAGCTCGGCAGCCGGAAAGCGATTGGCGTCACCGGTGAGCACATGGCTGGTGACTGACGCACCGGAAAGCTCATTCAGCAGCGGGCCGGTGGTGCTTCTGAATCTGTCCTGCAGTTCAATAGAGGCGACGAGCCGGTTATTCAGGGTGAGAAATAAAACCGTTGTGTCTGAGTGGGCTTCATCTTCTGGTACCGCCGTATAGCGACTGCTGCCCAAGCGCCAGGTGCCGTGTTCGCTGTTGCCCTGAACGCCGAGCCCGGCACTGAATTCAATGTGTTTAACAGTCATGTCGGCTTCACTGGCCATGTCTCCGGTAAAGGCTTTCGCCACAGCGTGTTCGCTGTTCCTTTCCAGCTGGCTGCAAATACTCCGCACCTGTTGTTCGCTAAAGCCGGAATCCGGGTTAGGGTTGGACAGCCGAATGGCGGTGACTGCAAACGAACCTTCGGTCAGGGTGCCGGTTTTGTCGAACGCGATCTCCTTCAGCTCTGCCAGTCGCTCCAGCACATAGCCCCGGGTGATAACAAAACCATCGGCTTTCAGGCGGCTGGTGGCCTGCGCCAGCGCAGTCGGAGTTGCCAGGCTGAGCGCGCATGGGCAGGTAACCACCAGTACGCTAATGACCACCCAGAATGCCCGGTCGGAGTCGATAAACAGCCAGGCTATCCCAATGATCAGCGTGATGATCAGGGTTGACCAGATAAACTGGCGTGAACCTCTGTCGGCCAATTCGGCGATGCGCGGTTTTTCGGTGCTGGCGCGCTCGGTGAGTTGCTGCAGCAGGTTGAAGGTATTGCCGGAACCAACCTTGGCAACCTTCAGGGTGATTGGCTGCGATTGGTTAATCGTGCCGGCATAAATGGTATCGCCCGGCTGCTTGACTACGCCTTTGAACTCACCGGTAAGGCTGGACTCGTCGAAGCTACTTGCTCCGTCCTCAACGGTGCCGTCAACCGGACAGGTTTCTCCCGGCAGTAACCTGATCAGGTTGCCTTCGGTGAGATCGCGTACCGGAATCTCACAGCTGCTACCCTCTGCTAACCGTGTGCAGGTTTGCGGCAGCAAACCGTTCAGGGCATTGCCACCGCCGGTCAGCGTGCGTGCGCGAAACTCGAGAAACCGGCTCAGTACCAGGAAGAAGGTGAACATGTTGACTGATTCGTAAAACACCTCGCCCTCACCGGTTATAGTCGCAATAACGCTGGCAATGAAGGCGCTGATGATGGCGATTGATACGCTGACATCCATCGAAAGCTGTCGCCCTCTGATGGCGTGATACGCCGATGTGAAAAACGGCCAGGCCGAGATAAATATCACCGGCAGTGTCAGGAACAGGCTGGTCCACCACAGCCAGATTTCATGGGTTTCAAGAATATCGCCGGAATAGAGTGCTACGGCATTCATCATGGCCTGCATCATACCGATACCGGCGACCCCCAGACGCAAAATAAACTGGCGCTGGGTCTTTAAGCGGATCTTCTCTTCCTGATCCGGCAGGAAAGGTGCCGCCCGGTAACCAATTAAGAACAGGTTTTCAAAAATCTGGGATAACTGAAGAAGCTTAGGGTTCCAACCGACAGATAGCCGGTGGGTGCCGGCATTCATAATGGCCTGCTGTATTCCGGGCAATTGAGACAGTCGTTTTTCGATCAGCCAGGTGCAGGCGGAGCAACTGACACCTTCAATAATCAGTGTTGCCGTTTTCAGTTCATCACTGACAGCCAGCACAAACTCGGATTGGATGTCGTCGCGGTCGTAGAGCTTCAGCGCCTGTTGTTGTTTTGCGTTGAGATCAACATCAACCGGCTGCTGATCAGGCTGGTGGAAGCGGTAATAATCCCCCAGGCCAGATGAAATAATGGTTTCAGCAGCGCTTCTGCAGCCGGTACAGCAGAAGTATTCTTCTTTACCGGCAACTTCCAGCGTGTAAGGTTTGGGCGGGTTGGGCAGGCCGCAGTGAAAACATTTTTCCAGGCTCATTCTTGTTTTGGCAGTAACAAAATCTCGGATTGAGCGGGGAAATTAACACTGTTTGTATGCAGTCGCCACAGGCTTTCTTCAGAGAAAGGCTGCAGCTGAAGCATCCAGTTTCCGGTAATTGCTTCTGGCAGTTCACCGATGTAGCGCCCAAGCCCCTGGTGCGAGAGGACAACGTCTACGTCATAGGCTTTAGAGGTCGGGAAGATGACATGCAACAGCAGCTGTTCCGGCAGGGGTCTTAGCTCGCCCTTTAGCTCGAGGGTGAAGTTTAAGCCCTGCTGCCTCATTACTGCATTTAAACCGAGGCTGCGTGCGTAGTTATCTTCTTCGTGGCGAACAACAATGGCCTTTCCATCTTTGTAGTAGTTGTCGACGACAACGCCATCGTCGGTGGCTATGGCGATGTAAAGCATGGAAAAGCCAGCGGCAAAGACAATCAGCAGAGGCGTTAAAATGAACCAGAGCCAAAATTGTTTATACCAGGGTGCGCTATCTTCTTTCACTTAGGTTTCCTAAAAATTTGCCGGGCCAAAAAAGCGGCTTTCTTCGGTTGAAGCCAGTCGTTCATTCTGCTCACTTTGAATCGTAAATTCGATTTTATTGGTGGGCAGTTTGTTCAGCTCAGGCGGTAACAACAACAGGGTCGGCAGTGAGGCAGAGCTCGATGCCGGCACTCTAATCTGTTGCGGCGAATTAAATTGCAGGCCTTCAAGGCCGGATACGCTGATGTTGAACAGCTGATCTTCATCGGTCATGTTGGCGACCTTAATCAGGTAGCTGTTCTGGATTAAGCCGTTGGGTGTCATCTGGTGCAGTGCTCCGCGGTCACGGATAATATCCAGTTCAATCGGTACCCGCGACAGCAGTACCAGGGTGAATGCCACAATCATCACCACCATCGCGACGGCATAGCCGATCAGGCGCGGGCGCATAATCTTGGTCTTCTTACCTTCCAGGCTGTTTTCAGTGGTGTAGCGAACCAGGCCTCTGTCGTAGCCCATCTTATCCATCACACTGTTGCAGGCATCGACGCAGGCAGCACAGCCAATGCACTCGTATTGCAGGCCATCGCGGATATCGATACCGGTCGGGCACACCTGCACACAAAGGTCGCAATCGATGCAGTCGCCCAGCCCGAGTTCTTTAGGGTCGGCGCCTCGTTTGCGTGTTCCTCGGGTTTCTCCGCGCTTTTCATCGTAGCTGACGATGAGCGTGTCCTGATCGAACATGACCGACTGGAAGCGGGCATAAGGGCACATGTAGATGCACACCTGTTCGCGTAACCAACCGGCGTTGCCATAGGTTGCCAGGGTAAAAAAGCCGATCCAGAACAGGGCCCAGCCACCGACACTGAACTGGAACAGGCCCGGAATTAGCTCACGGGCAGGCACAAAATAGCCGACAAAGGTGAACGCAGTGGCAAAAGCAACCAGCAGCCAAAGGATATGCTTGATAACCTTGCGCGACAGTTTCGAACCGGTCAGCTTTTGTTTATCGAGCTTAATTCGCGCGTTTCTCTTACCTTCGGTTTTTTCTTCGATGAACAGAAAGATCCAGGTCCAGACGCTTTGCGGGCAGGTATAGCCACACCAGACTCGTCCGGCAAAGACCGTAATAAAGAACAACAGAAAGGCAGATATGATGAGCGCCCAGGACAGCAGTATGAAATCCTGTGGCCAGAAGGTGACGCCAAATACATGGAATTGCCTTTTAGGCAGATCAAACAGTACAGCCTGCTGGCCATCCCAGTTCAGCCAGAGCGTGCCGAAATAGGCGGCGAACAAAAACAGCCCGCCAAAAAAGCGCAGGTTCCGGTAGAAGCCCTTAATGCGTCGGACGTAAATTTTTTCTTTTGACTGATAGAGATCGGAGACGATGACAGATGAGTCGGTTGTTTTATTTTTAGACATGGAAACTACTCATATGAGTTATTCAAAAGTATCTGCGCCAGATACTTTTGAATAATAAAGAAATCAGGAGAGGGTGACCCTCTCCTGTGCAGCCGTTATTGATTAATTACTCAGGCTATACACATAGCCGGCCAGCAAATGGACCTTCTCTTCGCCCAGAATACCCTGCCATGCCGGCATGTTGCCTGCGCGGCCGTTGGTGATGGTGATGGCGATATCTGTTGCCAGGTCCTGATTAGGGATGTCGTACAACCAGATGTTATCGGTCAGGTTAGGTGCGCCCAGCGCAGCCATGCCGGTGCCGTCAGCAGAGTGACAGGCAGCACACATCTGGCTGAAAATAACCTCGCCCTGAGCGGCCATTACTTCATCGTGGCTATTGCCGGAAAGCTTCAGCACATATTCGGTAACAATTTTTACACCGTTGGTGCCGAGCGTTTCACCCCAGGCAGGCATCTGCCCCATACGGCCGTTAGCGATGGTCTGTTTGATTTCGGCACCGGAATGCCCGTACAGCCAATCGTCATCCGTCAGGTTCGGGAAACCATAGTAGCCCTGAGCGGTCTGGCCATGGCACAGTGCGCAGTTGTTCTGGAACAATTGCTGACCCATACGGATAGCCTGATCATTATCTTTCAGCTCTTCCACAGGTATGGACGCGAAGCGCTCAAAGATTTCGCCATATTTTTCGTTATGGGCGGCGGTTTCTTCGGCCAGCTGTTTGGCAGATGTCCATTTGCCAATACCTTCCCAGTTACCCACCGGGTAATAGATCAGGTAGCCAATACCGAAAATAATGGTGAGCCAGAACATGTTCAGCCACCACTTCGGCATCGGGTTGTTATATTCCTCGATACCATCAAAGGTGTGGCCGGTGGTTTCTTCAGCGTCTGTTGAACCGGGCATTTTGCGGGTGAAGTGGATTAGTCCAACCAGGCCCGCAATGGTGATGCCTGTCAATACAAAGATGTAGGCGCTCCAAAATGTTGTCATTCTTGTTCTCCCATTTGGTGCTGTTTTCTATCTGGCTCGTCATCTGCAAAGGGCAGGTTGGCAGCTTCTTCAAATCGGGATTTGTTCTTGCTGCTGTATGCCCAGAAAAAGACCGCTAAAAAGGCAACGGTGGTAAAAACCGTGGCTAATGCGCGTAAATCATTGATATCCATAACTAGCGCCCCGTAACAACTGTTCCAAGTTTTTGAAGGTAGGCAACCAGTGCGTCAATTTCCTTCACGCCGCGTGTTTGATCGGCAGCAGTTGCGATCATTTCATCGGTATAAGGAACGCCGAGGGTTTGCAGCGCCTTCAGTTTGTTAGGCGTATTTTCACTGTTGACTTCATTGGTGAACAGCCATGGGAATGCTGGCATGTTGGATTCAGGCACAACCGAGCGAGGATCGTACAGGTGAGCCTTATGCCATTCGTCGCTGTAGCGGCCACCCACACGTGCCAGATCCGGCCCGGTACGTTTTGAGCCCCACTGGAAGGTGAAGTTGTAAACAGATTCACCGGCCTGAGAGAATGGCCCATAGCGCTCAACTTCCGCTCGTAACGGGCGAACCATTTGCGTATGGCAGTTGTAGCAGCCTTCACGGATGTAGATATCCCGGCCTTCAAGCTGTACCGGTGTCCAGGGTTCCAGGCCTGCGACAGGCTCTGTTGTATCTTTGATAAAAAACAGCGGAACAATCTCGACAAGCCCACCAAAACTGATAGCGACAGTAATGAGGATGGCCATCAGGCCGACGTTTTTTTCGACTCTTTCGTGTTGCATGATAGTTCTTCGCTCCCTCAGGCTACAGATGGCGCAGTGGATGGTTTTTCTTCACTGCCTTTGCGGATGGTCATCCAGACATTCACTGCCATTAAGACCATTCCTGCCAGGAAGATAATGCCGCCAATCAGGCGAACCACGTATCCGGGCCAGCTCGCTTCAACACCCTGAACAAAGCTGTATGCCAGTGTTCCGTCGTTGTTGATGGCGCGCCACATCAGACCCTGGGTTATGCCGTTAACCCACATGGAAGCGATATAAAGTACGGTGCCGATGGTTGCCAGCCAGAAGTGAATGTTGATCCAGTCGATTCGGTGCATCTGAGCCTTGCCCCATACCTTTGGAATGGTGTGGTACATGGCACCGACGGTGATCATGGCAACCCAGCCGAGTGCGCCGGCGTGAACGTGGCCAATGGTCCAGTCGGTATTGTGCGAGAGTGCATTGACCGTTTTGATCGACATCATCGGGCCTTCAAAGGTCGACATGCCGTAGAACGACAGTGATACCACCAGGAAGCGGAGAATCGGGTCGGTGCGTAATTTATGCCAGGCGCCGGAAAGGGTCATCATGCCGTTGATCATACCGCCCCAGCTTGGTGCCAGAAGGATAAGTGACATAACCATGCCCAGGTTTTGAGCCCAGTCGGGCAGTGCGGAGTAATGCAGATGGTGACCGCCTGCCCACATGTACACGGCAATCAGTGCCCAGAAGTGAACGATAGACAACCGGTAAGAATAAATAGGGCGCTCAGCCTGTTTCGGTACGTAGTAGTACATCATGCCGAGGAAGCCGGCTGTCAGGAAGAAGCCAACCGCGTTGTGTCCGTACCACCACTGAACCATTGCATCCATGGTGCCGGCGTATGCGGAGTAGGCGTGCGTCAAGCTAGTGGGCATTGCTGCACTGTTTACCACGTGCAGCACGGCAACGGTCATAATAAAGGCCAGATAGAACCAGTTGCCAACATAAATGTGCGGCATCTTACGGCGCATAATCGTACCAAGGAAGACCACCAGATAAGACACCCAAACCAGTGTAATCAGAATGTCGATTGGCCAGATAAGTTCGGCGTATTCCTTACCGGCTGTTAACCCCAGAGGCAAGGTGATGACGGCCAATAGGATGACGGCCTGCCAACCCCAGAAGGTAAACTTCACCAGCGGCTCAAACGCAAGCCTGGCCTGGCTGGTGCGCTGAACAACGTAGTAGGAGGTGGCAAACAATGCACAGCCGCCAAAGGCAAAAATGACAGCGTTAGTGTGCAGGGGTCGTAAGCGACCAAAATGAAAATAGGGGCCGAAATTTAATTCCGGAAAGGCAAGTTGCGCTGCGATAATGACGCCCACCAGCATGCCGACTACGCCCCAGACTACTGTCATCACTGAGAACTGACGAACAACGTTGTAGTTGTACGTTTCCGTCGGAGCAGAGGTTTGAGTTGAGTTGCTCATTTATCCGTTTCCAATCGTTATTTTTTTAAGGGTTAACTGAAATCGGCGCCAGTATGCTGACAGTGTCAGGCCATTGCAAATGACTCAAGTCAGTAGTTTTTGGCGCAGCTATTTACATTTTTGTTTCAATTGTTCTAGCTGGAAAGTCGATTCTACTTTAGTCGTAAAATCGATTCCTGAAACGTAATAACCCCTGCGGTTGCAGGGGTTTAAGTAACTATAGCTTTTTATCTTCAGACTGTACTCAGGAGACGGCTAGTAAATTAGCACTATGCAGTTTGCTGACGTTTCAGGCGGATCTGATCTGTATGCTGGCCGCGTTGCATCAGCGACTGGGCACGGGCATCCAAAGACAGGCCGTGGCGGGTGGTTTTCAGTTGCACCGGTGTGTTGCTGGTGCAATAGCCCCGGTGAGTGATCAGTGAATCGTTATCGGAAGTGGAGACCAGCAAGGCTTCGGCGACGTTGTCGTTCACCTGTACGGTCACCGGCTGCAGGTTTCCGGTAATGAACTCGATGCCGAAGGTGATGGAATCACCGACCTGTTTCAGCCAGCGCACAATGGCCAGCTTACCTTTTGATTCGTCATTCTGGTGGTGCATGATGACATCGCCAACCGAGACGGGCTTGGTCAGTGAGCTTTGATCCATCTTAATGCAGGCACCGGTTTTGCTCTGGTTAATGGTTTCACTTGCAGATAAATCAGAAAGCACGGATCTCGGTGTTTTCAGATATTGGTGGATCATCTGCAGGCCCAGCGCGGTTTTGGCTTCAGTGGCGCACGGTGCGCGTTCAAATCTGCGTGAAGTGGATTGTTTCCAGGCCAGCAGAGCCTTCTTCAGAGTCATGAAGGCATCGATGTTGTCTGCTTTGCGGCTAAAGCCGATGTTTTCAGCGGCGGTGCCACGTCGCAATTGCCCCATGTGCTGGCGGGCCTGCTCAATAATCGGCAGTGGGTTCAGAACGCGGATGCTGCTGTCGTTGCCCGGGGTTTGCAGCTGACGGGAGGTTTGAATGCCCGATTTAGCTTCCAGGTCGATATAAAAGAAGTGAGCGTTCAGTTCCCGGCTCTCCTGCTGGCTGAGCTGTGCACGGAATGCCCATTTACGCAGGTAGGCATCTACCAGGTGTCTTTCTGATTCATTGAGGTGTTCCGGCTGCGAGGCCTGGAACAGCAGTGCCTGCTTATAACGGCTTTCAATATCGCGGTTATCCGGCTTATTGCTGTGGAAATCGGTTAAGAAGCGGACTTCAGCATAGTAGTAGAGGCGGTTAAGTTCGGCCCACAGGATACCCGGTTGCGGCCTGTGCTGATCGCTGAAATCCTGCAGTTGCTCGGCCATCGCGCTGATAGCCCAATAAACAAAGTTGGCGGCCTCTTCCTTAGAGTGAGGTACCGCATCACGCAACAGCAGCTTGGTGGCGTAAGCAAACTCCCGGTTTAACTCGGGGATTTCCTTGCGCTGAACCGGGGTCAGTTTAACCTCGCCCGAGCGTACCTTCGGAATATAGCGCAGGTACTGATTGATCAGGCTGGCGGTTAAATTAAGCCGGGCATCGCCATTGATCGGCATGCGGTTTAGGTTGTGCAGATTCGTGACGACCTTTTCAAGGTTCATTTCAAAATCGGCGCTGTTTAAAACCTGATTAACAAGAACATCTCTATATAAGGCGTTGGTGTCACGGCTTATATGAAGGTTTTGTTTTGGCATGGTTAGTCGAAGAGACGCGATGCTCATATGCTCTGGCTCCAGGTGCAACTATCTGGCTATATTGTAGTCAATAGAAAATCTGGTGCTGTTTTAGCTTTGTTTATTGAGAATCAGTTCACATTATGAGCGGTGTTAGATTTGTGAACTTATGCACATGGGCGGGTAGGTGTTGTTCAGGGGCGCAGTTGTTCGGGTGTTGTTTTCCTGAATTCATTGCTCTGTTGAATTTTGTAGGATATTTAGCAGCCGTTTTCTTCATTAGACTGGCTGAGGATCAATCCTAATAGAAGGGGGTGTTATGCAACAGTGCGTCAAGGCTTGGGTGTACGGCAAGGTGCAGGGCGTGGGTTATCGTTTTTTCTGTAAAAAGCGCGCCTATGAACTGGGTTTGCAGGGCTATGCGCTGAATCTGCCTGACGGCCGGGTGGAGGTTCTGGTGTGTGGAGAGGAACAAGCCATCAGTGATATGATCCAGTCGCTGCACGAGGGGCCGGTGTTTGCTCAGGTATTGGGGGTAGATGTAGAGCCGAGCGACAAGGTTCAAACGACCGGGTTTATGACCGGCTGATTTATTCGCCGAGCCGCCAGTACTGATGCCAATAGGTTAGAACCCGTTTTGGGTACCAGGTTTGGCCGCGGCTGCCGTTGTATCTGGCCAGTGCTTTTATAAGGCTGCCTTTTTCGATCTCAAGATAGTGCGCCAGAATGGTGGTGCCGTAACGCAGATTTGTCGCGCACTCCAGCAGGCTGTCTTCTTCCCTTCCAATTTCATCCTTCCAGAACGGCATAACCTGCATAATGCCTCTTGCGCCCGCGTAGGATACCGCATAGCAGTCAAATGCACTTTCAACCTGAATGAGTGCCAGAATCAGCCCCGGCTCCAGGTTAGCCCGGGACGCTTCAGCATGAATCAGGGTTAGTAGCTCAATGCGTTCGTTCGGGTCTTTTATCCAGCGGCTTAACGGCGTCGACATAGCAGCTAACCAAACCTGCCCGACATATTCATCCTCAAAGGCGTTGGGTTGGCTGAGTGCGGTTTTCAGTGACTGTACCAGTGTTGTGTCTGTCAATTGAGTGTCGGTCTCATTCGCCAGTGTAGGGTTGATGCTGCAAATCAGACAAAGGCTGGCAATTAAGGTAATTAGGCGGTATCGCATGTTCGTTGAATCGCTGGTTGTTTGACCTGAATGCTAACAGAAAATTCAGAAGTTTGATCGGTGGGTTAATTCTTGGCTGAATCGTTGTATAATGCGCGCCTTTTTGCAAATTGATTATCTGGATCGGGAAAAACCATGCGAAGCCTGTATTGTGGAGAACTAAACAGTTCAAACATTGACCAGACCGTTACCATCTGCGGTTGGGTTCATCGTCGTCGTGATCACGGCGGCGTTATCTTTTTGGATGTTCGTGATCGTGAGGGCATCATGCAGGTGGTTTTCGATCCTGATGCCGAAGAAAGCTTTGCCACTGCCGATCGTGTGCGCAGTGAGTATGTTGTAGAGATTACCGGCCTGGTTCGTGGCCGTCCTGAAGGTACGGTTAACGCCAATATGTCGACCGGTGAGGTTGAGATGCTGGGTCGTGAAATTAAAGTGCTGAACAAAGCGCTGACGCCTCCGTTCCCGCTGGACGATTACTCGCCTGTTGGTGAAGACGTTCGCCTGAAGTATCGCTATATGGATCTGCGTCGCCCGGAAATGCAGCAAAAGCTGATTCTGCGCTCCAAAATCACCTCCAGCGTGCGCCGTGCACTGGAAGATCAGGGCTTTATCGACATTGAAACGCCTATTCTGAACCGTGCGACGCCGGAAGGTGCGCGTGATTATCTGGTGCCTTCTCGTACCCACCCGGGTTCGTTCTTCTCGTTGCCGCAGTCTCCTCAGCTGTTTAAGCAGCTGCTGATGGTTTCCGGTTTCGACCGCTACTACCAGATTGCCAAGTGTTTCCGTGATGAAGACCTGCGTGCCGACCGCCAGCCGGAATTCACCCAGATTGATATCGAGACTTCTTTCATGGATGAAGATGGCATCATGGGTATTACTGAAACCATGATCCGCTCGCTGTTTAAAGAAGTGCTGGATGTCGATTTTGCTGACTTCCCGCGTATGCCATTCTCTGAAGCGATGGAGAAATACGGCAGCGACAAGCCGGACCTGCGTATTCCGCTGCAGCTGGTGACCGTCAGTGATCTGATGGAAGGTGTTGAATTCAAGGTGTTCTCTGGCCCGGCTAAAGATGCCGCCGGTCGTGTTGCTGCTCTGAAAGTACCGGGTGGCAACAGCCTGACCCGTAAGCAGATCGACGATTACACCAAGTTTGTCAGCATCTATGGCGCCAAAGGCCTGGCGTACATTAAGGTAAATGATAAATCTAAGCTGGAAGATGGCGATGATTGTGGTCTGCAATCGCCAATCGTTAAATTCCTGCCGGTTGATGTTCGCAAAGCGTTGATTGAACGACTGGAAGCTGAAGACGGCGACCTTATCTTCTTTGGAGCCGATAAAGCCAAGATCGTTAACGATGCGCTGGGTGCGTTGCGTTGTAAGATCGGTGAAGACATGGATCTTTACACCTGTGAGTGGGCACCACTGTGGGTTGTTGATTTCCCAATGTTTGAAGATACCGGCGATGCCCGCGTCACTGCGTTGCACCACCCGTTCACTATGCCTTCATGCTCTATCGAAGAGCTGAAAGCGAACCCGCTGGGTGCCTTGTCCCGAGCTTACGATATGGTTCTGAACGGTGTCGAGCTGGGCGGTGGTTCCATCCGTATCCACGATGAAGAAATGCAGAATACGGTCTTCGATGTACTGAAGATCGATAAAGAGTCACAGGAAGAGAAGTTTGGCTTCCTGTTGTCGGCGCTGCGGTACGGTTGCCCTCCACACGGCGGTTTGGCATTTGGCCTTGACCGAATCGTGATGCTGATGACCGGCTCCGAGTCTATTCGTGAAGTTATTGCCTTCCCGAAAACTCAGACAGCGGCCTGTGTGCTCACCGAAGCACCTGGCCAGGTGGATGCAGAGCAGCTTAAAGAGCTGAACATCCGCATCCGAAAGGCTTCGTCTGAAAGCTGAGTCAGCATTAAAGTAATTGAATAAAGGGAGCTGAGTGCTCCCTTGTTTTTTTACAATCAACGGAAATATCTGAATTTTTAGCATGTTAAGAGGTGACTATGGCTGGTCATAGTAAATGGGCGAATATCCGCCATCGTAAGGCTGCGCAAGATGCCAAACGCGGCAAAATTTTCACCAAGATTATTCGTGAGCTGGTTGTAGCAGCCAAATCTGGTGGCCCCAACCCGGAAGACAACCCGGCGCTGCGCAGTGTTATTGATAAGGCACTCGGCGCCAACATGAAACGCGACACCATCGATAAGGCCATTGCCCGCGGGGCCGGAGCCGGAGATGGCGAAAACTTTGAAGCCATGACCTATGAAGGCTATGGCATTCAGGGGGTTGCTGTGTATGTGAAGTGCCTTTCCGACAATAAAAACCGCACCGTCAGTGAAGTGCGCCACGCCTTTACTAAAACTGGTGGTAACCTGGGTACCGATGGTTCGGTGGCCTATCTGTTCTCCAGTGTCGGTCAGTTGTTGCTGGAAAAGGCCGATGAAGATGCGCTCATGGAGGTTGCATTGGAAGCCGGAGCAGAGGATGTCATCGCCAGTGACGACGGCAGCTTTGAAGTACGCACCGCACCGGAAGATTTTATGACCGTTAAACAGGCGCTGCTCGATGCCGGCTATGAGCCTGAAGGTGAAGTCACTATGGTGCCGAGTACCGAAGTGGATATTGAAGGCGAATCTATCGAAAAAGTTCAGCGTTTGATCGATATGCTTGAAGATCTGGATGACGTTCAGGCCGTCTACACCAACGCAAACTTTATCGAATAATAGGAAATCTGCATTGGCGCTGATTCTTGGTATTGACCCGGGCTCACGAAAAACCGGTTTCGGAGTCATCAATCAGGTGGGCTCGCGGCTGGAGTACGTTGCCAGTGGCGTGATCCGTGTGCATAAAGAGCCCTCCATGCCGCTTCGGCTCAACCTGATCTACGACTCGCTGACTGAAATTATTGAACAGTATTGCCCGCAACAGATGGCAATTGAAGAAGTCTTTATGGGCCGTGGGCCGGATGCCGCCATTAAACTGGGGCAGGCGCGTGGGGTTGCTATTCTGGCCGGTACTCAGGCGCAGCTGGAAGTCTTTGAATACGCCGCCAGAAAGGTAAAGCAGGCGGTTGTCGGCAACGGCAATGCCGATAAAGATCAGGTGGGCTACATGGTGCAGTCGTTGTTGAAATTGCCCGGTGTGCCTCAGGAAGATGCTGCCGATGCGCTGGCTGTGGCGGCCTGTCACGCCTATACCGTCACCGGCTTGGTCAATATTACCGGCGCGTCCCACTCCAGAAGAGGGCGGTTGGTGTAATGTTGATTCTTTACTGGATTGAACTGTTTGGTGTCGCCGTGTTTGCCATGGCGGGTGCGATTGAAGCCTGCCGTAAGCGTTTCGATCTGTTCGGTGTGCTGGTTCTGGCTTTCGTCACGGCACTCGGTGGCGGCACTCTGCGTGATCTGTTGCTGGATATTGCACCGCTGGCGTGGATCCGTGATCTTACGCTGGCTTATGTTGCGCTGGGTTCGGCGGTCATTACCTTTGTACTGGCCAAATTTATTAATATTCCCTTTAAGGCGTTGCTGTATGCCGATGCTGTCGGTTTGGCGGCCTTTACTGTCAGTGGCACGCAAACGGCCATTCATATGGACTTACCTTGCCTGGTGGTCGTGATGATGGGCATGTCCTCAGGCATCGTTGGCGGCATTATCCGCGACCTGCTGGCCAATGAAATACCTTTGATTTTCCGGCGCGATATATACGCGACCGCCACGCTGATTGGCTCGCTGAGTACCTATATTGTTCAGCAGGCAGGCCTGGCTCCTGAACTGTCTGTGGCCTTTGGTTTCATAATTGTATTGATCATTCGTCTCGCCGCGATACACTGGCAGCTGCATTTACCTGTGTTTATGCACAGTACTTCTTACAGGAATGAAAAATTATGATTGGTCGTATTCAGGGCGTGCTGCTGGAAAATAAAGCGCCAGATCTGCTTATAGATGTTCATGGCATTGGCTATGAAATTCAGGCTCCGCTCTCTACCGCCTTTGCCCTGCCTAAAATTGGCGACGTAGTTACCTTAAAGACGCATCTGGCCGTGCGTGAAGATGCCCATGTTCTGTACGGCTTTGCCACAGACCACGAGCGAACCCTGTTCCGTACGCTCATTAAAATCAGTGGTGTGGGGCCTAAGTTAGCACTTGCTATCCTCAGTGGTATGGAAACTGAACGCTTTATTCATTCCATTCAGGAGCAGGATCCGGCATCGTTGACCAAGATTCCCGGTGTAGGTAAGAAGACTGCTGAGCGTTTAATTGTGGAAATGAAAGATAAGCTGAATGCCCTGGGCAGTGCCGGCTCTCTGTTGATGGAGCCTCTGGGTGCGCTGAGCGCAGCAGCTGATTCGGTTGATCATCTGCAGGATGCTGAAAGCGCCCTGATCGCACTGGGCTATAAACCGGCTCAAGCGTCGAAATCGATCTCTAAGGTTGCAACCGATGGTATGAGCTCTGAAGAAATTATCCGCGCTGCCCTGAAGGCAATGTAAGGACTCACTATGATCGAAACAGACCGCTTCATCAGCCCTGTACCGCAATCTCCGGTTGAAACTCAGCATGACCGGGCGATACGGCCAGCCTTATTGCAGGACTATATTGGCCAGCCGGCTGTGCGTGAAAAGATGGATATTTTCATCGGTGCCGCCAAGAAGCGTGAAGAGCCCCTGGATCATACCCTGATCTTCGGCCCGCCGGGGTTGGGTAAAACTACCCTGGCTAACATTATCGCCAACGAAATGGGGGTGAATATCAAGACCACCTCCGGCCCGGTATTGGAAAAAGCCGGCGATCTGGCGGCTATGCTGACAAACCTGGAGCAGGGTGATGTACTGTTTATTGATGAAATTCATCGTCTGTCGCCAAACATAGAAGAAATACTCTACCCGGCGATGGAAGACTATCAGCTGGATATCATGATCGGCGAAGGCCCGGCCGCGCGCAGTATTAAGCTCGATCTGCCTCCCTTTACACTGGTTGGGGCGACGACCCGTGCCGGCCAGCTGACCTCTCCGCTGCGCGATCGTTTCGGTATTGTTGAGCGGCTGGAGTTCTATTCCGTACAGGACTTAACCACCATTGTGCTGCGCTCTGCCGGTAAGCTCGAAATAGAGGTAGAAAAAGAAGGTGCACATGAAATAGCCATGCGTTCACGCGGGACTCCGCGGATTGCCAACCGGCTGTTGCGCCGGGTGCGCGATTTCGCCGAGGTAAAATCAGATGGCCGTATCACGCAGGCCGTAGCTGATGGCGCACTGAATATGCTGCATGTTGATAAGGCCGGGTTCGATCATCTCGATAGGCGGGTACTGCTTGCGTTGATCGAAAAATTCAGCGGAGGCCCTGCCGGCATTGAGAACATAGCCGCGGCACTGAGCGAGGTGCGCGATACCCTGGAAGATGTCGTAGAGCCCTACCTGATTCAGCAGGGTTATCTCATTCGTACACCGCGTGGCCGAATAGCAACAGACCTGGCGTACCTGCATTTCGACATTGACCGTCCGCAAGCCTGAAACTGAGGCCTCGGTCACTATTCTGTTAAAACGGCGGACCCGCTCCGCTGCTTCTTTCATGCCCTTCTGCAAATGCCGCGAAAAATTCCTGAGCCCCGATTAAAGGTCACTGGAATTATTCGGTTTATTTCTTTAGCCTACGTTCAATTATTCAAACAAGGAAACACTCAGTGGGCGAGCAGCTTTCGTATTGGCAACTCATAGCAGATGCATCAATACTGGTGAAATTGGTTATGCTGGTTTTGGTCGGTTTATCTGTCACAACATGGGTATTTATCTGGGAGCGTCGCAATGTCTTGAGAGACTCCTTTAGAAAATTCGCTGCCTTTGAGGAGCGCTTCTGGTCCGGCATAGATCTGGCCCAGCTGTATCGGCAGGTCAATGCCAGCCCCGAAGAAAACAGCGCTGGTGAGGCTGTGTTCCGGGCGGGCTTTAAAGAATTTACCCGCTTGCGGCAACAGCACATTACCGATGCTGAGGGCATTATGGCCGGTTGTCAGCGTGCCATGCGTGTTGCTGTCAGCAAAGAGGCCGAACGACTGGATTCGCATTTAACCTTTATGGCGACTGTGGGTTCTACCAGCCCGTACATCGGCTTGTTCGGCACCGTTTGGGGGATTATGCATTCCTTCCTCGGTCTGGCATCGGTGACTCAGGTTTCGCTGGCTACCGTTGCGCCGGGTATTGCCGAGGCACTCATTGCAACGGCAATGGGGTTGTTTGCTGCCATTCCTGCTGTTGTCGCCTTTAACCGCTTTTCTGCGCGCTCAGAAAAAATGCTCAACAGCCTGGAAACCTTTACCGAAGAGTTTTCTGCCATTCTGCACCGGCAGGCGCACCTGCTGGAATCGCAACACCGTAAGCAGGCTCAATAATGAAAGTTCGGGTTCGGCGAAAGCCGGTATCAGATATGAACGTCGTGCCCTATATCGACGTCATGCTGGTGCTGCTTATTATTTTCATGGTTACGGCACCTATGCTGGTTCAGGGAGTCAGGGTTGATGTTCCAAAAGTGAACTCTGCGCCGTTGACCATTGATGAGAAAAACCAGCATTTGATTATTGCTCTGACCGCGGATGGCCAGGCGTTAATAGAACGTGGTGATGAAGAGCCAGCCAAGGTTGCAGACAGCGGCATTACCTCTTATGTCACCGGTATTCTCGATTCCGATCCCGGCCTGCAGGTGCTGTTGCGTGCCGATCAAAATGTGCTTTATGGCCGTGTCATGGGTGTAATGTCGAGCCTTCAGGCGGCGGGTATGGATTCCGTTGGGCTGATTACCGAGGCGCCCGATGAATAGCCTGTTGCCGGCACCGACAACGACTTTCGGCAAGCAGTATTCCTGGCCGATAGTGGGTGCTCTGGCACTTCATGCCGTCGTTGTGACACTGATATTCGGCTCCTGGAACTTTTCCCTGAGTAGCCATAAAGAGTTTGAGGTTCCGGACCACATCGTAGCCAGTGTTGTCACTATCGAGCAGCCCAAGGTTGCTCCCAAACCTGTCGTTAAGCCTCAGCCAACCCCTGCGCCAAAACCGGTGGTGAAGGAAACGCCCAAGCCCGTGGTTAAGGAAACACCGAAGCCAGTGGTGAAGCAAGAACCCAAACCGGAGCCGGTAGTCAAAGAGCAGCCTAAGCCTGTGCAAAAGCCTGTTACGGAAACCGTGCCGGAAGTAAAACAGCCGGAGGTTGCAGAACCAGAGCCGGAAGTTAAGCAGCCAGCGCTGGAAAGTGAGGAGGATCTGTTCAGTAACCTGCTTGAAGGGTTGGCGGCGGAAGAGGCCTCTATTAATGAGCAGATCGAGATTATCGAATCCAACCAGGCCAGACAGGCGCAGATAAAAGCAACGGTTTCCAGCCATGCGTCTATGATCAGAGCACAGATTGAGCAGCAGTGGTCGCGTCCGCCAGAATTGAGGCTGATGAGCCTGCAGGGCATCGAGGCGGTGGTGCTGGTGGAGTTGCTGCCAACAGGTGAATTACTGAAGGCTTCAATTACCCGGACTTCGGGCAATCAGCGGTTTGATGACTCCGTTCTGCGTGCCGTAGAGCGGGTAAGAAGGTTTAGTGTGCCAGAGAATTCAGAGGCGTTTGAACAGGGTGGTTTTCGCCGTTTGAACATTACCTTTAGACCAGAGGATTTAATGAATTTATGAAGCGAATTACCGCAACATTAAAAGTATTTTTAATTGCCTGTAGCCTGATTTCGCCATTCGCATTGGCGGATTTGGATATTGTGGTCACCAAGGGTTATGACTCCCAGACAAAAATTGCTGTTGTGCCATTTTACTGGGGCGGCAGTTCAACCCTGCCTGAGCGTGTTGATAACATCATCGTCAGTAACCTGACCAGAACCGGGCGTTTTGAGCCTATGGATGCCGGGAAGATGCTCAGCCAGCCTTCCACTGAAGAGGCCGTTTACTATCGTGACTGGCGTCTGCTCAGTCAGGAGTACGTGGTCATCGGCCATATGGAGCCGTTAGCCGGAAATCGGGTGAAGGCGGAAGTGGCACTGTTTGACGTCGTTAAAAGTAAGCGGGTCTTTAAGGTCAGTCAGGAGATTGGTGTATCTCAGCTTCGCGATTTTGGCCACTCCCTGTCAGACCTGATCTATGAACGCATTACCGGTGTGCGCGGCGTGTTTTCAACCCGGATCGCTTTTGTTACCCGTGATGCGAAAGGTGCAGACAATTTTGAGTATCGCCTGCAGGTAGCCGATGCAGACGGGCAACGGGCAAGAACGGTTTATAAATCGTCAGAACCCATTATTTCAGTGACCTGGTCTCACGATGGTAAAAAGGTTGCCTTTGCGAACAAGGTGGGTGACCGCTGGAAGATCTTTATTCAGGAGCTCAGTACCGGTCGGATCAGTTCAATCTCTGATGCCAGGGGCTACACCAGCGCGCCATCGTTCTCTGCAGATGGTCGATATCTGGCTTACGTTTCCAGCGAAAAAAACAGCCCGGAAATTTATTTATACGATTTCCAGACCGGCAGTTCCAAGCGTCTGACACGCAATACCTACATTGATACGGAGCCTAGTTTTTCGCCAGATTCAAATTACATTGTCTATACTTCTGAAAAGGGAGGTAGACCACAAATCTACCAATATAGCCTTGCGACGGGCCGTTCAGAGCGTCTAACCTTTGAGGGTTCGCAAAATTTACGGGCGCGTTACAGCTCCGATGGTAAATATCTGGTGTTTATCCAATTGCGTGAAGGACGGTTCCACGTTGCCTCGATGGATATGGCAACAAAAGACATCAGGGTTCTTACAGAGACAAATCTGGATGAATCGCCATCGATCGCTCCAAATGGCACTATGCTGATCTATTCTACTCAGCAGGGTAATAAGGGAATTCTTGCCTGGGTGTCGCTTGATGGTCAGGTAACTAACCAGATGGCCTCGAATTTTGGTGATGTTATAGAGCCTGCTTGGTCTCCCTACTTGAACTGAATCTAAAAGCAGTTCAAGATGGTAACCCTAGCTGGGTTAAGAAACGAACCAACTAATTAAACTAAAAATATCTGATATATGGGATCGGAAAATGGCTAAATCCAAACTATTAACAGCTGCTGCGTTGTCTTCTGCTTTAATTCTGGTTGCTTGTGGTGGTAACACTCAAGACGAAGATGCTACCGCAACGACAACGATGACTGAAACTGATACTTCTTTAGAGACCGTTCTGGAAACTGAAGAAACGATCGCACTGGAAGTTGAACAGGTTGAAGCAGATGTAGTTGATGCTGATGACATGATGGACGACATGATGAGTGACCTGATGGACATGACTCTTGTTTTCTTCGAGTTCGATAAGTTCGACATTAAAGCTGAATACCGCGATATGTTAGATGCACACGCTGCATACCTGGCTAAATCCGGCGCTAAAGTTGTTCTAGAAGGTCATGCCGATGAGCGTGGTACTCGCGAATACAACCTGGCTCTGGGTGAACTGCGTGCTAAGCAAGTTGCGGCATACCTGCAGGTGAAAGGTGTTTCCGCTTCTCAGATTGATGTCGTTAGCTACGGTGAAGAAAAGCCACTGGCTATCGGTAAAACTGAAGCTGAATACTCTCAGAACCGTCGCGTAGAGTTTGTTTATTAATAAGACGGGTCTATGACTAAAAGAGTAAACATAAGTGCTGCCTGTTTAGGCGGCACTTTTTTGATTTGCAGTTTATTTGCTTCAGCTGAAGTGCCGGTCGTGCAGTCTCAGGCCGACCATGTTGCCACTTCGAGCAGTGCGGTGCCTCTTAACCGTACCCAAAATACCAATGGTCCCAGTACCGAACTGATTGAAACGCTGATGTTTCAGGTGCAGCAGCTGGAATCGACCGTCGCTGAACAGCGTGGTCTGATTGAAGAGTTGTCTTATCAGGTTCAGGTTTTACAGCAGGAACAGAAAGAGCGTTATATCGATCTGGACAATCGCATCCAGTCTATTCAGCAGCAGGCGGTAACTACCGCAGCAACGACTCAGGCGGTGCCGGTAACTGACGATGCTCAGACTGCACTGACCGATGAAGAAATTCTGGCGCAATACAACGCGGCCACTGCACTGATGCAGGAACGTAAGTTTGATGAATCGATTGCCCGCTTGTCCGAGTTTGCGCAACAGCACCCCGATCACCCTTTAACACCCAATGCCTGGTATTGGACGGGTGAAATTTACCTGGTACAGCGTCAGGTTGAATCTGCCAGAACCTCCTTTGAAAAGGTGGTGGCTGATTATCCTGATCATGCCAAAGTGTCGGATTCTCTTTATAAGCTCGGCGTGATTGCGCAGCAGGGCTCTAAGCCAGAGCTGGCAAAGACGTATTTTGAGCGGGTTATTAAAGACTACCCCAGCACCCAGAGTGCGAAGCTTTCAGAAGCGCGGCTCAACAGTAACTAATCTCTCGCTGAGCCGCTTCCGGCTTGGCACTAATTTTATGTGGTGATTTATGACCAAGAAAGCGATTGTATTGCTCAGTGGCGGTTTGGATTCGTCTACCGTTCTGGCAAAAGCAAAAAAAGATGGCTATGAAGTGTATGCATTGAGCTTCGATTATGGCCAGCGTCACGATGCCGAGCTGGATGCTGCGCGAAACATCGCACGGCGTGAGAATGTTGCGGAACACAAAGTTGTGCCGATGAACCTTCGTACCATAGGTGGCTCAGCCTTAACCGATGACACCATCGACGTGCCGACAGAAGAGAGTGAAGGCATTCCGGCAACCTATGTTCCTGCGCGTAATACAGTGTTTTTGTCGATAGCGCTGGGCTGGGCCGAAGTGGTCGATGCGGATGCGATCTTTATTGGTGTCAGCGCGGTTGACTATTCCGGCTATCCGGATTGCCGGCCGGAGTATATCGCGGCCTATGAAACCATGGCTAACCTGGCCACCAAGCGCGGTGTTGAGGGGCGTCCGGTAAAAATTGAAACGCCGTTGATTAACCTGACTAAGGCCCAAACGGTAGAGCTGGGGCTTTCTCTGGGTGTGGATTACTCACTGACGGTCTCCTGTTACCAGGCGAATGAGAACGGTGAAGCCTGTGGTCAGTGCGATTCTTGCCGTCTGCGTAAAAAGGGCTTTGAGCAACTCGGCGTTCAGGACCCGACCCGTTACGCTGTCTGAAATCTGTTCAATCGCGTGATTCAGGCGGGTTTCTGAGTTTTCTTTTGGAAAAACAACAACTTGGCGCGTTTTTTTTTGAAATAGGGGTTGCAACTGAAAGAAAATTCCCTATTATATGCGCCTCCTTAGGGGGTCGTTAGCTCAGTCGGTAGAGCAGTTGGCTTTTAACCAATTGGTCATAGGTTCGAATCCTATACGACCCACCAACTTTCTTAAGTTGTTTTAAGGGCTATATGGGTTGTTAGCTCAGTCGGTAGAGCAGTTGGCTTTTAACCAATTGGTCATAGGTTCGAATCCTATACAACCCACCAGTTTACGCAAAAAAGGAGAGCATTCGCTCTCCTTTTTTGTATCTGTCCTATAAGCTTGTTCAACATAACTGTAGAATTGCAGTCGTATCGAAATTCCCCGTTTAATTGCTAAAAATGGTTCCATCGCAAAATGATATCTAAAGCCAGTCTTTCAGACCTTAAGATCGATTTCGAAGTCCCTATTGCAGAGCGAGCAAGTGAGCTCAGCAGAGAGCAGGTTGCTCAGTATCACGATGAGATTATTCCGCTGCTCAAAGAGCAGAATGCGGTATTGGTGGCTCACTACTATTGCGACCCTCTGGTGCAGGAGCTGGCAGAGAAGTCTGGCGGTTTTATTGGTGATTCCTTAGAGATGGCGCGATTTGGCCGTGATACCGAGGCCGATACTGTTCTGGTCGCCGGTGTGAAGTTTATGGGTGAAACAGCAAAGATTCTCAGCCCGGAAAAGCGCGTGCTGATGCCAACGCTGGAAGCGACCTGTTCTCTGGATTTGGGCTGCCCGGCAAAAGAGTTCAGTGATTTCTGTGATCAGCACCCGGACCGGACCATTGTTGTCTACGCCAACACATCGGCTGCCGTGAAGGCCCGTGCTGATTGGGTTGTGACCTCAAGTATTGCCTTAGATGTGTGTGAGTATCTGGACCGCAAGGGCGAAAAGCTGTTGTGGGCTCCGGATCAACACTTAGGTTCTTATGTGCAGAAGCAAACCGGTGCCGATATGCTGCTCTGGAACGGCAGCTGTATAGTGCATGAGGAATTCCGTGCCAAGGGTCTGAAGGATATGAAAGCGATGTATCCGGAAGCTGCGGTGCTTGTGCACCCGGAATCACCGGATGCCGTGGTGGAACTGGCCGATGTCGTTGGCTCTACAACGCAGCTGCTGGAAGCGTCTGCAACTCTGCCTAACCCGCAGTTTATCGTTGCTACCGATCGTGGCATTTTCTACAAGATGCAACAGCGTTCGCCTCAGAAATCGTTCATTGAAGCGCCTACCGGCGGTCAGGGTGCTCAGTGTAAGAGTTGTGCTCATTGCCCGTGGATGGCAATGAATGATCTGGAGCGTATTAAATCTGAATTGGTTACGCCGGCTAACGAAGTTTTGGTTGCGCCGGAGCTTATTGAAAAGGCTGTGGTTCCGCTGAACCGTATGCTCGACTTTACCAGTCAGCGGAAGCGCTGATAACGTCGTTCCATTTCTGTCAGCATTACTCGCCTGCGGGCGAGTAAATTGCTGCTCGTTTCATCCTGAATAACCCTTCTTAAAAACTGAATCGCTCTTTGCTCCTGCCCGGATTGCCAGAGTTCTTGCGCATACCATTCCGGGTGCTGATTCGGTTGGCAGTGCAGCGAAACCTCTCTCATGACCGAAATAACATCCAGCGTTACATAGTCTGAATTGATCAGGTCGCGAAATTCAAAGTAGCTGTCGCAGAGCCGTGCGGTATCGTCCGTTTCTTCCAGCAGTTCCAGCCTGCGGAGGTAGGCCGGTAAAAAGCCCCGATGCGCTGTGATCAGGTTGTCCAGATTGTTCAGGTGCCCGGTGGTGTCTTCGGTGCGGCTGTATTCATGCTCATACCAGCCAAACAGCACGTTAGGGTCTGTTTGCAGGCTTTCCGGTTGCCATCCGTCATACGGGCTTGCTGTGCGAACGCCTTTCTTTTGCAGAATGAAATACCGCAGAGCATCGAAGGCCGTGGGTTCACTGGCTTGCCCGGATTGCTCTGTCGGCTGCTGGTTATCCAGACGTGCTGCCCGGGTACTGCCGTAAGGGTGGGTTTGCAGGAACTCATAAGATCGACTGCCCAGAGACGCGCTGGACAGGCGCTGAAAGAATGACCTTGCGGCGGTAGGGTCGTATTCACTTCCTTCCATCAGCTCCTGACCGTACTGGTCTGCCTCCAGCTCCATAGCCTGAGAGAAGTTGCGGCTGTTTTGACTGGCAGCAGCCATGGAGCCGAGCCAGGCCGCACTGGCAATGTCTGCGTTTTCCTGAGCAAAGAGAATGGCCAGTATAATGCCGGTCGTGGCCAGCCAGCGTTGGTCAGACTGGTTGTCAGTCAGGCGCAGAAAATGGTCGAGTGTCAGGTGAGACATTTCATGGGCAAGGACGGAAAGAAACTCATCTTCGGTGTCCGCGAATTCCCAAAGCCCCAGGTGCAGGCCAATAAAATTACCCGGCATGGCAAAGGCATTCACACTCAGGCTGTTCATATTCACGATGATGGCGGTATCGAGCGGCTTCGGGCTTCGCAGGTTCAGGTCGAGAAAGCGCTGCTTTACCCAATATTCCGGCCAGAACTGGTTTAACAGGGCGTTTTTTCCGTTCAGGCCGCGAACGGCGTAATCGCGAAAGTCTTCACTTTCTACCGCTGTCCAGTCGATCTGACGGTCGCCAAAGTCGGCAAAGGCGGGTGCGCCATGAATCAGCAGTGTTGCCAGAAAAAGATTCTTAATTATATTTCGCATGTAGATAGCAGATTGCTTAAACTTGGCGCTAGTTTAAATCATCTCAATTTAATTGCCGCAGCTAATTTTTGTGTGCAACAGACAGGCAGTAGACCATACCTTATGAAATTCAGACCCTGTATAGACCTGCACGATGGTCAGGTAAAGCAGATTGTTGGTGGTTCGCTCAACGACAGCGGACAGAACCCCGCGACTAATTTTGTCTCTTCAAAGCCCTCATCCTGGTACGCCAACCTGTACCGGGAAGACAATCTGCTGGGTGGGCATGTCATTAAACTGGGCGCCAACAATGATCAGCCTGCGAAAGAAGCGCTGGCAGCCTGGCCCGGTGGTTTGCAGATAGGTGGTGGCATTACTGCTGAAAACGCATCCGGTTGGATGCAAGCCGGTGCCGCAAAGATCATTGTCACCTCTTATGTGTTCAGTGAAGGCCGCGTCGACTTTTCCAGGCTGGAGAAACTGGTTTCTGAAGTCGGTAAAGAGAATCTGGTTCTGGATCTCAGCTGCCGGCAAAAGCAGGGGCAGTACTTTGTGGTCACTGACCGCTGGCAAACCTTTACCGATACTGCGGTTGATGCCGACTCGCTGGCGCAATTAAGCGACTACTGCTCGGAATTTCTGATCCACGGGGTCGATGTTGAAGGCTTGCAGCAGGGTATGGATGAAACGCTCATTGCCTTGCTGGCCGAGAATGTCAGCATTCCCTGTGTTTATGCCGGCGGTGTGCGCTCGTTCGAAGATTTACAGAAGCTGAAAGCGGCGGGTAACGGTAAAATTGATGTGACGGTCGGTTCCGCTCTGGATTTGTTCGGTGGAAAGTTGCCTTACCGGCGCGTTGTTGATTTTTGCAACTCATGAACAACGATCAGCAGGAAAAGACGGGTGTCTCCATTATGAATTCTGACGAAACAGGTTCAGTTACTATTGATACAACCGGCATGAGATGCCCAATGCCGTTACTAAAACTGAAACAGGCACTGAATACCATCCGTGCCGGTGAATGTATTCAGCTGGTGTCGACCGATGCCGGTTCGCAGCGGGATATTCCGGCTTTTATAGCCATGACCAATCATGAACTAAAGCAGCAATGCGAGCGCGAAGGCGAATACCGCTTTTGGGTTATTAAAGGAGACGCAGTTTGAAATTCCTTGGGGTCGTTAAGGACTTTTTCACCAGATATTTTTCTGACGAAGAAGCGATTATTCTTGTTTTGCTGGCGCTGCTGACATGTATTCTGCTTTACATGTTCGGGTCAGTTTTAGCACCTCTTTTTGCGGCAATTATTCTTTCTTATCTGCTTTCTCCCATTGTTGATCGCCTGCAGAAATTTAAGGTGCCGCACACCCTGGCGGTCGTTCTGGTATTTCTGTTCTTCTTTGGCACTCTGTTTATTGCGCTGGTGACTATTATTCCGGCTCTGGTGAAACAGATCACTGCACTGGTGGGTGATATTCCTCAGATGATGCGGCATTTTCAGCAGGAGATCGCCAAGCTGCCTGAAAAGTACCCCGAAATAGTTTCAGAAGAGCTGGTACTGCAATGGGTTTCCAGTCTCGACCTGAATCAGGTCGGTCATCAGTTGACCGGATGGGTGCCGAATGTAGTGACATTCTCGCTGAATACGCTGCCGAGTGTGCTGGGTGTACTGGTTTACGCTGTGGTGGTTCCGTTGATGGTGTTCTTTATTCTTAAAGACCGTGAATACCTTTGGGAGAGTTTCAAGTCGATGCTGCCGAGTCGTCGTCAGCTGATGAACCGGATTGCACTGGAAATGAACCAGCAGATTGCCAACTATATTCGCGGCAAGTTCATCGAGATTCTGATCGTCGGTGGTGTCTCTTTTGTCACCTTTGTGTTGCTGGGCCTAAACTACGCTGCTCTGCTTGCGGTTCTGGTTGGCTTCTCGGTGTTGATCCCCTACATTGGTGCAACGGTGGTGACCATTCCGGTGTTTGCTATTGGTGCCTTCCAGTGGGGCTTTACCTCGGAGATGTACGGGGTCATGGTGGCCTACCTGATTATTCAGATACTGGATGGCAACGTACTGGTGCCGTTGCTGTTCTCGGAAGCGGTTAATTTACACCCGGTGGCGATTATCGTTGCTGTCATTATTTTTGGTGGTGTCTGGGGCTTTTGGGGTATCTTTTTTGCCATACCGCTGGCGACGCTGGTCAAGGCTGTTGTGGGTGCCTGGCCTAAGCATATCAACGCTGAAGGTGCTTAACTGCACGTTTGATCGAGCAGGCTGAATTGTCTTCAGCCTGTTTGTTGGTCTTCAAGTTCTAAGCGCTGCTCAATATAGCTGATCACTTCCTGAACGTGGTTTTTAACATCCACTTCCCGCCATTCCTTCGACAGAATGCCCTGCTCGTTGATCAGAAACGTGCAGCGGTTAAGGCTGACGATAGGCTTACCGAATAGTTCTTTTTCACGCAGTACGTTGAACATTTTGCATAGATTGCTGTTGCTGTCGGAAATCAGCTCAAATGGCAGAGCCTGAGATTTTTTAAACGCCTCGTGGCTTTCCAGCGAGTCTCTGCTGACACCGAACACCAGGGTGTTGGCCTTGCGAAACCGCTCGTAATTGGCTGCAAAATTCTGGTTTTCAATCGTGCAGGCAGGCGTGTTGTTTTTAGGGTAGAAGTAAAGAATGATCCGATAACCTGTCAACGCTCTGAGTTGAACATTTTTATGACTTGTCGCGGGTACGATAAAGTCAGGTACAGCCTCACCGGTGTGAACCATGTAACCCTCCCTGTAGTTTGTATGATTTTTAGTCAGGCACAGTGAAGTATGGTCCATATTTTGATTTTTGCCAGTCAATCAGCTTGTGCTGCAGATGGGTGCTCAGTACCATTGCGCTATTGTGTAGGAGAGAATAATTATGATCACCGGCAGTATCGTCGCTATTGTTACACCCATGAATACAGATGGCTCCATCGCCTGGGAGAGCCTGCAAAACCTGATTGAATTCCACATCGTAAACGATACCGCAGCCATTGTTATTGTCGGTACAACCGGCGAGTCTGCAACGCTGGATATGGATGAGCACGAAAAGGTCATTAAGTTCACTGTAGAAACCTGTGCCGGTCGTATCCCGGTGATTGCGGGTACCGGTGGTAACTCAACTTCCGAAGCGATTCACCTGACCAGCGCGGCCAAGCGTGTTGGTGCAGATGCAGCACTGATCGTAACCCCTTATTACAACAAGCCATCTCAGGAAGGCTTGTATCAGCACTTTAAGAAAATCGCGGAATCGGTCGATATCCCTCAAATTCTTTATAATGTACCGGGCCGCACGGCCGTAGATATGCTGCCGGAAACCGTACTGCGTTTGGCCGAACTGCCAAATATTATTGGTATCAAAGAGGCGACCGGTGACATTGACCGCGCTAAATTCCTGGTTGAAAACGCACCGGAAGGCTTCGCGCTTTATACCGGCGATGACGCTACCGCGCTGGAGTTTATGCTCTGCGGTGGTCACGGCGATATTTCAGTAACAGCCAATGTTTCCCCCAAAGCGATGGCCAGTATGTGTAAGGCGGCTTTGGCCGGTGACCGCGAACTCGCTGAGCGCATTAATATGTCTCTGGAGTCGCTGCATAAAAGTCTGTTCCTGGAGTCTAACCCGGTTCCGGTTAAGTGGGCATTGAACCTTATGGGGTTGATTCCGGATGGTATTCGCTTGCCTCTGGTTCCACTGGATGCTCAATATCATGAAGCAGTCACCAACGCTCTGGCGGAAGCAGGTATCATCTAAGTGAATTTAAAACTCGTTACTTCTGTTGTTTTATGCGCAGCCCTGCCTTTGTTTGGCTGCTCCTCCAAGCCGATCTCCGTTGAGTACGATCCAACGCAAACCTCAACCACTGACTGGTATCCGATTCCTGCAGATGCGCCGTCGACGGTTGAGTATACGGAATTTACAGTACCGCAGAACGAGGCGTTTGTTGGTGAGGCCAATGAAGTCCGGGAGCGTTCAGCGTTAATCGTTGCAGAGCTCAAAGACAGCCTGGGCAACAGCTCACTGCGGTTCAATCGTACACCATCGTCCACCTGGGAGCTGCTCGATGCCGCCCTGCAGGAACTCGAGGTCGCACTCGACGACAAGAACCGTTCCGAGTATCGCTTTGAACTGGAAAAAATCCGTAAACCGGGGCTATACAACCGGATTATGGGCATTTACGAAGAACAGCTGAGCCTGGTTCTGATCCCTCAGGAAAACGACACCCTGGTGATTGTTGAAGGCGAGGGCGATGAAGTGCCATCTTCACCGGTCGCAGAAAATCTGTTGCAGGATCTGTTTGCTCACTTCAAGAAAGGGCCTGCGGACCGCTAATGAAAGTTGCTTCTTTAGGCAGTGGAAGCAAAGGAAATGCGACAATCATTGAAGCCGCCGATACCCGAATACTGATCGACTGCGGCTTCGGCCTGAAAGACATTGAACAGCGCCTTAAGAGTAAGGGCATTGCACCGGAGAGCCTGAGCGCCATACTGGTAACCCACGAACATGGTGATCACCTGAAGGGTGCGCCGATGTTGGCTAACCGCTATCGTATTCCGCTATGGCTAACTCATGGAACGGCGCGCTCGATCAAGCGCCCTGTGGCAACGTTAAACCTGTTTCATACCGGTCAACGGTTGTCGATTGGGGCGCTGGATATTCAGGCGGTGACCGTTCCTCACGATTGTGCTGAACCCTCTCAATTTGTGGTGCGCCATGGCGGCTTCAGCGTGGGGCTGCTCACCGATATTGGCTCTATAACCAATCATGTCATCAAAGAGTTCCATCAGTGTGATGTATTGCTGCTGGAATTCAATTACGACCCCGAAATGCTGCAGAATGGCCCCTATCCGCCAAGCCTGAAGCGGCGGGTCAGCGGTAATTTCGGCCACCTGAGTAATCACCAGGCCGTTGCCATGCTGCAAACCGTGAACCGCGCCAGACTCCGTCATCTGCTGATTTCCCATATCAGCGAGCAAAACAACGATGAGCAGTTGGTGCGCGAAATATTGGCGCCGGAACTGACAAATTTTGACCTTAATGTCGTCTTTTTATCGCAGCAGGATGGCTGTGACTGGATTCGACTGCAGTACGTTGACTGAATTTTGACTTCAGTTCGCCTCGGCTAAGTCCGTCATTTAAATGGCGTTGCACTCGCCGGTCCAGCCGTATTATCTGGCCTCTGACCCCAGGCCCGCCGGTAAAGGTTGAATTTTAATTAGACTTTTCATTTTTCAGTATTAAATTAAACAATGACCAGAACACAATTTGGGAAACAATGATGAATAAATACCTTTTAGCCGCGTCGCTGGTATTGGCGGTGCCTTTTGCAAGTGCAAAACCAATGATCTCCATTGATGCCGGTGCTGGCTGGGGCACAAATGGCATTAACGATGACAGCACCCTGATGGATGGCACATTTGATCTGACGGGTGACAACAGCAGTAGCGAACCCTACGGCCTGAATCAGGAAGGCAACAGCGGCTTTTATGGCTGGATGAAGGTTTCCTGGCCGATCCTGCCGGATGTGAAAGTGAAGTATGAAAGCATGGTGCTGGAGGGGGACAGTAATTTCACCTATTCAGAAACGGTATATGGCGAAGATTTCGAAGTAAATGGTGACGTTTCCTCGGAACTGGATCTGTCTCACCTGGATATCGCACTGACCTACGGCCTGCCATTACCGATGGTGGATATTGATCTGGGTATCAACGCCCGTTCTATGATCGGTGGCTTCAGTGCCGATTTTGAAAGCGACAGCGGAGATTCCAGCGTCGATGCACCGTTCAGCGATATCCCGCTGATCATTCCAATGGGCTACATCAGTGTCGCCGGTACGATTCCATCCACTGACATTAAGCTGAGTGGTGAACTGAGTGCGCTGCCATTTGGTGACTCCAGTGTTTCTGACTGGAATATCAAGGCAACCTGGTACGCACCACTGCCAACCAACATGCTGGCTCAGCTAGGCCTGGAAGCGGGCTACCGTTCTTTCAACATGACCATCGATGGCGAGCTGTTTGGTGAAGATGTTTCAGATTACGCAACCGATGTGACCGTGAGTGGTTTCTTCATGGGCGCTGCCTTCCACTTCTGATTCGCTGACAGCGTTACCCCGTTCAATGAATGCCCTGCTAAGCAGGGCATTTTTGTTTGGCAGCTATTATTTCTGAGTATCACTTAACTCATGTCAGTTAAAGGCGTGTTGACCCCTGTGGGGTGATCTATATTGACTGAACCCTCTCAAAAAAAGGACATCGGCAATGGGTATAGTGTGTACGGTACAGGATGTACAGCAACTGGAACGAGAATGGGCGTCAGACCATGACGGTTCCACGTGGGGGTTAATGGTCGCTGCATCACAGAGTTTTGTGGCGCGTTTCCAAGCAGATTTCGCTGGCCGGCGAGTACTCGTCGTCGCCGGTAATGGTAACAATGGCGGCGATGGCTTCTACATTGCCAAGCTGCTGTTGGAGCAGGATGTGAAGGTTTCGGTTGCCACGCCATTGGGCTTGCCACCCGACAATATCGATGCCTTCCGGGCCTGTCAGGAATACCAGGCAGCCGGTGGCCAGATGGATGAACACCTGGAGTCAGCTGAAGCCGACTTGCTGGTGGATGCATTGTTCGGTGTGGGCCTGAACCGGCCATTGTCCGGCAAGGCGCTGGTTACAGTTACGCGGATAAATCGACTGAACCTGCCGGTCTACGCGGTGGATATTCCTTCCGGGTTGCATGCTCAAACCGGTGTTTGCCAGCCGGTAGCGGTTCATGCCTGTGCAACCCATACCTTTATTGCCTATAAACCGGGCCAGCTGACGGCTGCCGGGCCTGCCCTGTGTGGTGAGCTGACACTCGATTCACTGGGTATACAGAGTACTTCCAGCTGGCGCTACGCGCGTGCCTTTGAGCCTTGCCTGCCGGCCCGCCAGGGCGCAACCCATAAGGCGGAACACGGCAACTTGCATGTTGTTGGCGGGCTTAAGAACATGGCTGGTGCCGCCATCATTACTGCAACCAGTGCCCTGAATGCCGGAGCAGGCCGGGTGTTTCTGCATTGTCACGAGTTGGGTCATGCGGCGGCTTTGGCCAGAGCCCCGGAGCTGATGACCCGCGATGTACAGCGACTGCTGGAAGAGCCACCCGAGGGAACCTATGTTATTGGCCCTGGTATGGGCATGAGTTCGCTGGCCATGCAGCTCTGGCAGGTGCTGCTGCCAAAGGCAAAGGGGGTCATGGATGCCGATGCGCTGAGATTGCTGGCGGCACAACCGGTGCCGGTCTCCGGCTGGGTTTTGACCCCGCATGAAAGCGAGGCTGCCGCACTGCTGGGTGTCACCAGTGCAGATATCAAGGCAGACCGGCTCGACAGTGCACAGGAACTGGCTTCTAAATATCAGACAACGGTGGTGCTTAAAGGAGCAGGAACCATTGTTGCCACAACGGAAGATATCCGGTTCTGTTACGCCGGTGCGCCGGAGATGTCGACCCCGGGGATGGGCGATTGTCTGGCGGGGATTATTGGTTCCCTGATCGCGCAGGGTTTGTTGCCCGAACAGGCCGCCGTTGCCGGTGTAAACTGGCACGCGCACCTGGGTGCGAAACTGGCCAGAAGGCAGCGGATTGTTCTGGCCAGCGATATTATTCCGTTGCTGAAGCAAATTCCGGATCTGGCTGATTAACAATCAACCAAAGGTTTGGCAATATTTGAACTTCATAACAGTCTGCAGCCGTAACTGTTGCCATAATGCTGCGCCTGATCTGTGTGTCAGAAAATATTAAGAATTTTGCTTGGAATGCGTCAAAGTACTGAACCAGACTCGGTTGCTGGTAATAGCTCGGGAGGCTAATAATGACCTGGATAATCATACCGGAAAGACCTGTAGTTTCGGCGTTGCTGCTGGCGGCGCTGTTGATTGCCTTTCTGTATTTTGCACGCAATCCAATGCGCGCCAGTCTGTACAAGGCTTCCCGTCTGCTCATTTCTGTATTGAGGCTGCAGTCCAGGGCGCTCAGCCGGGTGATCGGCAGTGTCAGGCAGCGTAACCGCGAGACTCTGCTGGAGCTTGGCCAGCAACAAATAGAGCGTAAGCTTGAGCGCGACTTCCACCATGTTAACGAGATCGTGGCAAATGACTTATCCAGCTACCCGGCGCTGCAGCAGAATATTTCGCAGCTGATTACCGGGCTGGAAGAGGACTATCATAAATCTGCGGAAACACCGCCCGTTTCCCCGGACTGGATAGAGGCGATCGATGCCATTGTTAACCTGAAAGAGGCGCAAAAGGGTAACGCCAACATTGCCAAGGTGTTGTCCGAGCTGTGCACCAGCCTGGAAGCGCAGCAAAAGAAAACGCTCGAAACCTACCGCAGTGGTGTTTCAACCCGCCATAAATTGCTGCATGCCATGATGCCGCATTGGCGCAAGCTGAATAATACCGTAGAGCGGGTTGGTGGCCTGCTGAAAAACCTGACCATCAAGGCCAACGAGATCGACCAGTCCATGACCCGTTACCGCGAGATTCAATCCGGCTCAGAAAAGGCAGAGCGGATGCTGCAGGTATCGTCGTTTAATGGTCTGATTAAATCCGTTGTTATCCTTGCCTGCCTGGCCGCGGGGGCATTTCTGAATTATCACCTGATATCCACTCCGTTATCGCAACTGCCCAGTGCCGGTGGAACCATCGGTACGTACAGTGCAGCTCAGGTGTACAGCGTGACGATCGTATTAATGGAGCTGGTTGCCGGCCTGTTTCTACTGGAGGCTCTGCATATAACCCATATGTTTCCGGCATTTGGCGCGCTGGAAGAGCGTAAACGCCAGTACCTGGTTCGGGCTTCCTTTGGTTTTATTCTGCTCTTTGCGGTTGCCGGCGGGGCCTTGGCATACCTGGGCACTCAGGAAAACGCCGACAGTGTTGCCTTGCTGTTTGCACTGACCGGTACAGAACCTCAGAGCCTCAGCGCCGGCTTTGCTATTCGGCAGGCGATCCCTCAGGCTGCACAGATGGTGCTGGCGGTGTTTTTACCCTTTGTACTGATGTTTGCAGCCATACCATTTGAGTCACTGGTTGATAGCAGCCGTGTAATCCTTGGCATACTGGTCGTTCAGGTTCTGAATATTCTGTTGCTGGTGCTGCGATTGCTGGCCGCGGTCGTCCGCTACGGTTGTGATATCATCCTGTCGCTTTACGATGTGATCGTCAGCCTGCCTTTGTGGCTGGAGTCCAAATTGCACAGCGCTGAAATCAAAAACAAAACAGAAAGCCCGGTGGCTGATAATGGCCACGAGCTTGGTAATATCAAATAGTGAACCAGACCCTGCTTTAACGGTCAGAGTCCAGTAAACGCTCTGGATCACTAAAACCACAGCCGATAGACTTCCCGCTCTTTTTGCTGTTTTATCAACAGGGTTCGAACCCTGTTTTTTTATCTATTGAGGACAATAAATGAAATTTGTGAATATCAAAGGTCTGGCGGTTACTGCCACACTGGCGATGGCCATTTCTGGCTGCGCACAAGCTGTCAGTTCTACGGAGCCTGCATCTCTGGATACCGATGAGCAAAAGGCGTCGTACGGCATTGGTTATGGCTTTGCATCAAATCTGAAAGCTCAGACTGAGGGCATTGAATTAAGCTCGGAAGCGCTGGTTCAGGGTGTCCTTGATGCATTTGAAGAGAACGACATGGCTGTGACCGAAGCCGATGTTCAGGCCGCAATTACTGCGCTGCAGCAAAAGCAAATCGAAATTCAGGCGGCTGAAGCGGAAGCTCAATCGCAGGTTGCCCGTGAAGCCGGTGAAGCATTCCTGGCTGAAAACGCCAAGAAAGAAGGCGTTACCACCACCGAATCCGGTCTGCAGTACGAAGTTCTGGAAAGCAGCGGCAGTGACGAGCACCCAACAGCAGAAAGCACTGTGAGCGTTCACTACCACGGTACTTTGGTAAACGGTACTGTTTTTGACAGCTCTGTTGAGCGCGGTGAGCCTATCGATTTCCCATTGGCTAATGTGATTCAAGGCTGGACTGAAGGTGTACAGCTGATGTCTGTTGGTGACAAATACCGCTTCTTCATCCCGGCTGACCTGGCCTATGGTGACAATCAGGTAAGCCCGGATATCCCACCGGGATCCACCCTGATCTTTGAAGTTGAGCTGCTGGATATCATGTAAGCCCAGCAAATGATGAGAAAGCCTTCCTCATGGAAGGCTTTAGGTTGTCGATAAACCCTGCCGACGAAAAGGTATCGCTTAAATGGACCGCTGCAAGTATCGTCCTGATACGCTCGACGAAAACATCCATGTTTTCGACGTCCATTTAAGCGATACCTTTTCACCGGCTCGAAAGCTGCGGCAACTTTGTCATCAGTCTGAAAGCCTTCCTCATGGAAGGCTTTTTTTTGCCTGAAGATCAGTCGTTCAGGCGAATGGTGTTGGTGATTCGGAGGTTTTTCGGAGTCAGATGCGAGGCGATCAGCAGCAGCTTGGTTTTCGCCATTTCATTAAGCCGGCTGGCCAGCAGTTCTGCGGTTTTCTCATCCAGGCCTTCAAAGGGTTCATCCAGTAACCAGACCGGTTTATCGCTTAAATAGGCGCGTGCCAGCATGATGCGTTTCTTTTCACCCCCGGAAACAGGTTTGCCTTCCGGCCCCAACCAGCCTCTTAGGGTGGTTTCATTGGCCCAGCCGGGTAAGCCTGCCCAGATCAGCGCGTTATAGAGCTGCTCGGAGTCTGGCGTATTGTCTGCCGCCATGATCAGGTTTTGCGCCAGTGTATCTGAAAAGATATGGCTGAACTGTTCGCCATAAAACAGGTAGGCGCAACGCTCTGCCTGGCTAAGCTGTTGCAGCGGCAGGCCGGAAACTTCGGCGCTGCCGGAATAATCAAGCTCGCCACTCAGGGCATCAAACAGGCTGGATTTACCGAAGCCGGAAGGGGCCGTGAGTAAATAGCTGCCGCTGCCGTGAATCTGAAACGAAGCGGGCTGGCCGGTGTTCTCACCCCGTTGCCAGCGGAAGTTATCCAGAACGACTGAAAGCGCTGCCTCGTTTACCGGCTTGGGCAGGGAGAAGCTGGCAGGCCTGGAGAATTCTGCGATTTTTTCGGCGCTGCGCTGCATCTTGGCGCGTTGCTCGGTGGAATTCAGGACCGGTCCAAACCAATCGCGTACCGAAACAGACAGTACCAGCGGGATGGCCCACAAGGCAGAAGGTTCGGTCATTGTCATCACCGATGAAGCCAGCCAGAGCGGCCAGATAAACCCTAGGGCGATCATCGTAGTCTCGGTGATGCTGATCAGTAATAGCTGGCGCTGACGTGCCTTAAAGACGTTGTCGGCAGCCTTGGCGACCTGCTCGCCGTTCAGCCAGTCCTCGCGCAAGTGCCAGAGCGAGCTAACGCTGAGCCACTGGTGCTGAGCCTGGTAGTAAACCCGGTATTGCTCATCCAGGTTGTGCTCGGCTTTGAGGTTCACCACCGCGAACAAGCCGGCAAGCGCAGCCAGAACACTCAGCAATACCAGCCAATAGCCGATGACCGCAGGAATCAGCATGACGAATACCAGCGAAACCCCGGCAATACCGGCTGCAGCGCTGATAAAGGGGTTGTGGATGCCGGACCAGCGGCCTGAAAAGCGTTCCGAATCTTCCTGCAGCACTCTGGCAGTCTGTTCGGCGTCGACGTAGTTTGAGGCGCTGAAGTTGCTGCTGAGCAGCCGGTAGCGGATATCTTTCAGGTCGGCCAGCAGGCTCAGGTGACCCGCGTACTTTTCGAAATAGCTGGAGAAGATACGCACGATTGCCAGAAAGCGGATAACGGCCGCGGGAATAATATAGTTAAAACCGGCCAGTACGCCGGCATGTCCGGCAACGGCGCAGGCGGCAATAAACCAGGCCGAAAGCGCCAGCAGAATAATGCCGCTGCCCAATTGGCAAATGGCGAGTATCAGGCTGATTGCCCGGTTTAGGGTGACATTCTGGCTCATGAGCAGGTGACCTCGCCATTTGCTGAAACGCGCCAGTGGCGGTTGAACTGATCGGCGGCAATCTGCTTATGGCTGATCCAGACAGACGTTTTCGCCTCCGTCAGGTTCAGCATCAAGTCCAGTACGCTGGCCTGTTCATCTTCTGAAATATGCGCCAGTGGTTCATCCAGCAGAACAATGGGTAAATCGAACAGCACCAGCCGGGTCAGCGCAAAGCGCTGTTTCTGGCCGCCGGAAAGCGGAGGGAAATCGCCCAGCCGGGTGTGGATGCCCTGTGGCTGTGTACTCAGCCATTCGCTCAGGCCCACCTTTTCGATGGCGTCGATAACGTCATCGTCATTGAACTGACCCAGGCCGATGTTTTCAGCCACGCTTCCGGCCATCAGTGCCGGGCTTTGACCAAGGTACAGGATGCGGTTTCTGATAAGCGTCAGGTCTGCAACCGGCTGGCCGTTCAGTTCGATGCTTTCAGCGCTCAGCTCGCGCAAGCCTGCCAGTACATCGAGCAGAACGGTTTTGCCAGAGCCGGATTCGCCACTGAGCAGTATGCGGTCGCCGTCGTTGATCTTGAGTTCAGCGATGCTGAGCAGCTGTCTGTCTGTACTGCTGACAAGGCCCTGCACGCTGGCCCGGCAGATTTGAAGATTGGTAAACGTCTCAGTCGGAGTGTTTTCGCGTACAACCGGCTCGGCAGTTAATACCTGTTGCCAGGATTCAGCACCGGCGACGGCTTCCGCCTTAACATGATAAAGCCGGCCAAGCTGTTTCAGCTCTGCGAAGAATGCCGGCGCAATCAGCAGTATGAACAGGCCGCTGCCCAGGCTGGGGCCATGTTGCCAGAAGCCGATATTGATCTCGCCAAGCAAGCTGAAGCCGATAAATACCGCCAGCAGGGCCATGGATACGGTGGAGAAGAAATCGAGCACCGAAGAAGACAGAAATGCCACCCGAACGACATCGGCCAGGCGCTTGTTCAGCTCGATGCTGGAAAGTTCAAAGCGCTCAAGCTGAGCCTGCTGCTTATTGAACAGGCGTACCGTCGATTGACCGGCAATGCGGTCAGCAAAGAATTGGCCGAGATGATTCAGTACCCGAATATGGCGGTTGTGCATCTTTGCTGCACCTACGCCGACCAGCCACATAAACATTGGAATCAGTGGCAGGGTGATGAACAGGATCAGCGCGGCCAGCCAGCTGATCGGAGTGATAATGACTAAAACAAACACAGGCATAAGGCCGATGAGCATCTTCTGAACTTCAAATTCCAGAATGTATTGCTCAATGGCCGGCAGGTGGCGGAACAGAATGTCCTGCCAGGCTGCCTGGGGTTTGCTGCGAATCAGCGCCCAGCGCTTTTCACTCAGCTGAAACAGGAATTTGGCGTAAAACAGCCGGTTAAGTTTCAGCCCGGCACGGGTTCGCAAGCGGGTATGAAGCAGGCGGAAGCCGATAAACAGCGAAACGGTCACAGCCGCCTTTAAAAAAGGATAGGGCGGCTCCGTACCATCGAGCCAGCTTTCCAGCCAGTAAGAGGTTATATAGAACCAGTACCAGAGTGACATGGATGACAATGCCGAAAAGGCAGTCAGGCCCAGCTGGCTGGTTCGCAGTGGTTTTCTCAGAAATGAAAAGGCCGACAACGCAGTTGCCGGCCTGGATTTACGTGATCGCAAAAATCAGTTCTCGTTTTGGTCCAGTTCGCGGTCCAGATTTTCGGTCGATTCAAGCCACAGGGCATTAATAATGCCGAAGCTGCAGGCCAGTAATACACCGAGTATCCAAGTGAAGTACCACATAGGTTTATGCTCCTGTATTAGTAAATAGCGTGACTGCTTCCGTCTTCAACATCTTTGTGAGTGATGCGGCCGCGCATTACCCAGAAACTCCAAGACGTATAGCCCAGAATGGTTGGCACGAAAATGGCCGCCACATAGAACATAATGTTCAGAGTGAGCTGGCTACTCGAAGCATCCCAAATGGTTAGTGAGAAACTTGGATTCAGAGAGTTAGGCATTAAGAACGGAAACATTGCAAAACCTGCCGTTAGGATAATGCCTGCTATCGTCAATGATGTCATAACAAAAGCCCAGCCGGATCGACCAACTTTACCGAGCAGAGCTGCTGCGACTGGTGCTGCCAAACCAATGACCGGAGCAATAATCATCCACGGGTACATAGCGTAATTTGCTAGCCAGCCCTTATTGGTTGTTGCAACCTCTTTCAGCAGTGGGTTAGAGGGCGCATCACCAACGACCGTACTGATTATGGAATAACCATCGATGCCGAAACTTACCCAAATACCTGCCAAACCAAACAGTACGAAGGTTGCTAAGCCAAGGATAAATGCTAAATCAGTTGCGCGTTTGCGAATAATGTCGTCTGTTTTCAATTGCAACCAAACAGAAGCATGCAGCAATAACATCGCTACGCTGACCAGCCCAGTCAGGATTGCGAATGGGTTTAACAGTGCAAAAAAACCACCCGTGTAGGTTGCTTTAATATAGTCGTCAAAAGTATATGGGACACCGAGCAGCAGATTGCCAAACGCCACACCGAAAACGAGACAAGGAACAAATCCGCTGGCGAAAATCGCCCAGTCCCATGCTGTGCGCCAGCGAGGGTCGGAAAGCTTGCTGCGATAATCGAATCCCAGAGGGCGCATCCAAAGAGCAATCAGAACTAAGCCCAAGGCCATATAGAAGCCTGAGAAAGCCGTTGCATATATTAATGGGAAAGCCGCGAAAATAGCACCGCCAGCGGTAATGAACCAAACTTGGTTGCCGTCCCAGTGAGGGCCAACCGTGTTAATCATGATTCGTCGTTCTTTATCGTTTTTACCGACGAGGGTAAGCAGGGCGCCTACACCCAAGTCAAAACCATCTGCGATGGCAAATGCAATCAACAGAACCCCAATGAGCACCCACCAGATGAGGCGGAGAATTTCATAATCAAGCATTAGTTCGCCTCCTGTGGCAGTTCAAGAGAATCAGTCTGAGCGTTGTCTTCCGAGCTTTCACCCGGGCCTTTTTTAGCAAACTTAATCATCAGATACATCGCTGCAATCAACATGACAGTGTAGAACAGCGTCATGGCAATTAGAGAAATGACCACATCAGAAACGGCCAGATTCGAAACTGCTGTGTGTAGTGGCAGAATTTCTGCAATCGCCCATGGTTGACGCCCGTATTCGGCTACGAACCAGCCAGCTTCACAGGCAATCCACGGCAGTGGCAGGGAAAACAGGGTCGCCTTCAGGAACCAGGTCGGTTTGGTAATGCGGTGTTTGGCACTGATCCAGAATGCATAAGCAAACATCGCCAACATCAGGAAGCCGCAGCCAACCATGATCCGGAAGCTCCAGAACAGTGGACCAACAGGTGGAATGCTGTAATCTGCAGCCATGTCTAAAGCCTGCTCGCTGGGGTTTTCCATGTTCGTTGTGAACGGCTCCAGCAGGAAGGCATAGCCCAGGTGACCAACATGCTCTTCAAACAATTCGGTTTCAGCTGCCGTGGCTTCATCGTTACGGACATCATCCAGCAGGTTATAGGCTATCAGTCCGCTTTCGATCTTTTCACGCGCTTCGGCTTTCAGGTCTTTCAGGCCGGTCACTTCTTCAGTGAATGAACGGGTGGCGATAATGCCCATCATCCATGGAATCTTAATCGCCATATCGGTACGTTCTTCACTGGAGTTTGGCAGGCCGACAACAGTGAAAGATGTTGGTGGCTCATGGGTTTCCCATTCCGATTCAATGGCTGCCAGCTTAACTCTCTGTACGTCGCCCAGCTCGTAGCCGCTTTCGTCACCCAGTACGATTACTGAGAGGACCGATGCAAAGCCGAACGCCGCTGCAATAGCGAAAGAGCGACGGGCAAACGCCACGTTCTTGTTTTTCAGCAGATAGTAAGAAGAGATCGCAAGTACAAACACAGCAGCCGTGGTGTAGCCGGCCGATACAGTGTGTACAAACTTAACCTGAGCAACAGGGTTGAAGATAAGCTCGGCAAAGCTGGTCATCTCCATACGCATGGTATCAACGTTCAGGGTTGAACCAACCGGGTGCTGCATCCAGCCGTTGGCGATCAGAATCCACAGCGCGGAAAGGTTACTGCCCAATGCAACCAGCCAGGTTACGATCAGGTGTTTTACCTGTGACAGTTTATCCCAGCCGAAGAAGAACAGACCAACCATGGTGGATTCCAGGAAGAAGGCCATCAAACCTTCAATGGCCAGCGGCGCACCGAAGATATCACCCACGTAATGTGAGTAATAAGACCAGTTCATACCAAACTGGAACTCCATGGTCAGGCCGGTGGCAACACCGATGGCGAAGTTAATACCAAACAACTTACCCCAGAATTTAACCATGTCTTTGTAGACTTGTTTCTGGGTTATAACATACACCGATTCCATGATCGCCAGCATGAAGGTCATGCCAAGCGTCAACGGTACGAATATGAAGTGGTACATGGCCGTCAGTGCAAACTGTAGCCTGGAGAGTTCGAGCAGCGTGTCAGACATGGGTGCTCCCGGGTAGTGAGTGAATAAACTGTTGTTATAAACTGCAACTGCCCGTCTTCGGCACGGGCAGTTCAAATAATTATATTAAGTTTTTTAAATATACGTATGTGGCGGTGAAATAGTATCCTACTTATGTACCTTTTCAATTTTGCGAAGGTCTTCAATCGTAGGTTCGATCAGCCATTCTTTACCTTTCAGCATGGCTGACCAGTAGATTTCCGGCAGCATCCGTTCTTTCAGGAACCAGGCCGCCCGACTCGGGGCTGTGCCGTCAATAAGCCATTTCGGAAAGCTGGGCAGTAATTTGCCACCATAGCCAAATTCAGCGAGGATTATTTTGCCCCGCTCGACCGTCAGCGGGCACGAACCATACCCGTTGTATTGTGACATTTCCATACTATTTTTAAGATTTGCAATCAGGTTGTGTGCAACCACCGGAGCCTGCATTCGCGCGGCTGCAGCGGTTTTTGCATTGGGTGCATTCATGACGTCGCCAAGTGACCAGATGTTCGGGTAACGGACGTGTTGCAGCGTATATTTGTCTACATCAACCCAGCCGTTTTCATCCACCAGCGGGCTGCTGCGAATGAAGTCTGGCGCCGTTTGTGGCGGGCAAACGTGCAGCATGTCGAACGGTACCTCGACCAGCTGTTCTGCCGCGTCGTCGCCCAGCTGTTTGAAGTAGGCCAGCTGCTCTTTGCCGTTGACCTTCACCAGCTGGTGGCGAAAGTTCAGTGAGATGTTGTAGCGCTGAACGTACTCCATCAGCGCTGGTACATAGTCTTCAATGCCAAACAGTACCGGCCCGGCGTTGTAAAAGGAGACATCGATATCCTTTAACAGGTTGTGACGCAGCCAGTGGTCCGCAGAGAGGTACATCGCCTTCTGAGGCGCGCCGGCGCACTTGATCGGCATGGGTGGCTGAGTGAAAACCGCCTTGCCTTTTTTCAGCCTTTGCACCAGGTCCCAGGTGTAGGGGGCCAGGTCAAAGCGATAGTTCGAAGTGACACCGTTCTTGCCGAGCGTATCGGGCAGGCCTTCAATGGCATCCCAATCGAGCTTGATGCCAGCCGCGACAATCAGTTGGCGGTAGCCGAGCGGTCTGCAGCCCTCGAGTAAAAGTTGATTCTGCTCCGGCAGAAACTGCGCAACGGCTGATTTGATCCACTCTGCACCGGCGGGAATTAAACCGCCCATTGGCCGCACGGTCTTTTCTGGCGTGAATATACCGGCACCCACTAGTGTCCAGCCGGGCTGATAGTAGTGAACATCCGCCGGTTCAATGATACCAATCTTTAAATCGCGCTCGCGAATCAACAGACTGGCGGCTGCTGCAATACCTGCGGCACCGCCGCCTACTACCAGTACGTCGTACATCGGCACAGGCTCTGTGCTGCTCTGGCTGTGCTTAATTCTGTTTTCTAGGCCGGAAAAGTCAAAGCCGGTGTGTTCTGCACTGCGGTTAATATCTTCAAAGCTGACACCCGCTGCCGATTGGCTTAAAGCCCACAGGGTTAGCGAGCGCATGCCGGTGCGGCAATAAGCGTGGGCCGGCAGCGGATGGTTGTTAAGCAGCAGGCCAAACTCTTTGCCTTCGCCGTCGGTTACAGCGCCGGCTTTGACGGGCAGGTAAAAAGCAGCGATGCCGTGTTTTTCTGCCTGGCGCTTGATCTCTTCAAAGTTCGGTTGGTCCGGGCCTTCGCCATCGGGACGATTGACGATCAGGGTTTTTACCCCACGTTCTGAAAGCTGCTTCAGGTCGTCTGAGGATATTTGACCGGAGATGGTGAGGTCATTGCTGATAGTCTGATAATCCATAGTATGCCTCTGCGTATTTTTATATGAGTAAACTCTAATTTACATGCAGAGAAGATTAGCAGAAGAACTGAAAAGGCACAGAGTTAATGGTTAAAAATTATGCAAAGGAAATATCGGTTGTGCAGGCAGGCAGCTATGGCTGATTTTTAAGGGCCAGAAATGAAAAAGGCGTACCCAACGGGTACGCCTTTCGCATGCATCTTACAGAAGATGGCTCCTCGAGCTGGACTCGAACCAGCGACCAATAGATTAACAGTCTACTGCTCTACCAACTGAGCTATCGAGGAATAGTTGGTATATATATGCTGCCTGCAAAACTAATTGAAACAACATAATAAAATAAGTGGCTCCTCGAGCTGGACTCGAACCAGCGACCAATAGATTAACAGTCTACTGCTCTACCAACTGAGCTATCGAGGAACAACGGGGGCGTATTTTAGTGACAGCGGCTAAAGTGTCAATACCTAATTGATTGTTTTTTTTGGGTTTTTTTAAAATTGTCTTTAACGGGTCTTTTTTACCTGCATCGGTTTTGCACATCCGGCACTGTTTTTGCTGTCTTAGAATTTGTGGATTATTAACGTCAATTTTTTGAGAGGTTTGCGATGGTGACTCTGGAAATGGTCGATGCAGGTGTCAAAATCGCCACGGGCATGTTGGTCAGTGGGATGTTCTTTTTATTCTATCTGAAGCGGCACAGTTCTTTGGATAGTCGCAGAGATGCAGAGATTCAGCGCCGGCGAGAGCTGTTTGAGCAGGTTGCGGCCAATGTTGGCCGCGTACACTACGTTTATCAGCAGTATCTGGCGCTGGCAACTGAGTTCACGCGCTATGGTCAGCACTGGCCGCGTGCGCGCCGTGATGAGCTGGCGCGGGTTGGTGATGAGCTGGCCAATGTGTTTCACGATCTGACCGAGGCAGAAAGCACGCTGCTGCTGTTGGGTGAAAAACGCCTGGAGCGTTCATTACGCATCTATGGCGCCAAGATTGTGAACCTGCGGCGTCAAATTTACGCCGAAAAGCAACAGCTGTCCGGTGAAGAGATTCACCTGCTGGACGACATCAAAAAAGAAATCTCGCAGTTAAAAGAAGGTTTCTTCGATGCGCTGAGTATGCGTTACATGCCAAAAAAGGCGACTAACTGATGGCGAAACAGCCCTGTAGATTTTGTCAGCAGGTCCGCTGGGGCGGCCTCATGGTTGCCATTATGATACTGATTGGCTATGGCCTGATGAAGGCCATGGGCTGATGCCCTGAAAAAACCGGTTCGGGCAGTGCAATTTCTGAATAAGGTAGTATCATCGCGCCTTTTTCAGGGTAAGAGGCGTTATTGTGCCCGAATCGATTTTTGATTTTCCTGCTTATACCGCCGGCTACGGCCTTTCAAATGGTCACTTCCAAACGATATTTCCGTACCTGCTGCGCCGGGTGCGGGTGCCGTTCGTGCGTTCGCGTTTAGAGCTGGAAGACGGCGATTTTCTGCTGTTGGATACTCTGGCCCAGGAAAACAAAAGCTCGCCCTGGCTGGTCATCAGCCATGGCCTGGAAGGCAGCACCGATGCGCACTATGTGCACGGCATTGCCAAAGCCTTTTATGCTGCTGGCTGGAGTGTTCAGGCCTGGAACTTCCGCAGCTGCGGTGGAGAAATGAATCGTCTGCCGCGCTTTTACCATAGCGGCGCCTATGACGATCTGCAGCGAGTGGTTGCCCATGTCGAGCAGGCTCATGGCGCGGAACACATCTTTTTAAGCGGCTTCAGCATGGGTGGAAATAAAACCGTGCTGGCGCTGGCAGATAAAAAATTGTCGCCGGCGGTCATCGGTGGTGCAGCCTACAGTGTGCCGCTGGATCTGACCGACAGCGCCTTTCAATTGAGCCGCCCGGCGCAGAGCGTTTATATGAAGCGCTTCCTGAAAAACCTGAAACCAAAAATCGAATACAAGGCGCGTAAGTTCCCTAAGCTGGTCAGTGCAACCGGCTACGATGAAATTAAGAACTTCCATCAGTTTGATAACCGCTACACTGCGCCGTTGCACGGCTTCGACAGCGCTTTGGAATACTGGACGTCTTGCTCCAGCAAGCCGGCGCTGAAAAAACTGAAAAGGCCCACGCTGATCGTGAACGCCCAGAACGATCCCTTTTTGTCTCACAGCTGCAAAGATTGCCGCTGTCGCGACCGCTCCCGAAACCTGCATATGGAGCTGCCGATATCCGGTGGTCATGTTGGTTTTGCGCGCTGGCGCATCAATCAGCCGTTATGGACCGAGATGCGTGCTCTGTCATTCGCCAATAATCTGCTCAGCGGGAGAACCTAGTGTCTGCTTTATTAATGTATTGCCGCCCCGGCTTTGAAAAAGAATGCCTAGCCGAGATCAGCGCTGCGGCAGCGGAGCGAGGCTGCTTTGGCTGGTCGAACCTGGAAATGCATTCCGGTTTTGTGCTGTTTGAAACTGAACAGGCAGATACCGCCTATTCGCTGTTGCCCTCGCTGGTATTCTGTCGCGATGCCTGGCCGGTGCGCCAGCGGCTGCAAAGCCTGAACCCTAAAGACCGCTTAAGCCCCATTCTAAGCGCCGTTGAGGCGCTGGTTGCCGAAAGCGGCGTCAAATGCTTTGGCGGTGTTTCCTGCGAATATGCGGAGGGCGATGCCTACCACGCCACCTCTAAATTTGCCGGGAAGTTCGTCAACCCGTTAAGGCAGGCGCTGCGTAACAGTGGCCTGTTAACGAAGAAAGAAAATCCGTCCCTGCCGGCCTTGCGCCTGTTCTTTAAAGAATCCTCGAGTGTATTGATGGGTGTGGATAAGCCTGCGCTGCGCTCGCGCTGGCCTATGGGGGTGGCACGGTTGAAGTTTCCGCCTTCGGCTCCAAGCCGCAGCACGCTTAAGCTGGAGGAAGCCTTTATTTATTTCCTCGGCAATGACTGGCGTCAGCAGCTGGAAAATCACCACACGGCTGTCGACCTTGGTGCGGCACCCGGTGGCTGGACGTGGCAGCTGGTAAACCACAAAATGTACGTTCATGCTGTCGATAACGGCCCGATGGATGCGAAGCTGATGGAAACCGCGCTGGTCGATCATGTACAGGAAGACGGTTTTGTCTGGAAGCCCAAGAAGCGCGTCGATTGGTTGGTGTGCGATATGGTGGAAAAGCCGGCCCGCGTTGCCCGCCTGATGTACGAGTGGCTGCATGAGCGCCATGCCGATGCGGCGATCTTTAACCTTAAGCTGCCAATGAAGAAGCGCCTGCATGAGTGGCAGGAGATTAAAGAGCAGCTTGAGACACGCATTGCCGCAGAGCACCCGGATGCCATTTTCAGGGCGCGTCACCTGTACCATGACCGCGAAGAAATTACGGTTTATCTGAATTTAAGGAATCAAAACGGATGAATGCTGACAGTCAACTCGATACCCGGGGGCTGCGTTGCCCCGAGCCCATTATGATGCTGCACAAGCATGTGCGGCGCATGGCTGTGGGTGAGGTCGTGCAGGTACTGGCAACCGACCCGGCCACCAAGCGGGATATTGTCCAGTTCTGTGATTTCCTGCCGCATGAGCTGCTCAGCTCTGATACCGAAGGCGAAGAATTTCATTACTGGATTAAAAAAGGCAGCCGCTAAGCTGCCTGATGGCCATTCGATGGCCCCGGTAACGGGTGCTCTTTTTTCAGCAACCGCAACAACAGCCAGAAGGCCGCGTGCGTCAGCCCGGCAATCAGACCAATCCAGAAGCCGCTGGCCCCCATGGATGGCACAATCCAGTCTTTATAGGCCAGGATGTAGCCCAGCGGCATACCAACCCCCCAGAACGAACACACCATAATAAACATGGGTACTCGCGTATCGCGGTAGCCGCGCAGGGCGCTGATGCAGGCAATTTGAATACCGTCGGCCAACTGGAAGGCGGCACCAAAGGCCAGCAGATGCGTTGCCATGTCGATAACCCCGGCTTCTTTGCTGTACAGCGAAGCAATGTTTTCAGAAAAAATGTACAGCAACAGCGCGTAGACGGATGAAATCACTAAAACCAGTACAACCGAGCTGCGGGCGCAGAGGCGGGCGGTATTGGGTTGTTTCGCGCCCTGCAAGAATGAAATTCTCAGCGTTAGGGCGAAGCCCAGGCTCAGCGGCACCATAAACAGCACACTGACAACATTCAGGGCGATCTGATGCCCGGCAACGGTTTCTGCACCGAACGGGGTCAGCAGCAGGGCGACAAACGCAAACATGGTGGATTCCACAAAGATGGTAAAGCCAATCGGCACACCCAGCCGGACAATTTCACGGATCGACTTTTTATTCGGCAGCATTCGGTGCTGCCAGATGTGCAACTGTTTGAATGCCTTTGCCCGGTTCAGATAAATGAACAGGCAAATCAGGCAAATCCAGTTAGAGATCGCCGTTGCCCAGCCACAGCCGATGCCGCCCAAAGCAGGCATGCCCAGCTTGCCGAAAATTAAAATGTAGTTCAGCGGGGCGTTTATGCAGGCGGTCATAATCGAGAAGTACATGAAGATTTTGGTTTGCCCCAAGCCGTCTGTCAGCCCGCGCAGAGTGACCAGCGTTAAAATAGCCGGCAGCCCCCAAACGAACGCGTTCAGGTAGCCGGTGGTAATGCGCGCCGGGTTAGCCTCCATGTTGAGCAGGCTAAGCACGGGCGAGACATTCACCAGCAGGCAAATGGCGATTACCGAGGCAATCATTGCTATATAAAACGCATTCCAGGTGACCGGCAGAATTTTATCCGGCTGACCCGCACCCTTGTGCTGGGAAATAATCGGCTGGGTTGCGTTGAGCATGCCAATAGTAAACAGGAACAGAGGAATCCACAGACTGTTGCCAATAGCCACGCCGGTTAAATCATCGGCCCCGGCGCGCCCGGCCATCAAGGTATCAATGACGCCGTTGGCCATTTGCGCCAACTGGCCAACTAGGATTGGCGCACCCAGCACGGCCAGGGTTGCCCACTCTTTTTTTATCCGGCGCAGCAGTGGCTCGTCGGCGGTAGAGAGGGGTTGATGGGTTTCGTCTATTTGCATGGCTTACAACACAAGTGAACTGGTCAAAAAGGGCAGGCGATACTATCAGACAATCTGCCGGTTGGCAGTCTGCAAATCGTTATTTTTGCGCTCTGCCTTCTGCTGGTTAATTCGAGGGGTGCAGATTGAATTGGCCGCAGTTTGGTCTACGTTTTAGAGAAACAATACGACGGTGGTTTCCATGACGTACGCCTTTCGCAATCGCGCTTTTCAAATATCTTTTTTAGTTAACCTTGGCCTGATGATTTATGCCCTGGCGCTCGCCTCCTGGTACGGCACCTGGCTGCAGGCGCTGATCATTGGCCTGCCTTCACTGCTGGTGCCTTATGGGCTGTATCGCCTGCTCGGGGATCATACCCTGTCGCGCATCGCCTATGGCTTCAGCTATATGATTTTCAGTGCTCTGCACATCCATCAGGGCGCCGGTATGATTGAGCTTCACTTTGGCATTTTCGTTTTGCTGGCGTTGCTTATTGTGTTTCGTGATTGGCTGGTCATTGTGGCTGCAGCAGCGCTGATTGCTGTGCATCATCTGTCATTTATGTACATGCAGGCAGCCGGAGCGCCGGTCTTTGTCTTTCCGGCAGCGAGCCTGAGTTTTGGCATTGTTATGCTTCATGCGGCCTATGTGGTGGTCGAGGCACTGGTGCTGGTGGCCATTGCAGTTTTCAGCCTGAGCGAGGCGCGGCAGGCGGAGTATTTTCTGCGCGCTACTGATCAGATGGTCGATGCCGATGGCAAGATCTGGCTCGGAGAGCTGCCAATTGATAAGCACACCGAACTGACCCGCAAATTCGCCGGTGTTATCGCCAAGCTACGTTCAACGATCGCCATGATTGATCAGTCATCCGGCGCGCTGAAAAGTGAAACCGAGCAACTGGTCGACCAGGGCAACAGTATGGCGCAGGATATGTCTGATGAAGCCGCTCAGGTCGATACCATTGCCTCGGCCACTGAGCAGATGTCGGCCACAATCCGGGATTTGGTGGCACTGTCTGAACAGGTGCTGGCCATGGCCGGTGAGCAGCAGCAGGCGTCGCAATCCGGGCAGGCTTCGGTGGGCACCATGAAAGAGACCATACTGGAGCTGTCGCAAACGCTGGAAACCACCAAATCCAAGGTGAATGGCCTTGCTGAATCGACCTCCGATATTCGCGGTGTGCTCGAGGTTATACAAAGTATTGCTGAGCAAACCAACCTGCTGGCGCTGAATGCCGCCATTGAAGCGGCGCGTGCCGGTGAGCATGGGCGTGGCTTTGCGGTTGTTGCCGATGAAGTCAGAAGCCTGGCCTCGCGCACCCATCAGTCCACCGGAGAGATTCAGTCGATGATTGAGCGCCTGGTGCAATCCGGTGATGAATCAGTGGAGTCTGTCGGCGCGTCTATTGCGCGTTTGCAGTCAACCATCGAGGTGGCTAATGAAAGCCATGCCTGGCTGGATAAAATCTCTGAACATGCCTCAAGTGTGCTGGAATCTGCCGGCACCATGTCGTCAACGCTTGCCCAACAGGGCGCGGCCAGTGAGGAAATTGCCCATTCCGCCAACCGGCTGAACCTGCTTTCCAGTGCACTGAACCAGAAAGGCATTCGGGTGGTGGAAATAGCGCAGGATACCGAAGAGGTTTCTTCCCGGCTGAAGAAAGAGGCCGATCAGTTCCGCTATCAGGGTGATGTGTGAACCGCAGGCGATTGTTGTTGGCGGCCGTTGTTCTGGCCGTCTGGGTGCCGGCATCACTGCTGTTGCTGAATCAATTCGGTCAGGGCTACAGCGGGGTGTTCGACCCCGACGGGCGATTGCAATCTTTGCAAGGCCGGTACGCCACGCTGAACCAACAGCTGGCACTTTCTGCAACCGAAACGACGGTCATTCATGTGCTCGATGAAAACTGCGCCTGCTACGATCAAACCGTGGAGCATTTGCAGTATCTGAAGCAGGTCTTGCCGGAGGGAGTCCGTCAGCTGTACAAAGGTGTGACTGAGTTACGCCAGCTGGGTATTGATGTACCCGCCACGCCGATGATCATTTTGCTGCGTGAGGGTCGGCTCGATTATGCGGGCCCCTACGCAGCCGGTGCTCTGTGCAGCGCACAAACCGATATTCTGCTGCCAATTGTCAGCGGTGAGGTGTCGCTTGCCGGCCCCTGGCTGAATTCTGCGACGGTCTCCTGTCGTTGCAGTTTGAAGGCTTAACAGCTCTGGCAATTGCTTTATACTGCGCGCTTTTATCTGTTGGTGCCCTTAAGTGATTGATCACCCGTTAAGCCCCGAGCATTGGCAGCAGGGCGTGGATACGCTGCTCGGCCAATTGAACCCCTGGCTCATTGAGCACTGGCAAACCTGCCTTGTTGCCTCCACCGGTGAGCCGCTCTATCTGCCGGCCACAGCGGCACGCGCCTGTAACGAAATTCACTTTGCTCACGGCTTCTTCAACAGCGCCCTGCATGAGCTGGCGCACTGGTGTGTCGCCGGTGCTGAACGACGCAAGCTGGAAGATTACGGCTACTGGTATGACGCCGATGGCCGCAGCTTGGCGCAGCAAAAGCAGTTTGAGCAGGTGGAGGTTTATCCGCAGGCCATCGAATGGCATCTGGCGCTGGCCTGTGGCCGAAACTTTCGCATCAGTGCCGATAATTTAGCATTGCCCGACTACGATAGCCGGCCATTTGCCCAGGCGGTTTACAGCAAAGCCATCGCGCTGCGGGATCAGGGCCTGCCGCAACGAACACAAAGGCTGAAGCATAAGCTTGCGCAAATTTTCGGTGTTAACCTTACAGCCATTGAGTTTATTCGCCCTTAAGCGTGAAATCGGCGCTATTCCACTGTCGTGATTAGCCAAAAAATGAGCTACAATCTCGCGCGCTCGAAACCCCTGCGCTAACGCCTGACCTCAGAGTCCGTTAAATTCATGGGTTTACGCCCCGATGTTCGTTTATCCGGGGCTCATCATTACCGGCATGGGCCGGTTGTAAATTAAACCAGGGCAGGTCGGCCGCGCGCCGCGCCCAAACAAGAGAAATTTAAATTAGTGTCTACTCAAAACAAACGTTACCGTCGCCCACGCTGGCACATCTCTCAATTCAAAGTTAAAGAAGAAGCAGGCAAAGTTCGATTCCACGATCTGTTTCTGCCCATCGCGCTGATGCGCGCCATTCAGGAAGTGGGTTATCAGTACTGCAGCCCTATTCAGGCCATGACCCTGCCGTATTCACTGGATGGCCACGACTGCATCGGTAAAGCGCAAACCGGTACCGGTAAAACCGCTGCCTTCCTGATCACCGTCATTACCGATCTTCTGGAACACAAACTGGAAGAGCAATATGTCGGTGAACCGCGTGCACTGATTCTGGCACCCACCCGTGAGCTGGCGCTGCAGATTGAAGAAGATGCCCGCGCACTGACCAAGTACAGCCGTTTGAAGGTCGCTGCCGTTGTCGGTGGTATGGATTTCGACAAGCAACAGAAGCAGCTGACAGAACAGCGTTGCGATATTCTGGTTGCAACGCCGGGCCGTTTAATCGACTTCATGAACCGCAAGGCGGTGTTCCTGGATCAGGTTGAACTGCTGGTGATTGATGAAGCCGACCGCATGCTCGACATGGGCTTTATTCCGGATATCAAAACCATCGTGCGTGCGACACCGCGTACCGAAGACCGTCAGACACTGATGTTCTCAGCCACCTTCTCGCAGGATATCCTCAACCTCACCGATCGCTGGACCAATGATCCGGTTCGCATCGAGGTTGAACCCAAGGTTAAAACGTCAGATCAGGTTGAACAGCACGTTTATCTGGTCTCCGCAGATGAAAAGTACGATGTGCTGCGCCGCATTGTGAAGCAGGATGACGCCGACCGGGTGATGGTATTCGCCAACCGTCGCGACATTGTGCGAGACCTTTCTGAAAAACTGAAAGCCGATGGCGTTGCCTGTCAGGTACTGTCCGGCGATGTGCCGCAGAACAAGCGTATCCGCACATTGGATGGCTTCAAAGAAGGTAAGTTCGGTGTGCTGGTTGCAACCGACGTAGCCGGCCGTGGTATTCATGTTGATGGCGTTTCACACGTAATTAACTTCACTCTGCCGGAAGATGCGGAAGACTATGTACACCGTATCGGCCGTACCGGTCGTGCTGGTAAAAAGGGTGTTTCCATCAGCTTTGCCTGTGAAGACGACTCCTTCCAGATTCCGGCTATTGAAGAGTACATCAAGCGTAAAATCGATCTTGAGCAGCTGCCGGATTACCTGCTGAAAGACGGTCTCTTTGCACCAAAAGCAGAGCCAGAAGTCGCACCGGAAGAGACCTCGGTTGAAAGCGAGTCTGCACCGGAAGAGGCTGCGGTTGAAAGCGCAGCTGCAGCTGAGCAGGCACCGGAAGCCGAAGCCGAGGTTGAAGCGCCGGCAGAACCGGAACAGCCGGTTGCCGAAGAAGACGCACCGAAAGCTGAAGAAAAACCTGCAGAAAAACCAGCCGCGGCTGCAAAGCCTAAAGCCGGTGGTGAACAGGCGGAGCTAGCACTGGAATCTGCAGCGGCAGAGCCTGTCGGTGAAGTCACCGAGGTTACGGTTGATGAAACTGAAGACGGCCCGGAAATTACAGTTGAAGTGTTCGTCGCTGAAGACGAAACCGAAACTGAAAACGAAGAAGACCAGGAGAAGGCACCAAAAGCCTGATCCTTATGACGTTACGTATTGTTGCCGATGAAAACATGCCTAACGTCGAAGCCTGGTTTGCGCCATTGGCCAGCTCCATTGTGCGCAAACCCGGCCGCTCACTCAGTTCTGAAGATCTGGCTGAAGCAGACGTCCTGCTGGTACGCTCGGTAACCCGGGTCGATCAGGCCCTGCTGCAGGGTACGCCGGTTAAGTTTGTTGGCAGTGCCACCATCGGCACCGATCACATCGACCTACCCTACCTGCAATCAAACAATATCAGCTTTCACCATGCCCCCGGCTGTAACGCTCAGTCTGTTTGTGACTGGCTGCTGGCGGTGTTATCGCGCCTGCATCTCGATCATGACCTGGACTGGTGGCAGAAAACCATTGGCGTCGTTGGCGCCGGCAACGTGGGCGGTAAGGTTGTTGAGCGACTTAAGTTGCTCGGTTGTCGGGTACTGGTTTGCGATCCGCTGCGGTATGAAGCCGGAAGCCTGGCTGAACACACCCATCTGCAGACCCTGCTCGAATTCAGCGATATTGTTTGCCTGCATACCCCGCACACCCGTGACGGCAACCATCCAACCCACCACATGATTGGCCAGGCGCAACTTGAAAAAATGCGTGCCGGCAGCTGGCTGATTAACGCCGGTCGTGGTCCGGTGATTGAGCCAAACGCTCTGCTTGCGGCATTAAGCTCCGGTCATATTCAGTCTGTGCTGGATGTTTGGCCGCAAGAGCCTCTTGTGCCGGCAGCGTTACTGAACGAAGTTGAACTCGCCTCTCCGCATGTGGCCGGTTACAGCCTGGAAGGTAAGTTTGAAGGTACGCGGATGCTCGCGGATGCGCTCTATTGTTGGGCGGCAGCCGAGCAACCGGCGAAGGTAGAAGCCCCGAAAGGGCTGAGCCTGGATGTCCGTGCCTTTGAATGCGACGACATCAACGAATGGCTGAGCAATATAGTGCTGGCCGTGTACGACCCCGCGCGCGATACCGTCACCATGAACCTGACCGCTGCCGGTGGTGATGTTCAGGCGGAGGCTTTTGATCAGTTGCGTAAGAGTTACCCGGTGCGGCGCGAACTGGCATCGACCGAGCTTACGAATATTCCTGAGGCTCTGCTGTTAAGGCTTGAGCAATTGGGCTTCCGCTGCTGATCAGCGGCGGTGCTCTGATTGTGCCCGCAGCAGAGATTTGACCAACCGTTCGGTGTCGTTTGAAGAGCCCTCTTTAACGGCGAATTCCAGCTCATCAATAAACTTTGCCCCCCCTTCAACCTGATCAAAGCTGCCCAGCCAGCGAAAGGCATCCAGCGTGAGCACGCAGTGATTAAAGGCCATCTGCCGTTCCACATCGCCGTAACGGATCAGACCTTCCTCGTTCAGCCACAAAAAGGCGTGAAAACAGCCCAGGTGGCGTTCACTGTGCAGGCCATATTCATCGACCTGGTCCGGCCCGCTGATGTCTTCGACATACATGGAAATTTGGCGTGGAAAGGCCCGGTACAGCGTCAGCAGTATGCGGGCAACATCGTTGTAGAACTCTGTGATATGAATATCGAGCATGGCGCTTTTCGATCAGTCCTGTTTATAGGTGCTGAAGAAACGCTCCAGACGCACGGCGGCTTCGCTGAGCACTTCGGTTGGCGGCAGAAATACCATGCGGAAGTGGTCGACATCCGGGTAGTTGAAGCCGCGGCCGTGTACCACCAGAATGCGTTCTTCACGCAGTAAATCCAGTGCTACCTGCTCATCATCTGAAATACCAAACTTCTTCTTATCCATCTTCACAAACAGATACAGCGCACCCTTGGGGTTTACCACGGAGAGCCCGGGAATGGAGTCGATCATACTTACCGCCATGTTGCGCTGCTCATACATGCGGCCGCCCGGTGCCACCAGATCATCAATGGTCTGATAACCACCGAGTGAGGTTTGAATGGCATATTGTGCCGGTACATTCGGGCACAGGCGCATGCTGGCGAGCATGTTGAAGCCCTGAATCAGGTCGCCGGCCAGGTGTTTAGGGCCGGAGATCATCATCCAGCCGGAACGCCAGCCACACAGACGGTAAGCCTTGGAAAGGCCGTTGAAGGTCAGCGTCAGTACATCGCGGGAAAGCGCAGCCAACGGGTGGTGGACTTCACCGTCAAAGACGATTTTGTCGTAAATTTCATCGGCCAGAATAATCAGGTTGTGCTGACGGGCTATCTCAATCAGCTCCAGCAGAATTTGCTTGGAATAGACAGCGCCGGTCGGGTTGTTCGGGTTGATGATCACAATGGCCTTGGTATTTGGCGTAATCTTGCTGCGGATGTCATCGAGATCCGGGAACCAGTCTGACTGTTCATCACAGCGGTAGTGAACCGCCTTACCACCGGAAAGTGTCACCACGCCGGTCCACAGCGGGTAGTCGGGCGAGGGCACCAATACTTCATCGCCGGTATTTACAATGCCGGTACAGGCCAGGTGAATAAGCTCACTGGCGCCGTTACCCAGGTAAATGTCGTCGACATCAACGTTATGCACGCGCTTTTTCTGGTAGTACTGCATGACCGCTTTACGCGCGGAATAGATACCCTTCGATTCTGAGTAGCCCTCCGAGTGCGGCAGGTTTTTGATGACATCGGTAATGATTTCGTCGGGCGCGTCGAAGCCGAATGGCTTGGGGTTGCCAATATTCAGTTTTAGAATTCGATGACCTTCATCTTCCAAGCGTGCGGCTTCATCCATGACCGGGCCACGGATTTCATAGAATATATTTGCCAACTTGTTGGATTTTTTAAAATCTTTCATGAAGTTCTCTTTATAAATCAGGTTTAGTGACCATCATCGAATACTACGACTAAGGGTAGATTTTTATCTGCTCCGAGCCTAACTATGCTCGTTCAGCTAAACGAGTATAAAGTTAAATTTTTACAGCGACTATGGGAGAAAGAAAGTGGCTGAAAAGGTAACAAAGACAGACGAACAATGGCAAGTACAGCTTGATGAAACGCAGTACAGGGTCACGCGTCAGGCAGCTACCGAGCAGCCGTTCACCGGAATTTACTGGGATGAAACAGACGATGGCATGTACCACTGTATCTGTTGCGATGCACCGCTGTTCAAATCGGAATCCAAATTTGATGCCGGATGCGGTTGGCCGAGTTTTTATGAAACGCTGGATAAGTCGGCCATTATTGAACGCGAAGACCGCTCGCATGGCATGGTGCGTACGGAAGTGGTTTGCGCTAAGTGTGATGCTCACCTTGGCCACGTATTTCCCGATGGCCCGGGTCCGGACGGTTTACGCTACTGCATTAACTCCGCCTCGCTGAATTTTGAAAAGGATGGCGAATGAGTTTTGAGGCCTACTGGCAACAGGCGCTGGCGCATCATCAAACCGAGCAGGCGATCCGGGCGCGCTTTCCTGTTGTAAGGACCGCTGAAGAGCTGAAAGCCATCAGCGATGCCGACTACCTGAGCACGATCTGCCGCCGGGTGTTTCGTGCCGGCATGAAGCACTCGCTGGTCGATAGCAAATGGCCCGCCTTTGAGCAGGCTTTCTGGCAGTTCAACCCTGTTGCCTGTCAGCTGATTGATGACGCGCGCTTTGAAGAGCTGATGCGCAATACCGATCTGATCCGGCACTGGGGCAAGATGAAAACCATACCGGTGAATGCGCTGATGGTGACAGACGTTGCCAAAGCGCATAGCAGTTTTGGCAACTTTATCGCCGACTGGCCGGAAGACGATATTGTCGGCCTTTGGACCTATCTTAAAAAGCACGGCTCACATTTGGGCGGTGATGGTGGGGCGCGTTTTCTGCGGATGATCGGTAAAGATACCTTTGTTCTTGCGGACGATGTGGTTCGCGTACTGGTCAACGAGGGCTTGGTTGCCAAAAAACCAACCAGCCAGAAAGACTTAAAAGCCGTGCAGCAGTTCTTTAACGAGTTGCATCGGGAATCCGGCCTGGCCTATTCGGCGATCAGCATGGTGCTGGCGATGAGTATCGGGCCCTCCTGATTTCAGCCCGTAACGCATCAAGTGGCGCATGCGCCTCTAGTGCTCGGTAAATTTTTCCACCTGGTATCGCTGCACGGTCAGGTCGGTCAATGGCGTGTCTTCCGGCAGGGCGGCTTTCTGCAGCAGGTGGCTGAAAAACTGCGGGTGTGTAGGCAGTTGCAGCCAAACCTGGGGCAGGAAGGTTGCCCGGTGATAGCCCTTTTCAATGATGACGCCATCGACATCCGGGCGGATCAGGCTGAACAGCTCTTCGGTTGAGTTGAAGGAAACGGCTTCCGGCTCGGTCAATACCGATACCTCAATGGTCACCAGCGGCAACTCAGAAGAAGTAAGCGGTCGAAAACGCGGATCACGAAACGCCGCTGCCAGTGCATTTTGCACGATATCTTCCTGCAGTGGCCGGCTGGCCTGCAGGCTGCCAATACAGCCACGCAGGTTGCCGTTTTTAGTCAGCGTGACAAAGCTGGCGCCGTTTTCGTTCAGTTGCTCGGCCTCGCAGCTGATCAGCGGCTCAATATTCAGGTGCGAGGCAATGGCGCTTCTGGCCAGCTGCAGCATTTGTTTTTGCAGTTCAGCTGAATAATGCATATCAGGCCGCCTGGGTTGAGTTCAAAGAAAAGGAGGCATAGCCAACCACCCGGCTCTTATCGCCAAAAATATCTCCCGAGTTGCCTTTGGTCAGCAATTGAATATCCCAGCCCCGTTGCTGCGCGAAGCCGAGTGCTCCGGCGAGCGGAAAGTGCCCGCAGGCTTCAAAGCCTTCAATATCCGGATCGTACTGGAGGATTTTATGAATGGTATTTTCATCGATGGCGCGTGCCGGCGCATCGCGGTGAAAATGGCTGAGATCGGTACTGACCACCAGCAGGGTTTTTTCATCCCAGATGCTTTCCAGCGCGGCAATCAGCTGCGGCGGGTCGATGCCGCCAACAACCAGAGGGATTAACTCAAACTCACCTAATAGGGTTTGCAGGAACGGTAACTGCACCTCCAGGCTGTGTTCCAGCAGATGAGCATCGTGCCGGTAGGCAACAAAGGGCAGGTTGCTGAGCCGGGCTATGGCGCTGGTATCGCAGTGTATTTGTCCGAGCGGTGTTTCAAAACGGTTATCAGAGCTGATTGCTATGCCTTCCAGCAGTACCCGATGGGAAGGGCCAAGCACAATGACTCTGTTGTAGGCATCTTCATGGCCTTTCAGTTGCGCATAGGCAAAGGCGGCGATCTGTCCGGAATAAACATAGCCGGCATGCGGCACGATGAGCATGGCGGGAGCTGCTTTGGGCGGTGCTTCCTGGATGTTGGCTAAAAAGGCCTGAATCTCCTGCTGCAACTCTTCTGCGTTCGCGTTGTAAAAAGTGCCGGCGACGGCGGGTTGACGTACAGACATTTTCACGCCACCTAATTGGTTATTACTTAAGCAAAAGGTAGTTTGAGTAACTAAAATATTCAATGGGTCATTCGGGTCAGCAGGAGGTATTTATGGCAACCAATCAATACTGGCATGCCCTGACGGATGGTTCCGGAAAACTACAGTGTGATCTGTGCCCCAGGTATTGCAAAATTCCGCCGGGTGGCCGGGGGCTGTGTTATGTGCGCGGCAACGAAGGGGGAGAGGTGCGGCTGTTGACCTACGGCCGTTCCAGTGGCTTCTGTATTGATCCGATAGAAAAGAAACCGCTCAACCATTTTTTACCCGGTACGGCGGTACTGTCTTTTGGCACGGCCGGCTGCAATTTGGCCTGTAAGTTCTGCCAGAACTGGGATATCTCCAAATCCAGAGAACAGGATACGCTGGCTCAGCAGGCCAGCCCGGAGGCCATCGCCAGCGCGGCGAAGAACAATGGTTGTCGCTCGGTGGCCTACACCTATAACGATCCGGTGATCTTTCTGGAATACGCCTGCGATGTGGCAGCCGCCTGCCGCGAGCAGCAAGTAAAGAATGTGGCGGTCACGGCCGGCTATATTTGCGAGCAACCCAGAATTGAGTTCTTCTCGGCTATGGATGCCGCCAATGTCGATCTGAAAGCCTTTACCGACCGCTTTTACTGGAAGCTCTGTGGCGGCCACTTACAGCCGGTGCTGGAAACCCTGAAATACATCAAGCACGAAACTGACTGCTGGCTGGAAATTACCACGCTGCTGATCCCCGGCGAGAATGATTCCGACGCTGAGCTGCATGAGCTGACCGGCTGGGTCGTCAGTGAGCTGGGGCCGGATACCCCCATGCATTTTTCGGCCTTTCACCCCGACTGGAAGATGATGGATTACCCGCCGACACCCAAATCTACTCTGGTGCGGGCGCGCGAAATCGGCATTAAAAACGGTCTGCATTATGTTTATACCGGAAATGTTCATCATCGGGATGGCGATACGACGTTTTGTCCACATTGTCATGCACCGGTCATTGTCCGTGACTGGTATGAGTTGGTGAAATGGCATTTAAAGGCGAATGGCCAATGCGAGTATTGCGGCGGTGCGCTTACGGGTGTGTTTGAGGGTATGCCGGGCGATTGGGGAGCAAGAAGAAAGATATGCAGGATTTAACCGGTGGCTATGGTTTGGTGCTAACAGCCCGCGAGCCCTAATGGGCTATCAGCACCTGAGTTCGGCAGCGTTCTCTTATTGAGTCAGCAGGAACTCCATTAAAGCCTTCTGGGCATGCAGTCGGTTACCGGCCTGCGGGAACACAACAGAGCGCGGGTCATCCAGCATATCTTCGCTGATTTCTTCACCACGGTGCGCCGGCAGGCAGTGCAGGAACACAGCTTCCGGGTCGGCAGTATCCATCAGTGCCGGAGAAACCTGGTAGCCGGCGAAATCTGCCATGCGCTTCTTGGCTTCCTCTTCCTGGCCCATGCTGGCCCAAACATCGGTCGTGACCAGATGCGCGCCACGGGTGGCTTCTTCAACCGAGCGGAAAATCTGTACACGGTCGCCGGCCTTTTCCAGTAACTCAGCCATAGGCTCGTAGCCTTCCGGGCAGGCAATGTTCAGTTTGAAATCGAACAGCATGGCGGCATTGATGTAGCTGTTGCACATGTTGTTGCCGTCGCCAATCCAAACCGCCGTTTTACCCTGAATATCGCCACGCGCTTCAGTGTAAGCCTGCACGTCTGCCAGCAGCTGGCAAGGGTGGTAATCGTCGGTCAGTGCGTTGATGACCGGCAGGCTGCTGTATTCAGCAAACTTTTCGATCTTGCTGTGCTCAAAGGTACGGATCATCACAATGTCGATCATTTCCGACAGTACGCGTGAGGTATCTTCAATAGGCTCGCCGCGGCCCAGCTGGGTATCGTTCGGTGACAGGAAGATCGCGCTGCCGCCAAACTGGTTCATACCGGCTTCAAAAGAAACCCGGGTACGGGTGGATGATTTTTCAAAAATCATGCCCAGCACACGGCCAACGAATGGCTGAAACACAGTCCGGCTTTCGTGCATCTTGCGTAGTTCAGATGCGCGTTTGATGATTTGGCGGGCTTCTTCCTGGCTCAAATCATTCAGTGTCAGAAAATGTCGGACTGCCATAGCGTTTCTACTCCATTTTTGGCGGGAAAACTAACAGGCTAGCACGCAAGCTCAGGAGCGGCAATACTGATACACAGCTGGATTTCAGATTCCTGACCGCCACCAATCATTCAACGCATACCCTGCTTTTTTAGGGTGGCAGATGCGCTGCGGATGAGTACAATAGTTTAAATATCTGACTAAATTAGTAGGTTATTGAATGAGTGACACACTGGAGAACATCAAACAGCAAATCGCCGAGAACGACATTCTGCTGTATATGAAGGGCAACCCAAACCAGCCGATGTGCGGCTTTTCAGCTCGTGCTGTGCAGGCGCTGATGTCTTGCGGCGAGCGTTTTGCCTATGTTGATATTCTGGAGCATCAGGATATCCGTGCAGAGCTGCCAAAATTTGCCAACTGGCCAACCTTCCCGCAGCTGTGGGTTAAAGGTGAACTGGTGGGTGGCTGCGACATCATCACCGATATGTTTGAGAAGGGCGAACTGCAACCGCTGGTTAGCGAAGCCACTAAAGCCTGATATCGCCATTAGTATTTGGCCATTAACGCCCTTTCATGCGTCAGCAGAAAGGGCGTTTTCGTTTTTATCGCTGACATTTAGCGGCCAGCTCCGTAAAATCCGGTCTCTTTTCTCATTCGCAGAGTTCAAATGACTTCCCTTACAGACTCTCAATTACTGCGTTATGCGCGAAATATTTTGTTAAGCAATGTCGATATTGCCGGTCAGGAAGTGCTGCTTGGCAGTCACGTTGTTGTCATCGGTGCCGGTGGCTTAGGCAGCCCGGTGCTGCAATATTGTGCCGCCGCGGGTATTGGTCAGCTGACTATTATTGATGACGACTGTGTAGACGAGACAAACCTGCAGCGTCAGGTCATTTTTAACGAGCAGCAGGTGGCGCAGCCGAAAGCTGAAGCCGCTGCCGCACAGCTGCGTCAACTGAACTCTGCTATAACGCTGAATGCCAAAACCGAGCGCTTAGAAGCCGGTAACGTTGACGGCTTGCTGCAGGGTGCCGATCTGGTCATCGCCGGTACCGATAACCTGGCCAGCCGAATGCTTGCCAACGGCTATTGCCGGGCGCACTCTATTCCATTGGTGACTGGCGCGGCCATCGGCACCTCTGGCCAGATCACCTGTTTTGACTTCCGTCAGCAGAACAGCGCTTGCCTGGCTTGCGTCTACCCTGATGAAAGCGAGAATTTATCCTGCGCGCAATCGGGTGTGCTGGGCCCGGTGGTTGGCACTGTGGGTTCATTAATGGCTACTGAAGCCATCAAGCTGTTGCTGAATATCGGTAAGCCGCTGACGGGGCGATTGCTGGTTTGGGATGCCATGTCGATGGACTGGCAAAATTTTAATTACGCGAAATCGCCCGGCTGTAAAGTGTGTGGAGAGAACTAAATGAACGATCAAAAACTCAGAGAAAACTTTCTGCTGCTGGTGGCCTTTGTGATGCCAATTGCGTTTTCCAGCTGGCTGGCACTGCTGAATAACTTTGCCATTGATGCTGCCGGTTTTACCGGGCGTGAAATTGGCATTCTGCAAAGCCTGCGCGAAGTGCCGGGCTTTCTTTCCTTTGCTGCCGTGTTCGTTCTGTTGTTTCTTCATGAACAGCGCTTTGCGGTCATTTCACTGCTGCTGCTTGGCCTGGGCGTGTTTCTGACCGGCTTCTTTCCTTCGGTGCTCGGGCTTTATGTCACCACGGTGATTATGTCGATCGGCTTTCATTATTTTGAAACCATCAACCAGTCATTAACGCTGCAGTGGCTGCCCAAAGAGCATACCGCTGAATTTATGGGCCGGGTGCTTTCGGTGAAGGCAGTAGCCGCCATTTTGTCCTTTGGTGGCGTCTGGCTGGCGATTGATTACTTCGAACTAGCTTACGTGTATGTGTATGCCATTTTTGGCGGCCTGACCCTGGTCGCTGTTGTTTATATGGCGCTGCGCTACCCGCTGTTTGCCGCCAAAGCGCCGCAGCAGAAGAAGCTGATTTTGCGTAAGCGGTATTGGCTGTTCTATTGGCTGACCTTTTTAAGTGGCGCCCGTCGGCAGATCTTTGTCGTCTTTGCCGGCTTCTTAATGGTGGAAAAATTCGGCTACAGTGCCGGGCAAATCGCCTTGTTGCTGCTGATTAATCACTTTTTTAACATGCTCTTTGCCAAAAAGATTGGCGCCTGGATCGGCCATATTGGCGAGCGTAAGGCGCTGACCATTGAATACATCGGCCTGGTGTTGGTGTTTGCCGGTTACGCCATTGTTGAGAACGCCTGGGCAGCGGCCGGGCTGTACGTGGTTGATCACCTGTTCTTTGCCTTTGCCATTGCCATCAAAACTTATTTTCAGAAGATTGCCGACCCCGGCGATATGGCCTCAACTGCGGGTGTTTCGTTCACCATTAACCACATTGCCGCGGTGGTACTGCCGGTTGTGCTAGGCTTAGTATGGTTGGTTTCTCCGGCGGCAGTGTTCTATCTGGGTGCCGTTATTGCCGCGCTGAGTTTAGCCAGTAGTCAGCTGATTCCATCGGTTCCGGCTCCGGGCGAGCATGTACGCTGGCAATCAGGCAAGTCTGTCAACGTAACCTGAGGTGGCGAGTTTATGAGTAGTATGAATCTGAACCACCATTTTTTAATCGCCATGCCAAACATGGCCGACCCTTATTTTGCGGGCTCGGTGACCTATATTCTGCAACATGACAGCGAGGGTACCATGGGTCTGGTGATCAACCACCAGACCGATATTCTGATGTCTGAAGTTTACGAATCTTCCGGAATCCGCATTTTTGGTGACGATGCCGGTAACGCGCCGGTCTATCAGGGTGGGCCCGTTTCCAGCGAACAGGGCTTTGTATTGCATCCTGCAGGCAAGACAACCTGGCAGGCTTCAATGGTCAATCAGGATCTGGCGCTGACGACCAGCCGGGATATTCTCGATGCCATCGCCATTGGCGTGGGGCCGGAAGATTACCTGTTTTGCCTGGGCTATTCCGGTTGGTCGGCAGGGCAGCTGGAAGATGAGCTGAAGCATAACGCCTGGCTGACCGTGGAAGCCGACAACGCCATCATCTTCAACCCGGACAACAGCAAAAAGTATCAGTCTGCGTTATCCAAACTGGGCATAGACCCGCTGTCGCTTTCCTCTCATGGTGGCCTCGCTTAGCGAAGCCACGCAGTTGTTGCCAGTGGCGCATGCGCCACTAACCTTCCAGCCCAAAGCCGTGCATAGCCAGTAGCTCCTGCTTCACGCCGGCATAGTCGATCGAATCAAACTGTTCAGCGCTCATCTGTTCTATGCGGGCTTTAATGCCGGCCTGAACATCTGCCGCCAGTTCAAGGTTATCCAGCCTGAGCAGGTCACCCTCTTGTTCGGCACCACCGGCGAACAACCGCGCCATCTGATCAAAAACATTTTCTTCCTGATTGCGGGCATTCAGTTCAGCCTTCAGCGCCATCACATAGGGAGCCATCAGCGGTATAAACAGGCTGGCCTTGGTGACCAGAGCCTTGCACACCACAACGCTGGCATTAAAGCCCTGTGAGCGAAGCTGTTCGGCGGTTTGGTGCATGTGTTCTTTGGCAGCACCGAGTGAGCCTTCACGGTAAACCGGGGCATTCAGTTCGCTGCCCAGATAGCTGTAGTTGTAGCTGGTGCAGTCGTCGCTGAGAACATCGGCTGTGCGCAGAGCCTGCAGCCAGCTTTGCCAGTCTTCACCACCCATAATTGAAACGGTATCGGCAACCTGCTGTGCGTTGGCGGCCGGTAATTCCATTTCAAAAAAGCGGTCGTTTTCCAGATCTACCTGCAAGCCCTTAAGCCCGTCTGTGGTTGGCAGAATGCTGGAGCGAATCTTATTACCCTGATCATCCAGTTTGACGCCGGCTGCCAGGCTGTAGATAACCAGATCAAACTTTTTTCCGAACGCTTTTATCTGCTCTATGACCTGCTGCTTGGTTTGCTCCAGAAAGGCATCGGCATTGAAGGTGACAGCCCGGTGGTTTTGCTGTTCAGCCAGCGTGTGAAAGGCCTGATCAAGGTGCCAGCCTGCCGAGCCGCTGTGGCTTTCACTGGCCGGGCGTTCAAAGCAAACGCCAATGCTGGTTTGTGCGCCATTGCGCAGCGTTGCCAGCCGTGAAGCCAGCCCGAAGCCGCTGGAACAGCCGAGCACCAGAACATTGTTGTAGCGTTTGCCGGCCGGTTTGCCGTTAAGGATTTGCCATTGCTGGCCAAGATACTGATGACAGCCATCAGGGTTGGAGTTTCGGACAACGCTGCCCTTAATATCGGGTTGAATCATGCTGGCTCACCGTAGAATGTAAAGGGTTCATTCTAAGCGATCAGCCAGCAAGGTGGTTGATGCAGATTAGATTTTAAACTGTGAAACCAGCGCCGACTGCTCATCAGACAGCTGGTTCAGTGATTCACTGTTGGCGGCAGCGCGTTCAGCCACGCTCTTAATATTTTCCGCCATGTCAGAAATGCTGACAATACTCTCGGCTACTTCTTTGGCAACCGAGCTTTGTTCTTCCGAGGCTGCCGCAATGGAGCTGCTCATGTCGTTAATAGAGCTTAACCCGGCCAGCATCTGCTTCAGGGTTTCACTGGTTTCCAATGCCTGCGCGACCGAACGGTCGGCCTGTTCCTGGTTGCTTTCAACAATGCCCACTGCCTGCTGCGCTTTATGCTGCAGGCTGTCGATCATCTGGCGGATTTCAGTAGCCGATTGCTGGGTTCTGTTGGCCAGCGAGCGTACTTCATCGGCCACCACGGCAAAGCCGCGGCCTTGTTCACCGGCGCGCGCAGCTTCAATGGCGGCGTTCAGTGCCAGCAGATTGGTCTGTTCGGCAATGCCCTGAATTACGTTGAGAATATCGCCAATCTGCAGCGATTCAGCCGAAAGCTGCTGAATCACCGTTGAGGCTTCATCGAGTGAAGACTTCAGCATGTTGACGAAATCAACATTGCGCGACATGGCCGTCATGTTCGATTCGGCCTGCTCGGTAATTTTGGATACTTCGGTGCTGGCTTCATTGGCGTGCGAGGCTACCTCGTTAATGGCGGCTTCCATTTCGGTCACTGCGGTTGCTACGGAATCCGTCTGCGCGCGTTGATTGCCAACTTCATCATTGGTTTGCGTGCTCATTCTGTGGCTGGCGGTTGCCACTTCGTTAATGGTCGACGCGCTGTTTTGTACCTGAGCAATCAGTGAGCCCAGTTTCTCGATCAACAGGTTGATGTTCGTAGCCACCAGGCCGAGTTCGGATTTAAAGTTTTGCCTGATCGGCTGGGTCAGGTCGCCTTCGGAAAGCGACGCTAATGACGACATAATTGCTGCCAGTGGCTTGCGGATAGAAACCACAACCGATGCCGCGATGAATACCGATACCACAACCGAGATCAGCGCCAGAATTATGTTCACCACGACGGATGTTTCAAAGGTGCTGTTGGCTTCTTCTACGGCCTGGTCAGCGATGGTTCGTACACCCTCGACCAGTGCTTGAGCCTCGGCAGCAATGCTCGCCATCTGCATGATTGTTTCATCGAAGATAACGGCGCTTTCATCGTTGTATTTCAGGTACGAAAGCTGCTGCTGAAAGGCACCGAGCGGCTGCATAATGGTGCGGTCGAATTCATCGCGGTAGTACTCAATATCAAAGGCGTAATCCGGCATGGCTTCGATCGCCAGGTTCATGTTTCGGATAAATTCGGTGTGGATATCGTTAAATTCGCTGATGTAGCTACCGGCCGCAGCATAGGTGGGGATTGAAGGGATTCTGTTCAGCAGCTCTACCGCCGCGTTGGAACGGTTCAGCGCCAGATCAATATTCCAGGCAACATCCTGCAGGCCCTGCCGGGCGGCTATTTCAGAGATCTCTCTCATATCGGTATCAAAAAACAGCCACACCTCAACAAAGTTGTTCAGCTCGGTCAGCGCCTTTTGCTGGGCGGAAATGCGGTTATCGTGCAGGTTCAGGTGTTCTTCGGCCTTGGTGAACAGGGTTGCAGCGTTGGTGTCGACTCGTCGTAACGACTCATACAGTTCAGGGTAGGCTTCAAGGTCAATGAAAAAGGCATCGGCAATAGACTGGTAATCGCCTTTGGCTTCGTTATAGGAATCTCTCAGGGCTTTACGCTTCTCTGGCTCCTGTGTGTTGGCGTGCTGCAGCATGGCCCGGTTGGCGTTTTGCAGGTTAATCAAAACTCCGTTGGCATCATCCACCATTTTAGAGAGAGTGGTCGATGTTAGCTCCAGGTGCGCCGCCATACGAATTTGTGACACGTAAGCGGTGCTTGCTATGGCGATTACCAGCGCAATAACCACCGAAAATCCTATGGTGATGCGTTGAATCAATGACAGGTTCATACGTTACCTCAGCGTAATGCTTTCTTTTGTTTGCGGCTTTAATAAGCCCTATTGGTGTCTGTATCGGGTGGGTTATTCAAAACTTTAACTAACGGCAGTATAGGAGAGTATTTTTCCTGCGATTGGCGGAAATAAATTATTGATAGCCGCTAACGCCGGTTTGCTTATAAAATCGGCCACCAAATTTATTAACGGGAGTACATATCATGGCGCTGGGCACACCCTTTTCGGCAACAGCAACACGGGTCTTGTTACTGGGTTCGGGCGAGTTAGGCAAAGAGGTCGCGATTGAGTGCAAGCGCCTTGGCGTTGAAGTGATTGCCTGCGACCGATACGAGCACGCCCCCGCGATGCAGGTGGCAGACCGCAGCTATGTACTTTCTATGCTCGATGAAAACGCCCTGGCAGAGGTGATTGAAAAGGAACAGCCGCACTATATTGTGCCGGAAATTGAAGCCATCGCCACTGCCGCGCTGGAGCGCTTCGAGCAACAGGGCCTAACGGTTGTACCAAACGCCCGCGCTGTGCAGCTGACCATGAACCGCGAAGGCATTCGTCGGCTGGCCGCTGAAGAGCTGGGCATCGCCAGCTCGCCGTATCAGTTCTGCTCAAGTTTTGAAGAGTTTGAAGCCGCCACGAAAGTGATTGGCTTCCCTTGCGTGGTCAAACCCATCATGAGTTCATCCGGCAAGGGCCAATCGGTGCTGCGCAGCCAGGAAGATTTAGCTGAAGCCTGGCAGGAAGCCCAAGAGGGCGGCCGTGCCGGTGGTGGCCGGGTGATCGTAGAAGGCTTTGTTGAATTCGACTATGAAATCACACTGCTGACTATTCGCCACAGCGGTGGCACCAGCTACTGTGCGCCCATTGGTCACCGCCAGGAAGACGGCGATTATCAGGAAAGCTGGCAGCCGCAAGCGATGACCGAAACCGCCCTGAAGCGCAGTGAAGAGATCGCCGCTAAGGTAACGGAAGCATTGGGTGGCTATGGGCTGTTTGGTGTTGAGCTGTTCATTAAAGGCGACGACGTGCTGTTCAGCGAGGTTTCCCCTCGGCCACACGATACCGGCATGGTGACTATGATCAGCCAGAACCTTTCCGAGTTTGCACTGCATACCCGAGCGTTTCTGGGGTTGCCGATTCCGGCAGTGCGTCAGTATGGCCCGGCAGCATCCGCAGTGATTAAAGCCACGGGCGAAACCAGCCTGGTGCAATACTCCGCTCTGGAAAAAGCCCTGCAGGTAATTGATACCGATATTCGCCTGTTTGGCAAACCGGAAGTAAAAGGCACCCGCCGCATGGGTGTAGCGCTGGCGCTGGGCGAAAGCATTGAAATTGCTAAAGTGAAAGCGATACGTGCAGCTTCGGAAGTTGAGGTTAAAGTAGGGGAGTAACTGCCCTCATCATTCTTACTTATCTACCTCAGGCATGCCCGCGAGAGCGGGTATCTGCTAGCCTGCAGCTACCAAGAATGCTCACGTTTAAAGAGACTCAAGGCAAGTAGCGTGCTTTGCTAAAATGATCTATTGGCGGACTAAAATGAGCTGCCGTAATACCTCAAGCTTTTGAGTTTCCCTTTCTGAAATCACTTCTATTTCTTGTCGCGATTTACGGATATTTCTGGGTTATGCGACAGCTGTCGCTTTTTGTGGAAAATTGCTCAGATTTACTTTTCAGGATGGGGGCTTCTTGCAAGGCTAATAAGGAACTAAGTGATTGTTATAAATAGAAAAAACCAGTGTCGCTTTATTTTGACTTTTACGACAGCTGTCGCTTTTTGTGGAATGCTGGCATTGACAGGAATTACTAAGGTACCCAATATTACTGGCCTGTAGCGGCATTTTATATGTCGGGGGAATTTAAAAACTACGACATGGAAGAAAGCGACAGGTGTCGTTGAATAAAATGTTGAACATGCCCGAGCGGAGCTCGGAGGTAGCCCATCCTAAACTCTTTCCTTGAAACTGGATGTCCAACCAGTATCTGATATCTTGCTTTCATGAGCAAGGTTTCTATTCAAACCTTTTTGCAGACTCATGCGAATGCCTTCCTGGCCGAGCATT
>NZ_SLZR01000009.1 GCF_004341165.1 Reinekea marinisedimentorum
GAAGGCAGCGCTCAACCGGTTCATGATTGAATTTGAAGAGCGCTTGGAAGATTATTTATAAACCTTGCAGTTACACAGAATTAATTACAGGGTCGTTAAAGCTTGTCTACGACTCGTGTTATAGACATATTGTTAACTAGAAAATCGTGAAGTTTTCTATTTTTTAGGATCCATGAATCAATTTTCATCTGCCTTAGTCTGTCACCTCTTCTGTGAGGTCTCAGTCTTACATAGTGATAAAAGTTACTATGATAACGATGTCCAAATGCATTAAAAGCAGGAGTATGGTTATATTTATACCCGATGTCGAACACTTTTGCATTTCGAGCTTTTGCGAAATAATTAAATAGTGTTTGATCTGCAAAGACACGAAACTCAGAAAGTGAGCGATCTGTTGATATATCGAACCAATGCTTGGCTACTGACAAAGCCGATTCAAATATGCCTAAATGCTCTTTGCAAAACAGCATAGCCCCACTGTTAAAATATTCTGAGCTCCATTGAATATCTCCAAATTCTTTTTGTGACTTTTTTATATCATTCGAAATCCAGCCATTCTTCACTGCAGGTGCGACCTCCGGAGGGAGGCTGTCTATAACTGTTGCGCCTAGGCTATCTGGTGGTACAAAATCGAATAGATTAGGAGCAGTAGGGCTTACCAGGATGTCACTATCTAGATACAGCATACGGTCGTACACTTTTAGCTGACTACCTAACAGCAGCTTACTGAATCCCGGCCACATATCTTTTAAGTTGTGACCAGACAATACAAAAAAATCGGCCCCGCACTGTTCCGCGTAACGTCTCATTAGCGGGTGAGAGTAGTCGGCCCACTTTTGACCATTCTCTCCAACGGCAACGGTTACAATGATTCGTTTTTCCATTTCTCTATCCTTGTAAAATTCTGTCTAGATATGATTTAAATAAAATTTTTGATTTCTACTGTCGGTACCAGCCAAAGTCGCGTTTTTATTTGAGTTTCATTCTTGACCTTATACTGCTTGATATAAACGCTAAAACTTGCTTCAGATTAATAAATCGCTTGAAAATTAGAAAGACGGACAAAGCTCCAAGTAACATAAATGTAGTATCTAGGATCAAATGTACAACTAGTGATTCTGTTAACGATGAAGCATATTGGTCTAAGTAAATGAATACTGCTGAGACAGGCAGTGCTGCGCTTATGTACCTAAGTTTTATTTTGTTATCAAAGTATTTTTTAGACCAGAACTGACCTACAAAAATTGCAGCAACATTTGTAAGGAATATTGAATAAGAAGCTCCTACAAATCCATAAATAGGAACTAGCCAATACAGAAGCACTGATATTATCAGCGCTGAAAAATATCGTATGCCTGTTGTACAAATTGTTTTGCTAGTCACTAGAAAACTAAATAGAAAGAAGTTTAATAGTGAATTTAATACAACACCGTAGGTAAGCGGGACAATAGCTTTAGTGGATGTGAAATAGGCTGGGTCAGCCATTAATCTGATTGCGGGTTCATAAAATAAACTTAAGCCCATTGCTGCTAGTACGAAAACGAAGGAGATACGATTAAAAACTGTATTGAAGGTTTCTCCTCCCTTGTCATCGCTATTGAATATTTTAAACCTTTCCGTGTTCCACCATTGACCGAATGGGCCCCATATAAGTAGCGGAAGAATACCCGCAAATTTGCTAGCAAGTTCAAACAAGCCGAGATCTGTTAATGAAGAGAAATAGTTAATTGATATTCTTGATACCGAGCTTATATATAGCGCGCCTAGCCCTGCTAACCATAATGGCCAGCTGAATTTAACCAAGCTTTTAAAAATTTGAAAGTCGAACTTAATGGAAGTTGAATAAAATATTATTACAGAGTAAATGAAAGCAAAGATGGCAGAAGATAGCACTGAAGAAATAATTATGCCGTAAACGCCAATGCCTGCGAATACAATGAGGTATATGTTTAACGAAAGTTGAACTAGAAGCTTCATTATTGAGCTTGCCGCAAATAGTATTGGCCACTCTTTTATTCGCAGGTATGTTGTTCCGTAGGCTTCAATTCCTACAGTAATTAATGAGATTAAATAGATTCCTATTAGGCTCGCATACTTTGTCGATCCGTAAAGGAGTGTCGAAATCTCTTGGTTAAAGGGCTTGACCGATAAATAGAAAACGAAACTTACTAAGATGCTACTTATTAGTGCTGTAGAAATGAGCGTTTGTCGATACTTTTTACTTTTGTTCTCAAAATAGAACTTAGGTAGAGCTTGTGAAAATCTCGCTCCAAAAAGTAGTTCTATTATTGTTAATGTTGTGACAAGCAGGCCAACTACTCCGTAGTCTGCAGGAGTTAGGTAGCTTGTATATATGGGGAGCATAATAAAGCCGGTTAGTTGCCTTATTATTGTGCCTCCAAAATAGATTGCGACTTGCTTTTTTGCTGGCAATGCGCGTGTAAAGATGTTCATTCTTGGCTCACCTTATCGGTTTCAAACTAATTCATAAACTAGGGTTTTATATCTTTTAGGAATTGCTTAACTGATTAACAATGTTTTGAGATAAATTAAGGCCAGTGAACATGGTTTTTCTGCCGGCTTTGTTGCGAATCAAGCTAAATCTATAGGGTCTCCCCGGTATTCTGATTACTTACAGTAGAGATAGGCCGAAAAAATCATAAATAAACGACCCAGATTTCTATACTTAATACAGTCAATCTATGTGGGTTATTTTTCTATACTACTCTCGAGGAAGTTTTAGGGGAAGTTCCACCGTAGGAGTTCACATGAAGGCTAAGCGATATTTCGGCCAAAAAGAGCCCGCTACTTTTACACTCCACTGAATGGTCATCGACCTGATATTTACTTCGTATTGTCTAGCTCTAAAGCTAAGGTATGGAGTGAAAGTCTACGTGAATATTCAATGTATTTGCCTCTTCAATTGCGCTACAAGCTCTTTGTGGGATAGTAAAATGTTGTGTTGATTAATAACGTATGTTTTGCAGCGCTCTTTTATTTTGTGGTCAGTTGAGTTTGTTAACAGGCCTATGATTTGTATTGCAGCACTAGAAATATCTCCTTCTGAATATATGAAGCCGTTTTCTTTATTTGTAATGATTCCACTAACCGATGGGTTGTCTGAGCATAAAATAGGAACCCCTGAATATAGGTTTTCTAGCATCGACAGCGAGAATCCAACTTCACCCTTAGAGGGGTGGAACGAAATGAAACAGTGGCTATAAAAACTAGATGGGCTGCTTACATTGCCAGTAAAAGTCACGTATTCACTTAAACCAAGGTCATTCGCTAATCGCTCTAAATCTTGTCGTGCAGGGCCGTCTCCTACGATCAAGTAGTGCCAGTTTCTGCCATGGTACTTGTGGATAACCTCTGCAAATGTTTTTAAAGCGAAGTCTATATTCTTAAAAGGGTTCAAGCGACCTGTTGAAACTATGATTTTTCGATCTCTTGGTATGGAGAATTCTTCGTAGGGGTCTGTGTATTTTATGTCTCGTAAATAAATACCGTTGTTAACAGCAATGCATTTTTGTTTTGGTATGCAAGTGACATTTATAAGGCGGTTTCTTATAAATTCTGTTGCACCTATGGCAACATCAGTATTTATAAGAGGTATTCTACTAAAGACGACTTTTAATATTTTCTTAAAGCCTTCCGGCCTAGTTCGTAAGCCAGGTGTATGATCATGTGTGAATATGCGTTTTACTCCGGCTAGTCGATATAGGGCATAGCGAAAAGCTCGGGTTGGCTTGTCGGTATAGTAGATATACGTAATGTTGTTCTGTTTTATAAACTCTAACTGGCTTGGAATATTATCAGTAGAAAAGTCATTAAAATTATTCTCTACCACTTCAATGGGTGCACTAGCTATTGCTTTTGGAACCTCTGAAATACTCGGATAGGCCAGGAGTATACGGTGGGTGTCACAAAAAGCATGTGCTATGGCAGCCCAATAGCTTTCCATCAGCCACCAGGCATACCCGACGTTAGAGTCCCAGTTGGCAACCAGAAGAATGGCTGGCTTGGCCTTATTCATTAATTAACCTTCCATTTTCTACTTTCTTTCTAGTTACACAGTCAAAACTGTAGCCCAACAGTTCAATGTCTTTTGCGTACAGCTTCGCTACCTTTTCTTTTGCCCTGTCGCTATAAATTTCTTGATAAGTCTGGCTGCTTCTCTGTGTTGGGTTCTTGTGGCCTAGTGGTGAGCTACCTGGCACTTTACTGCTGAATTTTAGGTAATCCTGCTGAATGTTTTCAAAATAGCCAATATCATCAATTAGAAGGCGGTCTTTATGGTCTAAAAGAAATTCATATTGGGGTTTAAAGTGTATGTGTGTTTTCAGGGTTTCTTCATTAAGCCAATTGTATACAAAGTCGTCAAAGTTTCTTACATTTGCGAAGTTTTTATCTGCCCATTTTCGGTCAGACTCATCCCAGCCTCCAGTTTTTAGATAAGTGTATGCAGAAAACAACCGGCTCCAAGGGTTACGTACAAAGGCAAACTTGTAATAGTTGTTGAAGTCTGCCTTGCCGAATATAACTCGGTACTGAACACCCGTATAATGGTACGGCAACATACCATATAGAGAGGTAGCTACAGAAGTTCCCGCGGTCTTTGTTATGTGTATAAATATTGTTTTCGTTTTTTTAAAGCCAGTGAGCGAGAATGTTCCTTTTTCATGGATGTTAACTTGGTTAAGCAGCTGGCTTATTTCCTCCTGGTGACGAAATTTATAGAATTGATACCTGTACTCATACGGGACGAATTTATTATAAAGATTTCGAATGTGGCTTTGCACTTTTTGCCCCTCAATACTTATTGGTAATAGGCCTGCATAAGCCGCTGGCCAATAACATTAATATCGTACCTTTCCCGGAGGGTTATTACGGCACTATCTTTAACTGTAGGCCAGCTTTCCTTGTTCAATATTAACTCTTCCAGTTGTGCGGCAATTTTCTCACTAGATCTGTCAGGAACTAAAAAACCCGTATGACCGTTGTTTATGCATTCCGGTATGCCTCCGGTAAAGGTAGAAACTATCACCGATCTCATTGCCTGAGCCTCTTGCAGTGCAACGCCCTGAGTTTCTTCATGGAAGCCGTCATGTGACTTTAGGGACGGAAATATGAAAATATCGGCTCTTCGGTATTCCGCCAGGAGGTCTGCGCTAGATAGACCGGTTTTAATCTGAATGCCAGTACAGCCTTTATCTGCAATGTACTGCTTTAATTCTTGCTTTAATGGGCCGTTGCCAACAATTGTGTAGCGTATGTCGTAGCCCATTTCAATGAGTTTGATTACCGCATCAATTGCGAATATGTGGCCCTTGTCAGGGTGGAGTCTGCCCACTGACAGTACCTCTAGTGAACTATTATTCTTTATGTTAGATACACTGTCTGGGTTGTACATATCCAGATCTATTCCCTGCGGAATAACGGTTAAGTTGGCATTTTCTCCACCGATTGATCTGTATTGGTTTGCTGCAAATTCTGTGTTTACAAACACATGTTTTGCCAACGCAGCTATTGTTTTTCGCTTCGGCTCAGGCAAGTTGGTGAGCCCAACGGGTTGCAAACCATGAAAGGTTGTCACGAAATTATAGTTGCACGCAGTAACAATGGGCCTGAAGTACACCGATGGGAGTTCCGAATGGCTATGTACAACATCGTAGCCTTTGTACAAAAATTCGGCATAGACCACAAGGTTAAAGTAATCTCGAAGGCTATACTTATCATTACTTGCCTTAAGCAGGCGCCAAGATGCTTTGGCTACATTCTTGATGCTTGTCCAGGTATTCCTTGGCTTCATCGGATTAAAAACCTTGAGCGCATGTTTTATCGCATCTTTGCCATATGGCTTTATAAAATGGCTATTATCCAATAGATTAAGGTCTGATATTTTAGAAAGGTATGGCTCGTTACGCTTGTCATTGATTGCCAAAATATCAACATGGTGGTTGTTTTTCATGAGAAAATGTATCTGATCAACAAGCCATGGTTGTATTAACGTAGGGAATGAAGACGTTAGAATGAGTGCTTTTTTATGCTTCACAGTGGCGCCACTACCTCTTAGATCAATAACGGTTAAGTTTAGTTAACTTCTGGAGTGGGTGATGTATAGCCAAACAGGTCAATAATCAGCTGCTCTTTACATTGTACAAGGTTGATTGTTTCCTGATCATAATAGAAGTCAGCAGTTTTTCGCTTCGAGCTATTGGTTCTTTGCTGGAATTTATTTTCTATCGTTTTAAAGTAATACTCCATCGGCTGGTAATTCGAAAGCTCCAGTGCTCTTGCTAAGTCACTTTCTAAATGCTCATTCCTGACTATAAAGTCAGTGTTTTTGTTCTTGTTCCAGAAATCCCGGATTGTCTTATACTGATCGAATAACTTTTTATCGTAAACATTTGTTGTATGGTGAGTGAGTAGTTTTAACATCCTATAAGTCATAAGGCCGTGACTGGTTGATATCGGGCTAAACCCATAACCCTCACCAATATCAAACTTATACTCTTCACTCAGCAACCTTTTTAACCACTTTCGGAATAGGTCAGCGTCGTTAGAATCTTTGTATAGGGCTTTCCATGAATTGGTGTCTTTCTTGATGTTGTGTGTCAATTGGGTGCGGGCTTCGTATATAGAAAGTCTCTTTTTACCCATTTCATTTGGAAGCTGAGTCTTATAGAAATATAGACTCTGCTTTTGAGTGGTATTTAAATAAACGGCCCCTTTGCCTTGGCAACCGTAAGCCCATAGCGATACATACCAATCCCATGGATTGCGTATTGAAGCTATTTTATATAGGTGGTCTTCTTCGCTGGTCAGTCTATTGTGCTTACCAATTATTTCGCCATCTAATAGCTCGCTTAAAATTGCGGTTATGTGCGTGCCGCCAGTTTTATGCAGCTCCGTGAAAACTAGTTTTTCAGTTCTAAACATAATTAGATGGTCTCTATTAAAGCGGGCTTCAATCTTTCTTTTCTTTGAAGTAATTAAAATGTCTAAGCATCGGTTCAGCAATGTTATTAATTTTTTCTATATCTTCGTTTGTTAGATTGCTGATGCTATCTGCATTCATGTTCTTGATGGTTTCGTCTTTCTCATGAATTTGAAATTTCTGATTTAGAAAATCTAGATTGTCACTCGGCAAATCTAAAAAATTAAGCAATTTGCGAATGGTGTCATCTGTATTTTCAGTGAACTCTTCATAGCTTATGCCCAAGTAGCGATTAAGTTGTGCTGATTCCTCAACCAGAAGCTCGCTACTGCGTTGCCATTGGTAGGCGGCTTCTTCTATTGTCCAACCTTCCCTGCGGTGATGAGGCTCAGCTTTGCGTTTGATTCCCTGAGCTACCGCGTAACCATTGCGTGTTATACCAATGAAGTAAGAGTTCTTGAAATTCTTTTCTAGCCATTTTATTTTGGCGCTGTTCGGCGGGGATTTTTCTAGAAAATACTCTCGACGCTTGTCTAAGCGCATTGCCCACTGCTTTTTCAATCGATTAACATCTGGGCCGATAGAGCTCTCATCCATCCGGAACAAGTCTTCACGGTTAACCCACATTCTGGGTAGTCCAATTTCGTAGTCTTTAACAAATTGATCTTGAATGAAGTGGCCTTCTGTTGGGATTGCTGATATATCTGGATGTCTACCAAGTACTTCTGCTAATAGGGTTGTCCCAGAGTTGTAGCATCCGACTACAAAAATCCACTTTTTATTATCAGGTACTCGAGTAAGCTGAGTTTTTAGCTCTCTATTAAAATCACTGAGTGACTCTTTGACATGTTTTATTAGGTAGTTTGTCATTCACTGTTTCCTGTTAGGTGCGCAGTACTACTTTGTGAATTTAATATTTGTAGGTATGTTCGTTCGTATTTTATAGCCTGCTCTTTAGCATCAAATACTTTGAAACGTCTTTCTGGTGGCTGCCGGTTTAGTGTCTCAGCTAGGCCCTCAATTGAACAAAATTCTTCTGCCACAAATAGTTCGGTAAGGTTGCTCAACGTGTCCCTTAGAATAAGGCGTTTTTTTAAGGCTTGAGTTTCTAGTGCAATCATTGGTAGCCCCTCGTGATCGCTGCACATGACAATAGCATCCAGGCTGTTTATGCAACTTGGTATGTCACTGCGGTGACCATGAAATGTTGTAATGTCCAATATGTTGAGCTGCGCAGCCTGTGACTCTAGAGTGCCTTTCAGTGGGCCATCGCCGATAATATGGAATCGAAAATCTTGATTGCCCTGTTGCTTTAAAATAGAGGCGGTTGATAAAAACATATCAACACGTTTTACTGGAACTAGCCGACCTATTATACCTATGTGCTTTTTGGCTGGCTCATTGAATTTAAATTCGGCAATTGCTTTCGCGTTTTCTGTCAGCTCTTCGGTATCAACGCCATTGTATATAACGTGAATTCTGTCAGGTTTATAGATTTTTTTCAGTTTGCTTTTTAACTCGTCAGAAACTGCGATGACGGCATGCTGTAAATGGTTGCCAACCCACTGGTCTACTTTTGCCTGCAGGTTGCTTTTCCAATTTGGGGTTATCTCCGATGCGCCATGAACCGTTCTGACACTCTTGGCTCTTACTGTAAATGTATTTGCAATTGCACCCAAGATATTCTCTTTTTGCCGGTGTGTGTGAACGATATTTGGTTGCTCTTCTTTAAGAGTATGCCGAAGTATATTAAATATCTGCCAGCTGGTATGGGTTTGCTCGTCGATAACGGTAACAGGGATGTCGCAGGCCCTTAGGCGCTCTGCCAACACACCTTCATTCATTAGAATAGCGCTGATGTTACATTGACGCTTCAGATACTTCAGCAATGCATAAGCTTGAGCCTCTGCGCCAGCCCAAAGGTCACCAGATATGATGTGAACTACCTTCAATTGGCTGGTTTCCCGTTGGTTATCTGTCATGCAAACAACATCCATGTTTCGCTATAATGTCTGGTATTATGCCTTATATGTATGTCAGATTAATAGACGCGGCATTTCTGCTGGTCTTCAAATGGAGTTGAACTTTGATTACCGTTTTATTTTGGTTGCTGGCCATATGCTCAGTATACAGTTACTTTATTTATCCGCTTATTTTAAAGCTATTACCAAACAAAAAGGCCCTCTTAGTAGTTGGCGAGTCAGAGCCTGAAAAGGTGAAGTCATACCGGTATACGTTAATAGTTGCAGCCTTCAACGAAGAAAAGCGTATTGAGCAGAAGTTGCAGAATATGCTCGAATTAACTTTTGATAGCGATAGGCTCGAATTCATTGTCGCTTCAGACTGCAGTGATGATGGTACCGACGATATTGTTAAGAGCTATCAGGAAAAAGGCATTGGCTTCGTACGTGCTACTGAGCGATTGGGCAAAGAAAACGCTCAGCTACTGGCTATCAAGCAGGCAAAGGGCGATATATTAGTATTTTCGGATGTTGCCACGATCATGGAACCAGACGCTCTGAATAAGCTGGAACGCTATTTCACAGACAGCTCGGTTGGTGCTGTTTCTAGTGAAGACCGCTTTGTCAGCCAGCAAGGCGAAGTTGCTGGGGAGGGGGCTTATTTAAAATACGAAATGTGGTTGCGTAAGCAGGAGAGCCAGTTAGGTGGTCTAATTGGCCTAAGTGGTTCATTCTTCGCCGCCCGTAAACAGGTCTGTGAGTATTGGGATACCCAGATGTGTTCAGATTTTAACACGGCATTCAATTGTGCTCGGGGTGGCTATCGCTCTGTATCGGCTCCGGATGTTCTTGGTTTCTATAAAGATCTTGCGGATCCATCGAAAGAATATGCCCGCAAGGTTCGTACGGTGCTTCGTGGAATGACTGGCCTGGCACGCCATAAAGAGGTTCTCAACTTCTCCAAATACGGGCTATTTGCCTTTCAGGTATTCAGCCACAAGCTGATGCGCTGGGGTGTGCCATGGTTCTTAATGGCGCTTTTGATTGTATCGGTGCTGATGGCTGATAACGGCTGGTTTTACCAACTGGCTCTGTTAGGGCAAATACTGTTTTACGGTGTCGCGCTGTTCGCGCATTTAAGTGAAAGGTTCCGCTCAATAGGTCCAGTGAAACTGGTGTACTTTTTTGTTCAGGTTAATATCGCATTGATAGACTCTGCAATTAAATACTTTTCAGGTACGCGTATGACTACGTGGAAACCTTCCGCAAGATGAAGTTTAAGAGTCTGCCTCCGGTTAACAGTGTAGTTTCTTTCAGGAAAGTACCGTTAAGCGAGAGCCTGCTCCCCGGCTACCAGATTAAATTTGTAGGCTCGGGCACTCAAGCGCTGGCCTACGCACTAAGCCAAATTAAACTGGCCAACCCTGGTATAGATAAACCAGAGGTTATTGTGCCGGGGTATTGCTGCCCGGACCTTCTCTCTGCGGCTATATATGCTGGTTATCTCCCTGTCTTAGTCGATATCTGCGAGAACGACCCTTCTTACGATCTGGCGCAGTTAGAACAAGCAATAACATCAAACACTTTGGCTGTGATTGCTGTTAATTTTATGGGAATAAAAGAGCGTCTAGCAGATATTAGTGTACTGCTGCAGAGGTACCCCAAAATAAAGTTAATAGAAGATAACGCTCAGTGGTTCCCGGATGAAAACGAGGTTAGTGAACTAACAGCTAATTTTGTAACGTTTTCATTTGGGCGCGGTAAGCCGGTTAGCCTTTATGAGGGCGGGTTAGTCGCAATAAAGCGCTCTGAACCAGTGGTTGGCCTTCCCATTCAAAAAGCAGAGCAGTTCAATGAGTTGAAATGGAGGTTAAAGGCTCTTGTCATTGTCCTGTTATCTAAGCCTGTATTCTATTTTTGGTTAGAAAAAGCCCCGTTCTTAAGGTTGGGCGCTACCAGGTATAAAAGGCTCGACACAATACAGGAGCTGCCAGCTGGGCTTCTCAGTTTTGTTCAGGCTAATATTGATGCTTACCGTAGTCGTAGCCGTGAAATTGAAGCGAAGTTAAAATCCAGATTTGAAACTGTTAACTGCCTCAATGACGTTATTGTTGGCCGGGGTTCTCGCCTTTTACGGTTTCCTTTGCTGTTGGAAAACAACAGTACGGCGAGCGACTACTACTCTAAGTTAAAAGAGCAGGGTGCTGGTGTAAGCCGGATGTACGCAGATTACCTGATGGAAGTTGAGGGTGTCTCTACGTTAACTGTTCGAAAGACTAGCGAATTAATGAATTCAAGTGCTTTTGCTAAGCGTTTTTTAACATTGCCTGTAGATAAGTTTGTAGAACAGAGTGAAATTTAATATTTCGAATGGAATCTTTAATGATTAAATCAAAGATAGTTTCATTTTGTAATGGATTAAGCGAGGCGGGCGCGTTTACCGGCTTTCTCGCACCTGCTGTTCCTGTTTTTATGATTCACCGGGTTCATGATTTATCTGAGTGTTATGGTGGCATATCGGTTGACTACCTCCGTAGGTGTTTAACCTATATAAAGCAACATGGTTACCGGGTTTTAACATTGGATGAGTTGTATGAATTTATTGTTCAAGGGGGAGCTATTCCGAGGAAAGTGGCTGTTTTTACCATAGATGATGGCTTTATAGATCATTACAAAAATGCGGCCAGAGTTTTCGATGAATATGGCTATCCGCTTAATTTCTTTTTGGTTACAGATCTGATAAATAAGCGCTTATGGCCCTGGGATGATCAGATCGCTTGGGCAGTGAAACACTCCAGTGCCTCAAGAGTAGATGTTGTGCTGCCTGATGGTTCGGGTTTCTCTGCAGATATAATTAGCAGTACACCTTCTCGGGTCGTAGAGCGGCTGAGAGAGGCCCTTAAATGTAAGCCAGAGAAAAACCTTTATAGTTGGATTGAAGGCCCGCTTTGTAAGGCGTTGGGTGTGAGTCTACCCTCGACTTTGCCTGAGCAATATGAACCGATGAGCTGGGCTAATGCTAGAGACTTGGTAGCTCGAGGGCATGGTGTTTATGCTCATACGGTGAGTCACCGCATCTTGTCACAGCTAGATAGTAACGAAATTGAGGCGGAAGTGGCAGGCTCAATTGACGAAATGAAAAGCCAGAACATTGAGCGCCAAGACTACTTTGTATACCCGACAGGAAGGATAGGTGATTTCAATGAGCAAGCAAAGCAGGTTCTTTGTAGTCAAGGAATAAAACTAGCCTTTAGTACAGAGCCTGATTATGCAAAGCGAAGTTCAGATACACTATCAATACCCCGGTTTTCTCTGCCATCAAATTTCGTCGATTTCATGCAGTATTTAACTAAGTTCGAACAGTTTAAGAGTGCTTTAAGGGCTAAGTTTTGAATACTTTATTTCTAGTAAGCCTAATTGCACGTTTAACTATTGTTGAGCAGTTATTGAGGCTGAATATTATGCCGGGCAGAGGGTCTTTCCAATAAAAGGTTGCGCCAACTTTTGGTTTTGTTAAATGCTTTATATAAAGTTTGGCGATTGAGCGAAGAGGTTCTCTGTCTTCCGCCCGGGCAATAATGTCCCCAGTTAGATTTAAGAATAACTTGTTGTCTCGCTGAGCTGAATTTGGAGTTTCTTCGTGCTGTGAAATCAGGTGGCTGTACAGAACGTTGTTGACGCCGCAGCGAGTATCAAACCAATTACACATACCAACTCTTGGGTTTGTTTCTATATAAAAGTAGCTGTCGCGAATAGGGCACCTTTTGAATTCAATCATAGCCGGCCCCGTATACTCGATGGCTTTTCCTATTTTTGCGCATTCAGCGTAGAGAGATTCGTTGTATTTACTCAGCGCCATTGATGTGACTCCATAGTGAGATGGAGTGGTTCCCAGCCGTTGAAATGAAAAAAAGCTTACCATTTCGTAGTTGTTATTGAAGTTTACATTACAGACCCATAGTTCATCATCGTTACCGGTAATGATTTCTTGGCCAATAAATCTATCGAGTACATCCTCAAATTTTTTACGGAAGGCTACGAGCTCGATTTCGCTACTTATGACCAGGTTTTTTGCGCCTAAGGTAGCGTAATCAGCAAAAGTTCTGGGCTTAATTAACAGCGGAATTTTTGAATTTAATGGTGCTTCTAGGTTCGTTTCAGTGCTGGGGATCGTAACACCTTCTTTTATCATACTTTCACACTCTAATTTTTTATCATTGAGTGTTTGCACGGTTAAAGGACTTATATTGATGAAGTAGTGAAGGTCTTTAATCTCTGTACTGAGTTCTGATGCCCATTCTGCGGCCCAGTCAGAGCAGCAAATGATGCTGCATTTACCATGAGTATTGGATATCTCTTTAAGGTTTTTTAGCAGGTCTTGTTTTGTGGGTTTTTGGGGTAAAAAAACCTTGTTGGATGCGTAACGGCTGTAAGCTGCATTATCTCGTTTATTGGTGAGTATAGTAATAACATCAAGCCCTGCTTGATGCGCAGAACGGACAGCACCCAGGCCATTAATCCCATTTGCAATGATAATGATTTTTTCTGTTTTCATTCTGAATCCAAAGCATTCTAGCTTGCGGGCGGTCTCATTTAGGGTGAGAACACTTAGTGATGGTTATGTGATATACAGTAGCCTGCGAAGCAGACTGTAAGAATGACATTGAAATTTATCATTCTTACAGCTTAGTCTTGAAGGAATCTAACCTTCAATCGCTTTCTTGTGCTCTTGGATTTCGGCATTGTCTGGAGCAATGGTCAGTGCTTTGTTTATGGCATCTAACGCTTCATCCTTTTTGCCGTTCAGGTGCAGAACCCAGCCGTAAGTATCCAGAATCGATGCTGAATTTGGTGCAATGTTTACAGCCTTTTCAGCGTAATCTAGCGCTTCTTTTGGTTTGGCTTCTTTAAGCATCCAGGCCATATTATTCAGAGCAACAACCAAATTCGGGTTGATCTCCAGTGCTTTGCTGTACTGTTCTAGTGCCATGTCTGTTTGGCCGTTGTCCTGATACAGGCTGCCAAGGGCAGTTAGCGCTCCGGTATTATTTGGGGCAACGTTTAAAAGTTCGAATAAAGCTTCTTCCAGGTTTTCTGGCTCCTGAGAGCGGATAAGCCTGAAGTAGTTTGTTGCCAGTTGAGGGTCTGGTTTGTTTTGCCAAATAGGCTTAATGAAGGCCAGAGCCTGCTCTTCACCTTCACCTCCGGCTATAAACTTAACTTTTTCATTGGTCACAACCATGTTTTCAGGGTGGTCTTCCAGGTAGTTATCCAGTTTATTTACCGCTCCCTGATAGTTATCCAGCTGCATTTCTACCTGGGCACCTAAAATCGCCAGGCCACCATGGTCTGGTAACAGGTTAATTGCCTGTTCAACCTTGGTCAGAGATTCTTTCCATTTATTTTGCTGGGCTAATGCAAAGGCTTCACCACGAAGGATGTTGGCGTGTATGGCCCGGGCAAATGGCTGCTCGTTATTGGTATATTTGCTTGCAATGTTTTTGGCCTGGTTAATGTCTCTTTGGCCTACCAGCAATTCAACTGCAGCAGAGTGAAGTGGTAACGCAACCTCAGGGCTATTATCTGCCTCTTTAATCAGCCAGTTGGTGAGTTTATTGGCGTCCAAAGTTGCACTTTTTGCCCGGGTTAAAGAGCTCAAGTATTGCTCACTTCCCGGGTTCACTTTCAGTGCCTTCAACCACATGTCCGAGGCTTCATCAAATGAGTTTTGCGCCTGATACAGGCGCCCTAGTGCACTAATGGTATTAAGATTTTGAGGAACAGTCTTGTGTAGCTCTTCCAGCCCGGTAATAGAGGCTTCTGTGTTGCCTAACTGGTAGTCAGCCATTGCAACCAGCCATATGGCATTAGGGTCTTCAAGTTTAGACAATTCATCGCGAATTTGTGTTGCTTCACTTTGTTCGTTAGATCGAATGAGCTGAGAAACGTAGAAGCCGGTCGTTGCCCAGTCTTCACGGTTTTGTGCATAGGCTTTGCGTAAGTGGCCTAATGCGACGCTTTCGTTTTCCTGCTCAAGATAATATTGAGCCAGCAACAGGTGCAGCCGGGTACGATTGGGCTCCAACTGTAAAGCCTTGCTAATAGATTGCAGGCCCTGTTGTTCCTCGCCACTGTTTAAAGAAATAATGCCGAATAAAGACAGCAGTGTCGTATCATCCGGGCGAGCCAATAAGGCCTTTTTCAATACTTCCAGAGCTTCATCTGGCTTGCCCTGTTCAGCTTGTGCCAGAGCTGTTGCACGAATAATGCTTACGGGTGCGGTTTCCGCATCGATATTCTCGGAAAGCAATAACTCTCCACTTTCAATATCACCCTCACCAATATGAATTAGCCCTAAAAGCATTGCGGCCTGGTGGTTATTAGGAAACTGATTCAGAATATCTTCAAAGTTGGCCTTTGCAGTGTCGAGGTCGCCCTGTGATGCGGCTGCTAATGCATCTTTGTACTGTTGCTGTGCAAGGAAGGCCTCTGGATTCGCTTCGCGGATAAGTTTGCTGTATATCAGAGCTTCAGCGGGTCGGCCCTGATCCAGCAATACAGTAGAGAGGAGTTCAAGTACCTGTTGCCTTTCTGTAAGCAACATATCTGTTTCAGGCAAATACTTCAGAGCATTGGTTAATGCGTTTTCAGCATCGTCAATCTTGCCTTTCTGATAATCCAATTTAGCCTGGTAATACATGAGCACCGGGTCTTCCGGGAACTGTTGCTGAAGTTGCTTGTTCCAGCTTTCTGCTTCTCCATACTGCTCCTCTTGGATTAAAAGGGATATAAACTCCTGTTTGATTTTAAGGGAGGTATCCTTATTCCCTGATAATTCACGATATATTTTGAAAGCTTCGTTGCTCTTTCCGGCAAGAAACATCTGCAACGCAGTTAGCCTGGCGTGTTCGTCTTTTTCTTCATCAGTCGGCACCCAGGCATCGATGACTGTTTTTGCTGAAATGAATTTCCCTTGCAGCAATAGCGCTTCGGCATAAGTAGCATTAACGTCGGCATTATTTTCATAGAAAGGTTTAAGCATCTCTGATGCTTGGTTGGGACTGCCCACTTCTGTTAACAGGCTGGCATAGTGATTAACAAACTTTTGATTGTTTGGGCTTGCCTGAATCGCATTTCTCATTTCAATAAGGGCAGCTCGGTATTGGCCTTGACGCTCGTAAGCCTGACTGCGCTCAACAAATGCCAGTGCTTTATCTTGGTCCGATTCGCTGGAACAACCAACAATCATTACGAGGCTTAAAAGTAACGGTATGGCGAATATTTTTATTCGGTTCATGGTGTGCTCTCTACTGGTTGCTTTCGTTAGTCATGTTGTACTTTTTCATCATGTCATACAAAGTTGGGCGCGTGACTCCAAGCATTTTTGCTGCAGCCGATACATTATATTGGCTTAGCTCAAGTGCAGAGAGAATGGCCTCTACTTCGGCACTTTTACGTGCTTCTTTTAAGTTGATGAGTGAAAATTTCTTCTGAGCCTTAGGTTCATCAATCCCTAAATCTTCAGTTTGCACTACATTGCTTTCTGCAAGTACAACAGCACGTTTAACTTTATTTTCTACTTCGCGTATATTGCCTGGCCAGCTGTAATGTTCGATTGTTTGAATGGCAGATTCAGAGAATGTCATTGCTTTGCCAGACATTTCAGCGGCATAGCGTTTCAGCATGTGGTTTGCGATGAGAGCTGCATCGTTTCCGCGCTCCCGAAGCGGTGGAATGTCGACAACAATCTCACAGATTCGATAGAACAAATCTTCCCGGAATGTTCCTTCTTTAACCATTTCTTCAAGGTTCTTGTTTGTCGCGCACACAACCCGCAGGTCTACTTTTATCTCTTTTCTTCCGCCTATTTTTACAATGCTTCTTTCCTGCAGGAAACGTAATAGTTTAGCTTGTAATGGCAGTGGCATATCGCCAATTTCATCCAGAAATAGAGTGCCTTGATGAGCCTGCTCGACTTTACCTGTTGTTGAGCTGGTCGCACCAGTAAATGACCCTTTTTCATGGCCGAAGAGTTCGCTCTCCATTAAAGATTCCGGAACGGCTGCGCAGTTAATGGCAATAAAGGGCTTGTCTTTATTGGGTGCGTGACTGTGTATTGCCCGCGCAAGTACTTCTTTGCCCGTACCACTTTCGCCAATCAGTGTTGCTGTTACGTTTGTTTGCGCAATTTTTTCTATCATTCGGCAGACATTACGCATTTGTTTGTTGCCGGTAATGACGCCTTTGATGGGCTGCACTGACTCTGTTGTCTTGTTGTTTTCCCATTCGAGTTGAGCGATGCGGAATGCGCGCTCTACAACATGGTCTAAGGTCTCGGTATCGATAGGCTTATAGTAGAAGTCGTAAGCCCCCAGCTTTATTGAAGTCAGAGCGTTCTGGTGCTCATTTTTACCGGTAAGAACAATAATTTTTGTTTTGGGGGCGATTGCCAGTATTTCTTTGATACATCGGAACCCTTCAGATACACCCTCTGGGTCTGGCGGCAACCCCAAATCCTGCAGAACAATGCTGGGTTGATAAGTTCTAACGGCGTTAATTGCTTCCTGAAGATTGCCAGACGTAATAATTGTTGTGCTGAAGTCGTCAAAATGCCATTTCAGCTGGCTTTGCAGTCCATCGTCGTCTTCAACTATTAATATAGTTTTTTCTAGTGCTTCCATTTATTGCTCCATTAACTGAACGCAATCTCAAAGCGACTGCCTTTATCGGGTTCGCTTTGTACGTTCAGGTTAGCACCAAGGTGTTCAATATACGATTTTGTAAGGTACGCCCCAATGCCAACACCATTTTCCTGTTTGGTCGTTGCAAAAGGCCTGAACAGCTCCTCTCTTATGAAATACTCACTCATGCCTTGGCCTGTATCCTCGATAATTATTCGTGATACACCGTTTTGAGTTTCTGAAATAACATTAACCTGGCCGCTGGCGGCTGTGGCTTCCTGTGCATTTCTGATCAGATTCTTCAGTGCTAATGATAACCGCTGCTTATCTGCCTTGAGTTCAAAATCATTATTTACCATAAGTCTGGGCATGGGTTTATAGCAAGAGCACTCTTGTACCAGTTCAAGCAGTAGTTCACTGGCTAAAAAGGATGTTTTCTGCTCTTTGGTGGCTGGATTGAACTTTTGAATTAAGCCTTGCATTCGTGAAGTAGCGTTGTGCACCGTTTTAATCATATCCTCAATAAATGCAGGGTTATTCTTATGGCGTTCAGCGTTCTTTCCGATTAGTGCAAGCTGGGCAATCACATTGTTAATATCATGCATAATAAATGCAGATAAACGATTATAAGTTTCAAGCTGCTTGGTATCGCTAATCACTCTTTCCTGCTGGTGCAGCAGAATGTTGCTGGCTACCTGAGTGCTTACGTTAGTCATTAGATCTCTGTCTTCGAAAGTAATGTCGCTACCCAGCTTTGGTCTGGCCAGGATCACGAATCCGACCAATTTCATTTGTATTATTAGCGGGGCAACCAGCCAGATGCTTTCATTCTTTTCTATCCAGTCGGGAAGTAGCCGGTTGTTTTGCGCCAGACTTGTAGCGCGGCTTCCAGGTACGAAAATCCAGGATTCCTTTAGCATTGTTCGAATGAATGGCTCATTAACGTTTATGCTTTCCGGTGCGCCCTCTAGCTTTATATTGCTGACAATCTGTTTGAAGGTGGAATTGTCATTAATCCACAGGCTGCCTGCTTCTGCGCGTACCACTTCGCATAACATCGTTAGAATGTTTTTGTAATAGCTGGAGCTGGCGCTGTCTAAATCTGAAAGCAGTTTGATCGCATGGAGCCACTCTGTTCGGTAATCATATTTTAGGGAGAAGAAGTGCTTGCTGAGGAATACCTCACAACGTTGTCGAAATTCCCTGGAAATTGCCAGGGAAAACAGTAATAACAGTATTGCAGTCATCGCCAATGAAAATAGATACGTACCTAAAAAACCCTGCTTTTTAACGTAGTAGCTGCCGAGGCTCACCAGGCTGATGAGGCATGCTGAAAACAGAATGGTTGTTGAATAGAATGCTGCCGGGCGGGATACCGTGAACAGGTAGTGGCTATCATCGTTTTCGTTAAATACCATAGAGCCTACGCCCAAGGCTGCTGCGACTGTCAGCGCTAACGCAGCTCTTGTTTGCCACATGGTTAATGGGATGTCGTTTGTTATCAGATTATGGCCGTACATTAAAACATCGAACGCGAATAGAAATGTCAGGCATAAGCCAATTAACTTGATCATTCTATGAGTGTTCAGGTTTCGTACGACCTGTTCTGTAAAGACCAAAGCGAAGGTCGCCAGCAGCATAATCAGAAGGTTAATCGTGCTGGCACTGCCGACCCCAATTAAGAGGCATATTGCTGAACTGGCGGCGGTTACGATTGTTAGGGATGTGATTATTTTGAGTTTTAAAGGCCACTCGATTATGCGAACCCGCCTGGCAAGCAGGGCAAAAAGAGAAGCCAGCCATAGAAACAGCCTTAGAATTTCTGCACCAAGCGTCATTTTTGCTGATAAGGGGACGATACTGTAGCTAATGAAAAATGCAAGAGACCAAATAAATTGCCCGAAGACGCCAATTAGCAGCAGTCTTTTCCAATAAACAGTGATTGACTGGAAAAGCAATAGGGCTAATAAGCTGCCTGTTGTGACAAAGGTGGTAAAAAATGCGGTTTGGGTAACCGTTACATAATCCATTACTACGGTCTCGACAATTCTCGGGTGGCCTCACGCCATTGGTGAGAATCGATCATTATAAAGGCTGGATAATTAAAATATAGTGAATGTGAAGGATCTGCGCAAAACTGTGGGCAGATATCCATTCTGCCGTATATTTTGGGGCTTTATCTAATTGGTGCTGGTCGTCGCTTCAACGTAGTCGCTGTATATGCCTTCAGTGTCGAACACTGCCATTTCAATGGTTTGTTCCGTTGGGTTGGCGATGTCTTCTAATAGTAGTTGGGTGGTCTCGTTACCGCTGACAACCGTTACCGTATACGAGTCATCTGAGCTCAGTTTGTAACGGATCTCGTAACCGCCTATATCGGAAGAGCTCATAGACTCACCATTTGCTCTCTCGGTCGGGGCAGACCAGTAAAGCATGACGTCTCCGTATGTTGTTGTGCTGGTACTCGATGATGTGTTTGTGGTTGATTCAGAGCTTGAACTACTTTCCAGCCCGCTTACGTTACATCCTGCTAAAAAAGTTATACAAATAATAAATATCAAAAGCTGTTTCATATATTAAAAACTATTAAAAATTCAACGCTGTCAGCTTATTGATTTTGCGTAAAATTTCGATCCCTAATGTTCGTAAATGAGACTTCTATTCCGTCTTTTTACGTAAAAATTCAAGTTTGTTAAGTTAGATCAATGTTTGATATCCGTAGGCCGGTAGGCGTTGAGATCGTTGGTTGTCAGGGGAGGGGTTGTGCAGAATTTTTTGGCAGGACGGCTGCTTTCGGGCTTCCGGTTGCGTGGTGTACCACCAGCAAGCTACGTGAGCTTTAAAATGCTGGTGGTACCTAGCGTTGTTTATCAGTTGGCCAGGGCTTCTACGAAGTCACTGTAAATGCCATCTGTATCAAATACCGCGACTTCAAAGGAGTAGTCTTCGGCGTCTTCCATGTCCAGGAAGCTGTATTGATCAGTGGTGTTGTCAGAAATCACGATATTTGAGTATGCATCATCGGCAGGCTTCTTGTAGCGTATTTCATAGCCACCCACATCTGCAGTTGTCATTGTGTCGCCATTGGCGCGTTCGGTTGGCGCAGACCAATAAAGTGTTACGGTGCGGGTCGTGCTGGCGGCTTCTTCCGTTGTAGTGTCTTCTGCTACGGTAGCTTCTTCTGTAGTGGTCGCTTCCTCTACTACGGCGGTCTCTTCTTCAGTCGTTGTTTCCTCTGCCACAACTGTCTCTTCAGATGTGGTGGCTTCCTCTTCAGTGCTGGTGCCCTCTGCGACATTGGTCTCTTCGGTCGAGGTTGTCTCTTCGCTAGTTGATTCATTTGCAACAGTGGTTTCATCAGAGGTGGTCGATTCTTCGACGGTTGTCGTCTCTTCTTCAGTAACTGCTTCCTCAGACGTTGTTGTTTCTTCGGAAATGGCCGTTGTATCAGTCTCCGTTTCAGCAGTTTCGGTTGTAACAATAGTAATCGTGCCCGACTCAATTGGGGTTACTTCAATCTGACAGCCCATCAAAGCGGATGTAGCTAACGTGATGGCAAAAATGTTAAACAGTTTCATATTGGTACCTATTAACCTGATGTCTTGTGTTGAGGCCATAGTAAGAAACGGGTGTTTTTAAACGTGTGAAGGGGTTCAAATCGTTCAATTGGTGACGAAACAGATGCCTGAATAGTATTTTTTGACGGGGTTGTTTGTATTGCGTGATGGTTTATTGTCTATTTATGGTCTGTTTTAGCCTGTTTTTGCTCCTTACGTAGGGCTTACAAACATTTGACTATTTTCCGGTCGGCTGGATCAGTGTTAGAGGTGCTGCACTCTCGCCTCAGTTGAGAGAGGTATCAACAGAATATTAAGGAATGCCTTGTCGTCGCATATTGTCAATTATATTTTGACAACTGCCAGCTTGCTTAATGCGGCCCTGAGCCTAAAATGAAAATTCTTTCAATAAAATCAAATGTACCGATAAGGATTGGATATGGATGTCAGCGTAGTGGTTTTGGCCGCTGGTCAGGGCTCCCGAATGAAGTCAGCATTGCCTAAAGTGCTACATAAACTCTCCGGCAAGCCGCTGGCGGCTCATGTTGTTGATTCTGCACGTCAATTTAGTTCGGACATTAGTATGGTGGTTGGGCATGGTGCTGAGCTGGTTCGTCAATATTTCGCCGAGTCGAGCGTCAAATTTTGTCTCCAAAATGAGCAGCTGGGTACTGGGCACGCTGTAGCCCAGGCGTTGCCAAAGCTTCCGGAAAGCGGCATCGTTTTAATTCTGTATGGCGATGTGCCTCTAACCAGGGTGGAAACCCTTCAGGCTCTGGTGAATCAGGTGGCTGATAAGAGCATGGGTTTGTTAACCGTCCATGCCGCAGACCCAACCGGCTACGGCCGTATTGTGCGCAACGCTGCCGGTGCAGTTCAGGCCATTGTTGAGCATAAAGACGCCAACGAAGATCAGCTGGCCATCAACGAGGTGAACAGCGGCATCATGGCGGTACCCGCCTGGACGCTGCACGAATGGCTGCCAAAGCTGAAAAACAATAACGCTCAGGGCGAATATTACCTGACCGACCTCATCGCCATGGCGGTGGAGAATGGCGTCGCGGTGAATACCGTGCATCCATTCAAAGAGGAAGAAACCCTGGGTGTGAATAATCGCTTGCAACTGGCTCAGCTGGAGCGTTGGCATCAGCAGCAAATTGCTAACCAGCTGATGACCGATGGCATAACCCTGCTCGACCCGAACCGCCTGGACGTCCGTGGCCAGTTAACCGCCGGTCGTGACTGCATCATCGATATCAACTGTGTGTTTGAGGGTGAGGTGACGCTGGGTGAGGGCGTCAGCGTTGGCGCTAACTGTGTGATTAAGAACGCCACCATCGGAGCCGGTACGGTTATCGAGCCGAATACCGTTATTGATGATGCTGCGATTGGTGAAAACGCCAATATAGGCCCCTTTGCCCGCATTCGCCCGGGCACGCACATGGCCAACAACACTAAGATTGGTAACTTTGTGGAAACCAAGAAGGCCATCATTGGTGAGGGCAGTAAAGTGAACCATTTAACCTATGTTGGTGATGCAGAAATTGGCACCGGCGCGAATATTGGTGCCGGAACCATTACCTGTAACTACGATGGCGCGAATAAATATAAAACAACCATTGGCGATAACGCCTTTATCGGGTCGAACTCTACGCTGGTGGCTCCGGTGGATATTGAAAATGGCGCGTTTGTCGGTGCCGGCTCCATCATTACCAAAAGTGCTCCCGCTGATCAGCTGACGCTGGCGCGGTCGAAGCAGGTGACCATCAGTAAGTGGAAAAAACCGATTAAAAAATAATCAAAAACCATTTTTTGGCCTGGCATCAGCCGAGCCAGCAGCTTTACTAATCTTGATGCAGCCAGACGCTGCAACCCTGGAATTTATGGAAGGATCATATTATGTGTGGAATTGTTGGAGCAGTCGCTCAGCGCGATGTCGCTGAAATCCTGGTAGAAGGCCTGCGTCGTCTGGAATATCGCGGTTACGATTCAGCCGGTGTGGCCGTTGTTGATGCCGAATGCAACCTGACCCGCGTGCGTCGCCTGGGCAAAGTTCAGGAGCTGGCCGAAGCCGTGGAACTGGAGCAGGTTGCCGGTGGTACCGGTATTGCGCACACCCGTTGGGCAACGCATGGCGAGCCTTCGGAAGCCAACGCACACCCGCATATGTCGGGTGATATTGCCGTGGTGCACAATGGCATTATTGAAAACTACGAAGCGCTGCGCGAAGTGTTGAAAGGCCGTGGTTACGAGTTTACTTCTGAAACCGATACTGAAGTGATCGCGCACCTGGTTGAATGGGAATACCGTAATTCCGATACCCTGATTGAAGCCCTGCACAAAACTGCGGCGCAACTGGAAGGCGCATACGGTACGGTGATTGTTGATCGTAAAGACCCAAGCCGAATCGTCGTGGCCCGTTCTGGCAGCCCGATTGTGATCGGTTATGGTGTCGGTGAAAACTTCCTGGCATCCGACCAATTAGCATTGCTCAGTGTTACCCGTCGCTTCAGCTACCTGGAAGAAGGCGATGTTGCCGAAGTTACCCGCCGCAGCGTCAAGGTGTTGGATGTCAACGGTAACGAAGTTCAGCGTGAAATTATCGAATCGACTGTAGAGCACGATGCTGGCACCAAAGGTCAGTACCGTCACTTCATGCAGAAAGAAATTTTTGAGCAGCCAACCGCACTGAAGAATGTGATTGAAGGACGTGTTACGGCAGATTCGGTCATTACCGAAAGCATTGGTGTGAATGCCGTGGAAATTCTTTCCAAGGTTGAGCATGTTCAGATCATTGCCTGCGGTACGTCCTATAACTCTGGCATGGCCGCGCGCTATTGGTTTGAAGCGGTGGCCGGCGTCAGCTGCGATGTCGAAATTGCATCGGAATTCCGCTATCGCCAGTTTGTGACCCGCCCGAACAGCCTGCTGATTACCCTTTCCCAATCCGGTGAAACGGCCGATACGTTAGCGGCACTGCGCATTGCCAAAGAAAAGGGTTACATGGCGGTAATGACCATCTGTAACGTCTCCGGTTCATCCTTGGTGCGTGAATCCGACATCGCGTTCATGACCCGTGCCGGTACCGAAATTGGCGTGGCCTCCACTAAGGCCTTTACTACCCAGTTGGCAGCTATGCTGATGCTGGTGACGGCCATTGGTAAGCACCAGGGCCGAATCGACGCGGCAAAAGAAGCGGAGATCGTAAAAGAGATTCACGCGCTGCCGGTACACATTGAAAGCGCACTGGCGTACGACAAAGAGATCGAAGACCTGGCCGAAGACTTTGCCGATAAAGAGCACACCCTGTTCTTAGGCCGCGGCGAATACTACCCTATCGCCATGGAGGCCGCGCTGAAGCTGAAAGAAATTTCTTACATTCACGCCGAAGCCTACGCTGCCGGTGAGCTGAAGCACGGCCCGCTGGCATTGATTGATGCCGATATGCCGGTGGTGGTGATCGCACCGAACAATGACCTGTTGGAAAAGCTGAAATCGAACGTCGAAGAAGTGCGCGCACGTGGCGGTCAGCTGTATGTCTTTGCGGATGAAAAAGCCGGCTTTGAAGGCGATGAAAATATGAAAATTATTTCCATGCCGCACGTTAATGAAATTACCGCACCAATCTTCTACACCGTGCCGATGCAGCTGCTGGCGTATCATGTGGCGTTGATAAAAGGTACGGATGTAGACCAGCCGCGTAACTTAGCGAAAGCGGTGACGGTTGAGTAATGGTATTCAGTAGGTTCTGCTGAAAAATCAGAGCCTACTCCTTTGAAATTCATCAAACACGTCAGCCTTACTATCGAGGCTGACGTTTAATTGAAACCTAAATCTGTTTCGGTTTATTCACAACTTCCCGTAACGCTTGGCAGCGTATAAGAGCTGGTGAAGCTCGCCTGTAATCCCCAGGAGTAACTACTGCCTGCAGAAAGGTAGCTGCTCCACGATGGATTCGTTGCTGTATAGCTGGGTGCGCTGCCGCTTAATTCCGAGTTCCAGCTGTTGACGATTTCTGTGCCATCACTGTAGGTAACGTTGCTTGTCCAGCTGCTGATGGCTGAATCACCGTTATTGGTCACAGTAACGCTGCCTATATAGCCGCTGTTCCAGGAAGATTCAACGGCGTAACTGAAGCTGCAATCACCGGCGGTTGTATCCGTATCGCTGTCGCTATCAGAATCATTGTCTGTGTCTGTGTCTGTGTCTGTGTCTGTGTCTGTGTCTGTGTCTGTGTCTGTGTCGCTATCAGAATCGTTGTCGGAATCTTCGTCAGTATCCGAATCTGAGACATAATCGACATCATAAGCAATACTAATCAGCTCACTTGGGCAGCTCACTTCTTCGTATTCAAATTCCGGGTTGTCAGCAATTTCGAACCAATCAACAAACCAGTCGCAACCACTTTTTAAATCTTCCATACCGTCTTGGCTGAACACGCTCTCGCACTTGTTTTGTACGCAGCTTTTAAGTGAATCGGTATCGTCATAGCCGTAGGTAGCCTGACATTCTGTTAAGAAACCACCGTATTGCGCGCCCAGGTCGTCCGTTCCCCATTGAGTACTGGCTGCATCAAATGCACCGACACCGCCGCCGGGAATGAGTAAGTCAAATTGTTCACCGCCTACGTCGTAACCAATATTCGTCGCCATAACGATCATTTCTTTACCTTCGATCGCCATAGACCCTGAGTCGTAATCGTTGTATCGGCCAGTACCAGAGAAGGTGATTTTATAACAAGTGCCACAGCTTACACCTTCGGCAGAAACGGCCGCGTAACCATAAGACAAGGTATCACTGATCTCCTGGGGTGCCATATTCCAGGGGGTGTATGCGTCACCGCCATCACAGCTACTTGCTATGTAGTCGTAAGCGGTATCTAAGGGGTTTACTTCATTATCAACGTTGCAGGTTTTTACCGGATTGCCATCGGCATTTTCGTACCAGGCACAGTGTGGTTTGCAGCCATCCCAATAGCGGGTGGCGTAACCTTCGGCAGCAAAGACTGATTGGGCAGCGGCTGCTACATATAACAGCGCGCTATATTTTACGACTCGTTTTAACACATTGGATGCATTGAAGCTCATTTTCGTGCTCCTTCATTTGTTATCAATTTGATTTCTAATTAGAAGAGTGCTCACTCCTGCCAAAAAAATTTGAATTAAAAATTAAATGGGTTTTAATTCATGGCAGGAGCGAGCACTTGGTTTTTTACGTAATCCTGAGCGGGAATAATGAGCTCAAGTACAGCAAACTACTTTGCAAACTCAACCAGATCTGCAAAGAGTTTTAAGGGCACCTCTAAAGACTCTGATATGTCTCTGCGGAGCCTAAAAAGTTCAGCGGCAAGACGACGATGAGAAATCATAGTTACTCTATCTTTTGAAATCGTCAACGCAGGCGATGGGCTTTTTAGGCCCGCCCTCCGGGGTCTTCAGGAAAAACACCTGCCGTCGTTGCGATTCTTGCAAAGGTCACGACATTCGCTGCGAACCGCGCCTAGCCAGCTGTTTTTCCTGAAGGCCAGAGATATATCAGAGTCTTTAGAGGTGCCCTTAATTGGCTGTTAGCCAATAGTTTGAAATGTAATAAACCTTTTAGGCCCGGGGTGGCCTATAAAGCGCTGACAGTTTAGGAGGAATGCCAATAGAAGTTGAGGCGAAACATCTAAAAGTTGTATGTACTTCTTAATTTTTCATTTTTCTTTGGAATAATTTAGAGCCTAGACACACTTTATGGCCTCACAGATGCCATTTGTATCGTTGGTATTTAAAAACGTATGTTGATCGGAAACTTCTGTTTCAGTTGGAGGCAGGCACTTTAAATGTCGATTCGATCCATTGAGCTTTTTTACTGGTTCACAAAATCAAATGAAACTGATAACCGTTTTTTTATTTAAGCGCCCGATCACCGTTTTTTTATAGTTCTTGCAATAGCCTCTTCATGCTTTTTTAAAATTACCACAATAAATATTGCTCGTCCGTTTGAGGGCAAGGAAGAGGTGAATAATCATGAAATACCTTATTGCTCTTGGCTTTGTATCGGCGTTTTTCGCGGGTTGTAATGTAGAGTCATCAGAAACAATTTCGACTGAGTCTGATGCAGAGGCAGACGGAGCTATAAAATCAGTAGAGGCGTACAGCTCCGACTATGCAACTGAGATGGATCGGGCCAGTTGGGTGTTGACCGCATCTAGCAATAGTTCTGCGCTGTATTATGCGACCGATGGTGATGATTCTACCCGTTGGACAACAAAGGAAATAAAGGCCAACGATCAGTACATCGACATCGATTTTGGCGATAGCTACTACATTGACGGCGTCGTGCTCGATAGCTGGGAGAGCCCGCGCGATTACCCAGACGCCTACAGTGTTTATGTGTCAGAAAATGGCGCCGACTGGGGTGATCCGGTTGCCATCGGTATTGGTCAGTCGATCACCGAGATTAGTTTTGCCGCTGTTGATACCCGCTATTTGCGCATTCAACAAGAGGGTGTAAGTACCAAGTACTGGTGGTCAATTCATGAAATTTATGTCAGCGAACGAGAGGTTAGTGAGCTCGATTCCAGCAATTGGAGCCTGAGCGCTTCGAACAACAATGACGATGTCATCTACGCTATCGATGGCAGTACCAGTACACGCTGGACGACGGAAGAGTATCAAACAACAGGTCAATATTTTCAGGTTGATTTGGGTGCCTCTGAAACCTTCGATCGCATTGTGTTGAACTCTGAAAACAGCTCTGGCGATTACCCGAGAAATTACGCCCTCTATGTCTCAGATGATGGCAGTAGTTGGGAAACGGTTGTCTATAATGGTGCCGGTGATTCGGCAACCACGACCATTGATTTTCACGATCAAACCGCACGTTATCTGAAAATTGAGCAGCTGGGCAGCAGCGATGATCGCTGGTGGTCTATTCATGAATTGTCCATTTATGCCGATGCTGCCGACAGCGAAACCGGTAACACCGGTTGGACGACCCTTAGCTCTATAGATGAACTACGCGATGCTCTGGATGCCAGCAATGGAACCTATCGAATGGAACCAGGCACCTACACCTTTGATGATTTCGACCCGGACGGTAACGGCTGTACAGTGCTTTATATGGCCGGTGAAAATACGATGATTGATTTCACCGATGTCGTCATTGATATCCCTACCAGTTTGCTGGCCACCAACTACAGCTGCAGCGATGGCTGGTATCAGTCTATTTTGATTGAAGGTGATGGCAATACGCTGATCAATGGTAGCTTTATCAATACCTATCCGAATGGTGATCTGTTTGTTACAGATTTCAAAAGCCATAATGAAGACAGCGAACGCCGACCTTATAAGTCGAATACCTACATGCGCATCTGGGGTGATAACACCACGCTTAAAAATAACAGCATGATAGTCCGTGGTTCGTTCCCTTATGGTTATGGCGATATGTTTGGTAAGGGCAGTGGCAGCACCTATGGTTTGAAAAAGCATTGTGCGGTACTGGTCTCTGCAGACGATGTTGTTATTGATGGCTTCGATCTGACACAGCTTGCGTTTTGTCATGGTATTTTTATGCAGGGTTCAGATAACACCACTATTCGCAATACCACGGTTCAGGGGCGCGTGCGATTGGGTGCTGATATGTATCAGGATGGCGACGATTCGTTACCGGGTATGGTGGATTTTCTGCAACAGCAACCTACCTGGTACGAAGGCGATCCCATTGTTGAAGATCGCATGTACAACCTGACTGAAGACGGTATTCGTGCATACAGCAGCGGTACGAAAAAAGACGGGGAAACATACGATACCGGCAGCATCTATGTTGAGGAAAGCTCGGTCACTAATATGCGTAATTGTTTTGCCCTTGTGGCTGCGGATGAAGCGGAGCTGGAGGGTGTTACGGTCAAAGGTTGCGCGGAGAATGGCTATTCGGTGCCTTCGGGTAGTACTGTCAGTAATGCCTATGGTGATGCGGCCTATGCACCATTGATACAGATGCCCTACGGTAACGAAAGCAATATCAGTATGGATATCACATTGATTGAGCCGGGCTTTGCCAGCGGGCCTTATAAGTTTTCAAATATTGCAGGGTCTAATCACACCATTATTCTGCGAAACGATGGCAGTGAACCTAACGACAGCTTACCCATTCTTATTGGTTATGCCTGGGATCGCTGGGAAGACGATGAGGATAATCTGTATCGGAACGGTGCTAGTGGAATTACCTTGTATAACTACACTGAGCGCGACGTGGAGCTGACTGAGTATGCTGAAGACAATACTGTCTATACCCAAACAGATGTCACCGATAATGGCACAGGAAACCCGGTTCAGTAGCCAGCATGGAGAGGCAGATTTTAACGCCGGAATTTATACGAACATAGCCAGTTGCAACAGCTATGAGGTTAAGAAATCACCGCTTCATCTATGAGTTTGCTCTCTTTAATCAGAGTAAGGTAATTCGGTGGCCTTACTTGGAGGAACTCCGCAATACCTTTTGAAGTCCCGGCTGAATTTGGCCGGGCTTTAAGCATCAGTCTCTGGCCTGTCTGTAGCCAACTTTGCATAGGTGTCATTTAACAGTGGCCTTCAAGGGGGGGCAATGCAGATGCCGGCCTTATATTTGCAAATATATAACGAAATGCTGAGAATGGTTGCTGATATTTCAACCATCGGCTATTTGATTTCTAATTGTTCTTTATAAGTCATTGTTTTATAGGGTTTTTTATTCTCGAAGTGAGCGTTACTTGAGAGAGCTGTGTATAAGCCTGTTGTCGTTATGTTGACAATTATATGTCGCTAGTGGAGGCAACCTGACAATGCTTGAACGTTACATTTTATAATTTAGGCAAATATAAGGTTATTACTATGAAACTATTCAAACAGGTGTTGCTGGCAGCAGTATTTATGACCAGTCATTTGGCAATGGCAGGGGAGGTCAGCGTTGCGGTGGCTTCTAATTTTTATAAGCCACTATTACAGCTGGCTGAAGAGTTTGAACAGGCCACTGGCCACAAGGTTGCTGTCTCTGCGGGGTCTACGGGGGCGTTGTATGCTCAAATAAAGAATGGTGCACCCTTTGAGGTGTTTCTGGCTGCAGATCAGGCTCGCCCGGAAGCACTGGAAAAAGAAGACAAGGCGATTGCCGGGTCGCGGTTTACCTATGCCCAGGGTCAGTTAGCCTACTGGTCAATGCAGAAGGGTTTAGAGGCAGAAGAGGATTTTAAAAAGTCGCTTGCCGAGGTTGAGCATGTGGCCATCGCTAACCCCAAAAATGCCCCTTACGGTGCGGCAGCAATGGATGTTATGAACGAGCTGGGTGTTTACCAGCAAGCTGCAGAGAAATTGGTTGAAGGCAATAACATCGGGCAAACCTACCAATACGTCAGTTCTAAGACGGTCGAGGCTGGCTTTGTTGCGTTGTCGCAAATATATGTGGATGGCCGTGTGGCCGAGGGCAGTGCCTGGCTTGTTCCTTCAAGCTTGCATCGAGTGTTAAATCAGGACGCGATTTTATTAACAGATACTAACGACGTTGCCCGGGCGTTCCTGGATTTCTTACAGAGCGCCCCCGCAAAAGAAACCATCCGCAGCTTTGGTTATAAAATCTGATACGGCTTTGGCCACTCATCATTCGCTTCGGCTGATTTACCGGTGCATTGCAAGGAACCTCTATGTTCGATACGTATTTTACGGTCATTTGGTTAACCATTAAGTTAGCAACGGTTGTCACATTGGTTTTGTTATGTGTGGCGACACCGCTGGCTTGGTGGTTGTCGCAAACCCAGTCTCGATTCAAGCCGGTCGTGAGTGCTGTTTTTGCGGTGCCGCTGGTGTTGCCGCCGACGGTGATGGGCTTTTACCTGTTGTTGTTACTGGGGCCCAATGGCCCTGTTGGTCGGCTTTCGGAAATGATTGGTCTGGGTACTTTGCCGTTCAGCTTTACCGGTATTGCGATTGCCTGTGCGGTGCACTCTTTTCCTTTTGTCGTTCAGCCATTGCAAAACTCATTTGAAGCCATTGGTAAAAGGCCTTTGGAGGTTGCTGCCACGCTAGGTGCTTCTTCGTTTGATTGCTTTCGCAACGTCATTGTTCCGCTTGCACGTCCAGGGTTTATCACTGCGATTGTTATGGGCTTTTGTCATGCAATTGGTGAGTTTGGTGTGGTGCTGATGATCGGTGGCAACATCCCCGGTAAAACAAGGGTTCTGTCTGTCGAAATCTACAATCATGTTGAGGCTATGGAGTATGCACAGGCGCATTGGCTGGCCGGTGGCATGGTTGTGTTTTCCTTTATTGCGCTGCTGATTATCTATCTGGTGAATCAAAAGGCTGCTAACCGGAGTATTGCATGAGTCAGTTGAAGGGGTGTTTTAACGTCGACCGTGGCAACTTTCAGTTGTCGGTTGATTTTTCGTTGCCCGATAAAGGTGTCACGGCTTTCTTTGGCCCATCTGGTTCGGGGAAAACAACCTGTCTAAGAGCCATTGCCGGTTTGGAACGTTTGCCGGAAGGTTACTTCAGTATTGGTGATCAGGTTTGGCAGGATGAATCCAGGAATATCTTTGTGCCCGCCAACCAGCGTGAAATTGGTTATGTGTTTCAGGAGGCCAGCTTGTTTCCGCATTTAAATGTGGCGGAAAATCTTCAGTTTGGCTTTGTTCGATTGCCAAAAGATAAACAGAAAGTCCTGCCGGAATCCGTCATTGAGTTACTGAATATCGGGCCGCTATTGAACCGGCCACCGGCTTCACTTTCAGGTGGCGAGCGACAGCGGGTGGCCATCGCCCGTGCATTGTTACGGTCGCCCAGGCTCTTGTTAATGGATGAGCCCCTGTCGGCGTTAGACAGTCGCTTAAAAAGTGAAATTTTGCCGTATTTAGAAAACCTGCACCACGAGCTATCCATCCCGATTATCTATGTCAGCCATTCGCCGATGGAAGTGGCCCGGCTGGCCGACTACATCGTGATTCTCAAACAAGGCGGTATTCATTGTGAAGGCCCGCTGAAAGACATTATGGTAGACCCTCAGTTTGCAACACAGTTCGGTGATGGTGCGAGTACGCTGTTTGAAGGTTTCGTTTCAGCTCAGCGGGACGATTTAATTACCGAAGTAACGACCGAGAAAAGCACCGTGCTTAGGCTGACCCGTCGGCCGTTTGAGGTCAACGCACCTATTCGTTGTCGAATTTATGCCAGTGACGTCAGCCTATGCACCGAAAAACCGTCTCAGTCGAGTATTTTAAATATTTATCCGGGGCAGGTTTTCAGGATTGACCCAGGTGATCATGAAGGTGAATTCATTGTTACGGTCATTTTAAATAATGATCAGCGGCTGCTGGCGCAAATCTCGGGCTATTCACTGAATAAGCTCCAGCTTAAAGCTGGTTGTTCGGTTTGGGCGCAGGTGAAATCTGTTGCTGTTTTGTAGTGGTTAACAGAATCCATAGGGTTCCTGTAAACACATTAAGGGGTTGTCTATGAAGCTGAGCGCAAGAAATACCATAGCAGCAAAAGTATTGCGCATTAATGAAGGTGCGGTGAACGTAGAGGTGGTTATGGAGATTTCACCGGGGGTCGAAATCGTTTCTATTATTACCAAGCATGCCTTCGAAAACCTGAATCTGGAAGTTGGAGCTCAGGCCTACGCCGTGATCAAATCATCGAATGTTATGATTGCAACGGAATAGCGGGTGCGTCGAGTCTTGTTGTTACTCTGCTCTGTGAGTAGGGATGAGATGGTCAGAAAAATCAGGATCGGGATATGGCTAAAAAAAACAACCCAATGGGTGCAGCAAAACTCAGTTTTAGTGCAGATATAGGCCAGTTTCTAACGGATAATCGTATTCGATTATTGGATGCGATTGGTGAGTATGGATCGTTAAGCGCGGCCGCGCGCTCGCTGCCTATGTCTTATAAAGCGGCCTGGGATGCAGTGAATGCGATGAATAATATCTCAGATAAAGAGTTAGTCATTCGCTCCACCGGTGGGCGAAATGGCGGAGGCACGCAATTAACACCCTATGCGAAAAAGTTGATCAATATGTATCGTGCTATGGAGGTTGAATATCAGCGCAGCTTAGAACGCCTTCATCAGGCGATGGCGGATTCTTCCGAGGCCATGGATATTAATGACTTTCGTCGGCTGATGACTCGTTTGCATTTTAACAGCAGTGCCCGTAACCAGCTTCTGGGTGTGGTTAGTTCCATAACCATTGGAGCGGTCAGCGTTATTGTTGAGTTGAAAGTGGGTGACCGCCTGCATATTAGCGCAGCCATTCCAAAGGAGGCGGCGGAATCTCTTGATATTCAATATGGTCAAGAGTTACTGGCGGTGGTTAATTCATCACAGATGATTTTACATGCGAATGAAACGTTTAAGCTTTCCGCCGATAACCAGTTGAAGGGTATCGTTCGTCATATTCATCCGGGTGCGGTCTGCTCGGATATCAATGTTGAACTTTCCGATCAGAAGTCTCTCGATATCACGATTACCGAAGAAAGCTGCGCCGAACTTGGGCTGGTAATCGGTCAGCCTATTATCGTGAGCTTTAACGCATCCTCCGTCATTTTGTGCCGCTATGAATAATTCGTTTCGTCAGAGCTGACACCTTTTATGCGTATGAAATTTTATAGGCTGCTTGCTTTATCTGTCGCGTTACTAACGTTATGTTCCGCATGTTCGTTGCAAAAGCCTTCACATTCTATTGTTACGGTGACCTATGTTGAGTCGGTTGATGTTGGTATGGGCACAACGGTTCAGGCGGCCTATTCGAGTGAAGGGCATGTGCTGTTAACCTTTAAGGATGGTCATACTCAGTTGCTTAAACAGGCGGTCTCGGCCTCTGGCTCCCGGTATGTCGCCGAAGGGGTGGAATGGTGGGAGCATCAGGGTGAAGTGACTTACAAAATCAATGGCCAGCTCATTTTTATGGGGCAGCAGCGTTAGCGCCACCCTGTAGGTCACCTGATGCTCGATTGTTTGAATTAACAGTCCGATTGAATCTGTTGAAAACAGTAACGGTGCTTTAGGGCCTGCATGCAGGCCCCGAGTAATGTCATTTCTATTTCGCGACCGGCATCTTCAAATGCAGGCTTCGGTCTTCCGAGGGTGTTAAGCCATACTGGTTTCGGTAGGCGGTAGAAAAGTGCGCGCCCGATGAAAACCCGCAACTTAAGCCGATATCTGCAATGCTCTGGTTGCTGCCCAGTAATTTACTGCGCGCCTTTTCCAGACGAATGCGCAGGTAGTAGCGGCTGGGTACCGAGTTGAGAAACTTCTTGAACAGCCTTTCCAGCTGACGACGACTGATGTTGGCATGAAAGGCAATGTCATCGGTGGTCAGTGGCTCTTCAATATTGCTTTCCATTAAGGCTAACGCTTCGGCCAGTTTGGGCTGTTCGCTTTTGGTTTTTTCACTGAGCTGCTGATTCCCAGTCGCGCTCGCCATACCCAGCCGTTCATTCACAAAATGCTTAGAGATTGCCTCAGCGGTTTCGGCATTCACCTGCTTGGCAATCCACATCAGCATTAAATCGAGGCTGGCGCTGCCGCCTCGGCAGGTGAGCCTGTCTCGATCAATGCAGAACTGATCGTGTGACAGCAGCATGGCGTTGTTTTCTTTGATCAGTGCCTCATACGACAGGCAATGAACCACCGCGCGGTAGCCGTTCAGCAAGCCGGCTCTGGCCAGGGTGTAACTGCCGGAGGCAATACCGGCCAGGTTGCGTCCGCTGCGTTCGGTTAAAAATTGCTCCAACACGGCACAATGGGTGTGGCGCGCGGGTGTGGTACCGGCCACAACCCAGCTGTCTGCCTCGGGCGCATCGGCCAGTGAATAGTTGGTGTCCACCTGATTGCCCAGGCTGGAGGTGGTTTTTTGGTCGTGCAGTGACACGGTGAAAAACTCAAACAGAGTTTCGCCCACCAGTTCGTTGCACATGAGCAGAGGCTCCATCGCTGAAACATAGGTCATCGATGAATAACCGGGTAATAGAATGAATCCGATCGTATGTGGCACGTTGAAAATTCCTTCGAGGTAAACGTTGAAAAGTTATTCGGCTTTTTCGAACGTGCCTCGCCGGAGCAGCGTGCCTTGCTGCATCATCCACTGGCCTTTTGCCAGTACAGCGTTTAGCTGTAGAGTCTTTTCATCCAGCAATAGCAGGTCGGCATCGGCATTCACCGTAACGTTGCCTTTGCCTGTCAGCTTTAATATTCGCGCCGGGTTGGCGGTGATGGTTTTTAAGGCGGTGGTCAGGCTGATGTCCAGCTCATTAACGGCGGTGATCAGCTGATTGTGCAATGACGACATAGAGCCACACTTCAGGCTGGTCAGCTCACCCTGCGCATTAAACACCGGCAGGCTGGCATGGCCATCGGTACTGAAGGTAATGCGGTTTTCATCGGCACCGGCTTCCAGAGCCATTTTCAGTGCCTCGGCGCACAGTACTTCGCCGCCGGCGAGGATCTCCGGTGTGGTGCTGGCGGTGAAATCGATGGTGCCGCCCTGCAGGTTAAAGTCGATGCCCTGATCGAGCAGCGCGGCGTTGCGGTTAATGTGCGTCGGGTAAAAGGCATTCAGCGGAATGCTGCTGTTGTAGGCAACATCAAACAGTGGTGCGAGCATTTCGTCGCCCGCGCCGGTGTGAATACTGACAATGCCTGCCTTGTTCGAGCACATGCCGGCGACTCGGGCCTGTGACGCCAGTCTGGCCAGCTCCTGCCAGCTCATCTGGCTGCCGCGATGGTCGGCAATCGCCACTTCGCCGACACCGATGCATTCGTCTATCAGCATGATGTCTTGCTCAACAGATCCGGTGAGCGTCACCGTGGGGTAGTGGTAGTTGCCGGTGTAAAAATAGGCCGAAAGGCCCTCTTCTTTCAGTGCCTTCACCTTGGCCAGCAATTCTTTATGCGTGCGGCAGACGCCATCGGTGCCCAGCGCGCCGGTAACGGTGGTGACACCACCGAGGATGGCATCGGAAAGCTGCATCTCTGGTGTGCGCGTGGCAAAGCCGCCTTCGCCGCCACCGCCGGTTACATGCGTCAGAGTATCAACAAAGCCGGGGCACAGAATGCGCTGCTCACAATCAAACTCTTCGAATTGCACCGACGACGAAAGCCGGATGTTCGCATCGATGGCAATAATTCTACCGCCGGCAATCAGAACACTTTGCGTGCCCATAAATTCAGGAGCGTAGAGTTGAGCATTTTTCAGCAGCAGCAACGACATGCCATAACCTTATCGGGTAGTTCAGGTTCGAATGATCATAGCAGTCACATTGCCGTTGCCAAATAGCTTGCTGCTAATTACTGACATTTATTCGCTCGGGTGAAAAGTCAGAGCGTTGAGCATTTCCGGTGCGTGGGCATGATCGCAAAAAATACCGCTAACGCCCCATTGAAGTAACTCGCCAAAGCGCTCAGCGCTGTTCACCGTGTAGCAGTACAGCGGGTAGTGGCTGGCGTACTGTTTAGCCTGCTGTAGGGTTAACCGGCTTTGGCTACAGTGCACTGACACCGGCTGCAGCTGCTGTAACGACGCCGGTATGGTTTGCGGTAAGGTTTTAAACAGGGGGGCAATTTGCACGTTGTTATCCAGGTTTCGTAGCTGCGCGAGTGCCGCGTGGTTGAAGCTGGAGACCAGCAGCTGATTTGTCGGCAGGTCTGCGTGCTTCAGGGTTTCATAAACGGCCATTACCTGACGGTTCGTTTCAAGGTCATCGTTGATCTTGATTTCCAGGTTTAAACCCAGCTGCAGTTCGCTGACCAAGCTCAGCAGTTCATCCAGAAACAGCAGGGGTTCACCCTGAAATTCAGGATTGAACCAGCTGCCGGCATCCACCTGTTGCAGTTCTTTTCGGCCGATATCGGCCAGGCGAACATCGGGCTGACCGAAAAGGCGAAGATCGGGGTCATGCATGATCACCAGCGAGCCATCGCCCGCCATGGTGACGTCAATCTCGACCCATCCAATGCCATGATGTTTGGCAGCCAGGATGCTGGCACGGGTGTTTTCAGGGGCTTTGTCCGGTAAGCCGCGATGGCCAATGAGGGCAGGCATGGGTTGTGTCATGGTGTGTACTCACAGTTTGGGCGCTCAGTTCGCCCAGTTGTCGTTAGTGATCGCCGTGAGTACATGGTCTTCCCAGCGACCGTTGACCCGCAGGTATTTTTCTGCGAAGCCTTCTTTTCGGTAACCGGCTTTTTCCAGCACTCTGCCACTGGCGATGTTGTCTGGCCGGTAGTTAGCCATAATTCTGTGAAGGTTTAATGCATAGAAGCCAAAATCCGTAATTTCTTCAACGGCTTCGGTCATATAGCCGTTGCTCTGTTCATTTTCAGCCAGGCTGTAGCCCAGATAGCCGGCCTGAAAAGCACCGCGAACAATATTGCTGATACCGGCAACCCCGATCAGCCGGTTTTTAAGGTAGATAAAGAAGCGAACTTCAGTATCGCGATCCATATTGCTCAGCCATTGCTCGTAGACGTCTTCAACATCCTGTGCGGTGTTCGGCACAAAGCCGCCGCCTTGCAACAGGTGGTGATGGTTGTTCAGAAAGTACCGTACCAGCTCATAAATATTGATGTCGTTTATACCGACTATGCTCAGCCGCGGGGTGTTGAGTTTCAGTGAATATGCCATGATGCTTTCATCATTAAGGAGGTGTTTATGTGGAATACCAACGATCTTTACGACGAACTGGAAGAACAGCTGGCGGTGATGCCACCAATTTATCACAGCTTTGGCGGGAAGCGATGCTTCAGTGGCGAGGTGGAAACGGTACGTTGTTTTGAAGACAACTCACGGGTGAAGGAAGCCATGGCATCCGCTGGAAATGGCCGGGTGCTGGTGGTCGATGGCGGCGCTTCACTGCGCTGTGCGCTGATCGGCGACATGATTGCCGAATCGGGCATGAGTAACGGCTGGTCCGGCATTCTGGTGCATGGCTGTTGCCGCGATGTGCATGAGTTGCAGCGGATGAATTTTGGTGTGCGGGCGCTGGCCTCCACGCCACGAAAGTCAGTGCGTAAAGGGCAGGGTGAAGCCGGTATCGAAATTGAAATAGACGGCATCAGCATCAAGCCCGGTATGTGGCTCTACGCCGATGAAACCGGCATCGTGATAGCGCCACACCAGGTTGCTTAAACCGAATTAGCCGCGGCTGCGCTGGGCAATAACGACCCCGAAGATGATCAGCCCCAGTCCAAAAAAGGTTTGCAGCTGCAGCGGCTCGCCCAGCACCAGATGAATCAGAAACAGGCTGATAAAGGGTGACAGGAAAATCAGCGAGCCGATGCGCGCCGTGTTGCTGGTGTGCTGCAGTGCCAGCTGCCAGAACACAAAGGTGATGCCCATTTCAAACAGGCCGATGTAGGTAACGCTGGCAATCGCCGGCAGGCTCCAGTCGAGCGGCTGGTGGTTAAACAGCATCAGCACAATGAACAGCATGGGCGTTGCGATGAGGAAATTCTGAAACAGCCCGATCATTGGGTCTTGTTTGTTGCGGGTATTCAGCAGCCAGTAACCGGCCCAGAACAGGGTGGAAATCAACGCCAGCGCGATGCCAAACATATCCAGTGAGCCGGTCACATTTTTGCCCGCCAGCGAGATCACCACCACACCACCATAGCCAATCAGCAGGCCGACAAAGGCACCTATGCGCAGCTTCTGTTTCAGCACCGGGATGCTCAGCAGCGCCAGAGTAATCGCCCAGGTGTAGTTGATCGGCTGCGCCACCTGTGCGGGCAGACGGCGGTAACATTCAAACAGAATCAGGTAGTAGATCAGCGGGTTTATAGAACCCAGCAGCAGCCGCTGTTTCCAGTGCGCCGGTAATGTTGTCAGCGCAGTCGACAGCTTTTTCTGCTGCGCCAGCAGGGCGGTCAGGGTGAGCAGTGAAACAACGGCGGCACCGGTCAGCAGTGAAATAACAGAATGGTACTGCAGGGCGACCTTGAAGGCAGTGGCCACAGTGGACCACAGCAGCACCGCCAGCAAGGCAAAGATGAGGGCTTTTTGTTCAGATTTCATTCGCTGTTCGCAACGGTCTAAAGCGCTGCAGGCTATCGCAACCTGAGCGCTTTAGAAAGAGGCTTTTAGCTAGAACTGAGCCTCCAGATACAAACCGGACGACAGCTGGTCGACGCCTTCCTGATCGAGGAACTTCCAGGTAAACATCCAGCCGACATTGATGCCCGGGCTCATGTTGGTCTTAAAGTTGATGGTAGCCTGCAGGTAGTCTTCCGATTCAAAACTGGTACTGGTGCAGGTGCTGCAATTATCCGGATCCACCGTGGTGCTGTAGTCTTCGGTGTTGACGTAATAGAGCATGTTTTCAATGGTGAAGCGGTTGTCGTCAAACATTCGGTAACCGATACCCAAGCCAAAGGTGTCGTAGCTGCCGTCGTTCTTGACGTTGTCGTTGCTATTGGCAATACCCACGGTATCTTCACCGATAAACAGGCCGGCACCGATACGGTTCTGGTGCCAAATGCCCATGCCGAAGCGGTTGCTGCTGATGGCCAGATCGTCCGCCGAGGCCTCTTCATTGCCATCAAAAGTAAACGAAAGCGTAAAGCTGAGCGGTTTCTCCTGCTCTTTCACGGCGACCTTTTCCGGCTGATAAGGAACAATCTTGCGGGCGCTGGTTTTTGGCCGTGGCGCGTAAGGCTGAATCTTCACCTTGGCCGGTGTCTCTGAGCGGGCACTGACCACATCAAAATAGAAGGTGCCGTTGGCGGTCATCTTCAGCTGGCCGTTGGTGTAGCTGTCGCGCTGACTGCCGCTGAAATCACGGTAAACCAGGCGATAGGCCGGGCTGTTGGCGTATTGCTGATCTAACGTGTCATACAGGTCGGCTTTGGCCTGATCGACGATATCAAACCAACAGACATCACCCTTGCGTTCATCGGCGCAATAGCTGATGTAGTTGCCGTCGATAGCCTGCTCTGAACCGATCTTCAGTGTTTTGCTGATTTCAGCACGCCAGGTGCCTTCAAAGCGGCAGCTGGTCAGGCCAGCATCGGTCAGGGTTCGTTGCTCGTTCTGGCGAATAAGCAGCGCCACGTAATGCGGGTTGCTGTTGTTAATTGTAAAGTGTTGTTTAATTTCATTAAGAGCTTTGTCTTCTGCTTTAATAAAGGCACTATTGCAGGCGGCATAGGCGTCTTTATGAGTACTGACCGCATTGCTGGAAACCTCAAACGGACTTGTTTGGGCCATTGAGAACTGTAGCCCACCCAGGCAGGTGAGCCCCGTCAACGCGATTAATTGGGTTGGTTTTCTCATGTCGGTCTCCTACTGACCAGAATCACTGTAGCATTATAAGCTGAATACCCGATGAACGGCTCTATAGCTGGGTATCAGACGTTTTTATGAGATTGATCCGGTTGCTCTATCTAAGCATTTTATGTTTGTGATTTCACAGGCTTTACCTGTTTCCGGCTTACATCTTTAACGCGTAAACAGAGTACCGGAAATAGCTGCAATCAGTGTTAAGCCAGCGTGGATAAATACTGATCATTTTATGCAGAATGATTGAGCGTAATTTCGCTGAGTGTGATTCAAGTCAATTTTCCGTTTTGTAATTTTCTTACAATTTCCCTCGTCAGCAGAAAGAAAGAATTACAAACTATTTTGATCGTGGTTCTGATGCATAAAAAATAAGTATCACGACCAAAATAAACTAAGCTCCACATTCGACACACTGCCCACTTATTTAAAAACATTACAAGGGCAGATGGGCAAAGTTAGTACCGTTTTCTAATCTCGGAGGTAATAACCAATGACTGATAAAAGCAATGCAGCCTTAGATGGCCTAAATGCAATGGTCGCTCGTGTAAAAGCAGCTCAAGCTGAGTTCGCGACTTACACACAGGAACAGGTTGATGCAATTTTCCGCGCTGCTTCTCTGGCAGCTAACCAGGCGCGTATCCCGCTGGCACAGCAAGCTGTTGCCGAGTCTGGTATGGGCATCGTCGAAGACAAAGTAATCAAAAACCACTTCGCTTCTGAATTCATCTACAACAAGTACAAAGACGAAAAGACTTGTGGAATTCTGGAAGAAGACGACAACCTGGGCACTTTCACTATCGCTGAGCCTGTGGGCATCATCTGCGGTATCGTTCCAACCACTAACCCAACGTCTACTGCGATCTTCAAATCTCTGATCTCCCTGAAGACCCGTAACGGCATTATCTTCTCGCCACACCCACGCGCTAAAAACTCCACTAACGACGCTGCTAAGCTGGTTCTGGATGCTGCCGTTGCTGCCGGTGCACCTAAAGACATCATCGGCTGGATCGAAGAGCCATCTGTTGAACTGTCTAACGCGCTGATGAAGCACGAAGACATCTCTCTGATCCTTGCGACCGGTGGTCCGGGCATGGTTAAGGCTGCTTACTCTTCCGGTAAACCAGCCATCGGTGTGGGTGCGGGTAACGTACCTGTTGTTATCGACGAAACGGCTGACGTTAAGCGTGCCGTTGCATCGGTACTGATGTCTAAAACATTCGACAACGGCGTTGTCTGTGCTTCTGAGCAGGCTGTTATTGTTCACGATGCCGTCTATGACGAAGTTAAAGAGCGTTTCGCTTCTCACAAAGGCTATGTTCTGTCTAAAGCAGAAGCCGACAAGGTTCGTAAAACGATCTTTAAAGATGGCGCTCTGAACGCCGCTATCGTTGGTCAGCCAGCAACCAAAATTGCTGAAATGGCCGGTGTTAAAGTACCTGCCGATACCAAGATTCTGGTCGGTGAAGGTGATCGTGTTCGTGGTGAAGACGAATTCGCACACGAAAAACTGTCTCCGGTTCTGGGTATGTTCCGCGCTTCTTCTTTCGAAGATGCCGTTGATCAGGCTGTGACCATGGTTGAGATCGGTGGTATCGGTCACACCTCGGGTATTTACACCAACCAGGACGTTAACGAAGACCGCATCCGTTACTTCGGCGACAAGATGAAGACCGCCCGTATTCTGGTCAACATCCCAACCACGCACGGTGGTATCGGTGACCTGTACAACTTCAACGTTGCTCCTTCTCTGACCCTGGGCTGTGGCTCATGGGGTGGTAACTCTATCTCTGAAAACGTTGGTCCTAAGCACCTGATCAACAAGAAGACCGTTGCTAAGAGGGCTGAAAACATGTTGTGGCACAAACTTCCTAAGTCTATCTACTTCCGTCGTGGCAGCCTGCCAATCGCAATGACTGATCTGGAAGGCAAGAAGCGCGCATTCCTGGTAACGGACCGCTTCCTGTTCAACAACGGTTATGCCGATGACCTGGTTAACATGCTGAAATCACAGGGTATGGAAGTTCAGGTATTCTTCGATGTTGAAGCTGACCCAACACTGTCTGTTGTACGCAAGGGCGCAGAAATGATGCAGAGCTACCAGCCTGACGTTATTCTGGCTCTGGGTGGCGGTTCTCCAATGGACGCTGCGAAAATCATGTGGGTCATGTACGAGCATCCAGAAACTGCCTTCGAAGAACTGGCAATGCGCTTCATGGATATCCGTAAGCGTATCTACAAGTTCCCTAAAATGGGTAAGAAAGCGGAACTGGTGTGTATCACAACCACCTCCGGTACCGGTTCTGAAGTAACGCCTTTCGCGGTTGTTACCGATGACGAGACTGGCGCGAAATACCCACTGGCTGACTACGAGCTGACACCACAAATGGCGGTTGTTGATGCCAACCTGGTGATGAACATGCCTAAGTCGCTGACTGCCTTCGGTGGTTACGATGCGGTTACTCACGCTCTGGAAGCTTACGTATCTGTTCTGGCGAACGAATACTCTGACGGTCAGGCTCTGCAGGCACTTAAGCTGCTGAAAGAATACCTGCCTTCAAGCTACGCGAACGGCGCGAACGATCCTATCGCTCGTGAAAAAGTTCACAACGCTGCGACCATCGCTGGTATCGCGTTTGCGAACGCTTTCCTGGGTGTATGTCACTCAATGGCGCACAAGATCGGTGCTGAGTTCCACGTACCGCACGGTCTGGCGAACGCACTGTTGATCGCGAACGTTGTTCGTTACAACGCTAACGACAACCCATCCAAGCAGACTGCATTCTCTCAGTACGACCGTCCACAGGCACGTCGTCGTTACGCTGAAGTTGCAGAACACCTGGGTCTGGCTCAGCCGGGCGACCGCACTGCTCAGAAGATCGAGCGTCTGCTGTCATGGCTGGACGAGCTGAAAGACAACCTGGACATTCCTAAGTCAATTCAGGAAGCCGGTGTTGCTGAAGCAGACTTCATGGCCAAGGTTGACGAGCTGTCTGTAGATGCGTTCGACGATCAGTGTACAGGTGCTAACCCACGTTACCCTCTGATCTCTGAGCTGAAAGACGTTCTGATTGCTTCTTACTACGGTAAGCCATACGTTGAAGGTGAAACCTTCGAAGGCACCACTGTAATCAAGAAGAAAGCAGACCAGAAACCAGCTGCTAAGAAGTAATTCGGGATAAATTAGTAATTCTTCATTTCCCTGAGTTAGGGCGCTGCTAAGGCAGAGCCCGTTTTTGAAGCCTGCACAGTGCAGGCTTTTTTTATGCCCCGGGGTTTTAAAGCATGACCTGCAGCATCAGGATTTTCAGCGCAGGGCTGGGGTTCTGGGAGTGAATGGTTTACTCTTTAACGCTATATAAAAAACCTCAAGAATTAAGGATATCGCTATGCGAATTCAAGCCGTTCGATATGCGTTAATGCTGCTTGCCAGCGTTTTTCTACTGCAGGGTTGTGCCTCCTTTGGCTCCAAAGACCTGACCGAATACGGCCGTCTGGTGATCGTCGCCGATGCCAGCATAACCGGTGGTGGCTCTCAGCCGCTATGGGATTACAAGCTGTGGGCGAAGCACCGCGATACCGAAAAACTGGAAATCATTCCGGTGACCGTGAAGAACAACATGGTGATGGCGGTTTCTCTGCCGATGCCGGCCGGTGAATACGATATCGTCCACTGGCGTTGGGATACCGATGACTACTCACTGGATTTACCGGCCCAGCCGAAGCTGGAAGGTGAGTTTGAAATCTTCCCGCAGACCGCAACTGTGCTCGATAAAAGCCTGAAGATAACCATTCACTCGGATACCCAGGAGTCTGAATTTATTCAGCAGCAGACGGCCTTTACCGCTGAAGAGTTTGCCGCGCTGGTGGCCCGCAACAAAAAGCTGCAGGGTTTGGAGTTCTACTGGACCCGCACCAAGGATTTCGTCTGGACCCATAAGGTGCTTTTTTGACGGCCCGGTGATTAGATTCCACCCGTCCAGTCAACCCTGATACAACTCCATTATTGACCACCAGTGCCTTCTGTTCTGAAGGCACTCTTGTTTCTGGCTTACCGAAAAATAACCGCCTTTACCTGAAACTGGCGCGGATTTTTAGCGGCGCTCCCCCCATTTTTTAAAGCGCTGCTAGACTGAAAATTAAACAGGTAACAGGACACGTCATGAATGAACTCAGTGCTGCGGCCTCTAAGGCGGCGAACAGCATTTCCAGCCGAATCCGCAAGGGCGAAGTGGTGGTGCCGCTTCTGCCGGAAGTTGCCAGAAAGGTTCTGGAGGTTGCCAACGATGCCGATTCCGATGCCTCTCAGCTTGCCAAAATTATTCAGAGCGACCAGTCGATGGCGGCTCATATCCTGCGTATTGCCAACTCGCCCGCCTACACCCCGGCGGGCAACATCACCTCGCTGCAACAGGCCATCAGCCGGTTGGGCATGCAGGCCATGGTCGAGGTGGCCATTGCTGCCAGCGTCAATGCCAATATGTTCCATGCACCGGGGTATGAACAGCATATCCAGTCCATTCTGGAGGGTTCTCTGCTGACCGGGCTTTGGGCCAAAGAGGTTGCCCGGGTCAGCCGCCGCAATGTTGAAGCGGCGTTTTTGTGTGGCCTGCTGCATAACATCGGCCGGCCTATGGTGCTGCAGTGGTTGTCTGAAATGAACACCGGGCTCAGCGAGCAGGAAATCCTCTCGGTGGAGAGTGCCCTGCTGCTGGAGGCCAATTACGCAGTTGTTGAAAAGTGGGGCTTGCCCGAGATTGTTCTGCGCGGGGTTTGTGAATATTCCGGGCCGCTGGAAGACGTGCCAGAAGCCGGGCTTCTGGTGCGGGCCGGGCAGCTGTTTGCCAGTTGGATGCTGGCCGAGAGAGATAAAAAGCTGGAAGACAACACCGAGCACGGTGGTGTGCTGGCGCTGCTAACGCTCTATTCAGCAGAGATAGAAAAGCTCAAAGAAAAGGTGGATGACGTGGTTCAGTCCAGGGAGGCGATGCGGGTATGATGCACTACGATGTGGTTGTCATCGGCAGTGGTCCGGCCGGGCAAAAGGCGGCGGTACAGGCGGCGAAATCCGGCCGAACAGTGTGTGTGGTTGAGCAGGAAGGCAGAATCGGCGGTGCCAGTGTTATTCGTGGTGCCTTGCCGACGAAAATCCTGCGTGAAAATGCCATGCGCCTAGCGCAGTTTAAACAGTTTCCGGAGCTGAATGCCTTCAGCGCGCAGGTGGATACCGATATGCCCAGCCTGGTCAACCGTATGGAAGCGGTGATTGGTGCTCACAGCCAGCTGATCGAAAACCAGACCAACCGTAACTTAATTTCCAGAATTCCCGGTCGCGCCTCATTCAAGGGGCGCTACGATGTTCATGTCGAACGGGTTAAAGGTCAGCCGGTTGATCTGCAGGCTCGGGTGGTTGTCATTGCCTGCGGCTCGGTGCCGGTTGAAGAGACCAATATTCAGGTCGATCACGAGTTTATTTTCGATGCCGAGTCGATTCTCAATGTGCTTTACCTGCCAAAATCATTGGCTGTGATTGGCGACGATATCCACTCCTGTGAATACGCCTCGATATTTCAGTCGTTAGGGGTCGAGGTGACTCTGATCAGCTCGCGCCCGCAGCCGCTGCATTCGCTCGATCACGATGTACAAAAGCAGTTTCTGGATAATTTCAAAACCATGGGTGGCCGCTGGCTGGGCAATCGCAAGGTGCTGAGCGCAGCGCCAGACGCCCGCGGCAAGGTGGTTGTCGAGCTGGAAGATGATGAGCCGGTGGAGGCCGAAAAGGCATTGGCGTCGTTAAAACGCCGGGCTAACATCGGGCACCTGAACCTCACTGAGGTGGGGGTAGAGCTGACCGAAGATCAGTTCATACGGGTCAATGGCTTGCTGCAAACCAGTGTTTCCAACATCTTTGCCGCCGGTGATTGTATCGGCTCAATGAATCTGGTGTCGGTTTCTATGGAACAGGGGCGTCAGGCGATCTGCAACGCCTTCAGGTTGCCCGGTTCGGCCGAAAACACTCTGGTGCCCAAGGTGGTTTATGCCATCCCCGAAGCATCATCGATCGGCTTAACCGAGCACGAAGCCGCGGCTCGCTACCGTAGTGTGATTGTCGGTACGGCCCGGTTCAGTGAAGTAGTGCGGGGCCAGATCAGCGGTGGTCAGGAAGGCTTTCTGAAAATCGTCTGCGATGATGCCGGTGAGCGGGTGCTGGGTGTGCATATCATCGGTGAGAATGCGGCCGAACTGATTCACATCGGGCAGATGGCGATTCTTAATGAAAATACCGTTGAGATTTTTATCGAAAGCAACTTCAACTTCCCGACCCTGGCAGAGGCATACCGCATCGCCGCGCTGGATGTGCTCCATCAGCGCCTGAAGCTGCAGGATGCCTACTGACCGGCAGGCCGGTAATCTTTTTGGGGCAGCCGAATAACAAAGCTCGCCCCTGTTCCCGAAGTATTGTTTTCCACATGAATGGTTCCGTGCAGTGAACGGGTTACCAGGCTGTGAGCCAGCGCTAAACCAATGCCGTTGTTCTGGCTCAGGCGGGTGGAATAAAAGGCTTCAAATATCTTCCGGTGACTGCTTTCGTCAATACCGACGCCATCATCAGAAAACCTGACTATATAGTGCTGATCTTTGTATTCGCCCTCTACGGTAATGTTGCCCGACTCGCCCTCGGTAATGGCATGGTGGTACACATTATTGGCCAGCACGGAAATAACGGTGACCCAGTCGTTTGGGTTGGCAAAGGCCACGATTGACGGGTCCAGCTTATTCTCCAGGCGGATGTTGTTGATTGATTCCGCATGCAGCGACATGTTCACCGCATCGGTCACAATCTTCGCCAGGTTGAAGTCGCAGATATCGCCGTTGTTCTTATCGGAAACCAACTGCTTAACAGATTCGATCAGCGAAGAGGCCTTGCTGACGCTGCGCTTAATAACGTAGGTTGCGTCACGCACCTCCTGCAGTGTGTTTTCCAGTGCGGAAACCGTCAGCGTGGCGTTTTGCTGGTGCTTTTCGGTATCGTTGGCTGCGTCGGTGAGTATCGAGGCCGAGGTTTGTATATTGCCCAGTGGCGTATTCAGCTGGTGAGAAATGCCGCGCAACAGCGCCGTCAGTGCTTCATGCTTTTCGTTCTGGATGGCAATGCCCTGAAACAGCTGCAACTGCTCACGGGCACGCCGTTCGTTCTCGGCGGCCAGCTCAAAGGCCTCTTTTAAGCGGACCTCTTCGGTGATATCGACCATCACCGTCAGCGCGCAGTACTCACCCTTAAAGCTGAGCCGACGGTCCTGCACCTTCAACCAGATGACTTCGCCGTTCAGCCTTTGGGTCTTGATGGTCATCGGCTCTGATTCGCCGGTTACCATGGTTTGCCGATAGCGTTCGAGCGCCGTTTTATGAAGTTTTTCCGGTATGAGTTCCATAATGGACTCCAACTTCATGAATTCCTGAGTACAGCTAAAGCCAAACAGTTGGGCATAAGCATCGGTGATGTAGATTGGCTTAAAGTCTTTGTGAATCTGAATAATTAATCCGGTAAGACTACCCAAGGCTTCTATAAAGTCGGTACTGGAAATGTCGGTTTTATCCATAACGGGGCCTGAGTGCTGCAAAGTAAATTCGCTGTATGTCAGTTAAGGCTATAAGGATAGATGTTCTCCAGAAATATTAAACGTCTGCAGTCGGCAGATTCCGGTGTATTTTGAGCTTGTGCACAATTTGCCGCCTTTATTTGCAGTGAATGAGTTTCGGTCAGCTGTGATAGAATCCCGCCAATTCTTATATGTTCCTCAATCAAGGCGTTTGCTGTGTCTGCTTTTTCCCAACTGAATATTAAAACTGATCTTCAAAAGAACCTGAAAGAACTGGGTTTTAAAGCGCTGACGCCGGTTCAGCAGGCCAGCCTGCCGCTGATCCTTGAGGGTAAGGATGTCATCGCTCAGGCTAAAACCGGTTCCGGTAAAACCGTTGCTTTCGGCTTGGGTGTGCTTCAGCACCTGGATGTGCGCCGGTTCCGTATTCAGTCGCTGATTTTGTGCCCCACCCGAGAGCTGGCCGATCAGGTTGCACAGGAGCTGCGTCGCCTGGCTCGCCTGATTCACAACATCAAGGTGTTGACGCTGTGTGGTGGTATGCCGTTTGGGCCGCAAATCGGCTCGCTGGAGCATGGTGCTCATATTGTTGTCGGCACACCGGGCCGCATTGAAGAGCATTTGCGCAAGGGCACGCTGACGATCGATAACGTGAACATGCTGGTGCTGGATGAAGCCGATCGCATGCTGGATATGGGCTTTCAGGATACGCTCGACCGAATTCTCGATCGCCTGCCGGCCGAGCGTCAGACCCTGCTGTTCAGTGCAACCTACCCTGAGCAGATACAGAACATCGCAAAGCGGGTCATGAAGCAGCCGGAAATGATTCAGATTGAATCGGAGCACGATGCTCAATCCATCGATCAGAAATTCTACCGGGTAGCAAATAACTCAGACCGCGAGGAGCTGCTGGCCCGTGTGCTGGCCTGCTACCGGCCGGAGACATCCATCGTGTTCTGCAAAACCAAGCGCGAAACCGATGAGGTTGCCGATTACCTGAAGGGGTGTGGCTACAGCGCGCTCACACTGCATGGCGATATGGAACAACGAGCCAGAACGGAAACGTTGGTGCGCTTTGCCAACCGCAGTGCGTCCGTGCTGGTGGCTACCGATGTGGCCGCGCGCGGACTGGATATCGCATCGCTCGATGCCGTTATCAACTTCCATATCGCGCTCGACCCGGAAGTGCATACGCACCGGGTTGGCCGAACCGGTCGTGCCGGTGAGAAGGGCATGGCGTTTTCGTTTTTCAGCGAAAAAGAGGTGCATCGGGTTCTGGATTTAGAACTGAAGCAGGATCCGATTGCCAATGCCGAAGAATGGCCGGGCGATCACTATGCCGACCAACCCGCCTTTCTGCCGCCAATGGCGACCCTGCAGATAGACGGTGGCAAAAAGCAGAAGGTGCGTGCCGGTGATATTCTGGGGGCACTGACCAATGGTGATGAAATTAAAGGGACGGATGTCGGCAAGATTGCCATTCAGGATAACAGCGCCTATTTCGCGGTGAAGCGAAACCTGGCAAAGACAGCACTGAACAAGATCAGCAAAGGGAAATTGAAAGGCCGCAACTTCCGTGTGCGGCTCATTCGTGGCTGAGTAACTACTTACTCTTTCGGAACAGCTTCACCACCGGCAGATTCAGCAGGTTATCAATAAACACCTGCTGGGCCATCTGCCGCAAGGCATCGGCGTAGGTCGGGTAGGGGTGGATCACACCCTGCAGCTTGGCGAAGTTAATACCCAGCGTTTTTACCGTTTGTACCTCAGCAATCAATTCACCGGCCCGTTCGCCAATAATGTGGGCGCCCAGTACTTTACCCTTCTGGTTGGTGATCAGTTTAATCTGGCCCTGGTCACCGGCCTTGGTTTTAGCCCGATCAAGCTTGTTAAAGTCGTAGTGGTAGACGCGAATGTTATCGCCATGCTGTTCACGCGCTTCGGCTTCGGTTAATCCGGCGCGGGCAAATTCCGGGTCGGTGAAGGTTGTCCAGCTGACATGCTCATAGTTCACCTTGCGGTTAATCGGCAGCAGCGCGTTCATTGTGGCAATCTTGCCCTGGTAGTTCGCCATGTGGCTCAGCAGATAAGGCCCGGCAACATCACCGCAGGCATAAACACCCTTGGCGCTGGTCTGCAGGGTTGCGTCCACCACAATGCCGCGCTCGGTTTTAATGCCGGCCGCTTCCAGGTTCATGCCTTGAATATTCGGCGAGCGGCCCAGTGCCACCAACAGCGACTCGGCTTCCAGAATAAAGTTGTTGCCGTCTTTCTCGACACTTAAGGCAATGCCGTTAGCGGTTTTTTCCACGCCCACCGCTTTGGTACCAATGTGGAAGTGCACGCCTTCTTTGGTGAGCTTCTCGCGGATGACCTTCGAGAACTCCGGCTCTTCGCGGAACATCACTTCCGGCATCATTTCCACCACGGTTACATCGACATCCAGACGGTTCATAGATTGTGACAGCTCCATGCCAATGGCGCCGGCACCCAATACGATGATGGATTTCGGTAACTGTTGCTGCTCGAAGAAGTTATCGTTAGTCAGGAACGGAACCGTATCCAGTCCGGGAATCGGCGGCACCATCGGCGAAGAGCCGGTCGCGATCACAACCTTCTTCGCCTTGTATTTGGTCTCGCCGACGCGAATCACCTTGGCAGATTCAAAAACCGCAGCCCCTTGCACAAAGACTGCGCCGGCCTTTTCCAGCACCTCCGGGGTTTCGTGCTCGTAAATGCCTTCACTGATGGCGCGAACATTCTGCAGAATAGTGCCGCTGTCGACCTCGATGCTGGCAAACTTCTTCGCGGTATAGACGTCCTTCGCCTGATTGATTAAACCCTTACTTGGAATACAGCCCGACCAGGTACATTCGCCACCGCTTTTGTGCTTTTCAATAATCAAAACCGATTTGCCAAAGCCCAGTGCGGTGAATGCAGAAGTTAAACCTGCTGCGCCAGAACCGATAACGATGAGATCAAACTTCTTCATGGGTGCTCCAAATTAGGGTAATAGGATGTTTAATTTAAGTTTGCTTTCAGGTTCAGACTTAAAGGCCGGCGTAAAGTTCAGCCAGTGCGTCATAGCGTTTTCGGTTAAGGCCCATATCGGAATAACCGGCACGGCTGGCCGAGCGGAAATGCACCACGCCGTTGGTTTCATCAATCCAGAACTCGACATCATCGTGATACTTCATTAAATCGGTGGTGAAGATGACGTACAGGTAGTCTTCGGTTTCCGTTTTAACGGTTGCGCCACCGTACTGGTTAACCGCCTGTTTAAGTGCGCTCATGGTTTCAGCTGTGGTCGCTTTTACCGGCAGAGTGGCCACCTTCTTCTCTTCGTCTTCCGCCTGGCTGGATACATTATTTGGTTTTTTGCTGACCGGCTTCAGCTGGCCGTTTTCAACGCCGAGTTGTGGTACCTGAACGTTCTGATAATAGATGCGACCGAAGTTGGCGGCGATAAAGACAACAAAAATAATGAGGGCGATGGTCATGATTTTTTTCCTTTTCATGGGTGTTCTCTGAGGTAATTTAGTTTGTGCGCAAAATATTATACCAATGGATTGACATGTCAATGCTTTGTGCGCAAAATAAATTTCAAAGGTTTTGAGAACAAAGATGAGCACACCAAACGAACTTAAGCTGGAAAACCAGATTTGCCATTCAATCTATTCAGCCACCAATGCACTGATTCGCGCCTACCGGCCGCTGCTGGAGGCGCTGGATTTAACTTATCCACAATACCTGGTGATGATGGCGTTGTGGGAAGAAGACGGCGTCATGATTAAACGGCTGGTGGAGCGCACGCGCCTGGATGCCGGAACGCTGACACCCATTCTGAAACGGTTGGAAGCCAAAGGCCTGGTCAGCCGGCAGAAGTCGCACGAAGACTCCCGCCAAAAGCTGTTAAAGGTGGCAGATAAGGGCCTGGCGCTGCGCGATAAGGCGGCTAAGGTGCCGGCAGCACTGACTTGTCAGGTGCAGATGACGCTCGAAGAAGCCACTCTGCTCAAGCAGCTCAGCGAAAAGCTCTACAAGCAGTTAGTGGCTGCTGTTTAAATCCTGCAACACCGACCATTGCTCTTTCAGCATCAGTAAATGCTCACTCCAGTAACGGGCGCTGCCATACCAGGGAAACGCCTGCGGGAATGCTGGGTCGCTCCAGCGCTTGGCAATCCACAGGTTGTGGCGAACCATATGAGCCGTGCGCAGGGGTTCAATCAGGCGGGCCTGTGAATCCGGAAACTCATAAAACTGTTCATAGCCTTCAGCCAGCTCTGAAAGTTGCGACTTCTGTTCCAGATCGCTGCCAGACAGCAGCTTCCAGATATCCTGCATCGCCGGAGCCATTTGGGTGTCATCGAAGTCGACCAGCAGAATATCTTCATCGCGGGTGAGAATGTTGCCGGCATGGAAGTCACCGTGGGTTCGCAGCAGCGGGGTGCTTTCAAGCCGGGTCTGAAACGGCCGCATATTGGTTTCAATATGCTGCAGCGTGGTCAGGTAGTTGTCGCGCAGGTCATAGCCAATCAGCTCATTATCTTGAAAGAACGCAAGCGATTCCTGAATCGGTTTAATCAGCGACAGTGTTGTACGGGTTTTAAAGGCCTGCTGGCTGCCAAAGCTGTGTACCCGGCCGAGCAGTTGACCGATGCGGTAGAGCTTATCGGGGTTATCCAGCTCAAAGGCATGGCCGGCTCTCATTGGAAAGCAGGCGAACAGAAAGCCATCGCGTTCATGCAGGGTTTGGCCCTGAATAGATAGCGCAGGCACCACCGGTAGCTCCTGATCAAACAGCTGCTGGGTAAACTCCAGCTCCTCCTGAATCTGCTCGCGGCTCCAGCGGCCGGGGCGGTAAACCTTCATGACGATCGGCTGAGCATCTTCAATTCCAACGCGGTACACCCGGTTTTCATAACTGTTTAACGGGTAAATCCGGTAATCGCTCAAGATTTCGAGCGATTCCAGCCAGTCGATGATCTTATCCTGTGTTAATTGGCTGTACGGGTGTTCGGTGTGCATGTGTGGTTATCCGGCAGAGTCAGTGAATGCATTGTTTCGTATTGACGGGTTTGCCGGCAACAAAAATCAGATGGCGGCCGTCTACTATAGAGTTTTTCTAAAGGGAGTGAAGTGAAATGCGTTGCCCGCAGGGGTTGGGTTGGCAGCCGCGCAACGGGCGTGGTAAGCGCGAGCTTCCCGATAAGCTGCAGGTTGCATTTACCCTCAGCTCCAAGGTTTTCGGCGGCAATGACCGAAGCTGAAGAAATTGTACAAAATTTTACAGTAACCGGGGTGCCCTTGATTAAAATGTAATCAGGTAAGTGCCATTTTTACGTGCACGGAAGTAACCGAAACAACAGAACGAGGTTGTATATGATTGGTTCGATGATGAATGCCGGAGTAACAGGCGTACAAAACGGCTACGACATGCTGAATCGCAGTGCCGATCAGATTGCGAAATTGAATGTTCCGGCTGAACAGGGCGGAACCGAAGATTACATCACACCGGCGGTTGAACAAACCCTGGGTGAACTGCAGGTGAAGGCCAGCGCCAAGGTTGTTGAAACGGCCAGTGAAACACTGGGTACGTTAATCGATATCAAGGTATAGCAGGGCATAGGGTGAGGTTATGTCTACAGTAAGTGGTGTCTTTCCAAATGCGATAACGCCCACCTTTGCTGCGACCAGTGATCCGGCGGCAGCCACACGCCTGCGCCGTGAAAATGAAACCATCGTTTTTTCCCCTATTGAAGAGCTTGAGCAAAACGCCGAATCCCGCGCTATGGCTATTGAGCAGCCCGGCCGGCTTGAGGCTGAGCAAAATGTGAAAGTCGCCTTTCAGGGAATGGCAGCCAATCCGTCTGCAGATCTGGAAGAGACCGCTCAGGTTACTTCTCAGGGTGGCACTGTCGGTTCGTTACAGGATGATGCTGAAAACAATGCCCCTTCCAGTATGTCTGACCGGGAACAGGCGCAACTGGATGCCGATATTGAACTGATTGAAGAACTGGCAGCGCGTGACCGAGAGGTACGCATGCATGAACAGGCACATCAGAGTGTGGGTGGTCAGTATGCCGGTTCCATGGAGTTCACCTACACCACCGGCCCGGATGGCGTGCGCTATGCCACGGGCGGTGAAGTCTCTATCAGTATTTCCAAGGTTCCGGATGATCCGGAAGCGACGCTTGAAAAAGCCCAGACCATTCAGGCTGCCGCACTGGCACCGGCCGAGCCTTCGGCTCAGGATCGCCGAGTGGCCGCATTAGCCTCTCAAATGGCGGTTGAAGCTCAGGCTGACATTCGTGAGCAAGCCATTGAAGCCCGGGCCGCCGAAACTGAAGATCGTTCTGAGCAACAGGGGTTGAGTGCTGATGCGGAAGAGGCAGCCCAGCAGAGCCGGCAGGCCGAAGAAGAACAGGAAACGCTTGCCGAACTGAACGAAGAGCGCCTTAATGATTTTATGGCGCAAACTCAGGAAACCGTGCGGGCCGCGTTGAATGCGGCGTATAAGGCCAAACGGCCTGAAGATATGGATTCTTACCTGGTTGATACCTCAGTTTAAGGCCGGTTAGAGCAGGCCTGAATCACGATCGCCGTTTTCCGGAAAATCCTCATCCTCCAGTTCCAGCTTCAGGGCGATGCCCCGTTCTGTTTTTCGGATGACCTCGGCGCTGAGCGAGGGTGTTTCATAGTTAGTGCCAGTTAACTGGATAGTCACATAGGAGCCCAAATCAATTGAGCCGGCTTCCTCTTCGGTCATGGCGACGTAGGCACCTTTGTCGGAAAAATCCCAGGTGTGAACATTCAATACCCGGCCACCGCGGGTGGTTATTTGTGTGGGCAGCTCGACGGCGATGCGCTGAGCATATCTTCGGTCACTGTTTTGCATGATCGCTTACCAGACAGACATTACCAAAAAGTATAGAGGAAATTTCCGCATGCCCGGAAGAATTGCCCGTATCGCCACCATGGCTATCAAAATTGCTTGTTGTTGGGTTCCCGGCGATATTTGGTAAAGACACTCAGCTCCCACGGGCGCATGGCCAGCGTTAAGCCGGTGCCAAAGGTTTGGTCGAGCGGCTGTTTGGCGTCTTCCTTGCAAATTTCATCAAATTCGCGTGCCAGCCTGAGCATGCTGTTCTGCAGTTGCGTGTTGGACTGTCGGGTGATCTGCCCATAGCTGAATACCAGCAGCTCGCCGGCGTTGATATCAAAGTTGCAGTCGAAGAACTCGAGCGCGACGTATTTCTTGAAGTAGTTCTGTACCGGCCCGTCGTTGATCCATTTGAAGTGGCGGGAAACCAGTACCTTCACCCGGTTGCCGGGCAGCAGGTCGATCACGCCCATTCGGTCGAGCTTGGCCAGCAGTTGAATGCCCTCCAGCTCATCGAAGGTATAGGTGCTGGTGATCTCCTCGAAGCTCCAGCGGTTGATCAGCAGCTGAGCCATAATCAGCAACTTTTCGTTGTTCACCAACTCAGTTTCTGTTTCCAGCGTGAGGCTGTTGATCAGCTGCGAATCTTCCTGCATGCGCATCATCAGGTAGCCCAGATCAACCTCAGCGAGATTACAGATTTCTTCCATGCGGCTGAGCGTGAAGTGCTTGCGTGAAAACATCCGCTTTACGTTGGCTTCGCTCAGGTCAAGGTGTTGAGCGACGTGCTGATAAGTGATCTTCTTTTCACGAAGGACGTGTTTCAGTGTTTCAACGAGTTGTGCCGTTTCGGACATATCCATATAACCTTAAGTGGCATTATTTAATACTGATAATCTCATTTATGGGCTACTTCGACCAGATGTATGTCATGCCAGGCTGAGATCCTGCGGACTGAATAAAAATAGTGTGCCTCTTGAGCATTCCGCTCAGCCCCAGCCCATCAGGCCAAGGGCCTGAATACTCTCTGGAACGGTGGTTAACGGCTAGACAGCCCGGGGGCTATCAAGTAGAATCCGCCAAATTTTTTTGGGTACATTGCCCAATGATTGATCAGACTGACTATTTATTTTTGGATCTGTTCTCAGGCCAGTTTGAGGCTTTTTCGATAAGCCGAAAATAATTTCTAAAAAAGCGGGATGAGGTTTTCTTCATCTCGCTTTTTTACGAATAGAGGATTAAAAAATCAGTCTGATTGGTCAATAATCTCAATCGTCCATTCATTCAAAAAGGGGAAGGGATCTTGAGTACGCCTGCCATACTCGCGCTCGAAGACGGAAGTATTTTTAAAGGTATCAGTATTGGTGCCGCTGGGGAGTCTATTGGGGAGGTCGTATTCAATACGGCCATGACCGGTTATCAGGAAATCCTGACCGATCCATCCTATGCCCGCCAGATTGTAACATTAACCTACCCTCATATTGGTAACACCGGTGTGACCTCTGAAGATGAAGAATCTGCACAGGTTTGGGCCTCTGGCTTGGTGATCCGGGATTTACCGCTACTGCACAGTAATTTCCGCAGTGAGCAATCGCTCAGCGACTACCTGGTAGAGCGCAATGTGGTTGCCATTGCCGATATCGATACCCGCCGCCTGACCCGAATTCTGCGTGAAAAGGGTGCTCAAAACGGCTGTCTGATGGCCGGTGACAACATTGATGAAGCGCGTGCCCTTGAACTGGCGAAAGGCTTTGCCGGTCTGAAAGGCATGGATCTGGCTAAAGAAGTTTCAGTAAAAGAAGCCTATGAATGGACCGAAGGCAGCTGGAAACTGGGAGAAGGCCATGCCAAGCCGGATACCAGCAAGTTCCACGTCGTTGCCTACGATTTTGGCGTGAAACGCAATATTTTGCGCATGCTCGCTGATCGCGGCTGCCGCCTGACCGTCGTGCCGGCACAAACCCCGGCCAGTGACGTGCTGGCGATGAATCCGGATGGTGTATTCCTGTCTAACGGTCCGGGTGACCCGGAACCTTGTGATTACGCTATCACCGCCATTCAGGAGATTCTGAAAACCGAAATTCCGGTGTTCGGCATTTGCCTGGGTCACCAGTTACTCGGCCTGGCCAGTGGTGCCAAAACAGTGAAGATGAAATTCGGTCACCACGGTGCCAACCACCCGGTTGAAACCATTGCTGAAAAGACGGTGATGATCACCAGCCAGAACCACGGTTTTGCCATTGACGAAACCACACTGCCGGCGAACCTGGAAATGACGCACCGTTCGTTGTTCGATAAGTCCCTGCAGGGCATTCAGCGTACCGACAAGTTAGCCTTCAGCTTCCAGGGCCACCCGGAAGCCAGCCCGGGGCCGCACGATGTCGCCCCACTGTTTGACCAATTTATTGAGAATATGGAGAAAGCGGCCAATGCCTAAACGTACCGACATACAAAGTGTTCTGATCTTAGGTGCCGGTCCGATTGTTATTGGTCAGGCCTGTGAATTCGACTACTCCGGCGCGCAAGCTTGTAAAGCGCTGCGTGAAGAGGGTTACCGCGTCATTCTGGTGAACTCTAACCCGGCCACCATCATGACCGATCCGGCCATGGCCGATGCCACCTACATCGAGCCGATCATCTGGCAGGAAGTCGAAAAGATCATCGCCAAAGAAAAGCCCGATGTGCTGCTGCCAACCATGGGTGGCCAGACCGCGCTGAACTGCGCGCTGGATCTGGAAAAGCATGGCGTACTGGAAAAATACGGCGTTGAGATGATCGGTGCCAATGCCGATACCATCGATAAAGCCGAAGATCGTGACCGTTTCGACAAAGCCATGAAGGCGATTGGTCTGGAAACGCCGCGTTCCGGTATCGCACACAGCATGGAAGAAGCCTGGGAAGTGGTTGAAGGCTTGGGCTTCCCGTCCATTATCCGTCCGAGCTTCACCATGGGTGGCACCGGCGGCGGTATTGCTTACAACAAAGAAGAATTTGAACAGATTTGCCGTCGTGGTTTGGACTTATCCCCAACCAACGAGCTGCTGATCGACGAAAGCCTGATCGGCTGGAAAGAGTACGAGATGGAAGTGGTGCGCGACAAAGCGGACAACTGCATCATCGTGTGTGCCATTGAAAACTTCGACCCGATGGGTATTCACACCGGTGACTCCATCACCGTGGCACCGGCGCAAACCCTGACCGATAAAGAATATCAGATCATGCGTAACGCCTCGCTGGCGGTACTGCGTGAAATTGGTGTGGAAACCGGCGGCTCCAACGTTCAATTCGGTATTAACCCGAAAGATGGCCGCATGGTGATCATCGAGATGAACCCGCGTGTGTCCCGCTCTTCTGCGCTGGCCTCTAAAGCAACCGGCTTCCCGATTGCCAAGGTCGCTGCCAAGTTAGCGATTGGTTACACCCTGGATGAGCTGCAGAATGACATTACCGGTGGCGTCACCCCGGCTTCGTTCGAGCCAAGCATCGACTACGTTGTCACCAAGATTCCTCGCTTTGCTTTTGAAAAATTCCCGCAGGCCAATGACCGCCTGACCACGCAGATGAAATCGGTGGGTGAAGTGATGGCCATTGGCCGTAACTTCCAGGAATCGGTACAGAAAGCGTTGCGTGGTCTGGAAGTGGGCGCGTGCGGCTTCGACCCGATGCTCGATATCAATGCCAGCGATGCCGAAGAAGTGCTGGTGCGTGAGCTGCGTGAAGCCGGTCCGGATCGCATTTGGTATATTGCCGATGCCTTCCGCATGGGTAAAACCGTCGACGATATCTATGCGCTGACCGCCATTGACCCCTGGTTCCTGGTACAGATTGAAGACCTGGTGAAAGACGAAATCGCGCTTGGTCAGCTCGGCCTGAAAGACATGGACGAGGCTCTGATGCGCAAATATAAGCGCAAAGGTTTCTCGGATACCCGTCTGGCGCAACTGCTGGGCCTGAGCGAAAAAGAATTCCGCAAGAAGCGCTGGGCGCTGGGTGTGAAGCCGGTGTATAAGCGTGTGGATACCTGCGCCGCCGAGTTCGCGTCCGATACCGCCTATATGTACTCCTCGTATGATGAAGAGTGTGAAGCTGCGGTCACTGATAAGCAGAAGATCATGGTCATCGGTGGTGGCCCTAACCGCATTGGTCAGGGTATTGAATTCGACTACTGCTGTGTCCACGCGGCGCTGTCGGCTAAAGAAGATGGCTACGAGACCATTATGGTCAACTGTAACCCGGAAACGGTCTCTACCGATTACGATACCTCTGATCGTCTGTACTTCGAGCCAGTCACTCTGGAAGACGTACTGGAAATTATCGAACTGGAAAAACCAACCGGTGTGATCGTTCACTACGGTGGCCAGACGCCATTGAAGCTGGCGCGTGATTTAGAGGCCGCCGGTGCGCCGATCATCGGCACCAGTCCGGATGCCATTGACCGTGCCGAAGACCGTGAGCGCTTCCAGGTCATGGTTGAAAAGCTGGGTCTGCTGCAGCCGGAAAACGGCACTGCACGCAGCCTGGAAGAAGCTGTGGGTATTGCTAACCGTATCGGTTATCCACTGGTGGTTCGCCCGTCTTATGTACTGGGTGGCCGCGCGATGGAAATCGTTTACGCAGAAGAAGAGCTGCGCCGCTACATGAACGAAGCCGTTCAGGTTTCCAACGATGCACCGGTACTGCTCGACCACTTCCTGGACGATGCCATTGAGATGGATATCGACTGCGTTTCCGACGGCGAGCAGGTGGTGATGGGCGCCATCATGCAGCACATTGAGCAAGCCGGTATTCACTCCGGTGACTCCGCCTGTTCACTGCCGCCATACAGCCTGCCGAAAGCGGCTCAGGACATGATCCGCGCGCAGGTGCGTGATATGGCGCTGGAGCTGAACGTTGTCGGCTTGATGAACGTACAGATGGCCTGGCAGGATGAAAAACTGTACATCATCGAGGTTAACCCACGAGCTTCGCGTACCGTACCGTTTGTTTCCAAAGCCATTGGCACCTCGCTGGCGAAGATCGGTACCCAGGTAATGACCGGTAAAAAGCTATCTGAAATCGGCTTTACCGAAGAGATCATTCCGGGCTACTTCTCAGTGAAAGAAGCGGTCATGCCGTTTAACAAGTTCCACGGCGTAGACCCGGTACTGAGCCCGGAAATGAAATCGACCGGCGAAGTGATGGGCACCGGTGCAACCTTTGCCGAGGCTTTCCTGAAGGCTGCTTTGGGTGCCGGCGCGGTGATTCCAACCAAGGGCAAAGTCATTATCTCTGTGAAAAACAAAGATAAAGAAGCGGCCTTGGCGATGGCTAAAGACTTGACCACGCTGGGCTTTGAGGTTGTTGCAACCCGCGGTACCGCTCAGTTCTTCACCGAAAACGGTCTGCCAACCGAGGCTGTGAATAAGGTGAAAGAAGGTCGTCCGCATCTGGTGGATATGATCAAGAACGACGAAGTCGCTTATGTGATGAATACCACGGAAGGTCGCCAATCGATGGTTGATAGTGCGGAGATCCGTAAAGGTGCTCTGCAGCATAAGGTTTATTACACCACCACACTGGCCGGCGCGGAAGCTTCGGTTCTGGCCATGAAGCTGCGTGGCGAAACCGCCGTTAACCGCCTGCAGGACTTGCATGCCGGTTAAAGATCGTCATAATTCAGAAACATAAATAATTTCATATAAGGGCGCTCGGCGCCCTTTTTGCTCAAAGGAAAAGCTAATGCAACGTTACCCCATGACCGTTGAAGGTGAACTGGCGCTGCAGAACGAACTTAAAGAGTTAAAAACCGTTAAGCGTCCTGCCGTTATTGAAGCCATTGCCGAAGCCCGGGAGCACGGCGACCTAAAAGAAAACGCTGAATACCATGCTGCGCGCGAGCAGCAGGGTTTTATTGAAGCCCGTATCAGCGATATTGAAGGCCGTCTGGCCGGCTCACAGGTAATCAACGTTCACGATATTCCAAACACCGGTAAGGTGATCTTTGGTGTAACCGTAACGCTGCTAAATTTGGAAACCGATAAAGGCGTTACCTACAAAATTGTGGGAGATGATGAAGCCAACGTGAAGGTGAATAAGATCTCTGTGAACTCACCGATTGCACGCGCACTGATCGGCAAAGAGGAAGGCGATGTTGTTAATGTGCAAACGCCTGGTGGCACCGTCGAGTATGAAATAGAGTTGGTGGAGCATAAATAAACGCTCCCGGATAACAAATAAATTTTGAAAGAATGAACCGCCTTAAGGGCGGTTTTTTTCGTATGGGGAACGAATAACCTAATACGGTGAGTAGTTGATTTAACTGCGTTTGGTATTGCTCTCTTTGCTGCTAAGATCACGAAAAAAATAAAAATCGACACCGCAGCCGGGACGGCAACCTAAAGCAATTAAAATAAGGATTTTTGTATGCGATCAATGAAAGCCTCGCTGGCTAAACTGTGCTTGCCTCTTCTTTTGTTGGCGGGGTGTGGAAGCTCATCGGATGACCCATTAAATTACGATGGCGTCCTTTCAGCCGCAGAACTCTATAGCTACGATACCCGGACTAACTCCGATGCGCTGGTTGAGTGTTCAGTTATCTATTTACAACCGGGCTCCTGCGATCTTTCGAAGGTGCAGCCACTGGGTATGGGGGTATCTGGCGATGTTTCGGAGAGTGACGTTGCAAGTCGCCTGGTGGTATCCCACGACTGGATGGCCGACAGCTTTCTGGACGCCTTGGATTATATAGACGATCAAAACCTGCTTAATCTGTTTAAAGCAGTGAATACCATCGTTATCAGCTACGAAATTGACGGTTCTTTCTACCACGCCTACACCGCATCTATTTATATCGACCCAAGGTATCTCTGGCGAAATACGGAAGAGTGGGAAACCATTAACGATGAAGATGATTCCTGCGGTTGTTCGGAATATCCATTACAGTTTTATCCTGCCCGCCGCTTTGTCGACGCTGGCAGCGGTGACTACTCAACCTGGTCAAACTCTTACAATAGTGAAACCTACAACTACCGCTATACATACCAGCTGGCTCCGAAGCTCTATAGCCTGCTTGCACACGAACTAGCTCATGCGAATGATTTTGTTCCACCCGAACTGCTGGCCTCACTGGGCAGCAGCGGTACGATATATGACTATATCTATTCAAATACCCGGGTCAGTAGCGATCTCGATGAGCTATACCCGTTGAGTTCAGATCTGGTTATGGAAGCTGCTGACGTTTACTACAACGAATCTGAAGCTTCGGCAGGGTTGATCGCTTCAACCGGAGAAGACATTGGCTTAGAGTTTGAGGACGATGGCGCGAGCTATTTTTACAGTTACACCAACAGCCGTGAAGATCTGGCCACACTGGTCGAGATTTCCATGATGTATTTGAAGTATGGGGCGGTTCTCGATGTTGGTTTTACTAATATTCCGGACGTTGAAAGCCCTGAATGTGATGATTACCTTATTGAATGGGGGCAGCGTCATCGACTGGCAGATGCCGATGTCAACAACCGAGCAGCCTATGTGGCAGGCCGAATTATTTCAGCAGACTATGCGTTGGAAATATCCTCGATAACCGATGAAACCATCGCTATTGAAGCCGGGTCCGGCTGGTGCTCATCCCGCTACGATACTGACGTTGCCGTTTCCAGCGCTCGCAGCATTCAGTCAAGGAGCCGGTCAACGGTTGTTCATGATTTTCAGGACGATTTTGTTGTTGAGGGCGTAATGCCGGAATGGCCCTGAGGCTATACCAAAAAACCGCCTGTTCAGGCGGTTTTCTGCATTAAGGCATCAGCGTCTATTTAAATTCAAACAACGCAAAACCATCCTCTTCTACAGCCACAAACTCCAGATTATCACCAGCAAAGGTTCGCGCCTTGGGAGATGTGCGTATCGTTACCCTGGCATTGCCCCAGTCGGCAAATGACCAGTTGTTGTCTGCTGCCGGGTTGATCTCATTCTGGCTGAGCAGGTAGTTGGCGATGACGTCGCGGTTTTTATCCGGTGCATCGATAACCGTTGCGCTACCATCCAGCGCCGGGAAGCTGCCACCGCCGCCTGCGCGGTAGTTGTTGGTCACCACCAGAAACTCCTGCGCCGGGTCGATGGCTTTGCCCTGATAAGTGACATCCAGAATGCGCCGGGCATCGGCGTTTTCCAGTTCGCCTTTGGCGCCAAACTTACTGGGCTGAGTAACGTCAATCTTGTACTCAATGCCGTCGATTACATCAAAGTTGTAAGAAGGAAAGGCTTCATTAACCAGAGTCTGGGTGTCTTTTTTGTTGTTCGGATCAATCTGATTGAACTGCCCGGCAGAGCGTTCCAGCCAGTCGATAACCTGCGCGCCATTCAGTTTTACAACCTTCAGGTCGTTCGGGTAGATGTATAGATCGGACACATTTTTCAGTGCAATGTCGCCGGCGGGAACATCGGTGTAGTAGTCGGCACCGCCACGACCGCCTGCTTTAAACGGGGCGGCCGCTGAAATGATCGGCAGGCCATCGTATTCGGTGCCGCGCACGATATTCTCAACATACCAGACCTGCGCGTTGTTCACGATCTGAACCGACGGGTCGTCCTGAATCTGTGAGAAGTAGCTGTAAATCGGTGCCGTGGTTTCACCCACCTTTTGGCGCATGTACGCCAGCGTACCCTCGTGATCGGCTTTAATGGCGTCGTTAATGGTTTTATCGGCTTCTACCAGAGCAATGGTTTCGCGGCCTTCGCGTTTGGAGATGGCGCGCACCTCGGTATTCGCGCTGGCCACCTGCCATTCACCGTCAGTCATTTCCAGCGTTAAATCGATAACGCCCAGGTGGCTGCCCCAGAAGCCCGGCATCACCGAGGGCACGCCAAACACAGTGCCTTTTTCGTTATCGACACCGTCCATGTTGTTGAACAAGTCACCGCCCGGGAATACCTGATGCGAATGGCCGAACAGGATGGCATCGATGCCTTCCACCTTAGCCAGGTGATAGACCGCATGCTCTTCATTGGTGGTGCGCGGGTTGGCATAAAGGCCGCTGTGCGGGATGGCAATGACGATGTCAGCGCCTTCGGCTTTCATCATCGGTACGTATTTTTCGGCACTGGCAATAATGTCTTTGGCGGTGACCAGGCCGGTCAGGTTGTCTTTATCCCAGTTCATTATTTGCGGCGGTGTAAAACCAATGTAGCCGACCTTCACGTCGTGCGGCTGACCGCTGGTATCGGTCATGGTTTCGGTTTTGATGACGTAAGGCATGAAGTAGGGCTGGTCGTTTTCCGGGTTGTTATCGCCATCGTCGGCATAGACGTTGGCTGAAACATAGGGGAAGTTGGCGCCCGCCAGTGACTTGGCGAGGAAATCCAGCCCGTAGTTGAATTCGTGGTTGCCGACGTTACCAACATCGTAATCGAGCAGGTTCATGGCTTTAAACGCCGGGTGTGTTTCACCGAAGCGCAGCACCCGCCCTTTGGCAACGAAGTCGCCCAGCGGGTTGCCCTGAATTAGGTCACCATTATCAACCAGAACAGAATTGGTGGCTTCTTTTCGTGCCTGTTTGATCAGCGTGGCCACCTTGGAAAGGCCGACAGAATCGCTTTCGGCATCCCGGTAATAATCGTAGTTGGCGATGTGCATATGGATATCAGTCGTTTCCATTATGCGCAGTTGAATTGTCGGTGAAACAGCCAGTGCAAGGGGGGATAGCGCTGCCAGGGTGATAGCAGCCGGCAGCAGACAGATGGATTTTTTCACAGGAAAACCTCTTCTTTATGTCGCATGATTGCGGTTATGTGGGTTGTGATCGGCAATGTTACGGGCAAAAACTGTACCGATCGGTCAGGAGTAGCCTAGCAGGCAATATTGAAGGGTGTGTGAATCCGGCCCTTTGTCAGGGGGTATTTACGGCGTGTAGGTGAAAAAGAGATGAAGCCGCCAGACGCAGCGGCTTTGCTGGAGATGAGTGACCTAACTTTACACATGGCCCACTAGGGTAATTCATCACCATATTTTTCGTGGGTGCGTTTCAGGGTTTCATCAAAGCCGGCCTTGGCCGATTCTGAAACCTCTTTAAACACCGTCTTCAGATCGCGCCCGGAAGAGAAGCCCCGGTCGAGCATCTGGGTACGTAAAAAGCTTTCGTAGTCGCGGCCTTCATGGAAGTATCCGCCGGGCGCAATCACATAGCGGGCGACAAAACTGCCGCAATCGTGGCACTGCACGAATACCCGCTGGGCATCATCACGGGCGATGATGTTGCGTAGGTTGGTGGAGTTGCATTTCTGGCATTTCTGAATGTGAACCTGCATGAGCGCCTCTCAGATCTTGGTCTGTAGCCAGATATTAAAGCAGATTTGGCAGCAAAGCAGAATCATCCGCCTGCTGCTTTATAACACCAGGAACCAGTAAATCGGGCCGATGGTGATGGCCAGTATGATACCGAGTACGTTCATCAGTATACCCATGCGGGCAATGTCTTTTACGCCGATCATGCCGGAACCGAAGGCAATGGCGTTGGGGGGTGTACTGATCGGCAGGATCATCGCCGTTGAGCAGTTCAATGTAATGGCCAGCACCATAACCAGCAGCTGGTTTGTGGGTAAGGCCAGCGAGACCACGATAGGAATCAGCAAACCGGCGGTTGCCGTATTACTCATCACCGTACCCAGTACCGCACCCACCATGACCATCAGCGCGACCAGCATTTCAAAGCTGCCGGTTGCCGGCAGGAATGACAGAATGACCTGGCCCAGATCGGAAATATCGATGGCTACACCCAGGGCGATACCGCCGGAGACCATAAACAGCACATCCCACGGCAGGGCCCGGAAGTCGGACTGATCCAACAGCCCCAGCCAAAAGGAGGCAATGATCGGGAACAGGGCGATGGTGCCGGTCTTCAGGCCAAACTGACCGCCAATGAGCCAGCCGATAACGGTAAATACGAAGATGAACAGAGTGAACCACTGGCGCGCGCGAAACGGTTCAATCTTCGCTTCGCTCATTTCCAGCACGTCATTACCCGGCGGGTACACCTTGAGAATGCCCAGCCAAAGCACGCCGGCAGTGATCAGCAGGAACGGCATGGTGAGGATAATCCATTCCAGAAAGCTGACATCAATGCCCTTGGCCGTCAGGTAGCTCATGGCAATGGCATTTGGCGGCGTGCCGATGGGTGTGCCCATGCCACCGAGGTTACACGACAGCGGAATCGCCAAAATCAGACCGACACGAAAGGGCGAGTCGAAGCGCAGCTGCTTGGTGAGCGGCAGAATCATGGTCAGCATCATGGCCGCAGTGGCGGTGTTGCTCATCCACATCGAAAGGAAGATGCAGCCGGCAATAATGCCGAGCAGGGTAATCTTGGGTTCGCCCTTGGTGAGCTTCAGTATCCAGAACGCCAGGCGCGAGTCGAGTGCCGCCTTCTGCATGATGCTGGAAAGCACAAAGCCACCCATAAACAGCAGAATGATGTTGGAGAAAAACGGCGAGAAAAACAGACTGTCGGACGCGGCGATATCCAGCGCCTGAACCGAGGGCATCAGCCAGATCAGCTCCAGTGCCAGAATAATAAAGCTGACCACAAACAGCGGTACCCACTCCGTGACCCAAAGCACCGCGGCCAGCAATAGAATGGCGACGGTTTTTGTCTGTGCATCGTTTAAGTGAGAGAGCTCAGCGAGGCCGGTACTGGGAAGAATGAGAGCAATAATTAAAGCGAGCGTGGCGAAGATTTTATAGCGGTGAGGCAGTAGTTGGGCAAGCATGGCACGTCATCAGGTCGTTGATGGCAGGCATTGTATGTGAATCAGCAGACCTAATCAGCTCATATATTGCGCAGTAGATGCGACAGGGTTGCATTATAGATTGCAGTTATATGAGCGATAGCTTTTATCTATGTCAGCGATTAGCTCGGTGATGAAAACTGTTTGGCCAGATAGAGCGCGTAGTTATCGGTCATGCCGGCAATGTTATCGACCATGCGCTGGTAAATTTCGTACTGCCCCATCTTTTCACTCGGCGCTTCGCCGGCCATCAGGTCGAACACGCGCTTGGTACGGTAGCTCAGGCTTCGGCGGTCGCGCCGCTGGTGGTATTCAAAGCCGGCTTCAATGTAGGTTTCCAGCAGAATGGACAGCACGGTGTAGGCACCGATCTCGGTTTCGGTTTTCTGTGCATCCATAAATACCTTGTTGCGCGCCAGCGTTTTGGCCCGTTGAATGCCTTGGTAAATGGCGGTCGGGCAGGCGGCGATCAGGTCGCCTTCAAAGCTACCGTTAAGAATGTCGCCCTTGTTTTTGACAAAGGTATCGACCACCGCATCGACAATACAGCCAATGGTTTTACTGCGCAGTGCCGAAAGCTGCCGTGCGGGTGAGATGTTGCCGCTGTTATCCAGCGCCAGCACCTTGGTGCCCTGAATATCGAGGAAGATCTCTTCCACTTCTTCGAAATCGATGATGGAAAGCTCGACAGCATCTTCTAAATCGATCAGTGCATAGCAGATGTCATCGGCCGCCTCCATCAGGTAACTCAGTGGGTGGCGCGCAAAGCGACCGCTTTCCAGGCGAATCAGCCCCAGTTTATTGGCCAGTGCTTCCAGAATGCGGTGCTCGCTCTGGAAGCAGCTGAATTTACCGTTTGACCCGGCGAGTTCGGCGGTCCAAGGGTATTTCAGTGACGCGCCCAGCGTCGGGTAGGTTAGGCGCAGGCCGCCGTTGTTCAGGTGGTACTCAATTTGTGTCAGCGTGCGAAAGCCTTGCGCGTTGCCTTCAAAGCTTTGCAGATCGAGCTTTTCTTTATCGGTCAGCCCGGAAAGATAGTGCTGATTGCCGGCGCGCTTGAACCAATCCTGAATGGCGTACTCACCGGCATGCCCAAACGGTGGGTTGCCGATATCGTGCGCCAGGCAGGCGGCCTGTACGATAATGCCCAAATCGTCCGGCTGAATGCCTTTGGGCAGCTCTTTCTTCAGTTCTTCACCGATGCGAATGCCCAGCGACCGACCGACACTGCCCACTTCCATCGAGTGGATCAGCCGGTTGTGAATGTGGTCGTACTTGGCCAGCGGATGAACCTGCGTTTTACCACCAAGCTTGCGGAAGGCACCGGAAAAGACAATACGGTCATGATCTTTGTGGAAATGGCTTCGGCCCATATCGGCGGGCTCGAGTGCATCGTGTCCTTCGCGGGCGGTGGTTAAAAGCTGTTGCCAGTTCATGCCTGTCATTTTTGGGCTCTTTTAAATGCGTGTTATTTGCATCATGGTTGCCCGTGAACGAGGAATCAAGGGCTAGCTGCCTTTAACTCCATAATCCGGCCGGGCTTTTCCGCAGAGGGTAATGGCTTGCGGACACAATCTAAAAAGAGGGGTAGCGCTGCTTACGCCTGTGCGGAGGCGCCCTGCGCTTCAGCGTTAATCTGCGTCAGCGCATCGATAAACGCCTCGCTGGGCTGACCGCCACTGATGCCGTACTTCTTATTTATGATGAAGGTCGGCACACTCTGAATACCCATCTGGTGCATGCGGTTCTGCTCTGCACGAACCTCGGCTGCGTATTCATCGCTGTCCAGAATTTGCCGGGCTCGGGCCTCATCCAGGCCAATACTCACCGCTACGGCCAGCAGCTGCGCATCATCATTCAGCTGTTTGCCCTCGGTAAAGTGCGCACTGAACAGCGCCAGCTTCAGCTCGGTTTGCTTACCGTGCTCCTTTGCCCACGTCAGCAGCCGGTGGCAATTGAACGAGTTGATAATCTTTGAGTCATCCGAGAAGTTGAACTGAAAACCTGAATCCAGGCCGCGTTGGGCAATCATCTTGCGGTTCTCCACGCTCTGCTCTTTGGTGGAGCCGTACTTTTCAATCACGTGCTCAACCAAGTCCTGACCTTCCGGTGGCATCTGAGGGTTCAGCTCAAACGCGTGCCAGCTGATGTCGGCCTCGATATCCGGTAGCTGCTGCAATGCCTTCTCTAGATTTTTATAGCCAATAATGCACCAAGGGCACATCACGTCAGACACAATTTCGATGCTCATCTTACTCATATAGGGCGATTCCTGATTCGTTGGCGTATTTGCCTGCTCTATAGAGTGGCGGCGACCGGGTTTAGTTCAAGGTGGCTGGTACTTACTTCCGATATTGCTTATTCGCCTTCACCGGAAAGTTGCCGCATGCCCAGCTCAATAGTCTGCAGCATGTTCTTCGCGCTCTTATAATCCAGCTCGATGTGCGCAATGCGATTACCCACGATCAGGCCCAGCGACGGGAATGAGTTCAGCTGCAGCTGGCGTGCCTGTGCGAGTTCTTTTTCCAGACTCTGCGTTTGTTGCACCTGAGCGATCGCGTCGATGAATTCAGCTTTATTCAGGCCAATGTTTTCAGCGCATTGCGCGAGCGTGTCGATATCGGACGGGTTCTGCGCCTTCAAATAGTAGGCCTGCTGGATTTCGGTGATCATTTTTTCTTCCAACCCGGCTTCGCGGGCCACCAGGCAGGCGCGGCAGGCCGGGTAGGTCGAGCGGCGGGGCTGGCACTCCTGCCAGAAGGCGTGGTTAAACTCGGTGCCTAAGTGCGCGCTGATTTGCTGCCAAACGCCCTGCAGCTTGGTTTGCATCTCTGGCGGCATCGGTTGGTCGGAATCCGGCGCCAGGCCGCCGAGCAGGTAGTGGATTTCCAGTTTTTGTTGCTCAACCAGTGGGGCAAGCAGTGTGCGCAGTTCATACCAGGTGGGTTTGAAGCCCCAGCACCAGCTGCACATTGGGTCGTAGCAGTAAATTAGCTTTGCGGTCATTCGGTGTTTCCATGGGTCAAATAGTGAATGGGTGTTCTAGGGGCTGGTTGCCCGCTGCCATGAGCCTAGAGTGCCAGTAAATGATACTGATTTCGATGTGGGAGACCTGATTCGCCACACACAATTTCAGTAGGCGGCTGATTTTCGGGTCCGTGCAGTGAATGCGCGTTAACGAATCATTTGTTAAGGTAGGCAATCGAGAAATGACAATGTTGACATGGGTGCGGGTATGACCACCATTAAGGACGTCGCCAAGGCGGCAGGAACATCGTTCAAGACGGTTTCCAGAGTGATCAATAACGATGATAACGTCACACCTGAAACCCGGAAAAAGGTTCAGGACGCAATTAAAGCCCTGGGCTACCGGCCAAATACCGGTGCGCGGATGATTCGCAGCAAAAAAAGTGGTGTGATCGGCCTGATTGCTGACCAGGCCGGTATGTCGGTGCACTCGGTTAATCTGATTCGTGGTGCACAGGAAGAAGCCTGGGCGCAAGGCAAGTTTCTGATGGTGATCAATATTGACGATAACCATCAGAACATGGATGCCGCCATTGATAAGCTACTGGAGCGTCGTGTTGAAGGCATTATCTACGCCGCCATGTATCATCACGCTGTTAATCCATCGGATGAGCTGCGCGCGGTGCCTCTGGTACTGGCCAACTGCTATGACGAACGCGGCGAGCTGCCCTGCGTCGTTCCGGATGAATACGCCGCCGCTTGCGATGTTACCCGGCATCTGATTAATACCGGCCATCGACGAATTGCCTACCTTAACCTGAATCCACGCATTATCGCTGGCCGTGAGCGCAGCCGCGGATTTTTGGACACCATCCACCAGCATCCCGCTGTGGACGGCTGGACTGAAAAGGCTATTTCCGGCGAAATCGGGCAGGAAGTCTCGCGTGTAGATGAAGTCATGTCGAATCTGCTGAACTCGGATAGGCGCCCGGATGCCATTCTTTGTGGTAAAGATGAGATTGCCATGTCCGTTTACTTCAGTCTGGTGGAGCACAGCCTTCAGCCGGGCCACGATATGGCGGTGGCCAGCTTTGATAATCTGGAGATCATTGCCGAGTCGCTAAAGCCAGGCTTGTCGACGATGGCGTTGCCGCATTATGAAATGGGGCAGTGGGCAATCAGGCACCTGCTTTCTGAAAACCTGGAAATCAGCCACGAGCGCCTGAGCTGCGATTTTATCCGGCGGGCATCGGCCTGATGCCGATAGCCGCAGCGTTGGCAAAACTGCGCTGGGTCAATTCAGATTACATCTTGAAACAAAAACTTTTTATGTGAAATTGACAATGTTGTCATAATCGCTATCCTATCTGATGACAACATTGTCAATAGGCCCAAAACAAAAACACGAGAGGCATAAGATGAACGTCAATACCCCAATGAAAACGCTGGTAGCCGCGTTGCTGCTTGCAAACTCCTCACTCGCTCTGGCTGCACCAACAGAAGTCACCATGTGGCGCCATGAGACTGGCGACGCCGAGATGCAAGCCAGCGAGGCCGCCGTAAACCGCTTTAATGCCTCTCAGGATCGCTGGGAAATCTTGGTAGAAAAGTTGCCTGAAGGCTCTTACACCGAATCCATTACTGCTGCTGCATTGGCGAATACGCTTCCCTGTGTATTCGATATGGATCAGCCGACCGTGCCTAACTTTGCCTGGTCCGGTTACCTCCGCCCGATCAGTGACTACCTTAGCCAGGATTTTCTCGACGGTTTGAATACCGGCGCGAAGGGGCAGTATAAAGGCCAAGTTTATTCTGTTGGTCAGTTCGATGTTGCACTGACCCTGTTTACCCGAAAGTCCATATTGGAACGGTTTGATATTCGCTATCCGACTTTGGAAGCGCCCTGGACAAAAGACGAACTGATGGCCGCCATCAAGAAGATTAAAGCGTCCGGTGAGTTTGCCTATCCTTTCGATGTGAATACCAACTGGACCGGCGAATGGTCCTCTTACGGCTATGGGCCTTTATTGCAGTCATTTGGGGCGGATCTGATTGATCGCGACAACTATTTAGAAGCGGAAGGTACGCTCAATGGCGACGCTGCTGTGCAGTGGGGCGAATGGTTCCAGTCGCTTTTTGAGCAGGAATTTGCCGATCGTAAACCGGCCGACGACAAGCGTTTTCAGAATGGAAAAATTGCCATTCACTATACCGGTTCCTGGTCTGCTAAAGACTACACCGATGCCTTCGGTGACGACCTGGCCATTTTGCCTCCGCCAGATCTGGGTCACGGCCCGGTTGTGGGTGGTGGTTCATGGCAGTGGGGTATTTCCAGCTCATGTAAGCACCCGGAAGGCGCAGCCGAATTCGTTCAGTTCCTGATGAGCGATGAAGAAGTGGCCGAAATGTCTGAAAAGACCTCCCTGATTCCAACCTCATCCGGCGGCGCGGCGCTGACTGAACAATACAGTGAGGGTGGCGAGTGGCGCATTTTCTATGAGTTTTCAGAACAGTATACGGTCATGCGCCCTGAAACACCGGCCTATCCAGTTATTTCCAGTGCTTTTGATAAGGCCGCGCAGGACATTATTGACGGCGTGGATCCGCAAGACGCTCTCGACAATGCCGTTGACACTATTGAGTTAAACATCGAAGACAATGGTGGTTACGGGTTCTGAACCCAGCCATGAACGACTGCACCACTCGGCGCAGTCGTTCGATAAGTCATTCACTCACAGATACTGGTTGTACTTATGACGCTTTCCACTACCCAAGCACAAGCAGCGCCCATTAAGAAGAATTATCGTGGTCCGATGTCGCGTTTGCAGTCGCGTTATGGGCTGCTGATGATCGCCCCGGCCGTCTTTTTCTTATTGATGTTTCTGGTCACGCCTACTCTGATGGCCTTTTATATGTCGTTCACCAACCAACGGCTAATATCCCCGAACCCGACGGAATTTGTCGGGCTTCGGAACTATGACCGGGCGCTGGCGCTGAGTGTCATCCGGTTGCCGGCTGAACGGGACGAACAAGGCAATATCCAGGTTGATGACGATGGCAATACAGAATTTCCGCGCCTGCGCACCGTGACCCGCAAGGATGAAAAATATAAAGGCTTTCGTGAGCTTTACAGCTGGGAAAGCGATGACACAAAAACGGTGCTGGTCGCCAAAGACCCCATTTTCTATAAATCATTCTATAACACCTTTCGTTTTGCCTTCATGGTTGTTCCGCTGCAGGTGGCAATGGCATTGGGGCTGGCCTTACTGATCAACCGCCAGATGAAGGGGGTTAACTTTTTTAGGTCGGTTTATTTCGCGCCTGTCGTTACCTCGATGGTGGTGGTTTCCATTGTCTGGTCTTTCTTCTTCAACAAAGACATGGGGTTGTTTAACCGCTACCTGGAGGTGTTCTCGTTCGGACTCATAGAAGGGCCTAACTGGCTCGGTGATCCGGCCTATGCCATGAAATCGATCGTCATCATGTCGGCCTGGCAGGGCGCCGGTGTTCAGATGCTGATATTTCTGGCCGGACTGCAGGGTATTTCAAAAGACCTGTATGAAGCCGCATCTATTGATGGTGCTAATGGCTGGCATAAATTCCGCTTCATTACCCTTCCCGGGCTGAGGAATACCTTTGTCTTTGTGGTTATTGCAACAACGATCGCAGCATTCGGCCTCTATACCCAGGTTGCCGTAATGACGGCCGGAGGGCCGGTCGACAGCACCACAACCGTTATGTATCACGCTGTTCGCAAAGGACAGACAGAGCAGGACATGGGCTATGGCTCGACCATTACCGTGATCTACTTTGCGGTCATTCTGATCATAGCGCTGCTTCAGAAACTGTATTTTGAACGTAAGGGAGACTGACCCATGATCGAAACGAATGTAGATGCCATGCGCCCCTATAAAACCCTGTTGCGATACGCCGTGATGATCTTCCTGGCATACATCTTTGCGTTTCCATTGCTGTTTATGGTGATGTCATCGTTTAAAACCGAGAATGCGATGTTCGCTGATATGTACTCATTGCGAGCAGTATTACCGGTCGGCGACCTGATGCTCGATAACTACCAGAACGTGTTCCGGAAATCGAACATCGAGTTATTCTTTTTTAACTCCGTGATTATCACCACACTGAATGTACTGTTGGGTCTGATCGTCAACAGCATGGCGGCATTTTCGATGGCACGTTTAAAGTGGAAAGGGCAGGAGTTCGTGCTAATCGCCATTGTCTCGCTGCTGATTGTGCCTTTTGAAGCCATTGCCATTCCGCTATTGATGCTGGTGGCCAAGCTGCCCTGGATTGCGTTTGAAGGCGGCGAGCTGGTGGTTCAAAGCTCATGGCTGAACACCCTGCATGTGCAGATTATTCCGGGAATTGCCAATGCTTTTCAGATCTTCCTGTTTTATCAGTTCTTCAGAGACATTCCGAAAGACTTTGACGAAGCGGCCGCCATCGACGGTGCCTCGCCGCTGCGTACTTTCTGGTCACTGATCGTTCCCATGTCCGGCCCGGTATTCGCTACGGCCACCATCCTGGCGTTTCTGGCCAACTGGAATAACTACCTTTGGCCAATTCTCACCACTCAAAGTGAGAGCGCCCGGCCGATCATGGTTGGTATTCAGATGTTTTTCAGCAACAACACAGACTGGGGAGAAATTATGGCCTACTCGACCTTGACCACCATTCCCGTGTTCATCGTCTTTATTGCTTTCCAGAAAAAATTCGTCGCATCGCTGGCAGGCACCGGCATCAAAGGCTGATCCTTTAATCCGCGACAACTTATCCGTGGCAGTATGGCTTTGCCTGCCCTTCGGGGGCGGGCCCGTTTTGCCTGCATTCAGGTTTTGTTACAGGTAATTTATATGAGTTCTAATGATCGTTTTCGTCCACAGGTCCATTTCACTCCACCGTCTAACTGGATGAACGACCCTAACGGATGCCTATACCATAACGGCGTCTACCATCTTTTCTATCAATATCATCCGGGGAGTACTCAATGGGGCCCTATGCACTGGGGGCACGCGACCAGCGCGGATCTGCTGCATTGGCAGCATCATGCAGTTGCTTTGCAGCCGGATGCGGCCTTGGGCGCAGCTTTTTCCGGTTCAGCGATACACGACCGGGACAACCTCAGCGGTCTGTTTACGGATGATCAGGGACTGTTGGCGTTCTATACCACTCATCTCGATCGGGGCCCAGAACAGGACCCGCTGCAGCAGCAATGCATGGCCTATAGCCGTGATGGCGGCAACAGCTGGCAGCCTATTGCAGATAACCCGGTCGTAGCCAACCCGGGAATTAAAGACTTTCGTGACCCCAAGGTTTTCTATCATCAGCCCAGCCAACACTGGATCATGGTGGTGGTTGCTGGCCAACAGGTGAACTTTTATCGTTCCCGAAACCTTCTGCAATGGGAGTATTGCGGTGAATTTGGTAAGTATCAGGGGCACGACGAGGTGGTCTGGGAATGTCCTGACCTGGTTGAAATGACCGACGATAGCGGCCGGTCGCATTGGGTGTTGTTCATCAGCGGCGTGACACCGGCAGAGAAACCGTTCCCGCCGATGCAGTATTTCATCGGTCACTTTGATGGTCTTACCTTTGCTGAAACCGCCCCCGGCGAAATGGTCAACATCGTTGATTTCGGGGCCGATTTTTATGCCGCCCAAAGCTTCCACGGTACCTTCGATAACGACGGTCGACATATCTGGATTGCCTGGGCGAACTATTGGCCCTACGCCAATGTGACGCCGGCTGATCACTGGCGCGGAATGATGTCATTGCCCAGAGAGTTGTCATTGGTCACGGTTAATGGCCTGCCCCGGTTGCAACAACGCGTTGTGCGTGAGTTTGATGCCCGGCTGAGTGAGCCTTACCGGGTTCAGTCACCGCAAGCCTGGGCGATCCAAAATCCGGAGCTGGCGCAATCCATTGAATTTAAAGTCACCGGGGCGAAACATACGGATGCCACTTTGCGACTCAACAACGCAAAGGGTGATGAACTGTGTCTGAGCTGGTCCGCTCAGGCCCAAACACTGACCCTCGACCGAACGGGCATTGCTTCTTCTGACTTTCATCCGATATTCAATCAGATTAAAACCGTTTCACTTCTGCATGAGCTGGGCGATGACAGTGTCTTAGATCTTCGCATCATTGTGGATCGCTGCAGTGTGGAAGTCTTTGCTCTTAATGGTCGTGTGGTGCTCACCAGTCAACTGTTTCCGGAGCAACCGTTTGCTCTTGCGTCATTAGAGTGCGTCGGACCAGTTGAGGTGACACAGGCTTACCTGCCGGATCAGACTGAGGATTGCGCCCGTTCTGATGAGCCGGTCTCCCTGGCGGCCGATTAACCGTATCGCACGTTGAAGAGTTGGACGATGTTATGATGAACAAACCGATTTATGCCTTTGGTGAGCTACTGATCGATTTTTTACAGGTGGGTCAGACGGTCTCCGGTGCATTAGCGCTGCCGGTATTTAATCAATTTCCGGGCGGAGCTCCGGCAAACGCGGCTGTCGCCGCCGCGAAACTGGGAGCGGAGTCTTACATGATCGGCCAGGTGGGCGATGATCAGTTCGGCCGCTTCTGCCGCGACGCACTCGAGAAATATTCGGTCAATACTGAGTATTTGAAGACGACCGATCAGGGCAAAACACCACTGGCCTTTGTCTCTCTGGACGACCAGGGTGAGCGTAGTTTTGAGTTTTACCGGGACCGAAGTGCGGATCTTCTGATTGAGCTGGGTGACTTGCCAAAGGCTGAGGATTTAAGGCCCGGCATTATTCATGTGTGCTCTAACACCCTAACTGATTCACATATTGCCGCGGTGCATCTGGAGTGGATTGAGCAGTTGAGTCACAGCGGAAAGTTTACCGTCAGTTTCGACGTGAACCTGCGTAAAAACTTGTGGCCGGAGGGCAGCAACTATAAGGCCCCGATTTTGAAAATGCTGCAACTCGCAAACATCATCAAAATCAGCCGGGAAGAACTCGACGAGATCTTTTCTGTAAATGCTGATACGGCGCTGACCGAGCATTGTTTTGACGGCAATGCTGAGGCTATTTACATTACGGACGGAGGCCATCGCCTTAAGGCGGTGAGTCGATTTGCCTCCGTTGAGATTCAGCCACCCAGTGTTAACGTTGTAGACACGACCGCTGCGGGTGATGCTTTTTCAGGTGGATTACTGTACCAAGCGTCAATGGGCGTCACAGATTGCAGTGCTGTTGCCGGGTTTGCGACCCGCTGTGGCGCTTATGCTGTTCAGCATGCCGGTGCGTTTACCTCGCTACCGTCAATGGCGGACATTTGAAATTAGAGGTGGCGAGGCATTGTAGCGGTGCCTGAAGCCAGCCCCACGTTACGTTCTCGAAGCTGGCTTTCTCTGCTGGCTGATCGGATTCGCATGAGAGCGCCAGCAGAAACGATCAATGTGCAGCGTCTTCAATCAATACTTTCCAGTCGACAACCGCGATTCTAAAATCCTGCAGGCCGCATTGGAAATTAGTTCAGCTGGAGCTGGCATGCCTGCGTGAGTTCTTTTTTCAGACTCTGCGTTTATTGAGCCTGCGCGGTCATTCGGTGTTTCTTTTGGTCAAATTGTGAATGGGTGTTCTAGGGGCGAGTTGCCCGCGGTCATGAGCCTAGAGTGCCAGTAAATGGAATTTAATTCGAGGTGGGCTGCTTTGAAACACCGGCGCTTGCAATGTGAACGCTCTTAAATTGATGACGGCCGTTAAAAGCGACTTTGCCACTCATTCAGATCAATAAAATCATGGCCAAACTGCGTTAAATTTCTGCAAATAAAAACAATAAAAGAGCAGCACTGACGCTTGCCTGACAGAGTTATCTAGTGGGCCATGCGCAAAGTTAGGTAATTGTTCGCTTCGCAGTTCAGCGAAGATATTCGTTGAAAAACCTTGAAATAGCGCCACTATTCCAGCGCTTTTTCGCCTTGATCTTCACTGAACTACTGTGCTCCTTAGTGACCGAACTTTACGCATAGCCCACTAGCTGAGAACCTTCTCGCAAAACCATCGTGTCTATTACTGTAAAAAGGACTTGTTTTGAAAACCACCTATTCCTCTGTTGGCCTTGTCAGGGCGGCAATCGTTGCTGCCTCCTTCTTTGTCACTGGGTTTGCCTTTGCCGGGCACCTTGATGATCGCCTGGAGCCCTCCACTGCGTTAGTTACGGGTAAATTGGAGAACGGTCTGTCCTACGCCGTAGAGCATATCGGTCGCCCGGAAAATCTCGGTGTTATCTGGCTGGTGGTGAATGTTGGCTCTGTCCATGAAAGTGAAAAACAGCAAGGTCTTGCGCATTTCGTTGAGCATATGGCGTTTAATGGCACCGAGGATTTTCCAAAGAACGAGCTGATTAAGTATTTCGCATCTGTTGGTATGAGTTTTGGGGGTGACGTAAGTGCAATTACAGATTTTGATCGCACAACCTATTGGTTGAAGGTGCCCACGGATGATCCGGCTGTTCTGGAAGAAAGCTTCAGAGTGCTGGAAAACTGGGCACATAAGGTGAGCTTTGATGCGCAGGAAGTCGATAAGGAACGGGGCGTTATCCTGGAGGAGTGGCGCATAAAGCAGTCACCAGACTATCGCCTTCTGCAACAGGAGTTTGCCGTTAACTATAAAGATACGCTCTATGCTCAGCGAGCGCCTATCGGCCAGCCTGACGTTATTCAGAATGGCTCTCGTGAAGACTTAATCCGGTTTTATAAAGACTGGTACCAGCCTCAGAATATGATGGTTCTGGCGGTGGGAGATTTTAATAAGGCGCACATTGAAAGTCTTATTAAGAAATACTTCTCCGCTTTGCCGGCAGCGGAGAGCCCCCGAACTGCCGCCTATTTGAGTATTCCGGATCATCATGAAACCCTGGTTAGCATCGCAACCGACCCGGAAGCTCAGGCTGCCAGCATTACTCTTAAAATTGATCAAAAGCGAAAACCCGAAACGACCTTAAAGAGCAAGGTTGAACAGTTAAAAAACCAGCTGTTCTATAGTCTTTTGGCGCAGCGCCTTGTCGAGGTTCAAAGGACTGCAGACTTTGATGCCGCTTCAACCGGTGTCCAGCTTGCTCATGGCTTAGGTTTAAGAACGAATCTGACTATTCAGGCGACCGCGAACAGCAGTCAGCTGGAGCAGGTGATGAAAAAGCTGCTAAGTGAAACCTATCGGGTTGCACAACATGGCTTTGGCGCAGAAGAATTTAAGCGCGTCAGTGGCCACTACCGAAATACCCTTCAGAGCCAGGCCAATGGGCAGTCGACATTCAAGCAAAAGCATAACGCTATGCTCGACCAACTGATACTGGAGGCGCCCTACGCCGGTGAGAAAAATCTGGCAACCATGCTGTTGGCGCAGTTGGATGACATCACTGTTGAAGATATCAATGATGTTGCCAAAGAATGGCTCTACCACAACGATAACCGATCGGTCTTTTTGCGGGCCCCGGATGACCAGGCGGATGCAATACCCTCAAAAAAACAGATCATAAAAGCCTGGAAGAAAGCGGTGGCAGCGTCGTATGAGCCCTATACCGAGTCAGAAACCATTGATCAGCTTATCAGCGAAATACCGGAACCGGGCAAGGTCATTAACTACTTTTATGAAAAGCGTTATGACGCACACCTTTGGCGTCTGAGTAATGGTGCCAGAGTTATTCTGAAAGATCGTAAGTTTGCCGAATATGGTATTTGGATGAAGGCAAGCAGCGAGGGTGGTCAATCCAAATTGGATGACAAGCTGTACCGAGCCTCTCCTTACGCCGGGGCGATCATCGACTATATGGGCGTTGGCGATTTCAGCAGCGCGCAACTGCAGCGCTTTTTACTTGATAAAAACGTTAACTTGAAAACCTCTTTAACAGAAACGCATGAGGTTTTGTCCGGGTCGACCACAAATGAAGACCTGGAAACCTTCTTTCAACTCTTACACCTTAAATTCACGCAACCAAGAGTCAACGCTCAGGATTATAATTTTATTAAGGATCAGCTGAGGGCTGCTTTGAATAGCCAGCAAATGAAGGCGTCCTGGCGGTTTCTGGAGGCCGTTTACTTAGCCAGCAATAAACATAACCCTCGCTCGGTAAATGTATTTTCCCCAACGGCGCTGAACTTCAACAGCCTGGATGACACTGTAGAAATTTATCAGGATCGTTTTAGCGATGTGGGTGACTTCACCTTTGTTTTTGTGGGCGACATTGATAAAGCCAGCATCGAAAGCCTGTTGAAAACCTATATTGCCTCGATTCCGGGTGAGCCCTTTGCCGAAAAGGAAACCTGGCAATATCGGGAAGATCAGCAAACCAAAGGCCACCTTGAAGTCCACCTGAAAGAAGGTACAGAGAACAAAGCGTCTGTTCGTATGGAGCTTCGTGGTCAGCATGCCTGGAAGAGTTACAGCAGGGAGGTCTTCAAGGCTGGCACATCCGCTTTGCAAATTTTACTGACGGAAGAAATTCGGGAGAATTTAAGTGGCACCTATGCAATTACAGTGGGCCAGTCGATATCGGAGTTTCCTGAGGGTAATTACACCATTGCTATTTCATTTGATTGTGAGCCTGAACGGGTCAATGAACTGGTCACAGCGGTACGGAGAGCCTTAACCAAGGCGGCAGAACAGGGATTTTCAACAGAAGTTATTACCAGTGCGATACAGCAAGTGGTTGAGCAGCGAGATCGGGACATGAACCGAAATAAGATATGGCTGGATAACCTGGCAGATATCAGTTTGCATGAGCGATCTTATATCTTAGAAGACTACAAGTACCGTATTGCAATGACCAATGTGAAGGTGAGTAAAGTGAATGATGCCTTTAAGGTTTTTTTGCGAACGCCCGATACGCTCTATGCAACCTTGCTGCCCGAAGGCTCCGAGGTTGAGGTAGAAGAGCAGGGTGCTCTTCTGTATTAGCAAGCCTTTAGCCGTATTTGCGCGGGCAGATAATGCTGTACACCTGGGCGGGGCGCTACTCGCCAATAAATACTTTCCAGTCGACAACCGCGATTTTAAAATCCTGCAGGCCGCATTCAGCCTGCAGCTCCTGTTGCTCCAGACCATTGTCTTGCAGGAATGTCTGGTCGGCATCATCGTATTCTTCACCCACAATCATTGCATCCTGCGGGCTGAGCGTCAGCGTCAGCCGCTGGCCAAACAGGGTTTTCTCACCGAGGTTATTGAATTCCAGCTGCTCTATTTCATGGATTAAGGCCGTACAGCGTTCTGTACTGCTGCCAATTTCATCGCTTAACCATTGACCAAACAATTCATGGCCCATTGAAAACTCGGCTAACGGCTGGCCAAAGTCATCGAAACTGAACTCGTAATCCATTGTGTAAACTTCGCTGTGCATGAAAAGCCGGCATAGTAACCGATTCGCCGCCGGTGCTGAACGCTACCTTGTGTTGAATGAGCGCATTCGGTATAAAGATCACTCGATAAAATAACTGGATATAATTACAGTGGCGAAAGCGAAGATTCAATTTGTCTGCACCAGCTGCGGCGCGGACTACAGCAAGTGGCAGGGTCAGTGCGGTGAGTGCAAGGATTGGAACACGCTGAAGGAATTTCGCGAGTCCAAAGCTCCGGCTGGCCGGCCCGATTTTTCGCAGGGCGATCGCTTTGCCGGCTATGCCGGTGCCAAGGCGAGCATTAAAGCGTTGAGCGAGGTCGACCTGAACGAGCAGGCACGGCTGGAAACCGGCATCAGCGAGTTCGACCGTGTGCTTGGTGGTGGCCTGGTGGCGGGCAGTGCGGTGCTCATCGGTGGTCACCCCGGTGCCGGTAAAAGTACGTTGCTGCTGCAAACCCTGTGCGTGATGGCGAAGCAGTTTTCGGTGCTGTATGTGACCGGTGAGGAATCCATGCAGCAGGTGGCGATGCGCGCCCAGCGTTTAAACCTGCCGCGCGATGATCTGAAAATTCTCTCCGAAACCAGTGTTGAAACCATTACTGAAGTGGCTAAAGAGGTGCAGCCGAAGATTCTGGTGATCGACTCCATTCAGGTGATGCACGCGCCGGGGATCGAATCGGCCCCCGGCAGTGTCGCCCAGGTGCGTGAATCGGCCGCCTGGCTGACGCGCTTTGCCAAGCAGACCGGCACCATTCTGATTCTGGTCGGGCACGTCACCAAAGACGGCTCTCTGGCCGGCCCCAAGGTGCTTGAACACATGATCGATGCCTCGGTGATGCTGGAAAGTTCGGGTGATTCCCGCTTCCGTACCCTGCGTGCCATTAAAAACCGCTTTGGTGCGGTGAACGAGCTGGGCGTGTTTGCCATGCTCGACAGTGGCCTGAAGGAAGTGAAGAACCCCAGTTCCATCTTTCTGAACCGTTCCGGTGAGGATTCGCCCGGCTCGGTGGTGACCGTGGTTTGGGAAGGTACGCGACCGATGCTGATCGAGTTCCAGTCACTGGTCGACAGCGCCACCATGGGCCATCCGCGTCGGGTCGCTGTAGGTTTGGATACCAACCGGCTGAACATGATGCTGGCCATCCTCAATCGTCATGGCGGTATTTTTACCGGCGATCAGGATGTGTTCATCAATGTGGTGGGTGGCGTGCGGGTTAATGAAACCGCCGCCGACCTCGCCAGTACGCTGGCGATTCTTTCCAGCCTGCGCGATAAGCCGATTTCATCGAACTGGGTGGTGTTTGGCGAGATTGGCCTGAACGGCGAGGTTCGCCCGGTGCCGAATGGTCAGGAGCGCATTGTTGAAGCCGCCAAGCATGGCTTTACCCGCGCTATTGTGCCCATTGGCAATAAACCGCGTAAGAATATTGAGGGTATTCAGGTGGTGCCGGTGAAGAATTTGGCCGAGGCGCTGGAGCAGATTCGGGAGGGGTAGTATTAGATTCTAGATGCTAGATAGTTAGATGCGAGAGTTGAGCCGCATCTAGCATCTAGTAACTAGAATCCAGCATCTAGTAACTAGCATCTAGTAACTAGCATCTAGAATCTAGAATCTAACTATCCAGCCCCTACCCCAACACCGCCAAATAATCCCCACCCTTGGCATGCGTCGCCACGATCTGTGCCAGCGTTTTGCCTTCCAGGTTGGTGGCATGGATATTCCGGTTCTCGGATTTAAACAGTTCAACAAACGCTTCAAAGGCCGCGGCATCCATCCGTGTATAGGCTCGGTACAGGCAGTGAAAATCTCGGTCGGTACCGTCATATGTGTTAAAGTTCAGGTATTCACGAAGCTGCTCATCGCCCCATTGTACATCCTCAACTCTGGACTTATCTTTTTTCATTGTGAGTAAGTATCCGTTGATAAAATTGAAGGTCATAATAATGACGGTCTTCTTTCGGGTAAAATGAACAAATAGCATAGTGACTGTTCAAAGCAGAATAAGATGGCGCATTCAGCCGGTGTTAAGGGTTACAACGAGAATATCTGTATTCATGAAAAACTTGCTTGTTTGCATATTCTGTTTTGCAGCTGTGTCCGTTGCCGCGGAAGAACTTGCTTCCGCCAGCCGTTGGAACACCTCGGTTAAACCCTACAAGTTCGAGCTGCAGGGCGAGCTGGTGCGTACGCTCAACGAATATCGCGATTCGGTAAACCTGTCTGGCATCAGCCTGGAAAAAAGCCGCCAGATCCGCGCGGAAACAGAACGCCTGCGCCTGCTGCTGAGAAGCCGCGGCTATTATCAGGCCAGCATCGAATCCGAATGGCCGGAAGGCGAGGCCAGGCCCGACTATCAGATTATCCTCGGTGACCGCTTCACCATCAGTTCTATCGAGCTGGAAGGTAACTTCCAGCCGGTGGATGATAAATGGCAAACGCTGAAGGTTGGCGACGATCTGTCTGCCACCGATGTGGTCAGCCAGCAGACCAAGCTGAAAAGCTACATTGAAGATCAGGCCTGTTATTACAACATCAATGTATCCCATAAGGTGGTTCTCGATGAGGCTCAGCGCAGTGGCGCTTTAACGCTGGTCGCCTATGTTGCCGACCCGGCCGAATTCGGTACCGTCAGCTTCACCGGTGAAGATGAAGACAAACAGTCGTTTCTGCTGCGCTCCAGTGGTATTAAACCCGGTCAGTGCTACAAGGCCAGCTCGGTGGATTCAGCGGTTATTTCGCTGCTCGATGTCGGCCTGTACAGCCGGGTGAAGCCCACCTCCATTCGCACCGCAGATGGCAATGTCGATGTAAACTTCCGGCTCACCAAGAAGAAAAAGCGCACGCTTTCTGCCTCGATCGGCTGGGAAACCGAAGCCGGCCCTATTGCCGGTGCCGGCTGGTTGCACCGCGACCTCTTCTCCAGTGCCCAAAGCCTGGAGCTGGAGCTGTCGGTGCAGGAAACCAACCAGACCGCCAGCGCCACAGTCATCATTCCCAGCTTTTTTGACCGCCGTAACCGTCTGAACTGGGAGAATACCGTCGAGCACGACACTTCCGACTACGAGACCTACACCCTTTCCAGCACTACCACGCTGGAGCGTCAGGCCTCCAGCACATCCTATTACGAGTACGGTATTGGCTTCAGTCAGGAGAACGAGAATGTCGATGGCGACTGGGATAACTACCACCAGATCCGTCTGCCGCTGCTGTACCGCTACGATACCGTCGAAGACCCGTTCGACCCGGAAACCGGCTATCGCCTGTCGTTCGAGCTGGAGCCGGTCTGGGATATCGACGATAACTTCACCCCCTTCCTGCTGACCGGTATTGGTGTGCAAACCTTTTACGAGCTTGACCCGCGCCTGACCATTGCCAACCGCGTGAAGTGGAGCTCGCTCTGGTACGGCGATTACTTTGGCTCCACGCAGGAAAACATTCCGGAGTCGGAATGGCTAACCGCCGGTGGCAGCACCTCGATTCGCGGCTATGCCTACGAATCCATCGAGCTTGCAGAAAAGTACGAGGCCGACGATGACGATGCCGGTGATATCGCCGGTGCCACCCAACGCTGGATCTCCAACAACGAGCTGCGCTTTCGCTTGAGTGAATCCTGGGGCTTGGTGACCTTCTTTGATGTCGGCTCGGTCAGCGAGGAGATTAACCCGCTGAATCAGGATATCTGGTATGCCGGCGCCGGCGCGGGCATTCGCTTCTACACCAGCTTCACGCCGATCCGCCTGGATGTGGCGTTTCCGCTCAATCCGCGTGACGAAGACGAATCCTTTATCGTCTATGTCAGTTTGGGGCAGGCGTTCTGATGCTACGGAAAATTGCCCGCCAAACCTGGACTACGACGCTTCGAATTCTGCTGATTCTGCTGGTTTTGATGACGCTGGCGTTGGTGGTTGCCTTTGGTACCGAAGGCGGCCGTATTACGGTGGTGAAGCAATCGCTGCAGCTGATCAATGTTGCCACCGCTAACGATATTGAGCTGAAGGGCATCCGCTCGCCCTCTATGCGCCAGTGGCGGGTAGAGCAGGTACTGATTCGTGACGCCGATAACCAGCCGAAGCTGCGGGTGCGCGACCTGCAAATTGACTGGAACTGGCGCTACGCACTGCAGCATCGCTGGTGGTTCAACCAGATTCAGCTCGATGCGTTAACGGTGTACAAGAGCACCGGTGAATCCAACGCCACGCCGGCCGAAACGCTGGCCGAGCTGTACCGCGCCTGGCCGCAGATTCCGGCGGTGCGTATCGATGCCGTCAGCGTCGACCAGCTGCGTATTGAACACACCGAGCTGCCGCCGTTTCAGTCGGAACTGAGCGGTCAGCTGGAGCTCAACTGGGGGGCCATACCGGCCCGTTTTCTGCTGGCGCTGACCGATAATTTGAACGGCAACTACTTTGCGGCAGAGCTCTCTGCTGATGCCATCGACTACTTCCGGCTCAGCGGTAGCCTGAGTGCCAATGCCGGCAGTGCATGGTCGCAGTGGCTGCAGTGGGACTTATCCGAGCCGGTCGACGCACGCTGGAGCCTGCGTATCGATTACAGCGAACCGGGCTTTCTCAGTGTGCTGATCGACGATTGGGCGATGCCCTGGAAGAGCCACCAGATCACTTCCAGTGGTGAGCTGAAATACGATATTGAGCAGGCGCAGATGCAGTTCCTGCCGCTGAATGTTGAGCTTGATGAAAAGCCGGCAAGCCTTGATGGCTGGATCAGCCACGATAACGCCGACCTGAGTGTGACCGTCATCGAATGGAACATTGAGCCTTTTGCTGAGTTTATCGGGGTCAGTGATCTGCAGGGCCAGGCTTCGGTCAAGGCGCGGGTACAGGGCGGCTGGCGGCGTCCGCTGGTGGATGCGCAGCTCGATGCCAGCGGTCAGTGGCGTCAACAGCCGTTTGATTTGCAGGTCACCAGTAGCCGCACGGCGCAGAAGGTGACGCTGAAACAGGCCGAACTGACACTGGCCAATAATCAGATTTCGGCAACCGGCGTGGTTGACTGGATAACCGATGAACTGGAACTGAGCTACAACGCCGAGCTGAGTACCGATCCGGTGTTCCGCTCGGTACTGCCGGCCGCGCTGGCCGGGGTTCAGGCCAGTGGCACGCTCAGTGGTGAAATTACCGGCGCTATTGAAAACCCGAGCGTGACCGCCGATGCCCGGCTGGAAGGCTTCTGGCAGCAGGATGCAATGCAGGCCAACATTCAGGCGCTCTGGCAGGATGGCACGTTGGCGTTGAGTGATGTCTCCCTGAATTTGCCGGTACTGAAGACGCAGGGCGACTTAACCTGGCAGGTCGCAGATAACCGCTGGAATGCACGGCTGGATATCGCAGAATGGCATACCGATATCTTTGACCGGCTGAACATTAACTTCCCGGTTACGGTCGATGGCGCCGGCGATGGCCAGCTGAATATCAGTGGCGTTGGCGAGCAATTCTCGATCGCGGGCCTGTTGAACTTTAACGGCGTCTGGCAGCGCTGGCCGATTGAGGCCGAGGTGAATCTGGATGAAATCAACGCCCGGCACATCCGCTTCAGTGACAGCCGCATTAAACTGGCCAGCAGCCAGCTGATTGCTAACGGCGGTGTCGATTGGTCAGCGCAAGAGCTGGATCTGCACCTGGATCACACCCAGCTGCCGCTCGATGTGTTGCCGCAATGGTTCCCGGTCTGGCCATCCATATTGCAAACCCTGCACGGCAATATGACCGGCCATACCGATGTTACCGGCCCCTGGACCCGGCCGGCGGTGGCGACCGAGAGCAAGTTTGTTGGCCGCTGGTTTGATGAATACCTGGAGCTGGATCTGGCGGTTGAGCCGACCACCAACCTTGAGTGGAACATCACAAAATTTGATGCCAGCTGGCTTACCGGTCGCTGGCAATACACGGGGTTATTTGAGCCTTACGCGCTGCAGCTCGACGGCCGCGTGCAGGCCGATTCCATCAACAACCGCTACCTGCCGTTGCTGACGCGTGAATTCACCGGCAATGAAAGGCAGCTGCCGGAGAACATGGATCTCGACTTCAGCGCCGATATGGCCATTTCCGGCAGCATTGTCGAGCCGGTGCTGGTGGGTAACCTCAGCTCGCGCGGGCAGATTGATCAGCAGCCGTTTGTGCTCGATGCCGATCTCAATTATCTGGATACCCATCACATGGTCATCAGCGAGGCTCAGGGCGTCTGGGCCGCCGGTGACTGGGTGCTTTCCGGCCGCTACGACTGGCATGATAACGAGATCATCATGACCATCGAAACCAACACCCCGGATGCCAAGCACCTGGTGCCCTGGGTGCAACTGGTTGTCGGCACCGACCCGAATTTCCGCTGGCTCGATGCCTGGCAGGGTTCGCTCAATGGCACTCTGCAGCTCGATAACCGCTTCGACAGCTGGAAGGTTCAGGGTGAGCTCGACAGCCAGGGCCTGTTGCAACAGCAACCCTACGAACTGCGCTGGCTGGGTGAAGGTGAACTGCAGACCCAGCTTAACCATCAGTTTGAAGGCGAGTGGGGCGATGCCAGCATCAGCGCCAGCCTGATTAGTGGCAACCAGCTGCTGACCGGCAATGTTGATGTGACGGCGTTGCAGTTTGCGCAGATTGATCTGTTTGTGGATATCTTCCCGGATCAGATGAGTGGCGAGCTGAATGCCGATATTCTGCTCTCCGGCGAGGTCAGCAAGCCCACGGTGAACGCGCAGATTAACGCCCGGGGCCGCTATCTGGCGCATGATTTTACGTCTGGCCTGCTGTTGCAGAGTGATGCCGATGGCTGGCGTATCTCGGATACCAATGTTGCCATTCCCGGCGCACTGACGCTGACCGTTGCCGGTGAAGGGAAAGACACAAACGGCACCGTGCGGCTGGTGGCCGACTTCACCGATACCCGCTATTGGTGGCCAGATTCTGCACTGGGCAACGGTCAGGCCAGGGTAGAGCTGACCGCCAGTGGTGATCTGACCGCGCCGGATCTCAACGGCCGCTTGAACTGGCAAACCAGCAGCTGGCCGATCAGCCTGCAATCGACACTGGTGACGAAAAACAATGAATACCAGCTGGAAGCCAGCCTGCTCAGCCGTGGTCAGGTAAGGGTCAAAGCCGGAGCCAAAAGCCCGGTGGCCAGCCTCAGCAGCTGGAAGGATGAACTGCTGAGCAAGCCCATGGAAATGCGCCTGGCGGTGAACACTCCGCTGACCGTGCTCGACCCGTTCTTTATCAACCAGCCGGATCAGAAAGTCAGTGGCACCCTGGGCGGTGATATTACGCTGACCGGTTCACTGAACAATCCGTATCTCGACGGTGAAATCGCCTGGATCAAGGGCGCATACGAACACGCCAGCTATGGCACCCGTATTTCAGATATCGGCCTGGTGCTGCATGCTGAAGATAAGCAGCTGAAGGTATCGGGCAGTGCCACCGATGCCGCCAATGGCCTGATGCTGATAGCCGGCACCGTTGATTTCTTCCAGAGTGAATCCGACATGCTGGCGCACGCCATTTCGGTGACCGCCTCGCTGGATAACGCCAAGCTGATTAATCAGGCGCAGATGGACGCCATTCTTTCCGGCGACATTAAGGTGATTGGGTCCTACCACAGCCTGCTGGTGTCCGGTGATCTGGTGGTGCCGCAATTCAATATGCAAACCGACACGCTGTTGTGGGATGGCGCGCCGCAGCTGAATATTGTGACCGCTGAACAATACGGTGACGACCTCAATACGCAGCGCTTCTATTGGCCGCAGGGCGAGTGGGATGTCACTCTGCAGGCCGATCAGCGCGCCAACCTTTACGGGCAGGGCATTAATGCTGAGCTTTCCGGTGAATTTTCCGTTTCCGGCGATCTCTATAACCCGGTGCTGGCCGGTCAGTTTGAGCTGGTGCGCGGTACCTATGTCGGCTTCGGCAAGGTGTTTACCCTGACCGAGGGCCAGGTGCAGCTGCAGAACAACCTGATTACGCTGGACATTCAGGGTGAATACAGCAGCGATGATCTCGATGTGACGCTTGAGATCACCGGCAATCAGAATGAGCTGTCGCTGTCGCTGACCTCCGATACCACCGACGGTCAGGATGAGCTGCTGGCGCTGTTGCTGTTCGGGGAAAGTATTGAGGAGATGAGCGTGGTGCAGGCCATTCAGCTGGCCAACGCACTGAATAAGTTACGCACCGGTGATTCCGGGCTGGATATCGTCGCTCAGGCGCGTGATGACCTGTCGCTGGATACGCTGGTGATCGATACCGACTCTGATGACGATGGCAACCTCACCTTTAACGTCAGCGCCGGTAAGTACATCAATGATTTTCTCTATCTGGAAATTGAACAGGGTGTGGGCTCTGATCAGGAGTTCCGCAGCAGCCTGCAATATAAGCTGACCAAAAAGGTTTATCTGGAATTCTATACCCAGGGAGAGTTTGGTCAGTTCGATGAAAACGGGATTGAGCTGAATTGGTCTTGGGATTATTGAAGGATGTGAGATGTGAGATGCTAGATACTAGATACTAGATACTAGATACTAGTTGCTAGTTGTTAGATGCTTTTCGCAACCACCTGATTCTTGCCCTGATCTTTGGCCTGATAAAGGCAGTCATCGGCCAGCTTGTAGAAATCTTCCTGATCAAAGCCCTGGCGTGGCTGAGCGTAGGCCAGACCGATGCTGACCGTAACACTGGCCGGGCCCTGATCGGTATCAATACTGTTATCGGCAATCTGCCGGCAGATCGATTCGGCCAGTTCGCGGGTTTGTTCAAAGCTGGTTTCCTGCACCAGCACGGCGAACTCTTCACCACCAATGCGCGCGATGATGTCGATCTCGCGCTGGAAATTCTTGCCAATGGTTGCAGCGACCTTCCTGATAACTTCGTCACCCACCGGGTGGCCGTAGATATCGTTGATGCTTTTGAAGTTGTCGATATCGAGTATCAGCAGCGCCAGCGATGCTTGCCTGCGCTGATGCTTGGCCCAGCACAGGTGCATGGTTTCATCAAAGAAGCGGCGGTTAAACAGGCCGGTCAGGCTGTCTTTGCGGGCCAGCTCTTCCAGCGACTTTTTCTGGGCAATCCGTTCCTGGTATTCCTTATTGAGCAGTCGGATCATGTGCAAGTTAAAAAACATATACAGCACCATCATCATGCCTTCCACGCCGCGCTCCTGTGGCCGGGTTAAGGCCACCACCAGTGCCGGCAGGGCTATGGCCAACAGGTAATAGTTAGCCAGTAAGCGGTTTGGCGAGTAGGTTACGGTGCCGCCACTGAGCAGGGCGATGTTGATCATAAACAGGTAAATGAACAGCTCATGGTGCTCGATATGCAGCATGGCAAAGGCGAACAGAATGCCATACACCAGTGCCGGGCCGATGGCATTGGCAATCAGCAGTCGCTGCCAGCCGGGTTTGTCGTAATGAGTCTGCTTGCCGCTGGAAAGCTTGGCCCATAAGCGGCTGAGTGAAAAGCCCAGCAGCATGGCCATGGCCACACTGTAGATAATCGGGTGTTCGTCAATATAGTCGGTCATCAGGCCGATAATCAGCCAGGCCAGAACGTAAAGGTAGCCGCCGGATACTGAGCGTTTTTCCAGATTTTGCTCCGGTAAAATTATCGGGATCATTCCACCTTCTTAATTATGCTGATGTCTGCTTCTGCCTGGCTGGAAACCTTAACCGTCGTGCTACCCAGAGCGGGCCTGCCGAGCTGGCTTCCTGCGGTGCGGTGTCTGCCCAGAATAATCAGGTCTGCATTAACCTCGCGTGAATAGGCCAGAATCTGATCGGCCGGGGCGCCTTTTTTAACCACCAGCTTAACGTGATCTTCTTTTCCCGCATGGGCGGCGATGTGTTCAGCCACAAAGCCCATCAGTGCAATGGAAAGCTCGTCTGTCTGTTCTGCGCCGGTGCTTTCAGGTGCAATCGCCAACAGGTGAACAATGCAATCACTGTACTGCAAATGGAACAGTGCTTTTGCTAGTATGCGCTCGCTCATCGGCACTTCGCTAATATCGACAGGTGCCACTATTGTTTTGTACATGATGTATTCCACCATCGACCCGGTTGTAAGCTTCAGTTTAGCAACAGCCGGTATTTCTGCCATATCGCGCACCGAGGGGGCCCTTTGCGTATTTTCTTGGATTTAATGTGGTTCTTCCGCCAGGAGTATCGGCGCTATGGTTTAGCCGTGCTTGCGTTGATCGGCGTTGGCTTTGCCACCATGGTGCCGCCGTGGATGATCGGTAAGATTGTTGATGCTCTGGCTGATGGCAGCCTGACCCGCGAGTTCCTGCTGCAGCATGTCGGTATTATTGCCGGTGTAGCGCTGGCCAGCTACCTGCTGCGCGTGCTCTGGCGGGTAGCGCTGTTTGGGGCCAGCTATACCCTGGCCAATGAGCTGCGCCAGAAGATTTTCCGCCATCTAACCCGGCAGTCTCCGGCGTTTTATCAACAGATGACCACTGGCGATCTAATGGCCCGCGCCACCAACGATATTCAGGCCGTGGAGCAAACCGCCGGAGAGGCGGTGCTGGCGCTGTTCGACGGGGCCCTGACCGGTATTCTGGTGCTGTGCGTGATGACGCTGTTTATCTCTCTGCCGCTGACGCTGGTGGCGCTGATCCCGTGGCCGATTGTCGGCTACTTCATGTGGCGCTTTGGTAAAGAGCTGCATCATTCCTTTGCCGATGCCCAGGCGCGCTTTTCAGATTTAAACGACGATGTGCAGGAGAGTATTTCTGCGCTGCGCCTGACCCGTGCCTATGGCCGCGAGGCGGTTGAGCAGGGGCAGTTCAACGCCATCGCCAGGCAGGCCAATCTGGCCAACCAGCGCGTGGCCCGCACCGATAGCAAGTACGACCCGGCCATTCAGCTCGGCGTCGGTTTTTCGTTTCTGCTGAGCGTTGCCGGTGGCGCCTATCTGATTTATCTGCAGCGGCTCACGCTGGGTCAGCTGACCAGCTTTACGCTCTATCTGGGTTATATGATCTGGCCGATGTTTGCCATTGGCTGGTTACTGAACTTGGTGGAGCGGGGTCAGGCGGCCTATGCGCGCATCAAGGAACTGCTCGCCATAGCGCCGGATATTGCCGATACCGGCTCCTTCAGCCAACAGGCCTTTCCGAGCATTACCTTTGCTATTCACCGCTTCAGCTATGGTGAAGGCCAGCCGCCGGTGCTGGAAGATATTAACCTGTCGCTCGAAGCCGGGCAGATGCTGGGCATTGTCGGCCATACCGGTGCCGGTAAATCGACCCTGATCAGCCTGCTGCTGCGTCAGCTGGAGGGTGACGAGGCGAAAATCCTGATTGATGAGCGCGACATTCGCCACTTTACGCTCGATAACCTGCGCCGCCATATTGCCACGGTGCCGCAAACGCCGTTTCTGTTTTCAGCCACCATCGCTGAGAACATTGCACTGGCCCGGCCAGAGGCCACGCAGGCAGAGATCGAAGCGGTGGCGAAGATTGCCCAGGTGCACGACGACATTGCCGGCTTTAAAGATGGCTATTTAACCGAAGTCGGCGAGCGCGGCATTACCCTTTCCGGCGGTCAGAAACAGCGCATCGCCATTGCCCGGGCGCTGTTGCAGAACGCGCCCATTCTGGTGCTCGACGATGCGCTTTCGGCGGTCGATGTGAAAACCGAAGCCGCCATCCTGGCGCACCTGCAACAGGCGCGTGCCGATAAAACCACGCTGGTGGTCTGCCACCGCTTGTCGGCTGTCGAGCAGGCCGATAAAACCATTGTGCTGCAGCACGGGCACATCATTGAACGCGGTACACACACCAGCCTGCTGGCCGAAAGCGGCTGGTACCGGCAGATGTTTGATTATCAGCAACTCGAACGCGCGGTGGAGGAAGGCCGATGAAACAGACTTTTACCCGCCTGCTCGGCTATGCCGCCGTCTACCGCCGCACCCTGATCCAGGCCTTTTTGCTGCTGTTGCTGGCCACCGTGGCCAGTGTGCTCGGGCCGTATCTGATCAAGGTGTTTATCGACAGCTACCTGACGCCGGGCAACTGGGTTGCCGCTGACATCGGCCTGCTGGCACTGGCCTACGTGGTCAGCCAGCTGGTGGGTGCAACCGCGTTCTTCATGCAGGCGCTGCGCTTTAACCGGGTGGCACTGAACGTGATTCAGACGCTGCGTGAAGAGGTGTTTGAGCGGGTACTGCAATTGCCCATGGCGTACTTCGACAAGATCGCCACCGGCAGCCTGATCAGCCGTATCACCAACGATACCGAAGCCATTAAAGACCTGTACGTCAACGTGATTTCGGTGTTCGCGCAGAATACCGTTCGGGTGATCGGTATTCTTATCGCCATGGCGTTTCTAGACCTGCGCCTCATGTGGATCTGCGCCATGCTCATTCCGGTGGTGCTGGTGCTGATGTTTACCTACCAGAAGCTGTCGACGCCGGTGTTCCAGCGCGTGCGAAGCCTGCTCAGCGACATCAACGCCCGTCTGAATGAAAGCATTGAAGGCATGTCGGTGATTCAGCTGATGAACCAGCAACAGGCGTTCAGCAAGGCGTTCAGTAAAACCAGCACCGATCATTACCGGGCGAAGATCCAGAACATCATCATCGATGGCTTTTTGCTGCGCGCACTGGTCGACTTCATCTACATGCTGTTGTTGGCGGCGCTGCTGTTCAGCTTTGGTCTGATTGAACTGAACAGCCACGGCGCGGTGGAAATTGGTGTCATCTACGCCTTCATCAATTATCTGGGCAATGTCACCGAGCCGCTGATCGACATGACCTCGCGCCTGAACATGGCGCAGCAGGCGCTGGTTTCGGCCAGTCGGGTGTTCAAACTGCTCGATGAAACGCCAGAGCCGGTGCCAGCCGAGCCGCTGCAGCCCGCATCCACGCGGATCGAGTTTGATATCGACCGGTTCAGCTACAACGGTAAGAATGACGTCTTGCACGACATTCACTTTGCCATTGAGCCCGGCAAATTCATCGGCATTGTCGGTCATACCGGTTCCGGCAAAAGCTCGCTGATGGCGCTGCTGATGAACTTCTACCGGCTGGAGTTCGGCAGCATTCAAATCGGCGGTGTCGATATTCGCGACATCAGCAAAACTGACCGTACCCGAATGATTGGTATGGTGCAGCAAGACCCGTTCATCTTCGGCGGCAGCATTGCCGACAACATCCGTCTGGAGCTGGATATCTCCGATGCCGAAGTCGAGCAAGCCGCAAAACAGGCGCAGTTGCATGAGTCGATTCTGAACATGCCGCAGGGCTACCAGACCGTACTGGCCGAGCGCGGCAAAAACCTGAGTGCCGGTCAGCGTCAGCTGCTCAGCCTGGCACGAACGCTGGCGCGTAAACCGCAGATTCTGATTCTCGATGAAGCCACCGCCAACATCGACAGCCACACCGAGGCACTGATTCAGAAATCGCTGATGACGCTGCGCGGCAAGATCACCATGATCGCCATCGCTCACCGCTTAAGTACGGTGATCGATGCCGATCAGCTGGTGGTGCTGCATCAGGGTGAAATTAAGCAGCGTGGTACACACCGTGAACTGCTGCGAGAGGAAGGGCTGTACAAGCACATGTATCAGTTGCAACAGCAGCAGGACCCTTGCGAAGCCATGGAGCACAGCGACAGTTAAACGTCGCTTGAATTACGCGCCGGGCTTTTGCATTGTGGAATGGGTAAACGGAGCCTCAGATTATGACTGCACATTCTTCAACACTACCGGCCGCAACCATGACCGAGGCAATTCTGGAAAGTATTTCCGAGGGTGTGTTCACGGTCGATAATCAGTGGCGCATCACCTCTTTTAATCGGGCTGCAGAGCAGATCACCGGTGTCACCCGCGCCGAGGCGCTGCAGCAGCGCTGCTACGAAGTGTTCAAGTCGAGCATGTGCGAAGGCAATTGCCCGTTGCGTGCCACCCTTACCAACAACCAACCCATCATCAATCGCGCCGGTTATTTTATTAACGCCGCCGGTGAACGCGTTGCAGTCTCGGTTTCAACTGCGGTGCTGAAAGATGCCGAAGGCCGGGTCATTGGCGGTGCAGAAACCTTTCGTGACTTAAGCGAGGTAGAAACGCTACGCAGTGCACTGAATAACCCGGCTCAAGCCGGTCGAATGCTCAGTCACAGTCCGGCCATGCAGCCGGTCATCAATCTCGTGCCGGATGTTGCAGCCAGTAACAGTACGGTACTCATCCAGGGTGAAACCGGCACCGGCAAAGAGTTGCTGGCGAAAACCATTCACGAACTCAGCCCGCGCGCCGGTGCGCCCTTTGTCGCGGTCAACTGCGGCGCACTGCCAGATAACCTGCTGGAATCGGAACTGTTCGGCTACAAAAAAGGTGCCTTTACCGGCGCCACGCAGGATAAGCCGGGACGCTTCGCACTGGCCGGAAACGGTACCTTGTTCCTGGACGAAATAGGTGAGGTCAGCCCGGCGCTGCAGGTTCGCCTGCTGCGGGTTCTGCAGGAGCAAACCTTTGAGCCCTTAGGCTCAACCAAATCGGAACAGTGCCATGCGCGCATCATTGCCGCTACGCATCGGGATTTAACCGAGCTGGTGGCTGCCGGCAGCTTCAGGCAGGATCTGTTCTACCGCATTCATGTGGTCGATTTAACCATGCCGCCGCTGCGCGAGCGCAGTGAAGATATCGATTTGCTGGTGAATCAGTTTATTCATCATTTTAATCAGCAGCAGGGCCGCAGTATTACCGGCATTCACTCTCAGGCACTGGCTGTGCTTCGGGCGTACCGCTGGCCGGGAAATATTCGGGAGCTTGAAAACGTCATTGAGCGCGCCTTTGTGCTTTGTCGCGAGGGCGATATTGAGCTCCGCCACTTACCGGCCGGATTAAACCAGCCGCTTTCCGGTTCGCCCGCAGCAAGCAGCGGCAGCGGAACGATTACAGACAGCCGTCGCTCGGCTGAAAGACAGCGCATCGTCGAGTCGCTCGAGCGCCATCAGTACAACCGCAAGGCAACAGCCGATGAGCTGGGTATCCATAAAACAACGCTGTACCGCAAGATGAAAGCGCTCGCTATTGACCCTCAGCGCTAACGGACCTCAATAATAAGAATCGGTCTGGGGTTGCAGTTTTGCAACCTATTGCAACTAAAAGGTTGCATCTTTGCATTCTCCGAGCGTTCTTCATGCTCACCCCTATTTCGTAATAAATCCATTAAAAACAATCACTTATATCCGATTGCCAAGGTTGGTTTCGTTTTTGCTATCTGACAGATAAGGGATGCAGCGGAGCGGAGCATGAAGGTTGCGATAACAGTCTGGCAACAACGGGTTTCACCGGTTTTTGATGTCTCCGCGAATTTACTCATGTTGAGCCTGCACGACGGAAAGATCGCTGATGAGCAGGCTATTCCATTGCCCACATCAGGCCCGGCAGCGAAGCTTGCCTTCATTGCAGCGCTGCAACCCGATGTATTGATCTGTGGTGCGATGTCGGCGCAGATTCAGCACGTGGCAGAAACGCATCCATGGCAGCTGTACGCCTTTATGAAGGGTAGCGTACGCCGGGTGATGCGAGCGCTGATTGCCGGGGGTGTGCTGGCGGATGATTTCAGCTTACCCGGTTGCACGGCCCGAAACCGATGCTGCACCGGTAACAAATGGGCTCAGTGTGTTGCGCAAGAGCCGCACGAAAAACGATTCGGGAGGCCGTTATGCCAATCAGAGAAAAACGAAAATTAAATCGTTCAGGCCGTCCGGGGCGTGGCGAAGGCCGCTGCGAAAGTGAGCCACAACAAGACATGCGCCGCGGTGCGGGTGATCGTGGTAAGGGTTTTGGCCCAGGTCGCAGACAAGCAGCAATACCGGTAAGTCCGGTCAATCAGGTTACACAAGTAAAAATAGAGAAGCCCTTTATGAAGATAGCCATTTCAACCACCGAAAACTCTAGTGATGCACTCATGGATGAACGGTTCGGCAGAGCGCCGGGGTTTCTGTTATTCGATACCGGCACGTCGAAAAATGAGTTTATTAATAATCAAACCAATGTGGCAGCACGCCAAAGTGCAGGCATTCAATCGGCACAGGCACTGGTGAATAAAGGGGTCGAGGCGGTTATCAGCGGTCACTGCGGCCCTAAGGCTTTCCGGGTGTTAAACGATGCCGGTGTGAAGGTGTTTATGAGTGCACCTGTAAAAGTTTCAGAAGCGGTCTCCAGACTCCAGGCCGGTGAACTTGAACAGCAACTGAGCTAAGTAAACGAGGGTAGTACGGTGAAAATAGCTATTGCCTCCGGTAAAGGTGGCACCGGTAAAACAACCTTATCTGTAGCGTTGGCGCTCTCTGCAGATGAACCGGTGCAGTACCTCGATTGTGATGTGGAAGCTCCTAATGGCGCGCTCTTTCTGAAGCCGGAAAGGTGCGCTCAGGAATACGTTAATGTCATGGTGCCGGTGGTGAATGCAGAGCTGTGTAATGGTTGTGGCAAGTGTGCCCGTGTTTGCCAGTTTGGCGCCATCATCGCCAACAGGGCAGCGCGCAGTGCTACGGTGTTTCCGGAAATGTGTCACGCCTGTGGTGGCTGTGCGCTGGCCTGCCGAATGAACGCCATTACTGAACAAGCCAGATGTGTAGGCGTTGTGGAGCAGGGCAAGTCTGGCCGTATTGAATTCATTCAGGGGCGCTTGAACATTGGTGAAACCATGGCGCCTACAGTGATTCGCGCGGTGAAAGATAAAATTGATCCACAAAAACTAGCCATTATCGACAGCCCGCCGGGCACTTCCTGCCCAATGATTATGACCACTAAGGATGCCGATTTTGTATTGCTGGTGACCGAGCCCACACCCTTTGGCTTGCACGACCTAACCCTGGCTGTTGACACGGTGCGACAACTGAAGCGGCCGTTCGCTGTGGTTATCAATCGCAGCGACAGTGGCGATGCGCGTGTCGAAGACTATTGTCGTCAGCAGAATATTGATGTGCTGTTGCGCATTCCTGAGAGTCGCCGTGCGGCACAGCACTATTCGCGTGGTGACAGTGTGCTGGCGGCCTTTCCGGGTCTTTCTGCACAGCTGCGCAGCCTGTTGAATGACATTCGTCAGCGTATACAGAGGGCTGCGGCATGAAAGAACTGGTCATTCTCAGCGGCAAAGGCGGTACCGGTAAAACCACACTGACATCGGCGTTTGCGTCGCTCGCGAACAATGCCGTACTTGCAGATTGTGATGTCGATGCGGCCGATCTGCACTTGATTCTCTCGCCGGATGTTCAGCAAGCCACACAGTTCTACAGTGGCAACGAAGCCCTGATCGATCCGGATTTATGCACAGATTGCGGTAAATGCCTGGAAGTTTGCCGGTTCGATGCCATTGCGCGCGATGTGCAATCCGGCCTGCCGGTTGTCGACCCGGTTTCCTGTGAAGGTTGTGGTGTGTGTCGACTGGTGTGTCGCCAGCGCGCCATTGAATTCCCCGAAACGCTCTGTGGCCAGTGGTTTAAATCACAAACCCGATTCGGGCCGATGGTGCATGCACGGCTGGGGATTGGTGCTGAAAATTCAGGGCGTCTGGTCAGCCTGGTCCGAAAAGAGGCCCGGGCGTGTGCGCAACAAATACAGGCCGATCTGATTCTGGTTGACGGGCCTCCGGGCATTGGCTGCCCGGTTATTGCTTCTATTACCGGAGCCAGTGATCTGTTTGTGATTACCGAACCTACGCTGTCCGGAATGCATGATATGCAGCGAGTGTTGGAACTGGCACAGCATTTCCGTGTTCCCGCTTACTGCTGTGTCAACAAGTGGGATTTAAACGAACAGATTACTGAACAGATTGAGTCGCTGGCGATGCAGTTCGGTGCGGTGCCACTGGGCCGCATCTGTTATGACCCGACAGCCACCCGGGCACAAATGCAGGCGCAAACCCTAATCGAAGCCGGAAACAGTCCGGCTGCAGCTGAAATAAAAGCCATTTGGCAGCAGTTGCAAAAGGCCATTTCACTACCGACAGATCACGCCTCGGCTGCCGAGGTTGTCTGATCAAACAAGACCACTAACAACCAACAACTGAAGAAGAGTGAAACAATGAAAATAGCAATCCCTGTTACCGATGGTGTTTTGGACCCACATTTTGGCCACTGCAAAAATTTTGCGATGTTTGATGTGGATAAAGACAACAATCAGGTGACTAAGGTGACCAGCGTAGAAGCCCCGCCACATGAGCCCGGCCTGTTACCGAAATGGTTGGGTGATCATCACGTTTCTATGGTCATCACCGGTGGCATGGGGCAGCGAGCGATTAGCCTTTGTAATGACAATGGCATCAATGTGGTTTTAGGTGCACAGCCGCAACCGGCAGCCGTGTTGATTGATGATTTCTTAGCCGGCCGTTTACAGGCTGGGGGTAATGCTTGCGACCACTAGTCGTTCTTGCATTCGTTGCAGAGTGTGCCGTTTTTACCGGTAGTCAGGAGCGGTACGCTCAATACTTAAATACAGAAAGCAGCTTTGCTGAGCAATAAGGAAGATTATGACTGCACACTCCACCGTTACTGCCATTGCTCCGGCATGTCAGGTTTGTGTTAGAAACCAGGCTCAATCAGCAGCTCGCTTTGCCAGATTAAACAAACAGCAAACTGAACATGTTATGGCCGTTGTTGCGCAGCAAATTGAACAATCCAGAACCAAACCAATCATCGTACAAAACATTGTACGCACGGTGGCAGATGCCATTATAAATGAGCTTTGTGCCGCAGAAGACTTTGATATTTATGGCAGTGTAAAAGAGCTATCGAATAAAATAGCTTGTCAATATATCAATACCTTCAAAAAACAGATTGAGCAAAGTGACTCGCCGCTGGAAAAAGCCATTCAGATAGCTGCGGCGGGTAATATTATTGATTTTGGTGCGAAGAGCCATGGCGAAATCGATATCGAAAAAGAACTGGAGAACCTCAATAAAACCGGCTTTAACCGTTACGACATTAATCCCTTTCGTGCCGCATTAGAACGAGCAAAAAGCTTGCTTTATATATGTGATAACAGCGGCGAAATTGTCTGTGACATGCTGTTTATTACTCAACTGAAAAAACAATACCCAAGATTAACCATTACAGCCGCTGTGCGTGAAAAACCAATTATTAATGATGCCACCATGCAGGATGCAAGAAGCATTGGCCTGACAGATGTGGTTTCGGTTATCTCCAGTGGCAGTATATACCCTGGCACTATTCTGAATGAAACCTGCTCTGAGTTTAAGAGTTTATATAAGTCTTCGGATGTTGTTTTATCTAAGGGGCAGGGAAATTATGAAACCCTGCTGCCAACCTCAGATAAGCGCCTGTTCTTTTTACTGCGCATAAAATGTGAAGCGATGGCTGCACTTTCCTCTGTCGAGATTGGTAGCCTGGTTTTACTGCAGGGTTAACGGTTACGTTAAAGTGAGCGTTATAGGCCAACGCCTTTTTATAATCTGGTTTCGTTGAATGCTCTATTAGCTTGTCGGCTTCATTACAACACTTTGTCACCTTTAAAGGTTTTTTCAAAATTTTCTGAAATTCTACGTGCTTTATATGTGTATTTTATAGGTGTGTATTTTGCAGGTTAAGTTTTGTTTTGTTTTTTTCATTACAAGAGGCCGCGTTGGTATGTTTAAAATTATTTCTTGCTATTGGTTTCAGGTTTCGGCTCGGTACGTAATTTGTTTTTGTTCGGGTTTTATCTTTTTTACGGGCAACTGTTTTGCTGAGCAGGTTTTATTCGTGCATGCAGGTGCTGGTTTGAGACCCGCACTCGATATTATCGCTGCGGATTTTGAAGCTGAAACGTCAATAAAAGTATTGATTGATTATGCAGGTTCCGGGCAATCGCTGGCTCGTATCGGTACCAGTCAAAAAGGTGATGTGTTTATTCCCGGCTCTGAAGTTTATTTAGACAAACTTAAGCAGACTATGGCGGTTAAGTCTGTCTATAGGGTTGCCTTACACACACCGGTGATTGGTGTGAATGTAAATAGAGCTGATCAAATTCATGAATTCAGTGATTTAACAAAGAGTGGTGTTCGGATAGGGCTGGGTGATCCGGCATCCATGGCCCTTGGGCGCACTGCGGTCTCCATTCTGGAGGCTTCGGGTATGGGTGAAGGCGTGAAAGAAAACACAGTAGTGTATGCTGCAACGATAAAGCAATTGGCTCTGTACTTAACACGCGGCGATATAGACGCAGCCATCATCGGCCGTTCGGATGCTATACAAAACAAAGATAGCGTTGTTTTGTTGGATATTAACCCCGCATGGTATAACCCTGAAGTTATCGCAGTAGGCGTATTGGGTTGTGCTAAAGAGCCTGAACTCGCCTTACTATTTGCCCGCTATGTTGCTTCAGGCAGGGGTGTACAAGCCTTTGCTGATGTTGGTTTTCTGCCTTATACAGATATTCAGGCAACGGCTGAACATTAATGCCAGCTATGTTTATCGCTTTTTTGTTCCCTTTGGTGTTGTTCAGTTCTGTCATTATTGGCGCTGTAGCTTCTCTATTATTTTATTTGTCGCCAAACGAACTCTTACAGGCATTTACGTCGGCTGAGACATGGTTTGCTCTGCGCTTAACGTTGAGTTCGTCACTGATCTCATTAATTGCCTCTCTGTTTTTGGGTATACCCAGCGCTTATGTGCTTGCCCGTTATAGGTTTGCCGGTAAGGTTGTTTTAGAAACGTTGTTGGATCTACCAATGGTAACTCCGCCACTGGTAGCTGGGCTGGGCTTGTTATTTTTGTTGGGGCGTAATAATCCGGTTGGCCATACCCTGAACAACCTGGGTGTTGAAGTACTGTTTACCCCGCTTGCCATTATTGTAGCTCAAACGTACGTCGCGACCTCTGTTATTGCTCGCAGTGCTCAGGCAACTTTTAGTCAACAAGACACTGAGTACCGACATATGGCAATGACCTTGGGGTTATCGTCTGGATGGACATTTATTTTGGTGGAGTTGCCTATGGCTGCTAAGGGTCTGGTGGCCGCAATAATTCTGGGTTGGGCGAGAGCACTGGGAGAGTTCGGTGCAACGCTAATGATTGCCGGTGCAACTCGCATGTATATCGAAACCCTGCCAGTTGCTGTTTATTTGAGTATATCGAGCGGTGAATCAGAGCTGGCCGTAGCGTGTGCTGTTATTTTGCTGGCGCTTGCTTTCCTTTTACTCATCGGAATACGGCTGGTCAATACTGCTTATTCAACAGTAAGGATTCGTCATGTCGAATATTCAGTTTGAATCGGTTCAGTGCCGGTTGTTAAAGAATATAAGCTTTTCTATTGAACAGGGGGAGTCAGTTGCGCTTATGGGGCCTTCGGGGTCCGGAAAGAGCACATTGCTAAAAGTTGCAGCTGGATTACTGGCTTACAAAGGCCGGGCTCAGATTGGTGGAGCATCTATTGATAAGCTTCCCAGGCATAAGGCAGGGATAGGTTATCTGAGCCAGGACTTACATCTGTTTCCTCATCTGAATGTAGAAAATAATATTCGTTTAGCGCTGTTGTTCGGTATGGGTCGAAAGATTTCCTGTTCAGATCGTATTGCTCAATCCTTAGCGCTGGCCAGAGCGACGCATTTGGCAAAACTTAAGCCGGCAGAGCTTTCCGGGGGTGAACGTCAACGAGCTGCGCTAGCCCGGACTATTGCTCGCCAGCCAAATCTACTATTGCTGGATGAACCCTTTTCAAGCCTGGACGCAGTCAATAAAAAAGATCTCTGGTTTGAATTAAAGCAACTGCAAACTGCTCATTGCATGACCATGATTGTGGTAAGCCACGATATAGAAGAGGCGTCATTTCTTGCGGATCGTATTCTTTATCTGCGTGGCGGTGAACTGACAGTTGAGCAGGCTAGCCGTTATAGAAATAGCGCTAATGAAATTCAATCACTGGCGGTCTCACAGCCGTCGAACTATTACATTTGAGGTAAAGCAATGGATTTACTGATACAGGCGAAAGAAAAATTAATTAAGTTGCTTCAACAGCAAGCTATCCGTGAGATAAGTATTCAGGTTTCTGCCAGAGGGTTGACACCAGAAGAAGCGATTGGTCTGCCCGGGAGAACAGACTACCCGATAATGAACGGCAAGGAAGTCATGATCGAAGCCAATTGCGATGGTGCATTTGGTCAGGCATTTACCGATGCGCCTGCTTTTTTTAACGGTACCTTAACTGAAGTGTTACAAATGCCTTTAGAAAAAACATCCGATCGAGCCTTACTGGTGGCAACACTTAATGCCGTGCTGAGAAAGCATCAATTGGCTGAAAAAACTGTGCATTGTAAAAACGAAGAACCCGAGCAGTGCTCTCAGTCACTCATGCCCTGGCTGGAAAGTAAGCTGACTGAAGGCCGTAAGATTGGTCTGATAGGCTTACAGCCTGCCATGCTTGAAAGCCTGAGTGAGACCTTTGGCCCACAGAATATTATGGCTTCAGATTTAAACCCAAATACCATTGGCACAGTAAAATGGTCAGTGACTATCCTTGATGGCAGTTGTGACAACGAGCGAATTATTGAGGCGTCAGATTTTATATTGGTAACAGGGTCTTCGATCGTAAATGGTTCCTTTAATGAACTGTATAAGTCTTTGCGTACCAAGACTAAATCGTTTGCGGCCTTTGGGAATACTATTTCCGGTGTAGCATCTTTGCTGTCCATTCCTCATGTTTGTTTTTATGGGCGCTAAGTAAAGGGTTCGAGAGTCGAAAGCTGCATATGTCGTGCTACGCTTACAAGCAAAGCACCCTGGATAATGAGGACCTATGCCAGACAACACCCTCTTCTCGAGTATCTTCACTCAAACCCTGGAACAGGCAATAGATGCCGTCGTGGTTATTGATGCAAACAACGTGGTGATGTTGTTTAACCGGGCGGCGGAACAGCTTTGGGATATTCCCAGAGAACAGGTTATAGGTGAGAACGTTAAGGTATTGGTTCCGGATGAGATAAAGGCCAGTCACGATGGCTACGTAAACCGGAACCGGGAGACCGGCGAAAACAAAATTGTAGGCTCCAGCAGAGACATCGAAATTGTCCGCAAGGATGGCTCGATAAGGTGGGGCTCGTTTTCAATATCCAAGGTAGAGGTCGGCGATCAGGTTTTATATACCGCCTTTGTTAAAGATGTAACGGCGGCGGTTGCCGAGCGCGAGCGAACTCAAATGCTGTCGCTGGTGACGGACCGTTCAGACAATGCCATCTTTATCACCGACAACCAGTGGAACATTATTTACATCAACAGCGGGTTTACCCAGTTGTTAGGCTATACCGAGGGTGAAGTTTATGGAAAAACACCCATATCCGTCATCGCGCCCTATTTCAGCCTTGAAGATGTCAACAGCATGCGGGCCAACCTGGCCTCCGGGAGTGCCGTGCACTCGGATCAACGGGTAGTCACTAAAGGCGGCGAGGAGTTCTGGTGCTCCGTTATGGCCAACCCTGTATTCGATGAAGCCGGTACTCTCACTAACATCGTTGCCATCCTTTCCGAGATAACGGCCACAAAACTGCATGAAATACTGCATGCCCAGGTGATTCATGCGATCGCCAGTGATCGGTCACTGGAAGTGGTCATGGATATTGCCAGCAGAGAGCTGAAAGCCTTCAGTAAAGAGGTATTGCCGTGCATCTTCAGCTTGGCCGAAGACGATCATCTGCAGGTTTTGTCTGCCCTCGATTTTCCGCCGGAGTTCAAACGCCTGAGCAATCAGCTGCAGCTCTGCGGCGAATACAGCGCGCTGAAGAAAGCCGTTCATTTCAACCGGGATGTGCAAAACACCGGGTTCTTGCAAGGCTTAAAACCGCTGTTTGTCAGCATGGGTATTCGGGCGTGCTGGACCAGCCCGGTGGTGGGTGATCATGGCGAGAGCATCGGTCTGATTGCGTTTTTCAAAAGAGAAAGCACCGGTCTGACGGCCATAGAAAAGACCCTGGGCAGCATTCTTGAGTCGCTCTGCAGTTTGGCGATAAACCGGGAAAACCAGCGTCAGCAAATTCGCCAGCTGGCCTATTACGACACCCTCACCGATTTGCCCAACCGAAGCCTGTTGTTTGCAGAGGCCGAAAGCGCATTAAGAGAGGCGAAATCTCATGGCCAGAGCCTGGCGGTTCTGTATTTGGATGTTGACCAGTTTAAGCAGTTTAACGATAGCCATGGCCATTCATCCGGCGATTTTCTTCTGAAGGAATTAGCCTCCAGGCTGAATAAACTCTGCATCAACGGTGATTTTTGCGGCCGCTTATCCGCGGATGAGTTTGTCATTATCGCTAAAAACAAATCGACGCCAGAGCTGGGCAATTTCGTTGATGAAATCCGTCAGTCGGTGGCTAAAAAGATTCATATGCCGGCATTGACGGTTGTGCCTTCCGTTTCTGTGGGTATTAGTGTTTACCCGGATGACGGGCACGACATCAGTACGTTGGTCCATCGTGCCGATGTTGCCATGAATCAGGCTAAGTCTTCAGCACCGGGGCACTGTTCTTACTTCAGCCATGAGCTCAACCAGGCGGTCATGGCGCGCCAGAAGCTTGAGCGTGCGTTGCAGGAAGCGATAGAAACCAATCAGCTCAATCTGGTCTATCAGCCACAGGTGAATATTGACGATGGCAGCCTGTACGGTGTTGAGGCGCTTGCCCGTTGGCAGCACCCCGAGCTGGGCTTTGTTTCGCCGGGAGAATTCATTCCGCTGGCGGAAGAGTCTGGCTTAATCGGCCGGCTAACCCAGTGGGCGCTGACGACGGCCTGTCAGCAGATGGCGCAATGGCGTGCTAATCAGGTGGCCGTTCCGGTGGTTTCCATCAACCTGTCTCCGGATAATTTTCACAGCCGTGATCTGTGCCAAACTATTTTGGCAGAGCTCAGCGCCTTTAATCTGCAGCCTTCCGATATTCTGTTGGAACTGACCGAAGGTGTGCTGCTCGATACCAACCCCAACACCATGAAAACGCTGCACGAGATTCACAGCCATGGCATTGGCTTCTCTCTTGATGACTTTGGTACCGGCTATTCGAGTTTGAGCTATCTGAGGCAGCTGCCGATTAAAGAGCTAAAGCTCGACAAGAGCTTTGTGAAGGACCTGGAGCTCAGCAAAACCGACCAGGCGCTCAGCCATGCAGTGATACAGATTGGCCAAAGTCTGAATTTAAAGGTCGTGGCAGAAGGCGTTGAAAATCAGGCGCAGCTTGCTGTGCTCAGGGAGCAGGGTTACCCGATTGCACAAGGGTATTTGTTTGCCCGGCCTTTAGCCCCTGCAGAGCTTGAAGCCTGGCTGGAGCGCTCCCCGGTGAATGCCGGTTGAGGGTTTCAGAACCACGGGCATTGTGGTCAGATTAACCCCGTCAGCTCGTCTCCGTTGTGCGCGGCGCACTGTGCATTGCGATAAAATCCGCCATCTGTTCGGCCGGTAGCGGCCTGGCAATCAGATAGCCCTGAATTTCATCGCAGCCAAAGCTGCTCAGAAACGCCAGTTGACCCTTGGTTTCCACACCTTCGGCAATGACCTTCAGGTTCAGCCCCCTGGCCATCATGATAATGGCGGCAATGATGCTGGAGCTGTCGTTGTCACTGTCGCAGCCATGCACAAAAGATTGATCAATCTTCAGTGTATCGACCGGTATTTTGTGCAGGCCACTCAGCGAAGCGTAACCGGTACCAAAGTCATCGATGGCGATGCTCAGGCCGTAGTCTGACAGCTTCTGCAGCGCAGCGCGGGCACTGCCCTCATCGTTGATCACCGCATTCTCGGTGATTTCGATAGCCATCATCGCCGGGTTTACACCGGTGCGTTCAATCGCGTTGATAAAGTCATCAGCCATCCTTGGGTTACGCAGCTGTCTGGCCGAGACGTTGACAGAACAGCGCAGCGGCAGGCCAGCATCGGCCCACTTGCGTTGCTGCAGGCAGGTATTCTTGAATACCCACAGGCCAACCTGATCGATCAGGCCGATCTCTTCGGCGAGCGGGATAAATTCCGTCGGGCCTGTCGCCTGAGCTTGCGGGTCACCAAAGCGGATCAGTGCCTCGGCTGCAATCACCTGCCGGGTGCGCTCATGGATGATTGGCTGGAACAGCAGTTTAAAGCTGTCTTCGAGCAGGGCGTTGTGCAGGTGGTTGGTGATTGTCACGGTGCGGGACGTCGCCAATTCCTGTTCGGCCTGATAAAAGCCGTAACGGTTCTTGCCATTCTGTTTGGAGCGGTACATGGCCTTATCGGCATTGATCAGCAGGCTGTCGGCGCTGAGGCCATCGCCAGGGTACAGCGCAATGCCGATACTGGCGGTGATAAAGACCGACTGTTTGTGTATGCGGATCGGGCCATCGAGCGCCTTAATCATTCGGTCGGCTATCTTGGCGGCATCGCTGCTGCACTCAATGTTGGGCAGTACGACGACAAACTCGTCGCCACCGAAGCGGCCCAGGGTATCGCCTTCGCGCATGCAGTCGGAAAACAGCTTGGCGACATGGCTGAGCAATATATCGCCGGCCTTGTGGCCCAGAGAGTCGTTGACCAGCTTAAACCCATCCAGATCGATAAACAGCACAGCAAACTCTGTTTTGGTGCGCTGTGCCGCTGCGACGGTGCTGTTCAGGCGGTCGTTAATCATCGAGCGGTTGGGCAGGTTGGTGAGCAGGTCGCTGTAGGCCAGCGTTCGGATTCTGGCTTCCTTGGCTTTTAAATCGCGCACATGAAGCTGGTTTTTCAACGCGGACGAAAACAGCGTCAGCAGGCTTTCATACACCACGCCCTTGCGTTCATTGAGGTTGAGTACACACATGCCGAACAGGTCTTCCTTAAAGGACAGCGGCATAATCACCAGCGCATAGGTGTCTTCATAATCCGCAACCTCGGGCGGCATTAACTCTTCTGCACTGTAGGGCTTACCGGACAGTTGCAGGCGGTGGCCGTCGCGCATGGCCATAACGCAGCTGGCCGGGTCTTTTTGCCAGTTTTCGCCTTCAAACAGGCTGATGTAGCAATCAGAAATGTTCAGGCCATAAGCCAGTAACTGGCCGATTTCATCGAGATTGAATTCCGAGTTCAGCTGAATACCGATCTCACGCAGGATGCCAACGTATCGCTTGGCTTCCAGCCTGCGGTAGCGCCCGGCCTTTTCGTTGCTGGTCTGTACCACCTGAAACAGCTCAGCCGCCAAGGTCTGGCCAGCCTGGCCGGAGCTGTAGCTCTGCATCAGTGCCCAGTGAATGCACAGCGCGAGTTGCCCCCAAAGGTAGACTTCTTCAGATTTGAGCGTGGTTTCCAGCTGGTGGTGAAAGTAGCTGACCAGAGCGGATGTTTGCTCGCCGGCCAGCTCTGCAAAGGTCAGCTGCACCAGTTTTTCCGGTGTTCCCGGTGACATGCCTGCCCAGGTTTCCGGCGGTGCGTTATTCAGGGCTTGCTGCAGGTTGGTGAGCAGCTGTTGCCGGGTCAGGGGCCTGCCATAGGTGTATTGCATGGGCCTGGCGACGAGTTTGTCGACACGCTCCCCGGGCCGGTTGCAGCCGCACGAGCGGCGCACGGCCAGAGAGGTGGGAATGATCAGGCTCTCGGCCTCCGGTCGGCCTTCGATGGCGGCAATGACCCGTTCGGCGGCGTGCCAGCCCAGTTCATAGGTGGGCTCAACAATGCTGGTCAGCGGAGGCTCGGCAAACAGGCTGTCGACATTGCCGGTACTGCCGGTAACGATGACATCATCCGGGACGCGTATGCCCATGCGCTGCAGCGAGGCCACCAGCGATTGCGCCTGACTGTCGGTGCTGGCAACCATGGCCTGCGGCCATTCATCGCGGTTGTCGGTGAACAGCCTTTCCAGGCCCTGAACCGGGGTGCCGCGGCGCATCTCACAGGCCAGTTCCAGTTGTTCGTTATAGCGCAGACCGTGTGCGCTCATGGCCTCGATCAGCGCTTGTTTTTTTATTTCCGATGCCCGGTGTCGGCCGGTTGCCCGGGCGTAGGCTATCCGCTCCACCCGGTGCTCTTTATGCAGATGCTCAACAAGCTCAAACATGCCCTGACGCGGGCTGTAGCCAACGTTTTTATAGCCGGGAATGTCACTGGCCACCGTAATGACCGGAATGGAATCGAAGCGCTTCAGAAACGCCAGTTGTTCATCCTGCGTGATGTAGCGGCTGAGCGCGCCCATAGGAATGATCAGGCCGCGAATGTGGCCGGTATCAACCAAATCAAAAATACGGTCGCGTGACATATTCACTTCAACCGGTTTATTGAACTCCGATCCGGCGAAACACAGCACGTTGTAGTTGTGCACCCGGGCATAGTCGCTGGCGCCGAAGATAATGCCTTCGGAAAAGGGCGTAGCAATCATGTTGGTGAGAACGGCAATCGTCGGCTTGTTGTTATTGAGTTGGTTGGGCGTCATGGTGGCGAATCGAACTGCTCCTTATCAGCATCTGTGGTTCAGGCATCGAATAACCAAAGGTTCTTTTTGAACAGTTTAGGCTTTTGTCATACAAAAAGCATAATTACGGAGCTGTTTTATGTCGCTGGGTGTTCAATCCGTTGCTGTATATCAGCATTACTGAAAGTAAGTTGACTAGTGGGCCATGCGCAAAGTTAGGTAACGGTTCGCTTCGCAGTTCAGCGAATATCTTCGTTGAAAAACCTTGAAATAGCGCCACTATTACTGCGCTTTTTCGTCTTGATCTTCACTGAACTACTGTGCTCCTTAGTGACCGAACTTTACGCATGGCCCACTAGCCTGGCGAGATTTACCGGCGCTTGTCTGCCAGTTGCGCCTCCAGACCGGCAGCATGATTACGCAGCCAGCCCCATACCCGGCGAGTGGTGCGGTCGATGTCGGGAATGCTGTAAAAGCCCTGGCGCGGAGCATCGTTGATCAACAGGTAGTCGGGGTGTTGTTGTTTTGCTGCCGCTGCTTTGCGCAGGTCGGCCTGCTGATGTGCCAGCCGGCCTTCGGTCATGTACAGATCGAGCGTGGAGATACTCAGCGCCCCGACGATTGCCGGCAGATCCGGGTAGGTGGATGGCGCGTTGATCATGATCAGCGCGTAGCCGTCTTGTTCCAGCGGGTTGAGTCGCTCACTCAGATACCGCGCTGCCTGGTAGGCACTGTCGCCTATGCCGATGACTGCGATGTTGAAAAAACCACGTTCATTCAGTTCCGCCAGGGCCGCCGCTATATGGTTGTTCATGCGCGCCTGCCACTGCTCCGGGCTTTGCGGGGTGTAGGTGATGCTCTGTTCGCTACGCACTTCATTGAGCGCGGCCTGTGGTGGTGGCAGGCTGATCGCCAGCGTTGACCAGCCCACCTCCGGCAGATAACGGTGCAACTGTCGCTGCAGGTAGGGCCAGTCCGGGCTGGTGCCGGCATCGTGCAGGATCAGTACTGCACCCTGTGGGCTGGCAGTTAATTGGTCGTAGAACAGGCCGAGAAACGGCTCGTTTTCAGCGTTCAGCTGCACCACCTCCAGTGGCGTGAGCGCCTGCTGATAGTGCTGGGCAAGGTTCTGCTGCAGCGTTGCCGAAGGGGTTGGCAGGGTCGCGGCGTAAACCGGCAGTAGGCAGAGGGCTAACAGGCCGGTACAGGCCGTCAAAAAACGGCGGCCAAATTGACCTTGGCCGGGGCGGCCGCAACCCCTAGAATAGCGCCTCCATTTGAAGCTGCCGGATCTTTTCAACATGTCGAATTTTGTCATTGCCCCTTCCATTCTTTCCGCTGACTTTGCCCGCCTGGGGGAGGAAGTCGATAACGTTCTGGCCGCTGGTGCCGACTGGGTCCACTTCGATGTGATGGACAATCACTATGTGCCTAACCTGACCATCGGGCCGATGGTCTGCAAGGCGCTGCGTAATCATGGCGTGACCGCACCCATCGATGTACACCTGATGGTCTCTCCGGTAGATCGGCTGATTGGTGATTTTATTGAGGCCGGCGCATCAATTATTACCTTCCATCCGGAGTCGAGTGACCATATCGACCGCTCCCTGCAGCTGATCAAGAATGCGGGCCTTAAGGCCGGCCTGGTGTTTAACCCGGCGACGCCTTTGCACTATCTCGACTATGTGATGGATAAGATTGATGTCATCCTGATTATGTCGGTTAACCCGGGCTTTGGTGGCCAGGCATTTTTGCCGTCCGCGCTGGAAAAACTGAAGGAAGCGCGTAAGCGCATCGATGACAGTGGCCTGGATATCCGTCTGGAGATCGATGGTGGCGTTAAGGCCAGCAATATTGCTGAGATTGCTGCCGCCGGTGCCGATGCCTTTGTTGCCGGCTCTGCGATCTTCAATGCCGATGATTACGCCGCTGAGATCGCTGAATTCCGTGCTCAGCTGGCAACCGTGAAATAGCTGGCAACCCGCTTGTACCCGGGCTTCATTCGCAGCCGCTGTTATGGCCCTGTGAATGGCCCTTTATCCGTAAATTAAGGAATCCTTTTTTGGAAGAGTTATTAGTTTTTGATCTGGATGGCACGCTGCTGAACGAGCATGAAGCGCTGTCACCGGTAACGCGTGAAGCCCTGGCGCATCTGGACCGTCTGGGTGTGAACTGGACAGTCGCCACCGGCCGTATGCCGCACGGCGCGCGTGAAGCCCTGCCTAACCTGGTATTCAAACACCCGCAGGCGTATAAGAACGGTGTTTTGTTGTGGGATCTGAACGAGGATACCGTGTTCAGTAAGCTGCCGATGAACAAAGACGACACCATCGAAATTTGCGCCCGTCTGTACGAGAAAGACATCAAACCATGGGTAAACACCATCGACCATGAAGATAATGTCGGTGCCATCATCACCGGGCTGACCTCAGCGCGCGAGCGCGAGTGGGCCGGTTATCTGGAAAGTCAGGGCATCCGGGTTCAGCAGCAATCCGACTACTCAAGCCTGCCGGATCTGGTATTGAACGTTTTTGCTGTTACCACCAACCCGGCGGTGCTGGATATGGCTGAAGAGCTGGCGCACATGCAGGAAGTAGCGGTCTTTGCCGGGCACGATATGTATAACCCGGGCGGTTACTGGCTGGATATTCACCACGCCGCCGGCACCAAAGGCGACGCAGTGAAGCTTATTCAGAAGCAGCTCGGGGCGAAAAAGCTGATTTGCTTCGGTGATTCCGATAACGACATCTCCATGTTTGAGCTGGCCGATGAAAGTTATGCCATGGGGCAGGGGCTGGATGAACTGAAGGCTATCGCCACCGATACCATCGGTAAGAACACCGATGACGGTATCGCTCACTTCCTGGCGGCCCGATACGGCTTCACGCTAAGCGCCTGAACAGCCGAAAGGAACCTGACTGAATGAACACAGTGTTATTAAAAGCGCACCTGGCCGTATTGACGGCGGTGGTGATCTGGGCGACCTCCTTCATTGCCCTGAAGGTGGCCGTCGGCGAGGTCGCACCGATGGTGGTGATCTTCCTGCGAATGATCGTTGGCTCGCTGGCCTTTATCGCCGCCTGGCCGTGGATTCGGCACGGTATTAATTATCAGCCCGGGGACTGGAAGTACCTGGTCGGCATGGCGCTGTTTGAGCCCTGCTTCTACTTCATTTTTGAAGCTCAGGCGATGCTTTATACCAGCGCCGGTCAGGCCGGTATGATCACCTCGATGCTGCCGCTGATGGTGGCTGCCGCCGCCTACTTTATTTTTAAAGAGCGTAACTCGCTGCGCCAGTGGTCTGGCTTTATTATCGCGGTGATCGGTGTCGTCTGGATGACGCTGAGCAGCACCGAGAGCGAGCAGGCTCCCAACCCTATACTGGGTAACTTCCTTGAATTTGGCGCCATGGTGATGGCCGTGGGTTATACGCTGTTCGTGAAACACCTGACACGCCGTTATTCGGCCTTTGTGCTGACCGCCATTCAGAGTTTTGTCGGGGTCGTCTTCTTTTTGCCACTGGCACTGGTGTCGGATTGGCCGTCTCATGTTTCGCTGAATGCCGTTGGCTGCATTGTGTACCTGGGGCTGGTGGTGTCACTGGGAGGCTATGGCCTGTACAACTATTCTCTGTCGCACATTAAGGCCTCGACATCGGCCGGTTACATTAATCTGCTGCCTGCCTTTACGCTGGTGTTTTCGATGCTGCTGCTCGGTGAGCGGCTGATCTCGGCGCAGTGGATAGCGATTGGCATTGTCTTCTTTGGTGTGCTGCTGAGTCAGGAGCGCAACCCGCCGATACCGAAAGAGGTGCCACCCGGCGCAACCGGCTAACATCGGCTGAAAGCATGCTGGACCGCGGGCGTCCCCGCCCGCACCTCACTTCAGAACCCTAATCTTCCGCTCAACCCCCGTCATCCGCGGGGTTCGTTGCCACTCGTCAATTATTTTCAATTTGAACAGTCATAGATGCTTGCCTTTTTCATACGCTAAGCCATACGAGATCTATACTAAGTGTGTCAGGCAAGTGTGCTGCACGCATCTGTTCTGAGCTGTGCCCATCTCACTTTGTCTGCGGCCTTGGTAGCTGATAGATAAGGAGGACGATATGTCTTATAAGCACATAGTCGTTGCTGTCGACCTGAAAGACGCCAGTGAGACGGTGACCAAAAAAGCGGTTGCGCTGGCAAAGAGCTTGGGTGCAGAAATATCCCTGATCCACGTTGATATCACTCACCCGGATGGCGATGTCCGCGAATACGATAAAGCGGAAACCCAATTGCTGGAAAGCGAACACAAAATGCTCAACGATGCTCTGACAACAATGGCAGGTTCATTAGGTGTTCCAATTGCCCATTCAATGGTCGTTGATGGTGATGTCGAGAAAAAACTGATGGAAACCGTTAGCGATTTGGGGGCAGACCTGCTGGTCAGCGGGCACCACCACGGCTTCTGGAAGCGTTGGTGGTCCTCAGCGCGTAAATTAGTGGATGTAGCAACGGTCGATCTGTTATTGGTTAGACTGTAACCGTTGCTAAAAAGGCATGGTGGTGCGGCCTGCACCGAAAAAGCCATAAGGATGGGCACCATGCCTGTACCACCGATAGCCGGCGGTTAATAACGCGCTAGATTGCACCGTGCAGTTCGCGCTTTTCACTGGTGGCGCTGGCTAACACTTCATCCAGCGGAATGAACGGGTTTTTAGGCTTGTAAGTAATCGCTTCGCTGTAGAGTGTTTCTACTTTCTCAGCGGATGACTGGCCCTTGAAGTCGCTCTTTTCAAGACGCATCTCTTCTGAAACCTGGCTCCAGACCATGGCATCCCAGCGCAGCAGTTCGCATTTCACCCCTTCAATTTCAGTCTGGCAGTCGTTTGCCAGGTTAGGTGCCAGCAGGATGACCGGCGCGCTTTCGCCGATGTCTTTACCGTAGCGTTCCAGCAGTTTTGGTGCATCGGCAATATCATCGATGCCGCCGACCATCATGGACAGTTTATCGGCATCGGATAGCAGGATCGCATCGCGCAGTACGGCAACTGGCGGTTTACGGCGACCAGAATCATCGGCAACCTCGCCTTCTTTAATAATCAGCTCGCCACGGTAAGCAAAGCTTTCCGGTTTGCTGGCAGGCTCTAAAAAGTTAGGCGTGAAAAACAGGCTTTGCTCGTCGTAAGTTTTTAAAGGCATAAAAAGTTCCTGGTAAGTGAATTCCCAGTAAGCTTATTGCAATTATTAATCCGCCCGGTGAGGGCGATTCAGCCGGCTGTAAAACCTTTAAGATCAATCAGTTAGCGCGATGCAGCGGCGCCGGGTTTTGTTTGAAAGGCAACATTGTCTGATGTTTTGGAAGGAAGCGTGCGATGCCTGAGTGTTATTTAGGGAGCCGTAGCTCCCCGGTATTAGGCGTTAATCGCGGGCGATGTCGTCAAACTCTGGCAGTGCGGTAAAGGCGCCCGGCTTAGAAACCGTGAAGGCACCGCAGCGGCTGGCAAACAGGGTGATCTCTTCCAGCGTTTGCTGATCCTGCAGGGCCTTGTTCAGGTCGCCCTGCTCAGCCAGCGCATACAGGAAACCACCGGTGAAGGCATCGCCGGCGGCGGTGGTATCAACCACGGTGGTTTGCGGCGGGGTAATCTCAGAATAGATGCCCTTGGCGATGACCTTAATCGGGTTGCCACCATCCGTGACCAGCACCAGCTTCACACCTTCGGCGACGGCCGCTTTCACGAAGGCAATCTCGCCTTCGGGTTCCAGGTAATCCAGCTCTTCTTTAGAGACCTTGATGATGTCGACAAACTTAAAACAGCTTTTCACCACCTCGATATCGGCCTTGCCGCCCTGCCACAGGTTATGGCGCAGGTTGATATCAAAGCTCACCAGGTTGCCCTGTTTTTTTGCCTTTTCGATGGCGAACAGGGTGGTTTCAGCAATGGCGCTTTCAGTCAGGGTATTAGAGCAGAAGTGAAAAATATCGCTGTTGATAAACCACTGGTCTTTCACATCAAACTGGGTCAGCAGCATGTCGGCGGTGTGATCGCGGAAGAACTCAAACGAGCGCTCGCCGCTGTCATCCAGAAATACAAACGCCAGTGCTGTTTTGGCGCTGTCGTGTTGTTTTACCAGTGAGGTATCGACGTTATAGGTATCCAGAGCGGATATTAAAAAGTCACCAAAGCGATCTTTGCCAACCTGACCGGCAAAGCGTGCCGCGCCGCCAAGCTTGGCAATGGCGACCGCCACATTGGCCGGTGCGCCACCGGGAAACTGACGGAAATTCTGTATTGCAATGGGGCCTTCCATACGGTGGTTGTCGTTGAGGAAGTCGATGAGCGCTTCGCCGAAGCAAGTGATGTAAGCCATGTTTAACCTGCGTTTTAGTTGTGATTCTGATAGGTGCACAGTGTACCGGCAGACCCGCAAGCTGTACAAAAAATGAATGTGTCGACATAGCCGCTTGTTATGTGCAGGGCGGGCGTCTAAATTTTAGTGACTAATTGATCCGAATCAGTGCTGAGTGCATACAGAGAACAAGGTGGTATGTTCGTCGCGCCGTCTATTGGGCTACATTCGGGAGGTTGCTTCCCGCACCGTGAATATAATCTGGAGAATAACAATGAAGAAAATTGCTCTTACCCTTGCCTGCAGCCTGTTAACGGTTGCGGCCTATGCCGGTGATGCTGCCGCAGGTAAAGCGAGGTCGGCCGTCTGTGTTGCCTGCCATACGGAATCGGGCATTTCCGTGGTACCTATCTACCCGAATCTGGCTGGCCAGAAAGAGGCCTATCTGGTGTCGTCTATGAAGGCTTATAAGTCGCAGGAGCGAAAAGGCGGTAACGCGGCCATTATGTGGGCCATTGCCGGAGCGCTTTCTGATGAGGATATCAACAACCTGGCGGCCTATTACGCCAGCCTGCCAGCGGGCGGAAACTGATCCCCTACTAAATTGAATAGAAAAGCGCGTTACAGCGCTTTTTTATTGCCGTTTTTTCTTCAATTATCCCCATCGCTGTTGATCCACAGAATCTGTGGATAACTTTGGGTGTAACCTTTGAGTACTCTCCGCCAAAGCCCGTAGTTACTCGCTTCCCGGTAGTTGTCTGTTTTCTGATCTCTGTGAGAAAGGCTATATAAATCAATAGTTTAAGAGATGTCTTCGGAACGACCGCCATTTCAGATTGCAAGCGTTTTGTGAACGTGATCATAAAAAAATCAGTGTGTATAACTGATGCCGCTGAAGGCTCGATTCTGGCTGGGCTGGTGGAAAGTCAATAGCTTAATAATTCAATTTTTAAAATAATGTCCGTGTTCAGGCTATAGGAACTGCAACGCTCAGCTATTACACTGCACTCAAGCTATTTTTACCTCTGGAGACCCCTATGCATTGTCCTTTCTGCAACGCTCAGGATACAAAAGTGATCGACTCGCGCCTTGTCGCAGAAGGTGAGCAGGTTCGCCGCAGACGGGAGTGCATCAGTTGTGGTGAGCGCTATACCACTTACGAAACCGCAGAGCTGGTGATGCCGAGAATTATCAAGCAGAACGGTAACCGCGAGCCCTTTAACGAAGATAAGCTGCGTGCAGGTCTGTTACGCGCGCTGGAAAAACGCCCGGTTTCCGTAGAAGCCATCGAAACCGCCATTACCCGTATTAAGCAGTCACTGCGCGCCACCGGTGAGCGCGAGCTGCCTTCGCGTCATTTGGGCGAATGTGTGATGAGCGAATTGAAAGACCTCGATCAGGTTGCCTACGTGCGCTTTGCCTCGGTATACCGCAGCTTCCAGGACATCAGCGAATTTATTAACGAGATTGGTCGTCTGGAAAAAGCCGATGATTAACCCTCAGACCGATGCTGTTTGGATGTCTCGCGCCATTGCCCTGGCCGAAAAAGGCCGGCTGACAACCACGCCCAACCCGAACGTGGGCTGCGTTCTGGTGAAAGATAATCAGCTGATCGGTGAGGGTTACCATATAAAGGCGGGGACCGCGCATGCTGAAGTTCATGCCCTGGCCAACGCCGGTGCCGAAGCCCGGGGGGCCACGGCCTATGTCACGCTGGAGCCCTGCAGTCATTTCGGCCGCACCCCGCCCTGTGCGGAAGCCTTAATAAAGGCCGGCGTTGCCCGCGTGGTTTGCGCCGGGCTCGACCCGAACCCGCAGGTGGCAGGCAAGGGTGTCGAAATGCTCAGGCAAGCGGGCATTGATGTCACCGTGGGTGTGCTGGCAGAGCAGGCCAAACTGCTGAACCTGGGTTTTTTAAAGCGTATGCGCACCGGCCGGCCTTATGTCACGGTGAAAATGGCCGCCAGCCTGGATGGCGCGACCGCGATGAAAAGCGGCGAAAGCCAGTGGATAACCGGGCCGCAGGCACGGGAAGATGTGCAGCAGGGGCGAGCCATCAGCTGTGCAGTCGTCACCGGTGTGGGCACGGTGCTGGCCGATGACCCTTCGCTGAATGTGCGCCTGCCGGAATGCAGCCGGCAGCCGGTGCGCATTATTCTGGATACCCACGCCAGCACCCCCGCGAGCGCCACCATTGTGCAAAACCCCGGCGAAACCTTTGTTATACACAGCGATCAGGCTGCGCCGGAAAGGCTTGCCGCGCTTAAGCAGGCGGGCTTTCGGTGTGTGTCCCTGCCGGTGAGCGGTGGGCAGATTGATTTGTCTGCGTTTCTGGCATGGGCCGGTGAGCAGCAGTTTAACCAGCTTTGGGTTGAGGCCGGTGCCACTCTGGCCGGTGCCTTGCTGACGCAGGGGCTGGCGGATGAGGTCATTCTGTATCAGGCGTTGATGATGATGGGCAGCCAAACACGGCCGCTGCTGAGCACAACGTTCACAGAACTGAAAGATTCCATTGCCTTCGATTGTCTCGATTTCGGTATGATTGGCGCAGACACCCGATGGCGCCTGAAGCCGCGTAACTATGGCGAAACAGAATAAAGCGCCTTTTTCTTTGCACAAAGACTACTAAACTTCATAATTCGGCCCAATAATAGGCCCCGAAACTGACAAGCGAAAAGAGAAGAGAGAATACAGTGGCCCTGAACAGCACTGAGGAAATAATTGCGGATATCCGTGCCGGTAAAATGGTGATTTTGCTGGATGATGAAGATCGTGAAAACGAAGGCGATCTGATTGTTGCAGCAGAAAAGGTCACGCCGGAGATTATCAATTTCATGGCCTCTAAGGCGCGGGGCTTAATTTGTTTAACTCTGACCGGCGAGCGCTGTGATTTTCTTGGCTTGCCGCCGATGGTGCAGAGCAATCAGGCAGCGCATGGTACGCCCTTTACCGTCTCTATTGAGGCCAGTGAAGGCGTAACCACCGGTATTTCAGCGGCAGACCGTGCCCGTACCATCCGGGTTGCGGTAGATCCTGAATCCAAGGCAGAAGATATTTGCCAGCCCGGCCATATCTTCCCGCTGCGCGCACAGCCCGGTGGTGTACTGAGCCGTGCCGGCCACACCGAAGCCGGTTGTGACCTGGCGCGTATGGCAGGCCTGCTGCCGGCCGCGGCGATCGTTGAGATTATGAACGAAGACGGCACCATGGCGCGTCTGCCCGATCTGCAGAAGTTTGCCAAAGAGCATGACCTGAAGATTGGCACCATTGCCGATCTGATCCATTACCGCATCCTTAACGAGCGCACGGTCAAAGAAGTGGATACCCAACTGCTGCCGACCAAAGCCGGTGAGTTTGAGGTAAAGGTCTACCACGACCGGATTACCAACGGCACACACCTGGCCCTGATTAAGGGTGGCGAGTTCAGTGAAGACGACCCGGTGATGGTGCGTGTGCACGTTACCTCAACCCTGAAAGATCTGCTCGGCGTGCAGCCGGAGCGCCCAAGCTGGACGCTGGAAAACGCCATGCAAGCGGTTGCCGATGAAGGCGCCGGCGTGGTGGTACTGCTCGATGTTCAGCAATCGCTGGAGGTTGAAACCGAACTGGCGATGCTCAGCGGTAAAGGTAAGCGCGCGCAAAACCCGAATCTCGATAAGCACGGCAGCTACAACACCATCGGCACCGGCTCGCAAATACTGCGGGCGCTGGGCGTGCGTAAAATGCGCCTGCTGAGTTCGCCTATCCGCTTTGGCGGCATTTCCGGCTTCGACCTGGAAGTGGTTGAGTTTGTAGAGCCTTAAAACCTAACCGAAAACCCGAATAACTCAGCCGCCGGTGCGCCGGCGGCACAGAATTTAAACAGGAAATAACATGACGATTAGAACGATAGAAGGCGATTTCTCCGCCAATGACGCCCAATACGCGATTGTAGTAACCCGCTGGAACAGCTTTGTAGTTGATCACCTGCAGGAAGGTGCCATTGATGCGCTGAAGCGCCACGGAATTAAAGACGAACAGATCACGGTGATTAAAGCACCGGGTGCTTACGAGTTGCCGTTGGTATGTCAGCGTCTGGCAGAATCGGGCGCTTATGATGCTGTGGTTGCGCTGGGTGCGGTCATTCGTGGTGGCACGCCACACTTTGATTACGTGGCCGGTGAAGCTGCCGGTGGCCTGAATGGCGTTGCCTTAAACACCGATACCCCAGTGGTTTTCGGTGTACTCACGGTGGATTCCATTGAGCAGGCTATTGAGCGCAGTGGCACCAAGGCCGGTAACAAAGGCAGCGAAGCCGCACTGGTTGCACTGGAAATGGTAAACTTACTGGCGCAGATCCCGTCCGGAGTAGAAGACCTATGAGCAGTATGAAAAAACCCAACCCGGCTCAGCGCAAAAAGGCGCGTAAGCTGGCATTGCAGGCACTGTACCAGTGGCATGTCGCTGAACAGCCTGTCACTCAGATTGAAGCTGAGTTTCTGGCGGATAACAACATGGAGAAGGTCGATCAGGAGTACTTCTCTGAGGTGCTGCGTGGCGTGCCGCGTTCCAAGTCTGAGCTGGACGGCTACATCGGCAAGCATACCGACCGCAAGGTTGAAGAGATGACGCCAATTGAACTGGCCATTCTGCGTATGGGGACTTATGAGTTTATCCACCGCATTGATGTGCCTTATAAGGTGATCATCAACGAAGGTGTGGAGCTTTCTAAAACCTTCGGTGCCAACGAAGCTCACCGCTTTGTGAATGGCGTGCTTGATAAGCTGGCGCAGGAGCTGCGCATTACTGAGGTGAAGAGTTAGTAGTTTGTCGGGCTAAAGCCCGACCTACGAAGCCTCGCATTACTGTAGGTTGGTCTTCAGGCCAACAAAGATGGGTGCTGATGACCAGTGCCTTGTCGGGCTAAAGCCCGACCTACAAACCCTCGTATTACTGTAGGTTGGCCTTCAGGCCAACAAAGATGGGTGCTGATGACCAGTGTCTTGTCGGGCTAAAGCCCGACCTACAAACCCTCGCTTTACTGTAGTTTGGCCTTCAGGCCAACACCGCCTGCAGATAATCCAGCCGGTCTTCCTCAACCCCATAACAGCGTGCCAGCGTGCCGTTTGGCGTTTCCAGCAGTTGCGGCCGTTCGCCTTTGCAGCGCTCATTGGCATAAGGGCAGCGCCCGTGGAATGCGCAGCCGGAGGGCGGGTTCAGCGGCGATGGCAGCTCACCTTCCAGGCGAATCTTTTCGATGCGGTGCTCCGGGTCGATACGCGGCGTGGAAGAAAGCAGCGCCCGGGTATAGGGATGCTGTGGGTTGGCAAAGATTTTCTCCGCCGGGCCCTGTTCCACCACCAGCCCCAGGTACATCACCATAACCTCGTCGGCAATGTGTTCCACCACACTTAAATCGTGCGAGATAAACACGTAGGCGAGGTCGAGCTCCTGCTGTAAATCCATCATCAGGTTCAGTACCTGCGCCTGAACCGATACATCCAATGCCGACACTGGCTCATCGGCCACCACCACTTTCGGGTTCATCATCAAACCACGGGCAATGGCAATACGCTGGCGCTGACCGCCAGAGAACATGTGCGGGTAGCGGTCGTAGTGCTCGGTTTTCAGGCCAACCTTTTCCAGCAGATACAGCGCGCGTTCCTTGCGTTCGGCGGCGCTCATATCGGAATTGATCTTCAGCGGCTCTTCCAGAATATGGCCGATCTTTTTACGCGGGTTCAGCGAGCCATAAGGGTTCTGGAAAATAATCTGAATGCGCTGGCGGGCCTTGCGTTTTTCTTCCGCGCTCAATGTCAGCAGGTTGCTGCCTTCAAAGCTGAGTTCGCCCTCGGTCGGGGTTTCAATCATGGTCAGCTGGCGCGCCAGTGTTGATTTGCCGCAGCCGGATTCGCCGACAATGGCCAGCGTTTTACCGGCCTGCACCGTGAAGCTGACACCATCGACAGCCTTCACCAGGCCCTTGGGTTTAAAGAAACCCTGGCTCACCTCATAGTGCTGCTTTAGGTGGGTGCCCTGCATGATGGTCTTGGATTCTTGTACGCTCATCAGGCAGCGTCCTCACGGTTAGTCAGCGGAAAAAAGCAGCGCACAGAGCGATTGCCCTGTTCGGTTAGCTCTGGCTCCTGCGCGCGACACTGGTCGGTCGCGTAGGGGCAGCGCGGGTTGAGCAGGCAGCCGTTGGGGCGGTCGTTGGCGCCGGGTACCACACCGGGCAGGGCATCGAGCCGGTCTTTGCCTTCAGAGGATTCCGGCAGCGATTTCATCAGCGCCTCGGTATAGGGGTGGCTCGGGTTGTGGAACACTTCTTCGGCCGGGCCGGATTCGACCACCTGACCGGCATACATGACCACAACGCGGTCAGCGGCTTCGGCGACCAGGGCGAGATCGTGAGTAATCAGGATCAGCCCCATGTTTTTCTTGCGCTGCAGCTCCAGTAGCAGGTCGATAATTTGCGCCTGAATGGTGACATCCAGCGCGGTCGTCGGCTCGTCGGCAATCAGCAGTTTTGGATCACAGGCAATGGCCATCGCGATCATCACGCGCTGGCTCATACCGCCGGAAAGCTGATGCGGGTAAGCGCTGATGCGGGTTTCCGGCGCCGGGATGCCCACCTGACGCAGCAGCTCAATGGCCTTGGCTTTGCGCTCTTTTTTGCTGCCGCCCTGATGCACGGCGATGGCTTCCATAATCTGGTTGCCTACCGTGAAGCAGGGGTTCAGTGCGGTCATCGGGTCCTGAAAGATCATGGCGATTTCATCACCGGTGATCTTGCGGCGTTCTTTTTCTTTCATCGCCAGCAGTTTTTTGCCTTCAAAGGCCAGCTCGTCGGCGCTGACCTTGCCGGGAAAATCAATCAGGCCCATCAGGGCCAGCGAACTGACCGATTTACCGGAACCGGATTCGCCGACAATACCCAGTACTTCACCGGCGTTGACGTCGTAGCTTAAACGGTCGACGGCGCGAAACGGGTTTTCCCCGGTGCCGAAGGTGACCGACAGATTTTTAATGGATAACAAGCTCATTAGCGGCCTCCTATTGCTTCAGTTTCGGGTCAAGAGCATCGCGCAAGCCATCACCCATCAGGTTAAAGGCCAGTACGGTGGTCAGAATGGCCAGGCCGGGGAAGGTCACCACCCACCAGGCGCTCTGAATAAATTCACGCGCGGTGGCCAGCATGGTGCCCCATTCCGGCGACGGTGGCTGTGCGCCCAAGCCTAAGAAGCCCAGTGCCGCCATATCCAGAATGGCGTTAGAAAAGCCCAGAGTGGCCTGCACGATCAGCGGTGCCAGGCAGTTCGGCAGAATGGTGATGAACATTAAGCGGAATGAATTAGCCCCGGCGACGCGTGAAGACACCACGTAATCGCGGTTCTTTTCCGCCAGTACCGAGGCCCGGGTTAAGCGAATGTAGTGCGGCAGATACACCAGCGACAGCGCAAAACAGGCATTCATCAGGCTGGGGCCCAAAACCGCCACCAGGGCAATGGCCAGCAGCAGAGCCGGCAGCGATTGCAAAATATCGCTGATGCGCATGATGGAGGTATCGATCAGGCCGCCAAAGTAACCGGCGAACAGGCCCAGGCAAATGCCCATAGCCAGCGAGATCAACACGATGATCAGGCCGATCAGCAGCGACAGCCGCGCGCCATACATCAACCGGGACAGAATATCGCGGCCGACACCGTCGGTTCCCAACAGAAAGCCCTCGGTACCCGGTGGTACCAGAATAAACTCGCGGAACTGCTCGGTGGGCGAATAGGGTGCCAGCACGTTGGCCAGCAGCGCCAGCACGACAATGAAGGTGACATAACAAAGGCCGATGACCGCACCCTTGTTCTGCTTAAAATAAAACCAGAATTCGGCCAGTGGTGACGGGCTGGCAGACGTTACTTTTGCTTCAGTCATAAAGCCTCCTTACCGGTGACGAACGCGTGGATTAATCACACCGTAGGTGAGATCAACCAGCAGGTTAGTAATGATAATGATCACCGCGATCATCAGCAGACCGCCCTGAACCACCGGGTAGTCGCGGCGGCCAATGGCTTCGATCAGCCACTTGCCAATGCCCGGCCAGGCAAAGATGGTCTCGGTAAGAATGGCACCGGAAAGCAAGGTGCCAATTTGCAGGCCGATCACGGTAATCACCGGGATCAGCGCATTGCGCAACGCGTGCTTCATAACCACACGGATGGGCGAAAGCCCCTTGGCGCGCGCGGTACGAATGTAATCTTCGCCCAGCACTTCCAGCATGGAGGAACGGGTCATGCGGGCAATCACCGCCATAGGAATGGTGCCGAGCACCACAGATGGCAGAATTAAATGATGCAGCGCTGAGGCCACTGCGCCTTCTTCGCCGGAAAGCCAGGCGTCGATAATCATAAAGCCGGTCACTTCATCAACCCAGAACATCACGTCGATACGCCCGGAAACCGGGGTGAGATCGAGCTGGATCGACATAAACAGAATGAGCAGTAAGCCCCACCAGAAGATGGGCATCGAATAGCCGGTGAGTGAAATCGTCATCACCGTGTGGTCGAGCACGCTGCCGCGTTTTACGGCCGCCAGAATGCCCAGTGGCAGACCTACCAGAGCCGCAAAAACAGCGGCAAAAAACGCCAGCTCAATGGTCGCCGGGAATAGGGTTAAAAATTCGTCCATGACCGGTTCGCGGGTGACGAACGAGGTACCTAAGTCGCCTTTCAGTACGTTGCCGGTATAGACCAGATATTGCTGGATGATGGGTTTATCCAACCCCAGTGTCTTTTCCATCTCGGCGCGTTGTTCTGCCGATACGCCACGTTCGCCGCCCATAATGGTGACCGGGTCGCCGGGGATCAGGTGAATCAGGGAAAAGGTCAGAATTGAGACGCCAATGAAGGTCGGTATCACCATACCCAGGCGTTTTAGAATGTATTGGATCATGTCAGGGCCTAATAAAAATTCGGCGCAACCATTAAGGTTGCGCCGCTTATTACATCGTTTTATTTCGCCTGGTTAGTCGGCAAGGGTTACTTCGTAGAAGTCGTGCTTACCGAACGGGCTCATCTTGTAGCCAGACACTTCTTTACGCATCGGTTCAAACACAACGGAGTGGGCCACAGTAATCCACGGCGCCTGATCTTTGAAGATCACCTGAGCTTCTTCATAGAGCTTGGTGCGCTCGCTGATATCCGCAGTCACCTTCGCCGTTTCGAGCAGGCTGTTAAACTCGTTGTCACACCAGAACGCACGGTTACCGCCCGATTCAGCCGCAGGGCAACCCAGCAATACGTACAGGAAGTTATCCGGATCGCCATTGTCGCCGGTCCAGCCTAACAGTACGGTATCGTGTTCGCCTTCTTTTGAACGCTGCAGGTATTCACCCCACTCGTAGGAAACGATTTCCGCTTCAACGCCCACTTTCGCCCAGTCTGCCTGCATCAGCTCAGCCATGCGCTTTGCATTCGGGTTGTACGGGCGCTGTACCGGCATGGCCCAGATGTTGGTTTTAAAACCATCCGGATAGCCTGCGTCGGCCAGCATTTTCTTGGCGATTTCAGGGTTGTAGTCGTAGTCGATTACATTCTCGTTGTAAGACCACATTGTGGGTGGGATCGGGTTCTTAGCCACTTCACCGGCACCCTGGAAGACGGCATCCAAGATGGCATTTTTATCGGTTGCCATGTTCAGCGCCTGACGCACCAGCTGGTTATCGAACGGAGCTTTCTGAGTGTTGAATGCCAGGTAACCGACGTTCAAACCGTTAGACTGCATGACGTTGATGTCGTCATCGGCTTTCATCTGTTCAATATCGGCCGGGTTCGGGTAAGGCATGTGGTGACACTCGCCCTTCTTCAGCTTGGCATAACGTACGGAGGCGTCCGGAGTGATGGAGAATACCAGACGGTCGATGTCTGCCCTGCCTTCCCAGTAAGCGTTGTGCGCCTCATAGCGAACAACCGAGTCTTTCTGATAGTAAGCCAGAATGAACGGACCGGTACCGATAGGGGTTTTATCAACCTGTTCCGGCGTACCGGCATCCATCATGGCATCGCCGTATTCGGCCGACATGATGGACGCGAAATCCATCGCCATATTGGCCAGGAAGGTAGCATCGGCCTTGGTCAGGTTAAAGCGAACGGTCATGTCATCCACTTTTTCGATGCTGTCGATGATGTTGGCCATATCCATGTAACCGAAGTATTTGTACTCCTGATTACTGACGCTATGGTACGGGTGGTCTTCCAGTAGCTGACGGTTAATGCTGAATAGTACGTCATCGGCATTGAAGTTACGGCTCGGGCGGAAGTCTGTGCGCTGGTGGAACTTAACGCCTTCACGCAAGTGGAACGTGTAGGTTTTGCCGTCTTCAGAAACATCCCAGCTTTCAGCCAGACCCGGAACAATATTGGTTCCGCCGCGTTCAAACTCGACTAACCGGTTGAACATGGTAACGGAGGACGCATCGAAACTGGTCCCAGAGGTGTAAAACGACGGGTTAAAACCTTCCGGGCTTGCTTCAGAGCAATACACGAAAGTTTTGGTTGCCGCAGCTGCGCCCGTTGCCAGGCCAAAGGCCATGGTCGCGGCCGCTAATAAATTAAGACGTTTTTTCATTCTAGATGGCTCCTGTTGTTCGCTCTTTTTGCAGGGCGATACACTTGAGTTTAAGACTTGCGATTACAGCGAGTTAACCGTTCTTTTTATGCGGTCAGGCGCCGTTTTTTTGGTTAGAAAAACAGACAGCCTGTCAAAATTGCGAACTTACCTTAATGCAGCCTTGTGAATAGAGCAACAAAATTGGAAAGACTGTATTGCACAAAACTTGAAAGCTGACTTTGCGCCCGCCGTGAAAATGCATCCTCATGGTACAACTGTGAATTTTTTAGGTTTTTTGTTGCACCTATGTAGTGCGATAATTTCAAGTTCCTCTGTAGCTCTTGAATCCTCTGAGGTCTTGCGCTAGACTCCATGCCTGCTTAAGCACCATTTTGGTAGCGCCGAGTGCGGTTCCCGGAAATAATTAGCGGTGTTTACGAGTTTTTGACGTTGCAGTCAGAATATTGGATCATTTCTTGTTCAGAAAAAAGCCCTGAACCAATCGGCTGGCGACAAAAAAGAAAAAGCCGCCACTCAATAATCAGTAATTAAAGGTAGTCTCATGTCTGAAAACGCGGCTCTGGTCGTTAGCGACATCCACAAGAAATTTGGCGATCACGAGGTGCTTAAAGGCATTTCTCTCACAGCCTCGAAAGGCGATGTTATTTCCCTGATTGGTTCCTCCGGCTCCGGTAAGTCGACCTTTCTGCGTTGCATTAATCTGTTGGAAGTTCCGACTTCAGGTGAGATTCAGGTTCATGGTGAGAATATTGCCTTCAAAACCGATAAGCGTGGTGAACGCATTCCGGCTAATTCGCGTCAGGTAGAGCAAATGCGCTCCCGGCTTTCCATGGTGTTCCAGGGCTTTAACCTGTGGTCGCACATGACGGTGATGGAAAACATTATTGAAGCGCCTATTCATGTACTGGGTGTTTCTAAAGCCGAAGCCATTGAGCGTGCCGAAGAGCACCTGAACCGTGTGGGCCTGTATGAACGCAAAGATTATTACCCGGCGCATATGTCTGGTGGTCAGCAGCAGCGAGCCGCCATTGCCCGTGCGCTGGCGATGAACCCGGATGTGATGCTGTTCGACGAACCCACCTCCGCACTCGACCCAGAACTGGTCGGCGAGGTTTTAAAGGTGATGCGTGGTTTGGCTGAAGAGGGCCGCACCATGATTGTGGTCACGCATGAAATGAGCTTCGCGCGGGATGTATCCAATCATGTGGTGTATTTGCATCAGGGCGTCATTGAAGAGCAGGGTGACCCGCAGGAAGTATTCACCAACCCGAAATCGGAGCGGATGAAGCAGTTTTTATCACCGAAATACTAGTTTTGACACCTAAGTACGAGCCTGAACAAACAGGGGAAAGCGGTTACTTTTGTGAAGAAAGCAGCCACTGCCACAACCGGCAGCGGCGCGAATAAGTAAAAAATTGGGCAAAAGACCCACAATAAATGCACTAGGAGCAAACAAATGAAAAAAGTACTTTTAGCGTTGGCAGGTGCCTTAGCGGTTGCAAGTGCCGTTGAAGCAAAAGATTACGACCTGATCCGTGTGGGTGTTGATGCACCTTACCCGCCGTTTGAATACAAAGCACCGGATGGCACACTGACCGGCTTTGAAATTGAGCTGGGTAACGAAGTTTGTAAAGAAGTGACCGGTAAAGAATGTGAGTGGGTTATCCAGGCGTGGGACGGCATTATCCCTTCTCTGCTGGCGCGTAAGTACGACATGATCTTCTCTTCTATGTCGATCAACGCAGAGCGCATGGAAACGGTTCTGTTCTCTGACCCTTACTACACCACACCATCGGCTTTCTTCTCGGCAACCGGCTTTGACCCTGCTATGTCTAAAGGCAAGCGTGTTGGCGCACAGCGCGGCACCACTCAGGACACTTACATCACTGAGTTCCTGACGGACGCTGAAATTGTACGTTACACCACGGCAGACGACATGGTTGTTGACCTGAAAGGCGGCCGTTTAGACGCGATGTTCGTCGACGCTCCGGTTGGTCTGGAACTGCTGGGTGACGATACTGAAGTGAAGCAGGTTGGCGATTTCGTGAAAGAGCCGGCTCGTATCTTCGGTGAAGGTGTGGGTGCGGCGTTCCGTAAGCGCGATACCGACCTGGAAGATCAGGTTTCTGCAGCACTGAAAAAGCTGAAAGAAAACGGCACCTACGATGCCATCATGAAGAAATACTTCGATTTCGATATCAAAATCTAATCGGGTTTGAATTGAAGCAGCGGTGGCAGGCCTGTGCCTGCTGCCGCTTTGTTTTTTCGGCTTATCTATGCGTTCTGGCGGTACTTGCTTAGCAGAACCCATTGATCAGCCGAGTGCTAACCTTAACTGAACCCTGTACGTTAAAGAGCAATTGAATGTTTGATTTTCAAGGTTACGGCCCGTCTATTTTTGGTGGCGGAATCCTCACGCTGGAGCTGGCACTGTTGTCATTGTTGCTGGCCTTTACCCTGGGTTTGCTGGGCGCGCTGGGTAAGATGTCTCCCAGCCCGGTGCTGCGCGGTATTTCGTCCTTTTACACCACGCTGATTCGTGGCGTGCCGGATCTGGTCTGGATGATGCTGCTGTTCTTTGGCGGTCAGATTCTGGTGAATACCTTCTTTGACTTTTTATACGACGTTTCCGACGGTGAAATTGATATTTTTGTACCATTCAACGAGTTTACCGCCGGTGTGCTGACCATTGGTTTTATCTTTGGAGCCTACATGGCCGAAACCTTCCGCGGCGCCATCATGGCGGTGGACCAGGGCCAGATAGAAGCCGGTAAGGCATACGGCATGAAGCCGATGCAGGTCTTTAAACGCATTTTGTTCCCGCAGATGATGCGCCATGCTATCCCCGGTATTGCCAACAACTGGCAGGTACTGCTGAAAACCACCGCGCTGGTTTCTGTGATTGGCCTGACCGATATGGTGCGGCTGGCCACCGAGGCGGCAAAATCGACCGGCGACCCGTTTAAGTTTTTCATACCGGTGGCCATTGTTTACCTGGGCATTTCTGCCATTTCTGATGTGATATTTAAGCGCTTGACCACGGTATACAGCGTTGGTGTAGAAAAGGGATAAGTTATGTTTGATGCGGCAATTAAGATCTTTTCTAACAGCTACACCTGGGCGCACTACTGGGAAGGCCTGGTAACGACGGTACAGTTGACTCTGCTTTCGTTGCTGGTGGGTGGCTTGCTGGCGGTACCGCTGGCTATTATGCGTACCTCTAAAAATAAACTGATCAACTGGCCGGTGTGGGTCTTTACTTACGTCTTTCGTGGCACACCGCTGCTGATTCAGTTGTACATGATCTACTACGGCGTAACGCTGATTGAGGGGATTCAGGAATCGTTCTGGTGGGAGATTTTCAAACACGCCCTGTACCCAACGCTGATCGCCTTTTCGCTGAATACCGCGGCGTACACCACCGAGATTTTCCGTGGCGCTATTGAAGCCACCCCGCGTGGCGAAATAGAAGCGGCCAAGGCTTACGGCATGGGCTGGGGCTTGCGTATGCGCCGCATCATTTTACCGAGCGCCTTCCGCCGTGCTATTCCGGCCTACAGCAACGAAGTGATCTTTATGATGCATGCCACCTCGATTGCCTCGCTGGTCACCATCATTGATCTGCTCGGTGCCGCGCGGGATATTTACGCCAAATACTACGCACCCTTTGAAGCCTTTATCTTCGTTGGGCTTATCTACCTCTGCCTAACCTTTGGCATTCTGGCCATCTTTAAGCGCATTGAGAAGAAAATGCTGGCGCACCTGGCGCCGCGTTAACCTTACGCGGCGGCTGAATCTGCCGCACCTGCCGGCCGTTGGGCTTTCTCTGCAGTACCCTTCGGTCGTTCTTTAGTGAGCATCAGGCTTGCTATCCACGCGGTCGTTGGAGCGACGATGATCAGCGCGATACTGCCGATCAGCGTTCTGGTGATTTCCGATGCAATGAGCTTCATATTCAGAATTTGCATCAGGCTATTGCCGCGGCTGGCAAACAGCATAAGTAGCGTTAAAAAGCCGCCTGCATAGGCCAGTAGCAGCGTTGTGGTCATGGTGCCTATTACCGCATTGCCGACGCGTAACCCGGATTTCATCAGGTTGCTGCGGCTGATATCCGGGCTGTTGAATTTAATTTCTTCCATGGTTGCCGCCATTTCCATGGCAACATCCATCGCTGCGCCGCTGGCGCCAATCAGAATGGCTGCATAGAGAATGCCCACCATATTCAGGCGCATACCGTTTTCGAACAGCAGTGCCTGGGCAACCGGCTGGGTCATGCCATCCAGGTGCAGCAGCTTACCAACAGCGACACACAGCAGCAGGGTAAAGATAAGGCCAATAACCGTACCAGAGAGTGCGGCCTTGCCTTTGTATGTCCAGCCGGCAACGGAAAGAATAATCATGCTGCTGAGCACAACCACGGTAAGGCCAGTGATCAGCAGCGGTGCAAAGCCGGCCAGCAGACCGGGGATCAACAGCCCAAAAATAATGCCGATAGAGCCAATAAACGAAAGCAGTGCGTACAGACCAACCTTGCGGGCATAGGCGAGCAAGCCAATGGCAAACGCCAGTGTCAGTGCAATAAGCATGGGCAGACGGTAGCGGGCAACCAGTGTGTAGCGGCCATTCATCTGCGCTACCACAACGTGATCGCCCGGTTGATAAAACTCATCAAATTCCAGCGCGCCGGTGAGCAGGTTCTGTAACTGCACCTGTGTGCCGTTTTTCAGCGCTACGGTTAATTGCTGATCGCCCAGGCGACCGGTGCCGATTATTGTAACTCGCTCGTTATTGACCGAGATTACGGTGGCTATGTTGTGGGAAGGCGTTTGCCCTGAGCTTGGTTGCCCAATAAAGGCGTAAAACCCAGCGGCAATAAGGACCAGCAAAAAGAGTGACATTCCGCGCATGTGGTGACCTGCTAATGTGGGTGAACGGCGATGTTTAAAGAGGAAAAGGCAGCGCATAACATGCCGCTGCCTCCGGGCTTTCTGATTTGCTTACCAGCCGGCGCTTACAGGCCGATTTTTACGTCCATGGCCTTCGCCATCTTCATAGCAACTTCTGTGTTATCGGCGAAGCCACCAAAGCTTTCTGCGCCAACACCCATTGCAGAAACGGGTAGCTGTGTGGCGGTGTGCGCGTAGGACGTCCAGTAAACCCCAGCGCGCTTAGACGTAATGTGCGCAACAGACATGGCCACCGGGTCGTAACCACCCCAGATGTGGGCTTCGTCTTTTTGACCGGCATCGGCAAAATCCATCGCCTGTTCAATGCTGGCTTTCTCTTCGGCGCTCAGGTCGTTCAGGGCGTAGGTTTCTGCGATGTGCGCGAAGAACGCTGCACGGTCACCCTGATAAACCTTTTGCAGCTTGTCTTCGATAGATTCTTTGAAGTTGGCAACACGATCCAGGTTCATAAAATACTGCTTGCCCAGGCCAAGGCCCATGCCGCCGGTTTCGTGATCGCCTACAACGACAATCAGCGTGTCTTTCGGGTGCTGGTGGTAGAATTCTATGGCTGCTTTCACGGCGTTATCAAACGCGATGGTATCGCCAATTACGCCGGCCACGTCATTTGCGTGAGCGGCGTGGTCAATACGGCCACCTTCAACCATCAGGAAGAAGCCATCTTTATCTTTTGCCAGCAGTTCGATGCCTTTTTCAGTCATTTGTGCCAGCGACGGCGTTTCGCCTTCAATACGGTCAATGGCATAGGGCAGGTGAGATTGACTGAACAGCGCCAAAACCTGTTCGCCATTTTTGGCCTTATGGCTCAGGAATGACCCGGTCGCATCAGCGCCGATGAAGGTTTGGTAGCCGTTGTTGGCAAATTCATCCACAAGGTTACGGTCATCGGTGCGTTTAGAGCCTTCACCATTAATGAAGTTGCGGTAGCCGCCGCCTGCCAGGAAATCGACTCCGGAATCCAGGTAATCGACTGCGATTTCATTTTCCGCATTGCGGTTGCTGTTTTTGGTGGCAAATACGGCCGGCGTTGCGTGTGTCAGCCGGGTGGTTGTAATCAGACCGGTGGCCTTGCCCTGCTTTTCAGCGCCTTCCAGCAGTGTGCTCAGCTCTTTACCGTCAGGCGTGAGTGAAATGACGCCGTTGTCTGTTTTCATACCGGTCGCCAGTGCTGTGCCGGCGGCGGCAGAATCTGTCACCAGTGAGTTGGACGATTGCGTGGTGATGATGCCGGTGACCGGCAGGGTATTGATCGCCAGGTGATAGTCTGGGTTGTTCTGCTGCCCCTGAGCGTAGTATTCGGCAACCTGACGCTGAGCAGAACTCAGGCCGTCACCGATCATATAGAAAACGTATTTAGGTGCGTCTGCTTGTGCAATCGCGCTGAGCGCAATTGAGGAAGCCAGCAATACTTTATTAAGTTTTAACATAGGTAGCCCTGCAAAATTTAGTGTGAGGTAAATGGCCTGGCGACGATGAGCGCGGCAGCCTTGCCGAGAGTCGTTATATATAGGTGGCTATTATGTCGGTATTATTTCAGCTACGACTAAATGAGGGTTTCTTTACATTTGTACCTGTGGAAGTTCAGTTTTGGCCGTTGAATTACGTATCGGCGGCGGCCGCAATTTATTATAAAGTGCGCATTCGCAAACCTATGCCAGCCCGACGGGCCTAGCGACTACATTATGACGAACACTCTTAAGGTCAATTTCATGTTCTCTCCGCACAAAGATTTTCTCGCGCACACGCTCGCCAACGCCGGTGCTGAGCACAGCGCCAGCCACTCTATTTTATCGGCCGGCACCGAAGTCACCTTTCTCGATACCGGCATCATCCGCTTTGAGCCCAACACCGCTGCCACCACGTCGCTGGTTATTTCCTGCGGTGTGCACGGTAATGAAACCGCACCCATCGAGATTGTGAATAAAATCATTTCCGATCTGCTGGATGAAGAGCAAAAGTGTACCCAGCGGGTGCTGTTCATTTTTGGCAACCCTCTGGCGATGGTCGCAGGCGAACGCTTTGTGGATATCAACATGAACCGTCTGTTTTGCGGTGACTGGCAACACAACGATTTAACCCTGCCGGAAGTCAAGCGTGCCGCCAAACTGGAAGCCTATGTGGCGAACTTTTTTGCTGAAGAGCCGGTTACCGTTACCCAACGCCTGCACTGCGATTGCCATACCGCCATTCGTGAAAGTGCCCGCCAGAAGTTTGCTGTGTACCCCTTTGTAGAGGGCCGTGAGCTACCGCAAAGCCAGCAGGATTTTCTCGCCCAGGCGCAGGTGAATACCGTGCTGCTGCAGCGCAAGCCAGCCAATACCTTCAGCTCGTTTACATCGCTGAAGCAGCAGGCTGAAAGCTTCACACTGGAACTGGGCAAGGCCCGGCCGTTTGGTGAAAACAATCTGCGCGAATTTACCGGCATTGATAATACCCTGCGTAAGTTGATTGCCGGCGAGCCCTTGCCCACCTGCATGGAAGGCGCTGTCGAGGCGTTTGAGGTGTGCCATGAAGTGAACCGCAGCAGTGAAGCCTGGCAGTTTTTTATCGCCGATGATGTGGCGAACTTCACCGAGTTTAAAACCGGCGCGCTCATCGAGCAGGATGGCGAACGTGAATACCGCGTCGGTGATGCGCCGGAATACATCGTCTTCCCCAACCCGAAAGTGCCGGTTGGGCATCGGGCGGGGTTGATGCTGAAAAAGGTTGGGCTCTGAGCCGTTCTGCGCTCAGCGCGTCAGCTGAACCACCCAATCGGCCAGCGGCATAACCGGCAATAAGAAAGCACTGATAATGCCGGTTAAGCTCATGGCCAGCCCGGCAAAGGCACCGGCCTGCACGCTGCGCTCAAATGCCTGTGCAGTGCCGAAGCCATGCGCGGTAACGCCAACGGCAAAGCCGTGAATGGCATCGTTTTTAACCCCTAACCGCTTGGTAGCATAAGGCACAAACAGGCTGCCGAGCATGCCGGCAAACATAATGATGCCCGCCGCAAGCGAAGGGCTGCCACCCACTACCCGGCTGATGTCCATACCAATGGGTGTGGTGACGGATTTGGAAATCATACTCAGACTGATAATCTCATCGCCGGTCCAGACAGCACTCAACAAGGCGGCACTGCCCGCAGCCACCACCGCCCCTACCAGGCACGCCACCATCAGCGGCAGGGCCATCTGTTTGATCAGGCTCATTTGCTCGTACAGCGGAATGGCCAGCGCCACCGTAGCCGGGCCCAGAAGAAAAGAGATTAGGTAGGTATCTTGCTGGTATCTGGCGTAATCCCAATCGAACAGCGCCAGTATGCCCATCAGCGAAAAGATGCTGATCACCACCGGGTGTACCAGCGCACTGCGCTTCAGGCGCACGTAGAGTTTTTCAGCCGCCAGATAGATGCCCATGGTCAGGCTGATGGCCAGCAGCATTTCAACACTGGTATTCATAGCTTCACCCGGAACAGTTTAAAAATCAGAATCATCAGTACCACGGTCAGCAATGTACTGGCGGTGATGATGACAACCATGGCAAGGCCGTGTTCGGTAAGCCTGTCCCAGTGGTTGATCAGACCCACACCGGCGGGCACAAACAGCAGCGTCATATTGCGGATGAGCAGGCTGGATGGCTTTTTCAGCCACTCTGGCACGCCACCGTTAATGACCAGCGCCACCCACAGACCCATCAGCCCCATAACCGAGCCGGGAATTGGCCAGTTTAAAAATTCGACCAGCGCCGAGCCGCCCAGCCAAAACAGAATTAAAACGAAGATGCCCGCCACAGAAACCACCCAAGAAAAACCAGCGCAGAGCATAGGCGAAGCGGGCAGGTAAAATGAACCCCCGCGGCCAAATGAATGGGCAAAAGCACTATCAATTTAAAGTTACAGGTGCGCTGCAAGCAAAAAGGCTTATAATCGCGGCCATGAATAAACCAAAGAAAAAGAGCCTGCCTGGCGGCGGCTCGATCGCCCAAAATAAAAAAGCCCGTCACGACTACAGCATTGTCGATAAGTACGAGGCTGGCTTGGCCCTGCAAGGCTGGGAAGTAAAAAGCATGCGTGCCGGCAAAATTCAGCTGGTCGATAGCTATGTGATCTTCCAGAACAGTGAAGCCTACCTGATTGGCGCGCACATCACCCCGCTAAAAACGGCTTCAACGCACGTGATTGCCGAGCCTGCCCGCGCCCGCAAACTGCTGATGCACCGCAAGCAGCTCGACGAAATTGAACGCGGCACCAATCAATCCGGCTATACCGCCGTGTGCCTGGGTATTTACTGGAAGGGCAACAAAATTAAAGCCGATGTTGCGCTGGTAAAAGGTAAGCAGCAGCACGATAAGCGCGCCGCCGAGAAAGAAAAAGACTGGGGCCGCGAGAAGCAGCGCGTACTGAAGGCCTACAACCGCTGACAGAACCCGGTTAAGCCGCTTAACCGGCCTGCGCCTGCACGCCGGTTATTTGGGGTAGTTGGCTTCTATGTGCCACAAATTGCCGTAGTACTTATCCATAATCCGATCAAACACGCCTTCCTGCCGCAGCTGGTCGGTGGCCTGCTTCAGCGCCGGCACCGCATCCAGTTGATCTGAGTTTCGGGACATCAGCAACCACTGGTCACGCAAGCCCAGGTTTAAACTACCGGCCAGGTTTACGCTTTCGATTGCACCCGCCGTTTCCAGCTCTACGGTTAAGGAATTCAGCGTACCGGCGATGGCATCCACATGCCCGGCGGCCATCATCTTCGCCAGTTGGCTGTAACTGTTAACCTCTACCCGATTCAGCGACTCATCGGCATCGAAACGATTGCTGAGCTGTGTGCCGCGGGTAACACCAATGTTCAGGCCGCTGAGATCTTCATAGCTGTGCAGGCTAAGGCCAGCCCTGGGGATGGCAACAATTTGGATTTCCAGCGTTTGCGCAACCGGCAGGGTGATTTGTTCACGCTGCGGCGAACGAAACACAATGCCGCCATCCACCGTACCCAGTTCAAGCGCAGACCAAAGCCGCGGAATGGGGAGCAGAACCTTCTCCATACAAATACCCGAGCGTTGCTCAATGGCAGACAAAAACTCCCAGTGAGCGCCGGTTGGCACCCCCTGTTCATCGACGTAGCCCATCAGGCTGTTTTCAATCACATGCATGCGCAGGCAATCGCTGGCCAGAGCCGGTGCCGCGGCAAGCGACACAGAAAACAGCAGGCTCAGCAGGAAGGAGCGCGCGTGGAGCGGTGTGATTTGCATGTATATCCTCTAACTGCAGCATGCATTGTTATTTTTAGGGCGCCTTTATAATAGACGAATGTCTAATTGATGGCCCGTACCGGTTGCTCACTGTAGTAACGTTGAGTTGGAGTTTTGTTACCCGTACGTTTACCTCGAAAAATCAGCAACCATCTGCCTTTGCTGGCGTTCGCCTTGGGTGCCATCCCCAAATTGACTACCAAAAAGGAATTAAAACGAGAAACTTAATAACTGAAGTGTAGGTTAGTCTGGCAGATGGGTAAAATCCGCCCGGCGATAGAATGACTCAGCTAATAATGGAAAGCTGTATTAAACCGTTTTAAGCCCTGATATACTGCGCAGCCCTTGAAAATCAGTCATTTAGACCGATAATCAAGGTATGGTGATTTGTATTCACCGAACCGGATTCCTTTAGTGTTTTATTAGTTTTCTTAAACAGATAAGGCATTACTTGAGCGTCATCGAGGAAATATCAGCGAGGCGCAACAAGTTAAAGGGGGCGACTTGGTTTCGACGCGGATTACAAAGCTCCAGGTGCATGTCGTGTTGGTAGCCAAACACGTAAAACCAAAGCTGCAAAACTATAGTTGCAAATGATGACAACTACGAAGGTTACGCACTAGCTGCATAATCCTTCTAAACTGGGCCAATAGTTGCCCGGCGGTCACTGAACTGAGCCTGATCGGTTCTACTGACTGTTACTAATTCAGGATAAGCGAAAAGGTTGCCAAGGCCGGATCGCCGACAACTTATATCCCTGGCTCCCCGAGTCGCACCTGTCCTTCGGTAACGGCAAGGGTAAACCAAAGAAGAGACTAAACATGTAGGACCGCGAGTGGCGGATTTGCGGACGGGGGTTCGATTCCCCCCGCCTCCACCATTACGAGGGCTGGTGAAAACCAGCCCTCACCCCTTCAAACCTCGCTTTCAGCGGGATTCTCAACGTATCGACAATTCTTAGAATCGGTCTCGAATAGTCTGATTTGGTCTCCAAATTGGCGCAATTTAGGCACAATGGTTCTGCGGGTTGAGAATACTAAGAAGCTGGCAGAGCTTTTTGCTACTCATGCCCGTCTTCGTATCAAGTCGCATCGAGACTCTGAAAAATCACTTCAATACCTCAAAGAGCTAGCCGAAACCTTGGCAATTGAGCCGTTAGAGCCCAAAGCGGGAAAAACGGTCTCTGGCTGCCTGCAGCGCTATTCATTGGCCAACTGGTGGCGCAGGCGACTCGAAAGCCTATCCAGTCAGGGGTTGGAGCAATATTTAAGGTCAAAGGGACAGGTTTCTGCTCAGACGGGCAAGCATGTTTCAAACAGCACCTTTGAGCGCTTCTTATGGGCGCAATCCGAAAGCCAAAAATATCTTCAGCGTACAAAATTAGAGAGCCAGGACGGGGAAGAGCTGTTCCTTTCTGAAGTCTTTGAGCATTCTGTGGCAAACCCAGCTGTGCGCCGCAGTGAAATGATGGCTCGCATCCGTGGTATGGAAGAGTATGCGAATGTTCATGACTATGAATCAGTTTTCCTGACTTTAACGCTCCCCTCAAGATTTCATGCAAGCCTGAAAGCCGGCTATCGAAACTCTAAATATGACGGCTCTACCCCAAAAGACGGCAACAACCACCTTCAAAAGCTATGGTCGCTGATTCGGTCTAAATATGGCCGAGACGGTATGCGGCCATTTGGCATAAGAGTGGTTGAGCCTCATCACGATGGCACCCCACATTGGCATTTATTGCTGTTCGTTAAGCCCGCGCATAAAGAACAAATTGTGAATGTGTTTAAAGGTTATGTCCGCAATGACAGCGCCAGTCAGGGGGAGTTGAAGCGAAGGCTGGACGTTACCTATATCGATTCCAGCAAAGGCTCTGCGGCCGGGTATGTTGCTAAATACGTTGCTAAGAACATCGATGGGGCACATTTAGAAACGGATAAAGAGGGCGCTCCCTGCTCGAATGCCTCCGCTCGTATCAGAGCTTGGGCAAGTACTTGGAAGGTTCGTCAGTTTCAATTCTTAGGTTCTCCCCCTGTCAGCGTTTGGCGCGAATTGCGTCGTTTGACCAATGGCTCAGGGCTAATCGAGGAAGCTCGCCAAGCAGCGGACAGCGGTAATTGGTCGGCCTTCATGGAAGCAATGGCTAAGCCCCAGTTAGTCGGTACGGGCGTGGGTGTTGAGCTGATGTTTGCCCATGCCGAGACAGTTAACAAGATAACCGGTGAGGTTGTAAGCACTGAGACTAATTCGTTCGGTGAGCCCGGGCAGCCCAAAGTCATTGGGGTTATGTCTGGAATCCTTCGGAACAGAACTCGAATCAAACATTGGCTGGGTAAACATTATGAGCCGTTGACGCTGTTAGGGCTTGTGCGCGGAGCGCACATCGCTAACTGCGGCAATGGTTCGATAGCTGCCGAAGGCAGCGCACTTGGACTTGTGTAAATAACTGTACGGGAGGGCAGAGAAATGATTCAGGCATTCGGATTGGTAGGCGCAGGATTTAACTTAGAAGAAGCGAGCAGTTATTTATTGAAGGAGGTAGTTAGAAAAGGTGAGGACAGGACGGGAAAATCAATCGTGGATACAAACGGGATCGTTATTGGCCTTTTAGTGCTGAACGATGAGATTGAACTGGTTGTGAAATGGTCTGAAGGCTTGAAGCAGTACGTTAAGGGCGAATTTCAAGAAAGTATTGAGGTGTTAGATGACTGATCGCAGGCCTGATTTCGACTCAGAAACTTTCACTCCGTATGAGCTCTACGAGCGTAACAGCTTCGAATTCGGCTTCTTAATGAAATCTTGGTCTCAGCCTTTTTATGGTGGGTCAATTGTTAAGGTGTACGGGTGGTCAAAGTATGAGGCTGTAAATTCTAAGCAAGGCCAAGTGCTTTATTTGCCTTTTCCATCGCTGACGCGTGAAGAGTACAAGCACCCAGAAACTGGCAACCTCACAATTCCGAATCAGTTCGTTTGCAGCAGAAACTTTGATGAAAATAGAAGTTTTATGATCATTGAAAATGTGGCGGGTAAGGGGTGGCTGCCACATGACGAGGCTTAGAGGCTCCTATTTGGGTAAATACATAGGGGTGTGAGCGGGCACCCCTCGTTCTTTAACGTGGTCAAATGTGTATAGATGTTCGCTGGTTGCGAGGCATTGGCCGACTAGGCGCCCTTTCATGTTGTTCTTGCCTTCTTTGATTCGAACGCTACTCCCGCAGATGGGGCAGGTTGCCTGATAGGACTTCAAAGTCAGCTTAAAGCATCCTTGTTTTTGGTCTTTGTCGACTAGTAGCAATGAGTCTGTAAGTGAAGGCCTTAGCCAGAATGGAGCTAGCGTAGCCCCATCTAAGGCTTTAAATATGGGGCTAATGACGGAATACCAGAAATAAGGAATGCCGGCGGTCGCTACGGTTTTAAAGAACCAAGAAGCATCACTCAGCCATACCCATAGCCAGGAAAAATACGAGCATACGAAGAAAGCAACAAAGGCGGTTAGAAGAATAAGGCCTGATCGTTTCGTGATATTAAAATTCAGCTCACCGAAGGGCGTTTTTTCTATCGTGGGTTCATATTGAATTAGGTCAACAGTGCTTTCACTAGCTACAGAGGACTGCTGCGCTTTAAGCGGTATCTTCTTGAGGATCAGCTTACTTGCACCATCTACTTTCACCAATTCAATGAACTCTCGGTGGTTGGCTTTGTGAAGGCGGTTTTCAAGGGCAGGGCGGTAATTGATCAGCTTGCCCGAGATGTATTTATGTAAGCGCCGAACCTCTCGTGTCAGCTCTTCCTTGTCGCCTTTCAGGTTTAGATGGTCAGCAAGGTCTATGAAGTTGATGGTTAGCTCGCTGTGCTCCGGCTCTTTCTCTTTACAAATTCTGACCATAGCTTCTAGCAACCGGAAACCTTTAGTGTCAGTTGGAAATGTGGGGGTGCCTTTGGCTGCAGATACAATTGATTCAATTACTTGCGTTAAGTTTGGTTCTTTTTCTACATTCATCGAAGTTTCGTAACCTATTGATAAATAAAGACTTTACCGGGAATTTTTCGGTAATTTCCGTTCCTAAAACACATAGACCAATCAAGACTAGCCATATCCAACGAATGGAGAGTCTAAATGAATCAATTAGTCACAATCAAAAAGTATTCGGAGCTTTCTGGGTACTCAGAAGAGGCTATACGCCAAAAGATTAAAAAGGGCGTGTGGCAGTTAAGTAAGCATGTTTTTAAAGGCCCTGATGGCCGGTTGATGATTAAGGTTAAGGAGGTTGAAGCATGGATTACCAGCTCCCCCGCGGCATAAGCCAGCGTAACGGTATTTTGTATCTGAGTTTCTCAGTTCAAGGTGAGCGTTATAGAGAGTCATTAGGGCTTCCAGCAACAAAGCCGAATATCAAACATGCTGAACTGAGACTTCAATCAATTAAATACGAGATTTCTGTTGGGACTTTCGATTATTTGAAGCATTTCCCTAATAGCCGTAAGGCTGAAAAGTTTCGCCGGAATTCAGGTTGTTCATTGTTGGTTGCCGACTTGCTGAACGATTGGCTTAAAAGAGCTAAAGACCATTGTGCATATAGCACTTTGAAAGGTTACGCCTCAGTTATAAACTTTCATTTGATACCAAGGTTCGGTGCGTTAACCATAGATGAGTTAACTTCTTTAATGGTGTCTGATTGGCTTTCAGATCTCAAAGTAAGTGGTAAGCGTAAAAGAAATATTCTGATACCTCTGAGACAGGCACTCTCAGAAGCAATGCATGATGGGCTAATAGACCGAAATCCGCTGCTCACAATTAAGTCGCCGAAACATAAAACTCGCGAACCTAAGCCTTTTAATAAGCAGGAAGTAAGGGCTTTACTGAGTGCGATGGAAGGTGTTGGACGAAATTTTTATTGGTTTGCATTTGAAACAGGTTTAAGAACATCAGAGTTGATTGGTTTACGGTGGGAAGACGTATTTATAGAGTCTAAGTATATTTATGTTTCTAGAGCCTGTGTGTCGGGTAGAATCAAGGAGACAAAGACAAGTTCTGGCACGCGAAATGTTCCGCTTTCCGAATCTGCACTGGAGTGTCTCGCTGATCAGAAAGAGCACGCAACTAATGAAGATGGATTTGTTTTCTTTGACCCGAAATCAAATAAGCGGTGGAAGACTGATCAGTTTCCAAGGAAAAGGATCTGGAAGCCTGCTGTTGAAAAGGCTGGTGTTGAATATAGGAACCCATATCAGACAAGGCATACATACGCCTCAAAATTGTTGTCGAAAGGGGAAAACCCTCTTAAAGTAGCTCACTATATGGGGCATTCTGATTGGGGAATGATTCGAAAAGTTTATGGAAGATGGATTGTTGATAGATGATTATTAGTTCATTGCAAGGTCTACAGAATCATAGATCAGATGAAGGATTGGTTTTTCATTACACCTCACTAGATTCGTTTATAAAAATTTTGGATTCAAATGAAATTCGAATGTCCCACCTCGGATATTTAAACGACTCAAGAGAGATCTCTCAAGGTCTAAGTATATTTCAAAGAGAAATAAGCAATTGTTTGGAGAATGAAGAACTGAGGATAACTAAACTGATGGAAGAGCTACTCGGATATTTTATTTCTGATCATAAGCCTGACATCTATGCCGCATCATTTTCTAGGCGAGGAGATTTACTAAGTCAGTGGCGCGGTTATGCTCCAAACGGTGGTCTATCATTTGGGATCGAGCTTGATAGATTAAAATCTATAGATGATGATAGGTTTTATCATGTTGAAGAGTGTATATATGATGATGTTAAAAGCCATCTAAAATCGAAAATCAAAGCAAGAGAGTTAGTTCAAGTTATTTTAGATAAGGCTACTTACCTAAAGACTGGGCAGATTCCAGATCATTCTGAAGGTGTTGAAATTAGTAATAACAAGATGGCTCGTTTAAGAGAGCTTGATAGTGAAATAGCTAAAAACATTTTTAAACTCTATGCATTATCTGCATCTATTAAAGACAATAGTTTTAGTGAAGAGCAGGAAGTTAGGATAATCTCTCATTTACTTGGAGAGAGAGAGGTTTGCTTTAGAGCTACTGACAAATTACTAATACCTTATACTTCATTTGGTATTGAAGACATAGAGATAAAGAAAATTTATGTTAGCCCAGGAATTGATTTCGAACTCAATTATAACTCTATAGTTAAATACTTTATGATTAATGGAAGACCTGTACCTGATATCTGCCCATCATCTTCAAGTTATAGGGGTTAATAAGGGTATGTGTTTTATAACTAATTGAAAGGTAAGGAAAAATGCAAGGTTCGATTCCCCCCGCCTCCACCAATAAATAACCCCAGGCAGAAATGCCTGGGGTTTTTTATTGGGCGAACGAAAGGGATCGTTCGCTTTTAACCCGTTCGGGTTCGACTGCACGTATGGAACGTGCAGCGCTAACCTCGCCTGCGAGGTTACCCGCAGGGGCCGGGCTATGGATGGCCCGGAGCATTCCCCCGCCGTGTATAGCCGCAGGTCTTAAGCCAAAAGTGTACCCCCCCCAATAACCTCTATTCTCATAAATCGAATCGACCATGCGCCAGCCCTTGCCAGCTTGAGTGCCTATAAATTCTACGCAAGCCATAAACTGGGCGCTGATTGAATTAAAAGGATCGCGATTACCCTTCTTTACTGACCAGAGAGAATAGATGGCACAGCGTTTAAAGGGCGGAGACTCAGGTGCAGAAATACAAACATTGACAATCTTTGTATCCGTACCTAGCATGATCTGTATAAATGTCTACTCTTGGAGGCCACCATGCATGTTTCCCTGACTGCCGAGCTAGAGTCTCGAGTTAAAGCCAAAGTTGAAAGTGGCCTGTACAACAATGCCAGCGAAGTGATCCGCGAAGCACTGCGCTTTATGGATACACACGAAGATTGGATCCACGAAGTGAAATTGGCTCACCTGCGCGAACAACTGAAAGTGGGTACTGATCAGTTAGATAAAGGCGAAGGTATTTCCATCGAATCAAAATCTGCCCTGGATTCGCTGTTCGACGACATTAAAGCTTAAGCCTCATGCCTGCACATCAACTTGTTATAGCGCCGGCCGCCAAAGCCGACTTGAAAGACATATACCAGTATGGGCTTCGGCAACGGGGGCAAGTCCAATCCGACAGTTACCTGGAAAACCTAAAAGACCATTTTTGGTCCCTTACTGAACAACCACTTATGGGCCCTGAGCGCCCCGAGCTGCTGCCCAGCGCCAGAAGCCTACCCATCGAAAGCCATACGCTGTTTTACAGAGTTACTGCAGATGCGGTAGAAATTATCCGTGTACTACATGGCCGCCAAGACCCGCAGCGACACTTAAAATAGCTCAAGAGGCTTTTCTTCTTGGCACCGACTGAGCAACCCTCGGACAATTTTTCATATTGATAATTGCCACCCGTTCGGGTTAGCACTGCACGTACGGAAAGTGCAGTGCTAACCTCGCTTGCGAGGTTACCCGCAGGGGGCGGGCCATGGATGGCCCGGAGCATTCCCCCCGCCGTGTATAGCTAAAGACCCCCTAGCCAAAAGGAGATGGGCTTTTTTATTGGTCAGCGAAACGCAGGAAACGTTTGCTTTCAACCTGTTCGGGCTCGGTGGCGCGTAGTGAGCGATCGGCCCCAATCAAGCATGTGCCGGTTGCCTAGCAGCGCTAGCGCTACCTTCACTCCACCTTTTAATGTCGCAGCGGTGCCGCAGAAAAGAAAACGGCTTTTTGTATTGCTCGAGTGTTAGAGGTCACATAGCCCGAAACTTGACTGTTTTTCGCTCACTTTTCAGGTAATACCCCAAGTCGTATACTGTTGCAGACGAGTAATACTCGGCCATTTTTAGCTAGGCCGCAGCAATGCTGTTGGGGTTAAAGTGAAAAATCATAAATCGAGACTGTGCATGATCGTAAAAGATAAAAAGGATATCGAAGCGTCAAACCAATTTGAAGCTGCCGGAAATAGGCAAGAAAAGTCTATCGCATTTTATTTGCGCAGAGCTTTTAAAATGCACGAGGAAGTATTCGTATTTCACGATCTTAATATCACCTATGGCGGCGAGTTTGCCCAGATCGACCACCTAATTCTTTATAGGTATGGGTTTATCATTATTGAATCCAAAAGCATTTCAGGTGAGGTTAAGGTTAATGCAGAAGGCGAGTGGAGCAGAAGCTACCAAGGCAAGTGGAAAGGAATTTCATCTCCTCTCAAGCAAGTAGAGCTTCAAGCAGATCTTCTCAAAAAATTATTAGATGCAAACGCAAAAAATATATTGGGAAAAATTCTGTTTAACACGCTTCAGTGTCGATTTGGTGGGCGCCGCTGGGATTTTCTATGTGCGATTTCAAGTAGTTCAATAATTAGCCGAGAAAATGCACCTAAAGACATAGCAGACAAAATGGTTAAGTCTGAGTTCGTTTCGGAAAAAGTTATCGAAATTATGAACTTGCCGAAGAACATTATCGAGAAAGCTAAGAGCGTAATGGATGAGCGCGCAGCCTTTCCGGCGGGTGAGTTGAGCAATATCTGTAAGTTTCTCTTGGCGGTTGACAAAAAAACATTAGAACTCAAAGCTGTAAAAGAACAAAACAACCAATCTATTCGAGAAGTGGCGCAAGTTGTGGACGTGCCGCTACAGCCAGAGCCAGTGGGTAGCGCAACTAGTCCTACTGCCAGTATTCGTTGTAAACAATGCGTTACCAAATCTCAGCTAGAGGGTAAGTGGGGTAAGTATGGCTACTATGTCCACTGTGAACAGTGTGGAACCAATACATCCATGAAAACTCATTGCTCATCTTGTGAATCTGGCAATGTTCGCATCAGGAAGTCGGGTGCAGAGTTCTTTGCCCGTTGTGAGGATTGTGGCGTAGAAGTACTGGTGCACAGAAATGTGTAGTCAGGAATCTATGTGTTATTTATTTTCGAATTTGACTTCTGAGTGCTATTTAGGAATGGGCTGAATCTATGTCCGAGATTAAACAAAGATTCACCGATTATCTGACGGTACGAAATAAGCCAGGAAGTAAAAAGGCTGCTTCATATATCAAGGCCTTGGAATGGCAAGAAGATATGATTAAGTCTTCGCCACAAGGCTTTAATGAGTTTAAATCAATCTGGCAATTGCATGACTTGGATCGTTTAGCTGAGCTGTATCAGTTTGTAATACAGGAGTCAAAAAGTTGCTCAACACCTTGGGATATTGATGGCATTCCTCGAAGCTATTTGAGAAATGGTTTTTGCTCGGCTGCGCTGGCCAAGTTTCATCAGTTTTTGATGGAATATTTAGTTGAACTTAACGCATTAAAACATTTAGATTTGAAAGGAGCGCGAGACCTAAAAATTAAAGCTAAGCCAGACTATAAGGTTTTGTCTGAAAATTTGGATGGCCTACATTTAGCTGAAGGGTTGGAAAATAAAGCACAAGTAAAGGTGCGGGTTAACCAAAGTGCTTTCCGAACCATGGTATTGAACAACTTTAATCAAGCATGCTGTATAACAGGGCTACGTATTCCTCAGTTGAATAGGGCAAGCCATATAGTTGGTTGGGCGGAACGGGCAGAGTCACGTTTAGACCCCAGAAATGGTCTGTGTTTATCGGCTACTTACGATGCTGCATTTGATCGGCATCTGATAGGGTTAGATGATGATTATCGTCTGATTTTGTCGAAAGACTTAAAAGACTATAGGGACGACAATTCGTTTAAAGAATGTTTTCTTTCAATTGAGGGTAAGCGTATTCAGCTTCCAACGCAATATATGCCGAGACTGGATTACATTGAGCATCATAGAGGTAAGGGGAGCTTTTAACTAAAAGCTCACCCTACAACCCCAACCAACCGTGCAAAAGTCGCCATCCCCTCATTTGCAATCAAATCCCCATACTCGGGGTTATTGGCAACAAGCCGATAGCTGCCATCAGAGTTCTTCTTTACAACCCGTAAAAGATATTGGTTGTCTCCACCCTCATCCTGGCGCTCAATCGCCATAGTCAGATTTGAAATGGAGCCTGCATTATTGCTGGTGATGCGTTCCAGTAGCAGTAGGTCACCATCCTGGATCGGATTTTTACCGCCATTCATTGAGTTGCCGCTGGCGCGTGCCAGAAACAGCCGGCTGTTGTCTTTACGATTATAGTCAGTGGGGATCTCCATGAGTTCTGCCTCATCGGCAGTACCGTTTTTAAAATGCCCGCACGCAATTTTCAGGTTTGGGAAGTAAGGCAGCTGAACAACATTGCTTTCTGGCTGCTTTGCTTCGACCTGAGGTTTGTCTTTCTCTTTTTTGCGTGAAATTCTGTCGCTGTACAGTGCGAGCAGAAGTTCAACCAGTTCCTGCATCATTCTTTCAAGCACATTAATGTGCGCAGCATCGATGTTGATGTTTGCTTTGAAAACACCATGTTCGACGGTAAACCATGCTTGCGAATGATTTTGGTCTTTCTTGCTCAGGAAATTGATCGGGTTACTCAACCAGTATTTATGCCAGCGGCTGTCGGTGCTGCTGCAGTTTTGCAGATCAGCCCTTATATCCGGTAGTAGCTCCGGGTGGCGGTCAAAAATTTCGCGGCTGCGCTGTGCCAGGGCTTCTGTTGTTGGTGGCGTACGCAGCCCATCCAGCTCAAGAAAGGCTTCGAGCAGAATCGGTTTAAAGCTCTTTGCCATTGAAGTAGTTTCAATGCCCTGCAGCAAAAAGTTCCGATAGACAGGGTTTCGGGTTATTTTCTGAATTTTTGCGTCATCTTCCTGGTTAGCGACCAGTTCAAACCAGCTGCCTTGTTGCTCTCGCATTTTGGTGAGCTTGAAACCATCGTAGAAAAATTCACTCGCGCTTGGCCGGCGGCCAAGGTATTCGCTTAAGCTTTGGTAGGCTTGTATTGCGGTTTTGCCCATTCGAACTAAGTCGGCCCAGAAGTCGATCAGCTCTGGTGCAATATTTACGAAGCAGCCGTCGGTTAATTCTGGTGTCTTTTTAAGTTTGTTAATTTCTGTCGCACTTGGGTGGTTTTTGCCAAGCAGCGCCATTGCCCGGTTTAAATAGCTTTTGTGGTTGCCAATAAAATCCAGAACGACCAGATGCGTTTTATCGGTTTCTGGCGACTGACGCAGGCCGCGTCCCAGTTGTTGCAGGAATAAAATTTTCGATTCTGTTGGGCGTAAAATCAGTACTGTGTCTATAGCAGGTAAGTCTGTACCTTCATTGAACAGATCGACAGAGAACAGAACGGAGAGCTTGCCTCTATTGAGTTGTTCCAGCGCTTCATTGCGATGAAGCGTTGAACCTGAATATACCGCAGCAGACGGAATTCCTTCCTTATTAAACCAGCTGGCCATAAAGTCTGCGTGCCGTTTGCTTATGCAAAAAGCGAGTGTTCTTTGCTGGTGGTGCTTATGCCAGTGCTCGGTAATATGAGTGGCGCGTTTGTTGGTGGCAAAAGCATTGGTGGCTTCGTTAGGGTCAAAGCGCCCATTGCGCCATGGCAGTGCCTGGTAATCGACCGTTTCATCATTGATGCCGTAATAGTGAAAGGGCACCAGGATTTTGTCTTCAATACCATTAATAAGGGTGCGTTCAAAAACCCGGTTGTTATCACACAGCTGAATAATGTCAGCCTGGTCTGTGCGTTCCGGGGTGGCGGTTAAGCCGAGCAGGAATTTTGGTTTGAAGTGATTCAGTAGCTGGCGGTAAGTATTGGCGGTGGCGTGGTGAAATTCATCAACAATTATGTAATCGAAGTGTTCCGCAGAGAACTGTTCCAGATGGCTTTGCTGGCCGATGGTTTGAACCGAGGCAAACAGAAAATCACTTTCCTGCTGTTTCTGTTTGCCATTGTAGAACCCAGTGGTTTGCTCCGGCATCAACTGTGTGAAGGTTCTTGCCGCCTGAGTCAGAATTTCTTCACGGTGCGCAACGAATAGCACGGTTTTAGCGCCTAGCTGCTGAACATCAAAGGCTGAAAGCCAGGTTTTCCCCATGCCGGTTGCCAGTACCACAAGGCCGCGTTTAAAGCCTTTGTCTCGTGAGCCTTGCAGGGCAGTGAGTGCCTCTAATTGTGCGTTATTGGGTACGGCTTTTGGTTCGTCAATGGCCCCTACTTGCTGTAGTGCTGGTTTAACCTCACTTCGGCGCTCTATATAATTGCTAATCCAATGATCAGTCAGTTCAACGGTTTGAGAGTGGTTAAATACAGCATCAAACTGATTAAGAATATTTTTAAACTCAGGTTCTTTGGTGTTTTGGTCGTAGCGCAGGCACCATTCAATTGCACTGGTTAGTGCCGCTTCACTGATGTTATTTGAACCCACGAAGGCACAGCCGTTGTACTCTGTGTCATCCTCATTCCTGACAAATATATAAGACTTCATGTGGAAGCTTTGGCGGCCCTTGCATACAAACATTTTTACCTGAGCACCACTTTGCTGTAATAGCTGTAGATCGCGCAGAGCAGTGGGGTCGGTGATGCACATATAGTCGGAACTGACCAGTTTAATGCTGGCATTACGCTGAAGGGCGTCTGATAACGCCTCAAAGAGCAGGCGAATACCAGATTTCTGAATGAACGAAACGCTAATGAAAATTTCGTTCGCTCTGTTGATGGCATGCACCAGCTTTTCCAGCAGTTGATCTTCACCGCCGGTTGTTAATTTTGATCCGTAGCTGAGTGGGTTACTTTTTTGGTTCATACGTTTATTGCTCAATAACTTCCTTTACAACAATGGCATTCAGCCACTTCTCTTGTTCTCGACCTGGTCTCTGGTCATTTGTTATCCACATGTTTTTCAGGGCTAAACCAGACCCGGAAATAAAATCCCTTAGTCGCACCTCTGTCGCATTGGTAAAATTGCGCCCATTTCGACTGACGTCTTCGTTCCCATATTTAAACGAGCAATAAATAATGCCGCTCTGTTTTAGTTGGTTTGCCAGGTGCTTGAACGTTGCTGGTAGTTCTGGAGCCGGGACATGCAGTAAGCTGGCACAGGCCCATATAGCATCCGCAGGATGCTCTGTTTTAAACTCCAGAAAGGTCGCAACCTGAACAGCTTGGCCAGATAATTTGCTTGCAGCATCGGCAAGTGGTTTGCTGGCATCGAAGGCGGTTACGTTGTAGCCAAGCTCTGTAAAGGCTTTGGTATCGCGCCCGCTGCCGCAACCTGCGTCTATTATGTGCGCGCCAGTAGTGAGCAGAGGCAGGAACTGATCGTACAGTGGCTGCATGTTGACGTTCACCGTGCTCTCTATAAAGGCTTGTGCGTTCAGGGTGTAGTATTTGTTAGACATGACTTCGCTATATTTCCTGTGCGAGGCTGTGAATTGTAATAGTTCTGGTGCTTGATTGGGACAGTTAGGAGGCCACCTGTTTATATCTAAGCCAACGTTAATATATAGGCTTGCTCAATCTTTTCGGCTGAAAACACCTGCGCTGGTGAGTCCTTAAACTCAACAACAAGCGCCACTCCTGATATGTACCAGCATTCATACTCTTTCTGCTGGGTTAGTAAATCAATATTGTTGCTCAGGTAGCTGTGTACTTCGAAGAACGCTTTTACTTTATCGATCTCAACCTCAAACACGCTGCTCATTTGTTCAACGCTGAGTGAGCGTTCTTCGTTATGTTGCTCTAGAATCAAGGTTTCGTCGTTGGTATCCCAGTAGGTGCTCTTCGGCAATTTCTGGTCGATTAGGTTGCACACCTCAAAGTAGCGATTAATCCTGTTGGTGTTCATAGTAGCCGTGCCTCATAGCGCCATTAAACGTGAGGTGGTATTTAAACCACCTCAGTAAACGCTTCTTCAAACAACGCATTGAGCGTTTCTTCCGAATACTCGCTCTCGGCATAAATTCTTTTAGCCCTAGCCTTACACCATGCCGCCACAGCATCAGATAGAATCTGCCAGTCTGCATCCATCCAAAGCAGAATCGCCGGCAGTAGCAGCGTCTTATCCAATTCTATCTGGCTCAGCTCAAATACAACTTCTTCATCCAGCCCGTTAGCCTCCAGCCAGAACAATTCTACATGGGTTTTGGCTGTGTATTTTTTGCGGTCAAAGTCGATATTGGCTTTTTCCAGTAGCTGCTCAATGATGCCTTCATAAGGCAAGTGCACGCTCTTGGTGATGTCTATTTTTGTATCCCCATAGGATGCTCTGCGCAGGAGCGCCGGGGTTTCCAAATGATCCGGTTCTGCTGTTGTTCTTCCGGTTCGCAAAGATGGGTGCAATTCTATTAATTCGGGTGCGGCTTCCATTGGGCTGCTTGGCGCGCTCGCGTAAAAGTCGTCGCAGGTGTCTGCCATAAAGCTTGGAGTCATCTGGCTGGCTTGTTTTAGTACCGGTAAGCCATCGCTGCCGGTTACGGTTTCACTATCCACAAACACAAAGCTGGTGTATTCACTGACAATCTGCAGCTCTGTGGCTAATGTTGTTGCTTGGCCATCGTTAAGGTTGGGTAGCTGCTTGAGTGTGGCGAGCTTGATCAGTGCATCTGCACTTTCATCGCTGGCAGCCTGCATTGGTAAGGTGAATAGTGGTTCGTTGTCAGGCACCGTTTGGACTTTCCCGGGTCTCAGTTCATGCCCGGTGAAGTAGGCGGGTACTGTAGAGTTTTCAAATAGCGTTGCAGGAAGGTAATGCCAGTCTGAAATTTCATCTTTAAGTTCAGCTCGCACTGGCGTGCTGCGCACCTGGTCAATCAGGTTGCCGATCTGTGCATCCATATTGCTGCGCGGGTTGAGCATGAGTGCATTCCCGGCGCTACCTCGGGATAGGGTTTCCAGCAGCTGCGCATCCACGCCGGTGCCTACGCCGATGCAGAAAATCCGGCAACCCGCTGTAATGGCTTTGGCTGCAAGTGTGTTAACGGCGTTGTTTGGGTTCCAGACTTGAGCATCGGTAACCAGCAGTATGTCGCCACTGCCGTTTTCTTTGACTTGCTCTAATGCCTGCTCAAGCGCAGCAAAGAGTTCTGTACCGCCCATGTTGGCCTGAATGTTGTCGATGTATCTGTAGAGTTTTTTGCGGTTGGTGTCGGTCAGCTGCTGTAAGCCGGAAAACAGACTGTTGGTGGTGCTACCAAATTTTATGATGTTCAGTTTGTCTTCGGCTTCGAAGTGCTCAATGGCCTCGCTGATCCCCAGCTTTGCTTCGTTGATTGCTGCGCCTGTCATGGAGCCGGAGCAGTCGATAACCAGCTGTACACTGGTTCTTCTTCTGGCTTGCCCGGTGGCCGGCGCTTCTAATAAGGCAATGCCGTAGTGTTTTTGGTTTGCTTCGGAACGGGCGGTGAACAACTGGTTGGTGGGCATGCTTGAGGCCCAGCTGAACATGAAGGTACGGTCCAGTTTTGCCTGGAAGCGCCAGCCATCGTCTTGTGCTTTTATGGCGGTGTTGGCCTGCAGCTTTGCTTCGGGGTGGTTAGCCAGCCGAATGGTGCCGCTCAGGTTGTAGTCGGCGAAGATGGAGCTGCGCGGCTGGTTGTGTAAGGGTAATGGCGAGTGGCCGTATTTTTCCCCGATCACCGTGGGCAGGTAGTAGTGCCATAGCCCCTGTTTCATGAATATCAGTGATGCGACTTCCAGTTCCAGTATGGCTTTCTCGCCCGGGGGCAGGTTACCGGCATTGACCTGGTACAGGCCGTCACCCAACAGCTCCAGCAGGAAGCTACGCTTGCCACTGGCAATGCCTTCTTCATAGCTTGCAGAGGCCTGCTGGCTTGCCTGTACCTTGCCGGTAAAGCGTTTGTCGTTGATTAGAATGTTAAAACTGGTGACAACCGCATCGCTCGGTAATGGGAATTGATAGACCGCCTCTATGATGTCGTCGGTGTCGTTGGTAAAGCTTTGTTTAATGGTGGTACGCGCAACAATGCCGTCGATGGTGATGTTCACTTCTGCCGATTTCAGTGGCGATTCCATAAATACTTCAGTCATCTGTGTTGTCCTTTTCTGCTGCTGCAATGAGCGCCACGATCTGTTTGCTGAGTGTGCGTAGCTGCTCCGAGTTCATGCCGGCCTTTTGCGGGTCTATGGTGAGCTCTACACCGGCGGCCAGGTGAATGTGCGTGAGTACGCGCAGGCTGCCGGGCTCTGCTTCAATGGCCGGCGCTGCCGCTTCACCTTTCAATATCCGCTGAATGGCATCCAGCGAAAGCCCGGAACTTTGCCACTTCTTAATCGTCAGCAACTGCTCTACGTGGGTCTCGCTGTAGCGTGCGGTTTTGCGGCTGCCTGTGGGGCGGTCGACCAGGCCCTGCTGTATGTAGTAGCGCACGGTGCGGGCGGGTATGTCCGTTAGGGTGCTCAGTTGTTCCAGTGTGTGTTCCATGGTCGGTCCGGGTGTGGGGCTTGGGGTATTTATAGTAAATGACAGTATAGGTGTCAAATAGGGGTGTCACTTAAAAGTGTGCTGGGTATCGGCGAGGGGCTTCTGTTTACATGGATTATTCGAAATAGGTTTGAGTTTTTGATGCTTAAGGCTTACCGGTGCGGTGAGCCTTAAGCATCAGTACTTTCTTGGCCAGTGATTAACTAACCATCAGCAATCAATAAACCCCCGTCAGCATGTTCCGTTTAATCGTCACCGAATAAGCATCTGATTTAGAAATAGAAAAATTCAGTAGCTCGGCTGATTTATCAATGTAGTCTGAGTTTTGATTAGCAAGCCCAACAATATATTGCTTACGCGGGGATGACCACTTTACCTTCAGCTCTTTCTTAAGGGCCTGGTAATTACCACCGTAGTAAGCACTGGCCACAACGTTTTCATTGCCTTGAACGGCCAACCAAACCATTAGAAAATCATCTTGGCTGCCATACCAGCCGCTTATTTCATTATTGTGGGTGAAACTACCCTGGTCTATAAGCGCAACGACATGGGTAATGGGGCCTGTATGCTGTTTAAATGGAATGTCGGGTTGTTGGAAGCTTGCACGAAAGTTACGTTCGGAGCCCTCAATAAAGATTACCCGCCAGGCGCTATCTATCGGGTCTACCGTGGCTGGCAGGGTGGCGCGTAATAGATTGGGCAGATTGTTTACAGAATGTAGGGCCTCCATATTATATTGAAGTATCTTTAAGCGATCGTTTTCCGATCGATAGAACGACTTCACGCAGCTGGTCGTATTACAGGATGCGCGCTCATCAAGTAATTCTCTGCTTTCGGTAACACCCAAAAACTGTGGGTACTTATAGGCCCAGCGCTCGTTGCTGCTATGCAGCAATTCATCGTACAGATCAGCAAAGCTAGCGTGGTAGCTGTTTAGTAGAGTGTCATCGCAAAACTGGCTCGGTATGGGCCGGGTGCCGCTTTGGCATAAGCTGGCCGTGGTTGATTTCACTTCACCCGTACCCATGACCAACGTGCCTGTAGCTACCGATGGGCAGGGTGTGCTCTGGAATGCTATTTGTCCCTGAGCGTTTTTGCACTGGTAGATATTGCCTGCTAAGGCACTACCGGATATCAAAGCAGTAGCAAGTAATAAACCCTTTTTCATTTCGTTTTAATCTCCTTTCGCAATGTCCCTTAATGGCGTCCGAAATGCGCCCCAGTTTTATTAAAAGCAGCCAATATGATTTGCTGGCATTTATTTGTAAAGTAATTGTGGTAAAAATGAGCAGAATCATAAGGACAGCAAGGGAGTTAATCGTGTTTTCAATAATTAAGGACATTCTTTCACTAAAATTTATTGCCAATCGCCCACTGAGCTGGCTGATCCGTATAGGCCTTCTTTGGTTGGTGGTTGATCATCTGGCCTCGATAAAGTTCGTGGGTACGCAAATGCAGGAGCAGGCAGAAAGCATTAATGGCGGCGCAGCTGCACAATCTGCTGTGTTGATATCTGAAGTAAATGTTCCGGAATTAATTGCGGATGAGCAGCTGCGGCAATGCATTAGTCGCAGCTCGGGTTTTATCGTCAATCGCGAAAAAACAACCGATGCTCTCACCTATCTGGATTGTGCTGGCCTGGGTATCACCAATCTTTCCGGGGTAGAGTTGTTTCCTCAGATTCATTCTGTTTCTCTGCAGCAGGCAGAGGTGCTCAGTCTTGAGCCACTGCACTCCTTAGCACAGTTGAACAGTGTGGATTTAACTGACGTCACTACCGTGACCATTGAACAGGTTTATGCCTTGGCTCCGCTGAAGAAAATACGCTGGCCGGTGTTGGCAGAAATACCCTGTACCCGGCTACGTGAATTAGCCGGTGCAGATAAAGATAAGTTAATGCTTTTAAAGCAAGCCGATAACCGGTCGTGTTGGGGCGCAAATTCAAATGCAACCCGTAATGAACTGGTGAGCTTCAGAATGAAGGATAGCCGTGGCGAATACATCAGTAATGAAGATTGGTTTTATTTTCAGAAGCTGGAAAAAGAATACAACGCCAATAAAAGCTATGACGATGCAAAAGGGAGTTTCTAATGAAGCAGTGGTTGTCTCTGATATTATTTACCTTGCCGCTTAGCGGTTATGCCGCAGGTATAAATCAGTGCGTTAAACCTGATGGCAGTATGTACTTTTCAAACCTTCCGTGCCCTGAAAAAGCTGAACTTGTGAATACCATTAAGCCGGCTTCATCATCGGGAATCCGCGGTTCCATGTGTGCCGAACGTAATCAAGCAATCCGTGAAATTATCTGTGATAACAAATCGATCGAGCCTTATTTTACAGAACATAAGGAACTCTATAACGCACTATTGAGTTATGTTGGGAGCAAGAAAAATTACCGACTGGTGTCGTCTGCTGGCGTAGATGATAGTGGCGAAAAATGGAATGAAGAAAGGGATAAATGTAAAACGGAATCATGCGTAATCGGCTTTTACACTAGCCGCATCGATATACTGAAAAACCTGAAGAGGCAAAGCGTGGATCTGGATGCTGTTGCTGATTTGCCCGGCGTTTTAGCTCGTGCTTTACAGCACAGGTATGGTGTTAGCAGCAGCGCCTGGCAGGTTCGCTATGCCAAGCGAATTCCAACCCGTATTAATGTGGTTGGCGATGCGCAATACAGCGAGATCACCAGCCTAACAATACCTGGCCCGGTAACCGTGATTGTGGCTCTGGTTGAAGATTCGTTAATTACCGTTGACGGCCGGCAATCGGCACTGACGGGCACCATCAACGACTACCTGGGAGTGTATGCGGCATTAGATGATGCGGGTAACCTGATCGATAGCCATTACTTTGTTGGTAACCGCCTGAATGGCAATGGATTTCGACCCTATGTGGATATCTCTTACGGCATGAGCGATTCGGTCTACGCCGGCCAGATGTACACCACCACGAGTGGTAAAGAACGGGCCGATACTCCCATTCGTTTGTCTTTGAATGAGCGTGGATTCAGCCATGTTTGGAAGCGTAAGGGAAGGTAAATAACGGCATTGAAAAAGTCTGCGGCCTTCTGTGCTTCGCTGTTAAACTGATGCTATCTCATTCAACATTTGGATCACAGCATGTCTGATTTTCTGGTTTACCAATGGGATTTTTCTGCGACAGCACCGCAGCCGTGCGCTGTGCAGAGCGTGCCGCCATCTGTCACCGCCGGCCACTGGTACCACTGCCACCGCGAAGCCGAGGGCCTGTACGAGTGGCTGCTGGCCAACCGTGTTTCGCATGCGGCGATCAACAGTTTGCTGGATAAAGATACCCGCCCTAACTTTGAGTTGATCAACGATGATCAGTGGGTGTTGATTCTGCGCGGCCTGAACCTGAACGAAAATGCCAACCCGGAAGATATGCTCAGCTTGCGTATTTTGTATCTCAACGGGGCGCTGATTTCGGTGCGCAAAACGCCGTCCAGTACCATCGAGGCGCTGCAGCGCTCGCTACAGGATAAAACCGGGCCGGCGGATATCAAGTCGTTGCTGCTGGCGATGGTGAATGGCCTGAACCGCAACATCGATAACTTCCTGCAAAGTCAGGAAGAGCTGATTGAAACCTTTGACGATGAAAGCGAGCTGACGCAGGAGATGATGCAAACCCATAAGGCGCTGCTGAAGATTAAGCGTTTTATTAAGCCGCAGCAGTATGCGCTGTCAGATCTGTACGAGGCCGAGGTGCCTTCGCTGGCGCAAGCCAGTATTCACCTTCGGCAGTCGCTGAATACCATTACCCGCATCAACGAAACGCTCGATTTCTACCTAACGCATCTGGATATCATCAAGGGCGAGTTACGCCAGTTTCATGCTGAAAAGATGAACCAGAACACCTACCTGTTTTCGGTGATCGCGGCCATCTTTTTGCCGACCAGTTTTTTAACCGGCTTGCTGGGGGTGAATGTGGGCGGTATTCCGGGCGCCGATTCGCCCATTGCATTTGGCCTGTTTTGCCTGGGGCTGGTGTTCATTTTTGGTTTCGAAATCTGGTTTTTGCGTAAGCTGCGCATGTTCGATAAGGAGTAAAATAAGAGTCCGTATAAGCGGGCTGACACTGTCAAATGCGGTAAAAGAGCGGCTCAGCATCCGGTAAGGTGTGAACGGCTTCACGGGCATTACTGTGCAGCCGGTTAGGATGCCTGCAACCTAACGCCAAAAGGACACACCCATGACTCAATCGACTCCGTTACCGCTGTCGCAACCCAACGAAGCCGAGCAGCCATTCAGTATTTCCAGTCTCTTTGCCAATGCCTTTACGCTGATCTTTTTTGCCATGTCGGCCATTGTGATGTGCTCGTCCATTATCACTGCCTTGATCAGTTTTATTAGCACGCAGGATTTCACCCAGCTCACCATTCAGGTGGTGAACGGCGGCATTATTGGCATGGCGCTGTTTGAACTGGCCACGGTTATTGCGGCGGAGTATGGCCGCGAACGCAGCCACGATGTTATCACCATGATGAAGCGCACCATGCCGCGTTTTATTGGTACGGTGGTTATTGCGTTATCGCTGGAAGGCCTGATGATGGTCATTAAATACAGCCAGTTGGATCTGGCCGGCAACCTCTATTATCCGGTGGCCATTATTATCAGCGCGGCCTGTTTGCTGGTGGCGCTGGGCCTGTTTATCCGCTTTGCGCAAAGCCCGAAAACCGCTGTCCACTCTGCGTAACACCCGGCCTGAAAATTTCTGAAAATAAATTTCAAAAGCCTATTTTAAATAGCGCGCCAAGCCCCATAATGCTGGGGCTTTCCTTCTGCTTAGGCATTCCTGCCTAACTGATGTTTTAACGGTATTTTTTGAATAACCCGTCGCCATTTTTGGTTCCGGGTTTTCATGCTGCGCGGTTAAAAAAGCAGCCGGCTGCGTTCAGCAGTTTTGCGACGTCTGGCTTAAGGGCACCTCTAATAACTCTGATATGTCTCTGCGGAGTCTAAAAAGCTCAGCGGCAAGGCGACGATGAAAAATCATAGTTATTCTATCTTTTGAAATCGTCAACGCAGTCGGTGGGCTTTTTAGGCCCGCCCTTTGGGGCCTTCAGGAAAAACATCTGTCGTTGTTGCGATTCTTGCGAAGGTCTCGACATTCGCTGCGAACCGCGCCTAGTCAGCTGTTTTTCCTGAAGGCCAGAGATATATCAGAGTTATTAGAGGTGCCCTTAAATGTTTGTAACAATATTTTGCAAGGGCATTATGCAGATGTGCCCAGGAGCCTTATTTATGTCAGTTCAATCTTCGGCGGCGACGAAACCGATCACCATCGCTTTGCTGGGTGCCCGTTTAAACCCTGAATGCGGCGCCGAGTTTTTAGTGCCGCAATTGCAGGCAACCCGCAACCGGGATGCCTTTTTAATTACCCTGGAAAGCGGCCTGGTATGGCTGTTTGATTACGGCGTGCTGGTGGGGTGGGGCGTTAGCGAAGCCGATCGTCAGGCGCTTTGTGCCAAGCTGGAGCCGTGGGTGAAAGACCCGGTCAACCGCCCGCTGATGGAGCAGTATTCCTACAGCGTGGATATCGCTCAGCCGGTACGTGTTCACCACGATATGCTGATGGTGCCCGATGAGCAGCCGCTGCGGCTGTTGGGCTTAAGCCATGCCTTTGCGCAATCGGCCAAGCTGATCTTCTTTGAAGAAAAGGCACTGTCGGTTATTGAAAGCAACGCCTACATCTCTAAAGAGCTGGCGCGAACCGGCAAGGTGGTGCTGAAGCGTCGTCAGCTTTCCAAGTTGCGCGGTGTACTGTTTGATACCAGCAGTGATATTTCTCTGAACTTCAACCTGCTGGATACGCCGGAGTTCTTCTGGGATTACCCAGAGCTGGAAGAAGACTATTTGAAGCTGGCCCGTTATCTGGATTTACACCCCAGAATTGAAATTCTGAACCGCAAGATCAGCACCATTCACGAGCTGCTGGAAATGCTGGTGGCCGAGGGTTATCACAAGCACTCGGCGTTTCTGGAATGGATTATTATCTGGCTGATTGCGGTCGATATCCTGATCTATTTCATCCCTAAATAACGCAAAAAGGTCCGGTTTTTACGCCGGGCTTAGACTGCTGACAAAGTCACCACAGTCCTCAAGACGATGAAAAGGTAGCTCCTAAATAGACGTCGAAAACATGGATGTTTTCGTCGAGCGTATCAGGACGATACTTGCAGCGGTCTATTTAGGAGCTACCTTTTCATCTTCTCTGAGTTTACTCAGTCAATCAGCGCACGTAGCGCTGCTCAACAAACGGCATCTTGCTGACGGTCATCGCAATCTTTTTACCACGCACTTCAGCAAACACCTCAGTGCCAACTTCGTGCTCGCCAAAATTCACATAAGCCATTGAGATGCTCTTTTCACAGCTGGGGCCAAAGGTACCACTGGTCACTACACCAATGGGCTTATCGCTGGCATCGAACAGCTGAGTGCCTTCACGCACCGGCGCGCGCGTGCTGCCAATCAGGCCAACGCGTTTTTTCGCCGGGCGCTTTTCGGCCAGCGCCTTCAGCACCGGCTCTGCACCCATGAAGCCGCCGGCACGCTCACCGTCGGCACGGCGCGCTTTGGATATCGCCCAAATCAGGCTGGCACTCACCGGGTCGGTTTCGGCATTCATATCGTGACCATACAGGCACAGGCCGCTTTCCAGGCGCAGTGAATCGCGCGCACCCAGGCCAATCAATTCGCACTGTTCATGGCTGAGCAGTTCACTTGCCAGTGCTACGGCCTTGGCAGCGGGTACGGAAATTTCGTAACCATCTTCACCGGTATAGCCGGAGCGGGAAACACGGCAGGTTTCGCCCAGCAACGTCAGCTCGACGTTATCCATAAACTTCAGTTCGGCCACGGCAGGGTTCAGCGTTGCCAGTACATCAACAGCGGCCGGGCCCTGTAAGGCCAACAGGGCATGGTCGGCCATTTCCTGCAGTTCCAGGCCTTCCGGCAGGTGCGCGCGAATGTGTGCGGCATCTTCAACCTTGCAGGCTGCGTTCACCACCAGGTAGTGGTAGCTGCCGGCGTTGGTGACCATTAGGTCGTCGAGAATGCCGCCCTGTTCGTTCAGCAGCAGTGCATAGCGTTGCTTGCCTTCGGGCAGGTCGATAACGTCGATCGGCAGTAACTGTTCCAGTGCCTGCGCACCGTTGCTGCCGACCAGCTTAAACTGGCCCATGTGGCTGACATCAAACAACCCAGCCTTGGCGCGGGTGTGCAGGTGTTCCTGTTTAACGCCCAGCGGGTATTGCACCGGCATGTCGTAACCGGCGAACGGTACCATGCGCGCGCCGTTTTCAATGTGGAAGCTGTGCAGCGGGGTTTTCAGCAGATGGGTATCGGTCATGTTGAGCAATCCTGTAAGCATGGGCGAAAAAGTTGCGACAATATTGCATAAGGTGACGGAAGTTTCCAATAGGAAACTTGGGTAATGGCTAAATTGCCGCTTGTTAGGCCGTTACCCACAGTACTTCGGCATCCTGCTCGCTCAGGCTCACCAGCGCGTGGCCCATGGTGCAGTCGTAATACGCCGAGTCGCCGGTGCTCAGCGCCACCGGTTCGTAAAACTCGGTATACAGCATCACCTCGCCGCTGAGCACGTACAGAAATTCCTCACCGCCATGCCGCACCCACTGGCCAAACTCATCAATCGAGCGGGCATGAACGCGGGTTTTAAAGGGGATCATCTTCTTCTGCGAAAGCTGCGTGGCATGCAGCTCGTGGTCGTAGGTTTTGGTGGGGTGCGGCTCGGCCTGGCCGGCCCGGGTAATGTCGCGGCGGCCGCCACCGGTCTGCTCCGGCTCTGGTTGGGTGAACAGTTGGGGAATATTAATGCCCAGCCCGGCCACCAGTTTCGAAACCACGGCAAAGGTCGGTGAAACCTGTTCGTTTTCTATCTTGGAAAGGGTAGAGCGTGCCAGCCCTGCGCGTTGGGCGGCTTCTTCCAGCGTCAGGTTCTGGCTAAGGCGCAATGCCTTCACCCGCTCACCCAGCTTCAATGGTTCAACTAGGGCTTCGCTGCCGGCCTTTTTATTGATTTGCAGCGTTTGTTTCTGGTCGTTTAAAAAACTCGGTGAATCTGCCATAGAGCTCGTCAGTTCTGATTATTAGACGCCGGAGTATTGCACAGTTCTTTTAAGTCATAAAAGATCGCTTATGAATATATGTTTCCTATAGGAAACTTTTGCTTGCATAGGCAACTTTTGGTTGCTAATTTCTCGACCAATTTCGAATGAGGGTGAGTTATGTCTGAAGTAATCGAAAAATTGCTGTATTCCGAAAGCCACGAATGGGTTCGCCGCGAAGCCGATGGCACCGTTACCGTGGGCCTTTCCGATCACGCGCAAAAGGCGCTGGGTGATGTTGTTTATGTAGAGCTGCCGGAAGTTGGCAGCGAAGTGAATATGCAGGATGAAGTCGCCCTGGTGGAATCCGTTAAGGCGGCTTCCGATGTGTACACGCCCATCAGCGGTGAAGTACTGGCCATTAATGATGTACTGGCAGACGAGCCACAAATTATCAACGAAAGCTGCTACGACAATGGCTGGCTGTTCAAGCTGAAGCCGGCCGATGAAGCCGAGCTGGATTCACTGCTGAGCGCGGCCGCCTACGCTGAGCAAACAGAGGAATAAACCCATGAATGCCAAGGCTGATCTGTTAAGCGCAGTGCGCAAACACAACTCGCAATTCAGTCAACGTCACATCGGTTTGGCCGATGCGGATGTACAGTCCATGCTGCAAACCATTGGTTGCGCCAGCGTGGATGCGTTGATTGAACAGACCATTCCCGAGTCTATTCGACTTGCCGAAGCGCCCGATATTGGCGTTGGGCTTTCCGAGGTCGATGCGCTGGATCAGCTGCGCACGCTTGCCAGCCACAATAAGGTGCTGACATCACTGATCGGCCAGGGCTATTACAATACCCATGTGCCTAATGTGATTGCCCGCAATGTGCTGGAAAACCCCGGCTGGTACACCGCCTACACGCCTTATCAGCCTGAAATCTCGCAGGGTCGGCTGGAGGCGTTGCTGAACTATCAGCAGATGGTGATGGATTTAACCGGCATGAGCATTGCCAACGCCTCGCTGCTCGATGAAGCCACCGCCGCTGCCGAAGCCATGATGCTCTGCAAGCGCGGCAATCGTAAGAATAAATCGTCGGTATTTTTTGTTGCCGACGATGTGCACCCGCAAACACTGGCGGTGTTAACCACGCGCGCCAAAACGCTGGGCATCACTCTGGCGGTGCAGCCGCTGCAGGCGTTTGACCAGCACCCATACTTCGGTGCATTGCTGCAATACCCCAATACTCAGGGCGAAGTTGTGGATATCGCCAGCCTGATCAGCCGCGCGCACGAAAAAGATTGCCTGGTGGCGGTCGGTGCCGATCTGCTGGCATTAACGCTGCTGGAAGCGCCCGGTGAGTTCGGTGCCGACATCGTCTTCGGCAGCGCACAACGCTTTGGTGTGCCGATGGGCTTTGGTGGCCCGCACGCGGCCTTCTTTGCCTGCCGTGATGATTTAAAACGGCAGATGCCCGGCCGGGTGATCGGGGTTTCCAAAGATACCAACAACCGCCCGGCGCTGCGCATGGCCATGCAAACGCGTGAACAGCACATCCGCCGCGAGAAGGCGACCTCGAACATCTGTACCGCGCAGGCACTGCTGGCCAACATGGCCGGCTTTTATGCGGTGTATCACGGCCCCGATGGCCTGCAGGAAATCGCCCGCCGCGTGCATCGCTTCACCGGCATCTTCGCCGGCGCGCTGGCCGAACAGGGCATCGCCTGCAACAGCAGCTACTTTGATACGCTGCGCTTTGCCAACGCCCAGGGCTTTGCTGAGGCGCTGCTGGCCGCCGGTTACAACGTGCGCCGCTACGATAACGGCGATGTTGGCGTCAGCTTCGATGAAACCACCACCGAGCAGGATGTCGCCACGCTGCTGTTTGCCCTTGGCTGCAGCGAGCAGGCGGTCGAAGCCGCACTGGCGGCACAACCGGTTTCCGCTATTCCGCAGCCGTATCAGCGCCAAACCCCCTTCCTGCAAAATGAGGTTTTCCACAACTACCGCAGCGAAACGCAAATGCTGCGCTACCTGAAGCAGCTGGAAAACAAAGATTACTCGTTGACGCACGGCATGATTCCACTCGGCTCCTGCACCATGAAGCTGAACGCCACGGCAGAGATGATTCCGGTTTCCTGGCCGGAATTTGCCAATATGCACCCGTTTGCGCCGCAGGATCAGACGCTGGGTTATCAGCAGATCTTCCGCGATTTAACCGCGCAGCTGGCCGGGGTAACCGGCTACGATGCGGTTTCTCTGCAACCGAACTCCGGTGCGCAGGGGGAGTACGCCGGCCTGCTGGCCATTGCCCGCTACCATGAAGCGCGTGGCGAGGGCGATCGCAACATCTGTTTGATCCCGGCTTCTGCACATGGCACCAACCCGGCCTCGGCGGCGTTGCTGAACATGAAGATTGTGGTGGTGAAGTGCGACGACAGCGGCAATGTCGATATGACCGATTTCCGCGCCAAGGCCGAAAAAGCCGGTGCGCAACTGGCGGCCTGCATGATTACCTACCCGTCAACGCATGGCGTGTTTGAAACGCAGGTGCGTGAGCTGTGTAACATCGTGCATGAGTTTGGCGGCCAGGTGTATCTGGATGGCGCCAACATGAACGCGCAGGTGGGCTTCACCAGCCCCGGCTTTATCGGGGCCGATGTTTCGCACCTGAACCTGCACAAAACCTTTGCCATTCCGCATGGCGGCGGTGGCCCGGGTATGGGCCCGATCGGCGTGAAGGCGCATTTGGCCGAGTTTTTACCGGGCGACAGCCAAAGCAGCGAGGGCGCGCCGGTTTCGGCAGCCAGCTTCGGCAGTGCCAGCATTCTGCCGATCTCGTGGATGTATCTGCGCATGCTCGGCAGCGAGGGCATTCGCCAGTCCACCGCGGCGGCGATTCTCAGCGCCAACTATCTGGCCGATGCCCTGGCAGACGATTTTGAAGTGCTCTACCGCGGCGAACATGGCCGTGTGGCGCACGAATGCATCATTGATCTGCGGCCGTTCAAAGCCAGCTGTGGCATCAGTGAAGAAGACGTGGCCAAACGCCTGATGGATTACGGCTTCCATGCGCCGACCATGAGCTTCCCGGTACCGGGCACGCTGATGATCGAGCCGACGGAATCGGAAGATTTAGCCGAGCTGAACCGCTTTGTGGCCGCGATGAAATCGATTCGCAAAGAAATTGCCGATGTCGAAAGTGGTCTGCTCAGTGCGGAAGCCAGCCCGTTGCGCCATGCACCCCATACCACGCTGGATCTGACCGGAGCATGGAACCGGGCCTACAGCCGCGAGCAGGGTGTCTTCCCGCTGCCGTCGCTGGTGGCCAATAAGTTCTGGCCGGCGATGAACCGCATCGATAACGTCTATGGCGACCGCAATCTGATCTGTTCGTGCGTGCCGCTCAGTGAGTACCTGAGCGACTAAACATTTAAACGGAGTTAGAAACTCAGCGATTGCACCACCTGAAATGAAAATCCGCGCCAATTCCGTTAGGCTGTGCGCGAATTTTTTACCAGATGGACAATTAATGAGTACAGATACCGATAAATACAGTATCGAAAACACCGACTACACCGTTGGTCAGGACAACATCCAGAAGTGGGGTTTTGATATTCACAACCCCGTTTTTGGCAGCTGTGCGGCGCTGGTGTTGGTGTTTTTGATCGCTACACTGATCAGTGACCCGGCGGTTGCCAAGGCGACCCTCGATGGCCTGAAGTGGAAGATCATTGGCAACTTTGACGCCCTCTTTATGTGGGCCGGCAATATTTTTGTCGTGTTCTGTATCGTTATCGCATTCTCGCCGTTCGGAAAGATCCGCCTGGGCGGTGTTAACGCCAAACCGGCGCATTCGCGTCTTTCCTGGTTTGCCATGCTGTTTGCTGCCGGTATGGGCATTGGCCTGATGTTCTGGGGTGTGGCCGAGCCGGTCGCCTATTTAACGGGCTGGTATGAAACACCGCTGGGTGTCGAGCCTTACACCGATGAAGCTGCCCGTATGGCGCTGGGTGCCACCATGTATCACTGGGGTTTACACCCGTGGGCCATCTACTGCGTGGTTGCGCTTTCGCTGGCGTTCTTCACCTACAACAAGGGCCTGCCGCTTTCAATCCGCTCTATCTTTTACCCGCTGCTGGGGGATCGCGCCTGGGGCTGGGCCGGTCATGTTGTTGATGTGATCGCGGTTCTGGCAACGCTGTTTGGTCTGGCCACATCGTTGGGCCTGGGCGCACAACAGGCGGCCAGTGGTATTAACCATGTGTTCGGCACCAGCGGTGGCATTGGCCTGCAGTTGCTGATCATCCTTGGCGTTACCGCGCTGGCGATTGTTTCGGTGGTACGCGGCTTGGATGGCGGCGTGAAGGTGCTCAGTAATATCAATATGGTGGTGGCGCTGGTGCTCATCCTGTTCGTTGCTTTAACCAGCCTTGCTCTGGTAATGGGGACCATTCCGGAAACACTGGGTGCCTATGTTGAGAACATCATTCCCTTGAGTAACCCGCACGGCCGTGAAGACGAAGCCTGGCTCCAGGGCTGGACAGTCTTCTACTGGGCCTGGTGGATTTCCTGGTCACCATTTGTCGGTATGTTTATCGCGCGCATCTCGGAAGGCCGCAGCATTCGTGAGTTTATTCTCGCCGTTCTGGTGATCCCAACGCTGGTGACCGTTATCTGGATGTCCATCTACGGTGGCATTGCCATTGAACAGGTGATGGATGGCATTGGGGAGTTGGGCGCTAACGGTTTAACCGATGTGCCACTGGCAATGTTCCAGATGTTCGATGCCATGCCGCTGGGCAATGTGCTTTCTATTATTGCCGTGGTACTGGTGCTGGTGTTCTTTATCACCTCGTCCGACTCCGGTTCGCTGGTGATCGACAGCATTACGGCCGGTGGCAAGATTGATGCGCCGGTTCCGCAGCGCATCTTCTGGGCATCTGTCGAGGGTGCGATTGCCGCAGCGTTGCTGTGGATTGGCGGAACCGAGGCCATTCAGGCGCTGCAGGCCGGTGCTATTTCTACCGGGCTGCCGTTCACCTTTGTATTGCTGCTGATGTGCGTAAGCCTTGTTCTGGGGCTTTCCACCGAGAAGCGCTAAACCGCGTTTGTCTTTTCAGGCCAGCGCTCGCTGGCCTGTTAAACCCACAAATCCCTGACCGGTGTATCCGGCCGATAATGGTACGCCAGCTGAGCCTGCAACAGTTCGGCCGTGGCGATGGCATCGGTCAGGGCGTGGTGCGCCTGGTAAGCCGGCAGCGAATAGCGCTTGCGCGCATCGGCCAGCCGGAGTGAGCCCAGCGGGCGGCGCAGTAGCTTATCCAACGCGCCACGGCGGCCTTCCAGGGCCCGTCGTTCTATCTCCATGGTATCGATGATGGGCAGTTTAAGCGTCTCGCCGGTTATTTGCAGGCAGCGGCGGTTAAGGAATTCCTGCTCGATGCTGCGGCAATGCACCACCACTATTTTGCTGGCCAGCGCGCCCAGCAGCTGTTCAAAAACAGCGTCAAAGCTCGGTGCCGATTCGACATCGGAATGGGTAATGCCATGAATCAGGATGGAGTCTTCCGACATCGGTTTGCGTGGCTTTACCACCCAGTGACGATAATCCCGAAGATAAACCCGTTGAGTGGAAAAGGGCACCAGGCCAATGCTGACAATCTCGCTCTGATCCGGATCCAGCCCGGTGGTTTCCAGATCCAGTGCGACCAGCGGTGCATCGGCCAGCGGCGTGGTCTGCTCGGGCAGCTCTTCGCTGTAGTAGCTGCGCAGCCGGGCATCTTCTGCCTGAGCCTGAAGTATCTGGAACTGCTGTTGCCAGTCGACAGACTGGTTTCGTTGCGAACGCATAGTTTACTGACGCCGGTTGTTTGCCTGACCGGGTCGGTGACCACCGGTATAGCGGAATTTTAAAAAGTTCTGGGCATTGCTGAGCACCTGAAAGGCTTCTTTCAGGTTGCGCTTTTCGAACGAGGAGAGGCTTTCCGGCTCAATGTTGTTATCCGGCTTGCGGCCCGCTTCTATATCCTCCGCCTGATGAATAATGCGCACCATGGCGATGTATTCCAGTGCGTCGCTCAAATCGCGTGCCTTACCGGGCGGCAGAATATCGGCGGCGATGATGTCGTCGATGCGCTCAAAGGAATTCAGCGAGCGCGAGCCAATGGCCAGTGCATGCACTCGAATCACATCGGTCAGCGGGGCGGTGCCGCGGCGCTTCAGGTTGATCGAATTTTTATGCTCACCATCCTTTTCCACCACAAAGCCTTTAAAGAAGGCCAGCGGCGGGGTTCGGTTCAGGGCATTGCGCGCCATGGCCGCGAGAAAGCGCGGGTTATCCTTTGCCTTGCGGGCGATGTGGCGCTTCAGCTCATCGGCCCAGCGGGTATGGCCGGCAACACCATCCAGATCAAAAAAGATGGAGCTGTGCAGCAGCGCCTTCGGTGACGGCTGTTCAAACCAGCTGTCGAACAGGGCCTTCCATTCGCTCAGGGTTTTGCGCCACTGCCCGTTGCTGGCCATGATGTCGCCGCTGCAGTAGCTGTAGCCGCAGGCGTTGAGGCCATCCGTTAAAAACGTCGCCAGCTTAATAAAGTAGTCTTCGTGCTGCTCCGGGTTGTAGGCCTCATCGAGAATCAGCGCGTTATCCTGATCGGTAATAATCAGTTGCTCATTGCGCGCCATAGAACCCAGCGCCAGCAGGCAGTATTTGACTGGCGGCGGGCCCAGCTCGTTCTCGGCCAGCTCCAGCAGGCGCTGTTTAAAGCAGCGGCCAATCACTGACATGGCACTGCCGATCATATGGGAGTTGGCATCCTCTTTTACTTGACGCAAAAACACGGCCGGCAGCTGTTCGGCGTAGGTGATCAGTTCATCAACGCTTTGCTGACTGAAGATGCCGCGTACAAACAGAATGCTGCTCTGGGATTCGTGCAGCAGAATATCGGAAAGCGAAACCACGCCGACCGGTTTACGGCGATGCACAATGGGCAGGTGGTGCACGTTCTGCCGCAGCATCTTGAGCACCACCTCGAAGACATAGGTATTTTCATCGATCACGATCAGGTCGGTGGTCATTACGTCTTTTACCGCTGTGGTGGCCGGCAGATCGGCGGCCAGCAGGCGGGTGCGTAAATCCTGATCGGTGATGATGCCGACCACCTGGCCGTCGTCGTCCTCCGGGTCATCCGGTACGGGCAGATCGGGGTCGGTTACCAGCACTGAGGAGATCATTTCCTCGGTCATCACCACGGCGGCATCGCGCACGCTGGTGTTTTTGGATACGGTCACCACGTCACGCAGCTGAAGGTTTTTAACCTTGACGGTGGAAAGATCATTGCTGTCGGTGTTGGCGGAAATAGCCTGACGCAGTTGTGCACCGCCATCGAGATCGAAAAAATCGGCGAAGTAATCGTTTTCGTCAAACAGCTTGTGGAACAGCTGCGCCGGAATGCAGTACAGCAGGGTGTCTTCCAGCGCAACGGCGGGCAGGCGAACGCGCCGGTTCATCAACAGGCCGGAATGACCGAACACTTCGCCCTGCGTCAGCCGGTTATACAGCTCGCCATCGCGCTTATACATTTCCACGGCGCCGCTGCGGATAACGTATAAATCCTGAATTGGGTCTGAAAGCTTCAGTATCTCTGCGCCGGCTCGGTAATAGGCGACCTCAACCTGCTGGCTCAGCCCGGCCAATTGTTCAGGTTCCAGTTCGTCAAAGGGTGGGTGTTTAATCAGAAAGTTGCTGATTTCATTCAGCTCAGAGTTTTCCATGTGAATAACCCGCCGTGGTCATGCAATTCATAAGGTAAGCCGGAATCGGTTGTGGACTGGGCGGTAATTTAACACAGCTGAACAGGCTCAGCGCGGCTTTCAGCGGCGGCCGGCAGCGACCGGGCGACCGAACACATAGCGCATCAGGCTGGGAATAATTTCCGGATAGGTGAGGGCGGGTGGCAGCGCATGGAACAGCTCAACGCGCTCCATTTCAAAATCCGGCAGCTCTGCAAAGGCGGTGATTTCAGCCCGGTACATCATGCCGCCGCTGAGCCTGCCATCGTGCAGTCGGATGCTGTAAGCGGCGATGGGCGTAAGTTGATACTCACTTGCACCGGTTTCTTCGTACAGCTCGCGGTGCGCACATTGATCTATGCTTTCACCCGGTTCACGGGTGCCGCCCGGGCATTCATAGGTGTTGCGTTGTTTGTGTTTCACCAATACCAGCTTACGCTGATGTTGGGCGATAATGATGGCCCATTCGAGCTGGGCATCTGTCAGGCTGGTATCGGGCAGGGCATGGATTTTGGCCAGAGCAGGTTGTTGCATGAGTGACTCGTTAGTTGGATACGGCCTGGCTGCTGAGCCGGGCATTGGCGGTTAGCGGTGCAATAATATCGCGGCTGACCATCTCGAGCAGCAAATCGCGGTAGCCGGTTCGGCCCGAGGGCAGGGTTTCCTGCGAGGTAATGGCAATGGTGAGTTCCTGGTCGGGGAATACATAGATCATCTGCCCGCCGTAGCCCCAGCCATAGTAGCCTTGCACCCCGGCAAAGCTTTGAATAAACCAGCCGTAGCCGTACTGGCCACGATGAAAGCGCGATTGAGTGCGTGGTTGCCAGCTTTCGTTGATCCATTGCTGCGGAATAATACGCTGGCCGTCTGCGCTGACGCCGCCACGCCGGTAAAGCTCACCAAAGGCGAGCAGCGAGGCAGGCTTCATGCCTACCTGATTGCCACCCATGGGGATGCCTTGTGGGTCGGTCTCCCAACTTTCAATGCGCACGCCGCTGCCGGCGAGCCATTGGTTGGCCAGCCGGTAGGTGTGCTCACCGGTTTCGCGCATGATTATGGCTGAAAGCAGATGCGTGCTGCCGGTGGAATATTGCATGTTGCCACCCACCTGTTCCACGAAGGGCCAGGAAAGTGCGGTTTTTACCCAGTTGCTGCTGGTCACCCAGCGGCCGTAGTTGCGGCCGGAGGTGCGCTCTAAGCCGGCCTGCATGGAGAGCAAGTGGCCGATGGTAATCTGGTTCAGTTGCGGGTCGGGGTTTTCTGGCAGTTGATCCTGCAGCAGTGCGGCAATGGGCTGATCGACGCCGCTAAGAATGCCTTTATCAATGGCGATACCGACCACGGCAGACATTATGGATTTCGACGCAGATTTAATATTGGCCACGGCATTCAGATCGGCGTTGTTGTAGGCCTTGGCCCACACCTGTTCACCCTTGTAGGCGATGTGAATGGTTTTGATGTTTTCAAAACTGCGGGCGGTTTTGTCCATGGCCGATAAATCCAACGCGTAGGCTGACAGGCTTAGTAGAAGCGTCAAAAGAGTGAAGATGCTTTGGGTGATGGGGAGACGTAAGATTGATGTCTGTATCAAAGCGTATGAGCCCTTTTCGTGCAGTGTTCGTTTGTACGTGGGGTTTGACCGGCAAGATCACAATAAGTGCCGTAGATGCCAGTTTTATCGGGCTTCAGTCCGACAAGCAAACCCCGAATGATGAACGGAGCCACGCTTTGTTGGCCTGAAGACCAACCTACAGCAGCGGCTCATCTGTAGGTCGGGCTTCAGCCCGACAATTAAACTCGTATCTCTAAGCTGATTACCTGCCAATAACAATTGCCGTGCGCAGCTTCTCTTTGCCAAAAGCCGTCATTTTGTCGAAATCTTCCAGTGCAATAGGCACATGCTGGGAATCAACCGGAAGTAAGTCATCACTCACATCGGGATCGTGCACAAAAATACAGCGGTCGTTTACGTGCGTCACCACTACCCAGTGCGGCGTTTTCTTTTTATCCATGCGATAGGTGCTGATCAATACCAGCACGGTTTCACCGCGGTTCATGGCTTCGGTAATTCCGGCCAGCGTTGGCGTTTCGTATTGGATGTTTACGCCTTCGGCCTGTGCGGTTTCCAGAAAGCGTTCATGCACCGATTGGATAATTTCCTTCTTATGCGCCGAGCGCACGCCATCGACAAACAACGGCTTTTCGGTATTCACCAGCACGTTGACGTTAAAGCCGCGCCGTCGTGCGGAAATAGCCAGACCAAAGGGGTGGGTGCCGCCGTGACCAGAGGTCATAAAAATGGTGGTGGCCTCGCGCCAGATATCCAGCTCCAGTTCCTGGCTGGCTTTCGGCGCACCCTCGTAGCCATTCATGGCCATCATCAGTGACGCCGGGCCGCAGGTGAATTCGGTGGTCTGTTGATACCACGGCAGTGCGCGCGCTATTTCGTTCGCCGGGGCGGTGTAAATAGTCTTCTGCATACGAATGGCGTCTTCGTGGTTTTCGTAGTAGTCGTGGTACTCACCAAAAACCCGGTAACCCATTTTTAAATACAGCTGGTAGGCGGCGCTGTTGGAGCGCGCCACTTCCAGGCGCATAAACAGCCGCTGCTGGTCCAGTGCCAGCTGTTCCAGATGTTCAATCAGGCGCGCGCCAATACCTCGGCCCTGCACCTGTGGTGAAACGGCAATGGAATACAGCCGTGCCAGCTTGGTGCCCCGGTTGCACAGCACCAGCCCGTAGCCGACCAGTTGTTCATCGGCGAGCACCACCTGAAAGAGGGTGTCGTGCGATTTCAACCAGCGCTTAAAGCTGCGGCGGTGAATGCGGTCGACGGTGAACAGGGCGTTCTCCAGCTCAACCAGTGCATCCAGGTGGGCTTCGGTTGCTGCGGCGAAGTGGATCTCGGCCTGTTGTGTTTTTACTGCTGTGTTACTCATAAGCGTTGTTTGCTCATTAAATACGGCCGCGCGCTTCCAGCCGTTGCTGGAACTCAGCCATGATCTGCATATAAAGTTCTTTGCCTAAATAGGCATCTTCCACGCCGCTTTCCAGGCTTGGGTTATCGTTCACTTCAATCACGTATGGCTTGCCGTTGACCGATTTAATATCCACACCGTACAGGCCGTCACCAATGATGCGGCAGGCTTTCAGTGCGGCATCCAGAATGTACTTCGGCACTTCAAAGGTGGGCAGGGTATCCCAGCCGCCGCTGAAGTTACGCTTGCTGGCATCGTGGTTGTATATCTGCCAGTGGCCGCGCGCCATCTTGTAACGGCAGGCGTACAGCGGCCGGCCGTTAAGCACACCAATGCGCCAGTCGAACTCGGTGAACATGTACTCCTGCACCAGCACCAGGGCGGTAAACTGGAACAGCTCGGTTAAACGGTCGTGCAGCTCATCACGGTTTTTCGCTTTGTACACCCCGCGTGAGAACGAACCTTCCGGCATCTTCAACACCATCGGGAAACCAAACTCGCGCTCCAGTTCATCGAGCGTGTCTTCGTTGTACTCGTGCAAAATACGCGTGTTCGGCGACGGCACCTTCTGGTAGCTGAAGGCATCGTGTAAGAACGCCTTGTTGCAGCAGCGCAGAATGGACTGCGGGTCGTCTATGACCACCAGGCCTTCGTTCTCGGCTTTAATCGCCAGCTCGTAGGTGTGGTGATCAATCGCGGTGGTTTCACGAATGAACAGCGCGTCAAAGTGCGATAAATCGGTCAGCTCGTCTTTGGTGACCAGCGTCGCGTTTATCGAAAACTTGCGCGCGGCCTTCACAAAGCGGTTCAGCGCAATGCTGTTGCTCGGCGGGCTGGGTTCACTCGGGTTGACCAGAATGGCCAAATCCCAACGCATCTTGCGGCCCTTGGACGAACGCCAGGTGGATTGCGTAAAGCGCTCAATCGCCACCTTAAAGTGCGCCTTTTCTTCTTCGCTCAGCGAGCTGATTGCAACACGCTCTACCAGTGCAAAGGTGCGGCTTGCTTTCACGGAAAAAGAGAGTCGCAGCAGCGGTGCCTGGTATTTGTTAAAGACAAAGCCAGAGATCTTCGCCAGTTCCGGCAGTTGGCACATGCCAAACATCACCAGTTGTGGTTCCGCCAATACCGAGGCACCGACCTTGGCACACAGGTGCGAGATATCCACGCGTGGCTTGGTGTCGCGATCTTTGGTGCGCAGTGCATTCACAACCTTCAGCGAAGGCATCACCTGATGCTGACGGGCTTCGGCCAGCAGCGAGCAGTAGTAACCCTGGCTCAAATAGTTGGCGGTGTCGCACAGGTTAATGACGCGCGTTTTCGGTTCGCTTTTTTTCGGGTAATCCGTGAGGTACGACTTAAAGCTAATGGCCTGAAAGTCGATAGATTCCAAATCCGAAAGTTCATCGGAAACGATGAGGGTTTTATACATGTTCTGGGGTTCCTGATTAAGCGAAAGAGGCAGCGCGCCACGTTGAGTTTAAAACGCCTTATACGCTTAAATTTCCGGAACACAATGGGGGCCGGTGGGCGCTTAACCGGCCGGAGCGGGCTGTTGAAAACCTCTGTCAGAAAAGATGCGGCCTGCAGGGCAGTGGATAAAAAATTTTATGGTGACCAATAAAAAGTTTTGAGCTGTGGCTAAGGCGAGAAGCGGAAATCCTGTTCGGCTATTTACTCAGCCAGCTATCAAACAGCTTGCTCAGGTTGGGCATTATCAGCCAGGTCAGAGCGGCCACCACCGCGAAGGTTTCCATGCCTAAGCCTACCCACAAAGGCAGCCCCATACCCTGATGCACCGGGCCGATGATGCGAGCGGCGGCGTAAACGCAGGGCCATACGCCAATCCAGGTAACGGCGGCCATCTTCCATTGCGGCGGGTTCTTAAATTTTTTCGACGCGAAGAAGGCTTCCATGCCGTGCAGCTTGGTTCGGCTGTAATCGAGCTCAACAAACGGCTGAATGTATTCCACCCACTGCCGAAAGGTATCGGAAGCGTAGAAGGCATCGTGATCTTCTTTGGTCTCAAAGGATCGGATGATGCCGTATTCGTTGCTCTTATCACCCGGCATGGGTTTGATCAGCTGAGCGCCCAACAAGCCGGGAATCTTCGCAGTGGTTGAGAAGAAATCGCGAATGGCCTGCTCAAACGCCTCCTCCTGACCAAGCTTAATTTTGCGGGTAATCGCAACGTGAACGGGCTGACTCATGAGCTTTCCTTTGGTGTACATAATTTGAACTGCGGGAGTATAGGTTGCCATTTTCGAATAAAAAGTGGCCGCCTGTCGGACTTTTTACCGAGGCAAAGCCCCTGGTAGCTGTTAAAGCCTTTGGCTATGCGGCCTGCCGGTGAGTTTTCGTTTTTGGGAAAGGCCATCCCATAGATGGAAGGCTGTTGTTCAGAGTGCCGGTCTTTGTCTTATCGCCCCCGCCAGGCTGCGCACAGCCGCTATAGGCCTTTCTCCGGCAAAATCGTGAAATCGCCGGGAACTGCACTAGTCTCTAGATGAGTACGAAAGGCGTGATTAATCGCAACACAAAACCGGTTGCAGGTTTCTGCCTGCGCATCCGTAAACAGATTTATCCGGAGGCTTTTTTATGACCGTCCGCAGTTCCAGAGTTGTCCATTTGCCAGCATTGGTTGATCAAGGTTAAAGGTGATGATGCTATGAGAAAATCAGGGCTGTTCTATTTATGGCTAGTGCTGAGTGTGGGCACCTGGGTCGCGCCGGCTTGGTCCGCCACTGAGCCGCTGGCTGAACCCAGTATTGTTTTTCTTAACCCCGGAGAGCCGGTCGATCGCGGTAAGGGTCTGTTCTGGCCGATGACCGGGCGGTTGATGTCTATCGCGGCAGAAGCATTCGGTATGCAGCTGGAGGTGCTGTATGCCGAGCGCGATCACCTGCGGATGCTGCGTCAGGCCGAAAGCCTTTTGCAGCGTGAAAGCCTGCCGGATTACCTGGTCATGGTGAATGAAAAGCGGGCCGCCGAGCAGATGTTGCAGCTGTTTGCAGGCACCGAAACCAAAATTCTGCTGATTCACAACGATTTAACCGAGCTGCAAAGAAGCCGGATCGGCAACGAACGCGAACAGATTAGCAACTGGATTGGTACAGCCACCACCGATGAAGAAAGCGGCACCTATCGCATGATGGCAGAGCTGTATCGGCAGCTGGGCAGCACCGAACCGCAGGTAGTGGGCATTACCGGTGACCGCAGTACGCCGGTTTCCATGAAGCGGGCTCAGGGCGTGACCGACTACATGACCGATGCCGGTCGCGGCCGCTCGCTGCAGCTGGTGTTCAGCAACTGGAGCACCGCAGATGCCTACAGCAAAACAGAGGTGCTGTTGAAGCGTTACCCGCAGGCTAACGTCATTTGGGCGGCGAACTATTCCATGGCCCTGGGTGCACTGCGCGCGGTGCAGGCCAGCCATGCGGCGGTTGTGGTGGGCAGCAGTGCCGCTGCGCCGCCAGACGTTAAAGACAGTGGTCAGGGCATGGCGGTAAGCCTGGGCAGCCACTTTTTTATTGGTGCCTGGGCCATGGTTCTGTTGCACGACTATCACCATGGCGTTGACTTTGCCGACTATGGCGGGGCAAGACAGGTACTCGATCACCTGTATGTGATCAATGCCGATAATGCCCCGGGCTATTACCAGGCGGTTTACGAACAGACCGACGAATTGAATTTCCGGGTCTTCTCCAAATACCTTCATCCTGAAACCGGGGGCTATGCCTTCTCACTGGAGCCATTGTTGCCTGCGAAGTGATATGCGAATTCTCAATAAACTGACCACATCGGGCGCCCGCCTGCACACCAAGCTGACCTTAGCGCTGGCGTTTTTAATAACCCTGGTGGTGACCGGTGCAACCGTGCTGTTGATCGATTACGAGCGTGAGCTGCGCTTCAATGAACTGGTGTCGCGTGCCGACCGTATTGCTGAACTGACCAGTCGTTCACTCGCCTACACGGTTTGGAATATAGATCGCGATACCCTTGCAGATCAGCTTGTGCCACTGAGTTTGGTTCCCGATATTATTGAATTCAGTGTTACGGCAACCGGCTATGGCGTACTTCACGAATTCAAAAAAACGGCACCGGCTGCGGAGCAGGATCTGTTCACCCTTACCAAAGACATCAGCTTCGCAACGGCCGACTCCGGCACTCAGCTTATCGGCCAGCTTCATATGGTATTTACCCGTGCGGTAACCGACCGGGCAACCCGGGAAGCCTTTCACGCCATCTGGTGGTTGGTCGGGGTCATTCTTGTTGTGCTGTATGTGGCAACCTATTTACTGCTTCAGCGAATGGTGAGTTCCCGGGTGCACCGGCTGAAAGCGATGGTCGACCGCATCGCCAAAGGAGATTTCGATGCCCGCTGCGAGGTTGAATCGCTCGATGAGTTGGGGCAACTGGCGGTGCGCGTGAATGTGATGGCCAAACAGCTGAGTGTTTCTGACCGGCAGCTGCGCGATAACGAGGAAAACCTGGCGATTACACTGAACTCTATCGGCGATGGCGTGATCGCAACCGATGCCTATGGCAATGTGACGCGCATGAATCCGGAGGCTGAACTGCTCACCGGCTGGGCTCAGCAGGACGCACAAGGCCTGCCGCTGGAAGAGGTGTTTCAGATACGTAATTCTGTGACCGGTGAGGCATCCATCAACCCGGTGCAAAAGGTTTTTGAGCGCGGCGATGTGGTTGGCCTGGCTAACGATACGGTGCTGACCAGCCGTAATGGTGTTGAATACCAGATCGCCGACAGTGCCGCGCCGATACGCAAAGCCGAAGGTGAAATTGTTGGCGTTGTGCTGGTTTTCAGCGATGTTTCCGAGCAGTACCGGGTGAATAGAGAGCTTGCGCTCACGCAGGTGCATATGCAGGCCCTACTGGATGCGATCCCCGATATTCTGTTCGAGGTGAACAGAAGCGGCCGTATTTTGAGTTATCACACTCACCGCACTGATCTGCTGATTCAGCGCCCCGAAGACTTTGTGGGCAAGCTTATTTCCGAAGTTTTGCCGCCGGAGCCAGCCGCGGTTGCTATGGCTGCCATCGAAGAAGCGGCCGCCAAGGGTAATTGCAGCGGCAGTATCTACTCATTGGAGCTGCCCGACGGCACAGTCTGGTTTGAACTCTCAATAGCGGCCATGAAAAGTGAAACAGCAGGCGAGGGGCCAGAAAACGAACGCTTCACTGTTTTATCGCGCGATGTAACCGAACGCATGCAAGCCGACGCCAAGCTGAAACTGGCCGCGAGCGTATTTGTGAACGCCGGTGAGGGCATCATGATTGTCGACACCAACAAGATTATTGTCGATGTGAACCGCGCCTTCACCAAAATTACCGGTTACAGCTGGCAGGACGCCGTTGGCCAGAAAACCAGCCTGTTAAAATCCGGCAGGCATGACGCTGCGTTTTATCGGGCGATGTGGAAAACCATTCACCGGGATGGCCAATGGAGCGGCGAAATCTGGAATCGCCGCAAGAATGGTGAAGAGTATGCCGAGCTGCTCACTATCAGCGCCATTCACGACGAACAAGACAATATACAGCAGTTTGTTGGGTTGTTTACCGACATCACCGATATCAAAACACATCAGACTCAGCTGGAGTACATCGCGCACTTTGATTCCTTAACCGGCCTGCCTAACCGAACCCTGCTGGCAGACCGGCTGCATCAGGCCATGGCGCAAACCATGCGGCGGAAAAAACAACTGGCCGTTGCCTTTTTAGACCTGGATGGCTTTAAAGAAATTAACGACAGCTACACACATGAAACTGGTGATCAGGTGCTGGTGACACTGACCCAGCGAATGAAAGACACACTGCGCGAAGGTGATACTCTGGCGCGTTTGGGCGGCGATGAATTTGTTGCTGTACTGATTGATCTGGATGGCCCTTCCGACAGCCTGCCGCTGATTAAAAGGCTGCTCGGTGCCGCTGCCCAGCCGATGCAGATTGGCGCCAACAGTCTGCAGGTTACCGCCAGCCTGGGTGTAACCTTTTACCCGCAAACGCCGGGCATGGATGCTGATCAGCTGCTGCGTCAGGCAGACCAGGCGATGTATCAGGCCAAGCTGGCCGGTAAAAATCGTTATTCAATATTCGATGCCGCGCAGGACAGCAGCTTGCGCTGGTACCATGAAAGCCTGGAGCGGATTCAGCAGGCGCTGGATAACAACGAGTTCGTTCTGCATTACCAGCCCAAGGTGAATATGCGCACCGGGCAGGTGATTGGCGCAGAAGCGCTGATCCGCTGGCAACACCCGGAAAAAGGGCTGTTGGCGCCGGCGGCTTTTTTACCCACCATTGAAGACCATCCGCTTGCGGTTTCGGTCGGTGAATGGGTGATAAACAGTGCACTGACCCAGCTGGAAACATGGCACAAGCGTGGCCTGGCACTGCCGGAAGTCAGCGTTAATGTGGGCGCGCGCCAGCTGCAGCAACATGACTTTCTGGAGCGGCTGAAGTTTATCCTGCGCCGGCACCGCAACGTGGCGCCGGGCAGCTTGCAGATTGAAGTGCTGGAGACCAGTGCGCTGGCCGATATCGCTCAGGTTTCGCGGCTGATTGAAGACTGTGCAAACATCGGTATCTCGTTCGCGCTGGATGATTTCGGCACCGGCTATTCATCACTGACCTACCTGAAGCGGCTTAACGTGGCGATGCTTAAAATTGATCAGAGCTTTGTTCGCGATATGCTGGACGACCCCGATGACCTAGCCATTCTGCAGGGCGTGATCGGTCTGGCGAGGGCCTTTAAGCGAAACGTCATTGCTGAGGGTGTTGAGACAATCGAACACGGCACCGAGCTGTTAAAGCTCGGTTGTGAATATGCTCAGGGCTACGGCATTGCCCGACCAATGCCGGGCTGTGAATTAGCCGCCTGGGCAGAGCAGTGGCATAACGATGCCCGCTGGAGCCGCCTGAAGCAGCTTTCCGACACCTTCGATATTTAAACCGCAGCGTTGCCATACTCCGCAACCGGCGCAGGGCAGGCGTCGGGTTACTCTGAAACCGGTACTGAAATTAACCGGTCATTGATCGTCACTTCTATCGCCAGTTTATTCTCGCTGTATTTAACGCACGGTAAGGCTGCACCCTCATTAATGCAGCAGGCCAGCACCAGGTGTTCGGTGTTTTGTTGCAGTCGCCAGTTGATGTGCACAACCTCGCTGCTGGCGTCCGATTCAATCGCCCGTTCCGGCAGCAGCAGATCGTCTTCATAGCCGTGTGCCAGTGTGGCGGTAACATCGGTATGGCTGAGCAGCTGGCACTGGTAGTGGTAGTTGTCACCGTTGGGGTTTTTCAGTGTCACAATGCTGGTTTGCTCGCTGGCCGTTGCCGTCAGTTCGCTGTGCAGCCGCCAGTTCACGGCCTCGGGTTTGTCCAGCGAGATGGCATCGATGAGGATTAAGCCGTAGTCGTTGACCAGCACCATTTTGCGCCGAAACTGAGCCAACGGCTCGCCATAGGCTGCGCTTAAATCGAGATCGACCAGCTGAAAACCGGGCTCGGTTGTGCGCTGGTTAATGGTTGCCACGGCGCTCTGGTCATCCAGCTTTTGGCCCTGCTGGCCAATCAAGGGCAGGTTGTGCGCCAGGGTTTGCCGGGTCCATTCTTTGTGATGTTTGCTGCCGAATTTGTAGCCGTAACTGCCGGTGGGTATCAGCACGCCTGCGCCGTCATCAAACAGCGCGATGTTGCCCTGATCACCATGCCGGTGCGAGCTGTTACCGAAGGCGCTGGCTCGGTAGAAGAGCGAGAGCGATCCCTGCGCACACTTCCCTAAACCGGCAACACCGTAGTAGTTGTTGATCTGTTCTGATTCTCTGTTGCTGCTGCTGGCCGGCACCCGGCTTTGGGCTTGCTGTTCAAAGGCCAGTTGATTCACCGTGGGGATAACATCAAGCAGGTGCAGCTGGTAATCGTCAATGGCGTTTTCCAGCTGTTGGGATAGTTCAATATCCTGCGCGGTGCCAAAGCGGGTGGCGTAAATTCTTAGTGGGTTTTGCGAGAAAAAGCCGGGCCATTCTTTGCCGTCGCGGCGGCACCAGAAGCCATCGCCAAAGGGGTGTATGGATTGTTCCGGGGCGATAAAGTCGCGCGCAAAATTCAAAAAGTTTTTATAAAACGGGTGGTTGTAAAAAGAGAAGCCGGACAGCCGCTCCACACTTAAAAAGAACGGGTGATACCACTTGGTATAGGTGGAGGCATAGAACGGGCCTTCTGCCCAGCTGCCATCGATGCCGCCGTAAAACGGCAGTATGCCGCGATAGATCATCAGTGCGTAACTGAGCCATTGTTCGCATTCGTCGATGTCGTGTTCGCGGTACAGCGTCAATGCGGCTAAGCCTAAATAAGACGGTAAACGCGAGGTGTGCGAGTGGCCGGGGTACTGTTCAAATTCGTCTTCGGCCAGGCGCTGGCGCAGTTGTTTGCCAATGCGTACCAGCATGGGCCGTATAAACCATTTTTCGTTGTCGTTCAGCAGCGGTCTGAGCCAGTGATAGGCCAGAAACAGGTTGCGCGACAGCGAACAGCCAACTTCATCGCCCCAGGTGCAGGGGCGCAATAAAGACGCCGGGCCTTCGGGGCTCCATTCGGCCAGCTGCAGCAGGCGCTTGCGGGCTTCATGACCGTGTTCTTCTTCACCCCAGATGCGGTAGAGCAGGGTGTGCGCCATCAGGTCGCGGTCGATCCACAACCGTGAGTTGGCAATGGCTTCGCGCTTGCCTTCTTCTTCGCCGCGTTGATAGTGACTGGGGTAGCGGATGTCATTCATCGGCACACTCAGTGCCGTGGTTTGTTTTAATTTCCGGTAGATGTCGGCGCTGTTGTGTTTAATCTGCTCGATGTCGTCATCGAGGTACATCAGCCACTGGTCTTTACCGTTGCAGAGCTCAAATAATTCGGTTGCGGTGGGCGCGCAGTAGTTGGCTAAGGATTCGGTAATGTCAAAGCGGGTCCATTCAGAGCTTTCCGTTGCTTCGGCTTCGCTCAGCGTTGTTAAGCGCCATTGGTACTGACCGGGCGCGAGCTGAAACGAAAGCTGCACCGGTGAACTCACCGGCTCAAAATACCATTCTTCGCCGTTGCTCAGGCTCTTGAGTTCCAGATGGTACTTTTGGCCTGTGCGGTTTTGTGGCCAGTTGAAACTGGGTGGGTTGACCGTGGCGGGGTAGTCGGCACTGGGTGAAAGGTTCACCTGAAAATCATGTGTTCGGTTCAGGCTCAGCATTCTTGTTCACCCTTTTTAAACCAGTGGTATTCACCGCTGTCACGATCGATACGGCCAATGATTTTTGCCGGTGAGCCGGCGGCGATGCCGTAAGGCGGAACATCTTTGGTGACAACGGCATTGGCGCACACCAGTGCGCAACGGCCGATGGTGCAGCCGGGGGTGACGACGACACCGGAGGTGAGCCAGACGCCATCTTCAATGATGACTTTGCCGGCTGTTTCATCACTGCGGGCGCTGAAGAAATCGTCTTCCGGGCTGTACATATGATTGGAAGCAACAATGCTGACGTGCGGGCCGATCAGAACATTTTCACCAATGGCCACATCGCCATTCACATAGCTGTACAAACCAACGTAAGATTTTTTGCCAATCTGATTGCCTTTTATGCGCACGACGGCACCGGGGGCAATGCGTACGCCTTCGCCGGTTTGGCCAAGAATTTGCGCGCGCAGGGAATCGTCTTGTTGGTTATTGCTTTGGTTGCAGTAGAGGGTGAATTTGCGGAACTCTTCGTCGGTTAGTTCGCCACCATGTTTTTGTTGTACTGACATTGGCTGTTTCCGTTAAATATTCTGGTTTTAATAACTACTGAGTGACCTGTTTCAATCAGTGAAGTTAAGTTGTAACTGTAAAGGTACGGCGCTGTTCTCTAATTGAATAGTCAGCCACCGGATTTAAGCGATTTTCCAGTAGCTCTATTTGGTGCGTCGACAGGCAGGGATGCCTGTCGTCGAGCGTTACATGGATGTACTTGAGCGTCACCAAATAGAGCTACTGGGAAATTGCGTAAGTTAGCTAAACAATACAGGCCTACCTTTTCAGGCAAGCCTGCATTGAAAGTCGAAATTAGTCCTCGATATAGTACTGCTCTTTCAGGTGGAAGAACGGGCTCTTGTAAACCGAGTAGAATTTCTCCGGTACGTTCTTCATACGGTTATGAACCACAGCCGGTGAACCGGTGTAACGCAGAATACCGATCGCATACAGGTTTTCAGAGTGAATCTTCATCACCTCGTCGACCATCTGTGCGAATTTTTCTTTATCGGTTTCTTTGGTCATCTTCTCGTACAGATCGACCAGTGGCTGCATCTCGGCGGTTGTCTTCTTACCGTTAGTACCGTTAGACAGGTAGTAAGCGGCCTGCAAAGGTGCAAAGTTGGTGTTCGACATAACCGGGAAGTAGTTGTTGGCACCGAACAGCGGGTTCAAACCAGCGGTGTTGTTGTGCAGTACCATCTGGTATTCACTGCCACGACGAATCTGGTTGAAGTAGCTCTTTTCATCGGAACGCATAATGAAGCGCAGACCCAGGTTGTCCATATCGGCTTTCAGCAGAATGGCGCCTTCTTCACTGATCTTACGGCCGGCCTGGAAGTGCACCAGGAAGCTCAGCGGCTCGCCATCGGAACCCAAACGGTAGCCTTCGTTATCGCGCTTATCCAAACCGATGCTGTCGAGCATTTTGTTGGCACGGTCTACATCCAGCTGGGTGTAGGCTTCGGTGGTTTCCATGCTGCCACCCGGTGCGTCCGGCAGAACAACCGATTGCGCTGGTGCGGAAAGGCCAACGCCTAGGATCTGGTTTTGTGTATCACGGTCGATACCCAGTGAAACCGCCTGACGGAAGGTTTTGTTCTGCATTAGGCGCAGCACTTCTTTGTCGTCACCGGTGTAATCCTGGTTGGGGATGAGTACCAGCATGTTGGCGTGGTCGCTCAGGTCCATCAGTCGGGTTTTGTAGTTACCGGCCTTCTCACCTTTTTTCAGTGCTGTGAAGTCACTGGTCAGTTTAGATATACGGTCGATATCCACTTCGCCGGCCAGTGCTTTCAGGATGCGCACCTGTGGCTCTGCGGTTTGCGGCCAGGTCATGGCGTCGATGTAGGGCAGCTGGTTGCCTTCGGTATCAACTTTCCAGTAGTACGGGTTACGCACGGCGCGCTGCTGAAGTTCCTGCGGGTCGGTGTCATACACCCAGGTGTACAGAACCGGCAGTTCCGGGTTGGTGTTGGAGCGGGTATTCCAGCGGTTCTGGAACAGCTGACGCCAATCGGTCATGCCGGCATCGGTTACTTTCGCCTGCAGTTCCGCTTCATCCATATACTTCGGCAGGTACTCTTTCAGGTAGTGCTTAGGGCTCTGCGGTAAGCGGAATTCCATGGTGGAACGCAGGTGCTTTTCAATGAAGTGCGGGTTGGGCTCTTTGTAGTGCAGCTCAAAGGTTTGCTCATCAATAATCTTCAGTTCTGCCGGTTCACCGCCGGATAAAAACAGCGACTTCACACTGGGTTCCAGTTCGGAATTCATTTCCAGATCGTTGTACCAGAAGTCAACGTCTTCGGTCGTGAACGGCGCGCCATCGGACCACTTCATGCCCTTGCGCAGGGTAAAACGGTAAACGCGTGAGTCATCAGAGATAGACCAGGATTCAGCCAGGTTAGGAATGCGGTTCTGATTGTCGTCCAGATCAACCAGCGGTTCGTTACTCCATTCGTGGAATTGATAGTTCGGCTCAACGCGGCGCCAGGTGCCACCGTATTTACCCACCTCATTGACCGGTGTGATCACCAGCGGGTTTTCGGGAAGGCGATCATCAACCGCCGGAATGGCGCCGGACTCGACCATATCATTCAGCATGGGTGCTTCCTGATAGGCCCAGGCGTTCAGTGCCCCCAACATCATGGACAGTGCTGCAAGTTTGAGTTTCACGTGTTTCTCCTATTATTGTTTTAGGTATATCTCTTCTGCCAAGTGACAAGCACTTTGCCTAAGGATTTCTTCACCGTTGTGCGTTTCACTGAAGGTTTTCAGTTCCGGTGTTTTGGTTTTGCAGATTTCTTTGCAGTATTTACAGCGGTTATGGAAGGCGCAGCCGGAAGGCGGGTTTGCCGCATCGGGGATTTCACCACCAAGAATATCGCTGCGGATAGAGCGCTCTTCAATATCGGGAATGGCATGCATCAGCGCTTCGGTGTACGGGTGCAGTGGTTTGTTGTAGAGCACGTCGGTATCTGCCACTTCAACAATGCGGCCCAGGTACATTACGCCGACGCGGTCACACAGGTATTTCACCACGCTTAAATCGTGGGAAATAAACAGGTAAGAAAGATCGAATTTTTCTTTCAGCTCACTGAGAATTTCCAGGATCTGCGCCTGTACGGAAACATCCAGCGCACTCACCGCTTCATCGGCAACAATAAAGCGCGGCCGGGTAATCAGTGCGCGGGCAATGCCGATGCGCTGGCGCTGACCGCCGGAAAACGCATGCGGGTAACGCATCAGGTGCGATGCGCGCAGGCCCACTTGCTGGATCATTTCTTTGGCTTGTTCGTACAGGTATTTTTTATCTTTGATGCCGGCCAAACGCAGCGGCTCTTCCAGAATTTCCTGCACGGTCATACGAGGTGACAGCGATGAGTACGGGTCCTGGAAGATCATTTGAACTTCCTGACGGATCGGCCGCAGTTGTTTCTGGTTGAGCGGAACCAGATCGACCTTGTCACCGTTCTTTCGCTGGTAAACCACCTTGCCGCCGGTGGGTTCCATGGCTTTTAAAATGGCGCGGCCAACGGTTGTTTTACCGCAGCCGGATTCACCCACCAGGCCAAAGGTTTCATTCGGATAAATTTTAAAATTAATATCATCAACCGCTTTGATCACGCCCTGGCGACGACTGAACGCTCCGCCTTTCATGCTGAAATGCATTTTAAGGCCGTCAACTTCCACTAATGGTATTGCCTTTGAATTCATGATTTACGCCTCAAAACATCTGACCTTGTGGCCATTTTCTTGTGTAACAAACGGAGGAACTTCCGCGCGGCATTTTTCACTGGCTTTATCGCAACGCATCCAGAACGGGCAGCCGGTAATCTTGGCGTACGGGTCTGGCACGCTGCCTTTAATCGGCTTCAGGGCTTCCTCGGTGTGCAGCGTCGGGATCGATTCAATCAGCGCCTTGGTGTAAGGGTGTTTGGGTTCGTTAAGAATCTGATCGGTGCTGCCGTATTCCACGATGTAACCCAGATAAAACACGGCGATCTCTTCCACCATGTTGGCGACCACGGCCAGGTCATGAGTGATCAGCACCAGCGCCATATTCTGCTCGGCCTGTACATCTTTGATCAGGCTGAGAATCTGTGCCTGCACGGTAACATCCAGCGCGGTGGTGGGTTCATCGGCAAACAGCAGGCGCGGGTGGCAACTGATGGCCATGGCGATCATGACCCGCTGACGCATGCCGCCGGAAAGCTGGAAGGTGTAGTCTTCATACACGTCATGGGCACGCGGTACCCGGGCACGTTCCAGCATGTGAATGGCATGCTCTTTCGCTTCCTCTTTGTTCATGTCGGTGTGCTGCATAATCAGCTCACGCATCTGGCTGCCAATGGTGTGAATGGGGCTTAGGCTGCTCATCGGCTCCTGAAAAATCATCGAAATTTCTTTGCCACGAATGCTGTTAATCTCTTTGCCGTTGCGCTTGGTTTTCACCACATTCACCGGTGTGCCGTTGCGGTGGTAAGTGACCTCGCCGCTGGTCACACGGAATGACGGCTCTGGCAGCAGGCGAATGGCCAGACGCGAGGTCACACTTTTACCGCAGCCGGATTCGCCAACAATGCCCAGGCTCATGCCTTCGTAAATGGTCAGGTCGATATCGTTGAGGGTGTTGGTTACGCCTTCAATGGTGTGAAACTGAGCCGCAACATTTTTGTATTCCAGTAATTTATTCCGCATAACTTACGCTCTATTCATGTACGGGTCGGCAGCATCGCGCAGGCCGTCACCTAAGAAGTTGAAAAACAGGACCGTGACAATCACGAAGAAGGATGGATACAGAATCCATGGATAGTTGGCGATCACTTCAATGCTCTGTGCTTCCTGCAGCAGTACGCCCCAGCTCACCACCGGTGGGCGCAGGCCAATGCCTAAAAAGCTCAGTGAGGTTTCTGCAATGATCATCGCCGGAATGCTCAGCGTGGCCTGGGCGATCACAAAGCTGGTTGCGCCGGGCAGCAGGTGTTTGCGAATGATGTAGAAATTATTGGCACCGGAAAGCAACGCGGCTTCGGTGTACTTTTCTTCCTTCAGGCGCATCACAATGCCGCGTACCACCCGGGCGATGCCGGTCCATCCGATCACCGAAAGGATCAGTGTGATCATGAAGTAAACGAAAATCGGCGACCATTGCGGTGGCAGAGAAGCCGCCAGTGCCATCCATAAGGGAATCGACGGGAACGACATCAGCACCTCAATTAAACGCTGAATAAAGGTATCTATTTTGCCGCCGTAGAAGCCGGAAATACCCCCGAGTACCACACCAAACACCAGGCTGAGCAGCACACCGATCAGACCGATGGACAGTGAAATACGCGCGCCATGGACAATTTTACTGAACACATCACGGCCGAGTTTATCCGAGCCCATCAGGAACAACGCAGCACCGTCGTCAACACCGAACAGATGGATATCGGTTTTGAACAGGCCGAGCACCCTGTACTCGTAGCCACGGTGTAAAAAGCGAATCGGAAATTCTTTATCGCCTTCGGTGTATTCAAACTCCAGGGTTTCCATGTTCAGTTCACGTTTTAAATCGTGAATAAACGGCCAGGTGAAATCCCCTTCAGAATTTACCCAGTGCACAGCCGAAGGCGGCGCATACTTGTACTTTGCGGCGTACTTGTTGATGTCCTGTACGGCGATTAAATCGGCAAAGATAGCCACCAGATAAAACAGGATGATCATGATGGCACTGAACAACGCGACCTTGTGCTGCTTAAAGCGCAGCCACATCAGTTTGGTTTTCGAGGCGTAGGCGATATCGCTGCCGTTATCTTCCGCCTGCGCACTTAGGGTTTGGTTCAGTTCGGTATCCGGGCTTTGCTCCAGATGAGTTTGCGACGTCATGGTAACTCCTAGGCAAGACGAATGCGTGGATCTAACAACGCAATAAGAATGTCAGAAATGAGCGTGCCGATAATGGTCAGCACCGCCAGCATCATCAGGAAGGTGCCGGCCAGGTACATATCCTGACTGCGCAAGGCTTCCAGCAGGTAAGGGCCGGTGGTGGGCAAGCTCAGAACAATGGCGACAATGGCACTGCCGGAAACCAGCTCGGGCAGCATCCAGCCAATGGTGGACGCCAACGGGTTAACGGCGTGACGCACCGGGTACTTCAGAATAACCTTGTAAGCCGGTAAGCCTTTGGAACGCGCGGTATCAACATACGGCTTGTGCAGCTCGTCCATCATGGTGGCGCGCATAATGCGAATCTTGCTGGCGGTGCCGGCGGTGCCGACCACAATAACCGGAATCCAGATGTGCTTCATGGCATCCATGAACTTGGCGAAGCTCCACGGTGCATTTAAATATTCCGGTGAGAACAGACCGGAAAACGGTGTGCCGAACCAATCCAGTGACAGGTACATCAGCAGCAGCGCCAGTAAAAAGTTGGGGATGGCCAGGCCTAAAAAGCCGAAGAAACTGACGATGTAATCGAAGAAGGTGTAAGGCTTAAGTGAGGTAAAAATACCGGTGAAAAATGCCGTGACCAGTGTGAAGATAAGGGTGACAAAGGTGATCAGGAAGGTTAAGCCCAGCTTACCCCAGATAAGGTCCTGAACCGGCTTCTGGTGCTGGAACGAATAGCCGAAATCGCCCTGCGGGAAACCGCTGATCCACTTGAAGTAGTTGACGAACATGTTATCGCTGATGCCCAGCTCGGCCTGAATACTGGCGCGCAGTGCGTCAACATCGTTGATGGAACCGTCGATCACTAAACGTTCGGAAATATAGGCGTCTACAAAGTCGCCCGGTGGAATCTGGATAATCACAAACGACACGATCGAAATAATAATCAGCGTCGGTATTGAGATTAAACACCGTCTTAAAATATAGGAAAACATAAAGCTCCTTTCTTATTGTTCTTAAGTTCGTATAAGCACTGTTTTTTCTGGGTTATTTCGGGGCCGCAGATGGTGATTGCGGGTCTCCATGTTCATATCAAACTGAAAGGCGCCTCCTGAATGTATGCAGCAGTGAGATGTTCGCCGGCCCTACGCCACTGCGTTCTTGCTCACCTTTAATTTGCCGATATTGCTCAGTTGTTTGGATGCCTCACCGGTTGCGCTGAATAGCGGCAGCCGTAAGGGCGATTAAGCGAAAGCGTATGGCTGTCGTTAGTGTTGTTGTTTCAGCACATCCGCTTTGTTTGTTACTGGCAAACCAATAAAGGGCGTACCTTGGATAATTGGTTGACCAATATAGGGTTTACTCTAGCACTATCTGTCTTTTGGTCAACATATTGTATGAAGAATAAAACCAATTTTTTCCCGGCTCAGCCATAAGATCAAGCGCTCGGCTCAGTATTTAAGCGGCAAACGCCGTTCTGAAATTTTTCGGAGAAATTTAATGATCATACAAAATGGCGAACAAAATGCTCAGGGCCATTGTATTCAGGACGATTTTTAGTTCTTTCTGGAATAGTCTCGCTGAGCTAGTCGGGAAGGTTAGCCGTTCTGGCGGTGCTGCCGGTGGCTTGTAGTGCACGGTTTGCGGCTATGGCCTTATATAAGAAATTGGTGAACCAATTGCTGTTAGGCGGGTTTCAGGCGAATTCGGCGGTGTTTTTAACTGAAACGAGCGGAATGATTAAGGCCAGCGTTCGTAAGTTGTTAATCGTGCGATTAAACTGAAAGCATAAACCTGAACCAGACGGTACCTTGTTCTATGCGCACATCACTCTTTCTTGCTGGCGTTGTTGCCAGCCTGTTGGCTTTATCTTCCTGCCAGCCGGAACAAACCGACAACCGCTTTACCGGGTATATTGAGGCCGACCTCATCTACGTTTCGGCATCGCTGCCGGGAAGAATCGAATCGGTACTGTTTGAACAGGGCGATGCCGTGACTAAGGGCGAGCTGCTGCTGACGCTGGAGAACGACGCGCAGCGAATCAGTGTGGCGCAGGCCCGTGCGCAACTGGCGCAGGCAAAATCTAATGTTGAAAACCTGCAGACCGGTCTGCGTCAGGAAGAACTCGATTCACTGGATGCGCAGCTGACCGAAGCCGAAGCCTCGCTGAGCTTGGCCGAGGTGCAGCAAAAACGCTGGGACGCCCTGGTGAAAATTGGCGCAACCACGCAGGCCAATAAAGACCAGATTGATGCCGAATACAACGTCGCCGTTGCCCGCGTCCACAATATTGAAAGCCAGATCGAGGCCGCTAAACTGCCGGCGCGGCCGCATTTGATTGAAGCCGCCCAGGCACAGGTGGCTGCTGCGCAAGAGGCGCTGAATTACGCGCTCTGGCAGCAGCAACAAACCCGGGTCAGTGCACCGGCTGACGCCACTATCGAGCAGGTGCTGTACCGCAGTGGTGAGTATGTTGCCGCTGGCATGCCAGTCTATTCGCTGTTGCCGGCCGATGGTCTGAAGGTGAAATTCTTTGTGCCCGAGGCGCTGCTTTCCAGCGTGCGCATGGGGCAGCAGGTGCAGGTAAAAACGCCTGATACCGGCGCAGCTGTGGATAACTCTTTACCGGCGACGGTCTCTTATATTGCGCAGGATGCCGAGTTCACCCCGCCCATTATTTACAGCAGCGAATCACGCGAGAAGCTGGTGTTCTTAGTGGAAGCCAGCTTTGCCGATGCGGTGCAGCTGCGCCCCGGTCAGCCGGTGGATGTGGTTTTGCCATGAGCGAATACGTTATTGATGTGCGCGGGCTGGTAAAAAAGTTTGGCGATAAAACCGCCGTGAACGGCGTGGATATTCAACTGCCCAAAGGCGAGGTGTGGGGTTTTTTAGGGCCGAACGGGTCCGGTAAAACCACCACCATCCGCATGATTTGTGGCCTGCTCAGCGTTACTGAAGGCGAGGGTGAATGCCTGGGCTACAACATCAAAACCCAGGCCGAGCTGATTCGCCGGCAAACCGGCTACATGACGCAGAAGTTCAGCTTCTGGTCGGATTTAACCATTCGAGAAAACCTGGAGTTTGTTGCCCGGCTGTATCAGCTGCCGAAAGTAAAGCAGCGCGTCGATGAAACGCTTGCAGTACTGGGCCTGACCGATCGTCAGCGGCAATTGGCCGGTGCGCTTTCCGGTGGTTGGAAGCAACGTTTAGCGCTGGCTGCGGTGACCATGCACAACCCTAAGCTGTTGTTGCTTGATGAACCGACCGCCGGCGTCGACCCGCAGGCACGGCGTGAGTTTTGGGATCAGATTCATCGGCTGGCCAATGAGGGTTTAACGGTGCTGGTTTCTACGCACTACATGGATGAAGCCGAACGCTGCGACAAGATTGCTTACCTGGCGCACGGCAACCTGATGACTCAGGGGACGGTACAAGACATCATTACGGAATCGCGGTTGATTACCTTTCGTGCAGAAGGGCCGAACGTTCGTACGCTGGCTGCGAAGCTGAAAGACCGCGCGGGTGTTGAGCACGCTGCCTACTTTGGCGCGGCGCTGCACGTGAGCGGTATCAATAGACTGGCGTTGGAGGCGGCCATTGGTGAATTTGCCCGACCGGAGGATCACTGGCAGGAGGTGCAGCCTAATCTTGAGGATGTGTTTATTTCGCTGATGTCGCGTGCCGGTAAGGATGCGAGGTCTTACTTATGAGCTTCTTTGGTCTGAGTTTTTTGCGCATACGCGCGGTGTTTATCAAAGAGCTGATTCAGATGCGCCGCGACCGGCTGACCTTCGCCATGATGCTGGGTGTGCCGGTGATGCAGTTGCTGTTGTTTGGCTTTGCGATTAATTCCGACCCCAAACATTTACCTACGGCGGTAGAGGTGCAAGAGCAAACGCCGGTGGTACGCACGCTGTTGAACGCGCTGGAGCGCTCCGATTATTACGACATTATTCTCACCAGCGATAACAGCACCGAAGGCTATGCGCTGCTGGCCAGTGGCGAGGTTGCGTTTGTGATTACCATTCCGCTTGGCTTCACTGAAAAGTTACTGGCCGGTGAGCAGCCTTCGCTGCTGATCGAGGCAGATGCTTCCGACCCTTCGGCATCATCTTCGGCGTTGTTGTATGCCAACACCATTGTGCAGCGCGCCATTGCGCGTGAGCTGACCGGGCCGCTGGCGCATTTGCAGGCCGGTGCCAGCCCGGTGAATGTGATTAGCCATGCGCGCTATAACCCGGAAGGCATTTCTCAGTACAACATTGTGCCGGGTTTGTTGGGTGTGATTCTGACGATGACGCTGGTGATGATTACCTCGATGGCGGTGACCCGGGAAACCGAGCACGGCACCATGGAAAATCTGCTGGCGATGCCGGCGCGGCCGTTGGAGGTGATGATCGGTAAGATTACGCCTTACATTGGTATGGGGGCGGTGCAGACGGTGATTATTCTCAGTTGCGCGGCCTATTTGTTCCGGGTGCCGTTTGCCGGGTCGCTGTGGTTGCTGGTGGGCGGGCTTACGGTTTTTATTCTGGCGAATCTGTGTATTGGTTATACCTTTTCGACGATTGCGAAATCGCAGATGCAGGCGATGCAGATGACGTTCTTTTTCTTTCTGCCGTCTATTTTGCTTTCCGGCTTTATGTTTCCGTTTCGTGGTATGCCCAACTGGGCGCAATTTATTGGTGAGATTTTACCGCTGACGCACTTCTTGCGAATTATTCGCGGCATCATGCTTAAGGGGGCGGTGTTTAGTGAAATGCAGCAGGAGTTCGTTGCGTTGGGGGTGTTTACTCTGGTGGTCGGCATCATTGCTATGCTGCGTTACAAGCGAACGTTGGATTAGGTTAAGTTGCTAGATGCTAGATGCTAGGTGCTAGGTGCTAGATGCTAGGTGCTAGGTGCTAGGTGCTAGGTGCTAGGTGCTTGGTGCTTGGTGCTTGGTGCTTGGTGCTAGCTCCGGGATGCCGGACCACTAGCAACTAACATCTAACATCTAACATCTCCCCCTTCACGTCTCACATCTCACGTCCAACGTCTTACGCTCCCAGCCCCAAATGTACACAATTCGAAAACCCAACCCCGAGTTTCCCTGTACGATGCTGCCCGGCCCTATAATGCCCGCGCCATTGACTACAGGAGTAAGGCTTATGTTTGCAGCAAGTGAATCTTTTAAAGCAGGTTTATTTGGACGCGAGCACTGGCTGAATAACCTGGTCGCCGGCGTTATTGTCGGCGTTGTGGCGTTGCCGTTGGCGATGGCTTTTGCCATTGCTTCGGGTGTTAAGCCGGAGCAGGGCATCTATACGGCTATTATTGCGGCTGTGGCGGTTTCTCTGTTTGGCGGCAGCCGGGTGCAAATTGCCGGGCCGACCGGTGCGTTTATTGTTGTGCTTTCCGGTATTACTGCTCAGTACGGTATTGAGGGCTTGCAGATTGCCACGCTGATGGCCGGTGCGATGCTGATGGCGCTGGGCTTTGCCCGCCTTGGCGGTGTGATCCGTTATATTCCCGACCCGGTGATTGTTGGTTTTACCGCGGGCATCGGGGTGATCATTTGGGTAGGCCAGTGGGATGAGTTCTTTGGCTTACCTGCACCGACAGCAGAGCATTTTCACCAGAAGTTTATTCAGCTGATTACCTCGTTTTCGCATGTGCATTTGACCACTACCTTCCTGGCGGCGGCATCTTTGGCCATTCTGTTATTAACGCCGCGCATCCATTTTTTAAAGCGTGTTCCCGGCCCGTTGGTGGCGCTGGTTTTTGCAACGCTGGTGCAGTCTGTTTTCAAGTTTGATGGGGTTAGCACCATTGGCAGTGCCTTTGGCGGCATTCCGCAGGGCTTGCCCAGTTTCCAGCTGCCCAAGCCAGAGCTTTCGCAGATGATTGAGCTGATTGGCCCGGCCTTTACCATTGCCATGCTCGGTGCCATTGAATCACTGTTGTCGGCGGTGGTGGCCGATGGTATGGCTGGCACGCGTCATAATTCTAATCAGGAGCTGGTCGGTCAGGGCCTGGCGAATATCTTAACGCCGCTGTTCGGCGGTATTGCCGCGACCGGTGCCATTGCCCGTACTGCGACCAATATCCGTAACGGCGGTAACAGCCCACTGGCCGGCATTATTCATTCGCTGACGCTGGTGTTTATTCTGGTGGCGCTGGCGCCATTGGCCAATAACATTCCGCTGGCGTGCCTGGCGGCGATTCTGTTTGTGGTGGCCTGGAACATGAGTGAGGCGCATCACTTCTGCAAGCTGGTGAAGAAAGCGCCCACGGCGGATGTCGTTATTCTGTTGATCACCTTCCTGCTGACGGTCTTTGCCGATCTGGTGATTGCCGTGAACATTGGTGTGATTATGGCCACGCTGCACTTTATGCGCCGCATGGCATCGAGTGTGGAGGTGTCGTTAACACCCGCCAGTGAAATAAACGCCGAACGTCTGCAATCCGGCGAAAGCGAACTGCCGGATAACGCCCTGGTGTTTGCCATCGACGGGCCGTTCTTCTTTGGCGCGGTGGAAAACTTTGAGCGCGCGCTGGCCGGTACCCATACCGACCCTAAGTATTTGATCATCCGCTTGAAGTGGGTGCCCTTTATTGATGCCACTGCGCTGCAAACGCTGGAAGAGGTTATTCAGTCGCTGCAGAAACGTCATGTACAGGTGCTGATTTCCGGTGCCAATGCCCGCGTCGACGGTAAGCTGCGCAAGGCTGGAGTGATTGAGTTGCTCGGTGAAGAGAACTACTGCGCCACCTTTGAGCAGGCGGCGAAAAAAGTTCAGGAATCTGCAAAATAGTTCATGCTCTGAGTGTCGCTTTGCACTACTATGCGCTGCTTTTTTTGCTCGGGCTGACGCTGTGAAAACAGTGCCCGGGCGTTATTGAATTTTTATAGGCAGAGCATTTACTTGGCAGCATTAAGCTTCATTTCTCAAGAGTGCGGTGACAGCGGAACGGACGAAACTCTGTTTGCGCTGATCGCTGAAGATATTGAAAAACAGGGCTTCAGTATTCGTCACGGCGCGTTGCCGGAAGACATGGCCAGTGCTTTGTATGCGCACCAGTTAAATCTGAACGGTCAGAAGTACATCGAGGCCGGCATTGGCCGGGGCGAAAACTACCTGGTTTCCGAATTTGTGCGCACCGATGAAATCTGCTGGATCAATGGCGATTCGCCGGCGGGCAGCCGCTGGATTGGCTGGACAGGGCAGCTGCAGCAGTTTTTAAACCGCCGCCTGTTTCTGGGGTTATTCTCGTTTGAAAGTCATTTTGCGCACTATGCGCCCGGTGCCTATTACAAGCGCCATTACGATGCCTTTCGCGGCCAGACCAACCGGGTATTGACGGTGGTCGCTTATCTGAACCCTTCGTGGACGAATGAAGACGGTGGTGAGCTGGTGTTGTATCGCTCCGATCAGGATCGGGAAGGCACCCGGGTGACGCCGCTTTTCGGTACGCTGGTTGTTTTCCTCAGCGAAGAGTATCCGCACGAGGTCTTGCCCGCGGCGCGGGATCGTTACTCTATTGCTGGCTGGTATCGGGTGAACAGCTCGCAGGATCATCGGGTAGACCCACCGCGTTAGCCGTTAAAAAAAGCCGGGCTCGGTGAAGCCCGGCGTATCACGGTCAGTACCGTTTATTTCTTAATGCCTTCCACATGCAGTTCCATATCCACATAGCTCGAAGCACCCATAACCGCAATGCCGAAGTCGGCCAGTTCTAAGCGGGTGGTGCCTTCAAAGCCAATGCGCTCACCACCCCAAGGGTCTTTGCCAGCGCCGATAAACTCGGCATCAATGGTGATTGGCTTGGTCATGCCATGCAGCGTTAAATCGCCACTGATCGCCAGTTTGCCATCGCCCATGCTGGAAACGCTGGTGCTGGTAAAGGTGGCTTGCGGGAATTTAGAGGCGTTGATGAAATCGCCACTGCGCAGGTGTTTATCGCGTTCGGCATGGTTGCTGTCCAGGCTGGTGGTATCAACCACCACGTTCACCTTAGAAGCGGTAATGTTGTTTTCGTCGTAGCTGAAATCGCCACTGAAGTTATTAAAGCGGCCTTTAATAAAGCTGTAGCCTAAGTGGCTCACTTTAAAGTTAACCGAGGCGTGTGCGCCACTGGTATCAATGCTGTAATCCGCTGCGAATGCCTGCAAAGGCAACGCGAGCCCGGCCATTAACGCGCCGGAAAAAACTGTTTTTGCAATAAATTGGTTTTTCATTTTGATGCTCCGATCATTTTTCGCAGTGTGTCGTCTTTGTCGATAAAGTGGTGCTTTAATGCGGCGGCAGCGTGTACGGCTGCCAGGCCAATTAAGATAATCGCCGTGTAGTAATGAATACGTCCGGCAATATCCGATTGATTAGGAAACAGTTCGCCCAGGCTCGGCACGGTAAACCAGTTGAATACCTCTATGCCGCGGCCATCGGGTGTGGAAATTAAATAGCCGGAAAAAAACAGCACGAACAATAAAAAGTAGATCACCAGATGCACGCTTTTCGCGGCGATCACTTCATAACGCTTGCCGGTTGTGGCGGGCGCCGCTTTGATCAGCTTGAACAGCACCCGCAACAGGGTGACCAGCACCAGCAGAATGCCGATGGATTTATGGATCATCGGTGCCGTTTTATACCACTGGCTGTAGTAGTCCAGGTCGACCATCCACCAGCCGAGTGCAAACATGCCGATCACCACAAGTGCGCTGAGCCAGTGGATGATAATCACCGGCGTACTGTAATTTTTAACCGCTTTGGTCGTGCTCACAAGTTGTTACCAATCGTTGTTCAGAAGTTATTGACCTGTGTTTTAGCCATAAGTTTCTGCAAAAGTCTGTATTTAAATGAGCGGGAAAATTTACTCATTTTATTTTGTGAACCGCTTAAAAAATTCCGCGATTGAAATCGGCAAAGGCCTGCATAACTTCGGCCTTAGTGTTCATTACGAATGGGCCGCCACGAGCCACCGGTTCGTTTAAGGGTTGGCCGGCCACCAGTAAAAAGCGGGTATCGGCCGCGCCGCTTTCAACAACAACCTGTTCACCGGCGCTCAGTATCCCCAGTGTTCGTGCGGGTAATGCCTGGCTGCTGTCAGCAATGCGAACCTCCCCCTCAATGACATAAATAAACGCATTGTGGTGACCGGGCAGCGATTGTGAAAAGCGCTGCTGCCCCGGCATGGAAACATCCATGTAGGTGGGTCGGGTGTAGTTATTTATAACCGGGCCGGTGGTGCCGTTGTCGGTTGTACCGGCAATCACGCGCACGCTGACGCCGCTGTCATGGGTTTCAACCGGAGCGGATTCCGGCGGGTATTCCTGATAGGCCGGTTCAATCATTTTTGCGCGCGCCGGCAAATTAACCCACAGCTGAAAGCCCTTCATTAAACCTTCTTCCTGCTCGGGCATTTCCGAATGCAAAATACCTTTGCCTGCGGTCATCCACTGCACGCCGCCCGGTTCAATCACACCCTCGTGGCCGGCGTTATCCTTGTGGCGCATGCGGCCGTTGAGCAGGTAGGTCACCGTTTCAAAACCTCGGTGCGGGTGTTCGGGGAAGCCGGCCAGGTAGTCATCGGCCTCATCGCTTTCAAAGCAATCGAGCAGCAGAAACGGGTCGAGCATATCGAGCTCTGGTGAGCCGATAATACGGGTCAGTTTTACTCCGGCACCGTCGCTGGTTTTCATGCCGTTGATAATCTGCTGCAGGCTGCGCTGGGTCGTGGGCTGATTAGTAAGGTGGCTCATGATTCGCCTCCAAATAGGAATTGTTTTCATCTTAGTTGTTGATACGTTTGCGATAAACTAAGGTAATCGGGAATAACAGTTCTTATTCAGAGAACAATGGAGAGACGCGTGGGTCAGCTTGAAGATATGACAATGTTTGTACGCATAGTTGAAGCCGGTGGCATCAGCCGCGCGGCGGAGCAATTGAACGTTGCCAAATCGGCGGTCAGTCGCCGCCTGAGTGATCTGGAAAGCCGCCTGGGTACCCAGCTGATCAGCCGTACCACGCGCAAACACACCCTGACCGAAGCCGGTGAACACTACTACGCTCGCGCTATGGCCATTCTCGATCAGGTCGATACCCTTAACGAGCAAACCAGTAACGTTAAGGCGCAGGTGGATGGCACCCTGAAGCTAACTGCACCGCTCACCTTTGCGCTGCAGCACTTGAACCCGTTGCTCGATGAATTTATTCGCCAGCATGAGGATCTAAAGCTGCAGCTGGATTTATCCGACCGTCATATGGACCTGGTTGAAGAAGGCTATGAACTGGCCATCCGCATTGGCGAGCTGGAAGATTCCAGTTATCAGGCGAAAGCCATTACGCCGATTCGCGCCGTGCTTTGCGCCAGCCCGGCCTGGCTAGCTGCCAACGGCACACCGCAGCAGGTGAGCGATTTAGACGGCCATCAGTTTTTGCAGTACGGCTTCGGTAAATATGATCGGCTGACCCTGACAGGGCCCGATGGCAACGCGGTTACTGTTGTTCTGCAGTCCAAAATAAAGTCGAATAACGGCGACTTCATGCTCGATATGGCCAAGCGCGGGCACGGCATTGCGCCCCTGCCCAGCTTTATTGCCTATCGCGCCATTGAAAGCGGTGAGTTGGTGCGCCTGCTGCCGGAGTATCGCTTACCGGGCTACACCTGCTACGCGGTGTATCCGAAAAACCGCTTTTTGTCGCGGCGTTGCCGCTTGCTGATCGATTTCCTCGCACAGCGCCTGGGCGATTCCCCTTACTGGGATGACAACCTCGGTTAAAATTGCCGTTGATGGTCAAGAATGTGTCAGTGATAAAGGCTATTGATCTATTAGTCGGCCTTAATATGTTTTTATTTTCTTTTTTGGGCCGTATTGTCAGAGTCTCTTACTGAAAAGGGCCGCTATTTAGGTTTTATTCGCTAAAGTGTTCTGCGGCCTTCTTTGCTAAAATCGTCCGGCTTGATTCGCCCCGACCAAACTGCGTACAGCGCTTGCATAAAAAGCGGGACGTGGTTTTCGATTTTGCCGGAGATGTTTTAAAAATGACCCCACAGGAACTCAGACTCGCTTGTCGTGATGGCAGCTTTACCACCAATACGTCAGGCTATTGTGCCGGCTATGTGCAAGCCAATCTGGTTATTTTGCCGAAGAGCTGGGCGGATGAATTTTTTGTTTTTGCGCAGCAGAACCCCAAGCCGTGCCCGATCATTGGCTTTTCTAAAACGCCCGGTGAGCCGGTTATTCGCGTTGGTGGTAAAGATGTGGATATCCGCAGCGACCTGCCGCAATACCGCGTCTGGCGTGATGGTGAGCTGGCGGGCGAGCCGGCCGATGTTTCCGATGTTTGGCAGGATGACTTCGTCACCTTCCTGATTGGCTGTTCGTTCTCGTTTGAAGAAGCGCTGCTGGCCGATGGTCTTGAAATCCGCAACATCACCGAGCAGGTCAACGTGCCGATGTTCAACACCAACATCGCCTGTGAGCCGACAGAGCGTTTCTACGGCAATCAGGTGGTCAGTATGCGTCCGTTTAAAGCGGCCGACGCCATCCGCATGATCCAAATTTGCAGCCGTTTCCCGAACGTTCATGGTGCACCGGTGCATTTGGGTGACCCATCGTTGATCGGCATTGAAGATATTCAAAAGCCCGACTACGGCGATGCCGTAACCGTGAACGAAGGTGAACTCCCCGTATTTACCGCCTGTGGTGTAACGCCGCAGGCCGTGATTAAGCAGGCCAAGCCGCCTGTTTGTATTACTCACAGCCCAGGCTGCATGCTGGTGACGGATATTCCCAACAGCAAGCTGGCCATCTTTTAAGCGAGGCAATGTTTATATGTCGTTAACGGCTCTTGAACAACTGAGTGTTGAGATAGAAGACATACTGGTGCAGAGAAATTTGCGCGGTATGAAAGATATTCAGCAACACCTTCCTGCGGGCTATCTGCTTCGTGCCGCTCGTATGATGAATGCAGTGACCGGTTCGGTGCTCATTGGTACCGGCTTCCCGGTCGGCGAAACCTTTGAAACCGACGGCCCGGTGGGCGCTATCTGTTTATACAACGCCATGGAAGCCATCGGTGCCGAGCCGGTACTGGTGTGCGGTGCACCACTTTCAACGCATTTGCGTAAAAAGTACCGAGTGCATCCACTGATTGTGGGCCCGCACGCTTCGCGCCAGAAAGAAGCACTGGCGGCACTGGAACACTGGAAGCCCGAACTGCTGATCTCTATCGAGCGTCCGGGCCTGTCTGAAGACGGTCATTACTACAACATGCGCGGCGAAGTAATCAGCGAACGTGCGGCCTGTTTTGACTCCTTCTTCGATAATGCTCAATGCGAAACCATTGCCATTGGTGATGGTGGTAACGAGATTGGCATGGGTAAAATACGCGACGCCGTGCGCTCGCTGGATATCCAGCCGGCCTTTACCAGCTGCAACGAGCTGATTCTGGCGGATGTCTCCAACTGGGGTGCCATTGGCCTGGTGGCGATGCTGGAATGTGTCGCCAATAAACCGCTGCTAACGCTGCACAAGCCCGATGAGATTCTGCAATATCTTTCCGATCACGGCAGTGTGGATGGCGTGACCCGCCGAAACGAATTAACCGAAGACGGCCTTCCAATGGATGAAGGTTTGGCTTTATTGAATCAACTGGTGGCACTGACCACTCAGTATCGTCAGTCACTTTAATCATTAGGAGGTAGTGCACAATGTCTATCGTTTATTTAAATGGTGAATACATGAAGCCTGAAGAGGCAAAGATTTCACCTATGGACCGTGGCTTTTTGTATGGCGATGGTATCTACGAAGTTATTCCTAATCACCATGGCAAAAGCGTTGGTCTGGGCCTGCACCTGAAGCGTATGGAAAACGGCCTGAAAGAGATCGGCATTGAGTACAATACCGAACAATTGAGAGAAGTGGTTGCGCACCTGCTGGAAGCCAATGAAGGCGACGACCTTAACGTTTACATTCAGATCAGCCGCGGTACATACGAAAAACGCTTCCATGGCTTCCCGGAAAAGGTTGAGCCAACCGTCTTCCTGTACACCTGGGAAATCAGTGAAGCGCATGTAGCCGATAAAGAAAAAGCACACAAACTAAAAGTTGTCACCGCCGACGATTTACGCTGGCAGCGCTGCCACATTAAATCGACGTCACTGCTGGGTAACGTGCTGCACTTCCAGCAGAGCTACGGTGAAGGCCTGAATGAAACACTGCTGTTCAACGAAGAAGGCAACCTGACTGAAGGTTCATCGTCTAACGCTTACATCGTCAAAGACGGCGTGCTGTACACGCCACCGCTTTCCGATGAACTGCTGCCGGGTATTACCCGCCATATTCTGCTGGCCATTTTGCGTGAGCACAGCGATATCGAAGTGGTAGAGCGCGCAATCTCTAAAGCGGAAGTATTCGCTGCCGACGAAATTTGGATGACAAGTGCCAGTAAAGAAGTTGGCCCGGTTGTAGAGGTAGACGGCAAGCCGGTGGGCAATGGCGAAATTGGCGATGTTTGGTTGAAGGCGCAGGCGCTTTACTCCAAATACTGCTACGATTTTGATTGATAGATTTAAATAAATTAAAAAGCTAACTACCGCGACTTATTAAAAACCTTAAGGTAAAAGAATTAGCTTACTCGAAATTACGTACCGGCCTTGTGCCGGTATTTTTTTACTTGCGGCTTTTTGTGGATATTCAAATTGACAGGGTTTCTACTTACGCTGGCTGCACAATTGAGCTTGCACCCGTATTAAAGAATGAACCAGTGCATAAACGAATTCCCTTCTTATATAAAGGCTCAGCCAGATTGATTGCGTATAACCGTTTAGTACAGTGGCTTTAGCCATTGGTTCACGGTTTCAAAAACCTGAGGGTCTTTCAACAGTTTTAAATGCCCGGTCTTGGGCGCCGTCCATTGTTGCTTGCAGTTTTTCAGTGCCAGGGCACTTTCCAGGGTAACTAGGCCATCGCCAATAACGTCATCAATGGCCTTATGGCTTTTGGTTTCCAGATTACCGGCAATGCAAAAGCTCGGAACCGAAAAAGAACTTGGCAGCTCGCCAATAAAGCCTTCACGTAAGTTTTTAATGCCTTCACTTCTGCGCTTGGTCAGCTTGGTAAAGGGCCGTGTAACTGCGAAGGCACTCAGCTGTTGTTCAACCCAATGCCCTAGCGATGACATCGGGGTGCCGGCAAAAGGCGTACCTAATGCGACCAGCGCACGTGTGTTGTGGTACCAGTTGTTATTGCCAGCGTGAGCTTTAATTAGCGCGTGAAGTGACACAAGACCGCCCATGCTGTGACCAATAAGACTCACACTTTGCCCGGGTTGTAATTCGCGTTCAAGCAGCTGTGCCAGTTGCCGGGCGCTGTCTTCTATACTTAAACCGGTGTTGTACTTTAAGTACCAAACATCGGCGTTAAGGCAGTCAGCTAAGAACTGGGTTTGAGGCTCACTCCAGGCGCGGTCATCCATACAGAGGCCGTGAACGAATAGAATTTTATTGGGGTGGTTTTGAGCCCCGGCACGAATGATTTCCATCGACGTATTGAGCGGGCTGTGTGAGCTGGCCAGTTGATCGCCCAACACGCCATTCAGCGCGGCAATTACATTTAACCGTTGGCTGGTATCAATATTTTTTTGCGATGTTTTTAGTTGAGCCACATTGCGGGCGATTGCATTGAGTAGTATTTGAGTGGTAAATGGCAATACTTTAACCCCCTGGTACACCAGCCGGGTGCCGGATGTGAACCATCCGCCAAGGCTGAGCTGTTGCAGAACGGATAGGTGCACCTGTTCGGTTACATCAATAACGTCTGTGCCAGTCATCGTAACCAGTTGCGCAACCGCGATGGCATCGGTTTTTTTAAAGTGCCGCTGCCAGCGACTTTTCAATGGTGTAGCCATGGCCTGCCTGTACCCTGCGTGAGTGCCGCTATCAATGTGCTAGTATCACTATAGGTGTATTTGGCTGAATCGCGAAGTCGCTCAAGGCGTTCGCCATTAAATGTTCGTCGTTGCGAACGTAAAAGTCGCTCCTCTATCTGTGAGGGATTGTCATGTGGTTGCATTCATCCTGCTTTCTTGAATTTAACATTCCGGTTCCAACGCCGTTTTTGCTCATGCTGCGTCCTCGAAGTGGGCGGCAGCAATGGGTTGCGCGCGAGCAATACGTTTTGTCTCCCAGCGTTCCGGTCGTCGAGTTCACGGACTCGTTCGGTAACCTGTGTCAGCGGCTGGTGGCTCCTACCGGGAAATTCTCCGTGCATACCTCCGTTGATATCGAAACCGCAGATGCATCCGATACGGCCCCTGGAGCCCCGTTCGTTGAAGTGCAACATCTGCCTGATGAAACACTGCCATTCCTTCACCCAAGCCGGTATTGTGAATCGGATCGTTTTACTGAAATGGCCGCATCGATCGTGGCGGGTCGAGCCGCTGGCTACGATCAGTGTACGGCCATCGTCGATTATATCCGCAACACGGTACGGTATACGCCCGGCGCAGGGCAGCAGATAATCAGTGCTACCGAGCTAAACGAGCTGGGAAGCGGAGTATGCCGGGACATGACCCATTTAGGCATGGCCTGTTGCCGGGCGCTGTCTATACCGGCCCGAATGGTCGTGGGCTACCTTGAGGGGCTTGAACCGATGGATCTTCACGCCTGGTTCGAGGCTTATGTCGGAAACCGGTGGTACACGTTCGATCCAACACAAGCCAGCCTGCAAGGGGGGCGTGTCGCGATCGCCTTCGGCCGGGACGCGGCCGATGTTGCCATCTACACCCAATTCGGCGATCCGGTGGATCTGCTAAGCATGTACGTCAATGTTGAACAAAGGCCCGGGCCTCCTTTATAAGGCTAGGCTTAGCGGCCGTTCGGGCTGATTTCACGGCTCTCTGACTGATACGAAACAATAGGATGTTGTCGTATCGTCGTTTTTAAAATTCATCACACCGAAACGGGTGTTGTCACCAACTTTTCTAAAGATATCAATGATAGGGCGTGCATCGCATAACATTGCCGATGTTACGCCGCCGCTATGCTCCACAGGCCTTAATTCGGCTGCGCTTTTATTTTTGCCAGAAAACGAACACTTCCTTTTTCCTTCCATAGTTCATGCACGATTCCACTGGAAACTAAGCCCCATCGAAAGCAAACAGGCTTTCAAAGAAAAGACTTTAAATTATTGGAGAGAGACGATGAACTCATTGAAAAAGAAATTTGTAGCTGGCGGCATTGTATTGGTTATGGCGACTTCAGCGGCAGGCGTATTCGCTAAAGGCGGATCTTTCACTGGCGAAGGTGAACGCAAGGGTGGTGTGAATCTCGATTACATTTTTACTGAGTTAGCACTGACCGACGATCAACAAACTGAAGTCACTGAAATTATTACCCAGCTGAAAGAGAAAAATTTTGAAGCTCGCAAAGAAGCGCGAGAAGCCAGAAAAGAAGCAAGTGAAGCACCAAGTGCTGAAGAGAGGCAAGCTGCACGTGATGCTAACCGAGCGGCACACATGCAGGAACTGACGGACCAGTTAAACACCGTTCTTTCTGCAGATGATGCTGAAGATTTAGTTACCTACCTTGATGCCCACCATGGCTCTCGTGAAGGTGAACGCGGCGATCGTAACGGCAAAGGTGAACGTGGCGGTAAAGAAGGTCGTGGTAGTAAACAGTTGTTCGACGCTGACAGCACTGTTGACGAAAGCAAATAATTTACTCGCAAACACTCAAAGGAGTTAAAAAATGAAAATCATTAATTTACTGACAACCGCAATGACTACTGTCGTACTGATCAGCGCTGCATCCATAGCCAGCGCAAATACAGAATACACTAGCAAATCGTTTTATAGCGATTCTTACACCACGGAGGCAGAAGCCTACAATGCTGGATTTGATGTGGTTGATAACGTCACTCAGGCCTCAAAAGGGGAGCTTAATAAAATGCTCGATACCTATGGCTTTTCCCGTGACCTCACCGTTGACGATGCGAAGGTGACCCTTGAGGAATTTGCTGTCGAACGCGGCCAGATTGAGTACCGCGCAAAAGTCAGCGTTAACTACCACTATGAAGTCGATAATAACGATTGATTGGCATTCTATAGAGTGAAAGCTGTGGATTAACACTGGCTTTTACTGAGCAATAGGGCGGGTACTTTAGTATTGGTTAATGAAGTGCCCAAAGGTACTTATAGCCATGTGGTTTTTGGCTAAGCATTGATACTTCACAAATGAAAATAACCGACAAACGGGGGCTGAATTTCAGCCCTTTTTTTTTGCCTGCCGCTTTGTTCGTGATCTCATCTGGGCGCGACTGCAGCTGAAGTTTCGGTTGGGTTGTCGGGCTAAAGCCCGACCTACAAATGTGGCGTGGCTGTAGGTTGGCCTTTAGGCCAACACCGGTTGTCGCTGGGTTTGCGGTTGGGCTGTCGGGCTGAAGCCCGACCTACAAATGTGGCGTGGCTGTAGGTTGGCCTTTAGGCCAGCACTGGTTGCCGCTGAAGTTTCGGTTGGGCTGTCGGGCTGAAGCCCGACCTACAAATGTGGCGTGGTTTGTAGGTTGGCCTTTAGGCCAACACTGGTTGCCGCTGAAGTTGTGGTTGGGGCTGTCGGGCTGAAGCCCGACCTTGTATCTCTCCAGGGAAGTTGTTTAGCTGATAACTTTCCGAGAGCCAGGTGAATCTGAGACCGACCTTAGTGCTTTGACACTGCTTTGTAGA
>NZ_SLZR01000010.1 GCF_004341165.1 Reinekea marinisedimentorum
GCAACAGTTAAAACGAATCAAAGGTCATAGAAGTAACGACACCTAACCGGCCATCATAGTTGTCGCGGACCGGACAAAGTAATTGACGTCTAACACCCTAAAAAGTCGAACAGCCGAACGTGACTGCTTAACCAAACCTGCAGGCCTTGGCTGTAGGTTGCCTCGGCATAGGTGTAATTAGATGCACCCATAGCGGCAACAAAGATCTGGGCGTTGCGGATCTCACCAGTGGTGGGATCAACAATCGGTAGCGTTGGGCCGTTACAGTGTTGTCATACTCATTCGGCTTTGTGGCGCCTTCTTTCGCTGTCTTACTTAGTTCTGGAAGAACCCCTTTATTGCGTAGTTCTGTCTTTAGGTTTGCCTGCTCTTGTTTTAGGGCTAGGTTTTGAGTCAATGCAGATTTACCGCAGCCGATAACTTTGGCTATTTTACCTCTGCCTAGTTGGCCTCTGAAGATGATTTGCTTGATGTCAGAATCAGGCTGAGTTGCAACCCAAGACCTAAAGGCAGCGAGATTCTGCTGTGTTTTCTGCTGCCCGTTGATATTGCTCACAGTTTTTAGTCCTTAACGTTGTCATTTCGGGAAATTGAAAAGACGGTGCTTCTATTTTTGAAATCAATACCTTCGTCAATACTCTGTGAGCACAAGATGCATTTGCCTGCGGCTATAGAATCGTTTTCTGCGATAGGTCGTATCAGAGCTGACATCTCACTAGAATGCCTATACAGGCGAGTAAAGATGTCTGCGTGGTTCTGCCTTAGTGCATTCAAATCCTCTTCCAGAGCTTTTTTCTCGGCCTCTAGCTTCTCAATTTTCATGTGTAGCTGCTCTAACAGGGGGTGTTCCCGCTTTAAGCGTTTAGCGGCCCCTATCTTCTCGAGTACCGAATCAATAAATTCCTTCTTACTGTTAAGGGTAGGGCGACTACAGCCGATCTTACGAGCTAATTCTGAGGCATTGTAGACATACTTTTGATCACTATCAGAAAGGTCGATAAGTGCTTTCTCTATTGCATCAAGTAAGTTTTGCCCTCTGAGTTGTACGACTTTACTCATGATTTAAAACCCCTGTAGACTCAATATTCTGTTTAATGCTCTGGTAGTGGCTGTGCTGTGGGGAAGTTTCTGGAATGTACAGCAGAGCACTTGCAGCCTCTTTATGCAGTTGGACAACTTCTTTCTTCGTTTCGGGATCATTAAGGTCAAGGCACAGTGACTTGCAGACTCCTTCAGGACTGTTAAAGCAGGCATTATGGTTTTGGCAGCTTTCCATTCCCCAGTTAAGAGAACAGCCGCCATGAGGCATTAAGTTCATTTGTAATGTGCAAGCCTCTAGGTATTCTTCAGCCTGCTTGCGAGAGTAGGTGGCGATATTGCTATAAGTATCAGCTACATGACCAATAGCATTACCTTCTTTGATAGAGTTTTTCAGGCTTTTTAGTCTTGTTGTTGATAGAGTTTGATCGTAAACATGGTTTTGAGCCTCAGATCGATTAAACAACAGCGCAACTTGTTCGCTAGGCATTCCCCCTTCAAGGTAATAGGTAGTTAACCAATGACGAATGTCGTGGCTGGTAAACTTTGCAATTGCCTCTGTTTTTGGATCGATAATGTTCAGCCGGCTGAATACACTATCTTCTTCTTTTCCAGTGCCAAGAGAGCGAAGTTCTCCACATAGCCAACGTGATATTCCTCCATCACTCACAAAATAATATTCGTTGTGCTTAGTTCGCCGTTTGCTGGTTAGCGAGTACTTAGGGATGACCAAAAGAGCCTCTTCAGGCCAAAGTACTGCATTTTCTTCATCATCCTTAATGATCGGCCTTTCTTTTCGTTGAAATTGTTTTTCTAACTTTGAATTAGATTCCGGTAATGGATAGGTTTTTCCTTTGAGTTGATAGTTGTCCCTTGCATCTTCAATTAGCTTGATAGCAATCTCATGACATTCCTTGTTCGTGAATTTAGAAATATTTGTATGTTCAAACAGTCTTGCCATAGAGATAACACGACTATCCGTATCCCAATCAGTTCTTTCGCCCTTACAACGACCTTGTGCCTTTCTGGGCAATAGTCCTTGTCCAGCTCTTAACTGGCAGTCAAGCAGGTAATCCACCGTATGTCTTGAGACTTTAAGTAGTCTAGAGGCGGCTGATTTTGAGCCTAACTCGCCAATAAGGGAAATAATATCAATGTAACGTCGTTCTGACTGGAACCATGCTCTTCCTTGAATGAGCAGATGATGATCAAGATTGCTCGTCCATTGATGGCAGAACTCAATGACAAAGTATCGGGTAGCGTCAGGGTCTTGCATGATCCGAGTCCAATCTAATCCCGGACTCTTACGTTTTTCTGCTGCTAATGTACGCCCAGAGTCAGTAAGTCGGAGAATTCGCTCATAGGCATCTTTAACTGTTTCATGCCAGTCATTCGGAATCCAGCGAACATCTAACTTTGGTTTTTTCTCTGGGAAGAACCGAATTCCAAGTCTGTCTCCTTCTTCAATAAGGGAATCTTCAGGTAGAGTTGCAAGTTCATTAATTCTGAAACCTGTTCCAATCAATAACGTAAACACTGACAAATAAAATTTATCTCTTTCTATCAAGTCTTCACGTTGATTGGCGTTAATTAGGTCAACAAGAATATGAGGGTGTATGAGTTTATTCTCTCTATCTTCATCCGTTGCTTTTCTTCCATGATAGTAATTGCTATTGAGTTTTTTGGTGTATGTAATACGTAAGCCAAAATTAATAGCCAACCATTTACCAAAAAGCTCTAAATAACCAGCCATACGGTAAGGAACTGACTTATTATATCTCTGCTGTATCAATTCTTGAGTTTCCTCAAAAACTGCGTTAGTTATTTTATTAAAAGGTCTTGCACCTAGTGCTTCGTCAATTAGGCAAAGTGGTGGAAGTATTGCAGCTAGCCCATTTCCTTCTTGGTACGATAAAAGCCGTTTTTCGACCAAGTAAGTCTTAATTGCTAGTTTTAACTCTTGATTCTGTATAAGTGAAAAATCAAGGTTGCGCACTTTTGAATTTCCTGGTCGTTTGAACCAGTCAATAATGTTCCACTGATCATCTGTGAATGAGACTCCAGGAGGTAAAGCGTCATTTAATCGAGAGGAAATACTGACAAGGGCATTATCAGCTTCATTTTTATGAAGAAAATTAAGTAATACAGCACTAGAACTCATTCTCTACACCTGCTTTGTATTGGATTCAATATTGGCTATTACAGTCAGGATGTTGTCCTTCACTGCTTCAAATTCCTTGATGGTTGTTGCTGTCTTTTCATCAACAGCTGTTTTATTCCAACGGTCTATCTCGGTTTCGATATAGTTTAGGGCTTTTCGATGATCTGCTTCTCTCCATGCTAGGAAACTCGGACAGCCGTTGTAGCAGCCGATAAATGGATGCTTATGACAATTGCCCTCTTTGACAGTATTGCGCCCACAGGACCCTACAAAGAGCGGAATGGGCTGATCTTTGCTGACAGTAGGAATCAATACTGGTTGATCACTGAGTTCATCAACAATCTTCCCATTGAAATACACTTGGTTTAGCTCTTTGAAGAAACTTCCCATGTTTCTATCCGCAGTATTAATCTGTGGGCAGAGTTCAGACCCAATGGCATCGATATATGATTGGCAGGAACAAGGGTCATCATGTTCTAAGATTTCAGCAATAATATCCCTAGAGACACCGGAGTAGGCCATTCGAGTTGCCCCAGTGTGGCGAATACGTGTGGGAGTTACGTGAATCGGTTGCTTAGTTCTAGGGCTGATAATTTTATTGCAGTATGTAGTTAGCATACTTTTTGCTATTGCTTGAGGGATAACCCCTGTTTTTTTGAGATCCGAACACTTAATCACCAGAAATCTATCATGCTCTTCTTGAAGTGCCTTTACGGTAGGTTTTTCTGAGTATTCAACCATTGCCTCATAAAGTTTTTCAGGGATAGGCCAAAGGCGCAGAGGGTCACCAGTTTGCGCTTTGACTGGTTTAATTTGGACAAAGTGCTGCTTGATGCCATCATTTTCAATACATTTAAGACAGTCCCTTCTTAATTCTCGGATTTGCTTTCCTCGTTTTAAGGTTGCGAACAGCAACCAACCAAACAAACTAACACCGAAGGTTTTGTTATCTTTACGGGGGGCTTTTTCGAGATGGTTTCTGATAAGGTTCTCTTCTTCAGGGGTTAGAGCACCTTTTGTTGGATGCCAATTGAGTACATCTTTGAGGGACCGGACATTTTTTCTTGCTTTTGTTTGTTTCAATTTCAGATATATTGAATTTTTGGCATCCAACATGCCTGCCTTAGCCATTTGGCCATACATTTCACGAAAAAAAATTCTGTTAGATGGAGTTTTAAGTGATTCCCATATATGCAGCACACGGTTTGTATCTGAAGCATCAAAAGCTATGTGATCACTTTTTATGTTCGACGCAATATCTTCAAGCATTAACCGGTATTTATCGACGTAATGTGAACTAACAGACTTTAATTTTTGCTTTAGTACTGCCTTAGCTGCATCCTTAAGAATTATAGGAAGGTCAATTTCAGCCCAATTAATATATCCGCCAAACTCCCAGTAATCACTGGATACATCGATAAAAACTGGAGAACCTGGATCAAATTCACTCTTAATGAACAGATTTCCCCGTTCATTAGTCCAATGATCATATTCAGGGATGTAAGTTAATGGCTTATTCATGATTTAAAGCACCCCAGTTTTGCCTGCTTCCATAGATAGAAAGTGCTGTTTCTGCTCTATTTCTTCTAGCTCTATTAACGTAGATCTGAAGGCTGTCTGAACTTTGCCATCCGCCCCAATAGACTAAATCTTCTAATCGGGCATCATGTTGGGTAGGGTCTTTGTCCTTTATCTCAAGCAGACCAGAATATGCTCTATTGAAAAAAGCATGTCGAGCCAAGTGCCATCGAAAACTAGTTCCAGTATTTACTCTTATATCATCTGCAATATCCTGTGCTGCTGCTACTGATAATGGATCGCCCCTGTCATGTTGATGACTCAGCAATAGAAAAGCTGGTTTATCCATGATCCATTCAAAGACTTTTCTTCCGTGTTTAAGCACCTTTCTTTTTCGGTACTTCGTTGTATATTCATTGATCAAATGAGGAATAGGGGAGTTGCTTAGAACGAACCCCAATTCTCTCGATAGAGTTTTCGGTCTAGGTGCATACTGCCCTCTAGGATCAATATAATCTGAACCTCGATCTTCTATCCTCACAATTTTTATTGAATTGGATTGCCTAGTAGGAAGGTCTTCTAGCCTAAGCGCTAGGATTTCTCCTTCTCGTAGGCCAAACTCAATTGCGAAACGCCAAAACAAATAGTCTCTAACTACCTGAGCTTTTGATACCTTTGGGCAGTTCTTAACTCTCTTGTCTGGTCTCAAGTAATCTTCAATGAGGTATATATCTTCTTCAGAAAGATCGTCTGCTACACGTTTGACCCTTTCTTTTACCTTTTGATCCGAAAACTGATGGTCTATGTAGTCCAAGTAGCTCTTATGTTTGATGGCTCGCTCAATTCCAGTCTCAACCATTTCGGCGCACTGGGTAGCAAAAAACACGAAAAATCCTTTGCAGTAGGTTAAAACTCTGTTGATTACTTGAACAGAAATAGGGCCTTTGTTTCGGGTTCTCTTGCCTCGATTCTTTAACCAAAAAGAGAAATGGTTTACTTGAGCTGGCTTTAAGAAATCACCTTTTAAGGTAGTTTTATCAATATCTATGTTGAATTTATCTGCCCAGGCATAAAGAAACGTTAAACAGTACAAATTGTCATACACACTGTTATGGGAATCGGTTTTGTATGAAAGGTGGGCTTCAAGAATGGATAAGGCTAAAGGAATAGATTTATCGCTATCTCTTTGCACAAGAAATCTAACCTTATCTCCTGATAAAAATCTCTGAATGCGAAAACCTAAAGGTGATGAATCAAGCTGTTCTGCCATAACTCGCTCTTATATATTTACATAAGTTGTACCACAAAAGATGTATTTGTTCAATAGTTGTTCAGCGAGCAGTTAAAACAAAAAAAAGCCCTAAAACATATAGTTAAAGGGCTTTTGAGTTGCTTGTTGTGAAAAAACTAAGTTTTATCTTTACAGTTTTCTTGCCATTACTGACACTTAGAATCGCCGCAGTTCAAACAAGTTAAACAGCCATCCATAACAATGGCCGCCTTGGTATTACATTTCTTGCACAGCTGAGCGTCCGCCGGGAACTCGCTGCTTTCTTCTGAGTTGTCGGCTTTTTTAGCTTCGTACTCGGCACGCTTTTCTTCGATCAGTTTCTTCTGGTGTTCATCCAGGCTGTCGTCTTTGATCATTCCGATTGACTTCAGGTGCTTTTCTACCACGTCGCCAATTTCAGCTACCAGTGACGGCATGAATTTGCCACCGCGTTTGAAGTAGCCACCTTGAGGATCAAACACCGCTCGTAGTTCGTCGACGATAAAGGTGATGTCGCCGCCTTTGCGGAACACGGCAGAGATCAGCAGCGTTAACGCCACGACCCATTGATAGTGTTCCATGTTTTTCGAGTTGATGAAGATCTCGAACGGTCGGCGCTGTTCGTGCTCGGTGCCTTCGTTAAGCAGCATGTCATTAATAGTCACATACATGGCGTGCTCAGACATGGGGGTTTTAATTTTATAGGTTGAACCTATGAGCATGTCCGGGCGCTCCACGGATTCGTGCATCTGTACAATAGAGGCTTTTTCAGCCTCAGCTTTGGCAGCTGCCGCCTTGGCCTTTTTCTCTTCGGTTAAAACTTCAAAACCGATAATTTTCTTTTCAATTTTTTTCATCTGAGTATTCCTTAAAACTTACCGTAGTAGCCTTCTTTCAGGGCATCGAACAGGTTGGCGGCGGTGTGGGTTTCGCCATCGTATTCAACTTCTTCGTTACCTTTAACTTCGATGGTGCTGCCATCTTCAAGGTTGAAACGGTAAGTTGTGTTTTCCAGATCTTTCTCTTTCACCAGTACGCCCTGGAAGGCTTCCGGATTGAAGCGGAAGGTTGTGCAACCCTTCAGGCCTTGCTGGTAAGCGTATAGATAGATGTCTTTAAAATCTTCAAACGGGTAATCGGTTGGTACGTTCGCCGTTTTCGAGATGGAGGAATCAATCCACTTCTGCGAAGCGGCCTGAATATCTACATGCTGGGTTGGTGTTACATCATCGGCAGCAATGAAGTATTCCGGCAGTTGTGCTTCCGGGTCTTCGCTGAACGGCATTGCTTTGCTGTTGATCAGTTCGCGATAAGCCAGTAGTTCAAACGAGAACACATCGACTTTCTCTTTCGATTTTTTACCGGCACGGATAATGTTGCGGCTGTAGTGGTGCGCAAAGCTTGGCTCAATACCGTTGCTGGCATTGTTGGCAATAGAAAGGCTGATGGTGCCAGTTGGCGCAATCGACGAGTGGTGTGTAAAGCGTGCACCTGTTTTGGCCAGTTCGTCGACCAGTTCCGGCTCAATTTCGGAAAGCTGCTGCATGTAGCGGCTGTACTTGGCGTGCAGAATTTTACCGGCCAGCTTGTCGCCTACCTGGTAACCGTCTTTGAGCAGTTCCGGACGGGCGCGTACCATTTCATGAGTAATCTCGAACTCCTGATCCATGATCGGAGCGGCGCCTTTCTCTTTGGAAAGATCCAGCGCAGTCTGCCAGCCGGCCACGGCCATGACCTTGGTCACTTCTTCTGTGAAAGCTACGGAATTGGCATCGCCATAGCGCATCTGCAGCATGGTAATGGTGCTGCCCAGGCCCAAATAGCCCATGCCGTGGCGGCGCTTGTTCATAATTTCGTTACGCTGGCCTTCCAGAGGTAAGCCGTTAATCTCAACAACGTTGTCGAGCATGCGGGTGAATATTTTCACCACTTCGCGGTACTTATCCCAGTTGAATTTGGCGTTTTCGGTGAACGGCTCTTCCACAAACTGGGTCAGGTTAATGGAGCCCAGCAGGCAGCTGCCGTAAGGCGGCAACGGCTGTTCGCCACAAGGGTTGGTGGCGCGAATGGTTTCGCAGAACCAGTTGTTGTTATATTCATTGACCTTGTCGATCAGGATAAAGCCTGGTTCGGCAAAATCGTAGGTGGAGGTCATAATGACGTTCCACAGGTTACGAGCCTTGATGACGCGGTAAACGCGGCAGGCCACTTCACCTTCATTGTTGGTCATGTAGCCGTTCTTAACGTGCCAGTCTTTCCAGATAACCTGTGTTGGATCACTGGTATCCAGCTTGTCGCGTTTTACTTCCGCTTCCGAAACCGGGAAGACCAGTGGCCAGTCGGCATCATCCTTCACGGCTTCCATAAATTCTGAGGTGATCAGCAGCGAAAGGTTGAATTGACGCAGGCGGCCGTCTTCACGCTTGGCGCGGATGAAGTCGATCACATCCGGGTGGCTGATGTCGAAGGTTGCCATCTGAGCGCCACGGCGACCGCCGGCAGAAGAGACGGTAAAGCACATGCGGTCATAGATATCCATGAACGACAGCGGACCCGAGGTATAAGCACCTGCACCGGAAACAAAGGCGTTACGCGGGCGCAGGGTGGAAAATTCGTAGCCAATGCCACAACCGGCTTTCAGTGTCAGGCCGGCTTCGTGAACTTTTTCCAGAATACCATCCATAGAATCTTCGATGGTGCCGGAAACAGTACAGTTGATGGTGGAAGTCGCGGGTTTGTGCTCCAGTGCACCGGCGTTAGATACAATACGCCCGGCCGGAATTGCGCCGTTTTCCAACGCCCAAAGGAATTTTTTGTTCCACTCGTCCTGCTTTTTCTTGTTCACTTCAACGGAAGACAGTGCGGCAGCAACACGCGCAAAGGTGGCCTGCAAATCGTCGTCTACAGCCGTTCCGTGACTGTCTTTAAGGCGGTATTTAGCATCCCAGATATCGATCGATGCATCCTGATGAGCAATTTTGACGCAGTTGTCATGTTCCAGTTGAGTGTTTCCGGTCATGGTTCAAAGGCCCTTTCTGAATTGTTGTCCAATTACTAGCTATAGTGTTTGCGCGAATGTTAAAGCACAATTTGTAGTGGTGAAAGGGTTATTTCTTACGATAGATGGTTGACTTTTTTCAAGGCCGGTAATCATGCTGGTTTGGCCAAAACAGGTATTTTTTAGGTCGAGACGTCTATCACAGTTTGATCGCCGGGCGATTGGCACGATAGCTTTCAACCCGGTTACGTCCATTCTGTTTAGCACGGTAAAGGGCCAGATCGGCACAACGGAACAGGTCTTTCAGATTGCTTGAGCGGCTGCTGTGCAGCTCGGCTATGCCAAAACTTGCTGTCAGGTGAATATCGGGGTGGTCGCCGGTCACCGGCTGGCTGGCCAGGCCTTCACAAAGCGCCTGAGTGATCTCACGGGCAACCTCCAGACTGGTATCGTTGAGTATGATGACCAGCTCCTCGCCACCGAACCGGGCCAGAATATCGCGTTTGCGCAATTTGTAGCCGCGCAGGTAAGAGGCGGTGAAGATTAGGCACTCATCGCCCACCATGTGCCCGAAGCGGTCATTAATCTGTTTGAAATTGTCGAGATCCATCATGACCAGCGATAGCGGCTGATTATAGGTAAACGCCAGCTGAATCATCAGCTTGGCATGGCTTTCCAGCGTTTGCCGGTTGTACAATCCGGTCAGGTGGTCGGTTTCGGAAAGCAGCTTGATCTGGCTGTGCTGCTTTTCAAGATCCTGAGTTTTTTCAGTGAGCAGGCTGTTCTGTCGGGAAAGCTCTTCGGTTTTGATGCGCACCTCTTCATGCAGGTTTTCGGTAAGGTGTTCGGCGGTATCCAGGGCGCTGACAAAGCGCGAGGCCTGAATCTGTGACTGCAGGAACAGAAAGATGAAGATGGCGTAATCAGCACAGTAAAAGCTGTAGTGAGGTGACCGGTTGGCAATAATGTCGTTAGCCACTGCTATCATGATGGGCGTAAAGGCGAGCAGGAAACTGCGAGCTCCGTCGGCCTTATGAAGCAGGCCTCGGCAGATGAGCGCAATACAGGTCAGACCAATGACGAAAATCGCGGCCTGATACACCGGCAGGTACTGAGTCATTTGGGTAACCGACATTTGGCTGGTTAGTAGTATGGTCATACCTAACAGCAGGTAGCTTGCGTACAGCATGGGCTTGCTCTGTGCTATGGGAAAGACCGTAAGAATCAGCTGCAGCGCCATAATGCCGGGGAAGATGATTAGAATGTATTCCAGCCGTATGGAATAGAAAAAGAAACCGGGCTGATTAATGAAGTAATCAACATAACCGGAAGACAGCGCCGAACGGGCGAGGGTAATAAACGCGAAGGCGGCCAGAATAAGCAGCACCGTTTCTTTGCGCCGCTGGGCAAAGAACACCAGGTTCTGGATGATCACAAACAGGCCAACGCCAAAGAACAGAAAGCGGGCGGCCAGGTCGGTGAGAATAGCCCTGAGAGCATCATCTTTTTCAGTAACGGTCAACTCGCTGGTAATGCCGGTACTGAACAGGTGATGGCTGGATTGATAGATCACCAGCGTGCCACTGGCACTGTCGCTCGGGAACTCCAGCAGATAAGGCTGAGTTTGCTGCTGCTGGTCTGCCGGTGTTTTGGATATCTTGCCCGACTCACCGAGAAAGCTGTATTCGCCGGAGTCGTCAATCCACCAGGCTCGCCAGGCTTCCCGTAACTCGTAGATATTAACCGCCGGGCTGACAAAGGTTTGATTCAGGTTGCTGATTCTTACCAGAAAGGTGTTGTGACCATGGCTCTGTTCGCCGGTACCGGCATGCAGAAAGCCGGGTATTTCGATGTTTTCGGTGGTGAATGTACCGCGTTGGATGTCTTTCAGGGTTGGCCAGTCATTGCGCACCAGTGCCCATGTGCCGCTCAGGCTGAGCCGGCCATGAAAGGCGCTGTCTGCCGCATCAATCTGCGGAATCTGGGTGTTGCTGGCATAGGCCTGAAGGCAAAGTATGCAGAATAAAAGGGTGGTGAACGGGCGATATAATTGCAGCAAAGGTAATACTCAATCCGATCCTTGATTACATACAACAAGCTGACGCTTGGCTGTTCCAGCGTGGAAGTATAGCCACAGAATGTGAAATATATCTAAAAAAAATGCTGGATCGCTGTTCGAATTGATTAAAAGGAAAGGCCGGCATGTGCCGGCCTATTTAGAGTGCTTATTCCGAGATCTTCTTCTTCAGAATCTGGTTCACCTGCCCAGGGTTTGCCTGGCCTTTGGAGATTTTCATCACCTGGCCAACAAAGAAGCCCATCAGCTTGTCTTTACCGCCTTTGAGCTCTTCAAACTGAGCCTGGTTAGCGGCAATGATTTCATCCACCATGGCCTCAATAGCGCCAGTATCGGTCACCTGCTTCAGGCCTTTGGCTTCGATGATTTCATCCGCACTGCCTTCACCTTCCGCCATGGCCTGGAATACCTGCTTGGCGATCTTGCCGGAGATGGTGTCATCTTTGATGCGCGCCAGCAGTTGGCCGAAGTTTTCCGGTGGGATCGGGCAGGCAGAGATATCCAGCTCCTGTTGATTCAGGAATTTGGACAGCTCGCCCATGCACCAGTTGGCGGCCAGTTTGGCATCGCCACAAACCTTCACCGTCTGCTCGAAGTAGTCTGCCATGGCTGCACTCGCGGCCAGTACACTGGCGTCGTACTGCGGCAGGCCGTAATCGGCCATGAAACGCTTCTCTTTGGCATCCGGCAGTTCCGGTAGGGTGGCGCGAATGGCTTCGATGTAGTCGTCGTCCAAAATGATCGGCAGTAAGTCCGGGCACGGGAAGTAGCGGTAGTCGTTGGCTTCTTCCTTACTGCGCATGGCGCGTGCGGTTTTCTTATCGCCATTGTACAGGCGGGTTTCCTGTCGTACCTTGCCGCCATCTTCGATCAGGTCGATCTGGCGCTCAACTTCCATTTCGATCGCTTCTTCCATGAACTTGAACGAGTTCAGGTTCTTGGTTTCGGTACGGGTACCGTATTCTTCCTGGCCTTTCGGGCGCACGGAAATGTTCACATCGAAACGCATGGATCCCTGTGACATGTCACCATCGCCAATACCGATGGCCGTCACAATGCTGTGCAGCTTCTTGGCGAAGGCTACAGCCTCTTCGGCGCTGCGCATATCTGGCTCGGTTACCACTTCAATCAGTGGCGTGCCGGCGCGGTTCAGGTCGATACCGGTCATGCCGTGGAAGTCTTCATGCAGCGATTTACCCGCGTCTTCTTCCAGGTGCGCATGGTGAATGCGAATGCTTTTGGTTTCGCCGTTATCCAGAGTGATCTCAACGTGGCCGGGGCCAACTACCGGGGCTTCCAGCTGTGTCGTCTGGTAGCCTTTGGGCAAATCCGGGTAGAAGTAGTTTTTACGCTCAAAGAACGACTTTTTACCAATCTCGGCATCGATGGCCAGGCCAAAAGCAACAGCTTTGGCAACGGCCTGTTCATTCACCACGGGCAGAATGCCGGGCAGTGCCAGATCAACCTCGTTGGCCTGGGTGTTTGGCTCGGCACCGAATTGGGTGCTGGATCCGGAGAATATTTTCGTTTGGGTTGAAAGCTGAACATGAATTTCTAACCCGATAACCGTTTCCCATTGCATTAGCTGTTTCCTCCTACGGTCGGCTTGCGGGTGTGCCAGTCGGTCGCCTGCTGGAACTGATGGCCAATGTTGAGCAGCTTCGCTTCGCTGAAGTAGTCACCAATAATCTGCAGACCAACCGGCAGGCCGTCTTTCATGCCGCAGGGCACAGAAATGCCCGGCAGACCCGCCAGGTTAACGGACAAGGTGTAAATGTCTTCCAGATACATTGCCACCGGGTCCTGATTCTTGGCACCGATCTTCCAGGCCGGGGAAGGCGTGGTCGGGCCGGCAATGACGTCGACATCGGCCAGGGCGGCCTGGAAATCCTGCTTGATCATGCGGCGCAGCTGTTGGGCTTTGCGGTAGTAAGCATCGTAGTAACCGGCAGAAAGCGCGTAGGTGCCCACCAGAATACGGCGTTTAACTTCGGCACCGAAGCCTTCGGAGCGTGAACGGATGTACATGTCGGCCAGGTCCTGCGGGTCTTCACAGCGGTAGCCGTAGCGTACACCGTCGAAGCGTGACAGGTTGGTGGAGGCCTCTGCCGGAGCAATGATGTAGTACGCCGGAATCGCCAGTTCAGTACGGGGCAGTGAGATCTCTTTCACGATGGCGCCCTGTGCTTCCAGCTGTTTGACGGCGTCCATCACGGCAGCACGAATGCCATCGTCCAGAGAGTCGCCGAAAAATTCTTTTGGCAAGCCAATTTTCAAGCCCTTAATCGGCTTGTTCAGATCGGCCAGGTAGTTGTCGACCGGCTTGTCCATCGAGGTGGAGTCTTTGGCGTCGAAGCCGGCCAGTGCGTTCATGATCATGGCGGCATCTTCGGCGTTTTGTGCCATAGGGCCTGCCTGATCGAGCGATGAACCGTAAGCCACCATGCCCCAGCGGGAAACACGGCCATAGGTTGGCTTCAGGCCGGTAATGCCACAGAAGGCGGCCGGCTGGCGGATAGAACCACCGGTGTCGGTACCCAGTGATACCGGCGCCAGGTCAGCGGCCACGGCCACAGCTGAACCACCGGAAGAACCGCCGGGAACCGCATCGGTATCCCACGGGTTGCGGGTAGCGCCGTAGTAGCTGGATTCGGTTGAGGAGCCCATTGCGAATTCGTCGAGGTTGGTTTTACCCAGCATCACCATACCGGCCTTGTTCAGGTTATCGGTTGCGGTGGACTCGTAAGGCGAAACAAAGTTGTCGAGAATTTTAGAGCCACAGCTGGTGCGAACGCCCTGGGTGCAGAACAGGTCTTTGTAGGCGATAGGCAGGCCGGTTAAGTCACCCGCATTGCCGGCGGCGATCTGCTCGTCAGCCTGTTTTGCAGCGGCCAGCGCCTGTTCTTCCGTCACGGTAATGTAGGCGTTGTAAGTGCCGTCGTGCTGCTTGATTTTATCGAGGTAGTGGCGTGTCAGCTCGGTGCTGGAGAACTCGCCGGAAGCCAGGCCTGCAGACAGCTGCTTGAGAGTTTTGTTTTCCATAGTGTTGCGACCTTATTCAATAACCTTGGGAACCAGAAATAAACCGTCTTCAGTGGCCGGTGCATTGGCCTGAAGCTGCTCGCGCTTATTGGTTTCGGTAACAACATCGGCACGCAGGCGCTGGGCTGCGTCCAAAGGGTTTGCCAGTGGCTCAATACCGGTGGTATCAACGGCTTGCATTTTATCTACCAGATCGAGAATGCTGTTCAGGCTATTTAAGTAGTCTGGCATTTCGGCTTCATCAATTTTTAACCGGGCCAACTGGGCGACGGATTCAACCTGAGAGCGGTCTAAGCTCATGGTCGCAAATCTCCTTTAGTTTAAATAAACCGGTATGCCCGAGCCTGTGCAGCAAGGTTCCGGTCAGGGTATTGATTGGTTTTGATTGCGAAATTGGCGCGGCTGCATGTTTTGCGCACATTTCAGTGAAAAACCTTTGAAAGGCGCATACGTTATCACATTTACTCCTTGCCCAAAAACCCCGCCGTTGTTACATTGCGGGGCTGTTTTATACCAGTCACCTTCTGTATTAAAGCGATTCCAAAATGTTTAAAAAAATCCGTGGTCTGTTTTCCAGTGATTTGTCGATCGATTTAGGTACGGCAAACACTCTTATTTACGTTCGTGATCGGGATATCGTCCTGGACGAACCTTCTGTAGTGGCGGTCCGAATGACCGGCGCGCAGAAAACCGTAGCTGCTGTTGGTGAAGAAGCAAAACGTATGTTGGGCCGTACGCCTGGCAGTATTCAAGCCATCCGCCCGATGAAAGATGGCGTTATTGCTGATTTCCATGTCACTGCAAAAATGTTGCAGCACTTTATTGCCAAGGTACACGAGAGCAGCTGGTTTGCACCAAGCCCGCGAGTGCTGGTGTGTGTGCCTTGTAAGTCTACCCAGGTAGAGCGCAAAGCTATTCGCGAGTCGGCTTTTGATGCCGGTGCCCGTGAGGTTTATCTCATTGAAGAACCGATGGCGGCAGCTATCGGTGCCGGCCTGCCGGTGGAAGAAGCGCGTGGCTCCATGGTGGTTGATATCGGTGGTGGTACCACGGAAATTGCCGTGATCTCGCTGAACGGCATCGTCTTCAGTGAATCCGTTCGTGTCGGTGGTGACCGTTTCGATGAAGCGATTGTTTCCTACATTCGCCGTAACTATGGCTCGCTGATCGGTGAAGCCACCGCTGAGCGCGTAAAAATTGAAATCGGCTGTGCCTACCCGGGTACAGAGATTCGTGAAATTGATGTGCGTGGCCGAAACCTGGCCGAAGGTATTCCGCGCAGCTTCACACTGAACAGCAACGAAGTGCTGGAAGCGCTGCAGGAAAGCCTGTCGCAGATTGTTCAGGCCGTTAAGAGTGCTCTGGAGCAAACGCCGCCGGAACTGGCTTCCGATATTGCCGAAACTGGTATGGTCTTAACCGGTGGTGGTGCAATGCTGCGCGATATCGATCGCCTGCTGACTGAAGAAACCGGTCTGCCGGTGCTGATTGCTGAAGAGCCGCTGACCTGTGTTGCTCGTGGCGGCGGTCGTGCGCTGGAGATGATGGATGAACGGACATTTGAATTTTTGAGTGCCGAGTAAGCAATCCGTTACAATTGCAGCTAATGCATATAGAGTTATTCAAGGCCCTGTTTAGCAGGGCCTTGTTGCAGGTAACGATTGAGAAGTAGGGAGAGCACGTTATTAAGACGCTTTTCACCGCCGGACCGGTGCACGGCTACCGCTTTGCCAGTGTTCTGGTTCTTTCCATATTGTTTATATTTGTAGACCTTCGCTTTGCGCAGGTGGACCTGGTGCGGCAGTCGCTTTCTTATGTGGTATCCCCGGTGCGGTCGCTGGTGTCATTGCCGGGTGATGTTGTGCAGTGGTCGTCTGAAACCTTTTCTGAACGCAACGAACTGCTTGATTCCAACCGTCGGGCACGCAGCCAGATTCTGGTTCTGCAGCAGAAGGTTCAGCAGCTTTCTGTATTAGAGGCTGAAAACGAGCGCCTGCGCCGCCTGCTGAATGCCACCTCCCGCCTGGATAATGACTTTATTACCGCAGAACTGATCAGTGTTGATCCGGATCCGTTCAGTATTCAGGTGATTGTGAACCGTGGTGCGCAGGAAGGAATTTACGTTGGCCAGTCTGTTGTCGATGCCGATGGCCTGTTTGGTATTGTCGTGCAGGTTGATTCGCTCACCTCGCGCATCGCCCTGGTTGCCGATGTGAACTTTGCCGTGCCTGTCTATGTGAATCGCAATGGCATGCGCAGTGTTGTGGTGGGCACCGGTGATCTGGACGTTCTGGAAATGGAATATGTCACCGATACAGCGGACATTCAGATCGGCGATATGCTGGTTACCTCCGGCTTGGGAGGCCGATTCCCGGCGGGTTACCCGGTGGCCGAGGTGATCGCCATTGAGCATGACCCGGGTGAATCCTTCGCACACGTTCGCGCCCGACCGCTGGCGCAGCTGGGTCAGGCCCGCAGCCTACTGATGGTTTTTCAGCAACAGCAGGAGCCAGAATCTAATGAGTGACAATAAACGACCAGCCCACGGGCTGTGGTTCATTCCGATTACCTTTTTTATCGCGTTTTATCTGGCCGCGCTGCCGTTGCCGGGGCGGTTTGAAATTGCCCGCCCGGATTGGGTAAGCCTGATGGTCGTTTTCTGGGTGCTGGTATTGCCGGAGCGTTTTGGCGTTTTGGTCAGCTTCTGTGTCGGGCTGCTGTACGATTCCCTGGTTGGCACGCCGCTTGGCCTTTATGGCGCGGTTTTTTCCTGTTTGGCATACACCATTTTATTGCTGCATGCGCGATTAAAGATGTACCCGCTCGGGCAGCAGGCATTGGTCATATTTTTGGTGATCGGCATCAGCCATATTATTGCCGCATGGCTTAAAGGCGCTGTTATGTCGACTGTTTCCGGCCAACTGCACATGTGGCCGGCATTAACTTCCGCCATTCTTTGGCCATGGGTGTACGGTATTAACCGCACCTTACAAATTCGATTCAGGGTTCAATAATGGCTCAGCTTATTCTTGCCTCCCATTCCCCGCGCCGGCGTGAACTGCTCTCGGTACTGGGGGTGAATTTTACCGTTTCCGGTGCCGATATTGACGAGACTGTTCAACCCGGCGAGTTGGCCGATGCCTACGTCAGCCGTTTAGCGGTGGAAAAGGCCGAAGCTGTTCATGCCCGGCAGGCTGCCGGCGATCTTTGGGTGCTAGGTTCTGACACTACTGTCGTTGCCGGTGAGGAAATACTCGGTAAGCCTTGCGATGAAGCGGACTTTAGCCGCATGATGAATCTGCTCTCCGGTCGCGATCACCGGGTGCTGACCTCGGTTGCCCTGGTTTCCGGAAATCAGGTTTTCGTCGATTGTGTTGAAACCCGGGTACGCTTTATTAACCTGTCAAAGCAGCAGATTGCCGCCTACTGGAAAACCGGAGAGCCCAAAGACAAGGCCGGTGGATACGGCATTCAGGGCCTGGGCTCGGTATTTGTAGAGAAAATTGAAGGCAGCTACACCGCCGTGGTTGGGCTGCCATTGCATGAAACGGCAAAATTGTTGGGCCAGGCTGATGTTCCTGTGTGGAACGGTCAGCTGAAAATGGCGGATATTTAATTCTGTAGCTTGTTGAGTCAGGCCGAATAAAAACAGCAGGAAATAAAATGGCATCTGAAATTCTGGTAAACGTTACGCCGATGGAAACCCGTGTGGCCATCGTAGAGAACGGCGCTGTGCAGGAAGTGTACATTGAGCGCAGTCAAACGCGTGGTCTGGTCGGGAATATTTACAAGGGCAAGGTGCTGCGGGTATTACCGGGCATGCAGGCCGCCTTTGTGAACATCGGGCTGGAACGTGCCGCCTTTATTCATGCCTCCGATATCGACCTGAACCGGCCGGAAAACGAAAGCCATAAGCCAATTCAGACGCTGGTGCGCGAAGGACAATCACTTATTGTGCAGGTCACCAAAGACCCGATTGGCACCAAAGGCGCGCGCCTGACCACGGCGCTGTCTATTCCGTCGCGCTATCTGGTTTATATGCCAAGCTCCAGCCACATTGGTGTTTCGCAGCGCATCGACGGCAATGAAGAGCGTGAACGCCTGCGCGCTGTTGTTGAAAGCGCCAAAGAACACGAAGAGGTAAAGGATGGCGGCTTTATTCTGCGCACTGCCGCTGAGGGGATTGGCGAGCAGGAAATCCGCTCCGATATGAATTACCTGAAGCGCGTCTTTAACGTGTTGCAGGATCGTATCCAAAAGAACAAACCCGCGACCATCATCTACGAGGATCTGCCGCTCTATCTGCGGGTTGCCCGCGATATGGTGCGCGCCGATGTCGAGAAGATCCGCATCGACTCCAAGGAAACCTTCACCAAGGTGATCGACTTTGTCACCAAGTACACACCAGAGGTGGTGGAGTGTTTTGAAAACTATCCGGGTGAGCGGCCGATCTTCGACCTGTACTCGGTAGAAGATGAAATTCAGCGCGCACTGAGCCGTAAGGTAGACCTGAAATCCGGCGGTTATCTGATCATTGATCAAACCGAGGCGATGACCACCATCGACGTCAACACCGGTGCCTTTGTTGGCCACCGCAACCTGGAAGAAACCATCTTCAAAACCAACCTGGAAGCCGTTACGGCAATTTGCCGTCAGCTGCGCTTGCGCAATCTGGGTGGCATTATCATTCTCGACTTCATCGATATGGAAGATGAAGATCATCGCCGCCAGGTACACCGCATGCTGGAAAAGAGCCTGGAAAAAGATCACGCCAAGAGCAAGGTGACCGGTGTTTCTGAGCTGGGGCTGGTAGAAATGACCCGCAAGCGCACCCGCGAAAGCCTTGAACAGGTGCTGACCGAAAACTGCTCCGTGTGTCAGGGGCGCGGCATGCTGAAGACTTCACAGACCGTCTGCTATGAGATCTTCCGTGAAATTCTGCGTGAAGAGCGTGCCTACAATAACGATCAATATCTGGTGTTGGCCAGTCAGCAGGTGGTTGACCGTCTGTTGGATGAAGAGTCCTCCAACGTTGCCGACCTGGAAGAATTCATCGGTAAGCCGATACGTTTCCAGGTGGAGCAGATGTACTCTCAGGAACAGTTCGACGTTATCCTGCAGTAGTATGGCCGCCTGTTAACAGGCGGTATTTTCAGTATTCATCGGCTCATCAGCATCAGGTAGAACAGTGACAACCCAAACGAGACAAATCGCATGACTAGCTCTGGTTTCTGGCCGGTTGTCCGAAATGCTGTGTTTAAGGTTCTTGCATTCTGGATTCTGCTGTTTGCAGCATACCTGGCGCTTGGCCGCCAATTCTTTCCCTATGTAGAGCGACTGCAGCCGGAGCTGGAGCAATGGCTCTCCAGCCAGCTGAATACCGAGGTTGAGGTTGGCTCATTGCAGGGGAGCTGGCTGAAGTTCAACCCGGTGCTGACGCTCAGGGATGTTGAGCTGGGCGGTGAATTCTTTGTAGAAGAGCTGACCCTGGCCCCGGGCTTGTATGAATCCATTTCGCGCGGCGGCCTTTCATTTATTCGCTTTGAGCTGAACGGCTTGAATGCTGCACTGACTCAGTCGGAACTGGGCTGGCAGATCAATGGCCTGGCGCGGGCAGAAGCCAGTCGCGGTGGCGGCTTATCGATCAGCTCGGTGCTGCAGCTGTTGCAGCGTCAACAGCATGTTGCTTTTGAAAATGTCCGGCTGAAGGTGACGCCGGACAACTTCCCTGAATTCGATATAAATCTTGAGCAAGGCCGTCTCGCTGGCGATCAGCTGGTGAACAGCCTGGTGGCAAGCGCCACGCTGTCGCAGCAAAAGCTGACGGTGCCGGTTGAGTTGCAGCTGGAAACCACGCTGGAACCCGGGCAGTTGAACCGACTGCACATTAAGCATGGTGCGGTTGAGCTCAGCCCCTGGTTATCAGCGTTGAGCGAGAACATTACTGGCCTGCGTATGAGTGGCGAGTACTGGCTGAATTTCGACCGCTATCGCTGGCGCAGTGCATCGGCCAGGGTTAATGCAGAGTCTATCGAGCTGGCCGGTCAGGTTGAGCCGCTGAGCTTCAGGCAGGTCAGTCTTGAGGCCGGTGCCGACAACAGCGCCGCAGAAACCACCGGTAGTTTCAGGCTTTATTCTGAACAGAACAGTGAGGCAGTGGTGGATACCACGGCGCTGTTTTCGCTGGAAGGAGATCAGCTGCAGCTGCAATGGGATGCATTGCCGGCAGAACTGGTCGGTCAATGGATTGCTAAAGACGACAGCACCGGCTTTTGGAAGCGCATTAGCCCGAGAGGCTTTGTTGAAAACGGCCGCTTGCAGGTGAATATTAAATCCCCGGAATCTCTTGGCTTGAAGGCTGAACTGGCGGCGTTTTCCATGTCGCCATCAAATCAGGTGCCCGGCCTGGATGGTATAGCCGGCACCCTTTCTATGGACAGTCAGGGTGGCCAAATCGCCTTTTCAGCTGCGCAAAGCGCACTGAAGTTGACCTCCTTGTACGATCAGATTCACAGCGCTGAAATTCAAAGCGGTGTTCTCAATTGGCAGAGGGTCAGTGAATACGGCACTTTTGTCGACGGTAATGCCGAACTGCTGCTCGACCCGAAGGTGTTGGATGGCGAAGGCACCGACCCCTTACCGGTGGGCGTGAGCTGGTATTCCCGGGCTCCCAGCCAGGCGAACCGCGAGGCCGGGCGTGAAAAAACGGTCGAGGTGTCTTTGACGGCCGCGCAGGCCGATGCCTTATGGATTCGGCATCTGGCCAGGAATCACCTGGTCAATGCGGCAATCGCTGATGAAATAGACAAGGCGGTGCAAGGCGGTGAGTTCGCCAATGTTAAGCTCGATTTCCTCGCCGCATTCGCTCTGGAATCGAAGTCGGAGAAGCAGTTTTTTGTCAGTGCCGATGTCGCCGATGCCAGCATTCGTTATCTGGATGGTTGGCCACTGATCGAACACTTTAATGGCTCCGTTCTGCTGGGTCACAACCGTTTAACCATCCGCAACGAGCAGCCCGTATCAATGCGGGGCCTGACGTTTGCAGACCTGAGTTTGAATATCGACTTTAAAACCGGAGAGCTCTCGGCCACGGCGGCTTCGGAGTTGCCTGCCGCCGGGTTTCTCAGTTTCTTAAAGCAGGGCCCGGTTCGTCAGTATCTGGGCGACCGGCTGGATCAGCTTTTCATCGAAGACGACGTTCAGTTTGACCTGAACCTCAGTCTGCCCCTGAGCCAGCCCGAAGCGCTTACGCTGACGGCCAATACCGGGTTTGCAGGCAATGAGGCTGAGCTTGCCGACCTGAGCCTGGTGTTCAGTGATGTAGAAGGCGAGTTGACGTATAGCCTGCAGCAGGGCTTGAGCAGCTCGGGTCTGTCGGCGGTTCATCAGGGTGAGCGACAGCAGATCAGCCTGCAAACCGCCGGTTCGGGTGATCAGATGAATCTTCAGGTCGATATTGAAGGCGTGACGCCGCTTCGGTTCTGGGGTGTCCGCTATGGCGATCCGTTGTTTGCAAGCAGTGAAGCCAGCGTAAGCCATCACACAAGCATTAAGATCGACAGCGATTCAACCGACATCCGCTTGGTTTCCGATCTGGTCGGGTTTGAACTGGCGCTCCCCGAACCGCTGGCAAAAACCGCTAGCCAGGCCACGCCAATGCAATTGGATATTCAGATTGACGGCAATGGCCGGAAACACTTTTACAGCAGAATAGGCAGCGAGTTGCAGGCGTTTTCCGAGTTCGACGCCAACAATCAGTTGCAGCGTGGCAGCGTTGCCTACCGTCAACCGCTGAACGTTAGGGATGAACCGGGTATGTATTTTGATCTGGACATCGATGAGGTGGATATCGACGCCTGGTGGACAGCAATACAGGCTTATGGTGAGCGTATTCAGGCCCAGCCTGAGGCGGATGCCGAATCTTTTTCACAGCAGATTGCAGAAATTAATCTGACCAGCAATAAGCTGTGGTACCTGGCCAAAGAGTGGCATCAGGCCACGGTGCAACTGCTGCAGAATGATCAGGGCTGGCTCGCTGGTTTCAGTGCTGAAGAAGGGGAAGGCCAGGTTTCCATACCCAGTGGCCCGGGCGAAATGTTTGCTGATTTTCAGTGGCTGAACCTGCGAACGGCTCAAATTACCGACGGCCAGGTTCCTGAAGACCCGCTCGCACAGCACTTGCCGGATGAAATACCGGCGATGTCTATTCAGGTGAATAATCTGATCTGGAACGACAAGGACCTCGGCAGTTGGCGGGCGTCACTGAAATCCAGCGCAGGCGAGATGGTTGCTGAAAATCTGCAGGGCAGGATGGCTGGTGCTGAATTGCAGGGCGAGCTGACCTGGCGCTATCAGGATGGAAAACACCTCAGCCGTTTCAGCGGTGACGTGGCCATTGGTGATGTTCAGGACATCCTGAAAACCTGGTCTCAGCCGCTGCTTCTGGAGACAGATCGGGGCGATGTTGAGTTCGACCTGAGCTGGTCGGGTTCACCGTCATTCTTCAATTACAGAGAGATGAAGGGCACCGTTGATATCGACTTGCGGGACGGTGCGATTCTCGATGTCGGTGAGCTGGAAGGCGTAAAGCTGGTCGGGCTGCTGAACCTCTCCCGCATTATTCAGCGCGTGGCTCTGGATTTTTCCGATCTGCTGGCCGATGGCATCAGCTTTGATACCCTGGCGGGCGAGATTCTGTTTGACCGTGGTTTTGCCCGCGTTGGCCGGGAATTGGTGATCGAGGGCCCTTCGACAGCCTTCCGCTTTACCGGCGACGCCGATCTGCTGACCGAGCAGCTGGATGTGGATTTGAACCTGACGGTGCCGTTGTCGAAAACCTTTCCGCTGGTTGCGTTGCTGGCCGGTGTTTCTCCTCAGGCGGCGGCAGCTATTTATGTCACTGAGTTAGCCCTGAACAATGAGCTTTCGCAGTTCAGTTCTGCCAGAATGCACATCATCGGCACTTTCGATTCGCCGGAAGTGTTGTTTTACCGGGTTTCTTCAGCCCAGCCATCAGAGTAAAGGCGACAGGATTCATAGCCATGAAAAATATTCGAATGTTGTTTATACAGATGACCAGCGGTGCCAACCTGCAGCAAAACCTCGATAAGGTGGCCAGCGAGCTGGCTCAGCAGGCGCCTGGTTCGGTTGATATGGTCATCGTGCCTGAAATGTTTGCGTTGTTTGGCTCCAAAGAACAGCGCGCCCTGGCTGAGCAGGAAACGACCTTTAACGGCCCGGTGGGCTCCGTTATTCGGCAGCTGGCGGTTGAACACGGAGTCTGGATTGTGGCCGGTTCGGTGCCTGCGATGGCCAGTGCCAGCAATCCGATGGCGCGCTGCCATGTTGTTGATGCCGAGGGTGAACTGGTTGCAAGCTACGATAAAATCCATCTCTTTGATGCCAATGTGACGGACAAGCAGGGTGCCTACCGGGAGTCGGACGACTACTCTGCTGGCAGCGAGGTGGTCTGCTTCGACAGCCCCTGGGGCCGTCTGGGTCTGGCCATTTGCTACGACCTGCGCTTCCCGGAGTTGTTCCGGCAGTTGGCAGAACAGGGTGCCGAGCTGGTGATTGTGCCGGCCGCCTTTACCTATGTCACCGGTAAGGCGCATTGGGAGGTTCTGTGTCGGGCGCGGGCTATTGAAAATGGCCTGTTTATCGCAGCGGTCAATCAGGCCGGTCAGCACGATGCCAAGCGCCAAACCTGGGGGCATTCGATGCTGGTCACGCCCTGGGGGGAGTTCGAATCACTGGCAGATTCTGCCGGCTCTAAGGTGTTCACGGCAGATCTCAGTAAGATTGAGCAGGCACGCACGGCCTTGCCGGTGCATCAGCATCGGAAGTTGCTTTAAGGGCCTCAGTAAGGCAGTTGAAACTCGCAGCTGGAGCTTACCTCACCACCGTCTGTCAGCTGCTGTTCGGTAATGTTAAAAAGCCCGTTCTGACTCTGAATGTAGGTGCGGCAGCGGGTGCCGTACTGTTCGTTGGTGATGGTCTGGGCTGAAATCAGCCGCTCCCATTCCAGAGGAACGCCGGTTTGTGGCAGGCGGCCCTCATCTGCCGGTGCCGATGAGGTCAGAATGTCCGAGTGCAACAGTGGCGCACTCTGCGATGCCAGAAAACGCCGCATCTGCTCTTTTGCAAGCTCGGTTTTCGGCCACGGTGTATCCAGGCTGTCGTTCGAAAGCCCATAAACTCCAGGCTCCAGCCATTGCCCTTCCGGCATAGTCGAGCTGAACCAGAACAGCCGCTCCATATCGCCGAGCAGCAGATTAAAGCCACCGTACAATTCAATATCGAGCATCAGCGATTGATGGAAGTGCTCTATCGGTTGGTTCTCCAGCAGGAATTTACGGATCAGGTTGCCCCGGCTTTTCGCCGCCTGGTGGCCGACGAAGCCCGGTCGAATGTTGGTCAGCAGCGCAAACAGGCCCGAGCGGTTAAAGCCCAGCCAGGTGCCGCCCGCCTGCAGGTCTTTACCGGCGAGGATGTCGGCATCGGCCCACCAGTGCATAGGTGCAGTCGGTCGTTGACGGAATTCGTCGCGGTTGGCAACCACCGTCAGCGGGGCTGATGTATTGGGTTGCCAGGCGATTACGGCTAAGCACATGGGAGGCTCCGGATAAAATTAAACATACAAGCTAAGACAGTAGACCATGCGAATAGTTTTATGGCTTAGCCATTAGTTTTATTGCTCCGCGTGCGGTTTTGAATTAGTCGATTCGAAAATCTTATCGGCACTGGCGGCGACAAAGCCCTGATACAGGCTGCCATCGGTGGTTTTGTAGCGCCGGGCAAATTCGTAGTAACAGGTTGGAATTTCGGCCGTGTTGCCGCAGCCAAAGCGATAGTTTTGCGTGGACGCCAGCGTTGATGACTGTTCTAAAAAGACCTGTGGTGAACCCTTGATCCGGCCGCCACTGGCGTTGATAGAGAAGCCCAGGCTCTCGATAAACTGGTTAACCTGCTCAACCTCGGTCAGAGTTTTCAGCGCATTGATAAAGATGGTGAAATGGTTTGCCCGTAAGCCCATCACACTCATCCAGGCGGCATATTCGCTTTCCTGTGCCAGGCGCTGGTAGTCCTCCAGAGACGGTGGCTGCCACAGGATACCTCGCCACATCAGGCTGAGTTCAATCTTCATCGTTGCCGGAATCTGGCGGACGAGTGATTCGATAATGTGTTGGCTTTGTGGGCTCAATTCCTCGGTGCGCAGCTCGCTGAGGAATATTTTCGGCTGGCGGTCATCGGCGGGTACATAGCCCATGGCATCGAGGTGTTTTTGCTCAAAATGGTAAGGCTGAAACCGTTTGTAACCGAGCGACAGAATGATGGGCTCCAGTCGTTCAATATTGATCGGTGAATGATTAAAGGTGCGAAACGCTACGTGGTCGTTGATCAGTTGTTCGCCTCTGCTCTGCAGTGCCTGGGCGATGACAGGTGCCTGAGGGGCAATTTCTGTGTAGTCCTGCCAGAGTGCTGAAAAAAACTGTTCGGTGTTCATGGGTCGCTCCCGCTGCTTGTTTTTGTTTTGCAGCAATCAGGTTAGAACGAAACCCGCACCGGCAGTATCAGCACTTCGTCTTTGTTTTGCATGAAAGAGACATCTGCGAGTTCTTCAGCTGGTTTCCGGTTGTGAACGGCTTGCTCGCGTGCTCAGTTTTCGAATGCTGTCCCAGATAAGCAGGGCCAGTGCACTCCAGATGATGACAAAGGTCATCAACTTTTCGGATGAGATCGGTTCGCCATAAACGAAGATGGCCAGCAGGAACATGCCGCTCGGGCCCAGATACTGGAAAAAGCCTAACGCAGTGAGCGAGATGCGGTTGGCGGCTGCTGCAAAACAGAGCAGCGGGATCATCGTGACCGGGCCGGCGAGAAACAGCTTGCCGTAGATATCCGGGCTGGCTTCACCGCCAGCCCAGACGGTTGCCGGGCTGAGAAACAGGTATGCCAGCGCAATGGGCACCATAAGGCCGGTTTCCAGAACCATGCCGACAAAGCTGTCGACACCAATCTTCTTGCGCACCAGGCCGTAGAGGGCGAAGGTTATTGCCAGTGCCAGCGCAATCCAGGGGAGTTGCCCAAAGTGGTATATCTCCAGGCCCACCGCTACCAGACACATGGCTGCCGCCAGCTTTTTGATGCCGTCGAGCCGTTCGGCAAAGAAGATCATGCCCAGCATAATGTTGATCAGAGGGTTGATGTAATAGCCTAAGGACGCGCTCAGCATGCGGTCGCTGTTGACCGCCCAGATGAAGATCCCCCAGTTGCAGCCAACCAGTAGCGTCGATATCAGCAGATAGGTGCGGATCTTCCGGTTGCGTATGGCCGCGATCAGCTTTGGCAGGCGACGGGTTGCCAGGATAATCAGCAGGGTTAGAACCAAAGACCAGAGAATGCGGTGCGCCAGTATCTCAAGGGCAGAAACGCTGCTGACCCATTTGAAATAAACCGGTGCAATGCCCCATAGCCCATAAGCGCATAAGGCCAGTAGCACGCCATCTTTATCAGTCTTTGTCATAGGTTGTGTCACTCTTGTCCGGAAAATAGCGATGCAGAAATTATCGGGGCAATAACAGGAAAAGTTGGAATTTAACGAGATTGTCAAAGCCGACTGCTAGGCTTAGGTGACTTATAACAGTGCACCGGAATAGAATGGTGCATTGATATATTGCCAAAATGCCAAGTAATTGTGCATAGTTACTGCAGGTTTAATATGGTTTAACTCTTGCTTGATAGCAGGGGACATCTTAAAAGAAGGAAGATAGGAATGATACGCAAATGTTTGTTTCCGGTAGGTGGTTACGGCACACGTTTTTTACCTGCAACTAAAGCTCTGCCTAAAGAGATGCTGCCGGTGGTAAATAAGCCGTTGGTTCAATACGGTGTGGAAGAGTCCATTAATGCGGGCCTGAATTATGTCGGCTTCGTGACCGGCCGTGGCAAGCGGGCGATCGCAGATCACTTTGATATCTCATACGAGCTGGAACACCAGATCAGCGGTTCTTCAAAGGAGAAGTATCTGTCATCTATCCGTCACCTGATGGATGAAGGTGTATTTTCTTACACCCGTCAGAAAGAAATGAAAGGTTTGGGTCATGCCATTCTGGCCGGCGAAACCCTGGTGGGTAATGAGCCCTTTGGTGTGGTTTTAGCCGATGACCTGTGTGTAACCGAGCCGGGTGAAGACAACGTACTGGCGCAGATGGTTAAGGTGCACAAGCAGTTCCGTTGTTCGATTGTAGCGGTAATGGAAGTACCGGAAGACGAGATTCATAAGTACGGCGTAATTGCCGGCGAAGAAATGAAAGATGGCGTTTATCGTGTTACTGACATGGTCGAAAAACCTGAGAAGGGCACTGAGCCTAGTAATCTGGCGGTGATTGGCCGTTATATCCTGACACCGGATATCTTCGATATTATCAAAGACACGCCTCCGGGCAAAAATAATGAAATCCAGCTGACGGATGCCCTGAAGACTCAGGCACAGGATGGCGTGGTTATGGCTTATCGCTTCAAAGGTAAGCGTTTTGACTGTGGCTCTGTTGCTGGCTTTGTGGAAGCGACAAATTACGTCTACGAAAACATCTACAAAGATGACTGATTGCTGAGTTTGAACACTGAAAGACCCGGACTTGTTCCGGGTTTTTTATGGCCCAACAAAAAGCCCGGCGAATGCCGGGCTTTGTCGTTAAGCAGTTTGCCGCTTATTACAGCACCAGACGGCGAATATCAGCCAGTACTGTCGACAGATAAGTTGTGAACTTAGCTGCGTCAGCACCGTTGATGGCACGGTGGTCGTAAGAGAGCGACAGTGGCGTAAAGGTACGAGGTTCAAACTCTTTACCGTTCCAGTGCGGTTTAACCGCATTGTTGGAAACACCCAGAATGGCAACTTCCGGTGCGTTCACAATAGGCGTAAAGGCGGTACCGCCTAAGCCACCCAGGCTGGAAACAGTGAAACAGCCGCCTTGCATTTCAGCAGGCTTAACCTTGCCTTCACGGCCACGTTTGGCGAAGTCGATAATGTCTTCTGCAATTTGCCAGACAGACTTCTTATCCGCGTCTTTAATGACAGGCACGATCAGACCGTTAGGTGTATCAACCGCCAGACCAATGTTCACGTAGTGCTTCTGAACATAGCGTTTGCCATCTTCCATCAGCGAGACGTTGAACTTCGGATACTCAACCAGAGCAGACGCACAGGCTTTAATAATGAATGCCAGTGGGCTGATCTTGGTGCCGCGTTTTTCCATTTCTGGTTTCAGCGACTGACGGAACTTCTCAGTTTCAGTTACATCGGCTTCGTCGAACTGGGTAACGTGTGGAATGACCAGCGCGTTACGGACCATATTCGCTGCAGTGATCTGCTGGATACGGTTCATTTCAACGATTTCAATGTCACCAAACTTGGAGAAATCCTGATCCGGTACGGTTGGTAAACCAGCGCCAGCAGCCGGTTTTGCAGGCTCCTGCAGGCGGTTTTTAACCCAGTTGGCGACGTCATCTTTAACGATACGGCCACGTGGTCCGGTACCCGGTACAAGGCCAAGGTCGACACCAAATTCACGCGCCAATCGGCGAACAGCCGGGCCTGCGTGAACATTTTTGCTGTGAACGATTGGCGCATCGTGCTGAGCCGCAACGGCCGGAGCCGGAGCAGGTGCTGCTTTAGCGGCCGGAGCCGGAGCAGCAGGTGCCGCAGCGGCAGCCGGTGCCGGAGCAGCGCCTTCCGCTTTAAGGATCAGCAGAACGGTACCCTGAGATACTTCATCGCCTTCACTCACCTTAACGGCCAGTACTTCGCCGGCAGTTGGAGAAGGCACATCCATAGAGGCTTTGTCAGATTCCAGCACAACGATGGTGTCTTCTTCTGCCAGAACATCTCCTGGTTTCACCGAGATTTCGATGATTTTGGCGCTGTCCATACCGATATCCGGTACAGTCACTTCTTTCGTTGCGGAGCCCTGAGCCGGAGCAGTTGCACCCGGTGCCGCAACCTGAGATGCCGACGGTTCAGCAACCGGAGCGCCGGCAGCAGCACTGCCGCCTTCAGATTTCAGTTCGATCAGGACGGTGCCTTCAGAAACGCTTTCACCATCAGCCACCTTAATAGATACCACTTCACCGGCTTTCGGTGACGGCACATCCATAGAGGCTTTGTCAGATTCCAGAACAACGATGGTGTCATCTTCAGCGATAACATCGCCAACTTTAACTGCAATCTCGATGATGGACGCGCTGTCCATACCGATGTCCGGAACCAGAATCGGTTCAATTGCACTGCTGGCAGCCGGAGCGGCCGCAGGTGCTGGTGCAGGCGCAGGTGCCGCTTCAGCAGCAGGGGCTTCAGCTGCGGCCGTTGCACCCTCTACTTCAATAATCGCCAGCTCATCGCCTTCAGAGACGCTGTCGCCTTCGCTGATAGAAACTTTGGTGACCTTACCGGCAATCGGTGAAGGTACATCCATAGAGGCTTTGTCAGACTCTAGAACAATAATTGTATCGTCTACATCGATGACATCGCCTGGCTTAACACTGACTTCAATACAGCTGGCAGTGTCCATGCCGATATCGGGAACTCGAATAATTTCAGTTGCCATATAAGACTCCTAATTGGGCAATCACACTGTCATTGGGTTTGGTTTGTTGATGTCCAGATCAAACTTCTTAATCGCGTCAGTAACCACTGAGGCTTTGATTGATCCTTCATCGGCCAGCGCTTTCAGAGCAGCGACGGTGACCCACTTACGGTCAACTTCGAAGAAGTGACGCAGCTGAGCACGGGAGTCACTTCGGCCAAAGCCGTCTGTACCCAGTACTTCATAGTTCTGTGGAACCCACTTGCGGATCTGGTTGGCGTAGTTCTTCATGTAATCGCTTGAAGAAACAACCGGACCTTCACGGCCTTTCAGCATTTGTGTGACATAAGCTTCACGTGGCTCGCCTTCAGGGTTGAGCAGGTTTTCGCGATCTGCATCCAAACCTTCACGGGTTAGTTCGTTGTAGCTGGTCACTGCCCAGATATCGGCGTTCACGCCATATTCGCTGCGCAGAATCTCTGCTGCTGCACGTACTTCCTGCATGATTGAGCCGGAACCCAGCAACTGTACAGTTGGCTGCTTCGCTTTCTTCTCATCTTCTTCAAGCAGGTACATACCCTTCTTGATGCCTTCTACCATTTCCGGCTTCATGCCTGGGTGCGTGTAGTTTTCGTTCAGGGTCGTGATGTAATAGAAAACATCTTCCTGATCTTCAACCATGCGCTTCAGACCATCCTGAATAATGGTGGCGACTTCGTAACCGTAGGTTGCATCGTAGGTTACACAGTTTGGAATAGTGCCGGCCAGAATGTGGCTGTGACCATCCTGGTGCTGTAAGCCTTCGCCGTTCAGAGTTGTACGGCCAGAGGTCGCACCAATCAGGAAGCCGCGCGCCTGCAAGTCACCGGAAGCCCAGGCCAGGTCGCCAATACGCTGGAAACCGAACATGGAGTAGTAAATGTAGAACGGGATCAGCTGGTGGTTATAAGTAGAGTAAGACGTTGCTGCAGCAATCCATGAGCTCATGGCGCCGGCTTCGTTAATACCTTCCTGCAGAATCTGACCCTTGATGTCTTCTTTGTACCACATCACCTGGTTCTTATCCTGAGGGATGTAGCTCTGGCCCCATGGTGAATAGATACCGAACTGACGGAACATGCCTTCCATACCAAAGGTACGGGCTTCATCCGGTACGATTGGAACAACGCGGTTACCAATCTCTTTGTCTTTCATCAGGGTAGAAAGAACGCGTACAAAACTCATGGTGGTTGAGATTTCACGGTCGCCCGATTCTTTGGTCAGTGCTTCAAAGCTTTCCAGAGTTGGCACTTTCAATTCGTTATCAGACTTCTTACGACGGATCGGCAGGTAGCCGCCCAGGGTATTACGCTTGTTACGGATGTACTGCATTTCCGGGCTGTTTTCGTCCGGACGGAAGAATGGGATTTCGCCAGCTTCCAGTTGAGCATCGGTAATGGGTACTTCACAAACATCGCGGAATTTCTTCAGGTCATCAACCGTCAGTTTCTTCAGCGAGTGAGTCATGTTCTTCGCTTCACCGGCTTCAATGCCATAGCCTTTAACGGTATGCGCCAGAATTACGGTTGGCTTGCCACCGTTTTCATTGATCGCACGGTTAAACGCAGCAAATACTTTATAAGGGTCGTGGCCACCACGGTTCAGACGGAAGATGTCTTCATCAGACATGTCTTTAACCAGTTCAGCCAGTTCCGGGTATTTACCGAAGAAGTGTTCACGGGTGTAAGCACCGCCGTGAGATTTGTAAGACTGCAGTTCACCATCAACAACTTCGTCCATGCGCTTCTGCAGCAGGCCTTTAGAGTCTTTGGCGAACAGTTTGTCCCAATGACGTCCCCAGACCACTTTAACTACATTCCAGCCTGCGCCACGGAACATGCCTTCCAGTTCCTGAATGATTTTGCCGTTACCACGTACCGGGCCATCCAGACGCTGCAGGTTACAGTTGATCACGAAGTTCAGGTTGTCGAGGTTTTCACGACCGGCCAGGGAGATTGCACCTAGTGATTCCGGTTCGTCCATTTCACCGTCGCCCAGGAATGCCCAGACACGACCGCCTTTTTCAATTTTTTCATGGTTTTCAAGGTAGCGCATAACGTGCGCCTGATAGATTGCCTGGATAGGGCCTAAGCCCATAGATACGGTTGGGAACTGCCAGTAATCCGGCATCAGCCAAGGGTGAGGATAAGAGGACAGACCCTTGCCATCGACTTCACGACGGAAGTTGTTCAGTTGCTCGTCGGTTAAACGGCCTTCAACATAAGAACGTGCATAAATACCCGGAGCAATGTGACCCTGGAAGTAAACCATGTCGCCAGGGTGAGTGGCAGTTGGTGCACGCCAGAAATGGTTGAAACCGATATCGTACAGGGTGGCAGAAGACTGGAAGCTTGAAATGTGGCCACCGAGGTCATCGCCAGATTTATTGGCTTTAACCACCATAGCAACGGCGTTCCAACGGATCATCGCACGGATTTTGCGCTCCAGATCGTTGTCGCCCGGATACTTGGGCTCTTCTTCAAGGCGAATGGTATTGCGGAAAGGTGTGTTGATTGCAAATGGTACGCCTTCACCAGAATGTGTCACCTGATCAGATAGCTGCTTAAGCAGATATTGAGCGCGATCAGTACCTTCTTCACGGACAACTGATGCTAATGCGTCAAGCCATTCCTGTGTTTCGATTGGATCTAAATCGTGTTCCATAGAGTAAAAACCTCATCCCCGACGGTAAACGGATTTTTCCGTTTTGTTGTTAACGCAACTTGCAGGTCTGCAGCGAGTGCAGAGCGAATGGTTGCACTTTGTGATTTGACAAATCGGCTCAAGCCTAGAGTGTTTAGCGATATTCGTCACTCAGCGATAGTTCACCGACTGGCGAAATTTCGCTTTTCTTACACCCTTAAACGGCAAACGGCAGCCGAAGCTGCCGTTTGATACTGATTTGTCATTTGTATTACTTTTTACAGGATATTGCCGACACTTACAATCTTTAATGTATTGGTGCCGCCGTGTACGCCGAGGTGATCGCCATACGCCATGATCAATAAATCACCGTCTTCAACCAGCTTTCTGCGTTGCAATTCTTCTATCGCAAGGCGGTTTACTTCGGTGGCCGGTAACGAGGTTGCATCGAACATGATTGAGTGTACACCCCGGTACAAAGCCACGCGGCGCTGGGTGCTCGGGTGTCGGGTCAGGGCAAAGATGGGCAGTCCGGAACTGATGCGCGACATCCATAACGGCGTTGAACCGGATTCGGTCATGCAGACAATGGCCTTCACGCCGCGGGTCTGATTGGCGGCGTACATGGCGGCCATTGCGGTGGCCTCATCAATTCGTTTGAACTGGTTGCCAACACGGTGGCGCGAGCTGGTGGTGAGCTTGTGCTTTTCGGCACCGATGCAGATATCGCTCATGGCTTTAACGGTTTCAACCGGGTAGCTGCCCGCTGCAGTTTCTGCTGAACACATGATCGCATCGGTACCGTCGAGTACCGCGTTGGCCACATCGAACACTTCGGCGCGGGTCGGGAAGGGGTTGTCGATCATCGATTCCATCATCTGGGTGGCGGTGATGACAATGCGGTCGAGAGTACGGGCGCGCTTAATAATGTGCTTCTGAACACCGATGAGTTCCGGGTCGCCGATTTCTACCCCCAGGTCTCCGCGGGCCACCATAACGACATCGGAGGCGAGGATAATCTTGTCGAGGTTTTCGTGATCCAGTGTGGCTTCGGCACGCTCCAGTTTGGCCACCAGCTCTGCGCCGGACCCGGCTGCATTTAATAGCTGGCGCGCCTCGATCATATCTTCAGGTCCGCGCGGGAAAGAGACAGCAACGTAATCAACACCAATTTCAGAGGCGGTGATGATGTCCTTCTTGTCCTTCTCGGTTAGGGCGGCTGCGGATAAACCGCCGCCCAGCTTGTTAATGCCCTTGTTGTTAGACAACGGGCCGCCCTGAATAACAATCGTATGCACGGCGTTGCCGTCGACCTTTTCAACCTGCACCTTCACCCGGCCATCATCCAGCAGATAGATGTCCCCTGGTTTGGAATCTTTAGCTAAAGCCGGGTAGTCGATGCCGACGCGGGTTTCATCGCCTGCGGACTTATCAAAGTCGACATCCAGAATAAATTTTTGGCCGTCTTTCAGCTGTACCTTCTTGTCGTCTTTGAAGCGGGCGATTCGAATCTTCGGGCCCTGCAGGTCGGCGAGAATGGCGCACGGCGGTAAGCCGAGCTTTTCGGTGATCGCACGAACTTCATTTGCGCGCCGTTGGTGGTCTGCGGCGTTGCCGTGAGAAAAATTCAGTCGAACGGTATTGGCGCCAGCTGCGATTAAGGCTTCGAGAACCCCTTCCCGATCGGTCGCCGGGCCCAGGGTGGTAACGATTTTTGTACGTCTCATGCGTTGTTATTACCTTTGGTTAGGTTAATCGTTAGTATCCGATGAAAAGGGCCCTCGACCTTTAATAACCAAACAACACGCAGTCGCGCCGCTCAACAGCAGATGAAACAGAAGGTTAGTCGGTATCCTCGTTTTTGTAACGGGTATCTGCCAGTGCCGCTTTTATTCTGCGCAGGTGGCTCTGGAATTCCGGCCCAAGCCTCAGGGTGACGCCCATTGAAAGCACATCTAGTACGGTCAGGTGCACAATGCGTGAACTCATAGGCGTGTACATGTCGGTGTTCTCAGAACTTTCGACCCCCAGAATAATGTTGCTGGCCTTAGCCAGTGGCGAGTGTGGCGAGGTCAGCGAAATCACGGTGGCGCCGGAGTCACGAGCGATTTCCGCCGTTTCGACCAGTGAAATGGTGCGGCCGGTATTGGAAATGATCACGATGACATCGCCGGGTTTCGCCGCGGCGGCGGACATGCGCTGCTGCAAAACATCGATATAGGCCACGCAGGGTGTATTCAGGCGGAAAAACTTGTGTTGCGCATCCTGACAGACACTGCCGGATGCGCCCAGGCCATAGAACTCGACCCGCCGAGCCTGAGAAAGTGCATCCACTGCGCGGGTCAGGGCATTCGGGTCGATGGAGCGTTTGGCGTCGGTAATGGCGCTGATGGTCGCTTCAAATATTTTACCGCTGTAGTCTTCTACGCGGTCGTTGGCTTCCACATTGCGGTTCACAAAGGGGGTGCCTGTCGCCAGACATTGGGCAAGCTTCAGTTTGAAATCCGGGAAGCCGGTGCAATCCAGGCTGCGACAGAACCTGTTGACCGTCGGTTCTGACACATTGGCGGCCTTGGCCAGGCTGGCAATGCTGGAACGGATGGCTTTGTTTGGATCTTGCAGAATCACCTGGGCTACCTTTCTTTCACTTTTACTCAGGCAGCTGGGGTTCGATTTCAGGCGTTCCAGTAGGTTTGTCGACATGTGTTGTTTTCCGATAAGGTCGAGTGCAAAGGATTGTAGGAAATTAACAACTTCACCGTAAAGTGATCTAGCTTAAGGTTTTCTTCTATTTCTTAAAGTCTTTCTGAATTGTTCTGCCATTGCCCGTATTTATTGGCCTGTGGTGGATTTGCATAAATAAAAAGATTGTTTTTAATCTGTAATAAAATTACGAAAAGGCATCGCCGAAGCTCATTGCCGGGCTGTCTGGCTGGTGTTGGCGCAGGCTAATGGGTGGTCGAATATTGTCTGGTTGTCGTGTTTCCTCCCCCGTTTCTATTCTGAGCAGGCATTCGTTCTGCTAAAGTAATTTGTCAGTGTGACAAGGCATGAGTGCCCAGCGTTGCACGGCAAAACTATAAAAGGCAGGCGGATAAAAAGTCGCTGAGCCAATAAACCAAAAATGAGTTTTAAATTCACAGAAAGCGAAAGGAATAACTATGGAACAACTGGGTTTGATTGCCGATATTGGCGGCACCAACGCACGGTTTGCGCTGACCCCTATTCGGGCGGTTAATGCCGATGGCTCACTGACACTGAAAGAAGCCGATCTGATCGCGCCGCAGGCACTCGACGGGGCCAGCTATGCCACCATTGCGGATGCCGCAGAAGCCTATCTGGCTGAAATTGCAGAGGACTACGGGCGCCCCGAGCATGCAGTTATGGCGATTGCGTGCCCGACAGATCAGGATCAGATCACCATGACCAACCATTTCTGGTCGTTCAGTGTGAAAGAACTGAAGGCGCAGTTGAAGCTGAAAAGCCTGTCCTTTATTAATGACTACAACGCCATGGCCAACTGTATTCCACAGCTTGATGACGATGGCCTGATCAAGATTGGCCGTGGCGAGGCGCAGCCCGGTAAGCCAATCGCGGTCACGGGGCCGGGGACTGGCCTGGGGCTGGCGGCACTGGCATTTTCAGACTATGGCCCGGTAACTCTGGAGACCGAAGGTGGCCATACCCACTTCGCGCCAACCAATCTGGATGAGCTGGAGGTGCTGACGTTTCTGCTGACCAAGTTTGAGCGGGTGTCTCAGGAGCGCTTGCTCTCCGGCCAGGGTCTGGAAAACATCTACCAGGCGCTGGCACATGGCGAAGGTAAGGATCTGACCATGGCCGCTAAGGATATTTCTGCCGCCGCGCTGGCCGGTTCCGATGCGCTCTGCCTGAAGGCGCTGTCTATGTTTTGTGCTGTGCTCGGGGGCTACGCCGGGGATGTAGCGCTGGCCATTGGTGCCAAAGGCGGCGTCTATATTACCGGTGGCATTATTCCGCGCTTTATCGATTTCTTTAAAAGCAGTGAATTCCGCGCCCGCTTTGAAAGCAAAGGTCGCCTATCCGGGTTTGTGGAAACCATACCGACCTATGTGGTGGTGTCTAAGCAGCCTGGTCTGTTGGGTGCGGCTGCTGTATTGAACCGGAAGATATCGAACTGATCTGAGCCGCCAAAAGTCAGCTTTACAGCTGATTGACTAAACCCCGCCGATTTTTTTGTCGCGGGGTTTTTTATTTGTCCTATTCTGAATAGTCATTGCGGAGGTGTGCTGTTCGGTTCCAAAAGATGGACACAACCGGTGGGTGCAAAAATTCCCACCCGATGAAAAATCCTACCCGACATCCCGTTTTTCAACATGGGTTTTAACCTGAACTAACTTAGACTAGGGTCGAATTCGACGTCTGCTGAGCTCTCTGAGAATTGGTCGTAAATTAATTAAGAGGTTGTTAAGTATGGTAAACCATGAGCTGGTTGCAAAAATTGCTCATTTGCGCGGCATATCCCGGAATTACATCGATTTTCGGGGATATTCTTCAGAGGTTCCTATCGAAAATGTCAGTGCCATTGTGCGGGCGATGGGATATGACCTGGAGAATGAGGCCAAGCTCAGTGACCAGGCATGGCAGCTTGACACCCATCAGTGGAAAAAACTGCTCGAGCCGATAACAGTACTCTCTCCGCTGCGCGGCACTTGGGGTGTCAGTATTTATTATCCGGATTGTGGTCCTGGTGTTCCGGGGCAGTGGACAGTTGAGCTGGAGACGGGTGCAACGGAATCTGCCGGGTTTGATGTGGCGGCACAGCCGGAAACCGGTGAGTACTGGATGGACGGCATACGCTATGTTCGGCGTTTGCTGCCGTTGCCGCAGAGCTTGCCGCTGGGTTACCACCGGTTAACGGTGAAAATTGCAGACCAGGAAATGGCGGCAAAACTGGTTGTGACGCCGAAAACCTGTTTTCACTCAGAGGCAATGACCCGCGGCGATAAAATCTGGGGCACGGCGATTCAGCTGTATACCCTGCGCTCAGACAATAACTGGGGCATGGGTGATTTCGGTGACCTGGATGTTCTCATTCGTGAAATGGCCGAGCAGGGGGCCGATGTGATCGGTCTGAATCCGATTCACGCACTCTACCCAAACAGCCCGGATCACTGCAGTCCCTACAGCCCGTCAGACCGCAGTTTTTTGAACGTGCTGTATGTTGATATTCCCCGCGTGGTTGAGTTCGAAAACTCGCCGGCGCTGAAGCGAAAGTATGGCACCAAGAAGTTTGCAGCGCGGGTTGCCAAACTGCGTGAAACAGACAGCGTCAACTATGCTGGTGTCAGTGAACTGAAGTTCGAGTTCTTTGCCGAGCTGTATAAGATGTTCAAGAAGAATCACCTGAACAAGGGTACTGATCGCGATCAGGCGTTTCAGCGCTATCTGGAAAAGCAGGGTAGTGCATTGCAACAGCATGCGGTTTTCAGTGCGCTGCTGGCGCATTTCAGCTCTGAAGACGAATCCTGTTGGGGCTGGCCGACCTGGCCGGAAGCCTATCAGGGGCACAAATCTGAAGAGGTTAAACAGTTTGCTGAGGAAAATTCCGACGCTGTTACCTACTGGTGCTATCTGCAGTTTATTGCTGATGAGCAATTGAAAGAATTAAGTGCTCTGGCTGAATCGCTCGGCATGAAGATTGGCTTGTATCGCGATTTAGCCGTGGGGGCAGACAGAGGCGGCGCAGAGGTTTGGAGTAACCGTGAAGATTTCTGCCTGGATGCATCTATTGGTGCTCCGCCGGATGCCTTGGGGCCTAGCGGGCAAAACTGGGGCTTGCCGCCACTTGACCCGGTTAAGTTAAAGGCCGATGGCTACAGCACGTTTATTACCCTGCTACGCAACAATATGAGTGCCTGTGGTGCGCTGCGCATTGATCACGCGCTGGCACTGCTGCGGCTGTGGTGGTGCCCGCCAGGGGCGGATGCCTCTTACGGCGCTTACGTCTATTACGACCTGTTCGACATGCTTGGCCTGCTGAACCTGGAGTCTGTTCGTAACCGCTGCATGGTTATTGCTGAAGATTTGGGGACGGTGCCTGAAGAGGTTATGCGCTATTTCCCGCAGGCAGAGCTTTATTCCAACAAGGTCTTTTACTTTGAAATGAATCAGGGTGGCTGCACCGAGCCGCAGCACTATGCACAAAAGGCACTGGCCATTGTCTGTAATCATGACATGCCCACGGTAAACGCCTATTGGGATAAGTCGGATCTGGAGCTGCGTAAGCAGCTGGGCATGTTCGCAACGGAAGAGGATTTCGTAAATGAAGCCAATGCCCGCGAGCACGCGAAGTTCCTGATTCTGGAGTTGCTGCAGCGCCATGGCAATCTGCCGCAGGGAATGGTCGTTGATCCGGCAATCAGCAAAGAAATGACGAAATCGCTGAATGAGGCCATTCATTATCAGTTGGCCGGAACAGCCTCGCAGATTATTGCTGTTCAGCTGGAGGATATGATGGATATCAAAACGCCGGTGAACGTGCCGGGTACCAGTGATGAGTACCCGAACTGGCGGCGTAAACTGACAATGAGTTCCACCGAACTGTTTGCGCAGCAGGGTATTCAGGCGTTCTGTAAAAAGCTGGGTGAAATCCGTAAAAACTGACGGTTGACGCCGTCATCGAAGCAAGCATGAATTATTTTAATCTAATACATTATTTAAATTCATTCATGCTTGCCCACCTTCAATAGGGGTGGTATAAATACCCTCAGAAATTCCAGAAAGTGCCCGTTAGGGGCGCGATTGGTATAAACGCTCGAACATACGGGCGGTGCCGCATCTTCTTGAGCCGTCGGGCTTTTGAATAAAAAATAACTAACAAACGAGTGTGACAACAATGGCTAGCATAAAATTTGAAAACGTTATCAAGAGCTATGGCGATGTAAACATCATCAAAGGGCTGGATCTCGATATTCAGGACCAGGAATTCATGGTGCTTGTGGGTCCTTCCGGTTGTGGTAAATCAACAACACTGCGTATGATCGCCGGCCTGGAAGATATCACCGAAGGTAACCTTTATATCGGTGACCGCGTTGTAAACAACGTTCACCCGAAAGACCGTGATGTTGCCATGGTATTCCAGAGCTACGCGTTGTACCCGCACATGACCGTTTACGAAAACATCGCCTTTGGTCTGCGCCTGCGCAAGATGGCCAAAGAAGAGATTGATCAGCTGGTTACTGAAGCCGCTGAAACTCTGGGCCTTGCGCACCTCCTGGAACGTAAGCCGAAAGCACTTTCCGGTGGTCAGCGTCAGCGTGTTGCCCTGGGCCGTGCAATCGTTCGTAAGCCTTCAGTATTCCTGTTCGATGAGCCGCTATCCAATCTGGATGCCGAGCTGCGTGTGCAGATGCGGGCTGAAATTGCCAACCTGCAGAAACGCTTGGGTATTACGTCCGTATATGTAACGCACGACCAGACTGAAGCCATGACCATGGGCGATCGCATTGCGGTTCTGCACGATGGTAACCTGCGTCAGGTTGGCTCTCCGCTGGATCTGTACGACACACCTGCCAACGTGTTTGTTGCCCAGTTTATTGGTACGCCAAACATGAACATCGTGAAGATGAAGGTTTCTGAAGATGGCGGCAAGCTGACCCATGCAGCGGTAGAGATTGATACGCCGGCAGGCTGGAAAGATGGCGTTGCCGCCTGCAAGGGTAAAGACGTTTATGTTGGCTTCCGTCCTGAGCATGTGCGTGAAGAAACGGAAAGTGAATGGACCCATACCGCGACCATCAATGGCAAGGTCACCATTATTGAGACTCTGGGTCACGAAGTGGTGGTTCACTTCCTGGTAGAGGGTGAAACCAAGCCGATGATCGCTAAGATGGATGTTCACCGTACGCCTCGCGTAGGCGATACCGTTACTCTGCACATCAATACCAATAAGTTGCATATCTTTAATGGTGAAACCCAGGAGCGCCTGTAAGCTCCGGATCGCCAATTGTTAAAAAAAGCCGGCATCTGTCGGCTTTTTTGCTTTTATCTGGCTTAAAATATGGTTTTCAGCTGCCAACTGTTGTGGCTTTGAATCTGAGGTTTGAATGAAATTTAAAATAGCGACACCCAGCCATTACTTCACCGATCTGCACCTGCCCTGGGATCGTCACCTGAACGAGTGGCCAGAAGAGAAGTTTGTTGAGGTAGCGCGCGGTATACATCGCAATGTCGTTAAGTTTATTTCCAATCAGGGCAAGGTATATGCGCTCAAAGAGCTGTCGACGCCGATTGCTGAAAAAGAGTACGGCCTGCTGCGCGAGCTGCAGGAGCTGGAGCTGCCGGTTGTAGAGGCGGTTGGGCTTGTCACACACCGTGATGCTAACCTGACCGATGAAGAAAAGGCCGCCAGAAAGAGCCTTGACGGGCGTGGTCTGCTAATCACTAACTACATGGTGGGCGCTTTGCCTTACCGCGTTATCATCGAGAACGGTATTTCCAAAGAACAGCTGTTTCAAATGCTGGATGCGCTGGCTGAGCTGCTGGTGCGTTTGCACCTGTCAGGTTTTTACTGGGGCGACTGCTCATTTTCCAATGCCCTGTTCCGGCGCGATGCCGGCCTGATGGCGGCCTACCTTGTGGATGCGGAAACGGGCGATCTGCTCGATGAGGTGCCGGACATGCGCCGTGAATTTGATCTGGATCTGGCGCGCACCAATATCGCCGGGGACCTCATGGATATGGAAGCCGCGGCCTGTTTGCCGGGAGGGCTTGACCCTATCGATCTTGCCGATTCACTGGTTGATCAGTACAACCGGCTCTGGTCCGAGTTGACGCATTTTGAAGTATTTGATCCTGAAGACCAGTTCCTGATTGAAAAGCGTATCAGCCGCATTAACGATCTGGGCTTTGATGTGGAAGAGATGGAAATTTCCATTGTCGACGGCGGTAAAAAGGTGCGAATGGTGCCGCGCGTGGTTGAGCACTGGCACCACAAGCGTAAGTTGGCCTCGTTGACGGGTATGCATGTTCAGGAAAACCAGGCGCGCCGTTTGCTGAACAGCCTGAACCGCTACCGGGTCATCTTATCGGAGCGCGAAGCAAAAGAAATTCCTCTGCCGGTGGCAGCCTACCGCTGGATGTCCGAGATTTTTAACCCCAGCTTGCAGGCGGTCCCCGCCGAGCTGAAGGGCGATTTGGAGGATGCGGAACTGTTCCATGAAATACTCGAACACCGTTGGTACTTAAGCGAATCTAGCCATGCCGATGTTGGCATGCCGGCTGCCGCGGTCTCTTACGTGGAAAATGTTTTGAAGAAGCGTAAGTCATAAAAGCTATCCGCTGAAGCTCTGGCTGCGATTGTTTGCCAATTGGATGTTGAATTTCCCGGATGGGCGCCCATTAAGGGGCTACCTGAATCAAGTATTCTTTTAAGCGAATCAAATATGGCTTATGCATTAGAAATTTCCGGGCTGACCAAGATTTACGACAATGGCTTCCAGGCATTGAATGGTATAGACCTGAACGTGGCCAGCGGTGACTTTTTTGCCTTGCTCGGTCCCAACGGCGCAGGTAAATCGACCACCCTCGGTATTGTGTCGTCACTGGTGAATAAAACCGAAGGCTCTGTGAAGGTGAATGGTTTCGACCTGGATACCCAGCGCGAGCAGGTTAAACGCAGTTTGGGGGTGGTGCCACAGGAGTTTAACTTCAATACCTTTGAGAAGGTTATTGATATTGTTGTCCAGCAGGCCGGATATTACGGTCTGCCGCGCAAGGTTGCGCTGGAGCGGGCGGAAAAGTACCTGAAGCAGCTGGACCTGTGGGAAAAGCGTGATGTTCAGTCGCGCATGCTTTCAGGCGGCATGAAGCGCCGGCTGATGATCGCCCGGGCCTTGATGCATGAGCCAAAAATTCTCATTCTGGATGAACCCACTGCCGGCGTGGATATTGAAATCCGCCGCACCATGTGGACGTTTCTAACCCGGCTTAATCAGCAGGGGACAACTATTATTCTCACGACTCACTATCTGGAAGAGGCCGAATCTCTGTGCCGCAACCTGGCCATCATTGGCAGGGGTGACATCATTGCGCGCGGGGCGACCAAAGAACTGTTAAAAGAAAAGGCCAATTCAACCTTTGTTGTAGATTTGCACGATGCGGTGACTGAAATCCCGGAGGCGCTGCAGGCGTTTGGTGCCAGAGTGATCGATGACTACAGTCTGGAGTTCAGTATTCAAAAGGGTGCGAGCCTGAACCGTGTATTCGACCTACTGAACTTTGCGGGCATCAACGCGATCAGTATTCGTCCTAAAACTAACCGGCTTGAAGAGCTGTTTGTGGATTTAACCGGAAACAATGCGGAACAGGAGGCTGACAATGAACAGTAATTATTGGGTGGCCTTCGCGACGATTGTTTCAAAAGAGGTACGGCGCTTTCTGCGTATATGGCCGCAAACGCTGCTGCCGCCTGCTATTACGATGGTGCTTTACTTTGTTATCTTCGGCAATCTGATTGGCAGCCGGATCGGCCAGATGGGTGGCTTTGACTATATGCAGTTCATTGTGCCCGGCCTGATTATGATGTCGGTCATTACCAACAGCTATGGCAATGTCAGCTCCAGCTTCTTCTCTAATAAATTTCAGAAATCGCTCGAAGAGTTACTGGTTGCACCGGTGCCCAATTGGATTGTGCTGTTCGGCTTTGTGGCTGGTGGCGTTGCCCGCGGCCTGGCCTGTGGGGTAATTGTGTTGCTGCTTAGCCTGTGGTTTTCGAAGCTGACGATTGCTTATCCGCTGGTGACGGTATCGGTTATTCTGTTGACTGCAGTCGTGTTTTCTCTCGCGGGCTTCATCAATGCGGTATTCGCGACCAAGTTTGATGATGTCACCATCGTGCCGACCTTTATTCTGACGCCGCTGACTTATCTGGGTGGCGTGTTCTACTCCGTTTCTCTGCTGCCGGAGGTTTGGCAGTGGGTCAGCAAGTTGAACCCGATTTTATATATGGTTAACACCTTCCGCTTTGGCATTATAGGTGTGTCTGATATCCCGGTGCTGACGGCCTATATCGTGCTGGGTATTTTTGTGGTGGTGCTGACCGGCTGGGCGATGTATTTGCTGAAAACCGGTCACGGGCTGCGCTCTTAAACATTAATCAGGATTGAAAATGAATTCACCGGAATCTTCTCCGCTGGGTAAAGCCAGCAGTTATAAAGACACCTACGATGCCTCCTTGCTGTTTCCTATTGCGCGTCAGGAAAAGCGCACAGAGATTGGTGTCGACAGCGCAGAATTGCCCTTTGCCGGAGTGGATGTCTGGAATGGCTATGAGCTTTCCTGGCTGAACCCAAAAGGTAAACCGGTGGTGGCTATTGCTGTATTCCGCATCCCGGCGGAGTCGCCAAAGCTGATTGAGTCGAAATCGTTCAAGCTGTATCTGAATTCCTTCAATCAGAGCCATTTCGACAGTATTGATGAGGTGCAGGCAAGGCTGGCGGCAGATTTAACAGCGGCAGCCGAAGCTGCGGTTGGTGTCGACGTCTTTAAGCTTGATCAGGCCGCTGAACACGAGCAGGTATCTGCTATGGCTGCTGAATGCATTGATGATCTGGATGTGCAGATTACCGGCTACCAGACGGATGCCTCGTTGCTTGAATGCTCCGATGAGATTGTCAGCGAAAAGCTGTGTTCACACCTGTTGAAATCCAATTGCCTGGTAACCGGGCAGCCGGATTGGGGTTCGGTCTTTATTGAATACACCGGGCCGAAGATTAACCGTGAATCGCTGCTCAAGTATCTGATTTCGTTCCGTCAGCATAATGAGTTTCATGAGCAGTGTGTGGAGCGGATCTTTGTTGATCTGAAGGCGCAGTGCCGGTGCCAGACCCTAACCGTCTATGCGCGCTATGTGCGACGTGGAGGCCTGGATATCAATCCGTTCCGCTCCGATGACGCGCAGGCTGAGGTGAACAATATCCGCTTGGTGCGCCAGTAAGGCTGGCGCTTGCCTTCAGCCGGTGATGTTTTTCTGAATCAGAGAGGTTTTGACCTTTTCCAGCGTATCGAGAATGCGGTCTTTTTCGTAATCCTTCACCTTTTCCATATCCAGCGACATGGAGAAGCCTTCCAGATCCAGTTCGGTGAAGCTTCTTCTGGCGCCTAAGTCTTTACGGAAGTCGACGACCTGATAAACCGGAATCGGCCGGCTGAAGCCCTTGGCTTTAATCTGGCCCTTCTCGCGGCACAGTATGCGGTCCTGAACCAGGGAGTAGGTTTCGTAGGAGATCAGGATTTCGCCGGAATCTGCGGAGGATTCCAGCCGTGAAGCCAGGTTGACTTCTTTGCCCAGCAGGGTGTAATCCATGCGTGTTTCAGCGCCAAAGTTACCGACCGTGCAGTAGCCGGTGTTGATGCCCATACGAATTTCCAGCGGGTGCTGAATGCCCTGAGCCTTCCAGCGCTGGCGCAGTACCTTCATATGCTTGCGCATTTCAATGGCCATGGCGACGCAGGCTTCAGCGTCTTTCTTCACACCCTTGGTCTCCGGGTCGCCGAAGAACACCATAATGGCATCACCAATAAACTTATCGATGGTGCCACCGTGCTTCATTACGATTTTGCTCATCTCAGTTAGATAGGTGTTGATCAAGGCGGTCAGCGCTTCTGCTTCCATCTGTTCCGAAAGCTGGCTGAAGCCTTTGATGTCTGAAAAGAAGATAACCAGCCGCTTACGCTTGGTTTCCAGCTTTACATCCTGCTTGCCGCGGAAGATGTTTTCCCATACCTGGGGCGACAGATACTTGGAGAGCTTGCGGGACAGTGTGCGGTACTTTTCGTTTTGCTTGTACATTTCCAGCCGGGCTGCCTTTAAGCGGCGCGCAGACTGGTTGGTGTAGTAGGCGGTAATGGCAACGTACATGCCGGTTCCGAAGCCGGCAATCAGAATGGTTATCAGCGATGCTTCGACCCGTTCGAAGGTCGGGTGCAGGTGATAGACGATTGCAGCTCCGGCAGCGAAGAATATCAGGCAAAGCAGGTAGGCCGTGGTTTGGCCGATAACAATAAAGCTGGCATTGGCCATGATGAGAATCAGAATTGAGGGCTCAATAGGTGCGCCCATGGCGCTGATCATAGCACCGGTGAAAAAGGCATCGAAAATGACCAGCCCATAGCCTACATGCTTGGGGTAGCGGTGTCGTAGCGGCAGGCTGAAATAGCGCGCTGCCAATGGGTAGATCAGGCAGAAAACCACCAGAACCATAAAGAACGGCGGTAACGAGCCAAAGGATATGGTGCTGACCAGTGTGCCGGCGAGTGTTAAATAGATGATCGCCCGGGAATTAAACTCGGCCGCGATCGGCAATACGGTAAAGCGGTCAAAGAGTTCCAGTTCCTGGGTGGTTTGTTGCTTGGCACGACTGTTGGCTGGCTTATTTGCTGGCCGTTTGGATTTCGATTGTCTTTTGGTCATGCCCTGTTACACCCGAATTTGTATGATTTTTGCTGATAGGATGACTGTACTTTAAAACACCCGTAAAAGATTGGGCAAGGTCATAGTTTAAAGATGTCAGTTTTTTGCCGTGGTTTTCAGGTTTGGAGCGGTTTTATGGACCTTTGAGTCAGATTAACCCAAGCTAAGCCATTGTTTTTTATGAAATACCTTGCCAGCGGCTCTGTAATTCGATAAAGTGCGCCCCCGCTGAAGACGTGACCTTCAAGGCATGGTTTTTAGCCGGTTTGAATGTGAGCTCTATGCAGCATTCAGATTTTGGTGAGTTGTCCGAGTGGCTGAAGGAGCACGCCTGGAAAGCGTGTATACGAGAAATCGTATCGAGAGTTCGAATCTCTCACTCACCGCCATTTAGTCGGAGCATAGCGCAGTTTGGTAGCGCATCTGGTTTGGGACCAGAGGGTCGGGGGTTCGAATCCCTCTGCTCCGACCAATTCTTTCTTTCCCCTTCTTTTAGTTTCAGATCTGGCAACTTCCCGTTAATGTTGTGCCGAAAGGGTATGGCGGTTGGTCTGGTCCCGTTTTAATTTCTTTTAGTGCTGCAATCTGCTGGCTACAGGCCGCTGACGACGATTGCTTCGCGGTTCTTATTGACGGTCGCTGAACCGATTCCAGGCACGTTGGCCAGTTCATCCGCGCTCAGGAATGGGCCATTGGCATCGCGGTAGTCCACAATTGCCTGTGCTTTTTTCGGCCCAACACCGTTCAACAGGTCAGACATCTTCTCGGCGCTGTCTTTATTGATATCGACCACCAGTATGATGTTTTCAGTTGCGGTTGTATCGCCAGAGCTGGCTGTGGTTGAGTCGGCAATTGCCGGTAGGGTTGCTGTCAGGCCAATGAGCAGGCACAGCATGGTCATTAATCGTTTCATGATTATTCATCCTTAAATTTGTCGCTATATGGAATAGCACTGGTTGTGGTGCCGCCAGATCCGTAGCAAGGCACTGCGTCAGGTTAGGGAAGTTGGCGCAAGGCTGACATCACTGCCACAATAGTCTAAAAATAATACGCTTTGGGTGCTGCATGATGCTTCCTTTGCCCGTTCTCGGCCAGCTGGCTCGGCCTGGATTGTGAGCTTAATTCACGAAAGCTCTGAATCTAAAGAACTTGCGCTCATGAGGGAAATCTATATCGTTCAATGCCTGCAAATGATTGAATTTAGGTGGTTATTTTCATGTTAAATGCTCAAGAAGCTCTGCAGCGACTGAAAGAAGGAAATGAACGTTTCGTTACCCAAATGACTCAGCAGGAACTGGCCTCAGAAAAGCGCCGGTTAAACCTTCTTGAGGGGCAATCTCCGTTCGCGATCATTCTTGGTTGTTCCGATTCACGGGTACCTGCTGAAATAATTTTTGATCAGGGCCTGGGTGATCTGTTTGTTATCCGCGTAGCCGGTAATATTGTGGCACCTTCTCAGGTTGGCAGTATCGAATTTGCCGTTGAGACCTTTGGCACACCGTTGGTTGTTGTTTTGGGTCACAACAGTTGTGGCGCAATTAAAGCAACGCTGAATGCGATTAAGAACCCTGAACAGGAGCCTTCGCACAACCTGATGTCGATCGTTTCCCGAATCCGTCCGTCGCTGGAAACCTTGGTAGAGACGGATCTGCAACACAATGAAAAAGATCTGATGAAATTTGCGGTGCGCGCCAATATTCGCACGTCGGTCAGTCAGATTCGTTATTCCTCACCTTATCTGGAAACTCAGATTCAAAGTGGAAAGCTGATGGTTGTGGGTGCTCAGTACTCGCTGGAAGAAGGCAAAATTCACTTTTTTGAAGGTTGAGCTAAAGCGTTTTAAAGCTCGAAAAATCTGCTAGGCTGGCGTTCTTTTTTTGCAAAGGACCCGCCATGTTTGCCTATTTTGAACGGATTATTCCTCCCTTTCCCGAACAGGAACCAGTACAGCCGCCCGGCTCACTGGTTCAATTCTGCCTGCATTACACCCGGGGTATGTGGCGTCCGATTCTGTTTTTGTCACTGTTTTCAGCCACTGTCGCGATTGCCGAAGCTTCCATGTTTGGGCTCATGGGCTGGTTGGTTGACTGGCTTGGCACGGTCGATCCGCAAACCGTTTTTAAAGAGAATATTTCCGTTCTTATTGGACTGAGCATTTTTATTCTGCTGATCGTTCCGGCGCTGATTTTAATCACCTCGATGTTGCTGAATCAGGCGATTCTGGCCAATTACCCAATGTCGGTGCGCTGGCTGGCACACCGCTATCTGCTTAAACAGAGCTTGTCATTCTATCAGAACGATTATGCCGGGCGGGTGGCTACCAAGGTGATGCAAACCTCCCTGGCGGTGCGTGATTCTGTGGTTAAGCTGCTGGATGTGATGGTGTACATCTTCATTTATGTGGTGACCATGATCATCCTCATTGGCAAGGCAGATCATCGGCTGGTGCTGCCGGTATTGATCTGGCTGGTGGTTTACATCGGCATTCAGATTTATTTCATTCCGCGATTGCGTAATGTTTCCAGTGAGGTGGCGGATGCCCGTTCCACCATGACCGGTCGTGTGGTCGACAGTTACACCAATATCCAAACCGTCAAGCTGTTTGCCGATACCCAGAGTGAGGCCGATTATGCCCGCGAAGGCATGCAGGAATTTATGGACGCTGCGCACAAACAGCGCCGGCTGGTCACCCTGTTTGAGGTTGTGCTTTCCTGGTTTAACTATTTACTGCTGTTCTCAATAGCCGGAGCCGCAATTTATCTGTGGTCGATTGGCGAAGTCAGCGTGGGCTCTATTGCCTTGGCGATTGCGCTGTCTTTGCGTATGAATGGCATGAGCCATTGGATTATGCGTGAAGTCGGTGCGCTGTTTGAAAACATCGGTACCGTCATCGATGGTATGAGAACGCTGAGCAAGCCGCAAAGCGTTACCGATGCCCAAGACGCAAAGAAGCTCACGGTAGCGCGCGGCGGCATCCGCTTTAACGACATCAGCTTTCACTATGGAAAATCATCCGGGGTCATTGAAGGGCTGACACTGGATATTAAACCGGGCGAGCGTATTGGACTGGTGGGCCGCTCTGGTGCCGGTAAGTCTACGCTGGTGAATCTGCTGTTGCGTTTTTATGATCTGGAAAAGGGCTGTATTGAAATCGACGGCCAGGATATCGCAAAGGTAGAGCAGGATTCATTGCGCGCGAATATTGGGATGGTCAGTCAGGACACCATGCTGTTGCACCGCTCAATTCGGGAAAACATTCTCTATGGACGGCCCGACGCCACAGAAGCCGAATTAATCTCTGCCTGCAGGAAAGCGGAGGCGTTCGATTTTATTCAGGAGTTGTGTGACCCGTACGGTAATACCGGCTTCGACGCTCAGGTCGGTGAGCGCGGAGTGAAGCTTTCCGGCGGCCAACGTCAGCGCATTGCCATTGCCCGGGTGTTGCTGAAGGATGCCCCCTTGTTGATTCTTGATGAGGCGACCTCTGCGCTTGATTCCGAAGCCGAAGCGGCCATTCAGGAAAACCTTGATCAGCTGATGGAAGGCAAGACGGTTATCGCCATTGCGCACCGGCTATCCACCATTGCTGCATTGGACCGGCTGGTTATTATGGATGACGGTAAGATCGTTGAGCAGGGCGCGCACCGGGATTTGGTGGCCAGTGGCGGCATTTATGCGCAGCTATGGAATCGTCAGACCGGCGGCTTTTTATCTGACTGAATAAACGGTGGTTCACTGCCTTCTGACGGCGAACCCCTGCTGTAAATTAGATATCACAATGCCAGGCCAGCGCTTATTGCGCCGGTCAGGCTCACTGCAAAAAAGAAACACCGGCCGCGGCTGATTTTATGCGTTGCCGGTTGTTTTCTGTTTGTTTAATGCACTCCAGGCGCGCCAGGTTTTTTCTGCTTCTTCGGCATCCTTTTGGGGAATGACCTCAATGGCAAAACCCAGATGGATAAGCAGGTAATCACCCACATTGAGCTCGTCATCGATCAATTGCAGGGCCACTTCACGCTGCACGCCATCGCGTTCACAGATCGCCGTCTGATCTTTAACTGAAAGTATTTTCATAGGTACACCTAAGCACATATGCAGATCCGTTCTATCAATTAATAGTTTTCACTTCCGTTATTTCTAAAAAATAGCGTCGTATTGTTAAAAATTTTAGTGATTCTAAAAATAGTTGAAGAAACTGAGCTGGGACAACCTTTAGCGCTGTTTGAAATGCCGTCGTTTTAGTGCGAGTGCCTATAGTCTTAAGAGACTACAGTCGTTCGCTGCCTGAAAGGTTTAAAGGTTTTATGAATTTTTTGCGGCGATCTATACAGGGCGCTGTCTATGAGTCGATCCGGTTTTTTGCAGTATGAAAAGTTCAATCAGTTGTTCAGTCAGTTGCAGTCGGCAGGGTACGGCTGTGTAGGCCCCAGTGTGATTGATGGTGCCGTTCAGTTCGGCAAGATCAGTTCCGTTGCTCAGCTGCCACAAGGCATTGAGTTGACCGTGAAGCCAGGCAGTGTTCGGGTGGCTAAGGGCGATCATCAGCGTTACTTCGCCTGGCCCAATGGTGCCCAGGGGATCAAACCCTGGCTTTACCGTAGCCGGGAATTACTGTGGCGCGCAGAGCAGACTGAACAGGGTTTTGTGTTCAACCGGCCGGAAGTCAATGCCGAGCCGATTGCATTCATTGGAGCCCGTGCCTGTGATCTTGCCGCGCTGCAATTGCAAGACTTACATTTCATGTATGGGGATTACCCCGACCCCTTCTATTCTGCCCATCGCAATGCGCTGTTTATTGTGGGTGTTAATTGCAGCCATACCGGCAACACCTGTTTTTGCGCGTCGACCGGTGACGGGCCGGAGATTCAATCCGGCTTTGATTTGTTACTGGATGAACTGGACGATGGCTTCATTGTTCGCTTCGGCAGTGAAAAGGGCCTGAAAATTTTTGAACAGCTGGAGTTAACGCCGGTCTCTGCTGAAGGTCATGTTGACGCAAAGGCGCAAATTGCAGAAGTCATTGCGGCACAGGAGCGAGCGCTGCTGCATGAAAACATGCACGCCAATATCTTTTCCAACCTTGACGATAGAGAGTGGGACAGTGTCGCCGAAAAATGCCTGGCCTGCGGCAACTGTACGATGGTTTGCCCGACCTGTTTCTGTCACCGCGAGGTGGAGGTTCAGGCACTGGATGGCAAGTCGAGCCAACATATCCGTGAATGGGATTCCTGTTTTAATCAGGATCACAGTTACATCCACGGTATAACCATTCGTGACGAAACCCGATTGCGCTACCGGCAGTGGATGTCTCATAAGCTGGGCAGCTGGCGTGACCAATATGACCGCACCGGCTGTACCGGTTGCGGCCGTTGCATTTCCTGGTGTCCGGCGGCGATCGATTTTGTTGCCGAAGCCAATCTGATTGCAGGAGATAGCTGATGTCGGCGCAACCTATTGCCAATCCTTACCTGCCTTATGAGGCTGAAATAGTAGAGCGTATTCAGGAAACGCCGGATGTATTCACCTGGCGCCTACGCTTTGTTGACGAACAGCTGCATCAACAGTATGAGTTTCAGCATGGTCAGTTCAACATGCTGTACCAGTTTGGCGTGGGTGAAATTCCGGTTTCGGTTAAAAACCGAGAGCAAAACCTGCTAACGCATACCATTCGTGTTGTCGGTCGGGTGACTAAGGCCATGGCCGAGCTTAAGGCCGGGCACAGAATCGGTATTCGGGGGCCATACGGCCGCGGCTGGCCGATTCAGGACTGCACCGGCAAAGACGTGGTTTTCATTACCGCCGGTCTGGGTTGTGCGCCGGCCATCTCTGCTATTCAGCATGTGGCGGAATGCCGCACCTGCTTTGGCCGGCTGGTCATCATGCAGTCGGTTAAGCACCGCTCCGATATGCTCTGGCAGAAGCAATACGATGAGTGGCGGCAGTTGCCCAATACGCAGGTATTGCTGGCGGCCAGCCGCGAGAAAACCAATTGGCCGAACTGGGAGCGGGGCCGGGTGTCGGTGCTGTTTGAAGATGCCATCTATGACAAGCAAAACTGCACCGTCATGCTGTGCGGCCCGGACGGTATGATGAGTGGGTCTGCGCGTATGCTGGCGGAACTTGGGGTGCCGGAAGAGCACATCTATCTGTCGCTGGAGCGCAACATGCAGTGCGCCATTGGTCACTGTGGTCACTGCCAGTTTGGTTCTGCATTTGTGTGTAAGGATGGCCCGGTATTCTCCTATCCGGAAGTTAAAGAAGTGCTCGGCCACAGGGGGTTCTGATATGAAACCACGGGTTGCTGTTCATAAGTTTGCCTCCTGCTCCGGTTGTCAGCTGGCGTTCATTAATATGGGCGAAGACCTGATCACCCTGACCGAGCTGGTGGATATTGTTCATTTTCCTGAGGCTGGTCCGCTCGGCCCGGAGGATGCCGTCGATATTGCCTTTATTGAAGGCAGCGTCACCACGCCGGAGGATGTTGACCGTTTAAAGGGGATTCGCGAGCACTGCGGCTACCTGGTTACGATGGGCGCTTGCGCTACATCGGGCGGTATTCAGGCGTTGAAAAATAACGCGGACAGCGATGCCTGGCTGAAGTCTGTCTATGCCAAGCCCGAATACGTTGAAAGTCTGTCGACCTCTGCGGCCATTTCCCGTCATGTTGCGGTTGATTTTGAGCTCTGGGGCTGCCCGGTTAACGTGCGTCAGATCAGTTGGGTGGTGCGGCAGCTGTTAACCGGCGTTGAACCGGTGGACGCCAATGAAAAGGTGTGCGCAGAGTGTAAGCGCAAAAATACCGTTTGTGTGCTTGTCAGTAAGGGTGAGCCCTGTATGGGGCCGGTGACCCGCACCGGTTGTGGCGCACTTTGCCCGAGTTTCGGAACAGCCTGTTATGCCTGCTATGGTCCGGCAGAAGGCATCAATACCGAAGCGTTGGGGCAGCGCTTCATTGGTCTTGGCCTGCAACCGGCCGCAATTGCCCAGAAGTTCCATATGATCAATAACGCCGCTGATGAGTTCGATTCAGCCGGCAAATCCTGGGCTGCCAAACAGGAGGTGAGCAATGAACACTCATCCTGAACGCGAAATAAATATCGAGGTGCCGGTGATGGTGCGCCTGGAAGGTGAGGGCGCGCTGAGCTTTCAGGCCAGTAACGGCAAAGTCGAGCAGCTGCACCTGCGCATTTATGAACCGCCCAGGCTGTTTGAAGAGTTTCTGGTGGGGCGAAACTATACCGATGTGCCGACCATAACGGCGCGAATTTGCGGTATTTGCCCGATCGCCTATCAGATGACCTCTATTCTGGCGCTGGAAAAACTGTTTGATGTCGAGCCCGGGCCCTGGGTCTATGACATGCGACGCCTGCTGTATTGCGGTGAATGGCTGCAGAGCCACGCGCTGCATATCCATTTGCTGGCAGCACCGGATTTTCTCGGCTTCGACAACGCCATTGACATGGCGGAAGACCACCCGGAAACCGTGACGCGGGGGATGCGCCTGCAGGCGTTGGGTAACGAAATTCTAAGGCTCTTGGGCGGGCGCAGCGTCCACCCCATCGGCCTGAAGGTTGGCGGCTTTCATAAGGCACCGTCTGTCGATGCTGCTCAATCCCTGCTGAAGAAATGTGAGGCCGCCCTGGATGATGTGCGCCAGCTGGTCGCCTGGTGTGCTCAGTTAAATTTGCCGGAAGATCAGCAGCAGTTCACCTCGGTTGCCATTCACAATGAAAATGAATACGCGATTATGCCCGGGCGGCTGCGTTCAGACGCCGGCCTGAATATTGGCTTCAATCAGTATGCCGATAACTTCGCCGAAGAACAGGTGCCGCACTCAACGGCCTTTTATTCCCGGCTGAATGGTCACTCTTATTTTCTCGGGCCTTTGGCGAGAGTGAATCTTAACTTCTCTCAGTTGCCGGGCTCCGTTAAAGCCTGGGCAGAAGCACAGGGCTTGAAGTTCCCCAGTGCCGATATGTTTCATAACGTTGTGGCCAGGGCGATTGAATGTCATTACGCCCTGGAGGAAAGCATTCGAATTCTTAAGGCTTACCAGCTGCCGGAAAGCCCTTTTGTCGAGGTGGTTCCCAAGGCAGGGGTTGGTGAATTCTGTACCGAGGCACCCAGGGGTATGATCTATCACCGGTATCAGGTAGATGCTAGCGGTAGTATTCGGGCTGCGACCATCATTCCACCCACCAGTCAGAACCAGCTGAGGATTGAAGAAAACCTGAAAAGCTCGGTTGAGCGCTTTGGTTTGAATCATACGGATGATGAACTGCGTCTGTTTTGCGAAAAAATTATTCGCAATTACGACCCCTGCATTTCCTGTTCAGTGCATTTTCTGAAGCTGGATGTTGACCGATGCTGACCCTGCTGGCTGTAGGCTCTTGGTTTGGCGCGGATCACGTCAGCTGGCAGATAGCTGAAGAATTAAAGCCCGGCGCGGCTTTTCAGGTGCATCTCTGTCGTCACCCTGTCGATTTGCTGAGCTATATCAACGCCGGTGATGAATACGTTATTCTGGATGCGGTCTGTACCGGCCAGGCGAGAGGCCGCTTACTCAAGATCGATATTAATTCCGGTTGGCAGACATCTGGCGGTAACAGTCACGGTTTAAGCTTGATCGATGTATTAAAACTGGCGGCATTGGTGACGGAGCCGGCAGAAAAAAGAGTTCAGCTTTATGGCGTAGAAGCCGGTGAAAATACTGATCAGCCCTTCACTGAAGGAGAAGTTCGTTGCCTGGCGGAGCAATTAACGGCGATAATGGCCGCCGGTTCGGCTGCGACACAATAATTTTTGCAGTTTAAGAGCCCCGGAATCAGCCACTTTTTGCGCTTTTACATTGTTCGGATAAATAAAGTGGTTCTCGAAATCTTGTTTCTAAACTACAATTTCGGCCATTAGCTGGTCAAAATTGATACGATATTCATAGAAAAGCGGGTCTCTATGTTGATTCAAAGCAAGAAATTCCGTTCCGATGGTTGACCTTTTGATACAATATTGTAATTTTGCAACACAAATTTTTTAACCCAAATCACACACCTAAAATAGGGGATACTAATACCATGGCTATTAAAGTAGGTATTAACGGTTTTGGCCGTATCGGTCGTTTCGTTTTCCGTGCTTCTTGCGAGCGTGACGATATCGAAGTTGTAGGTATCAACGACCTGATCGACGTTGATTACATGGCTTACATGCTGAAGTACGACTCAACTCACGGCCGTTTCAAGGGTACTGTTGAAGTTGAAGGCGGTAACCTGATCGTTAACGGTAAGACTGTTCGTGTAACTGCTGAACGTGACCCTGCTGCACTGGCTTGGGGTGACCTGGGCGTTGACGTAGTTGCTGAAGCAACTGGTATCTTCCTGACTGACGAGACTGCTCGTAAGCACATCGAAGCTGGCGCTAAGAAAGTTGTTCTGACTGGCCCATCTAAAGACGCAACTCCAATGTTCGTTATGGGTGTTAACCACGAGTCTTACGCTGGTCAAGACATCGTTTCTAACGCTTCTTGTACGACTAACTGTCTGGCTCCAATGGCTAAAGTACTGAACGACAAGTTCGGTATCGAGTCTGGCCTGATGACTACTGTTCACGCAACGACTGCAACTCAGAAAACTGTTGACGGTCCTTCTGCTAAAGACTGGCGTGGTGGTCGTGGTGCTTCTCAGAACATCATCCCATCTTCTACTGGTGCTGCTAAAGCTGTAGGCGTTGTTCTTCCAGAACTGAACGGCAAACTGACTGGTATGGCTTTCCGCGTACCAACTGCAAACGTTTCTGTTGTTGACCTGACTGTTAACCTGAAAAACGCTGCTACTTACGAAGAAATCTGTGCTGCTATGAAAGCTGCTTCAGAAGGCGAAATGGCTGGCGTACTGGGTTACACTGAAGACGCAGTTGTTTCTCAGGACTTCATCGGTGAAACTCAGACTTCTGTATTCGATGCAGCAGCTGGCGTTGCTCTGACTGACAAGTTCGTTAAGCTGGTTTCCTGGTACGACAACGAAATCGGTTACTCCAACAAGGTTCTGGATCTGGCTGCTCACATTTCTAAGTAAGCTCAGAATTCGTTCTTTGAAAACCGCGCTCCGGCGCGGTTTTTTTATTTCTACCGCAAAGCCGGTTCAGGGCATTTTGTAGGAAAATTTCAGTTTTACTCTTAGCTCCGAGAATGCTCAGGTCTTGATCTCGAGAGCAGTGGAATATGAATTTAATAAGACAAAGCCAGCCTGGCTTGTCTATAATCTTCCCCACTCAGTCAACTTTTAATTAGGTTTCTCTAAAATGACAGAAAAAGTTTTTATCACCTCCGGTGATCTACTCAGAGACTCGTTTCGTCTTGCCGCGCAGGTGTTAGAAGACGGTTTTCGCCCTAACTTTATCGTTGGTATCTGGCGGGGAGGCGCGCCAATCGGTATTTCAGTTCAGGAATACTTTGATTTCAAAGGCATCGAAACCGACCATATTGCGGTTCGTACCTCCTCTTATTACGGTATTGGTAAGCAGTCGAAAGAGATTCGGGTTCACGGCCTGCATTATCTGATTGAAAATGCCAACGCCGAAGATTCACTGCTCATCGTTGATGATGTGTTTGATTCCGGGCGCAGTGTTGATGCCCTGATCTCACAGATTAAGAGCCTGTCGCGTAAAAACACACCGCACGATATTCGAGTCGCTTGCCCGTGGTATAAGCCAAAAAATACTCAGGTGGATATGAAGCCGGATTACTACGTGCGCTCCAGTGATGAATGGCTGGTATTCCCGCATGAGTTGACGGGTCTGACACCGGATGAGTTGATTGAAGGTAAGCAGGAACTGAAAGAGATTAAAGACCTTCTGCTTTAATCCCCTTTTTAATGCCTTAATAAAGGCCATCGCCTGTCAGAAAGCCGCTCATTTCAGCGGCTTTTTTTATAGCACCTCATCGAACAACCAGATATCCACCTGCTCACCTGGTTCCACACTGCCACGTTCGTTTTCCAGCGCGATATAGCAATTAGCCTCTGCCAGGCCGGTCAGTATGTGCGAACCCTGAAACGCGCCCGCCGGAGATACCGTTAAGCCCTGTTCTGAAGTGGACCAGACGCCACGCTGAAAATCCTGCCGACCGGGTGATTTTTTCAGTCTGCTGTCAATTATAGCTTTCAGCACCTTCATGGGTTTGTAGCCAATGCGCTGGTGCTGGCGAATCGCCTGACTGGCGAGAATATGGAATGTCACCATCGCTGAAACCGGGTTGCCGGGTAAGCCGATAAAGAAGCTGTTGGGCAGCTTACCGAACGCAAAGGGTTTGCCCGGCTTGATAGCCAGCTTCCAGAAGTCGATCTCGCCCAGCTCCGCCAGAATATCTTTGGTGAAATCCGCTTCGCCAACACTGACACCGCCGGAGGTGATCACAAAATCGCACTCACTGTCCGCCTTCAGGAATGCCTCGCGGAACAGTTCAGGCTGGTCTGGCAGTGAGCCGTAATCGACAATTTCAACGTTCAGGTATACCAGCATTTGCCGAATCGCCGGGCGGTTGGAATCATACAGTTCGCCATAGTTCAGCGCTTCGCCCGGTTGCTTGAGTTCATCGCCGGTAGATATCAACGCCACCCGGGTGCGCTTATACACCTCTACCGTTTTGCAGCCGGCACTGGCGAGCAGGGCGATATGGGCGGCGTTCAGCAGGGTGTTGGCAGCGACCAGTCGGTCGCCGGCGTTAAAGTCGTCCCCGGTTTTACGGACATTGCTGCCAGCCTTGACCAGCTCATTGAAGCGGACGCAGTTTTCATTGTAGTGCGCCATTTCCTGCATGATGACGGTATCGGCACCCTGTGGCAGCGCGGCGCCGGTCATGATTCGAATAGCATTACCGGCGGTCAATGGCTGCAGGTAGGGCTTGCCGGCAAAGGCAGTCCCCTGAATTGTCAGCTCGGTTTCTAAGGGAGTGTCACTCAATTTAACGGCAAAACCATCCATTGCCGAATTGTCGAAGCTGGGTGAAGGGCTTTGCGCCAGTATCGGGCTGGCTAAAACCCGGCCGGCAGCGTCGCTAAGCTCTACACTTTCGGTTGCTGTTGCGCCGTTGACCAGCGCCAGTATTTTTTCGATTCCGTCATTTAAAGGCATCAGCCCCGGTTGATCACAACATCCCATTTTTAATTACCTATAGCTCGTTGATGTGGTCGTGTGCATAGATGGCTGCTTCTACGCGTGACCGCAAATTCAGTTTGGAAAGTACCCGCTTTACGTGCACTTTTACAGTCCCTTCTGCAATAGACAGGTTTGCACCAATGACCTTGTTGCTTTGCCCTTCGGCGATCAGCTTCAGAACATCACGCTCGCGTTCGGTCAGGCTCTCTAACTCGGTATTGGTGCCGGCCACTCGCTGGCGCATGGCGCGGCGGGCAATCTCTTTAATGTTCGGGCTCAGTACCTGGGTGCCGCTGATGCAGTCTTTGATGGCCAATACCAGCTCTTCCGGGTCCAGGTCTTTCAGCAGATAGCCGTCGGCACCGTTCTGAATGGCGCGTTGAATATCGGCCTGATCATCGGATACGGTAAATACAATGATACGGCAGGTAATGCCATTGTTACGCAGTTGCAATAGGGTTGTTAGGCCGTCCTGCTCCGGCATGTTTAAGTCCAGCAGAATTAAATCCGGATCGAGCTTCAGGGCTGCCGGCAAGGCATCTTTGGAATTGCCCAGTTCCGCCACTAAATGGAACTCCGGTTCCAGCTCGAACAGTTGCGCCAGTCCTTTGCGCAACATCGGGTGGTCGTCGACGATGATGATGTCAGCCATGAGTAGCTCCGGTTGATTTCTTTTTATTGAATTCCAGTTTAACGCAGGCGCCGCCGAGTTCCTCGCATTTACCGTAGGTCATGCTGCCGCCGATTCGCTGCGCGCGCTCAGCCATGATGGTGAGCCCATAATGTTCGGGTTTATTGGGTTCCGGCATAAAACCGATACCGTTGTCGCAGATGAGAATTTTCAGCTGTTCAGCATTGCACTTCAGGCGTACCTGAATTCGGGTCGCCGAGGCATGCTTAAATACGTTGGTCAGGGCTTCACGGATGATGTGCAGGCAGTGCACTTCTTCGTGGGCGTCCAGGTCTCCCGGCCAGCATTCGTCCATGTGCAGGCTGATGCTCAGGTTGCCGGACTGGCGGTTGAAGTCATCAAGAATATTCTGCAGGCCCTGTTCAAAGCTGAGTTCTTCGTGCTGGGTACGAAAGGTGACCAGCAGTTCACGCAGTTTGCGGTAGCTGGAGTTGAGGCCCTCTCTGAGCTCCTGCAGGGTGGCGTTGAGCGTGTCGCTGTCGGCACCCATTTCTTTTTGCTTGGCAAAGCGGACAACCTGAATTTTCAGATAACTCAGGTTTTGTGCCAGCGAGTCGTGCAGCTCCCGGGCAATGGCATTTCTCTCTTCGTGCAGAGCAATCCGTTTTTCGTTGCCCAGGGTTTCACTTCGCCGGTAGGCGTTTTCAAACAGGTCGCCGATGGTTTCGAAAATCTGCTTTTTCCACGGCTCTATCACCACGGCAGAGTCGCACACCAGGTAGCTGTGGTCGGATGCTATATGAACCCAGTAGAACGTCGCTGATCGTGGCTTCGGCTCGTTGGTTTGCCAGTACAAGGTTTTTTCGTGACAGATTTCGCTTAACGCATCGGTGGTGTGCTGCTTTATGCCGGTAATGTCCGGGGAAAAGGCGCTCAGGCGCTTGCTCAGATTAAACAGGAATTCCAGTATCTGATTATTGCGTGACAGTTCCTTGGTTTGGGCGATGATTTTGTTTTCCAGCTGAGTCTGATACTGGGAAATTTCTTCGGCCATTCGGTTCAGTGTGGTCGCCAGCTGACCCAGTTCATCTTTATAGGCGGGTGGCACCCGGGCGCTGGTATCGCCTTTGCCCAACTTAATCACGGTATTGGTCAGCTTTTGCAACGGCACAACCAGCCGGCAATAAATCAAAGCCGTAAATATCAGTGCGATGAACAGCGTAAAAACACTGGCACCGATCTGCTGGCGGTGCAGCGCACTGACCTTGGCTTCCGCCCAATGCTCATAGGATTCAACAAAGGCATCGACCTGACTGACAAAGCCATCGACATTGCGGTGATAGGTTTCCGGGTTGCTGTAAGCCAGTTGCTTCATGTTCTCGAAACTTAACTGAATGCCCTCCAGCTCTTCAATTAATTGTTGATTCTGCTTCACGTGCTTGCTGGTAATGGTGATCAGGGTATCGAGCTTCTGATCAAACTCAACGATGAGTGCTGCAATGCTGGTTGGGTTGGCACTGCGTTTCAGCTCATAGGCGATGCGGTAAGACTGCATGCGCAGCGAGCCGGCAATGTTAATGGCTCCGGCGTCACCGGACAGCACCGAGGTCATAAACAGGCTGTGCAGGATGGCTGAAAGCGACAGGGTGGCCAGCAGTACAAAGCCGAATACCAGTGAATACGCAATGGGGTGTCGGGTCATTTTGAGCATATAACATCTTGCCGTTTAACGGTTTTGTTGGCCTGAATACGATTCGTTTGATTCTACGCAACGACTATACCCCCATGTAGGTACTCCGTCCTGTTTTCCACAAATTAGTATGCTCGAAGTAAATTCTAACAACTGAATTCGTAAGGAGGAGCCGCTGTGTCGGAGAAACCCATCACCAAAGCCAGCGAGCTGAAAGCGTTTCTGTTTATTTCGGTGGTGCTGTTTCCACTGTTGTCGGTAGCGGTTGTTGGCGGCTTTGGATTCATCATCTGGATGTCACAGTTGCTGTTAGGGCCGGGGAGTTACTAAACCTTTATGACCGTAAACAGGCGCACGCTCTTTCGTAAACTGCTGTCCCCCGACAACGCTCAGGCGATTGCCGATGTGCCGGTGCGACCTCCGGGTGCTGTCAGTGAACGTGCGTTTATTGAAGCCTGCACGCGCTGCGGTGATTGTATTAATGCCTGTCCGGAGCAGGTGATTGTCGCCGGTGACGGAGGCTATGTTGAAATGAACTTTCGGCAGACCGGTTGCACAAGTTGTGGCCGTTGTATCGAAGCCTGCTCTGCCGGGGTTTTACGCCCGTTAAACAGCCAGCGCATTGCCGGAAGCGCACATATTTCCGGCAGCTGCCTGCCGAAACACCAGGTCAGCTGTCAGTCGTGCCGCGATATCTGCGATCAATCGGCCATTCGCTTTGATTTTTCAACCGCAACACCAGCCCCGGAAGCCGACATTGAAGCCTGCAATGGCTGCGGGTTTTGTGTCGCGGTATGCCCGGTCGGCAGCATTCATATTCAATCCCAACCCGAACTGAGAGGAACACTGTGATGCGAAATGCAGCATCGGTAAATGTTGACCCGCGTGAAGAGCACATCGTCAGTGTTGTGGTGCACCTGAACAACGAGCTGGCCGGGAGTGCCTGTCGCGCCATAGCGCAACTGGAGCGGGTTGAGATGGTTGTGCAGCAGGCGTGCAAATGCGTGCTGTTGCTGAACGAGCGCTCTGCCCGGGAAGTGATGGCAAAAATTGAAACCGTACAGGATATAACCGGTGTGCTGAACGTCGCCATGATTGCGCACCACACTGAATTGCCAGCTGCGTTAGATGAAGCACTGGATGATTAACCGGACTACTGAACTTAAAACAAATTACAAAATTATCCATTCAGGAGATATCAATGAAACTGACTCGACGCGATGTGATTAAGGCGCAGGCTGCCGCGGCTGCGGTCTCCGTTGCCGGGTTGTCGTTGCCGGCACAGGCCACCAACCTGATCGCTACCAGTGAGAAAAATAAAATCCAATGGGATAAAGCACCCTGTCGTTTCTGCGGCACCGGCTGCTCTGTATCGGTGGGCTCTAAAGACGGCAAGATTGTCGCGACCCATGGCGATCAGCTGGCACCGGTGAATCGTGGCCTTAACTGTGTGAAAGGGTATTTTCTTGCGAAAATAATGTACGGCAAAGATCGCCTGACCCAGCCGCTGCTGCGCAAAAAGAACGGTGTTTACGCCAAAGAGGGTGACTTCACTCCGGTCTCCTGGGATGAAGCGTTCGACATCATGGCTGAGAAATGGAAGAAAACCCTGAAAGAAAAAGGCCCGACTGCGGTGGGCTTTTTCGGCTCAGGGCAGTGGACGGTGTGGGAAGGCTACGCCGCCTCTAAACTGATGAAGGCAGGCTTCCGCAGTAACAATATTGAACCGAATGCGCGTCACTGCATGGCGTCGGCGGTGGCCGGGTTCATCCGCACCTTTGGCATGGATGAACCGATGGGCTGTTACGATGATATTGAGCATGCCGATGCCTTCGTGCTGTGGGGGTCTAACATGGCCGAAATGCACCCCATTCTGTGGACGCGCCTGACCGACCGGCGTTTGTCCTTTCCGCATGTCCAGGTGGCGGTACTCTCAACCTATGAACACCGCAGCTTTGACCTGGCTGATATCCCGATGGTGTTTAAGCCGCAGACCGACCTGTACATCGTCAACGCGATTGCCAATTACATTATTCAGAACAAAAGGGTAAATCTCGATTTTGTCGCCAAACACGTTAACTTCCGCAAGGGCGCCGAAGACATCGGTTATGGCCTGCGCCCGGAACACCCACTCGAGCAAAAGGCGAAAAACGCCGATAAAGCCGGTGCTTCAGAGGCGATTGATTTTGACGCCTGCGCCGAGTATCTGAAGCCCTATACGCTGGAAAAGGCGGCACAGGAATCCGGCGTGTCGGTCGCCTCACTGACCCGCCTGGCCGAGCTCTACGCTGACCCGAATAAAAAGGTAATGTCGCTGTGGACCATGGGCGTGAATCAACACACCCGCGGTGTTTGGATGAATAACCTGATCTATAACCTGCACCTGCTGACCGGCAAGATTGCCGAGCCGGGCAACAGCCCGTTTTCGCTCACCGGCCAGCCATCGGCCTGCGGTACTGCGCGTGAAGTGGGTACCTTTGCTCATCGCCTGCCTGCTGACCTGGTGGTTGCCAACCCGGAGCACCGCAAGTACGCGGAAAAAATCTGGCACTTGCCCGAGGGCATCATTCCTGGCCAGGTTGGCTTCCATGCGGCACTGCAAAACCGCAAGCTGAAGGATGGCGATCTCAACTGCTATTGGGTTCAGGTGAACAATAATATGCAGGCCGCGGCCAACATGAATGAAGAAACCTACCCAGGCTACCGCAATCCGGACAACTTCATTGTTGTATCCGATGCCTACCCAACCGTCACCTGCGAGGCGGCAGACCTGATTTTACCAACCGCCATGTGGGTGGAAAAAGAAGGTGCCTACGGTAACGCGGAACGACGTACCCAGTTCTGGCATCAGCTGACCGAAGCACCGGGCGAGGCCATGTCGGATTTGTGGCAGGTGATGGAGTTCTCTAAGCGCTTTACCACCGAAGACGTCTGGCCGGCTGACATTCTGGATGCCAATCCGGGCTACAAGGGAAAATCCCTGTTCGAGGTTCTATTCGCCAATGGGGTGGTGAATAAATTTGGTTTGGACGAGATTGAAGCCGGCTACGGCAATCACGAATCAGAAGATTTTGGTTTCTATGTGCAGAAAGGGTTGTTCGAAGAATATGCCTCCTTTGGTCGTGGCCATGCGCACGATCTGGCACCTTTTGATACCTACCATGAAACCCGTGGACTGCGCTGGCCGGTGGTCAACGGTGTGGAAACCCAATGGCGCTATCGCGAAGGCTACGACCCTTATGTTGAGGCCGGCAAGGGTGTGCAGTTCTATGGCAAGCCGGATGGACGCGCGATTATTTTTGCGTTGCCATACGAACCACCGGCGGAAAGCCCGGATGAAGAGTACAACCTGTGGTTGTCAACCGGCCGTGTGCTTGAACACTGGCATTCCGGTTCAATGACCCAGCGCGTGCCTGAGCTGTATAAGGCGGTGCCCGATGCCCTTTGCTACATGCATCCGGACGATGCCCGTGAGCGCGGTATGCGCCGAGGCGATGAAGTGAAGGTGGTGTCCCGTCGCGGTGAAATCCGCATCCGGGTGGAAACCCGAGGCCGTAATAAGCCGCCAAAAGGGCTGGTGTTTGTGCCCTGGTTTGATGCCAGCCAGTTGATCAATAAGTGTACGCTGGATGCCATCGATCCGATTTCGAAGCAAACGGATTACAAAAAATGCGCTGTTAAAGTCGTTAAGGTGTGAGGAGTAGATCATGAAAAAACTAATAATGCTGATCGGTTTCATCACGCTGATGACAGCGTCTTTTGCAGAAAACCAGATTGCCACACTGCGCGGCGAGACCGTTTTAACCGACGAGCCAGTTGCGCCACTGATGATGCCGGAAGTGAACGACGACCGGCGCTTATCGCGTGATTACCCGATGGCTGCGCCAACCATACCGCATAAAACCGATGGCTACCGCATCGACCTGAACTCTAATAAGTGCCTGTTTTGCCATAACCGGCAGCAGGTTAGCGCCAGTCAGGCGCCGATGATATCGGTGACGCACTTTATGAATAGCGACGGTAACTTCCTGGCCGATGTTTCGCCGAACAGGTACTTCTGTAACCAGTGTCATGTTTCGCAGCAGGCAGTGGATGTGCTGATCGAAAACGAATTTATCAGCATGGATGAGTTGCTTAAACGCGCTCACGAAAGCCATTAAGGAGCCGTATATGTTGACTCGTTTGAAAGCAATGCTCCGGCGCTGGTGGCGGGTGTTTTCCAAACCGTCGGTGCATTTGTCTCTGGGCTTTTTAACGCTCGGGGGCTTTTTGGCCGGGGTGATTTTCTGGGGTGGTTTCAACACCGCGATGGAATATGCCAACACCGAAGAGTTCTGTATCGGTTGCCATGAAATGCGCGAAAACGTTTATGTGGAGCTGCAGGAAACTGTGCACTTCTCTAACCCGTCGGGCGTACGCGCAACCTGTTCTGATTGCCATGTACCGCATGAATGGAGCTATAAGATTGCCCGTAAGATGCAGGCATCGAAAGAAGTCTGGGGCAAGGTTTTCGGCACCATCGATACTCCGGAGAAATTTGAAGCCAAGCGGCGGGAGCTGGCTGAGCACGAATGGGCGCGGCTGAAAGCCAATGATTCACTGGAGTGCCGGAACTGCCATGACTTCAGTTCCATGGACTTTACCCGCCAGAGTGAACGTGCAGCCTTACAGCACAGTACGGCGCTGGCCAGCGGTGACAAAACCTGTATCGATTGTCACAAGGGGATTGCCCACCACCTGCCGGATATGAGTGGCGTTCCGGGCTGGGACTGATGGCCCGGTTGTTTACCTCAAACCTTTTATGAATGACTCGGCGCTGCCGGGTTTTTTTGTGTTCGGGTTCTCACTATTCGTTTTTCGACTGTTGTTTGGTTATTATCCGGACTACGTTCATTTTAAGACATGCACCCCTATGCCGATATTATGCCGTACCGCCACCGAGCAGGATTTAGATGATATCAACGCGCTGTATCAAAGCGATTGGCACGCCATTTCGAAATTCAGTAAACGACAGGAGCTGATCTTCAAACGGTTGGTCAGCGAGCGCCTGACCGAGCTGCTGGTGGTCGAAAAAGACAAGTTCGTCGTTGCCTGTTGCCACTACATGACCATGCCGACACTGGCTCACGGCGGGCGCAGCATGGCGATGCTGGGTCATTTTGCGGTTGATCCGATCAACCGGCAGCAGGGGCATGCGAAGCGGCTGTTGAGCTTTGCGATTGATTTTGCGCGTAAACAGGGCTGTTATCAGGTTCTGATTCAGGTTGATAAACTGCAGCACTGGCAAAAGCAGCTACTGCAGTCGTATGGCTTTTGTGAAAATACCGGTTCGCTGGTTCTGCAATAAAGGAGAATACTGATGTCTAAACTGTGCATTCTGATAGGGGGCTCCAAAGGGTTGGGTTTGGCGCTCTACAACCACTATCAGCAAAACGGTTTTACCGTTGAGGAGTTTTCGCGCTCCGGTTCCGGGCCACACCATCACAGTGTTGACCTGAGCCGGCGCGAGTCGATCGATGTCATCGATGCCCGAATGCAGCAGCTGGCGGCACAGGGCTTTCAGGAGATTCATCTGCTGATTAATGCCGGAAGCCTGGGGCCGATTGGCCCGCTGCACATGAGTGAACCGAAAGACTGGTGGCACAGCATCGATATCAATTTTACCTTGCCGATTACGATTCTGGGGCGTTTCCAGACCGTGTTCCGCGCAGTCGATGCACGCAAGGTAGCGGCCTTCGTTTCATCCGGCGCGGCCAGCCATCCGTTTCATGGCTGGAGCCTGTACTGCGCCAATAAGGCCGGTGTCGAGCAGTTTGTCAGGACGATGGCCGTTGAACAGAGCGTTGAAGCGTTGCCGATACTTTGTGCCAATCTGGATCCGGGTGTGATGGATACCGGAATGCAGTCTGAGATCCGCTCCGCGACACCGGAGCAGTTCAGTCTGGTCGAGCAATTTGTGCAGCGCCATGATGCAGGTGGTTTGGCTGCGCCGGAAGCGGTTGCAGAAAACACCTTCAATGCTTTGATTGCTGATTTTGAAAATGGAGCCAGTCTTCGTGTCGCCGGCTATTGAGCAGCAGATCGAGATTTCCAGCGATAAAATTCAGCTGGATATTACCTTGATTCATCAGTTTCTCAGCAACAGCTATTGGGCAAAAGGCATTGATCTGGCCAGGGTAGAGAAATCCATTGAAAACTCCCTGTGCGTGGGTGTCTATCTAGGCAAACAACAAATCGGCTTTGCCCGGCTGATCACCGATTACACGACCTTTGGTTATCTGGCTGATGTCTTTGTATTGCCGGAATATCGCGGCCGGGGTGTTGCCAAACAAATGATCGATTGGCTGCTTAACCAGCCTGAAGTGCAGCAGTTAAGGCGTATTGTTCTGGCTACCCAGGATGCGCATGCGTTGTATCGGCCTTTTGGTTTTTCTGCCTTGGGCGATGACGATGTGAAAAAGTTTATGCAGCTGCGGCCAACGAATGGGGCCGTTAACCGCGGTTGATGCTGGATGAGCCGCGAATGGCGCATGGCCCACTAGTGGGCCATGCGCAAAGTTAGGTAACGGTTCGCTTCGCAGTTCAGCGAATATCTTCGTTGAAAAACCTTGAAATAGCGCCACTATTCCTGTGTTTTTTCGCCTTGATCTTCACTGAACTACTATGCTCCTTAGTGACCGAACTGTGCGCATAGCCCACTAGGACGCTCGGCTGGTACGGTGTAAAAAAAGCAAATAAGACAACAAATAGACAGAGCCCCAAATGAGCCCGGGCAGTATCGATTGAAAAATATTTGGCGTGCCGATAAACCAGTGAAGCCCGGCTGGCACCGTTGCACTGATGACAAAGCAGCAGCCAAATGCGCCGGCGAGGGCAGTCACCGTTTTACCGAGCCGCCTGTAAAGGCTGGCGGCAATTAGGGTTAAGGTCAGGGTGGCGGCAAAGGCGAAGCTGCCCTGTGCTGCAAAGGCTTTGGTGGCTGCGGTCATACCGAAGTCATGATTAGACCAGGCTGCCCACGAGCCATACGCCAGCAAGGCTGCCAACGCAGCCAGCAGGCTTTGCACCCTGGCAGATTGCCAGAAACTATTGAAATGACTGAAGCGGTTTGTGTACACGGTAGGGCCGGCCTGAAGCGAGTTGTTGTCAGTCAGACCGGTCCGGTCGGTTTTAGTTCGCCTCTTCGCCAAAGTAGACCCAGCGGTTTTTTACCTTCTTAAATACCGAGCATTCGGTAAAGCTTTTGGTTTCATCGCCTTCCTGATAACTGACTTCAAATTCCACGGTTGCCTTTTTCAGACCGCTTTTAGCGGCCAGTACATTCAGGTTGAGCCAGGTGACGGCCTGCAACTCTTCCATGCTCATGGGCGGGCAGGTTTTTGGGTGCCAGGTTTTTATCAGGTAATTTCTTTTATGTTTGGCAAAGGCGGTGTAGCGACTTCGCATCAGATGTTCCGGATCTTGCGGGTAAACACCGCCTTCAATGTAGCGGCCACAGCAGTCCAGATAGTTGGCTTGTTTGCCACAGGGGCAGAGGTCTTTCTCGTTCATTTATTTTCTCGCGGATTGGATAAGCCGGCTAAGTGCATTGGCCAGGGTTTCATTCAGGGCATCAGATGAGAAGATCTTCATCACAATACCCTCCATTCCCTGCTGCATAGCCAGGTTGGTGATGACTCGGTTGAAGCCGGTTTCATCGGTATGAATGCTGAGCTCGGTCATGAGCTGACCAGCAAGGTTCAGGTTGCTGAACAGCGCCGGGTAATTGGTGAAGATGATCAGCAGGGTTTCCAGGTCAAGCTTGCCGGTATCTATCAGGTTAAGGATAAAGCCTTCCACCTGTTCCGGTTCGGCCGTTTGGCTGGTGGCCCGCAGCGCAGACTGAATCGTATGGGCAGTGTCTCTTCTCTGCGCACTGGTAATAGCGGCGCGGGTAATCGCCGGGCTGGTTTCAACGTGCTGTAGTTGACCGGCCAGGGCAATGAACGGCTCGTCACCGACTACAGACAGAGCTCTGCTAAACTCCTGCTCGTGGGTATGCAGGCAGCGCTCGGCTAAGTCGGCCAAGCCCTGAATGCCCAGGGTTTTCCAGTCTGTCTGCTCATTCTGCAGCAGATAGAATTCGGCGGCCGGTTCAAAATAAGGGCTGGCAGGCAGTGAAAGCAATTGCGTAGCCTTCGCGTGCAGGGCGGCCATCTTGCTGGAATCCGGCTGAAACTGATACGGGTGGTCGGTCAGCAGGCGGCGGCGTTCGTTGTCGTCGTTGGTTTGCAGTGCTGTGTAGAGCCGGCGTACCAGGTCGCTGTGCACGGCTGGCACCAGGCAGCCCTGTTCATCCAATGGCAGCTTCAGAAACCACAGGTTGTTTTGTTCCGGATGTTCAGCATCCCAGATGAAGGTGGCAACCCAGGCAAAGCCTAAATACGGATAAGGGTATTTACTGCCATTGTCCAGAAGCGCTAAGGTGCTGCGCGGTAGCTGCTTCAGATGAGTGCCGAGATCAAAGAGCTGATAGTTTGCTCCGGTGACGTCTAAGAATCCTGACAAGCTGGGTGCGTTCATCAATCTTGCTCTGTTTGAATACTGAACCCGCCATTATGCCAGTCTGTCAGCGGGAGGAAAGTTCTTGTCCGTTGTCTGTAGCGTGCCAGCTGTAAAAAGGTGATCAACGAAGAGGAGTAAAGCCGGGTGAGTGGTACGGTTAAAGAGTTGCTGATAAAGCTTGAGCAGGAAATGAAGCAGCAGGGTTGCTGGCAGCAGGTGCCGCCGGCAGCGGAAAAGCTGAACAGCGTTGAGCCCTTCAGCGTAGATACCTTAACCTGCACCGAGTGGCTGCAATGGGTCTATGTTGCCCGCTTACATGCCATTATCGAGGCCGGTGGTTGCTTGCCCTCTGGCGCGCAGGTCTACCCCTATGCAGAAGAGGCGCTGAAAAGTGAAGGCTTTGAAGCTGACCGCTTGTTGGCATTAATTAAGCGGCTGGATGACTGCCTGGCATAAAAAAAGCGGCTAATGCCGCTTTTCTACAATAACGCAATCGCCATTTAGGCTGCGAAGTTTTCTGCTGCAAACTCCCAGTTTGCCAGTGCCCAGAATGCTTCCAGGTACTTAGGACGCAGGTTGCGGAAATCGATGTAGTAAGCATGTTCCCACAGGTCAACGGTGATCAGCGGTGTAACGCCTTCGGTGATTGGTGTTGCTGCGTTGCTGGTGTTTACGATATCCAGGCTGCCATCAGCGGTTTTTACCAGCCAGGTCCAGCTGGAACCGAAGTTATTGACTGCTTTATCGTTGAATGCAGCCTGGAAGGCCTCGAAGGAACCCCATTTTGCAACAATCGCTTCAGCCAGTGCGCCAGTAGGTTCGCCACCGCCGTTCGGGCTCAGGCTGTTCCAGTAGAAGGTGTGGTTCCAGATTTGTGCCGCATTGTTGAAAATGCCGCCTTCAGAAGTTTTGATAATTTCTTCTAAGCTTTTGCCTTCAAACTCAGTACCCGGAACAAGGCCATTCAGCTTAGTCACATAGGTCGCGTGGTGCTTGCCATAGTGATACTCCAGTGTTTCAGCTGAAATGTGTGGTTCCAGTGCATTTTGAGCGTAAGGTAGTGCCGGTAGTTCAAAAGCCATTGATACTCTCCCTTTGGATTGTTTTATGAATAGCATTGCCAAGAAACATCATTAGGTTAGTTGATGTATGTTTCAAGAGCCTGTTTTAATCGAACTATATTAAATTATCTGAGTTGAACTGTGTTTTGCTGTCAAATAATCTGTTTGATAATGGTAAAGTTTACCAGCTGTTCTAGGTTAAATGATTGTACTACTGCTAATTAAGGAACCACTCTGAATAAAGCAATCCGAATTCTGTTGTATCTGGTAGTTTTTTGCTGTTTCAGTTCACCTGCTTATTGCGAACTCTCTTCAATACCGGGAGAGAGCGGCACAGTCGTGCCTGCCTGGAAGCAACTACAGGTGTATGAAGATAAAACGGCCGGGTTATCGGCAGCAGATATCGTTTCCAGGTTGGATGAGTTTGAGTTCCTCAAATCGGTTCCCAGTTTCGGCCGGACCGACAGCCATATATGGCTTTATCTTTCCGGAGATTCTCTGTCTGAAAGGCACCCACTCTGGCTGGAGTTTGATAACCCCTATGTCGACGTCGTTAACTATTATCACCTGCATGAGAAGGCTGGCCGATTAGAGCCGTTGCTGGTCACAGAAACCGGCGATACCCGGCCATTTTCCACCCGTCAGGCGGACTATCGCAGCTTCCTGTTTCTGGTACCAACCGACAAAGTAGAAGGCGTGCTGCTTGAGCTCAGCGGTGAGTCGCCATTATTGATTCCACTCAGTATTGGCCGGCCGATGGCGCTGTTTGAATCCCTGAGCCTGCAGGAAAACTTCATTCTGTTCATGTACGGCATCATCTTTGCCATGACGGTGTACAACCTGATGGTGTACATCGGCACCCGCTATGCGCAGTACGGCTGGTACGTTATTTACATGACCAGCATGGCCACTTCGCTGGTCTGGAACAGCGGCTATGGCTATGCCTATATTTGGCGGGATATGGTCTGGTTGCAGCAAAACCTCGGGTATCTGGCCTACATTGGCTTTATTTGGGGTGGCCTGAACTTCAGCCGGTCATTCCTGAATTTCAGTACACACTTCCCGCGGTTTGATCGCTATTACCGCTGGTTTGCGCAGCTGCCGTTGTTACTCTTTGCTCTGCCGTTTATCAATAAAGCCCTGACCATTACCTTTATCACCAGCGGTATGCTGACGCTGACGATCGTCGTTCTGGTGATGGGGATTCTCAGCTGGATTAAAAAGGCCGAGGCGGCCTGGCTGTTCGTCATCTGCTGGGTGCCGATGATGGTCAGTATGCTGTCTTACAACCTGACGGTTGTGGGTATTGTGCAGGCGAATTTCTTAACGGTGCACAGCGCGGAAATCGGCGTGGCACTGGAATCTATGATGCTGTCCTTTGCTCTGGTTTACCGCTTGCGACGCATTCAGGAAAGCGCCTCGCGGCGTATACACAATGCCTATAATCAGGTTTCAGAAGCGTTGGCCCTGGTCGAGAAAAGCGATTCAGCAAAAGAAGCCTTTTTGCATTCTGCCGGGCATCAGTTGAAAACACCGATCCATGTATTGATGGGTAACCTGCAGATACTGTCAGAGCATGTGCGTGAGCCGAACTATGAAAAGCTGGTTCAGCAATCGGATCGCTCAGCCAGTCAGCTGCTCTACAAGGTGGATAACCTGCTGACCTATTCATCGGTCATTTCCGATGACTGCCGGCGTTTTGTTCAGCGCTGCGATCTGCGGGCAGAGATGGATCGGGTTCGAGATCAGTGGAAGCACATCTATCAGGCACCGGATTTTAAAGTGGATGTCGAGTTTTTCAAAAATGTGCCCAAGACCATTGAAATTGACTGGATTCACGTCAGTAAAATTATTCGCATCGCTCTGGAAGGCCCGCTGGAATGCCCTGACTGCTCTAAGGTTACGCTTCGCTTCAGTCTGGAAACGAAAGACGACCATACCTGGCTGAATTGTGTCATCATTCGCGAAAGCATGTACCTGGATGAAGACTTGTGCGCCTGGTATAACGATCCGGACGAAAAAGCAGGCGGCGATCGCTCTACCGGCGCTCTGTTAAGCCGAAGCCTGGTCGAGCTGGTTGGCGGTATTGCAACGGTCTCTAACTACTCCGGTGGAAGCCGCTTCGATTTCAGTTGTCCGGTTATTGATATTCCTTTCCAGAAGCTGGATGAAATTATTTCCTGTAAGGGCGCCAGAATTCTGGCTGTCGATGATCTTGAAGTGAACCTGAAGATCATGTCTGCGTTTCTGAACAAGCTGGAAGCCATACCGGTAACCGCCCAGAGTGCAAAAGAGGCATTGGAAATTATCAAGAGCTCAGAGATTGATTTGGTCCTGCTGGATTGCCTGATGCCGGGGATGAGTGGGATAGACCTGGCTATTGCTATTCGTGAAGACAAGGAAATATCATCCACTTTGCCGATCATTGCTGTCAGTGCCAACGATACCGATATCGACCGGGTGAAGTGTCAGCAAGCCGGAATGAATGATTTTATTTCCAAGCCGGTTAGGATTGATGCACTTAAGAATGTTCTGGGCCGCTGGCTGTTAAAGTAGTTTCAATGCCGTAGCCTGAAAGTGTGTCGCGGTCGTCATTAATGCAGAATCTCTTTCAGGTGTCTGGTTGCTCTGCCCGCAATAACTTCCGATAATATTTGCAAATTAAATTTAGGAACACCGAATGGTCGATAAACCCTCACCTGATTCGATGCCGCTTATGGTTCCGGATCGAGATGATATCCGTAAACACACCCCGACGCCGAAAGAACGAAAACCGGTGCCGGAGCCCAAGCCTGTAAAACCTGCTCAGGCCAGCAAGTCGGGTTGGGGAACGGCATTGCTGCTGACTCTGTTGGGTGTTGCTGTCATCCTTCTGGCTTTACAGCAATACTCTCAATATCAGTTGCAGCAATCCTATGAAGAGCGCTTGGCGCTTGCCGATGAGCGCATTGTTAATCTGGAAAAGGCATTGACCCAAACCGACGAATCGGTGGTATTCAATGAAACCGCGATTAACGCCCAGTTCAAAGCGATCAAGGGCGATACCGACCTGCATATGTCTGAGATTCGTAAGTTGTGGGATGTTGCAAACAAGCGAAATAAAGAGTGGATCGAAGAGAACCAGACTGCCATCGCCGAGCAACTGAAGCTGATCAACGCGGCCAGCACCCGTCTTTCTGAACTGACCGCCAAGCAACAGGCCGATGCAAAAGCAATTGAGACCATCAATGGCGAGCTGGTGGGTTTTGCCAGCGCTGAAGAGCTGCAAAGCCTGCAGGCGTCACTTGAGCAAAGCCGTCAGGAGCTGGTTCTGCTGGGCACCCAAATGACCGAAGTGAATGATCAACTGGGTTCTTTGTCGCAGGCGAATTTTGAAGAACGGTTGTTGACATTAACGCTGACTCAGGAAAACTTGCTGGCGGAGCAATCTGCAAATACCGTCAGTCTTGCTGATATGTCTCAGCATATCAATGCCATCGATGCCGGGCGTCTGGAAACCAATAAGCGCTTAACGGCGCTGACCAATCAGCTGGATACCTTGAGTGCCAGGGTTTCTGCCCTGAGTGCTCAGTAACCCGATGATTGAATCTCTATGATTGAGCCCTCCGTCTCACTGAACAAGCGCCAGCAAAGCATTATCCGCTGGGTTGAGACGGACGGGCGAGTCACCGTTCAGGAGATGGTGCAGCGTTATCAGGTGACGGTGCAGACCATTCGCCGCGACCTGACATTATTAGCCTCTCAGCGCTTACTTAATCGCGTTCATGGCGCCGCTGAGCCGGTCAACTCCACCCGAAATATTGCCTATCAGGAACGACAGATTCTCAACCTTGGCGCCAAGCAAAGTATCGCCAGAGCCATTGCGGCTCACATTCCTGATAACGCCAGCCTGTTTATCAATATCGGCACCACCACCGAAACCATAGCCCATGCGCTGATGCAGCATAATGGTTTGCAGGTGATTACCAACAACCTTCATGTCGCCGCGCTGATGAGTCAGAAGCCTGATTTTAGGGTTGTTGTTACCAGCGGTGAGGTGCGTGCGACCGATGGCGGTATCGTCGGGGAGGCAACGCTCGACTTCATCCGTCAGTTTAAGCTCGATTACGGCATCATTGGCATCAGTGCGATCGATAACGAAGGTACGCTGCTCGATTTTGACTACCGAGAGGTGAAGGTGGCGCAATCGATTATCGGGCACAGCCGGCAGGTGTTTCTGGCTGCAGATCACAGCAAGTTTGGCCGCAAAGCCATGGTGCAGTTGGGTAACCTGTCGCAAGCCAACAGACTGTTTACCGACAAGCCGCCCTCTGCAGAAATCGTCAGGCTGATGAACGAAAGTGATGTCTCACTGGAGGTTTGCCGGTAATCGACTATTGTGCTTAAACGATGTCGTTTAATAACTGTTGAGCACAAATCTTTTCTTACAGTTGCTCTTTTTCACTGTGGTGTTAAAGGGCAGACTTCGGCGTCTTTATATTTGGTTAATTGAGTGAGGATCGCCGTGTATCTGGATGAGTTTTACACACAAAAGGGTAATCTGGTTTCTGTCAGCCCGGAGCAGGCCAGTCGCTTCGCTAAAGAAGTAGCCGGAGACTTTAACCCAATTCACAACCCTGATGCCAAGCGCTTCTGTGTACCCGGTGACCTGCTGTTTTCGTTGATTCTGGCTAAGGTCGGCCTCAGCCAGCAGATGTCGGTGACCTTCTCCGGCATGGTTGGGCGCGGTGTTGATCTTATCTTTCCGGAGAAAACAGACGGTAAAGTCGACCTGATCGATGAGAAGGGCAAGGTCTACACCCACGTAGAATCCGCTGGCGACTCGACCACAGATTCGACCGTGATTGAGAAACTGAGTAAAGAGTACGTTGCCTTTTCCGGGCAGAACTTCCCGTTTGTGATGGTGCCATTGATGCGCAAGCATCAGGTAATGTTCAACACTAAGCGTCCGCTGGTAATGTACGAGAGCATGTCATTCAAGCTGGATCGCGTTGATCTGGCAGCGCCAACCCTGACCTTAGTGGAGTCGAGCCTGGATATCGACGGCAAGCGCGGCGAAGTTCATTTCCTGTTTGATATTAAAGATGGCGATGAAGTTATTGGTCAGGGTGACAAGAAATTGCTTGTTGGCGGCCTGATGCCATTCGACGAAGAACAGATGAATGCCATGATCGAACAGTTCACCGAATTTAAGCAAGCCTACCTAAGTAATTTATAGTTTTGATGACCTAAAATGCCGTCGTTTTGACGGCTCTTTCCCTGTAACAAAAAATTACATCCGTAACTGTTTGATTTCACTAGATGTACATTTATTTCTGATCGAAAGGTAAATTTTCGGGGTGCATTTTTACCCTGTTTGCTTATAATCCGCCGCCCTTCGATTACTGGTTCCTTGAGGTTGATATAGAAATATGATGAATGCAGCTTGTGCCACTTCTACTTCGGGTCATCTTTGCCTGGCGTCAAGTTTGATACTGAACGAACGACCGTTACCCATTCGTTTCTTCTATAAGGAAATGCCTCAGCATGCCAATGACACTGGCTTCCGTTTTTACAGCGGCCAGGAAACTGACGAGTTTTTGATGGAAGACAACGCTGCCTGCGTTGCGCCTTTGGACTGCATGGAACGGTTAGACCCGAGTATTTCTGAATTGGTTAAAGCATCTGAAGTGGGCAGTGTCTGGGAGCGATTGCCAGACAGCAACAGCTGGGTGCCGGTGCACGATTACGTTATCCCTGATTGATAGTTTATCCCCGCAGCTGCCTGCCCAGTTCAGGCAGCTGCTTCTTTTTTAAATTCTGTTTACTTGTCTAAAACCAGCCACGGTTTTGAAAGCCAATAATAAAAGTTACCGCTCAGGCTTCTGCTGGTGCAGTTGTAGCGGTGACGGCCAGTAGACAATTCGCTGCCGGACTGTACCTGAAACTCCGTATCTGAGATCCACGTTACCTGCTCTTGAGTTCCATCGACAAAACAATTCAGAACCTGGCTCATATCGCTGCGATCGCTGATGGTTGCAGTCAGTACCGGCTGACGCTGATGAGTCACCATACCCTGAACGGATTCGGTCGTAACCGGCATTGGCCTGGACATCAGTTTTACCTTCAGTGTTTCCGGATTGGAGTAGATTCCTGCTGCGGCAAAACGGGGAACTGCGAGAAAATCACTGCCTTGCCATACGCCGCCGGAATGCTGGGCAAACCCGATGTAACCCATTTTCTCAACCAGCTGTTGCAGTTGCAGGTTGTACTCACCATAGGGGTAGGCCAACCACTTGGGCGGCTCGCTGCCTAACTCCTGCTGCAGTCGCGCCTGGGCGTTGTTAATATTGCGTTCAACGGAATTCAGCCAGTATTGGTCGTAGTGACGCTTTCGCACCAGGTAGTCATGGTCGCTGGTGTGGTTCGCGATGGTGACGCCATTGCTGTGCATCTCGCGAATCTGATCCCAGCTCAGCATCCCTCCAAGCCCGTCATCTATTGCATCGGTAGAGATAAAGACGGTAAAGGGGTAATTGAACTCCTGCAGCAGCGGCCAGCCTTCTGTATAGATATCGTTAAAGCCATCGTCAAAGGTGATGACTACGGCTCCTTCCGCAAGCGCCGTGCCATTGCGCACAGCGCTGATGGCTTCGTTTAGATCGACTACCTGAAAGCCATTGTCCTTAATAAGCTGCAAATGCTCACGAAAGAGAGTAGGGCTGATCGAGGTGCTGGCTGGCGTTTCTTCGGAAACATGGTGATAGACCAGAATGTTGAAGCTATTGGCCGCAAAGGCTGGCGGCAATATAGCAGCCAGCAACAGTAGAAAACCGGATCGCAGCAGCCTGCTCATAGTGGCTCTCCTTCAATGCCGGTGGCAATAGGGCGGCTGTCGTCAACGATCCATTCACTCCAGCTGCCAGCATAGAGCTTGGGCATAGGTAAGCCGGATTCGGCAATCGCCAGAATATTGTGGCAAGCCGTGATTCCTGAACCGCAATAACAGACAGCATCCTGATTCTGCAGCGACTTAAAGCGCTGCTTGAGTTGTGTCCTGGATAAAAACCGATGGTCGACATCAAGGTTTCTGGTGAAGTCTGCATTGATTGCGCCGGGTATGTGACCGGCTTTGGTATCCAGTGGCTCTTCGGCACCTTTGTAACGCGGCAGGGCGCGGGCGTCGAGTAACAGGCTGTTCTCTGCCAGCGGCAGCAGCTCGTCGGCACTGATCAGCCAATCTTGTTGTACCCTTATGGTCAGTGTTGACGGTGCGGGTAATTCCGGAATTTTACTGGTGGTTTCGCCACCGTAGGATTTCCACGCCGCCAGTCCGCCATCCAGAACTCTCACATGGGTTATTCCTGCCCACTGCAGCAGCCACCAGGCACGGGAGGCAAACATGCTGTTGCTTTGATCGTAGAGGATAATCTCGCTTTGCTGAGTAATGCCCCACTTCTGCAGGCGCTGTTGCCATTGTTCGATGGAGGGCATGGGGTGCCGGCCGGTTTTACCTGGGATGATTTCGCTGGAAAGGTCGGTTTCTGTATCCGCATGGTAAGCGCCCGGAATGTGTTCGCTCTGATACATTTGTTGAGACTTGGTCCGGTCTGTCAGGTTGGCCTGGCAATCCAGAATAATGGGTTCAGCGGTTTTGATTAGATTATGCAGCTCGTTAGGGCGAATAAGGTGCGACATAGGTGATACCCCGGCAATTAGTTATAGCAGGTATCTTACAGCAACAATTGTAGAGTTGCTGAATGCAGTTCAAGTTCTAACTGGGCATAAGGCGAAAGAGGGAGGCATTAACAGGGTGGCTGGTCCGGCAGGATTCGAACCTGCGCATGACGGGATCAAAACCCGTTGCCTTACCGCTTGGCGACGGACCAATAATCAATGCAAGCATAGTGAACTATAGCAGACGTTATCGGAGAAGTGGCTGGTCCGGCAGGATTCGAACCTGCGCATGACGGGATCAAAACCCGTTGCCTTACCGCTTGGCGACGGACCAGTAAATGGTGGCTATAGCTGGACTTGAACCAGCGACCCCAGCATTATGAATGCTGTGCTCTAACCAACTGAGCTATATAGCCCCGATAACGAGCGCGTATTATCCGTAAAAAATGTGACCTGTCAACATCAAAAAATTATTTTTTTTAAATAATTTCAACAAGTTAGAGCGCATAGCGCATCTGGTTAAATAAACGTCAGTATTTGCCTGCGGCATCATTGCCGGGTTGTTCTGAGCAGCTGTCAGTCCGTTGTGCCCGCCTTCACCCCGGGCCGAACTCTTTTACAGGGCGTACCGGCCTTTGTCATGAGTCTGTCATGCCACCTTTTTACCCTGAGCCCAAGTTTAATTTCAGGCAATAGGGTAAGCGCATGGGTAACGGTTTTTGGCTCGCAGTCGGGCAAATGTGTCAGCTGTGTTTCTGGACAGTGAGATACCTGCCGGCCGGTCACTGGAAGCACTTGCCCAGAAGGGCGCTGGCGTTTGGTCTGGCCATTCCTGTTTATCTTTTCTTTCAATGCCTGCACTGGCTTGGTTTTGCTTTGGACGAGATTCTGTTCCGCAACTACCGCAAGGTTGATATTCAGCAACCGGTTTTTGTCACCGGAATTCCAAGGAGCGGCACCACTCATCTGCAGCGTGTTCTGGCCAGGCACGAGCAACTGACCTCGATGCAAACCTGGGAGTGCTTCTTTGCGCCCAGTATCAGTGAGCGTTACTTCTATTCTGCCATTGGCGCCATCTTCAAACCCGCTGGCCGGCTGTTCAGTCACGTGAATATCCCGTTTCTGGAGAAGATGCGATCGGTTCACAAGCTAGGCCTGAATGAAGCGGAAGAAGATTTTATTGCACTGATGCCGGTCAACGCCTGCTTTCTGTTGGTGGTGCTCTTTCCTGAGGTAAAGCACTACTGGGCGCTCACCGGTTTCGATCAGCAGGTATCAGAGTCGCGTAAGGCCACAATCCTGAGGTTCTATCGCCGAATCATTCAGAAGCATCTGTATTTTCACGGTACAGACCGGCGTTATCTGTGTAAAAACCCGTCTTTTTTGTCCTGGGTAGGTTCGCTCAGTGCCGAGTTTGAGGATGCCCGTTTTGTTGTGTGTGAGCGCGAGGTGGATGCCACCCTGCCTTCACAGATCAGTTCTCTGCGGCCTGCGTGGCAGTTGGTCTATGGCGAAGATCTGTCGGCAGCGTTTTCTGAACGCATCATTCAGATGATGGCCGGTTACTACCATTACCTGGATTCGCATCTGGTTAACCACCCCAGCGTCATGCTGATGCCTATGCATTCTCTGGTTCAGGATCTGCAAGGTTCAGTTGCGGTTGTTCTGAGTCACTGCAAGGTAGCGCTCAGTGATCAGTTTGCCGGCTGTCTGGAAGAAGAGGCCGCCAGGGCCAAATCCTATAGAAGTTCCCATAAATATAATCGCAGTGGTGTAAATACAATGGCGCATGCATTCGCCATGTTCCCAAAACACTACGTCGGCCGTTTTTATAAGCGCGAGGTAGCAAAGTGACCGAAAAACTCCGTGTGCAGAACAATGCGCATCCCGTGACCCGGATTCTGGTGATTTCAGATGCTGCGCCCCACCGCAATGGTGTTGGTGCCTACTATGCCGATTTGATTGACGAGTTGTCGCCCTACGTAGAAAGGGCGGAGCTGGTTTCGCCCGAAGTGATCGGTGACAAATGGCAGGGGGGCTGGATGCTGCCGCTGCCGGGCGACGCAACCCAAAAATTCTGTTTGCCGAATGGTTTTGAACTGTCCCGTAAGATTCGCTCGTTCAAGCCGACCGTTGTGGTGATTCCAACGCCAGGCCTATACGGGCTCATGGGTGCGATGGTGGCACGGCGCTATGGCATTAAGGTGATTGTGGGTTTTCATACCTGGTTTGAAAAGCTGGCAAGCCTTTATTGGAGCCGGGTTCAGGGCGGTATTACCCGCACCTATCTGGATGTAGTAAATAAATCGCTGTTTCGTCTGGCGGATCAGGTGCTGGCCAACTCTGACGAAATGGTCGGTATTGCACGCAGGATGGGCGCTGAAAAGGTCGATTTAATGGGAACGCCGCTCGGTCAAAGCCTGATCAACACGCCGGTGCGTAAGGTGCCGAAAAAGATACAGAGCGTGCTGTTTGTTGGCCGCCTGGCTGCGGAAAAGAATCTGGAAGCGGTTATCGAGGCCGCCAGAGCCTGCCCGGATATGACCTTTAACATTGCCGGTGACGGCCCGGAGCGAAAAGCCATCGAACAGCTCGCCAGAGGCGTTGCTAATGTGAATCTGCTCGGCTGGGTGGGTCGTGAGCAGATTGTTGGACTGATTGATCAACACGATGCACTGGTGCTGCCCAGTAAAGTAGAGAGTTTTGGCACGGTGGCCATGGAAGCCATGGTGCGTGAGCGGCTGGTTTTTGTTTCCGCAGCCTGTGGTATTTGCGCCTGGCCGGAGCTGCGCAAAGGCCTGGTCGTGGTTGAAGAGCACTCGAGCCTGGGTGCCGAGTTGGCCCGGTATAAGGCCTTGAGTGAGTTTGAGATCCACAGCAGCTGCTTTACAGCCCGCAAGGTTGCTTTGCAGCATATTCGCTGGAATCGCGAGTTGTGGCTGAGCTGTACTCAGCGGGAAGGCAGCGATAATCAGCGCTCCCCGGTGTACCGCTCGCTGATTCATAAGACCATTCGGGGTTGAGCCATTGATGACTGTTAAGCCTGCCGTGATCAGTATTCACGATGTTATGCCGGAAACGCTGTCGCGGGTTGAACATATTCTGCAGAATCATCTGGCCTCGTTTCCGGCGCAGCGCATTCTGCTGCTGGTTGTTCCGGGGCTGAACTGGAGTGAAGCGCAGTTGGCCCGTCTGCACCGCCTGCAACGGCAGGGCTATGAGTTTGCCGGTCATGGCTGGAAACATGAAATCAGCGGTATCAGGGGGCTTTCTCATTGGCTGCACAGCCGCTTGATATCACGAAATGCTGCAGAGCACTTGTCCTACAATCAGCAGGAGCTGATCTCGCTGCTCACCGATAACTACCGATGGTTCCGCCGGCATGGCTTCAATGCACCGGAACTCTACGTGCCGCCGGCCTGGGCGTTGGGCGCGCTGAGTAAGGCAGATTTAGCTTCGCTGCCATTTGCCGCCTACGAGACAACCCGTGGCTTTTTCCGGGCCGAAGAGGCGTGCGTCAGCTGGCTGCCCTTGCTTGGCTTTGAAGCGGATACCCGGCTTCGGGCAGGCTTCTTGAAATTGTGGAACGCAATGAACCTGCGCTTGGCCACCGAAAGTCGACCGGTGCGACTGTCGATTCACCCTTATGATTTCGAGTATCTGATCAGCGGCCAGTTGCAGGCAATACTCAACGGTGTTGAGGCGGTGCACTGGCGTACTGCTTTTGAGTCCGATTGCGGAAATGTGCAGTCGTAGCAGACGAAATAGAAAGTCGCTGATACACTCATTCTTCGAACATTACTAAAAGAGATCGGCTATGGATTTTCCAATCGGAACAATAATTACTTGGGGTGTTCCACTTTTAATTATCATTTTCGCGGTTGTTATTTATAACAAGCTGGTTGCCTACCGTAACCGCTTTAAGAATGCTTTTGCTCAGATTGATGTACAGTTGCAGCGTCGTCACGACCTCATCCCGAATCTGGTCGAAACGGCTAAAGCCTATTTGAAGCATGAAAAAGAAACTCTTGAAAACGTGATTGCAGCGCGTAATCAGGCTGTTTCCGCACAAAAAGCAGCGGCCGCTGACCCAACAGACGGTGGTCTGATCGGTAAGCTATCGCAGGCAGAAGGCTTGCTGACCGGCGCATTGGGGCGTCTGTTTGCGGTTTCTGAGGCGTATCCGGATTTAAAAGGTGACGCAACCATGCGTGACCTGATGGAAAGCCTGGAAAGTACCGAAAACAAGGTGGCGTTTGCCCGTCAGGCTTACAATGATTCCGTGATGAGCTATCAGACTTTCAAAGAGTCGTTCCCGAACAATATCATCGCAAACTTCGGCAGCTTTAAAGATGCCGCTATGTTTGAAATTGAAAACCCTGAAGCCAAGGTTGCACCCAAAGTCAGCTTCTGATCGTTTGTAAATCATCGGCCTTTCAGGCCGGTGGCTGCTTTCTGTTGATATCAGCAAGGGTGTCTAATGGATTTCTTTGAAAATCAGGATCGTGCTCGCAAGAAAACGGTCCAGCTTGTTTTTCTGTTTATGCTTGGCTTGGTTGCAACGCTGGTAGCCGTCAATCTGGTGTGTTTTGTTGCCTACTGGGCCGTCACCAGCTCTGACGGTTATGGCTCAAGCCCGATGTTTGGCGATTTCAGCACGGCTTGGCAATCCTGGTGGGGTTCTAATCTGAACTGGCAGGTGAGCTGGGGTATTCTAGCTGCGGTGGTGATTGGTACTGCCTTCCGGTTTCTGGAACTGGCCGGAGGCGGCAAGAAGGTTGCTGAGTGGGCCGGGGCAACACCGGTTGATATGTCTAGCCAGCGTTCTGAATACCGGCAATTGATTAATGTCTGTGAAGAAATGGCGATTGCCGCCGGCATGCCGGTTCCTGAGCTTTATGTGATGGAGCGCGAGCAGGGCATCAACGCTTTTGTTGCCGGTTATAAAATCAACCAGGCGGTTCTGGTGGTGACTAAAGGTGCCCTGGAGCATCTAACCCGGGATCAGCTGCAGGGCGTCATTGGTCACGAATACTCTCATATTCTTAATGGCGATATGCGCCTGAATGTGCGGCTGATGGCTTTCCTCGCCGGGCTGGTGATGATTGGCCAGATTGGCCGCTTTCTGTTCCATTCCGGGTTCAGCACCGGGCACCGGCGTTCGTATCGCTCCCGCGATAATGACGGTCGCCTGGCCATTGTGTTGGTTGCGGCAGGTGTGTTGTTTGTCGCCGTTGGCTACATCGGTGTGCTGGTGGGCCGAATGATTAAGGCGGCTGTGTCCCGTCAGCGTGAGTTTCTGGCCGATGCCAGTTCGGTGCAGTTTACCCGCAACCCTGATGGCATTGCTGGTGCTCTCTATGAAATTAAATCCAGAGCCGAGGGGTCACAGCTGGCTCACCGCCATGCCGAAGATATGTCGCATTTCTGCTTCGGCGAGACGGTCGCGTTGTCAGACCGTTTGGCGACTCACCCGCCTATTCTGGAGCGGATTAAGCGCGTTAACCCTAACTTTATTGCTAAAGAGCGCACCCGGCGCCGGCAGACCGAGTCGGCTGAAGACAGTGTCGCGCGATCAGCACCGGATGCCTTTAATAATGTACTCATGGCCGCGGGTGTCGCTGCGCTGGCCGGGCAGGTATCTCCGGATCAGGTTAAGTACGCGCAAAAGCTCTATAAGCATATACCGGAGCAGGTGAAGATATGGGTGCATCAGTCAGAAGGGGCCAAGGCATTCATTTATGGTCAGGTCATGTTGGGCAACGATGAACTGAAGCAATCGGTGCTGGATGAGATCAGTCAGCGTGACCCCAAGGTGATGTCGAGCCTGAAGAACATCTGGCCATACTGTAAAAAAATGGACGAACAGCTGCGCCAGCCAATCCTCGAGATCGCCTTGGCCACACTGAAGCGTCTGCCGGAATCGGAGCGGGTGATATTTTTAGACCGGCTCGAGTTTCTGGTGCAGCTTGACGGTCGGGTTGATTTTATCGAGTGGGTCACTCTGACGCTCACCAGGATGCGCCTGCAACAGGCAGACGACCGGGGTTTTGAAAGCCTGGGTTCAAATCTGACTCCGCACCTGGCTGCGCTTTCAGATCTGTTCCGTATTCTTGTCGAACAGAGCAGGGATGTGGTGGAAGCCGAGCAGATGTATAAGTCTGTATGTGAGCGCTTTGGTATTGTTTATCAACCCAATAAAACGCTGCAGGAAGTCGGTTTTGATAAGCTCTCGTCAGCGTTGCTTGCGCTGCAAACCGTGAGTTTTAGCCACCGCAAGGCGGTGCTGCAGGCCTGTGCCGACATTATTCAGTCTGATGGTGAGATAGATTTCCGGGAGTATGAGGTTGTGCGGATTATTGCCGAATGCCTTGAGTGCCCGATGCCCGTACTGGTACTGAGCGGTGCCGAAGCGATTGATGAACGTGATATACCGATACCGTTTAGTTAACCCCCGTCTTCGTTCAGTAATTAGAAGCTGAAACCGAAAAAGAGGCCGAAGCCTCTTTTTTTATTGCCCTGAGTATGACCTTATACCGTGAAGCCCTGAGTCGATTCGGCCATTTCGGTTGCCTGATCAGCAACGCTCTGGGCAATTTCACTGATCTGGTTCGCCTGCTCGCGCGTGGAGATGGCCGAGTTGTTCACTTCGTTGATGTTGCGGTTGATCTCTTCGGCTACCGAGCTCTGCTCTGTGGCGGCGGTGGCAATCTGGGCGATCATGCCGCTGAGTTCGTTCATATTGCTGACAATGCCATCGAACGCATTGTTGACCTCCTGCATTTGCGACTCGCTGCTGCGGGCTTGTTCCTGGCCGCGCTGCATGCGGTTAAAGGCTGTTTCCGTGCCGGATTGCAGGCTCTCAATCTTGGTTCGTATCTCCTCGGTTGATTCCTGAGTTTTGCTGGCCAAACTGCGAACTTCATCGGCGACCACAGCAAAGCCGCGGCCCTGCTCACCGGCGCGCGCGGCTTCGATGGCCGCATTTAATGCCAGCAGGTTGGTTTGGTCGGCAATGCTGGTAATGACGCCGACGATGTCACCAATACCCTGAGCTTCTTCCTGCAGGTTGTTGATGGCCGCTGAGATGTTTTCAACTTCGTTGGCCAGCGCAGAAACCTGTTCGGCGGTGTTGGTGACAATGACTTTGCCTTGCTGCGCATGGCTGTTAACGGTTTGGGTCTTCTGGTTGGCGTGTTCAGAGTTTTGAGCAACCTCTTCAACCGTGGCCGACATTTCATTCATGGCGGTGGCAAGCAGCTCTATCTGTGTCGACTGGTCTGCAACAGCCTGATTGGTATCGTCGGCATTGCGCGACAGGTTTTCGCTCTCGCGCGATAAATTGCTGCTGGCTTCAATAATATTCTTGATGATCGTCTGGAAATGGCTCAGCAGTGAGTTTGCGGAAGCGGCAATCTTGCCTGTTTCGCTGTGGTTGCTGATATCGCTGCGCAGGGTCAGATTGTTGTTGCTGCCGACTTCATCCATTAGGGCACTCAACGCCTGCAGTGGCTTGCTGACATCTCTGGCGATATACCAGGTAAAGAGTGTCAGCAGAATTATTACGATCAGGTATTCGATGATTGTTTTAACAACCACGGCGTTAAAGGCTGCATCGATATCATCAATCCAGACGCCGGTGCCGATAGTCCAACCCCAGGGTTTGAACTCCAGCACATAGCTGAGCTTGGGCTTGCTGGTGTTGGTTGCCGGGTCGTTCCAATGGTAGGTCAGGGTGCCCTGGCCGGCACTGTTCACCAACGACTGCATCTCCTTAAAGAGTGCGGTGCCGTCAACATCTTTGATTGTCGCAAGTGAGGTGCCTACCAGGTGCGGGGAGGTGGCGTGCTGAACAGCAATCAGGCTTTTTTGCTCAAACATGAAGATATATTCATCACCCAGATAGCGCACGTCATCAATGATATTGATCGCTGCGGCTTTGGCTTCCTGTTCAGACATGCTTCCGGAGTTGGCAGCGTCTGAAAAGTGCTTGAGTATGGAACTGACGGTCTCTGTCTGTGAAAGCAGCATTGCTACGCGGTCTGAAATCATGGTTTGTTTTTCAGCTGCAAGTGAAATGGCCGTTATGACAATGATGGATAGCGTTGTTGCCACTATCAGAATGATCAGTTTGGTCAGTGTTTTCAGGTTGCTAAAAAATTGCATTACGCTCTCCATGGCATACCAACATTCCCGGCACGGGGTTTTAGGCTATTAAGTTTGGTTAATCACTGTTCAGTTATAGCTACTTTTCGGCCGTATGCGCGGGTTCTTGAGCAGTTTGTTTGATTTATTGATCGGGATTTAGGGGTGTTTCTCATATCTGTAATATCAACGATTGCCGTGAGAACTGTTTGATTTCACCGGGCCTTTTCATTAAACTGCCGCGCCTCTGCTCGTACTGAGTAGAGTAAGTTGTGGTCGATTCTATAGATTGACCACGTTACTCCTTACCTTACTGGTCAGGCTTTAAGCCCTCCAGGAGGTTGTTAACCCGAAGGGAGCATTTATGCGCCATTATGAAATCGTTCTGCTGGTTCACCCAGACCAGTCTGAACAAGTACCTGCAATGGTAGAGCGTTACACTACCGTTGTAACCGAAGCAGGCGGTACCATTCACCGCAAAGAAGATTGGGGCCGTCGTCAACTTGGCTTCCCAATTCAGGATCTGCACAAGGCTCATTACATTCTGCTGAATGTTGAAGTTTCTGATGAAACTATTGATGACCTGAAAACCACTTTCCGTTTCAACGATGCTATCTTGCGCAGCATGGTTATTCGTCGTAAAGACGCAGTAACTGACGCTTCTCCAATGATGAAATCTGTTGAAGCAAAGAAAGCTAAAGATGAAGCTCAAGCCGCTGCTAACGCGCCACGCGCTGAAGCTGAAGAAGTTGAAACTGAAGCCGCTGATGACTCAGCGTCTGAAGAATAATAGGAGCACGTACTATGGCACGTTTTTTCCGTCGTCGTAAGTTCTGCCGCTTCACTGCAGAAGGCATTACTGAGATTGATTATAAAGATGTAGACCTGCTGAAAGGCTACATTACTGAAACTGGCAAGATTGTACCAAGTCGTATCACTGGTACCAGCGCTAAGTACCAGCGTCAGCTGGCCACTGCTATTAAGCGCGCTCGTTACCTTGCCCTGTTACCTTACACCGACGCTCATAAGTAAGAGCGAGTAGTAAGGGAGAACCTGGCATATGCTCGGCTTAGCTCGTTATGCGATGAAAAGCCCGCTGCATACCGGAGTTCTCGCAGCATTATTTGCTGCAACCCCATTGCTGTATTTTGTAAGTGCAGCATTGGTTGCTTTAACAACCTTAAGGCATGGCATCACCTACGGCACCCGCACTCTTTTGATGGCGATGGCCGGAGGCCTGGTCTCCTGGTATTTATCGGGGGTACCGTTGTCATTGTTGGTTTTGGTGCTGGTCACACTGTTGGCTGAAGTGCTGAAGGCAACACAGAGCTGGTCCCGAACATTGATTTTAGGGTCGGTTATCGGGCTGGTTTTAGCGTTTATCGCTCAGAACCTGTTCGCGGCGCAATTTGACAGCATTTTAGACGGCATTCAGCAGGTATTTATGACCAATGGTGCCGGCTCGGTTGAGTCTCAGTTGCTGGAAATGACCAGGGACTGGGTCGGGTTTATCCTGATCAGCTCTCAACTGGCGGAAGCAGTGCTTACGCTGCTGTTAGCGCGTTACTGGCAGGCCGGGCTTTATAACCCGGGTGGGTTGAAGGGTGAAATGCAGGCACTGCGTTTTACCCGGCAAGAGGTTGTGTTTTTGGTGGCTGCAGTGCTTGTATCGGTGCTGTATCTGCCCGGAGCGGTAATGCTGTTCGGTATTCCATTGGCCTTTGTCGGTATGGCACTGCTGCATGGAATTGTGACGAAATTAGGCTTGGGTGGACAATGGCTGGTCGCTTTATATATCGGTGCGGTCATGTTCATACAATTTATATTACCGTTGCTGGTTTTGGTCGTAATCGCGGACTCAATGATTGATCTTAAGTCGCGAATTCCAGAACGGACAAAATCAGATAACGAATGAGGTAAGCGAGATGGAAGTTATCCTGCTTGAAAAAGTTGGCAAAATGGGTGTTTTGGGCGATACCGTAAACGTAAAAAGCGGTTACGCACGAAACTACTTGATCCCTACTGGCAAGGCTGTGTTGGCAACGTCTGACAACACTAAGTTCTTTGAAGAGCGCCGTGCTGAGTTGGAAAAAGCTGAAGCTGAAAAACTGGCTGTTGCGCAAGAGCGTGCAGATCAGTTGGCTGAAGTTGAATTGACTGTTACTGCAAACGCTGGTGACGAAGGCAAACTGTTCGGCTCTATCGGTCCACGCGATGTTGCTGATCTGGTATCTGCTGCTGGTGTTGAGATTGAGAAGTCTCAGGTTAAAATGCCTGAAGGTCCAATCCGCGCTGTAGGTGAATACAACATTGCTGTTCAGCTGCACAGCGATGTAACCGGTTCGGTTCATCTGATCGTTGTTGCTGAAGCTTAATTGCATCAGCAAAGGCTGCCATCAGTGAAAACTGAGGCAGTTGTAAAAATAGCCTGGTTTAGTGCCGGGCTTTTTTTTGCCTGAAATTTGTGTCATACAGTTCAGTGTCAAATTGATGCATTTTAATTTCTGATGCGAGTAATGCCTTATCTGGTAAACTCGCGGTTCCCGTTTTTCAGATAGATAAAAGGTTTACCTGAATGGTAGATACGTTCGACGACGATATTCTTGCCCCGGAAGATGCCGAGCTGCAACAGATCAAAACACCGCCGCACTCGCTGGAGGCTGAGCAGTCCCTGCTGGGCGCGCTGATGGTCGACAATGCGCTGTGGGACAGTGTCGCCGATTCGTTGCTGCCGGACGATTTCTATCGCAACGAGCATCGCCAGATCTATCGCGCCATGGTCAGCCTTGCCGATGCCAGCTCGCCGATGGATGTGATTACCCTGGGCGAAAAACTGGAAACAGAAAAACTGCTGGAGTCGGTCGGTGGCATGGCCTACCTGATGGCACTGGCCGAGAATACCCCGTCGATCAGCAACCTGGTGGCATACGCCAGAATTGTTCAGGAACGCAGTGTCTTGCGTCAGTTGATCCGGGTGGCCGGCGATATCTCCGGTTCGGCATTTGACCCCGGCGGTCAGGATGTCGCCTCTATTCTCGATCAGGCTGAGCGTGCCGTTTTCAAGATTGCCGAAGATCGTCCAAGTCAGGGCGGGCTGGAGCATGTAAACCCGCTGGCCGATAAAGCGCTGGCCAGAATTGAAGAGCTGGCGAAACAGAATTCCGATATTGTCGGTGTTTCTTCCGGATTCTCTCAGTTGGATAAGGCCACCAAAGGCTTTAAAGGCGGTGAGCTGATTATTGTTGCCGCGCGTCCGGCGATGGGTAAAACCACCTTCTCAATGAACCTGGTGGAAGAGGCGATTATTAACCAGGATCAGGTGGTGGCGGTATTCAGCCTGGAAATGCCCTCGGAACAGTTGCTGAACCGTTCGTTCGCGTCACTGGGTAAGATCGATCTCGGTCGGGTCATTACCGGTAAGCTGGCGGATGATGATTACCCCAAGCTTGCCAAAGCTATTAACCTGCTGAAAGATAAAAAGCTGTTTATCGACGATACTGCCGGCCTTTCGCCTTCGGAGATCCGCTCTAGATTGCGTCGCCTGGCGCGTGAACATGGCGGTGTAGGCATGGTGATGATCGATTACCTGCAGCTGATGACCATTAAAGGCTTTACCGAAGGCCGTACCAATGAAATCTCAGAGATTTCCCGAACGCTGAAGGCGATTGCCAAAGAGTTTGATTGCCCCGTCATAGCGCTTTCCCAGCTGAACCGCTCGCTGGAACAGCGCCCCAACAAACGCCCGATTGCTTCCGACCTGCGTGAGTCGGGAGCTATTGAGCAGGATGCTGACCTGATTATGTTCATATACCGCGATGAGGTTTATAACGAGGACTCGCCGCAAAAAGGAACAGCCGAGATCATCATCGGTAAAAACCGTAACGGCCCGACCGATACGGTCCATCTGTCTTTCCAGGGGCAATATTCAAAATTTGCCGACCTGGCTCCGGACTATATGGCCGAATATGTCGGCGACTAATACGCATCCGCAGCACAGATAATTTTAGTAAAGGAGTCCGCTGCCTTATGACCCGTGGCACCAAGGCGCTAATCAGCGCGTCTGCGTTAAAAAATAATTTTCAGCGAGCTAAGCAGCTTGCACCCAATTCCCGTGTTTGGGCAGTGATCAAGGCTGATGCCTACGGCCATGGCTCGGTGGCTGTTGCCAATGTATTGCATGATGCCGATGGCTATGCCGTGGCGACACTTGGCGAGGCCAGAACTCTGCGTGCCGCGGGAATTAAATTGCCGATTCTGCTGCTGGCCGGTGTGACTCAGGCTGCGCACCTCTCAGAAGCTGCCGATAGCCAGCTGGAGTGTGTGCTGCATTGCCGTGAACAGCTGGCCTTTCTGGAGCGGCTCGATAGCCGTGAGACGCTCAAAGTTTGGTTGAAGCTGGATACCGGAATGCACCGGCTGGGCTTCTCACCGGAAGATTTACAGGAAGCGGTTTCCCATCTGGAGCAATGCGCGAACGTCGACGTGGTCGGTATTATGACGCACATGTGTTGTGCCGATGACCTTTCCCAACCGCAGATTACTGAGCGGCAACTGAAGGTGATTCGTGGCAGCCAGCACGAAGACAAGCAGATCAGCATTGCTAATTCCGCCTCGGTGATTAAGTGGCCGCAGACCCATGCCGATTGGGTGCGCCCGGGTATTATGCTTTACGGTGCTACACCCTTTGCAGATATCTCTGCCCGGGAGATTGGCCTGGCTGCGGCCATGACATTGGTTGCACCTGTTATCGCCATTAAACAGCTGGCCAAAGGCGAGAGTGTTGGCTACGGCATGCGCTGGACCGCCGGGCGCGATTCAGTTATTGCGACACTGGCGATCGGCTATGCCGACGGTTATCCACGGCATGCACCGGATGGCACGCCGGTTTGGCTGAATGGCAAGGTGGTTCCTTTATCCGGCCGCGTGTGCATGGATATGATGATGATTGATGTAACCGACTTGCCGGACGTTAAGGTGGGTGACCTGGCAGAGCTCTGGGGCGCGAACCTTCCTGTCGATGAGGTGGGTCGCTATGTCGATACTATTGGATATGAGCTGGTCACCCGAGTATCTCCTCGGGTCGAGCGGGAGATGGTTGAGTAATTGCTAACAAACCCCGCTTGTTGATCGATTATCCGAATGTATGACGCTTGTCGTTGTTAACGAGCCGTATAATTAATGAATCGCTGAGCGCTGTTCTATGCTGATATTTTAACAGCGCCCATGCGAATGATAATAAATATAAGGGGTTGGTTAGATGACTGTGAAATCCGTTGATGTTCTGTTAATCGGCGGTGGCGTAATGAGTGCCACGCTGGGTGTGTTGCTAAAGCAACTGGACCCTTCTTTAAGCGTTTTAATGCTGGAGAAGAACGAAAAGGTTGCCCAGGAAAGCTCCGATGGTTGGAATAACGCCGGTACCGGCCATGCCGCCTATTGTGAACTGAACTATACGCCAATGGCCGCCGATGGCAGTGTTGATATCTCCAAGGCTCTGAGCATTAACAGTGCCTTCGAGTTGTCTTTGCAATTCTGGTCTTACCTGGTAAACAAGCAATTCTTCCCGCAACCTCAACAGTTTATTAATCGCACCCCGCACATCAGCTTTGTTTGGGGCGCTGAAAACGTTGAGTTCCTGCGTAAGCGCTATGCTGAGCTCTCTGCTCACCATCTGTTCACTGAGATGGAATATACCGAAGACCGCGAAGTGATCGAGCAATGGATGCCTTTGATCCTGGCCGGCCGCGACCCTGATGAGCCTGTCGCCGCTACCCGTGTGGCGCACGGCAGTGATGTCGACTTTGGTGCGATAACCCGGAATCTGATTTTTAACCTGGAAAAGAGCAGTGGCTTTGAATTGCTGGTCAGCCACGAGGCTTTCGGTTTCCGCAAGCGTGGTGATGGCGCCTGGTCTGTGCGGGTAAAAGACCGCGTTGAAGGCAAAACCCTGTATGTGAAATCCAGGTTTGTGTTTATTGGTGGAGGCGGCGGCTCGCTGCCGCTGCTGCAGGGCAGTGGAATTGAAAACAGCATTGGCTATGGCGGCTTCCCGGTCAGTGGCCAATGGCTGGTGTGCAAAAAGCCGGAGATCGTTGAGCAGCATCATGCCAAGGTTTATGGCAAGGCAGCGATTGGTGCGCCGCCGATGTCCGTTCCGCATTTGGACACCCGTATTATTGATGGCGAGAAGGCATTGTTGTTCGGGCCTTTTGCCGGCTTTACCACGAAGTTCCTGAAGCAGGGCTCTTATCTCGATCTGCTGTGCTCGGTTCGGCCAAACAACCTGCTGCCGCTGATGCGCGTTGGCCTGCGCCATACCGATCTGACGCGATACCTGATCAGTGAGGCCCGGCTGAGTCATAAACAGCGGGTTGAATCGCTGCGCAATTACTTCCCGAATGCCAGTGATGAAGACTGGCATCTGGCGATAGCCGGCCAGCGTGTGCAGATTATCAAAAAAGATGAAGCGTTGGGTGGCAAGCTGGAGTTTGGTACCGAGGTGATCGTGGCAGACGATAAAAGCCTGGCCGCGCTGCTGGGCGCATCACCGGGCGCGTCTACTTCCGTTGAGGCGATGCTGAGTGTTCTGGAACGCTGCTTTCCGGAGCAGCTGGAAACGGAGGCATGGCAGGCAAAACTGAGTGAGATGATCCCGTCTTATGGTGAGTCATTAGTGGAAAATTCAACGTTATTGGCAGATGTGCGCAAGTACACCCTCAGCTCACTGGGCTTAAGTTAATTAAGAAGGGCATAGATCAAATTTTTGGTGCCTAACGTACATTTTTTGAAAATTCTATATATGGTATTATCTTTGCAGAAACCGGCCAATTGGTCGGTTTTCTTGTTTCTGGAGACCAGAAAACATGACCGAATGGTTTATTTTTGTGCCGCTGCGTCCGTTCGCGCAGGGGTGAAGCACTCAATTAATGCACTGCAGCAACCCATATCACTAGGAACTTTCTGAATGTTAGAAAAACTTTTTAAGTTAAAAGAAATGGGTACGGATGTTAAAACTGAAGTACTCGCTGGATTATCTACCTTCCTGACAATGGCATACATCATCGCTGTTAACCCAGGTATTTTATCAGCGACCGGTATGCCTTTTGATGCGGTGTTTGTTGCAACCTGTATCGCTGCTGCCTTTGGTTCCGCTGTGATGGGTTTGTGGGCTAACTATCCGGTCGCTTTGGCACCGGGCATGGGTTTAAATGCCTTCTTCACCTTTGGTGTGGTTCTGGGTATGGGTCAAAGCTGGGAAATCGCATTAGGCTGCGTATTCTGGTCCGGTATCCTGTTTATTCTGCTGAGTGTATTTAAGGTGCGCGAGTGGATCATTAACGCCATTCCGAGTTCTTTGAAAACCTCTATTTCTGTCGGTATCGGCTTATTCCTGGCGCTGATCGCGATGCAGAGCTCAGGCATCATCGTGAATAACGACGCTGTTTTGGTTGGTCTGGGTGATGTTTCCTCGCCTTCAGTCCTGCTGACCTTCCTGGGTCTGGCAATCATTGTTGCACTGCACCAGCGTCAGATTCTGGGCTCGGTTGTGATCGGTATGGCGGTAGTGACCATCATCGGTGCCTTTATTGGCCTGGTACATTTCCCTGAAGGTGGCTTGGTTAAGGCGCCTTCCGGCCTTTCGGCCACCCTGTTTAAGTTCGATCCGATCGGTGCACTGGAAGCCGGTCTGTTTGCCGTGATCTTCGCCTTCCTGTTCGTCGACCTGTTCGATACCTCCGGTACGCTGGTTGCGGTAGCAGACAAGGGTGGCCTGATGGATAAAGACGGCAAACTGCCTCGCCTGGGCCGTGCGCTGATGGCGGACAGTTCTGCTTCTGTTGTCGGTTCGCTGTTGGGTACCTCGACGACCACCAGTTATATTGAAAGTGGTGCGGGTATCGCGTCTGGCGGCCGCACCGGTTTAACGGCTGTAACTGTGGCGGTGCTGTTCCTGCTGGCTCTGTTCTTCTCGCCTGTGGCCCAGATGATTCCGGTGTTCGCAACCTCAGCAGCTCTGCTGTACGTTGCTGTATTGATGGTGTCTTCTTTCGCGAAGATCCACTGGGATGACATGACTGAAGCGGCACCGGCAGTGATTACGGCGGTGATGATGCCTCTGACGTACTCCATTGCTGAAGGCATTGCGATTGGTTTCATCAGCTACGCGGTTATCAAGCTGATTTCTGGCAAGGGCAAAGACGTAAACATCAGTGTTTATGTGATTGCGGCATTGGCCGTTCTGAAGTTTATCTGGTTATAAGTTGAAAAACTTTCAATAACTAAGATAATTCAGCCGTTAAAAGGAGCCTGCTGGCTCCTTTTTTAATGCTATAAAAAACTACACGCTTAAAAATACAGGATCTTCCATGTTCGACCCTAAGCCCTACATTCGTACCGTGCCAGACTGGCCAAAAAGTGGTGTTCAGTTCCGCGATATCACCACCCTGTTTTCAGACAAAAAAGCCTTCCGTCAGCTGGTGGATGCATTCGTACATCAGTATATGGATGTTGAGTTTGATGCTGTTGTTGGCATTGATGCCCGTGGCTTTATTCTTGGGTCGCCAATAGCCTATGAATTAAACAAGGCTTTCATTCCGGTGCGTAAAAAAGGCAAATTGCCGTTTGCGACCCTTGAAGAGTCGTACGACCTGGAGTACGGCCAAGCCGAAATCCAGATTCATGCCGATGCCCTGAAGCCGGGCGAAAAAGTACTGGTCATTGATGATCTGATTGCCACCGGTGGAACGCTCGAGGCTTCCTGTAAGCTGGTCACCCGTCTGGGTGCTGAAATTGTCGAATGTGCAGCCATTGTTGATTTGCCAGATTTAGGCGGCAGTAAAAATCTGAAGGATCAGGGCATTAGCGTGTTCAGTCTTTGTCAATATGAAGGTGATTAATCAGCGATATTTCGATTAGTGACTTTAACGAATAAATAAAAGTGATGCGGCATGAATTACCTGTTTGAAACCTTGGCTGATGATCGCTGGCTCCGTGCTATTACTGAGCACGTTGATAGTGGCGTGCTTACGGCACTGGAAGATTTTTTAATCGAGCAGCAGCGCAGTGGTAAGGACATTTACCCGGCAAAGGAAAACTGGTTTCGTGCCCTGAATACCGTGCCCGTTGATAAAGTGAAAGTTGTTATTTTAGGGCAGGATCCCTATCACGGCCCTAATCAGGCGCACGGATTTTCATTTTCTGTGCCGGGCGATACCCGTTTGCCGCCAAGCTTGAAAAATATTTTTCAAGAACAGCAGCAGGATTTAGGAATCCACAACAGCTCCGGAGATTTGTCTGCCTGGGCACAGCAGGGTGTGCTGCTATTGAACTCGGTTTTAACGGTAGAGAAGAGTTCTGCCGGCAGTCATGCCAAAAAAGGCTGGGAGCAGGTAACCGATGCAGTCATCGAAGCATGCAATGAAAATGAATCGCCAATTGTGTTTTTATTGTGGGGCGCATACGCAATAAAAAAACAATCACTTATAACGAATAAAAAACATCTGGTTTTAACCAGTGCCCATCCTTCGCCGCTCTCCGCGCATCGTGGCTGGTTTGGTTGCGGTCACTTTTCAAAAACAAATCAGTATCTTGAAACATTCAACCTCTCGCCAATCGACTGGCAATTAAACAGTCAGCCGCAGAAAACTTTTTCATTTTAGTCTTGTCCGACTAATGTTCGGTGCGAAAACTTTCGCGCCCTATTTAATGCTGAACTAAGCTAATTCAAGTACCGCTAATTTACGGTTTGCCGAAGGCAACGGCGATAAGCGGTTTCAACTTTAGAGTTGTTGATTAGGTATGCATGTCTTTTATCCGCTTCGTCGGTAAAAGGTTACTCTGGCATAAGACGTGCAAAAAGAGTTATTCAACAGCTTAACGCATGTTTAGGAGGGCCGGATGGATCTATTTAAACATTACCAAGAGCGGTATGAATCAAAACGCCACGAAGAGTACAGCCTAGAAGAGTATCTGGATCTTTGTAAAAAAGACCCACTTACCTACGCCTCGGCGCCCGAGCGAATGCTCGCAGCGATTGGCCAGCCGGAGGTGATCGATACCTCCCGCAACCCAAGCCTGAGCCGAATTTTTTCCAACAAAGTTATTCGCAGGTACCCAGCCTTTGCTGAGTTTTATGGCATGGAAGAACCGATTGAACAGATCGTTTCTTATTTTCGTCATGCGGCTCAATCTCTGGAAGAAAAGAAACAGATTTTGTATTTGCTGGGCCCGGTAGGTGGCGGTAAGTCATCGCTTGCGGAACGACTGAAAGCCTTGATGGAAAAAGTACCGTTTTACGCCATTAAGGGGTCTCCCGTCTTTGAAACGCCTTTGGGGCTGTTTGACCCGGCAGAAGACGCAGATTTGCTATTGGATAAATACAACATACCGGCCCGCTATCTGGGGAGTGTCATGTCTCCCTGGGCGGTAAAACGCCTGCATGAGTTTGGTGGCGATATCAGCAAGTTCCGCGTTGTTAAGCTGTATCCTTCTATTATTGATCAGATCGGTATTGCCAAAACGGAGCCGGGTGACGAAAACAATCAGGATATTTCAGCACTGGTTGGTAAGGTGGATATTCGTCAACTGGAAGACTTCCCGCAAAACGACCCGGATGCCTATGCATTCTCCGGTGCGCTCTGTAAGTCTAACCAAGGCCTTATGGAGTTTGTGGAGATGTTTAAAGCTCCAATTAAGGTTTTGCACCCCTTACTGACCGCAACTCAGGAGGGTAACTACAACGCTACCGAGGGCATGAGTGCGATCCCGTTCAGTGGAACCATTCTGGCGCACTCGAACGAATCTGAATGGCAGCAGTTCAGAAACAACCGCAACAACGAAGCATTTCTGGACCGTGTTTACATTGTGAAAGTACCGTATTGTTTACGTGTTTCTGAAGAGGTTTCTATTTATCAGAAACTGCTGGAAAACAGTTCTCTGCGTGAATCACCCTGTGCACCGGATACACTGAAAATGCTGGCCCAGTTCTCTGTGCTGTCGCGTTTGGATGTTCCTGAAAACTCCAACCTATTCTCCAAAATGCGTATTTATGATGGTGAAAACCTGAAGGATACCGATCCAAAAGCCAAAACCATTCAGGAATATAAAGATGCCGCCGGTGTGAACGAAGGCATGGAAGGCCTGTCGACTCGATTCGCCTTTAAGATTCTTTCCAAGGTGTTTAACTTTGACCCAACCGAGGTGGCGGCGAACCCGGTCCACCTGCTTTATGTTCTGGAAGAGCAGATTGAACAGCAGCAGTTCCCGCAGGAATCACAGGATCGCTACTTAAGTTACCTGAAAGAGTATTTGGCGCCCCGTTACATTGAGTTCATCGGTAAGGAAATTCAGACGGCTTATCTGGAGTCCTATTCAGAATATGGCCAGAATATCTTTGACCGTTACGTTACCTATGCAGATTTCTGGATTCAGGATCAGGAATACCGAGACCCGGAAACCGGTGAAATTCTGGATCGCGGTGCACTTAATGACGAGCTGGAAAAAATTGAAAAGCCTGCCGGTATTTCCAATCCGAAAGACTTCCGTAATGAAATCGTTAACTTTGTGTTAAGGGCGCGTGCCAATAATGATGGCCGCAATCCGAACTGGCAGAGCTACGAAAAATTGCGTGCAGTTATTGAGAAGAAAATGTTCTCAAATACGGAAGAATTACTGCCGGTGATCTCTTATACGGCTAAATCCTCTAAAGACGACGAAAAGAAACATGCCGATTTTGTGAATCGCATGATTGAACGCGGTTATACCGAAAAACAAGTCCGCTTGTTGAGCGAATGGTATTTGCGGGTTCGTAAGTCGTCGTAGTCGAGGTAAGACTATGATCAATACCTATGTAGTTGACCGCCGCTTGAACGGCAAGAATAAGAGCGCGGTCAATCGAAAGCGGTTTTTAGAGCGTTATAAAAAACACATCAAGCGAGCTGTGAATGATGCTGTAAATAACCGCTCTATAACCGATATGGAGCACGGTGAATCCATTTCCATTCCGGGTCAGGATATCCGTGAACCGGTGTTTGGCCACGGAAAGGGTGGCAAGCGCAATTATGTAAATCCGGGCAATAAAGAGTTTGTATCCGGAGATATGATTGAAAAGCCCAAGGGCGGTGAAGGCCAGGGTGGTGGTAATCAGGCCTCCAATTCCGGCGAAGGGATGGATGAGTTCACCTTCAATATCACTCAGGATGAGTTTCTTGAATTTCTGTTTGAAGATCTGGAACTGCCGAATCTGGTACGTAAAGAACTGAAGTCGATGGACGACTTTGTTTATCGTCATGCCGGCTTTACCAATGTCGGTGTGCCGGCAAAGATTAACGTGGTGCGCACACTGAAAAATTCTCACGCCCGCCGCATTGCCTTGAGTGGTAAGGCACGGCGAAGGCTGAAGGAGGTGACCGCGCTGATCGATGAGGAAGAACAGAAGGATCGCTCGTTAAGGAACGAAGCCTATCTGGAAGATCTGATCATCGAAAAGGAAAAGCTGCACAATAAAATCACCCGAATGCCGTTTATTGATGATTTTGACCTGCGCTATAACCTGAGCATGAAGGAGCCAACCCCAAGTAATGCCGCGGTGATGTTTTGCCTGATGGATGTTTCCGGCTCAATGACGCAGCAGACCAAAGATATGGCCAAGCGCTTTTTCCTGTTGCTCTATATGTTTTTGCGGCGCAATTACGAAAAGATCGAGGTTGTCTTTATCCGGCACCACACCAGTGCCAAAGAAGTGGATGAAGAAGAGTTCTTCTACAGCCGTGAAACGGGCGGCACCATTGTTTCTTCCGCATTGAAGAAAATGCAGGAAATTGTCGATGAGCGTTATCCGGCCAGTGCATGGAATATCTACGCTGCACAGGCTTCAGACGGCGACAACTGGAATGATGACTCGCCGATCTGCCAGAAAATACTGGAGCGTGATCTTTTACCGAAGGTTCAGTACTTCTCCTACATTGAAATAACACCACGAGCCCATCAGGCGCTGTGGCAAGCCTATGATGAAGTTCGTTCCCGGCATCCGGATGCCTTTGCGATGGAACAGATCATCGATCAAGCAGATATTTTCCCGGTATTCCGGCAGCTGTTTCAGAGGAAATCGTCATGACAGAAAAGGTGACTTCAGGCCAAAGCGAAAGGCATGACCCTATTACGGCGTCCAGTGAATGGACCTTTGAGTTCATTCAGGAGTTCGACAGGGTGATTGGCAACATCGCACTGGAATACCGGCTGGATACCTACCCCAATCAGATTGAAATTATCAGCTCTGAACAGATGATGGATGCCTATTCATCCGTGGGTATGCCGGTTGGGTATAATCACTGGTCGTTCGGTAAGCAGTTTTTGCAGACCCAGAATAACTATAAGCGCGGCTTTATGGGCCTGGCTTATGAAATTGTCATTAACTCAAACCCCTGCATTGCCTATTTGATGGAAGAAAACACCATGGCCATGCAGGCTCTGGTGATCGCGCATGCCTGCTATGGGCATAACTCCTTCTTCAAAAATAATTACCTGTTTAAAACCTGGACAGACGCAACGGCCATTATTGATTATCTGGTCTTTGCCAAGAATTATGTCTCTCAGTGTGAAAACCGCTACGGCGTCAGCACGGTGGAAACCTTCCTCGATTCCTGCCATGCGCTGCAGAACTACGGTGTAGACCGCTATAAGCGACCTTCGCCGATTTCAGCAGCAGAAGAAGCGAACCGGCAGCAGGAGCGTGAAGATTACATGCAGCAGCAGATTAACCTGCTGTGGCGTACCATTCCGACAAGCAAGCCGCAGGAGCAGGTGCAGCAGCGCTCTGGGTTCCCGGCCGAGCCGGAAGAAAACCTGCTCTACTTTATCGAGAAGAATGCGCCCCTGCTGGAGCCCTGGCAGCGTGAGCTGGTACGGATAGTGCGTAAGATCGGCCAGTATTTTTATCCGCAACGTCAGACTCAGGTTATGAACGAAGGTTGGGCCAGCTTCTGGCACTACACGCTAATGAATACCCTGTACGACCGTGGTTACGTTAACGAAGGCTTCATGATCGAGTTTCTGAACAGCCATGCCTCGGTTGTTTATCAGCCGCCGTATGATTCGAAGTATTACTCCGGCATTAACCCTTACTGCCTGGGCTTTAATATGTTCAGGGATATTCGCCGCATGTGCGAGGAACCAACGGAGGAAGATTACGCCTGGTTCCCGGATGTTGCCGGCAAGAACTGGCTGGATACCGTTCACTTTGCGATGGAGAACTTTAAAGACGAAAGCTTCATCCAGCAGTATCTGTCTCCGAAGGTCATGCGCGATATGCGCCTGTTCTGTGTCTTTGATGATGAGAACCGTGACGAATATGAGATTGCCGCCATTCACGATGAAATGGGCTATGAAAAGGTTCGCGCGGCATTGGCTGAGCAATATAACCTGAGTACCCGCGAACCGAACATTCAGGTGGTGAACGTTGACCTGAAAGGTGATCGCTCACTTACCCTGCGTCACACCCGTCACAACAATGTTCCGCTGAATGACGAGTGTGAAGAGGTTCTGAAGCACGTCTACCGCCTTTGGGGGTTCGATGTTCACCTGGAGTCGGTCCAGGGCGATGAAGTGAAAAACCTCTATCACATGCCTGTCCGGCCAAAAACTGAAGAAGAGAAAAATCTCGAGAACTTAAAGTACGTTTAAGCTGTCCAATGGGGTGTCCATCTGATGCAAAGCAGCTTTGCATCAGGTGCTTGGTGTCTGGCGGTTAATTAAGTAGTATCCTGTCTCAACTAAAGCAAAATCTATCAATAAAACACCGAGTAATTCGGATCTACGTCGGGCTTAGAGCGGCCCAGATATGAACGAATTGCCTCGCATAGACGCGACAGGGTCTGAATGGAAACGGTCAGGCCTCCCGTATTTGGAAAGGTGAACAATGTTACAAGACTCTTTAGGGCGCAGGTTCTTTTACCTTCGTCTTTCTGTGACCGATGTATGCAACTTTAAGTGCAGCTATTGCCTGCCGGATGGCTATCAGGGTAAGCCTGATGAAAGCTTTCTGACAGCGAATGAGCTTGAGTCTGCAGCCCGTGGCTTTGCGGCCATGGGGACCAAAAAGATCCGCCTGACCGGTGGTGAACCCTCTATTCGTAAAGACTTTAATGAAATCCTTTCCCGTATTGGCGGCATTCCCGGTATTGAAACACTGGCAGTCACGACCAACGGTTATCGTCTGCCTCAGCGCGTGGCCAGTTGGGCCAAAGCCGGTCTTAATCAGCTGAACGTATCCATCGATTCTTTCGATGCCGCTGAATTTCATCGCATTACCGGCCACAACCGGCTGGAAGAAGTGCTGGAGGGTGTTCGCGAGGCTAAATCACTGGGGCTGAAGGTTAAGGTGAACTCGGTGCTGATGCGCGGAGTCAACGATGATCTGGACGCGACGCTGAACTGGCTGAAAACCAATCCGGTGACCCTGCGCTTTATCGAGGTGATGGAAACGGCAGATCAGCAGGTTTTCTTCCGTCAGTATCATCTCAGTGGTGAGTCAATTCGCACCAGACTGCTGCAACAGGGCTGGCAGCCGATCATTCGCGGCGTTGCCGCAGGCCCGGCTCAAGAGTTCTGGCATCCCGATTATGCCGGCCGAATCGGCCTGATCATGCCTTACAGCAAAGATTTCTGCGCCAGTTGCAACCGTCTTCGTATTTCCAGTCTGGGTAAGCTGCATCTGTGTCTGTTCTCGGAACAGGGTATCGATGTTCGCCCTTACCTTCAGGATGGTGTGGCTACTGAAGAGCTGGTGCAGGCAGTGACCCACCATCTCTCCGGCAAGGTGGCTGGCCACCGGCTGGTCGACCACGAAAGTGGAGGCACTGCTAATCTGAGTCAGATTGGTGGCTGATATGACAACGGCTGTTTTGATTCTCAGTGGTGGCCGCAGCCGCCGTATGGGGCAGGATAAAGCTCAGTTGCCGCTTGAAGGCTTGCCCCTGCTGCAATGGCAAAAAAACCGTCTGCAGCAGGCAGGTTTTCAGGTAATACATGGTATTGCTGATAATTTCCCCGGTTATCTGGGGCCGTTGGCGGGTATCGAAGCGGCATTAACCAAGCACCCGGAAATTCAGCGCTGGTTGGTGTTACCGGTCGATATGCCCAGCCTTTCTGTAGAGGCTCTGCACGGTTTGCTGAATGCGCAACCGATTGATGCCGCCGTTATCAGCTATAAAGACCAACCTTTCCCCTTGTTGATTCGACAACCAGAGCAGGCGGTTGCTGTTCTGCAGCGCTGGCTTGTGGATGCAAATGGCCGCCGTTCGGTGAGGGCTCTCATTGATCAGCTCGGCACTGAAAGTGCGGCAATGCCGTTAAACAACGAACAATTCAATAATATAAACACGCCAGAGCAATGGCGTCAGTTTAAAGAGGTAGAACTAACGTGAGTCACGCAGCTAAAGAATTTGAATCACTGAACATTGCCGTACTGACCGTTTCAGATACGCGTGATGAATCCAACGATACATCCGGTAAGTTTCTGGTCGACAGCGCCCTTGAAGCCGGCCATAAGATCAGTGAAAAACGCATAGAGAAAGACGACATCTTTCAGATCCGTTATCAGGTGTCCAAGTGGATCGCCAGTGAAGATACCCAAGTGGTTCTTATTACCGGCGGTACCGGCTTTACCAGCCGCGATTCCACACCAGAGGCTGTATCGGTGCTGTTTGAAAAAGAGGTTGAGGGCTTTGGAGAGCTATTCCGTAAAATTTCCTTTGATGAAATTGGTACCTCGACTATTCAATCCCGGGCGGTTGCCGGGTTGGCCAACGGTACTTTGATCGCCTGTATGCCGGGCTCAACCGGAGCCTGCAGAACCGCCTGGAGCGGTATTCTGAAAGAGCAGCTCAACGCTACCCATAAGCCCTGCAATTTTGTAATGCACCTGAAACAAGCAACGGCAGACCTGTGCGAGAGCCGGTCATGAGTGAGTTCAGCCACATTTCTTCCAATGGCGAAGCCAATATGGTGGATGTGACCGGTAAGGCCGTTACCACCCGTGAAGCATTGGCGGAAGCCTTTGTGTACATGAACGAGGAGGCGATCTCGCTGATACAGCGTGGCGATCACCACAAGGGTGATATTTTCGCTGCAGCACGTATTGCCGGCATTCAGGGCGCCAAAAAAACGGCCGATCTGATCCCGCTCTGTCATCCGCTGATGTTGACGAAGGTTGCAGTCGATCTGGAACTGCAGGCCGCAGAAGGCCGGGTGCGCATAGAAACCCGTTGCAAACTGGATGGTAAAACCGGCGTTGAAATGGAGGCGCTGACGGCGGCATCGGTTGCCTCACTTACTCTGTTTGATATGTGCAAGGCGGTTGATCCGGGGATGAGAATTGAAGGTTTGCGTGTCCTGAAGAAAACAGGCGGTAAAACCGGCTTGTGGAGTGCGTAGTATGAATACAATCACGGTTAAATTTTTTGCCCGTTTACGCGAACAGTCAGGCGTTGATGCAATGGATCTGGAAATTGGTGATATGACCAAGCTTTCTGAGCTGATTGCCCAGCTACAGGATCAGCATCAGGATTGGACTATCCTGCAACAGAAAAACCTGATGGCGGCTGTGAATCATTCGATGATTACTGATGACTGCCTGTTGGCTGCAGGGGATGAGGTCGCGCTGTTTCCACCAGTGACAGGGGGCTGACAGTGGATTTTATTAATATCCAGAATGAAGATTTCAATGTTCAGCAGCAGTATGATGCGCTCAGCCAGTCTAATACACGCGATGGCGCTGTGGTGCTGTTTGTTGGCCGTGTGCGGGATTTCAACGAAGGTGAGCAGGTCACTGAAATGGTGCTGGAGCACTATCCCGGTATGGCCGAAAAATGCCTGGAAGATATAGTGGCCAAAGCGCGTGAACGCTGGGATATTAATCGCGTTCGGGTGATTCATCGGGTCGGCCTGTTAAGCCAGTCAGATCAGATTGTATTGGTGGGCACGTCCAGTCCGCATCGCGGCAGTGCCTTTGCTGCTGCGGAATTCATTATGGATTATCTGAAAACCGACGCGCCCTTCTGGAAGAAAGAAATTTCTGATCAGGGTGAACGCTGGGTTGAAGCCCGCAACTCCGATGAAACGCAAAAAAAACGATGGCAATGACCATCGTTTGCGAGATTTGCTTAGATCCTAGATCCTAGATCCTAGATCCTAGATGCTAGATGCTAGATGCTAGATGCTAGGATCTAGAGACTAGCATCTGGCATCTAGAAACTAGCATCTTACGTCTCACATCTCACATCTCACATCTCACATCTCACATCTTACGTCTCACATCTCACGCCTTACCATTCACTCCTAATACGACAACGCCCCATAGAACGCGATTACCGCCGAGATAGAGCACAGTATTAACAGCAGTGGGCGGAAGCGGGTATCAACCCAGCCGCGCAAATGTATGCCGGCGTAGAAGCCCGCCAGGCCTGCCGGTATAAACGACAGGCCCGTCAGCCACAGCTCACGCGTGATAATGCCCATCATCTGATAGATCACCAGTGAAAGCAGGCAGGAATAGCCAAAGTAAACCGAGAGGTTCGCTCGGGTGTTATTGCTGGCGCCGTGTTGCATCACCAAAGCCATCGGTGGACCGCCAATGGCTGTCGTAGAGCCGGTGAACCCGGAGATCAAACCGGCAATCGACATACTGGTCACTGTTGATTTAAAGGGTTTGGCGAACGCGGTAATCAGGATGGCAATCAGAACCATGCTGGCGACCATCAGCTGCAGAACCTGATGAGGCACCTGTGTGAGGACCCAGGCACCGAGAATGGTGCCGGGAATTCGGCTGATCATCGGTGGGGTGATGAGTTTCCATTCTACGTTGTTTCTCAGGTTCCAGGCGTTTCTGATGCTGAGCGCCAAAACTACAATGGTGAGAATGACGGGAACCCATTCTGGCTTGAACAGCACAATAATCGGAGCGGCAACAACGGCCATACCAAAACCCAATGCCGTTTGAATTGCACAACCCAGAAATATAACAAAGGCACTCAGGCACCAGTAAAGGTCGATCATTGATGAAATCCTTGGAAAAAAGCTAGCTTATCTTTGATAGTGCAGGCAGACAATATTTCCCTGAGTGCACAACTGTATAAAAATGTCGCAACTCTGTTGCAACTTTCGTGCGAAATCGTTAAAAACGCCCTTTATTTGTTCGGAGCGCGTCAGTGAAAAGGCTGTTAGAAAATTTATTGGGTGTGGTTTCAATGCTGGCACTCGGCATTCACACCATTTTGTTAAGTGTATTGGTTTTATCCTGCGCGCTGGCACGTCTTTTATTGCCGGAAAACCTGGGCCGAAAGCTGGTAGGGCCGGCTATTATCTTTGTTTCCAGTATCTGGTTGCGCGGCATCCTTTGGTGGCTGAATACCTTTCAGCGCATTGAATGGGATATCGAGAATGAAGTTGAGCTTTCTATGGATCAGTGGAACATGGTGATCTCCAACCATCAGAGTTGGGTGGATATTTTCGCTCTGTTCCATGTGTTACTGGGGAAAATTCCGCTGTTGAAGTTTTTCATCAAGAAAGAGCTGGCCTGGGTGCCGATTGTCGGGCAGGCCTGGTGGGCCTTGGATTACCCCTTCATGCAGCGCCATTCACGGGCTGAAATAGCCAAGAACCCGCAAAAGGCAACAGATGACCTTGAAGCCACCAAAAAGGCTTGTAAGCGGTTTTCCTATACCCCGACCAGTGTGGTGAACTTTCTGGAAGGTACCCGCTTTACGCCGGAAAAATATTCCCGTCAGAAAGCACCCTACAAAAATTTGTTGCGCCCGAAAGCAGGCGGTATTGCCTTCGCCATTCAGGCGCTGGGTGAGCGTTTCTCTTCTGTGATCGATACCACCATCGTTTATCACGATCATCGGCCAAGCTTCTGGGATATGGCCTGCGGCCGGGTGGGTAAGGTGACGGTTCATATGCGCCATATTGATATTCCCAAGCAATTTGTCGACATGGATTACATGAATAATCGTGAAGACAAGAAGGCGTTTCAGGGCTGGCTGCACGGGGTTTGGCTGGAAAAAGATGCGCTGATCGATGAGATTGCTAAGAAGGGTTAAGCGCCCGGCAACAAAAAAGGCACTTTAACAGTGCCTTTTTTGTACCTGTGATTAGTTCAGGTGCGCCTGATCGATTTATAAATGAAAGGCAATAAGACTAAACCGGCCACCACACCGGAAATTAAACCCCCGATATGTGCCGCGTTATCAATCGGCAGAACCAGCCCTAATACCAGGTTCAAGGCTAATATCCCACCCACCGATTTTAACCAGTAATTTCTCACACGCGGCTCAAACAGGTTGCTTAACAGCAGTACTATAAAAATACCGAATAACCCAAAGATGGCTCCCGATGCGCCGGCGCTGATGACGTTATCGTTCAGCCAGTAGCTGGCAAAGTCCGCTGATATACCGGTTGCAATGTAGGCAATCAAAAATTTCACATGGCCAAGAATCGGCTCCAGCAGGCGGCCTAAAAACAACAGTGAAATGCAGTTGAATAGCAGGTGTGCCACGCTCAGGTGCAGAAATACGCTGCTCAGCAGCCGCCACCATTGGCCCTGATCGACTAAGGGGTGAAAGTTGGCACCCAGCAACAGCAGGCTTTGGTTGGAAAAGTGCGTAAAGGAAAGATTAATAACGCACAACACCAGAAAAACGACAACGTTGATCAGCGCCAGTGCAGGGCTAACCTTAAAACCCGGGCCGGGGGTCCATAACAGCATAGAAGTTCTCTTCAATTGAAAGCATTGATATATATGGCGTCCATAGCCCGGTATTCAAGCCTTTCGGCACGTCTGCCTGCCGGGCTATTAGAAAATCCCGCTAATTTTGCTATATTAGCGCGTTAGATTTTTGTTCAGAGATGATCATGAAGCCAGTTCGCAGTAAAAAAGACATGCAGTCAGAACTTGAAGCTCAAGTTCAGGCGTTTGTTGCGAGTGGCGGAAATATTAATCAGGTTGAACGTGGCAAGAGTGGTTTAGACCACGAGAAGCCCTGGATTAACCCCTTTAAATCCGGCGAGACGGAAAAATCTCCTCCGCGAACGCCTGTTCCGGATGTCATTGCGGCCATCGATGCCCGCAAATCCCCCAAGAAAAACAAGCCAAAACGCCGCAGTAAGCCCACCAAGAAGTGGATTCTGGATGATTTTGGTGAGCCTGTGCGCTGGGTCTGGTCCGACGAAAGTTAGGCTTCTCAGCAGTTGTTTTTTCTTTTTTCGAATTAATTACTCCGAATAGCACAGAGAAGGTCATCTGATGTCGGTAATCTGTAAGCACTATGAATGGATGACTTGACACTTCGCTTAAGCAAGAGCAAGTTATTGCAGCTGTGGTCTTATCGGTCAGGAAATTGATAAGCCTCATCAGAAATCATAGAACCTTATTTTGCGTTAGAGTTCGTCAGTAACTCCGCAAAAGCAAAAGGCACTGTTTGTTCAATACGCAGATGAATAATGGAATTAGATCGGAGATATATATGAACATTTGGAAGGCAACTTCTGTAAGCCTGTTGGCCGCCTCAATTGCGCTTTCTGGCTGTGCATTAAACGGCACTCAATACGAAGAGGATAAAGAATACAAGCTGACTATCCTGCATACTAACGACCATCATGGCCGTTTCTGGCAGAGCAGCCGTGGCGAGTATGGCATGTCTGCCCGTATGACCCTGGTAAACCAGATCCGTGAAGAGGTTGCGGCAGAAGGCGGCGAAGTACTGTTGTTGTCTGGCGGTGATATTAATACCGGTGTACCAGAATCAGACTTACAGAATGCAGAACCAGATTTCAAAGGTATGGCTCTGATGGGTTACGACGCAATGGCCGTTGGTAACCACGAATTCGATAACGCCCGTGACGTGCTGATGCAGCAGGCTGAGTGGGCTGGCTTCCCATTCCTTTCAGCGAATATCTTCTATAAAGATTCCAGCAAGACCTTGTTCCCGGCCTACGAAATGTTCGAAGTAATGGATAACCGCATTGCTATCGTTGGTTTCACAACCGAAGACACCGTTAAAATCGGTAACCCGGAATACACCGCCGATCTGGACTTCAAAACTCCGGTAGAAGTTGCACAAACACTGATTCCAAAATTACAGAAAAAGTCTGATCTGGTGATTGCCGTGACTCACATGGGTCACTATGCCGATGGCGCCTACGGTGGTAATGCGCCGGGCGATGTGACACTGGCTCGTTCAGTTGATGGTATCGACGTAATCGTTGGTGGCCATAGCCAGGTGCCATTGTTTGAGCCTGATGTACAAAACGGTACTCTGATTCTTCAGGCCCATGAATGGGGCAAATATGTAGGCCGTTTGGACCTGACCATCAAAAATGGTGACATCGTTGAATACGATTACCGCCTGATCCCGGTTAACCTGAAAGACCGTGTTGAAGATGCCGAAGGCAATCGAAGCTACGTTCTGCGTGAAGCTGAAATCGCTCAGGATCTGGAAATGCTGGCCATGTTGTCTCCATACCAGAAGAAAGGTTCCGAGGCGATCAACGTTGTAGTCGGCAGCTCCGATGGTGACTTCATTGGCGAGCGTTCTGTTGTACGCAGCAACCCGACTAACCTGGGTGCGTTGATTGCTAAAGCTCAGATGGTTAAGGCAAATGCAGACCTGGCTATCATGAACTCCGGTGGTATCCGTGCTGATCTGGAAGGTGGCGAGATCACTTACAAAGACGTACTGACGGTACAGCCTTTTGCCAACATCCTGAGCTACGTTGACCTGAGCGGTGAAGAGCTGATGGAATACCTGAAAGTTGCGGCTTCTAAAGAAGCAGGCAGCGGTGCATTTGCACAGTTCTATGGTGTTGATATCACTATTGCCGGTACTGAGCTGAAAGAAGCGACTATTGCTGGTAAAGCGATTGATCCTGCCGGTACTTACCGCCTAGCGATCAACTCGTTCATGGCTTCCGGTGGTGACGGTTACCCTAAAGTGAGCGATCACCCGAACTACGTAAGCTCTGGCTTCGTCGATGCTGATCTGCTGGTTGATTTCATTCAACAGAACAGCCCACTGTCTATCAGTGATTTCGAGCCGGTAAACGTGACTCGTATGTAAATCAGTGATTCTGAAGCGAACCGGGCTCTGCCCGGTTTTTTTATGGCTAAAATTTGCACTGTTCGAAAGAACTCTGCGTCGGCATGGCGGTAAAATTTCCGCTTCAGTCAAAGGCAACGGAGGTTTGAGTGCCGATTCGTGAGATGACCAAACAGGATTTCCTGGCCTTTTGGCCATGCTTTAAAGAAACCCTATCGCTTCAGGAAACCTATGCCTTTGATCCGCAGATGCCGATAGATGTTGCCTACAGCCTCTGGTGCGAAAGTCCGGATAAAACCTTTGTCTATGAAAGGGCCGGTAAGGTGGTTGGCAGTTACTACATCAAAAAGAATGCAGAGGGCCCGGGCAGCCATGTGTGCAACTGTGGTTATATGGTAGCGAAAGAATCGCGTGGTCTGGGCATTGCCCGAAAGATGGCGGAACACTCCTTTGATCAGGCGCGTCAATCGGGCTTCCGTGCAATGCAGTTCAACTCGGTGGTGTCGACCAACGAAGCCGCTGTGTTGTTGTGGCAGAAGCTCGGCTTCACTATAGTGGGCACCCTACCTAAGGCTTACCAACACCGGACCAAAGGCTTGGTTGATACCTTTGTGATGCATAAATTTTTGTAGCGAGAAAAGCGGGAGCGGAGCAGTGCGCAGCGAAAAACAAAAAATGCTGGCCGGCGAGATGTATGACCCGGGCGATTCTGAACTGCGCGCTATGCGTAAAGCGGCCCGCCTTAAATTCGAGGCTTACAATAAAACGTCTATTAACGAACGGCTGGAACGAGCCCGATTACTGAAAGAACTACTCGGTAGCACGGGTAAGCGTGTCTATATTGAACCGATTTTTAGCTGCGATTACGGCAGCAATATTCATGTCGGTGAAGATTTTTACGCAAACTTTGGCTGCGTTATTTTAGATGTTTGTGAGGTGCGCATCGGCAAGAACTGCATGCTGGCGCCTCAGGTTGGCATCTATACGGCCAGCCATCCGCTTGAACCTGCAGCGCGTAACAGCGGCAAAGAATTCGGTAAGCCGGTGACCCTGGGTGATAACTGCTGGGTTGGCGGTCACGCGGTGATTAATCCCGGCGTCACCTTGGGCAATAACGTGGTGGTTGCATCCGGCGCCGTGGTGACAAAAAGTTTTGCAGATAACGTTGTGCTGGCCGGCAACCCGGCTCGGGTCATTAAAACCATTGATGTTAATAACTGAACAGAACCAGGAAGAAGTACGTCATTGATGCAAACATTTAAACTGCCATTACTGAAAGATCACCATACTCACCCCACCATTGGTGCGGCCTTTACCGGTGGTATTAATATCCGCAATATTGAACAGAAATCTGAGGTTATCCGGCTGATTCAGGCCAGCACTGAACAACTGACGGTTGTCTTTGGCTGGAACAGCAGTGCCTTCCGGTTTACAGAGGCAGAGCTGGAAACCCTGCCGCCGGTAGTCATTTGCAACCTGTCGTTACATGGCTTTCTGTTGAACAGCGCTGCAAAACAACAATTAGAGCCTGACTATCCGGAAATCGTCGCCAATATCGATAACCCGGTTTGGATGGAAGCGAACATCTATACCATTCTGAAATTTCTCGCCAATATTCAGCCATTCAGTGAACAACGTATTCGCGATTTCTTCGAACAACAGCTGTTGCCGCTGGGGGTTTGGTATGCAGAAGATATGCTGCTGCCGCACAAAGACTTAATTCACTTGCTCGAGCAAATGGGCTATGCCGAACGCACCCGATTCTGGGCGGATGAATCGATTCTGAAAACGCTGACACCCGATGAACTCGGTAAAATCGCCGGTATTAAACTCTTTACCGATGGCGCTATTGGTGCCAGTACCGCGGCTATATCTCAGCCCTTTCTCAGTGGTGAAGAGGGCGTGCTTATCTTCAGTGACGCAGAGCTTTATCTGAAGATGCAGCAGCTTGGTCAGTACCGCTTACCCTTTGCCATTCATGCCATCGGCGATGTTTCGACGCGTCAGGTCGTGAACACGCTGGCCAGGTTAAGAGCCGAGGATGCAGCCTTTCCGGCTGTGCGCATGGAGCACTGCCAGTTCATTGATAAAGACGTCGCTGTAAAAGCAAAAGCTCTGGGAATGGTGCTTTCCATGCAGCCAAACTTTAACTCCGATTCCATCCATTATGCGGATCGTTTGCCGCAACCATTTTTAAGCCGTAATAACCCGTTCCGAATGCTCATTGATGAGGTTGGCTTCGTCCCCGGTGTGGACCTGCTGTTCGGCTCCGACGGTATGCCGCATGGTGCAGAATATGCGCTGCAGCAGGTGCTGTTTCCGCCTTTTCCGGCGCAGGCGTTGACTGTTGACGAATTTCAGCAGGGCTATTGTTTGCCTTCTATGGCGCAGGGGTACATTGAGGTCGCCGTTGATGAGCTGCAAAAAACCGTCTCTGTAGATGTGTATCCGGCCCGTTGAGCGGCATTCCGTACAGATTCTTGCTGGCAATTCTGCAGTGGGTCTTTAGAATCCCTTCAGGAATGAAAACGCCAACAATAAAGAAGTATTCGAATGTTCAAAAAAAGTACCGATAAAGCAGTAGACCCGACCAAAGCGCTGCGCTCTGATATTCTCAGTGGCATGCCTAAGCATGAAGCCTTCAGCAAATATAGGGCTGCGCAGGGCGAACCGATTCGCGGCTCGATGATTGCTGCCATGCTGCCCGATGCCGCAGACCGGGCCAGTTCCCGCTGGCTGGTGTATTTAATGCTGGCGCTGTACTGGGTGCCGATTCTCGGGCTCTATACCGCCAGTGCGCTGCAGGGCAATTTTGCGGTGATTTGGGGGCATTTCTTTTGGCCAACGGTGGTGACCTATTTTTTGATCCGGCACTCATCGGTCAGTTATTACTTTTTTATCTTCCTGCTGCTCCATACCTTTTATGTGGCCTTTAATTCCAATGTGCCGAACCCGCTGTTTGTGCCTCTTGTGGGGTTGTACTGTGCCGGCCTGACGGTTCTGACGGTTTATACCAAGATGCGCCTGTATCCTTATCAGAGCTTTTTTCACCAGAAGAAAAATCCGAACGATACCTACGTTTACACCGCAGAAAAAGACGAAGTTAAACCGGTGGCTCAAAAGAGAAGAAAACGCCGCTGAGCACCGGGAACGGCCTTTGAACTTTTTCAGAGGCCTCAGGCCGTTGCCAACCTGTAGATTCGGGTACGTTCACCCGAGGGGGCAAAGCCATCTTCTAGTCGTTGCCAGCCAAACTTCTCGTACAGGCCATCGTGATCAGTTGTCAGGTACAAATGAGCAAAGCCCGCGGCGGCAGCCTGCTGTTTGGCGTGACTGAACATGCGCTCACTAAGGCGGCTTCCGCGGTGGTCTTTTTCAATAAACAGGCAGGCAAACCAGGGCATCAGGTCGTGACGGCTGATGAAGTCATTGGCGATCAGGCCATAACAGCCCGCTATTTCAGTAGAACCTTCAGCTTCATGCAGCAGCAGAAAGAACTTTGGAATCCTGTTTTCGAGCAGGAAAGCGTGCGCCACGGCATTGAGGTAAAAGCTGAGGTTAGTCTTATTGCCCCATTTGCTATGAATATACTGAGCGCCTTGTTCAACGCCACCCTGGTATTCCTGAACATTCACAATGCGGTACATGGCTACCCCTTTTTATGGACTGAAAGGCTTTCCCAGGCCGCCTGTATTGCCCGGAACTTTTCTTCGCAGCCGCCTTTATCGGGGTGATGCTGCTGAACCAATGCCCGGTAGTGCTGCTTCTGGGCATCAGCTGTCTCATTGCCGCTGAGCCCCAGTACGGCCAGTGCTTCGGGTTTGGCGTGAAATCTGGCCAGCTGCTGCCAAAAGTGATCAAGCATGCCCTGAACAGACGCCGCATTTTCCCGGTTCATGTTCGCAAGATCCAGATAATAATCCTTCAACGGGTCGGTATGGCCGGGGAGGTTGTTCTCTGTGCGGGTCATGGGCAGTATGCGGATCGTGACGGCAGTGATTTCAATAAAACCACGTTGGTCGCGCAGCCACTCGTTCTGCAGTACATACAGGCAATGGCGCAGATAAAAGTGATGCTGGAAGAGGATCAGAGGGTCTGCCAGATTGGGCTTGGGGTAGGGGCTATCTGCCATCTCGTTTAACCGGTTAATGAGCTCAAACTCAGTAATCCCGTCAGTCGAGTGGCAGATCAGTGCTTCGATCGCAAGCATCAGCCTGCGATCGAGATTGAGGTTCTTCATGCAGTTTCGGTGCTGATTTCCATGCACATGACATGACTGTTCCCCGGTTTTACCAGGCGGCTATCTTCAGAGGTGTTGGTCGTTTCAACACAGAACATTTTGGTATATTCAAGGTCGTTAAAGTTGCTCAGGCTTTTCGATTTTTCAATCCACGGGTTCCACAGCACCATTGAATTGCTGCCGCGACGGGTCATGGTCACCGCCTCTTTACCCAGGTTAACGAGTTTTACCGGCTCGCCCTTATCCAACACGACACCGTCAACCTCCTGATCAAAGCAAAACTCACCTTTCAGATCGTATGCTTTGTCTTCCAAGCGGTTCAGGAAGCGCGCGTCTTCCAGCCCCTGGATGCGTACATCATCAATGTTGGCGCAACTGAAGTAGGTGTGCAGCGCCTGGCTGATTTCAAAGGGCTTGTCATCGTTGTTGGTGGTGGTCAGGCTCATGACCAGCGTTTCGCCAATGCTGATCAGCAGCTCACAGGTCGCTTTGTAGGCAAAGCCCAGCTGGTCGCCGGTCGTTGTGTAACTAAAGCGAATATCGGTGCGTTCGGCGGTATCGCTGACCACTTCATATTCCCAGTCCAGAGCCCTGACCAGACCATGAGCCGGAGCATCGGGCTCTTTGGTGTTCGGACCAAACCACGGCCAGCAAACAGGCACACCGCCACGAATGGCTTTGCCCTTTGCGAAGTTCTCTTCCTGAGACACGAAGATCACGTTGTCCTGGTTGAGCGGGGTGTACTCAATCAGGTGCGCGCCCTGTACAGCAATGGTTGCCGTGGCATACTGGTTATCAATACGCAGCACTGGCAGTTCATTCAACGTATCCAAAACGACATTTTCTGACATGATGTTTTCAGTCATTTCTTACTCGCCTTTCGTTAACAAATTGCCGACATTCTGTAGCAGCCGATGGCTGTTGGCAAATTCTGACCGAAGGGTATGCACGGAAATCGCGTTGTTTCTGACTGGAATATCGTGTTTAAGTGTTCATTACTTTGGACATATTTACGCAGCTTAAGTGGCTCAGGTGTAATGCATTCAGTACACTGAGCGAAAATCAAACAGTCATTAGAAAAGGTTTACCAATGCGAAAAGGGTTAGTTCTGCTTATGTTTGTCTGTGCGTTTGCCAGTGCCGATGAGCAGGCGTTTGGTAAGGTATTTATCGGTACCGTCGATACCTTTAAAGAGGCGCAGGATACCCAGTATGGCATTGAGTACCAGTTTGCTGAGGGTAAAACCCGATACGATTTTAAACCCTTTGTCGGCCTGATGCGCACCCGCTACGCATCGCACTACCTGTACACGGGCTTTAGCCGAACCTCCAAATTTACCGATTCTGCAACCGGCTTGTCGGTGCATTTCGCCTTTGGCCCGGGCATTTATCTGCATGGCGATGGTGACGATACCGACCTTGGTCACTGGTTTGAGCTGCGCACCAGTGCCGGGCTGATCTGGACCTTTGCCGACAATACCCGCATGGGGCTGCACTTTTCGCACCTGTCCAATGCCTCGCTGGCTGATGAGAACCCCGGAACCGAACTGATCACCTTCAGCTACGAATTGCCGTTTTGAGCCTGCCTTCGGGCTATTCGCTAACACCCGCTCCTTTGATATGCTTCCATCAGCATAATAATCACAGGCACCATCATGGCTCCAAAATCTCTAGCCAGCAGCTTTAAGCGCGTAGGTATCGTTGGCAGGCTACACAGCCGTACCGTCGCGCTGTCCGTGAAGCGGCTGACGCAACTACTCGATCAACTGAATAAAGAATACTGCGTAGAGCTGTCTTTGCTCGATGCAATGAACGAACTGGGCTGTGGCGCAAAAAGCCGCACCGAGCTGGGCAATTGGGCCGATCTGATCATTGTGGTCGGCGGTGACGGTACCTTTTTAGGCGCCGCGCGTGATTTGGCTCAGTATGGTGTGCCGATGCTGGGTATCAACCGCGGCCGGCTCGGGTTTCTGACCGATGTGATGCCTCAGGAAATGGAACAGCGGGTTGCCGAGGTCATTAATGGCGATTTCCAGCTGGAGCAGCGCTTTCTGCTGAACGTTCAGGTTGTGCGCAACGGCGAGGTCGTGGAAGAGAACTGTGCCTTCAACGATGTTGTACTGCATCAGGGGCAATCTATCCGTATGATTGAGTTCGATCTGCTGGTCGACGGTCAGTTTGTTTATAACCAGCGCTCCGATGGCCTCATTGTGTCTACGCCGACCGGTTCAACAGCCTATGCTTTAAGTGCCGGCGGTCCTTTAGTGCACCCGAGTATGGATGCGCTGATACTGGTGCCGATGTTTCCGCACAGCCTGACTAACCGGCCTCTGATGGTGGGCGGGAATTCAGAATTGCGAATCAAGCTCGGCTATGAAAACGACTACCCGCCGCACGTCAGCCTGGATGCGCAGATCCACCTGCCGCTCGAGCATGGCGATGAGCTGCACATCCGCAAATACGCACATACGGTTCGGCTGATTCATCTGGTGGATTACAACTATTTTGAGATCTGCCGGACTAAACTGGGCTGGAGCAACAAACTGGAAAACAACGACGAGGAGTTCGATCAATGAATTTCGATGAACTGGCCGCCAATATGACGCCGGATATCTACAGCCGGTTACGGGAAGCCATTGAACTGGGTCGTTGGCCAACAGGCTCCGTGCTGACTAAAGAACAGAAGGCGCTTTGCCTTGAAGCCATTATCAAATACGAAATCGCTCAGGATATTCCCGTTGAGCAGCGTACCGGTTTTATTGCCGATAAATGTAAATCTGAAACTGCAGCGGAAACGATCCCTACCGTTTCGGTCGATTCCGGAGAAAACGAATGATCACCCCGGACCTGTTTGAAATGGCTGATCAGCCCGAAAACAACCAGACCGCTGTAGAGCCGGTCACCGGCACCGTGCGTAAAATGGTCAGCCACTGGCACGAAGGTGCCAAAGTGAGCTATGCACTGCCGCTCGGCGACAGCCTGATTGACATGACTCCCTACATTGGCCAGCACCTTAAGCTGACCTACGAGGGTGAAATTCACTGCCTGCATTGCGGTGAGCTGACCAACAAAAGCTTTGGTCAGGGCTATTGCTACAAGCATTTCATGTCGCTGGCGCAGAACGACAGCTGCATCATGTCGCCGGAGCTGTGCCATTACCACGAAGGAACCTGCCGGGAGCCGGAGTGGGGTGAGCGCAACTGTATGCAATCGCACTACGTTTATCTTTCCAATGCCAGTGGCATCAAGGTGGGTATTACCCGCGGCGGTCAGGTGCCCACACGCTGGATCGATCAGGGCGCAATTCAGGCCATTACCATAGCCCGGGTCACCAGCCGTCAATTGGCGGGGTTCCTGGAGGTTATCTTCAAGAAGCATGTGGCCGATAAAACCAACTGGCGTACCATGCTGAAAGGCACCGCTGCCGAACTGGATATGGCAACCGAGCGTGACAAGCTGTTCGAGCAGGCCAAGCCGGAGCTCGACGCGCTGGTCGAAAAGCATGGCATTGCAGCAGTGCAGCTGCTGACGCATGGCGATCCATTCTCGATTGAATTTCCGGTGCAAACCTACCCGGAAAAGGTCACCAGCTTTAATTTCGATAAAACACCCGTTGTTGAAGGTGTACTGCAAGGCATAAAAGGGCAGTACCTGATCTTTGATACCGGGGTCATCAATATTCGCCGTTTTGGCGGCTATACCGTCAGCATCAGTTAAGCTGAAGCGCTGATCCGACCAAAACGCACTAAAGTCATCACCTGGAAGCTCTATGAAAACTGAAACACCTGTCACGATTCGCCTAAAAGATTACAAGCAACCCGATTACTGGATTAAAAACACCAAGCTGGTCATTCGTATTTTTGACGATTACACCGAGGTCCTTTCTGAGCTGAGCATGGTAAAAAACGAGTCCGTCCGTGGGCTGCCGGCGTTGGTTTTGGATGGTGTCGATCAGCAAATTCAGTCACTGGCCTTTGATAACTTTGTCATCACCGAATATGACTACAGTGGCGAACAGCTGACCGTTCAGCCGACCGCCGATGAGTTTGTTTTCAAGGCCGTCACTCATATTGAACCGGAAAAGAACACCTCGCTGGAGGGGCTGTATAAATCCGGCTCTACGTATTGCACCCAGTGTGAGGCCGAAGGCTTCCGAAAAATCACCTTCTATCTGGATCGCCCGGATGTGATGGCCACCTTCTCAACCCGCATTGAAGCGGATAAGAGCCGCTTCCCGGTTTTGCTGGCCAATGGTAACCCGGTAGAAGCCGGTGATCTGGACAGCGACCGCCACTTCGCCACCTGGGAAGATCCGTTCGTAAAACCGGCCTATTTGTTTGCAGCGGTTGCGGGCGACCTGGTGCGCAAAGATGACAGCTTCACCACCTGCTCGGGCCGGGAAATTTCGCTGCGTATCTTTGCGGAGCCGCACAATGCCCATAAAACTGACTTTGCTATGGATGCTTTGAAGCGTTCCATGCGCTGGGATGAAGAAAAGTACGGCCGTGAATACGATCTGGATATTTTCATGATCGTTGCGAGCGACTATTTCAATATGGGGGCCATGGAGAACAAAGGCCTGAACATTTTTAACAGCGCCGCCGTGCTGGCTAACGCCGATACCGCATCCGATGACCGCTTCGAGCGCATCGAAGCTATTGTTGCGCACGAATATTTCCACAACTGGAGCGGCAACCGCGTAACCTGCCGTGACTGGTTCCAGCTTTCACTGAAAGAAGGCTTTACTGTCTACCGCGACGGTCAGTTCACTTCGGATATGCACGATGCCACCGTTAAACGCATTAAGGATGTCCGCTTTCTGAAAAACACTCAGTTCCCGGAAGATAACGGCCCGAACGCGCACCCGGTTCAACCGCAGGAATACATGGAAATCAATAACTTCTATACCGTGACGGTTTATGAGAAGGGTGCTGAAGTGGTCGGTATGATCCACACCCTGGTGGGTGACGAGCAATTCCATAAGGGAGCCGATCTATACTTTGAACGCTTCGATGGCATGGCAGTGACCACCAACGATTTTGTCGCCTGTATGGAAGAAGTCAGCGGTATGGATCTGACTCAGTTCAAGCGCTGGTATACCCAAGCCGGCACGCCGCTGGTTAAGGTAGAAGAGCGTTACGATGCCGAACAGCAGCAATACAGCCTGAGCTTCAGCCAGAGCCTGAAAACAACGCCGGGCCAGAGTGAAAAGCTCCCCATGGTGATACCGGTGAAGATGGCCCTGTTGAACGATGCCGGCGATGAGTTGAGCATTGACTGTGATGGCAACTTCAACCCGGAAACCCGGGTGCTGACGCTGACCGAAGCGGAAACCACCGTGACCTTCAGTAATCTTGCGGCCAAGCCGGTGCCTAGCCTGTTCCGTGATTTCTCCGCGCCTGTCCGGGTTGATTTCAACCAGGCAGAAGGCGATATCTTTACCCTGGCAACGAAAGACAGCAACACCTACAACCGCTTTGACGCGGCGCAGAAAATCTATCTGGACGCGCTGCTGGGCATGATCAGCAGCGGCAGTGAAGCTACGCCTGCCATTGTGGAACAGGTTGTTGAAGCAACACTTGCCGACGAGTCTCTTTCACACGCCATTAAGGCGGCATTGCTCACACTGCCTTCCTACCAGATGCTGGTGGATAATATTCAGCAGAATGTCGATGCCGAATTAATTGTTAAGGCCCGCGATGCCATGCGTAACCGGATTGCTGAACAGTTCAGCGCTCAATGGCAGCAGCTGGCAGAGCAGTTGGCCAGTGCCGAAGACTATCAGTTTAACGCGCAGGAAGCGGGCCGCCGTGAACTGCAGGGGCTGGCGCTTGGTTACTTTGCATTGATGACCGGTAACAGCACCGCACTGAATGCCGCCGAAGCCCTGTACCGCGCAGCCCACAACCAAACTGACCGGTTGAACGGCTTAAGGGCGGTGGTCAATTCAACAAATCGCAGCCGCGCCAACGCCATGTTGAACCACTTCTATGACAGCTGGAAAGACGATACCCAGATGGTGGAAACCTGGTTCTCGATGCAGTCGGCCAGTGATGGTGTCAGCGTTGACTCCATCAGCGCCTTAATGCAGCACGAAGCCTTCGATATAACCAACCCGAACAAGGTGCGCTCGGTGCTGGGGGGCTTTATCTCTAACTTTAAATCGTTCCACAATTCCGCGGGTGATGCCTACGATTTCGTCGCGGAGAAGATCTGTGAACTGGATGCGCTTAACCCGCAAATGGCGTCGCGCTTTGTGGTTTCGCTGGAAAACTGGAAGGTGTTCTCAGAAAAACGCGGTGCCCTGATGAAAGCCGCGCTGGAGAAAATACTCAACAGTGGCCAGCGCTCGCCGGATGTGTTGGAAAAGGTGCAAAAGGCGCTGGCCTAACCTGCAATAGACTTCGTTAGCCCGCGGAATGCGGGCTTTTCGCCTCTTAATCGCTATTCTGTGAAATTTCTCCTTATTTTTTTCTGAATCTGCCGCTAATAGAATATTGTCAGACAAAACAGATGTGCTGCTTTGCGTTGATTTTTCTTACTTATTGAACTGTGCTGTCAGTGATAAGTGGCGGTGAATATTCTTAGCGTTGCCGGAGGACGGAATGAAACTAAAAATAAAATTACTGGTTAACCTGCTAACGGTGTCCATTGTCACAGGCTTGGTGGTGGCCATATTGTCCGTTGTGATGGCAAGTAACGCGATTGAAAAGCAGGTGTTCGATCAGCTTGAGTCATTGCGTGAGGCCAAAAAGACCAGCATTGAGCGGTATCTTGATGACATAAACAATCAAATATTGTCGTTGGCTTCCAGTAACGAAGTTATGAATGCACTCACGGATTTCAACGATGCCAGTGCCATCTATATGACATCGAGAGGTGTTGATGACTCTGATATGGCTGAAAAGCGAGCTCAGCTGGCCAACTATTATGATCGAGAGTTCCTAACCCGTTTTGCTGCCGGTAATTCTCCAAACTTCACCTCTGGTGCAGACTATGTAGAGCGGCTTTCTGATGTCGGTGTTGTGCTGCAACTCGACTATATAGCTGAAAATCCGGAACCTGTGGGCAGCAAGCACCTGCTGGATGGCGTTGATAAATATAAGGGTTACGGCAAGCAACACGTTCTTTATCACTCTTTCTTCAGGGATTATCTGGAACGGTTTAAGTATTACGATCTGTTTTTGGTCGATGCCTGGAGCGGCGATGTTATTTATTCCGTTTTTAAGGAAGTAGATTTTGGTACTTCTCTTAAAGACGGTGCCTTCAGTAATACCGGCATAGGGCAAGCTTATAACGCTGCTCTAAACGCAACCGATATGAGTCAGGCTAACTTTATCGATTTTGATCAGTATGCGCCTTCTTATAATGCTCCGGCAGGCTTTGTCTCTGCGCCTATTTTTGTCGACGATGAAGTCGCAGGGGTACTGATTTTTCAATTTCCCGTGGTTCAGTTAAATAAAATTATGACTGAGCGGGCAGGGCTGGGTGAAACAGGAGAGACCTATCTTGTTGGTCCAGACAGACTGATGCGTTCCGATACAAACCGTGACTCTGAGCATCATAGTTTAGCGGCTTCGTTTGCTGATAAAGAGGCAGGCAGAGTTGATACAACGGCCGTAGAGGCATCGCTGAGTGGTCGAAGCGGCAGTGAAGTGATTACCAGCTATTCAGGCGATAGGGTACTTTCTGCCTATGCGCCACTGCAGCGCCACGGGCTTTCCTGGTCAATTATTGCAGAGATGGATGTTGATGAAGCCATGGCGGCTATTCGTTCATTACAGCTGGGCGCCGTGCTGGTAGTGCTTGGCTGTGCCATCGTGATCGTGCCGCTGGGCATCGTTATCAGCAACAGCATAACCCGGCCACTGGGCGGTGAACCGTTGGATATGGTGGCCATTGCTAAATCGGTAGCCGATAAAGACCTGACGGTTGAATTCAGCAGCAAGGCGTCTTCCAATACCATTTACGGGGCCATGCGCGATATGTCGGCAAACCTGCGGGACATTATTGCCGGCCTGGCAGACAGCAGTCACCGCCTGGCTTCTGCGGCGGATCAATCCTCCTCGACATCAAAGCAAACCCTGGATGCCGTGGAGCAGCAGCGCAGTGGTACGGATCAGGTGGCCACAGCGATTACCGAGATGTCGGCTACAGTTCAGGAGATTGCCAACAATACGGCTGAGACATCCAGATACTCGGCGGATGCCCAGCAGTTGGTGAATCAGGGAACAGACAGAATGGAGCAAACGCTGCAAACCGTGGCCGGTTTGGTGCAGCAGGGTGAGCAAACCTCGCAGGCGATCAGCTCGCTGCACGATGAAAGCCAGAAGATCGGAGCGGTGCTGGATGTCATCCAGAGTATTGCTGAACAGACCAATCTGCTGGCGCTGAACGCTGCCATTGAAGCGGCGCGGGCCGGTGAACATGGCCGTGGCTTTGCGGTGGTGGCGGATGAAGTAAGGTCGCTGGCGCAGAAAACCCAGGGCTCGGCATCGGATATCCAGCAAATGGTTGAATCGATTCAGTCCGGTGCCAAGCGTGCCATTGATTCAATGGAAGCAAACCAGCGTCAGGTGATGCAGACCTCTCAATACACCGAGCAGGCCAAGCACTCGTTCGATGAAATCCGTGAGGCGGTAACCAAAATCAGCGACATGGCCGCGCAAATTGCCACCGCAACCGAGCAGCAAACGGTGGTTGCCAGTGAGGTCGATAGCAATATTGTGGCGATTACTGAACTGGCCGAACAGACCTATCAGGGCGCTCAGGAAATTAACGCTTCCAGCTCTGAGGTGGCCGAAGCGGCTGAAGAGCTCAGCGGTATCGTTGGCCAGTTTAAGGTGTAAGGCCGGCGTGTAACGAAAAAGCCCGCACAGTTGCGGGCTTTTTATGGTTAGCTGTAGGTCAGGTCTTTGGTCTTGCCCCAGAATATCCGGTAAGCAAGAGCGGTGTATAGCAGGATGAACGGCAATACAACCGCAACACCATAGAAGATAACCTTCAGGCTCGCCGTGGCACTGGCCGCTTCCTGGGCTGACATCACCCCGGGAATAATCTGCGGGTAAAAGCTGTACGCCAGCGCCAGAAAATTCAGCATAAATACCAACGTGACTGCGACAAACGGAAACCAGCAGCCGATGTCTTTATAAGTCGGCACATGCGCCAGGTAGCGGTCGACACTGATGATCAACACAATACACATGAACGGGATAGTGGCCAGCAGGAACAGCGCCGGCAGGCTGAACCAGCGCTCGAACACCACATCGCTGATCAGCGGATTGGCGATGCTGATCGACAGCATGCCTAACGTAGCCATCCAGCCGGCGCGCCGACCAATTTTGGCGGCCTGCTTCTGCAACGCACCGGTTGCCTTCATCACCAGCCAGGCACTGCCGATATAGCTGTAAGCCGCACTCACGCACAGTGCACTGAGCAAAGCAAAGAATTGCGGGCCGAAGCCGGCTTCAAAGCCCATCACGTAGCGGCCGAGCATGTAGCCCTGAGTCAGTGCCGTCAGCCACGAACCTGCCTTGAACAGTAAATCCCAGCGGTATTTGTGATGGTCTTTGGCCTTGGCGCGAAAATCAAACGACACACCGCGCAGGATCAGACCCACCAGCATCAGAAAGGTTGGGAAATACAGTGCGGTGAAGATGATCGACTGCGCAAACGGAAAGGCGATCAGCAGAATACCGATGGCCAGCACCAGCCAGGTTTCGTTGGCATCCCAGAAGGGGCCAATCGAGGCGATCATCTTATCGCGGTGCGCTTCATTGGCCATCGGCATGGTCATGCCAACGCCCAGGTCGTAACCATCCAGCACGGCGTAGATCAGGATAGAAAGCCCCATCAGGCAGAGGAAAATTTCCGGCAAGTAAGCATCGATCATTGTTGACCTCCACGAATAAATGGCAAGCCTTTGTTGACTGAGCCCTGATCACTGTTAAGGCTGGCATTCACATTCTTCTTGGCCAGATAAAATAGCGTTTGAACGTAGGCGAACAGCAGGAAACCATAAAGCGCCAGGTACAGCGCCAGCGATGTGCCAACCTGTGTGTTGGCAACGCTGGTAACCGCATCGGATGTTTTCAGGATGCCGGTGACCAGCCACGGCTGCCGGCCGATTTCAGTGACATACCAGCCGGCCAGAGTGGCGATCCAACCGGAAAAGGTCATGCCGGTGAGTACCATGAGCAGCCAGTTTGGCAACTGGTGTTTTCGCAAAATAAAGAAGGCTGAGAGCCAGCTAACCGCGAGCATCAGCAGGCCCATGCCGACCATGATGCGGAAACCGAAAAACAGCGGCTTCACCGGCGGGTGATCGGCAAAACTGTTCAGACCCTGAATTTCACCATCGGCTTTATGGGTCAGAATCAGGCTGGCGAGCTTTGGAATACCAATTTCAAAGTGGTTTTCCCGCGCCTGTTCATCCGGCCAGGCGAACAGCAGCAATGGCGCGCCTTTTTCTGTTTCCCAAACCCCTTCCATGGCCGAGATTTTTTGTGGCTGGTGCTCAAAGGTGTTCAGACCATGCAGATCACCGACGACGGCCTGCACCGGCATCAGCAGTGCGGCGGTAAAGATCGCTGTGGTCAGTGCCATGCGGGGTGAGGTGGTGGTGTCGCCCTTCAGTAGTTGGTAGGCGGAAAGACCGGCCACCAGGAAACAGGCAGTCAGACCAGAGGCCAGCAGCATGTGGCTAAATCGGTAGGGCATCGACGGGTTAAAGATCACTTCCTTCCAGCTGGTCACGTGCGCGACGCCGTCGATCAGCTCGTAGCCTTGCGGCGTTTGCATCCAGCTGTTGAGCACCAGAATCCAGAAGGCTGAAAGCGTGGTGCCCACGGCAACCAGCAGCGTTGCACCGGTATGCATCCAGTTGGGTACACGGTTCATGCCGAACAGCATGATGCCCAGGAAAGTGGCCTCCATGAAGAATGCCGTGAGAACTTCATAGCCCAGCAGCGGACCCGCGATATTGCCGACTGTCTCCATATAGCCGGGCCAGTTGGTGCCAAACTGAAAACTCATGGTAATACCGCTCACGACACCGAGAGCGAAGGAGAGCGCGAACACCTTGACCCAGAAGCGGTAGATATTCATCCACAGCGGGTGCCCGGAAATGTTATGGCGGATTTTGAAATAAAACAGCAACCAGCCCAGGGCGATGGTGATGGTCGGGAACAGAATATGAAAGCTGATGTTAGCGGCAAACTGAATGCGCGACAGCATCAGCGTGGTAGCGAGAGCTTCTTGCATGGTTAGCCCCCCTCTGCGATTTGTTGATAGTTGCGGCTGGCGGTGTTGGCGTGGCCGCGTTTTTCCGCGCCTTCATCGGTTGCCGAGTGGTGTGGGCCAGGCAAGTTTAAGTAGCGCCGGGTCATGGCCCAGAAATGGTTAAGATAGGGTTGGGATGTCGGTTTCATACAAATACTCCGAAGTTAGTTGAAAGCTTTGTATGGTTTAACGTTCAAAAGTTCCTGAAAGTTCAATGGCTTAGGGTTTTCTTTGCGGGTATTAGGTGTCGATCAGCGTGTGCCGGCAAATGTTGCGATTCCATCCGTAGAGAAAGCTGCTAATGTTCCTGGTTCAGGTTTGATTTTCAGCAAAAATACATTATATTAGGTTTATCTAAATTAAGGGTGGAGGCACTCATGTTTCAGGCAAAACACTTTAGGATGGTTCACGCGTTTCTGATGTCGGTACTTATGGTGACGATGATGACGGCGGTGATCACGGCTGCGAACACGGGTCTGGACAGTGAGTTTGTAGGTCGCTGGCTACATGCCTGGCTCATTGCCTGGCCAGTCGCATTTTTGATTATCCTGGTATTCGGGAAGGGGGTGCAGAAATTTTCTATGAAGCTGTGCCGGGTTTCCGGTTAGCAGGGGTAGGCAGGGTAAAGCCTTTTGCAGAGAAAAGGCCTTACCTTAAGGGTAGGCACTTAGTCGTCGCTGCCGCCATCAAATTCAAAGTCAACATCAATCATTGCGCGGTATTGATAGACATTGCGTGCAACCGCCACTTCCTCTACTTTCACTTTCGTGTCATCAATAGAAAGGTTACGAACGACACCTTCATTGTAGGTTTTCAAGGTGCTTTTCAGCTCACCCTGAGAGGCCTGCGCCAGATCATCAATGACATCAAAACCTGCTTCATAGGCAGCGGAAGCGCTGTCATAAGTACCTGTATACAGAGTAGTTGAACCGCTGTTAGAGCCGGCGAAAGAAGCAGAACTGATCAGTACAGCAGCAGCAATAGCAGAAGAAACTTTAGCGAATTTGTTCATGGTAATTCCTCATCTTTGGAAATAAATACTTTCAGTTAGGTGATTGAGAGTCTTCAGTGCTTCTGGGCAGGCTGCTCCCCCTCAATCGGGACAACTGCAGATTGCGCTCACCATCGCTGAACTGCCAGTTAAGGAATATTAAACGTTATTTTTTGATATGTTTTGGTAAAAGAACCGGCTCTTAACCTGCTGTTAACCCCACTGAATTTATTGTCCGCACCAGTCGTCTAAGCCAGCAAAATCAATGTGTTTAGATAAATTTATAAGAATTTAGAATACCTTTTAACAGTGTGGGAATTAAGTGTCTGAAATGAAAACTAAATTTTCGGATAAGACTTATTTAGATTTTAAAATCTCGAATAAATTCTTGTTCAGCGGCAACACACATGTACTTGAACAGCTCTCAGACCATGTAAAGCAACCCTTAGGCACCAATGAGGCGAATCTGCTGCGGTTGTTTATGCAGAGTCCCGGTCAGGTTCTGTCCAGAGCAGAGATTCACAAGCATGTTTGGGAAGACAATGGGTTTCAGGTTGATGATTCCAGCCTGACGCAGGCCATCTTTAATTTAAGAAAGTTGTTGGGAGACTCATCCAAGGCACCCGCGTACATTCAAACTGTACCGCGCCAGGGCTACAAATTTATCGCCGCAGTGGAGGCCGTAGAGCCGGGTAGGGCCGATGAGCTGCCTCAAGCTGTTGCAGAGCCTCAAACCGTTGAAGCCCCCTCAGCGGTGGAGGCCGTTGATACAGGCCATGATGCGCCAGGCGTTGAAAGCCGCGCAGAGGAGCACCCTAAAAGTTTCAGTCTTTATGCAGCGCTGTTTGTTCTTGGCTGCTTGTTACTGCCTGTTGTTTTTTATTTTGTGACAACACCGGAAAAACCAAACTACACCACCATTAACCAGATTGAGGGTATTGCCATTAAAACGCCTGACGGTATGGCGCCGGACGAAAAATGGAATGCCGCTATTGAACGCTGTGTGATGAGGTTCAGTCTGGCCGACCCAGTGCCCTCTGAGGTCATTATTAACGGCGGTAAACTGCAGAGGTTGTCTATGAATTTTGTATTCAGTCTCGATCAGTCTAATTTCAACCAAACTATACGGTTAACCGGCAATGAAATAGCCGATTACTCCTATTGCCAGCCTCAAGGGGAGCTCAATGAATAGAAAATTCTTTATCGGTGTACTAGCTGCTTCTCTCATTGCATGTGCCGTAATCTATGTGGTGCCTTTATACAGGCTGCAGAATGCGATTACGGCGAGTGAATGGAAATCCAAGTCTGTCATTGTATTTTCTGAGCTGAATATACAGCAGGGTGCAGAAGATGTTCCGCCGCTTAGCAAGGTCGAGGTTTTTTCCAACACCCGTTATCTCAGGGATGGCGTGTTTATAAAGGTGACCCACATAAACGTGTTTAAGAACGGCAATGATGCGGCCAGTGAGCCACCCGTAAGCGTTGAGTTTACAGAGTCGGGTCAGTGGGAAATGCACGGTAACTATCTATTTCTGACAGATACCGAAATAACCAATGTGCCGACGAATCGCAGCCTTGGCGTGAGTAAAGAGCAGATCAATGAGCTGAGAGACCGGCTGCTGACAACTGAGCAGCAAAGCAGCCGGGTTGAGATTATTAATGAGCGTTCAATATTGCTAACCAGCTTGAATCAGGATTCTCTGCTGTTACACGCTAACTAACTGAGTGTGCTCATTTAAGCGTATCGATTAGGCAACTGGATGAGCCCACATGTCGTACTCATCCGCTTCTTCAACTTCAACTGTGAGGATATCGCCTGGTTTCAGATGAGTCTGGTTATCCAGGAAGATCTGGCCGTCGATATCCGGTGCGTCGGCTTTGGAACGGGCCACGGCACCTTCTTCAACCACTTCATCAACAATGACTTCTATTTGCGTACCGACCTTTGCCTGCAGCTTGGCAGCGCTGATGCGCTGCTGAACTTCCATAAAGCGCTCGTAGCGTTCTTTCTTCACGGCTTCGTCAACATGGTTTGGCAGGTTGGCCGCAGCAGCGCCATCAACGTTGGAGTATTCAAAGGCACCGACGCGATCCAGCTGGGCTTCCTCGAGGAAGTCGAGCAGTTCCTGGAAGTCGGCTTCGGTTTCACCCGGGAAGCCAACAATAAAGGTGGAGCGCAGGGTGATGTCGGGGCAGATTTCACGCCATTTGTGAATGCGGTTCAGAACCTTTTCGGCGTGCGCCGGGCGCTTCATGTTTTTCAATACGGCATGGCTGGCGTGCTGGAAGGGGATATCCAGGTACGGCAAAATTTTGTTTTCAGCCATCAATGGGATCATGTCGTCGACATGCGGGTAGGGGTATACGTAGTGCATGCGTACCCAGGCGTCCATTTGGCCGAGCTCTTCGCCCAGTGTTTTCATGCGCGTTTCTATTTCGCGGCCTTTCCAGAAGTCTTTTCGGTATTTAGTGTCGACGCCGTAGGCACTGGTATCCTGAGAGATGACCAGTAGCTCTTTGGTACCACTGTTAACAAGGCTTTCAGCCTCTTTCAGCACCTGGCTGATCGGTCGTGAGACCAGGTCACCACGGAAGCTTGGAATAATACAGAATGAGCAGCGGTGGTTGCAGCCTTCAGATATTTTCAGGTACGCATAGTGTTTAGGGGTCAGCTTTACACCGGCGTTCGGTACCAGCGAGGTGAACGGGTCGTGCGCGGGCGGAACCACTTCATGCACCTGTTTGACCACTTCTTCATAGGCGTGCGGGCCGGTGACGGCCAGTACGTTGGGGTGAACTTCGCGGATGTCGTTTTCTTTGGCGCCCAGGCAGCCGGTGACCAGCACTTTTCCGTTTTCACGCAGGGCTTCACCGATGGTGTCGAGTGATTCTTTTACGGCGGAGTCAATGAAGCCACAGGTGTTGACGATGACGACATCGGCGTTATCGTAACTGGGGGAGATGTTGTAACCCTCAGCACGCAGCTGAGTGATGATGCGCTCGGAATCGACCGTGTTCTTCGGGCAGCCCAGGCTGACAAAGCCGATGTTGCCCGGCGCGTCGAGTGTGTGGCCTTCAGAGACGTTAAAGGTGTTGATGATGTTATCCATAGCGCGATAGTTGCCCGTGTTGTGGCTAATAGTTAGCGGTTAAAAAATGGGCGGCTATTGTAGCGTTTCCTGAGGCAAGCTCAACTTGATAATTCGATGGGCTAGCATCTAGCATCTAGCATCTCACCTCTCACGTTCAACGCCACGCGCCACCAACCGGTACTCCCTGCTTCGGTGTTCGGGAACTCGGCCTGCGGCCTCAGACACCCCTCGGCACCTGCGCAGAAAGCCCCGGCTGGTAGCTCTGATACTTTAAGCTGCTAGATGCGAGATACTAGAATCTAGAAGCTAGCGTCTTACGTCTTACGTCTTACGTCTTACGTCTTACGTCTTACGTCTTACGTCTTACGTCTTACGTTCAACGCCACGCGCCACCAACCGGTACTTCCAGCTGCTAGATGCGAGATACTAGAATCTAGAAGCTAGCATCTCACGTCTCACGTCTCACGTCTCACGTCCTTACAGAGCTTAAAGCAGGCTGAGACTAATCCTGACGGTGATGTAACTTATCTTTGCCCCTTTTCGAGCCATATACCACTGTTCAAAGTTTATAATGCTTTTTGCTGTGTTGGTCGACCAACTAAAAAGCAGACATTAGCGGCGGCCTTGATTCTGGGCAGCATTAGTTGAAGCTCACTAGCCCACCAATGTCCGCTTTACTGACAAAGCTGTAAATAACACAGATCAATGCCCTGCGTTATTTCCCATCCGGAACTAAATTTGAGATTCCTATCTGTAAGGAGGGAATCTCATGACGCAGCAAAAACAAAATCATCCAGTCTGGAATAAAGGCAAACTCATTGGTCAAAAGCCCCCGCTGAAGCTTCAGGAAATCTGGGGTATTCGTACCCGGCTGGAAATAAACCATCAACACCGGGATCTTGCCATGTTTAACCTGGCAATCGACAGCAAGCTTCGCTGCTGTGATTTAGTGAAACTAAAAGTTCGGGATGTTATGCATGGCAATACCATTCAATCTCGTGCCATGGTGATGCAGCAAAAGACAAAACGCCCAGTCCAATTTGAAATCACAAAAAATACACGAGATGCATTGGAGGTTTGGATTCAGAAAAATGGATTAGGGCTGAACGATTATTTGTTTGGCAGTAAGGTTAACCCAGGCGACCATATATCTGGCCGTCAGTACGCCCGTATTGTCGATAGCTGGGTTGCCCTGATTGGGCTCGATCCGGCCGATTACGGCACACATTCCATGCGGCGAACGAAGCCGACGCTTATCTACAAGAAAACTAAAAATATCCGCGCTGTACAGTTGCTTCTCGGCCATTCAAACCTAGAGAGCACGGTGCGCTATCTAGGCATTGAGACGGATGATGCCTTAGAAATGGCGGAACAGTTAGAGATATAGGTATTTCAAAAACGCTTGCTTATGTGTAGTCGTTGGATATACTTTGCCTGTATATCTAATGACTACATAGAGAGATGTCATGGCAACGAAAACGGCACCCATCAATATGAGGGTTGAGCCCTCTGTGCGAAGCATCATTGATGCCGCTGCTAACCTATTAAAAGTGGATCGAACGGTGTTTATACAAACCGCAGCACTACGCGAAGCTCACGAAATTATCGCCAATCAGCGTGATTTCCTGCTGGAAGATAAAGCCTTTGCCGCGTTTGAAGAAGCGCTTGATGCACCTGCTGAAGTGAATGAAGGCATGGTTGATTTGCTGAGCAGGAAGTCACCTTGGGAATAACAAAACCAGAGTTGCTAACGGCTGATCACAATATTGAAAACTTCAATTGTGGAAATGAGGAGCTGGATAGCTGGTTAGCTAAAAAAGCACTAAAAAGCCAAAACCGCAGTCACGCCAGAGTGTATGTCGCTACAGACTCCGCTACCGAACAAGTCGTTGGTTACTACGCTATCTCGATGGGATCAGTACAACGGGAAGCATCGATCTCACCACTAAAACGAAATAGCCCAAACCCGATTCCTATGGTTATCTTAGGCAGGCTGGCCGTGCATGAAGATTATCAGGGACATTCCATAGGCTCTGGCCTGTTGAAAGACTGCGTGCTTCGCTCAACACACGCTATGTCCACCGTTGGTGGCGCAGGTATATTGGTTCACGCAATTGACGAAGCTGCTCAAAAATTTTATTTAAAATTTGGTTTTACTGAATCGCCTTTTGACACGCTGACGCTGATGGCTCGTATCGTTGATATTGAAGCTGCGATGTCGGTTTAAAAAAAACGCAGGCTTTGACCTGCGTTTTTTACTTCTACGTACGTAAAGCGGACATTGGTGGGGGGATTTGTTACCGCTAACTCAGCTGGATTTAGTCGCAGTGGTTAACGTACTCTTTCACAATTGAATTTATGAATTGGTTGATCGGCTAGGAAGTGGTTGCACCCGGAGTTAGCAATTATTGATCAGAGTCCGATAAATCATTAATGCTCAATAATGACTCAGATATCTATGGTCTAGTCTAGTTCTTTAAGGTCGGGATTAATGCAGGTCACTTTTATTTATTACTATCAGATTGCGCCTGAGCTAATACATCTCACATCCAACGCCACGCCCCACCAACCGGTACTTTCTGCTTCGGTGTTCGGGAACTCGGCCTGCGGCCTCAGACACCCCTCGGCACCTGCGCAGAAAGCCCCGGCTGGTAGCTCTGATGCTTCAAGCTGCTAGATGCGAGATACTAGAATCTAGAAGCTAGAAGCTAGCATCTTACGTCTTACGTCTTACGTCCTACCCCTCACAACCCCTAATTAGACATCTCTGCAGCGCGGTAGATGTTCGGGTTAATAGTCGATTTGTGTGCGTCTATGAAGCTTTTATATTGTTGTTTCCAGATGACTTTTTCTTCGCTGGTCAGCGAAATAATCTGGGTATCGGAATTGCTCTTCAGTTGCTTCATTGCCGCTTGATTGATGTCGTAGGCCTGTTCGTTTACGTAGGTTGAAACCTCTTCCAAAATACCGGTTAAAGCCACCTTTACGCCAAAGGGTAACGACCACCAGAATTCAGTATTGGTGATGACCATGTAGGCGATAACGCCGTGGTTGGTCTCTGTCATGTATGGCTGAACCTGCTGGTACTTCTGCGTGTAGATATTGGACCAGGTGTTCTCAGTACCCTGCACGGTGCCATTCTCCAGACTTTCATAGGTTTTCCCAAAGGCCATAGGTACCGGCTCTACGCCAATGTGCTGATATTGCTCAGAGATCATCTGGGAATCCTGAATACGGAAGCTCAGTCCGTTGGCGTCTTCTGGCATATGAATTTCTTTGTTGGCGGTGATTTGCTTCATGCCGTTGCCCCAGAAATCAAGCCCGATGATGCCGTGATCGGCCATGGATCCTAACAGTGGCGTGCTGGCATCTTTCTTCCAGAACTGCTGTACGGCTGCAAAGTCATTAAATAAGAAGGGAATGTCGAATATTTTCAACTCATCGGTGTAACTGCCGAGCTTTGACATGGATGGCGCCAGTATCTGTACGTCGTTTGCTTCAAGTGCGGCCAACTGATCCGCATCGCTGTACAGTTCGGAGTTGTAGTACACCTCTACCTCTACTTGCCCGGGAAGCCGCTCACTGACCAGCTGTTGGAAAAGGGCTGCGCCTTTGCCGGCAGGCGTTTCTTCACTGACGATTAAGGAGAATTTGATGTTTACCGGTTCTGCCAGGGCAGTCAGTGGTATCCATGTAAAAAGTATAACTGCGAGTAATTTTCTCATGTTTTTCTCAGCCTTGAGTTGATTTTTGTTGAAAATATACTAAGGCCATCAATTTTGGAAATATATCAGCCAAAAGGCCCTTATCTAGGCCGGTTTGCTGGTCCCGCCTAACATCAACGTTGCAGTACCTCTTTACACGATGACGAAGGTTTTTCGTTTGACTGAAATAGTCTGAATCAATACAGTCTGATTTCAAACTATCTTATTAAAGACTACTCCATTCTATGATCGATTCAGATTCTGACGATATTCTGCTGACATTCCAGATTCCGCACCATTTCATACACTTGCTGATGCATGACCATGTGGTTCCCGATGAGCTGGGCATCAATAAAACCGAGGTCCGTACGCTTATGGCTATACGCCGTGAGGGGCCTGTTTCTATGCGTACCATTGGTAGCCGGGTTGGCATTGCTAAAGGCTCTTTAACCTCCGTTGTCGATAAGTTAATCAAGCTGGAGCTGGTGCAGCGGTCGGAGCATCCGGAAGACAGGCGCAAGGTGCTGGTTTCGATCACTGAAAAAGGGCAGCAGGTCGCAATCCGGGAAGATAAAGAGTTACGAGCGCACTTGGGGCGCAAATTCAGTGTGTTAGAGGATGAGGAGCGCGAGGCGCTGTTTCAATCGCTCAGCACCATTCAAAAAATCACTAAACGTTTAAAGGGTGCTAAATGAAGCGGGCAGCGAGTTCAGATTTCTTAGGCAAGGAACCTTTGTTTCCTTTGTTGATGCGGCTCTCGGTTCCGGCTGTGGTCGGTATGATGGTGATGGCGATGTACAACATCGTCGATAGCATCTTTGTTGGTCGGGGGGCAGGCTCTCTGGCTTTAGCAGGTTTGGCGATTGCCTTCCCTGTGCAGATCAGCCTTGGGGCTTTGGGGCAGATGGTTGGCGTTGGCTCGGCCTCTATTGCATCGCGCAAGCTGGGCGAGGGTAAGCAGGATGAGGCAGAAGCGGCGTTAGGGGCCTGCGTGGCCTTCGTTCTGATACTGGGTGTTTTGGTGACCGGCCTGCTTGCGATGACGCTGGAATCAACCTTAACGCTTTTTGGTGCCACCGACGCCATTTTGCCTTACGCCAAAGATTATGTGCAGGTTCTGCTCTGGGCGGTTCCGTTGCAGATGGCAGCTATGTCGACCATGAATTTGATTCGTGCTGAGGGTAATGCGAAAAAGGCGATGAATGTCATGCTGACGGGCATCGTCCTGAACATTATTCTCGACCCGATTTTTATCTTTGTGCTGGATATGGGTATTAAGGGCGCGGCCTGGGCGACGGTGATTGGTCAGGCGGTTAACTTCGTGCTGGTGTTCCTCTACTACCTGCGCGGAAACAGTGTGCTCAAGCTTAAACGGGAAAACCTGAAGCTTCGTTTCAAGCTGATCAGAGAGATTGTCGTTTTAGGCTTGCCAAACTTTGTTCAAATGGCGGGTACGGGCCTGATTGCCACCATCATCAATAATCTGCTGGGTTCATTCAGCGGTGAGGTTGCCATTTCGACCTACGGTATTATTTCGCGGTTGATGTCTTTCCTGATGATGCCGTTGGGTGGCATTGCACAGGGCTTTCAGCCAATTGCCGGGTTTAACTATGGTGCCAAGAATTATTTGCGGGTTCGGCAGGTGTTTATGTTGGCGCTGGGCCTGGGTGCGGGCATTTCGCTGCTGTTCTTTTCGCTGGTGATGACATTCCCCGGGGCGTTGATTGGCTTGTTTACCACCGATCCGGAATTGCAGGCTTATGCGATCCCTGCATTAAAGATGTTCTGTATGGCGACGCCGATTATCGGTTTTCAGATGATTTCGTCTATTTACTTTCAGGCGATCGGGCAGGCCAGGCCGGCGATGCTGTTGGGGCTTTCACGTCAGTTTATCGTGCTGTTGCCGATGATCTTTCTGTTGTCTCACTTTTATCAGGCTCAGGGCATTTGGGTGGCCTTTCCGGCATCAGACTTGATCTCCGTTTTGGTTACCGGGCTGGTGTTGTCTTTTGAATTGAGGAAGTTGAATAAAAAGATCGGAGAGGCCTCAGGTTCGGGTATTGAGCCTCAGGCTTCTGGTGTTTAGTTGCAATCGAAATTCTTCTTTAGTCGCATGGCAAGTTGTCGCCTGAGTAGCTATGGTTGTTGAACAATTAAAACAACTGTTTGAATTAAGGGGTCGCAATGGCTACTCAAGCTTACCCGCATTTACTTGCTCCACTCGATCTGGGCTTCACCCAATTGAAAAACCGTGTGTTGATGGGCTCTATGCACACGGGTCTGGAAGAGCGCCCGCAGGGCTTTGAACGTCAGGCTGCCTACTATAAAGCCCGGGCTGAGGGCGGTGTTGGTCTGATTGTCACAGGGGGTATTGGCCCTAACCTGGAAGGTGTCGGTATTCAGGGTGGGGCAGTGCTTACTAACCAGGAAGAGGTTGAAAAGCATAAGCAGGTAACGGCTGCCGTGCACGAGGTTGAGGGCGCTAAAATCTGTATGCAGATTCTTCACACCGGCCGCTATGCCTACAACCCGATGCTGGTTGCGCCTTCCGCCATTCAGGCACCGATTAACCCCTTTAAACCGAAAGAGTTGGATGCCGAGGGCATTGAGAAGCAGATTCAGGATTTCGTGAACTGCGCACTGCTGGCGCAGCAGGCGGGTTACGACGGCGTGGAGATTATGGGTTCAGAGGGCTATTTCCTGAATCAGTTTATCTGTAAACGCACGAATCACCGTACCGATGAATGGGGCGGCAGCTATGAGAATCGCATCCGTTTGCCGATAGAGGTTGTCCGCCGTGTTCGTGCGGCGGTAGGTGACGCGTTTATCCTGATTTATCGCCTGTCGATGCTCGATTTGGTGGAAGAAGGCTCCACCTGGGCGGAGGTCGTTCAGCTTGGTAAGGCCATTGAGGCCGAAGGTGTGGATCTGATCAACACCGGCATTGGCTGGCACGAAGCCAGAGTGCCGACGATTGCCACCAGTGTACCGCGTGCGGCCTTTGTGGAAGTGACGGCTCGAATGAAGAAAGAGCTCAGGGTGCCGTTGATTACAACCAACCGTATTAATACCCCGGATGTTGCTGAGAGCATTTTGCAGGAAGGCACTGCGGATGTTATTTCCATGGCGCGGCCAATGCTGGCAGACCCGAACTTTGTGAACAAAGCCGCGGCGAATGCTGCGGATGAAATAAACACCTGCATTGCCTGCAATCAGGCCTGCCTGGATCATGTATTTAGCGGTGGTGAGGTTTCCTGCCTTGTAAATCCTTATGCCGCCAACGAAACCAAATTGATTCGTATGCCGGCGCAGGTTGAAAAGAAGGTTGCGATTGTCGGTGCCGGGCCTGCGGGCTTGGCTGCCGCTGTGACGGCGGCGGAGCGTGGCCACCAGGTGGTGTTGTTTGATCAGGCTGATCGGATTGGCGGTCAGTTTAATATCGCCAAGCAGATTCCGGGAAAAGAGGAATTCAATGAAACGCTCAGGTATTTCGCTGTTCAGCTACAGCGTCTGGGTGTTGAGTTATGCCTTGGTGCGCCTGTCAGTGCCGGTCAGCTGGTGGATCAGGGTTACGATGAGGTCATTCTGGCCACGGGGATTAGGCCGCGGGTGTTGGATATTCCCGGCCTTGAGCATGAAAAGGTGATGAGCTATCTGGACGTGCTTAAATCCAAGCAGCCGGTGGGTGAGCGCGTAGCCATCGTCGGTGCCGGAGGTATCGGCTTTGATACTGCCGAATACCTGGTGCATGGCAATCCGCAACAGGCTCAGCGAAAAGACGAGTTTCTGAGCGAATGGGGCGTGGACATTAGTGTTGCCAGCGCCGGTGGCTTGGCAGCAAGCACCGCTGTGCCACCTGCCGCCCGAAAGATTACCCTGTTACAGCGGAAAAAATCGAAAGTGGGCGCTAACTTAGGCAAAACCACCGGCTGGATTCATCGCACGGCATTAAAGAACCGTGGTGTGGAAATGCTCAGTGGAGTCGAGTACCAGAAGATTGACGATGAGGGTCTGCATCTTTTGGTTGACGGTGAGCCCCGGCTGTTGGCGGTCGATAACATCGTCATTTGTGCGGGACAGGAGCCGTGCCGTGATTTATTCGACCCGCTGACAGAGGCCGGCCTAAACGTTCACCTGATAGGCGGCGCTGATAAGGCGGGTGAGCTCGATGCCAAGCGGGCGATAAAACAGGGTACCGAGCTGGCTCTTGCGCTGTAACGATCAGGCGAGCGATTCATACATGGCCTTAAAGCGGCTGGCGGCACTGCGTGGTGTCAGCTGGCTTATCCATAATCCGATGCGTTCATAGCCACCCAGCGCCTGCACTATCGGGAAAAACTCAACGTAAAGCTCGCACCTTGGGCCGGTGTGAATCGCCATATTGAATGAAACACTCTTGCCCATAGAGGGCAGCAGCAGATGCAGGCTTTTGATGACCTTTTGAATAGCCCGGGTCAGATCCCACAGTTGCCCACTGGTCTGTTTGCTCAGGTGGTTGCTTTGGGTGTCGAGCAGAATCATCAGGTTGTAAGGCCGGCGCATGTAGTAAGGAATAATCACTTTGGCGCTGCCTTCCTCAGCTACGGTCAGGTTTTCAGGGTTGTGCTCATGCATGTAAGAGCAAAAAGTGCGGTTGTGGCGATCGAAGAAGCGGGCGTTGTTAAACGTTCGTTGCGGCATGATATTGGAATAGGCAATCTGCTGATGGCCGTGGCTCAAGCTGGCGCCGGCATCCGGGCCGTAGTTCTTAATAATCGATAAATAGCCGCGTGCACCATCTGTTTCGCAGCTGATCGGCATGTAGTCTTCGCAAGTGAACAGCAACTTATTCTCCAGAGCTGCCAGTCTGCTCAGGGTTATGAACAAATCTTCTGTCGGCATGTTATGCCAGTCGTTGCTGTGCACCGAAGAGGTCCATTGCAGCAGGTGAAGGCCGAATGCTGCCCGGCCCAGGTGGTCGGGGTCGTCATACAGCGGCGCTTTCAGGTGCAGGTCTTCGGTATGAACCGTGGGGTAGAGTACTGGGTACATGTTTTGGCTTATGAACGTGAAGCCTTCGCTGAGTGGTGCGTAATCTACAATGGCGGTCAGATCTTCCGTGCATATCGGGCACGGCTTTACGCCACTGGTGCTGGCTGGTTTTTGCTCATGTTCATTAGGGCGGCGGGCACGATGTTCGGCGTAGATAATCATGGTGCCGTCTCGCGGGTCGAGCTGGCATAAATCTTCTGAAGCCTGTCCGGCCACTGCCGGGTCTGCTGTCAGCTTCTGTAGCAGCTCCGAAAATTCAGTGGTATCTAAAGAGGGGTAATCAGGAAGGGTGGTGATTTGTTCTGACATGACAATGCCTGCTGCGTTCGGCTGTTCTTTTATATTAGGGCGGCCTTAAGCAAAATTGAAATTCAGATTCATGTAAATGCAACCGTTAAATCTGCCCATCTGCTCGAATTAAAGTGCGACCCACTTCATACTCCGGGAAATTTTTCTATCTCTAAAACTCAGGAGTTTTTCATGTTTAAAGCAGTTCTCATTGAAAAAGACGAGCAGGGCTACCGCGCAGCGTTAAAGCAGGTGGATGAATCTGTGCTGCCGGAAGGCGATGTGACCGTGAAGGTATCGCACAGTACGCTGAACTATAAAGACGGCCTGGCGATCAGCGGCAAGAGTCCTGTGGTCCGTCAGTTCCCGATGATTCCGGGTATTGACCTTGTTGGTGAAGTTACTGAATGCACCAGTGGCAAGTTCAATGTAGGCGATAAAGTGCTGTTGAACGGTTTTGGCGTGGGTGAAGTGCATTGCGGCGGCCTGGGCGAAGTCGCCCGCCTGAAAAGTGAATGGCTGATTCCGTTACCCGCAGGCTTCACACCTGCGCAGGCTATGGCCATTGGTACAGCCGGCTATACCGCCATGCTGTGCGTTATGGCGCTGGAAAAGCAGGGTGTTAAACCAGAAGACGGTACCGTTCTGGTGACCGGTGCCAATGGCGGTGTGGGTAGTTTTGCGATCGCGCTGCTGGCGAAGCTGGGTTATACCGTTGCGGCCTCTACCGGGCGTGTAAATGAAGCGGATTACCTTAAAAAGCTGGGTGCGTCGGAAATTATTGACCGTGCGACCCTATCTGAAAAAGGCCGCCCGCTGGGTAAAGAAATCTGGGCCGGTGCTGTCGATACCGTTGGCAGCCAAACGCTGGCAAACGTTTGTTCGCAGATTAAATACGGTGGTGCTGTTGCGGCCTGTGGTCTGGCCGGTGGCTTTGACCTGCCTGCTACGGTTATGCCGTTTATTCTGCGTGGCGTCACTCTGGCGGGTGTTGATAGCGTGATGCGCTCGTTGGAAGACCGCCAGCAAGCCTGGACCCGATTGGCAGAGCTGGTTGATGCCTCTGTGCTCGACTCTATCGCAGTGACTATTCCGCTGGAAGATGCCATTGAAACGGCGAATGGACTGCTGGAAGGTAAAGTACGCGGTCGCGTTGTGGTTGAAATTTAACCACGGGATGAATAGAGGCCCGCAATAAAAAAATACCCGGTAGCACAGATGTGTTACCGGGCTAAGAATCTGATCACCGGGAAGAGATCGGTGTTCAGTTCAGGACTACGAAAACAAGTAAACCCTATCTCTCTGCTTAATGCAAATGATAATTAATATCATTTGTAAATTTCATTTCACCAGTCTGTCTCTGGAACGTCGAATTAACCGTTAAAACTAGCCGATGCCTGGCCGATACAGTGAGCAAGCTGCTTGTGGGTTCAATTACCGGATGTCGGCTGTGATCTGTTCTATTCTTATCCGGCACTCTGCAATCCGCGCAGGTGCTTCACCTGCGAAATGAGAGTTGTATTCATGGCTGAGAAAAAGTTTTCCGAAAGTTCAACATTGATCTCTGTAACCGACCTGCAGGGCGATATTCAGTACTGTAACCGAGATTTCATCAACATCAGTGGCTATACAGAACAGGAGCTCATAGGCGCGCACCACAATATTGTTCGCCACCCGGATATGCCCAAGGCTGCGTTTGCCGATTTATGGTCCACCGTTAAAGCAGATAAGCCTTGGCAGGGCATGGTGAAAAACCGCTGCAAGAACGGTGATTTTTATTGGGTGGATGCCTACGTAACACCGGTCTTCGAAAATGGCAAAAAAGTGGGCTATCAATCGGTGCGCAGCTGTCCAACCCGAGAGCAGGTAGCGAAGGCGGAGGCACTCTACAAAGAGATGCGCCAGGATGCCGGTAAACAACTGCCCAAGCCCCGCTTCTGGAAAAACCTGAACATTAAGTACAAGTTAAATGGTTTGTTACTGGTTCTCTTCCTGACGGTGCTCGGGTTGGAGATTGAATCCGGCTCGTTGTTTCGGGCGACGCTTTCGCATGAATTGCTCAACCTGTCTGTACTTGGTTTGATTATCTGGCTGAGTGTCATCGTGAATAAGCATTGTCTAACGCGTGTTTCTGAACTGAACAGCCATCTTCGCCGCATATCTGCTGGCGACTTAACCGAGAATATCCGTATTGAACGCAAGGATGAAATCGGTGAGGCGGTTGCCGCAACGAAAATGCTGCAGGGCCGTTTAAAGGCGGTTATGGGGCGGTTTTCTGACTCCACCAACGATTTGGCAACAGCAACGGAAGACATTGCCGAAACCAGCAGTGAAACCCGCACCAGTATGAATCATCAACATGCGCAGATAGATCTGGTCGCCACGGCAATGCATGAAATGAGCGCCACCGTAAACGAGATCGCGCAGAATTCGGCACGCACCTCAGAGCTGGCGGCAACGGCAGATAAAGCGGCTTCCAGCGGCAAGGTATTGATAGCGGATACCCGCACAACGATTACCGAGCTTTCAGAAGATATTACTGAGGTTGCTCAATCGATTAATGTGCTAGCCGACGAGTGTCAGGAGATTAAAGACATTACCAAGACCATTACCGGTATTTCTGAACAGACGAATTTACTGGCACTGAATGCGGCCATCGAGGCAGCCCGAGCCGGTGAAATGGGCCGGGGGTTTGCCGTTGTGGCTGATGAAGTGCGGGTCTTAGCCTCGCGAACGCAAAGCTCGACCGTTGAGATTGATGGCATGATTTCCAGGCTGATTGAGGGAAGTAATAAGGCTGTATCGGCGATGGAGCTTGGATTACAGCGGGTGCAGGAGTCCGTTGAGAGGATTCGTAATGCCGATGATTCTTTTGATCAGATTGTAGCGTCGGTAACCGATGTGAATGATATGAACACGCAAATTGCGACCGCGGCGGAAGAGCAATCCAGCGTAGCGGAAGAGATGAACACTAATGTTCAGAACATCAGTGACTTCTCCTATAAAACCAATGCCAGCGCGGAAGCGTTGCAGGAACGCATCGCGGAGCTTCGCCAAATGACGGCATCATTGCGGCTGCAGACTTCGCAGTACAAGCTTGACGTTAAATAACAGCCAGGGGTTTATCAACAACCTGCAACACCGTGTGACTACGGTGTTGTCATTCTGGAGTTAGCTATCGCCGCTGTAGTTTAGACCGCAGCGTGCTGTTGTTTGCCAATAAAACGGTCGTAGAAGTTCCAGACAATTAAACCTGCCAGAACAAGCGCCGATACCGAATAGAGCGCAGAAAGTACCTCTCCGTGCTCACCGCTGCTCACCGTGATGGTGATATCTAATGCATTCAACGCCGCATCTGTTGTCAGCCCCAACACCATGGCGCTGCCGATGACACCAACAAGATAGGCAAAAACAGAGCGAACCCCGAGTTCATTTTTAACTACCATGATGGTGGCAATGTTGGTCGCCGGGCCTGCCATCATAAAGACCAGCGCTGCGCCGGGTGATATTCCGGAAAGCATCAGCCCGGCAGCAATGGGTGTGGAAGCAGTGGCACAGATGTACATAGGTACGGAAACCAGCACCATGACTGCCATGGCAAAAATACCGGAGCCGTGGCTGGCCAGGAATGAATCCGGCACAAAGGTCTTAATAACGGCGGCAAAGAACAAACCGATAAGCAGCCACTTCATGAAATCCCCCAGCAGTTTACCGAAGCCATATTTGGCAGCATCGGCCAACTTGCCTAAGGCTGTTACCTTTTGTTTGCTAGGTGTGCTGCCACTGCAACAGCTGCTGGACTGTTCTGGTTCTGAATTACGGCTACTGCAGCAACTGCTAGTCTTCGCCGGCGTTGACTTGCTGCTGCAGCAACTGTCGGCCGGGCTTTCTGCTTCAACCTTTTTGCCCGATGAGCAGCAGCTGCTTGTTTCTTCTGGCACCGAACCGGAACCCGAATTGCTGCAGCAAGTACCGGATGCTTTGGCTTGGCTGGCACCCGCGGTTGCTTGTTCTGTATCCCACAGGCGAACCAGCGTGCCGGTAAATATTGCGGCCAACACCGCGCTGACCGGGCGTATTACCGCCATGACCGGCCCCATTAGTGCGTAGGTTACACCGACAGAATCTACCCCTGTTTCTGGTGTTGCTACCATAAAACTGGCGGTAGAGGCTTTCGTAGCACCGGAGCGGCGAATACCAATAGCTGTAGGAATAACAGAGCAGGAGCAAAGCGGGATGGGGGCACCGATAACCGCAGCAGTGATTACAGAGCTACCCTTGCCGAGTGTTTTTTCAACCCATGAAGAAGGGATGATCATATGAATGACACCGGCGAGAAAAAGCCCGAGCAATAAGAAGGGTGCAGATTCAGTAAACATGAACAGAAAGTTATTCAGTAATTCTATAGCGGCGAAGTCGCTCATAGCGCGTTCCTTAAGTCTTCACATACGGCACTATTTTAAACCTTAGATGCGGCTCTAAGGTCAATAATTTTTACAGGCCAATGCAGCGATGATTTTAAATCAGCTGGAAATAAATGTCGGTGACGCAAAATGTCACCATTTAACCTTCACCGTTCAATAGTGAAATACAGCGCTAAATTCTGACTTTTATCCTGCTGCGGCCGCCGTTTCATGCGGCTTTCAAAAATTTTCGGCTGCCATCATTTTTATTTCTAAAACATGCGTGCATTCACTTTGTTGACGTGAACTGAGTCGGATTTCCACAAAAAACAAACCGTGTTTTTTCATTTACAGACATGAGTTCACATTTTCTGCTTCCCCACACGAATAGACTGCGGCCCAAATTCAATGTCTTTACAAAGGAACTGATCGCATGCTTTACATTATGCAGAGTGGTGGTAGCTTCATGTGGGTTATCCTTGCTGTCTCCGTCATTGCCTTCGCTTTATTTGCAGAGCGTTACTATTTTTTATTTTTACGTTTGAATCTAAACATCGATAAGTCTGCGAATCAGGTTAAAAAACTGCTTCAGGAATCTAACTATCAGGCCGCACTTGAAGAGTGCAATCGCATTATCCGTCACCCGCTTGGCCGTGTTTTAAAATCTGGAATTTTAAAAGCCGGTCGCCGCGACAAAGAAATTGAGCAGGCACTGCAAGAATCTGTACTGCGCGAAGTTCCTAATCTGAAAAGCCGAATTAACTACCTGAGCCTGGTGGCAAACATTGCAACGCTGTTGGGTTTGTTGGGCACCATCATCGGTTTGATCTCTGCATTTGCGGGTGTTGCCGATGCCGCCGCTTCTGAAAAACAAGAGATCCTCTCGGCGGGTATTTCGGTTGCGATGTTTACAACTGCCTTTGGTCTGGTGGTCGCCATTCCTTCAATGGCGGGCTTCTATCTGTTGAATAACCGCAGTGATTGGCTGGTCAGTAAGATCGATGAGAAGGCGCTGTCTGTGTTCAGTGTGCTGACAGCCCGCGAACAGAGTAAAGATTAAAATGTTTTCATCTCGCTTCCGCCACGGCGATGAAACCAATGTCGAAATCGATATGGTGCCGGTGATGAACATGTTTCTGGTGCTCATTCCGTTTCTGTTGATTTCTTCAAGTTTCCTTAATCTAAAAGCGATTAATACCTCCATACCGGTAAGGTCACAAAGCAGCAGTGAATTAACCGAGGAGCAATCTGAAGTGAAGCTCCGCTTGATGGTGACGCTTTCTGAAGAGTCGATCATTGTGAAGCCTATGTCCGATGAACTTTCTTTGGAAGAGTTGGAAAAGCTCGATTTTGAAGTAGCAGTGCAAGAAAGCGATGCGCTGTTTACCAACCTAACGGCGAAGCTTTCGCTGCTGAAAAAGAAATACCCAAACAGCGACACCATGGTGTTGTCGCCCGAAGATTCAGTGCCTTACAGCTCAATGGTGCGGGTGATGGATGCGGCCCGTGGGGTTGATCCGGAAGAACCTCTGTTTGCCAAAGTCGTCATCAGTGGAATATTGAAGTAGCCGCTAAGGAGCTTGCAAAATGAGTTTAGGGAATACCATGAAGGGGCAAAAAAAGTTTGTCCCGCCCGCTATTCAGATTACCTCGATGATGGATATGTTCACCATTATCGTATTTTTTCTGCTCTTCTCTTATTCCGATAAGCCGGATGAATTCGATGTTTCTAAAGACATTGAACTGCCTACCTCCACCAGCAGTATTAATTACGATCATGCCTTGGAGCTTTACCTTTCTCAGGGCAGCATCAAGCTGGAAGAAAACGTGATTGGTACGATCGATGGCGAAAACGTGAAAGATCTGGATCCGGATCATATTGCTAAAAGCCCTCTGGCAGTTGCCTTTACCGCTAAAAAACAAAGCCTTGAAGCCTTGCCGGAAGGTTTGGAAGTTGCCGAAGCCAACGCGCTTTCAGATGTTGAAGTTCTCGATCCTTCCGACCCGCATATTCTTCTGTTCTGCGACCGCGATGTTCCTTTCCGTGTGATTAATCAGGTTATTAAAGCAGCCGGCAGTGCTGGCTTCACCAACTTTCAACTGGCCGTAATGGAGCAGTAACAATGAAAGCAAACCTATTAGCGCTATTGCTGTTGTCTGCTTCGATTGCTGCAACCAGTTTTGCTGAAGATGAGGATATGGTGACCGACCGTATCGACTTTTCCAGTGCCCGTATCATGGGGCAATCCAACGATTTTGGTGCAGTTTATTTATCACACCGTAAGACCAATGAGCTCGATAGCCTGTTGTCTATTCGCAGCAACTACCGGCTGGAAGTTTTGTTCGAGCTCGATTACCTGCCTGTTGATGAAAGTGGTGAGCCCATTATGCCCGCAAGCTATGGCCAGCAAGGCTACGAGCCCGGTTTTGAACCTGTTCAGCAGGGTAAGTAGGGGAGTTCTATGAGCCAGCGTAATATGTCCCAAAATACCGCCTATGTTGAAAAGAATGAGCAGCGAATTAAGTTTGATGCCGTTTCTATCGATATGGATTTGCTGGATGACAAAACCAAATCCAGTCTGGCGTTTGCACTTCATAAACGAGCGCGTGAACTCAGCAAGCAGGCTAAGCAGCCGCTAGATGTCAGCAAACTGCGCGGCGTTAAGATTAATGACCAGATCGTCATTCTGGCTAAGCGTGTCAACGATCTGGAAGCGCTGCTGGATATACGCAAGCAGAAGCACCTGGCCAGCAAGAAAGAAGCAGCCATTACCGCAAGCCTGGAATCTAACGTAGAAGATATTCTGGAAGCTGAGCACTCACGGCTGCTATCAGAAGAAGTTCACCGCTCTGAAGAATTCCCAGCGTTGAATGATGATGAAGATTTAAAACCTGCGGAACCGAAGCTCAAATCTGAAGGACAAAGCCTGCTGGAAAAATCCAAGCAGCAGGTCTTAGCGAAGCAAAAGCAAGCTGTACAGCCGAAGCAAACCAGTGCTCTGCCGAAAACTGCCGTACCGAAGGCGAAAACCAAAGAGCCTGCTAAGCAAGAAAGCAAAGCACCGCTTTCGGGTTTAAAGAAATTCGCCAGCTTTACTAAAACGAAAGCGAAAGTCAGCAGCGAAGATAGCAGAACTCGCCAGCAAACTGAGCCGAGCCCTGCACCCAATCACGCCAGCCACACCGCAACGGAGCAGAAGCCCAAGCCTGTACGTCGAGCCATCGCAAGGACGGAAGCAGAAGATGACCCAGAGCTGGAAGCCGGAAACTTTTTTAACCTTGAAAAGCATTACCTTGAAAGCCTGAAGCGGAAACCGCAACTGGTCACTAAAGATTCTGTTGTCGATGTAGAGATCGCTGTATTTGAAAATAAGCAGCTACAGAACATACATCTGGTTTGTGCCGGTGATCAGTTCCGGCTGAAGCAGGGCTGGCGTAAACACGCTCTGGTTAAGCTCGATAAAAATGGCAAACAGTCCATTCGCTTGCCAAAGAATTGTACCAAGGCGTTATTGCATCGAGGCTCTGAAGCGACACGGATTGAGCCTGATCAGACTGTTAGCCTGAAGGTTGGCGAGCGTATTGATCTCATTCATGAGTCGCAGCATTACCTGGTTCGTGCGGTTATTGCGCCCAAGACTCGCCCATACGTGCCCGAAGCTCAGGATAAAACTGACTGGCGCAAGTTCTTCGGTGGCTCCGCCGTTGCTCACCTTTTAGTGCTGGTTATTCTTGGTTTGTTTGCTGTTGTACATGAAGCCGCTAAGCCAGAGCCCGAGCCAGAATTCGTACAGATTGACCTTTCGGCATTGCTGGATGAGCCCGTCGCAGAAGTTAAGGCACCCGAGCCAGAACCTGAGCCCGAGCCGGAGCCGGAACCTATTCCCGAACCCCCTAAGAAGATCGTAGAAGAGGTGAAGCCCGAACCTCAACCGCAAAAACAACAACCGGTTCAGCAGGCCAAGGCTGTTGTTCAGTCTGAAAAATCGGACGGAAACGTAGTCAACAAAGATGTTAAATCGGTTGGTTTGTTGGGCGCTTTGGGTGCGGCGCCCGCTGCGGCACCATCGTCTAATAATGCCGTTGCTCAAGTGACAAATTTGGATGCGGTTGAATCACCAAATACCAACTCAGGTTTGAAAGTCGCGGGGCTTGCAACTGCGGTTGATGGCGTGCGCACCAATGTTCCAACCGGTGAAATTGTTACCTCAGTTGGCAACAGTAAAGCCTTTGGTGAAGGCGGTAATCAGCTGGCTTCACTGGCGCGAGGTAATACCGCCAGTGGAGATGTTCGAGGCGCACTGGTTGAGCCGATTCAGGTGAAGAATGTTCAGGCTTCTGCGGGCATCAGCAAGGCGGCTGTCAGTAAGGTCATTCAGTCGCACCTGGATGAAATCAATTTCTGTTATGAAAAAGCATTAGCGTTCGATCCGAATATTGCCGGTAAAGCTGCATTTGAATGGACCATTCTTGGAAACGGTTCAGTCGGCAGCGTTGGTATTCAGAGCTCTACCGTACGCTCTGATGCTGTTCATACCTGTATTCAGGGAGCCATCCGTACCTGGAACTTCCCGAACCCGAACAACGCGAGCGTAGAAGTTTCATATCCATTTGTATTCGACATGGTAGGTTTCTAATGAGTTATAAGGAATTAACAAAGGCCGTATTAATCGCCGGTTGTGTGTTGGCACTGAATGCGAATGCAGAGGAAAGTGAATACACCGCAGCGGTGCAGGAACGCCTGTACCAGGATAAACACGTCTTTACCCTATGGGGTGGCTGGACGCCAGATGAAGACTTCACGGTTAACTACCCGATATCGCTGAGTTATCGCTATCACCTGAATAATCACATTGCCTGGGAAGCCTTTCGCGGCACCTATTTTGTTTCTCAGGCGCGCGATATTAAAAACCAGCTGATCGATGATTACGGGCTTTCACCGGAAGAGTTCGATTACCCGCTGTACAGCTTTTATACCTCGGCAGTTTTTAAACCGACCTACGGTAAAGACAGCGTGTTGAACCGGTGGGTGGTCAACCATGAAACGCATTTTTCGATTGGCGGCGGTCTGGCGGCCTACAACACGGAATACAACTACGGTGATGACACGCAGGAGTTAGCCTGGGCGGTGCGTGTGGCTGCGGCACGTAAATACCATTTATCGGCACGCTGGGCAGCGCACGTAGAGTTGGAAGAATCGTGGGCATTTAAAGATGAAGGCGTTAAGAATAACTTCGCTCTGAACATTGGGTTGAGCTATCAGTTCTCACGCCAGCAGCCACTATCCGAGACCAATGAAGAACTGAACTCTCTGTATGATTATCTGGGAGTCTCAGATGAGAAGTAGCGCTCTGCTATTTGTTGCTGCTGCTCTGTTCAGTACAGCCGGGTTGTCCGCAACTGCGGTAGCAGAGGATCAGCCTACTCCTGCAGCAACCGAAACGGGTGCAGCAGAAGAGCAGTCTGACCTGCTGGCTGACGGCGCAGAAACGGCGTTAGCGCCCGATGCCGAGAGTACAGAAGCGTTACCCCTGGTCGATGAAGAAACTCTGAAACTACGATTCGATACCGGTTATGAAGCCTTTGAAAAGGGCAGCTATTATCTCTCAGCCGAGCAGTTCTACAACTTTGTTACAGACGCGAACGAAGGCACCAAGAATCTGGAATGGGGTCAGTTTTTCCTGGCGCTTAGCTATCAGAAGCTGGGCTTTCAGCATGCAGCGGTCGATACCTTTACCCAGCTGCTGAGCAAGAAGCCTAATCCACAAATTACCACCGCAGTGCTGCGTTACTTTGAAGAGCTGAGCTTTACCGACAGCTACGACCAGGAGCTGATGATCGACTTTGGCTTGGTAAATCAGGATTTTGGCTTTGTTGATGAAGACCTACAGGATTTCATTAATTACCAGCAGGGCCTGTACAACTGGCGGGTTGGTTTAGTTGCCTGGGGGGATGAAAACTTTGCGCAGATCTCTCCGGAGAGCCCCTATCACTACCGTGCCATGTACGATATTGCTCTGCAAAAAATATACGCCGGTGATATCGAAACCGCTCAGGAACTCGCTGACAACATCCTTAAACATAAGAACCTGCCGAAAGCGTTTCTGGCAAAAACAGAGCTGCTGACCGCACGCCTGTTGTTTGAGCAAAGGGAATTCGAAAAGGCAATTCCACTTTACGAAGAAGCTGTAGAGCGTGGTGATGGCACCTCGCCAATCCTTATGGAGTTGGCCTGGTCATATTACCTGTTGGGCGACCGTGAACGCGCCCTGGGCTTGCTGTATGCATTCCAGGCACCGAGCTACCGCAAACTGTTTGCACCTGAATATTTCATTCTGAAAGCGCACATCTATAAGGATGTTTGCTATTACAACGCGGCCGAGGCCGTTTCCGATGCCTTTACTGAGCGCTACCAAAAAACCATCGATGCGCTGTATGAGCGTGAACCCTCGTTAAGTGAGAGCTTCGCGCAAATTCATCAGCCCTTACTTTCCCGCCCGGGTGTTCAGCAGTATTGGAAGCAGATGGAACGATTGCAGAAAGAAGCACAAAAGCTGGAAAAAAATAAGTTAATTGCAGAAAACCTGCTGCTGCATCTGAACGAACTGTATGCCCTGAAAATTGATTCTGTCGGCTGGTACCTGAAGCAGGCGCTGGAGACTCAATTTGAACAGCTGGCTAACCAGACGCTGGTAATTGAAGAAGAAATGAGTTTGATCGAATACGAAATTGGTGTTCAGCGCTATCAGAATGCGCTGGATAGCGTAGTACTGGAAGAAAAGGGTGATGAGCTGGCAGCAAAACGTGAAAAGCTGGTGGCCTATAAGTTTCAGGGCGAATACTGGAACGATGAACTCGATAGCTTCGTGATAGAGCTTGAAAACGCCTGTGCCACAACTGAAGTTTGGGAGGCATCACGATGAGTTTATATGCCCTCAATTCGTCAAAGCTAACAAGGCTGTTGTTACCTGTTATATTGGGTTTGGGCGCGCTCAACCCTCTTTCATTGGCTGTTGCCAACAGTAATGAAGCCAGCCTGTTTGAAGAGATAGACGCCGAAGCAGAAACAAGACGCCTCGCGGCCAAGTATGACGATGATAAACAGCGCTTAAGCAGTGCCATTCAAAACACCAAAGATTTAATCCGAAAATCGCAAAGCAAGGCCTATTTGCCAGAGCTCTATTTGCGGCTGGCAGAGCTGTATATTGAAATCTCCCGGGTTTCCTACATGCAGGTTCGTCTGCTGCAGGGGCCGGAAGCCGATGCTTCTGATTTTTCTGCGCTGGAGTCTAAAAACTATAAGCTGCAGGCGGTAGAGATATATCAGCGCATCTTAAATGTTTATCCAAAGTTTCTGGAGCGGGACAAGGTTCATTTTTATCTTGCGCACGAGTTTAAAGAACTGGCGCGTGAAGAAGACATGCTTGCCCAGTATGAACGATTGATTGAGGAGCATCCGACCAGCCCGCTGGCGCCGGAAGCGCTGTTGCTAACCGGTGATTACTACTTCGGCAAAGCGGAAACAAAGCAGAGTCAGGATTACTACGAACAGGTTATCGAGTATACCGGTAACCCCGCAGCTGTTATTGCACGCTACAAGTTAGCCTGGGTGCACATTAACCTCAAGGATTACAAAACAGCGGTCGCTCTGCTGGTGGAATCTATTAAAGATGCCAACACCCAGAAAGAGCGCGATGTTGATACCTACGATGGTTTGGATATTCGCCTGGAATCGCTGGTCGATTTGGCTTTCGTTTATCCGGATGCCTACAAAGACGAAAGCCCGCGTCATGCGCTGGAGTTTTTCAGAGAGCTTTCCTGGTCGCGTACCTCTTATATTACCGTGCTGGAAAAAGCCGCATCGCGTTTACGCGTTAAGCAACACTGGCCGCGCGTGCTCGAGCTTTACCGGGAGCTGATCAAACTGGAGAACGACCCGGAACAGCTGATTGAATATTCTCACCAGCTGTTCGATGCCTATCAAAAGGCCGATGACGCCAGGCAGGAAGCGCTACCGGGCAGTGAAGCCGATATTCAAATGCTGGTGCGTGCGTTGCGTTTGCAATCTGCCTCTATTTATATCGATGAAGAAGTTAAGCAAGAATCCGAACAAATCATCGAAGAATACAGTCGCGATATCGCAACCAGCATTCATCAAAAGGCGAAGGCTTCGAACAAGCAAGAAGATTACGAGCGTGCTGCTCTGGCATACGAGGCCTACCTGTCCTGGTTCGACAACAATGAGCACACACTGCAAATGCAGCTCAACCTGGCGGATAGCTTCTATAATTCCGGTGATTACTTCAATGCCGCCATCGCCTATGAAAAGGTGACCGAGCAGGGGGGTGTTCAGGGTGAAGAGCAGGGTGATTTGCTGTACAGCGCGCTGCATGCTTATCAGGCGTCACTGAAGAGCCCGGAACCTATGAATCATCTGCATACCTTGCAGGCGCGTTCCGGTTTGGTGGCAACGGGCAGACAATACCTGGCCAGCTTCCCGGATTCTAAATACAGCCGAGATGTTGAATTCAACATTGCATGGGTTCGTTACGATGAAGGCAAATTCGATGAGGCCATCTTAGGCTTCTCTGAATTCCTGCAGAAATATCCGACTGGCGATACCGCAACAGCCGCAGTTGAACTGGTGATCGATTCTTACCAGATCACCGAAGACTGGCAGGGCTTACACGAATTTACTGAAATGGCCGCCGCCATACCGCAGCTGCCTCAGGCCGAGAAAGATAATCTCAATCGCCTGGCTTCCGCTGCACAGGAAAAGATCGTTTCCAGTATGACCATCGCCGCGCTGGATGACTGGGATAACGGCGCAGACGAAATGCTCAAGTTCGCGAACGAAAATCCTTCGGCAGCACTGGGCGCACAGGCGTTGGGTAGCCTGATGGCGTTGAGTCAGGAAAAACATGATTTGCGCACACTCAGCAAAGCAACCGATAACCTGATTGTAAAAGCACCGCAGTCAGAGTCGGCTAATACCGGCGTTAAGATGATGATCGATGCCTCGTTGAAATCTGGCAGCTTCCGAATGCTGCAGGAAAACCTGGGGCTGCATGCCATGCTCTATCCGAACGAGCAGGACAGTAAAGCGTTTTTGTATCAGAGCGCCAAAATTCAACAGCAGCTGGGTATGAACGATGCCGCGATTGCCTCGTTTGAAAGCTATCGCAAGAGCTACGCACCGGCAGGCTCAGAGCTGGCCGATGTAACCCTGAGTATTGCTGAAACCCAGATCAACAACGGTGACGAAAAAGACGCAGTGGCAACCCTGATGGATAGCCGTAAGCAGCTTTCGGCTGCTCAGCGTGCAGATATCGATGCACTCGCCGGCCTGTTGCTGGTAGAACAGGGTAACTATCAGACAGCTGGTTTGATTGCGCAATCCATGGCGAAAAACGCCACGGGTAATTCGTTAACGAATCGCCGTTTGGCGCAGCTGCAGTTCAATGTCAGCGATGCCAGCCTGAAGGCTTATAACTCGCTTAACCTGAGCAAAGGTATTGATGGCGCCATTGTTCAGCAAAAAACCGAGCGTCTGCAGCAACTCAGTCAAAGCTACCAGCAGGTGCTGAATTACCAGTCGCCAAAATGGTCGGCCGCCGCGCTCTATCGCTTGGCAGCGATCAACAACGAGTACGCCAGCTTCCTGTTAAACGCACCGATACCAAACGAGCTTTCGGATGCTGAAAAACAGCAGTATGCCGATTTAATTGCTCAACAGGCGGCACCTTATCAGCAGGAATCTGAAAACTATCAAACCGCAGCTAAAGATTTAGTCGAGCGCTTAGGGCTGCTGGATAAAAAACTGCACAACTTTGGTGATGGTAACAGCCGTGTAACCGCGGCAATACCGGTGAACTCTTATAACAAAGGTAAAGCGGTTTCTGCGGATACCAGTATTACCGATGAAGAGCTGTATCAACTGCATCAGCAGCTGATAGCCAACCAATCAAACGAAACCGCCTTGCTGGATTTGGTGCATCAGTACTACCTGCGTGGTGATTTGGCGCAGGCGCTGTTGCTGGCCACTCAATACTCGCAGGATGCAAGCAGTGGCACACAAAGCAGGCTGATGAATATTGCCGGTGTGGTGCACTTCTATCAGGGCAACATTGAAGCGGCTCAGGCGGCCTTCACTCAGGCCATTGAGCTGACGCCGAGCAATTTGAATGCAATCGCAAACCTGGCGTCTCTTTATGCCGAATACGATGCCACTACGCAGGCGCAACAGGGCTTTGCCAAACTGCCGGCAGACTGGCAGGTACCGCTGCCGAAATACGCCTGCATCAATTTGGTTGCTAAACACTACAACAATTTTAAGCAAACTACTCAATCCAGTGAGGTCGCCGGGTTATGAAAACTGTTCAACAAATATTCTTAGCTTCGTTGGTGCCGTTGCTGTTAGCCGGCTGCGGTGCATCTGGCGTTGAAACGACCGATGGTGGAACCTACAGCGGTGACCAGCAAGGCGATGACAATTCAACCGATTGGGCGGCAATAGAGCTTGTTGAATTGGGAGAAAACGGCTTATTAAAACCCAATATACAAACGATTCTGGTCGATAACGAACTGCATGTTTTTTATTACGATGCTCATACAGTCGTTGAAGGGGAAACATTTGATTTCGGTGAGGAATTTGATGCTGTTTATGACCTCATGTACCTGGTTTGGGATGTCGATGCTGGTGAAATAGTAATTGAGCCAGAAGTGGTGGAAGTGCTTGATAACAGTTCTGGCTTGTCTGCAGCATACGATGCCTCAAGTTTACAACCAAATGTTATTTATCAAGGTGGAGATATTGTCGATAGCTGCCAAGTTGGTCAGGGAAACATTATGGTTTCATCGGAAGATAGCCTTGGTTGGTATGATGAAACTGCTGCTATCGGTTTGGTCGAGCGTACAGTCGATGTCTTGTCAGACGGCTTGGTGGGTGGCTCGATGGATATCGCAATTGACAGCGATGGAAATCAGCATATTTCGTATCAATTCCATTACGAAGGTTGTGACGGTATTAACCTTAATTATCCAGATCTGCACTATGTTCTATTAGATGCTAATACTGACTATTCAAGCCTAGAAAACGATGCTTATGCTGCTTTGGAGGAATCAGTAGATGGTAATCTGTACTCTTATTCTAGTGGTGTGTTGTCGGGTGCTGAATTAAATGTAGCAGGTGGCGTAAACTCAATTGTGATTAATGATGCAGGTATTCCGATCATTCTATATTCGCATCAGCAAACCAATACAGATGCCTATGGATTGAAGGTTGCGGTTCGTAATGAGGCCGATGACTGGAGTATAGAGTGGATTGATGAGTTTGAAGATTGTGTTGTTGAAGGTATTGATGCGGCACTTAACCCGGAGGGTTACATCAGTGCAGCCGTTTATACCTACGGTTGTGAAAGTGACGATGACGAACGGGATGACGATTGGCATAAGCTGCACTACTTAACTCAAACTGCGAGTGGGTGGACTGTTGAACCCCTGTACACCACAAAGCAGATCGGCCAATACCCTTCACTGGCCTTCGATGGAGAAGGCAACCCGATGATCGCTTACTACGAAATTGAAACCTACAGTGGTTCAGAGCTGACTAACCTCGCCGTCGCCTACAAAGAAGATGGCAGCTGGGATCTGCAGGAAGTCTCCAATTACAGTGATATCGGTAAATATAATCAATTAAAGATAACTGATGAGGGTAAAGCCTTACTCGTCAGCTATTACGATGCAGGTAATTCCATTCTGTTGTTCGAGAAAGACCTGTGAGCAGTAAGAAGTAAATATTTAACTGGAACTCAAAGTAAACAAGTGATGTTAAAGATACTCTGGGTTATGAACGCTAAACAATATTTATAAAGCTCAACAGGGGGCTTATATGAAAAACTTTAAAATCTGGTTGAGTGCGCTGGTCTTTATCCTCGCTGCAGGCATTAGCTTTGCTGATGACACTCCTGAAATAGATGAATGTGAAAACGATCCAGAATGTGGTGCAGACCCCACGGGTGGTGATGGCGGCGGTGGCGGTGGCATATTGCTGATTGTCGATTGGAATTTAGGGCCAAATGTTACAACGGATGAAGATAACGATCTTGATGGCTATATTGATAATATTGATAACTGCCCATTTATTGCGAATGATCAGACCGAAAATTCTGATGCCGACGATTATGGCGATGCCTGTGATAATTGCCCGTACGTTTCTAACTTGGATCAGCTGGATACCGATGGCGATGGCATGGGCGATGCTTGTGACACCGATGATGATGGCGATGGCGTCAGTGATGACGTAGATAACTGCTCATTGGTTTCTAATGATGACCAGACAGATACCAATGATGATGGTGTGGGCGATTCCTGCGAAGACGATATAGACGGTGACGGTGTTTCTGATGATCTGGACAACTGCCCGTATATCGCTAACGAAGATCAGGCCAATTCGGATTCCTATATGGATGGTGATACCGCGGGTGACGCCTGTGATTCAGACTTCGATAACGACGGTTTCACCGATACCGATGGCACCGATATGTGTTTAGCGGCACGTTCAGATGAAAACAACGATACCGATGGTGATGGTATTGGTGATGTCTGTGACAACTGCCCATACGATTCAAATGCCGATCAGTTGGATTCAGACTTAGATGGTGTTGGCGATGTTTGCGAAAATTAACAGCTATGCCTTGTTGGCGTTGTTCGTTGTTGCGCTTACCGCCTGTGAAGACAACGTTAGCCTGGAGCATGTTCAGGACCGAACGACTGTTAAGCTGGACGGTACCTTCCTGACAGAAAGCCCGGATGATATTACCTACCCGGTGAAGGTGCTGTTCGCGATTGATATGTCGCTAAGTATGGGCACTTCAGTGAATGGCGCTTCCATCGGTTCCGATCCAGATGGCCTGCGCTTGGAAGCAGCTGAGAGTTTCATAGAGGAATACAACACCTATGAGGATACTTCGTTTGAAATTATCCTCTGGAGTGGCTCTATTCTGGATTGTACCGAAGAAAGCAATAGCGACTGCGGCTTTACCAAAGACCCAGATGAGATAAGCCGGGTGATTGACGGCGCTGCCAATGAAAGTTACACAGATTACATTGGTACTCTCTCTACTATTCAATCCGATCTGTACGACGACATATACAATTCGGATGATAGTGATAACCTGGCGCGATCTAAATATATCGTACTTTTTCTGAGTGATGGGCTTGCTAGCGATGGAAGTGGAGATCAGAGCACCGATACTATCATTCAGCAGGTTTCAGATATGGTTGAAATGGCGGAAGATGCCGGTGTAGGTAGTTTCTCTTTCCATACATTTTTTCTTGATGATTGGCTTGCAGATTATGATGATCCGGATGATGACGATGATACCTATAGCAATGCATATGAATTGTTAGAAGATATGGCCATCGCTGGCGGTGGTACCTTTACGTTGTTTGAATCGGCTGACTCCATCGACTTTATCGACATTGTCGATTTGCGCTTAACCACAGAATACGAAGTGAAGTATCTGGTCGCTTATAACTTCAATACCATTCCTGGTACGGAGTTGATTTATGCAGACAGTGATGCAGATGGTCTGTCCAATGACGACGAGCAGAACATCTACGGAACTGACCCTCTAGATTACGATTCCGATGATGATGGCCTGGGCGATTATGTGGAAATAAGCATGAGTACACCCAGCTATTCATTCGACCCATTGGATGCTTCCGATACAACCTGCAGTTCCTATACCCTCGTTAATGGTGAATGGCCAGATACCGACAGCGATGGTTTGAATGATTGTGAAGAAATACTGATTGGTTCCAGTCGCTATACCATTGATACCGATAACGATGGTATGCCCGATATTGTCGAGTTTTTTGCGGATACCAATATTCTGGAAGACGATACGGGTACCGATAGTGATTTTGACGGCCGTGAAAACTGGCAGGAGGTCATGGAGCATACCAATCCAAAATCTAACGACCCGAACCTTGCCGCTTACTATGCCTATGAGTATTACATCTACGATGAGGGCTTAGTGGAAATTGATCAGGGTACCGATGAAGTTTCGTACCAGCGAGAGTACAGCTATACCGTTACCAATATCGATATTGTCGATACGTTAATCGCTGGCCGTTATGCCGAAGTGACCGATAGTGGTATGTCTGCCGGGGATAATCTAATCCGTTTTTATATCGCGCAAGTACCGGAAGACTTCCCCGATACCGACCCAATTTTCCGAGTTGCAGAATTTTATATCAATGTCGATGACGACGAAGATGACCTTAATTCATCGTCTTTAACTTTTGAATTGCTTGAATAAGGACAGACCCTATGAAAGCGTTAAAACCCGTTGTAGGCTTCGCGAAAAAGCCGGCTTCTATAAAAGCAAAAACCTTCGCCGTTCTGCCGTTAACGTTAATGATGTTGACCGCCTGTAATTTCGCTACCGACGAAGATGAAGGTGATAGTGAAACAGTTACCCGGTTATCGGCCAACAGTTTGAAAACTGATTCAATCAGCAGTATCGGGGAGGTTGATTGGTACGAATATTACCCGGAATCCAGCGATAGCCAGATTAATGTTGAAGTGACCAGCGCAACATTGCGCAGCGATATTGAATTGCTGGTTACCATGTATCAGAAAGAAGATGAAGAGCTGGTTCGCTTGTATGCTGATCACGCCACCGAAGGTTCAGTAACAGCAACCGACCTGCACCTTGTGTATGGATTGGATAACAGTGAGCCCGTTTTAATTGCTGTGCGCGACCTGATGGACGATGCCAAAGCGACCGGTAACTACAGCATTAAGGTTTACGAAGGTACCGACGACAGCGCCGACGATACACTTGCTGGTGCAACGGATATTACCGTAAATGGTGAATGCCTAATCGATACAGTCAGTACCAATTCAGATGTCGATATGTATAGCTTTACACTTGAAAGCGGCGCTATCAGCACAGTTGATGTCGATTTCAGTAATGCGCTGTCAGATACCAACGTCAGCCTGAATATTAAGCTTTACAGCAATAATGACGGTGCAACCTCGCTGGTCGAAAACTGGTACAGCTCTGTGGATGAAGTCTACTCAATGACAGACTATCTCGATGCAGGCAACTATCTGGTATCGGTGGCCGATTTTGGCCAGAACGATTCTGATGCCAGCTCCCCTTATGAAATATGCGTAACCTCTACCGATACCGAAGAGGCCATGACTGACGACACCGCGGAAGATGCAACCTCTGTCGATTTAACCACCGATGTGGCTTCTGTTACGGGCAGCCTGGGCTACAGCAGTGATGAAGACTGGTACCTTTTGGAAATGCCGTCGGTCACCGGTGATGACCTTTCACTGTTGAGCGTAACGCTGGATGCCAACACCAGCGACATGGATATTCTGTACGTCATTACCGATGCCTCGGGTGAAATCGTCTTCAGTTATGTGCATACGGCGGGTTCCGCAGCGTACTCTCTGGAAGTTCTGTTAAGCAGTGGTGACTATACCTTAACGGTATCTCTGGATGAGGATCAGGTTTACAGCGAGTCGGCCAGCTATAGCGTTGCTCTGGAAACGACAACAGTCACCGATGCCGATGAAACCGGTGATGCTAACAACACCAGTGCAGATGCCTATTCCCTAACCAGCGGTGAGGCCGTAACCGGTAAGAAAATTTCTTATGCCGGCGATATCGATTGGTATGTAATCAATGTGCCTGCCTCTGACAATTACCAACGACTGGTGTTTGAATTAAGCTTCACCGACGGTGACAGCGCGGTTGAGTCCGACGTTGATTTCCGCATGCTGGTAAACTTGGATGATGATGCTGTTGTTGAAGTGGTAGACCCGGTAACCGGTGATGCCATCCTGGACCTGCAGGAAGCCGTACTGGTTGCGCCTAACGAAGAAGGTCTCAACTATTACATTAAAATCAGTGATGAGTTCGCTAAAAAGAGCGATGCCAATGCCACCTATAGCTTGATGGCAACACTGGAAGGCCTGAATGATTTTTCCGAAGATAACTTACCTTCAGTCGTTACTGACTATCTGTTTGCTGAAGAGGCAGACGAACAAGCTCAGTATGAAGCAGACGAGGATATTTTAGAGCTAATCCTCAGTGCAGCTTCCAGCGAGTTTTATGCGGTAGATATGGATACCCTGAACTTCAGCTACCCGGATGATGCAGCAGATAACGCAACGGTCACCGAAAATGACGATGGCACGCTAACCATAGCGTTCCCATGGCTGGGTGGCTACATTGACTTCAGTGGCGATCAGGATTGGTATGCCATTGACCTCAATGGCCTGGCCATACTGGAAGATACCGTATCGGATCCAGCAGTCGAGGCTGAAACGGATTGGCACTACCTGATTCAGGTAGAGCTGGTAGCGAACGAAGGCGAAAACAGCGAATACACCTGGAGCATGTACCGCGATGTTAGCCAAAACATGGAAATTGAAGAGCAGGAAACAACCTCCGGCGAAGGCGTATTTAGCCAGGTAGGCGATACCACATTGACCGACGATGCCGTAGATTTGGATACAGCAGACTACAGCACCGATTTCTGGGTGGATGAGCAGTGGGAAGGCACCTTCTACATTGCCGTTAAAGATTTTGAGTACCTGAATGACCCGGATACCTCAGAAGATATGGCCGTGACTGATGCCGACTGGAGTGGAGAAGCGACACCGTACTTTATTCGTGTCACGCTTACTTATGTGCCAACTGCGTTTGAAGAGGAATAGCCGGTTAGGTTTGATTACACATAGAGCCAGCAATTGCTGGCTTTAAACTGGATAAATCCTCGCATTCGACGGGGATTTTCTATTTTTACACATCATCATTTTTATCTCTCTGTAAATAGCGTTACTCGGAAGAGATTAAAGGAATGTTAACTAATTCGAAGGAAAGGTATGAATAAGGATTATATTTTAAAAACGTTTAGGTATGTTTTTGCTGCTCATTTATCGTTGTTTCTATTAGTAGGGTGTGAAAGCAATATTGATATGCCGGAAGCCAAGTTTGAAAGCAGCGATGCAGTAACTGAAGATCAGGCTGCCGAAGATACAACTACCGAAGATACAACTACCGAAGATACAACTACCGAAGATACAACTACCGAAGATACAACTACCGAAGATACAACTACCGAAGACGCAACTACCGAAGACGCAACTACCGAAGACGCAACTACCGAAGACACAGCCAGCGAAGATTCTTCATCATTCTCATTGGACATTACAGCATCAACTGAAGATGTAAAGAAAATGACTCTAAGTTGGTCAAGTGCATTTGATGGCAGTGGCGTCAGTTACGAGGTCTGTCGTGAAGATGACAGTCAGGAATCGAGTTGCGAACAAATTACGGAAGTTACAGATACCTATGAAGTTTCATTCAGTGTGAATAGCCTGATAGAAGCTCTTGAATCCAGTTATTTTATTATCGCTACATACGGTGACGAAGTAGTTGTTTCAAACACTCAAACGCCATCTAGTGAAGCCATTACTAAAATGATCGGTTATTTTAAAGCGTCCAATGCCGGGGATTCAGATTACTACGGTTACTCAGTTGCACTAAGTGACGATGGCAGTACCTTAGCTGTTGGTGCTCTTAATGAAGATAACAGCGCAACCGGTGTAATAACCGACGGTAGTGAATATTACGGCGATGCAGATGATGTTGAATCTGAAAGTTCTGGCGCCGTATACCTTTACTCCAATGAAAGTGGTTATTGGCAGCAGGTAGCCTATGTAAAGGCCTCGAGTGCAAACGAGGGTGATATACTGGGTTATGCTATAGATTTCAGTGATGATGGTGATTTGCTGGTTGTTGGTGCGCATGGAGAAGATATTCCTGCGAACTGGGTGGTGAATGAAGATGATACCGACAGTGGCCTTATTGATGATGAAACTGCTACAGGGTCTGGCGCAGTCTACGTTTTTAGCAAAGAAAGTGGCAGTTGGAAACAGGATGCTTATATCAAGGCATCTAATGCCAGCTCGTACGATTATTTTGGCATGTCACTTTCGGTGAGTGGTGATGGAACAGTAATAGCGGTGGGTGCGCCGTTAGAAAGCAATAGCAGCCAGGGCATTGTGGACTTAACAGCGGGTGCGGTCATCACTGATGATGAAGATTCCGAATATTCAGGTGCAGTATATTTATACGAGCTGATAGAAGATGAGTGGGTAGAGACAACATACATCAAAGCATCTAATGCAGAAAGTGCAGATTACTTTGGCTGGCAAGTAGAACTGAATGATGATGGTACGGTCATGGCGATCAGTGCCTGCTATTCAGACAGTAGTTCAGATGTTTATATCGCTTCAGGAACAGATTTTACTGATGATAACAGTATGGAAGATTCCGGATCGGTATATGTATTTACCAGTAGTGACTCGGGCTGGGAGCAAGCAGCTTACATAAAGCCTTCGAATATTGAAGAGGGTGATTACTTTGGTTATACAATGTCAATGAGTGATGATGGCACGCTTCTGGCCGTAAATTCATTACGGGAAGACAACTCTGCTAGCGGGGTCACAGATTTGAGTGGTGGTGTTACTGTTATTGATGAAACTGGCTTTGCTGAGCACTCGGGAGCAGTTTATCTTTTTAGTTATGAAGCGGAAGAGTGGGTTGAAACAGCCTACATTAAAGCCTCGAATACAGAAGAAAAGGATTACTTTGGCCGTACATTAGCTTTAAGTAGCGATGGCACTGCATTAGCTGTGGGTGCGCATTGGGAAGATAATAGTTTGGCAGGCATTCAATTAGGTGATGTTACGGAAGATGATGAAACTCTCGATAATGCAGGTGCAGTTTACTTGTTTAGTAATATCGATGGATCATGGCAACAAAGGGCTTATATTAAAGCCTCTAACCCAGAGTCTGAAGACTATTTTGGACAGTTTGTTGCACTGAGCAGCGATGGAAGTGTTCTGGCAGTCGGTGCTTATGGTGAAGATAATAGTATTAGCGGGATCATCACCGACGGAAGTGAAACGGAAGATTACGGTACCCTGAGTAAAGTCGGCGCGGTTTATCTATATTGAATAGGTCTGCTGGCTAGCGTTTTGAATGTAAGCCAGCACTCGCTGGCTTTTTTTCGGTTATACTCGCGCCCCATTCAATTTTTTCGTTTGGAGAGGCGCTTGCAAAACCCAAACACGACACCCGCTAAAAAGCTGCTCAAAGGCGTGGTTGTTGCTTTGCCTATATCGCTGGCCGTGATCCCCTGGGGGGTATTGGCCGGTTCTTACGCGATTGATGCCGGGCTGAACGTAGTAGAAGCCCAAATGATGTCGGGCATTCTGTTTGCCGGCTCTGCTCAGTTGGTGGCGGCGGGTATGTTTAAGAGCGGCGTCGCTTTCGCCACCATGATGCTGACGGTGCTGATCATCACCTCGCGGCATTTCCTGTATGGCATATCCATGCGCCAGAAGATCAGTAAGCTGCCTAAGCGCTGGCGGCTGCTTTTAGGCTTCCTGCTCACCGATGAGTTGTTCGCCGTGTGCGGCAGTCAAAAAGATGCCGAATTCGACCGCTGGTACGCTCTGGGTGTGGGTGGCTCATTCTATGTTGTCTGGAATATCGCCTCGGCCGCGGGCATTTTTCTGGGTAGCCAAATTCCCTGGCTGAACAACGTCGGGTTGGAATTCGTCGTTGCCGCTACCTTTATTGCACTGGTAGTGCCGCACATAACCACCTTGCCCGTAGTGCTCAGCGTGATAGTTGCTCTGGTACTCTCTGTAGTCTTAGGCCTTTATCAGGTGCCTGGCTCACTGCTTATCGCTGCCCTAAGTGGTATGACCACTGGCTTTATTGCCGAAACCTGGCAAAGCAAAAGGGCTCGCGCAACCCGCTTCAGCGAGGAAAAGGCATGATTGTGCTAACGATACTGGCGATGTCTGCCATCGTGTTCCTGAGTCGTTATGTCTTCCTGGAACCCAACCTGCCCATAAAACTGAACAGCACGGCAAAGCGGTTTCTGGGCTATTCAGCGCCCGCTGTACTGGCCGCAATCATTGGCCCAATCCTTTTCCTGCCGGAAGGCGAACTGTTGGTGAGCGTAGTGAACCCCTATTTACTGGGCGGAATTATCGCCGTATTGGTTACCTGGCGGTTTAAGAACGTCCTGTTGGCCGTAGCGGTAAGCACCGCCGTATTTATGGTTTTAAGGAGTATGATCTGAGCTATTGGCTATGATACGAGAGTTAACACACTGAAAAATAACATTTTTTTCAGAAAAGCCTTGCCACAACAGATTAGATAAGTATCATACGCCCTCAATTCAGGACTATAGCTCAGTTGGTTAGAGCGCTGCCTTGACATGGCAGAGGTCAGCAGTTCAAATCTGCTTAGTCCTACCAGATTCAAAACAAAAACGGCTGCCCTTGGGTGGCTGTTTTTGTTTTAGGTTCGGCGAAGCTGAAGAAGCCGAAGCTGAACTGCTCAGTTCACGTTGTAGGCCGCGAGCCAAAGGCGAGCGCATCTGCTTAGCCGGGCAGATTCAGGAAGCTCCGACACCCATCACTAAGCTTGACTCAATCCCAAAACACTGGCTATATATCCATGCTGTATTCATCCAGGAGGATGTCATGCCAAAGCCAAGGAGTGCTCAGGTATCCATCGATGCAACCCCCTACTATCACTGTATTTCACGCTGTGTGCGGCGTGCCTTTCTGTGCGGATCTGATATTCAAACCGGTATCAGCTATGAACACCGGCGGGGCTGGGTTGAGCAGAAAATACTCAAATTAGGCCAAGTCTTCTGCATCGATGTCTGCGCGTATGCGGTAATGTCGAATCACTACCATGTGGTTTTGCACATCAATGCTCAGCAGGCTGAACAGCTGTCCAGTAAAGCGGTTCATGCCCGCTGGCAAAGCCTGTTCAAAGGCAATCATCTGTCTGCTCGCTTTTTGCGGGATGAACCCATGACCGATGCAGAAATGGCGGTCGTCAATGAACTCACCGATACTTGGCGTTCCCGGTTAATGGACATCAGCTGGTTCATGCGCGTATTAAACGAAGGCATTGCTCGCGAAGCGAATGCTGAAGACCAATGCACCGGCCGATTCTGGGAAGGGCGCTTCAAATCTCAGGCACTGCTCGATGAACAAGCCCTCGCGGCCTGCATGGCGTATGTCGACCTAAACCCAGTTCGTGCCAGCATGGCCGAAACCCCCGAACAATCCGACTTTACTTCTGCACAAAAACGCATCAGCGACGCGAAAACAACACCCACAGAATATACCGAAGCCAACCAACCAAAAACACTCTTTCCATTCGTCGGCAATCCACGCCAGCCCATGCCCGAAGGCCTGCCATTCAAACTTGAAGATTACTTGCAACTGCTCGATTGGACAGGCCGCTGCCTACGTGAAGACAAGCGAGGCGCAATACCCGCCAACTTGCCGCCCATCTTAAAACGTCTAAACATTGAACCTAAAAACTGGATTTACAGCGCTCAGCATTTTGAAGAAAGCTTTAAAGGTTTTGCCGGAAAACTGGATTCACTGAAACAGAAATTGCCCGATCTGGGCTATCAGCGTATACCAAACGTTGGTGTACTGCTGACTTAGAAAATCCTTCAAACAATACTGAAAAATTCAGCCGGTCTGAAATCTTGGCATGCCTGAAATCGGTGGTTTTGACTTGAAACGTCTTGGAACTGGCCGATTGATAGCAAGCGTGGTGGCATCCAGCAGTTCATGAGCAGGCTATGTGGTTATGGGTTAGATTATTATTTAAGATGGGTGTCTGGGTATTTTAAGGGGAAATGGCTGGGTGAAGTTGGTGATGATAATGTTTGGTCAGGAGATTCCTTCTCTACAGTAAGGAATGCGGCATACGGGTCTCTTGAGGAGGCGGCAGAGGGGAGAATAGATTGTTTTACAGGTGAGGAATTATGAAAAATATTTTTCAGTTTTTTTTGGTTTTGATTGGAAGTTATTCAATGGCTTCTTCTTTTGATGGTTTTGTAGTCGGGACTTCCGTGAATAGTAAAAATATATCAGAAATTGCTAAATCAAGTTGGGAATATGCTAAAGCTAGTACAACACAGAAAAAGTATGATGATGGATTTGCTAAAGCATTTTACTTGGTTGACGAAACTAATCAGTTGTTTTCTTTGTCTGAGTCCAATGTGATTTACTTGACTGATTTTGAGAGTCGTTCAGTGGATGGCGTATGGACATTAAGTCGTTGGCAGTATCTGACACCTCCTCCTGCCATATCCCTACCGCTTAAAGAAGAGTTCGGAATTAATTTTCGAGGTAAACTTTATCAAAACCCAAATGATCTTATATATAAAATACCAAGCTGTATGCGTAAGTCTCCGTTGCGATATGGTGATATAGAAGGTGATGGGGAGTTCGAGCTTTATCTTGCTTTATTAACTGAACATGTTGTTTTGTCACCCCTTTATGGTGGTGTGGTTTTTTCCTTTATGCCATTTGCTGATGACTGGGTTGCATCTTCTTTAGAAGGTGAGTATGTCGAATTTATAGATCAACTAGGAGGTAGTGATTATCAATATATTTCGAGTCGGGCCATTAGTCGAAATTATATATTTGCTGCTCATCGCTCCTATACAAAACTATTCGAAGGTGATTTTGATGGTGACAATAATCCAGATCTTGTTACATGGCAAAAGGTTTATCGATCCAATACCGTTGGTGGTATCAAAGGATTTTCATTGATTTCTGAGGTGTATACACATTACGAACGGGATCTTGATAGCCAAAAAAAATCTGTTGCGGGTGTTACAGGTGAATATTTGCCTCAAAAAACTTACGAGCCAATTATTCAATCGTGGCTTTCAGAAAGTGACTTTACCTGGAGTAAAGGCTACCCCTCTATTTCTGAATGCGAAGGTGAAGAAGGTGAGCTTATTCCTGAAATGCACGACCCATTACTTAACGATCCGGATGTCTTGCAATAAATAAAACTGAAAACTTGCATCGGCCTATGGCTGGTGCAAGTCACGATTTTTGAAAGCCATCATTCTTTTAACAAAGGCGACCTAATCGTTTAAAACGACCCAAATGTTAAAAAAATGAAGCTAATAGAGCGTATCGCTTATGTGCCAGGTGATTCAGTATCCTTTTCAAAACTGATTACCGAAATGGACGATAAAAGCACAAAGCTAAGTTGCTTACCGAAGGCAACAAGCATTAGGAAATATAAAAGGTTACTTTGTTCTGGGCGACAACCCAAAACAAAGTACCGACAGCCGCAACTTTGGCCCAATAGACCTCAGCCAGATAGTCGGAAAAATTATTTTAATCATCCCAAAAGAAAATTTGGGTTGGTTGTACTCTATTGCGGCTTGGTTACAAAAGTAACCGGGCGGCGCTGTTCATACATTAAGTGTAGTAGAAAACTTGCGACCCGGTAGTTTTAAAGGGTTTTAAAACTGCCAAAACGAAAAAGGAACACATCGTGATTCGGCCTACAGCTTTTATAAGTGCGTTGTTATTAGCGAGCCCGGTTTTTGCCATTGGTGATATAGACATCCGTGCAGACCAGGTACTTACCGATACAGTACAGGAGGTTAACTTCCGCATCGCGGGGAAGCTCCGACACCCATCACTAAGCTTGACTCAATCCCAAAACACTGGCTATATATGGGTCTTCACCTTTTACGGTGGGTTAATGTTTCAGAGTTAGTCCACCCAGATAGAACATTATCGCGGTTTTGTAGCGTGTCTCACTTCTAAATCCTTTCGCTCTTACCTTTATTATTTTTAATTTTGCATTGATGCTTTCTGCCATTGCATTGGTTCGGTTTTTTACGATGGCGTTAATGATTCCCCACAGTTTTTCCTTGATCGACTTTGCAGCGGTCTTCATTGGTGTAAGTCGACTTTTAGTTGCCCAGCTGTACCATTTCATCCATGCTTTCTCTGCTGACTTTGCATAGCTATAACCCCAAAGCGTTTTGGCGTATTGGAGAATGGCCCAGGCTCTTGCGACCGAAGCTCAGACACCCATCACTAACCTTGACTCAATCCCAAAATACTGGCTATATATGGGTCTTCCCCAATTCAAGTGGGAACGTAGCATTTCCCACCTTATTTAATTATCGTTCATCATCATAATTCATAGTAATGAAAAACAATGGACGA
>NZ_SLZR01000011.1 GCF_004341165.1 Reinekea marinisedimentorum
TGATTAAACTTTAACAAAACACAAAAGGATTTTTTTTGGTTTATTGAAAATTATTCTTTTAAATTAATGAGTTAGCTGTTTCTGGATGGGCACTAGTTACTAGTTACTAGTTGCTAGATGCTAGATGCTAGATGTGAGACGTTAGACGTAAGACGTCCGAAATTGCCGTCATCTCGTACCGGGATGCCGGACCACTCGTATCTCGTATCTCGTATCTTACATCTCACGTCTCACGTCTCACATCTAGCATCTCGCATCTCGCATCTCGCATCTCGCATCTCGCATCTCGTATCTCACATTTACAAATAATCAAACAAACTCAACTGATTAATTGAAGTATACGTCTGCTGTACCGCTTCGAGCACAAACTCTTCATAGGTAAGCTGGCTGACGGCGGCGGCGTAGTCTAAATCTTCCAGGTCGGAGCGGATTTCCTGCGCCGAGAGAATGTTATCCGCCAGCTGGTCCGACATATCTTCGGTGGCGTTCAACCGGGTACCGATGTTTGCGCGCACGCTGGAGACGTTATCGATGGCGTTATCTAAATTACTCAACGCATCTTCAATGGCAGCGCTGTAAAGCTCGGTGTATTCGGAATCGCTGCCGTAGTTTTCCAGTGCGTAGATGAGCTTTTCAATGGTCACGAACATGCTTTGCGAGGATGAGGTTTCAATGTAGAACTCATCCCCGGCATCCGGGTCGCCGGTAATTTCCACGGTCATGCCGGCAACGGAAATATCCTGCCCTTCCACGTATTCGACGTTTTCCAGCCCATCTATCACGCGCCCGTCAGACTGGCGGTACACGGTGTAATTGGTTTGTGGCGGGTCAACATCCAGTTCGTTCTGAAACTCAATCACGATGTCTTCCGGGAAGTAGGCATCCAGCGCTTCCTGATCCACCGTGATGCCCTGAGAAACAATGCCAGAGCCGGTGTTAGAGCTGCTGCCCGAGGTATAAAAAGAGTTACTGACGGAATCGATATCCAGAAACACATCTTTACCGGAATCGCTCGAAGCCAGCGTAATACTGCTGCTGATCTGCATATAGCGAACACCCTCGTCGCCCTCGTAGCTGTAACCGCCGCCGGGGGATTCTACAAAGGCTGGCTCTTCGCTCTGGTAACCGGCGAACAAGTAATCTCCGGTGCCATCGGTGCTGTTGGCGAGTGCGACAATTTCTTCCAGATACTGTTGCATTTCATCGGCCATCGATTGCAGATCGGTATCGGTATAAACGCCTTCGTTACCGGCCTGAACCGTCAGCTCACGGATGCTGCCGAGTACATTATTCACACTGGAAAGCACGCCGTCTTCCAGCTCAAGGCGGGAATCCAGCAGCGTGATGTTATCTTCGTACTGCTCCATCTGGTTGATTTCCTGATCGAGCTGCAATACACGCGCGTAAGCGACCGGGTCGTCCGATGCAGTCAGCAGTTCTTTACCGGACGATATTTTGGCACTGGTTTCGTTTATTTGCACCTGCAGGTTCAGCATATCGCCCAGAGACTGGTTATAACTCCACGATGTAGAAATACGATCGGCCATTTTTCATCTCACTTTTCACTGTTTTTAGGGTTAGAGCTGTTGGCCTGAAGGCCAACCTACAAAAGATGTTGCCTCTGTAGGTCAGGCTTTAGTCCGACTCTAACTTGTTGGCCTGAAGGCCAACCTACAAATGACGCTGTCTCTGTAGGTCAGGCTTTAGTCCGACGTTTACTTGTTGGCCTGAAGGCCAACCTACAAATGACGTTGCCTCTGTAGGACGGGCTTTAGTCCGACTTTAACTTGTTGGCCTGAAGGCCAACCTACAAAAGACGTTGCCTCTGTAGGACGGGCTTTAGTCCGACTCTAAATTGTTGGCCTGAAGGCCAACCTACGAAAGACGTTGCCCCTGTAGGTCGGGCTTTAGCCCGACTCAAACCGGTTGGCCTAAAGGCCAACCTACAAATTAAAACGATGCCAATAAGGTATCGAATAACTCTTGCGCAATCGTAATAACTTTAGCGTTTGCGCTGTACAGCGCCTGATACTCAATCAGGTAGGCTGCTTCTTCATCCAAATTCACACCGGAAATGCTGTCGACTTCCGCCGCGGTGGTTTCCAAAATAGTTTCCGCTGCGGCCGCCTGAACCTCTGCCGTGGAGGTCATGGTGCCCACCTGCTCGACCGACTGCGCATAGCTTTCGGTAAAGGTAATTTCACCGCCGACCAGATCGGATGTTTCCAGAGCGACCAGATCGAGCGCGTTGCGGTTATCGGAGGTGCCGCCTTCGTTCCACTCAATCACAAACTCGTCACCGTCTACCGGCGTGCCGGAGATTTCGAAGGTGAAGCCAAGGTAGGTGCTTTCGGCATCCGGTATGCCATTGAAGATACCGCCAATTTCCGGGTCGGTTTCCAGGCTGATGCCATCAGACATCACAATATCGACCTCACCGCCCATGTTCACGGCAGATACTTCATCCGGGTCGCCGGTGCCGGTCACCGTCATATAAACCTGATAGCTCAGATTGCCGTTGGCATCGACAGAAACCGAGGCGCTGCTGCTGTCATCCAGCTGATCGGTAATCTGCTCTTCAAAGGCAGCGAGCAGCGAGTCGGAATCGGCATAGTATTGATCCATGGTGATGTAGCCGGTGCGGCCATCGGGCAGATAGATTTCATACTCATAGGGGCCGCCTTCGGTGAAGTCGTAACCGGTCAGGCTGTTGATCTCGCCATTGGTATTGCCGGATATCGGGTCAATGGTGTAACTCTGGCCGTTACTCAGTTGGAACGAATCGCCCGGGTCGATGTAATCGGTCAGGCCATCGACCAGAACCTCCTGCGGTTCATCGCCGGTCATTTCAATCAGAATGTCATCGCCATTCGCACTGGTAATGGTGAGCGTGGTGCCGTCCGATTTAGCAGTAATGCCCATGTACGAAAGTTCATAATTGCTGTTGATGCGGTCGGCGAGGAAATCCGGCGTCATTTCATCCGGCACTTCTTCCGGGTAGCCGTCCATGTAGGTGCTCTGATTGGAAGATTCAACCACATCGGTAATGTTGACGCCGTTAATCCAGACTTCGAAATCATTGGAAGGATTGTAAGTGGTGCCGTTGTTCGTGAAGTTGGTCAGCTGCACTTCGGTATAGGCGCGGGCTTCAATGCCATCGACCAGGTTCAGCGCATTCGCGATATCGGCCGCTGAGGTTCCGGTTTCAGTGGAGACTTCATCCAGCAGGCTGGTTTCGCCGGTTTCAGGGTCGGTGTAGTAGAACTCAAAGCGTTCAGCGTTGATGCCGTTTTCCAGGCTATCGAAGCTGCCCTGGGTGCCGGTTTCTGCCGCAGCCGGCAACCGGGCGCGCCAGCTGCTAACCTGCGTTTCACCTGGGTCGTCGGTAAAGATGGTGTTGGTTGCACCCGGCACATAGCTGAGGTTTTCCATCGGCGGGTCGAGCGCGGTTGGGTTGCTCGGGTCGGTGTTGTCATAAACCGAGTAGGTTGTCTCGCTGGTGAACACAATAATCAGAGGCGGTGAAAGCTCACCATCTACAGAGAACATACTGGTATCGGTACTGAGCATGGTGCCCTGATCGATCACACCGGTGCCGTTATTGCTCAGGCTGGTATCTGCACGAATGGGGTACGCCAGGGCAATTTCTTCCGCTTCGGTGATTGCCACATCAACTGCGGCTGCAGCGTTTGCATAGGGGTTTACAGTAAAGGAATCTCCCTCTTTAAAGGTGCCCGATTCTATAACCAGTTTGAGGCCATCGAATTCAATTTCCTGCGGGAAGGTATTTTCCAGTGACCCTTCGGCAACAACATCGCCATCGCTGTTGGTAATTTCAAAGCGGGAGGAATCCGGCCCCGGTACCGAGAGCGTATACTCGCTGCCGGTCAGCGCGCTGGTATCGTCAATATAAACACTGAAGTAGTTATCGTTCGATGATGTATTGCTGCCATAGGCAGATACCCGGTTACTGACCAGATCTTCACTGTTCATGTCTGCGAAGAAGTTTCCACCCCAATCGCCGTTCAGGTCGATACCCACCGAATGGGTGGCGTTGGTTTCTTCAACAAAGGTAATGGCCAGCAGGCCTAAGTTATTGATGGTTTCGTCGAGCGCGTTTTCGCGGAAGTTGATCATACCGGCAATGGCACCGCTGGTAATTTCATTGGTAATGTCGATCGAGGTTGTGGAACCCACAAAGGTGATGCCGGTTTGAGTCGGGTCTTCTTCCGATGGTGTGGCTTCCAGCGAATAAGCACTGTTACCCAGCACTAGTGCCTGGCCGCTGCCAATATAAATATCGTATGCGCCATCCACTTCAACCACATCGGTATCCACATAGGCTGAAAGCTCCAGAATGGCCTGGTCACGCGCGTCCAGTAAATCGTTCGGCGCTGCCGTTTCAGAGCTTCCTTCGGCGGCAATAATTTCCGCATTCAGCGTGGCAATGGTGGTGGCCAGTGAGTTCACCTGTGCGATTGAGGCTTCTAACTGGCTGTTGAGGGTATCTTCAATATCACCCAGATAATCTGCTATGGAGTTGAACTGACTGGCCAGGCTTTCGGCTTCGGCCAGCACAACATCGCGCGATGGCACATAAGATGGGTCATCCGCCGCTGTTTGCAGCGCGGCAAAGTAATCATCCATGGCCGACTGTAAACCGGTAGAGTCATTGGACAGCAGCGTATCCACCTGCGCCAGTAGGTCGGCATAGGTTTCCAGGTCGTAGTAATCGGAAGTATCGGACTGCAATTGCAGCGTCAGGTATTCATCGGTTATGCGTGATACTTCTGAAACGCTCACACCATTGCCAACATAGCCAAAGCCGTAATAGGTTGAGTTGGCGGTTTCCATGGAAACCTGCTGGCGCGAATAACCTTCGGTATTGGCGTTAGAGATGTTGTTACCGGTGGTATCCAGCGCGGTTTGCGCAACACTCAGGCCGGAGACGGCAGTTGATAGCAAGCTCATTTATCGCTCCTTAAACCTCATCAAACCATTCGCTTTGCGAAATGCGCAAAATTTTATCGGCGTAGTTCGGGTCGGTTGCGTAACCGGCTTTCTGCAGCGCGTTTACGTATTCGGCATCGTTACCGGCATTGGCAACGGCCTGTTCATAACGGCGGTTGCCGGTAATAAATTCCGCATAATCGTTGAAGGATTGTTCGGCGTTTTTATAGGCGCGGAACGGTTCTTTCACCTTAATGGCGCGGCCGTCGATGTATTCTGTTGTCATGGTTGAAGCCGATTCACCCTGCCAGCCGTTTCCGGCTTTAATGCCGAAAAAGTTGAAACTGGAATCTCCGCTTTCGGTTTCAATCTGGCTTTGGCCCCAACCGGTTTCCAGCGCCGCCTGGGCAACCAGAACCTTGGCGGAAACACCAATAATTTCCGCTGCCCGCTTCGCCAGTGGCAACAATTGTTCAATGAAATCTTTTGGGCTGCTGAAGCTTAAATTAAATGGCTTGGCTTCCGTTACCGGCTGCTGTTCAATGGAATTTGCGTCTTCAAAGAATTGGCTTTCGGTGAGTTGGGAGTAATCCAGGCTCGGAATAACCGGCCGGCTCGATTCGCTCAAAGGCTTGGGCTCAAATTCTTCGGTATTGGCATCGTTACCCATCAGCTGGCGGTAAAGCACCTCGGCAATACCAAAACCGCCCTGCTGCGATAAGCTCAGCGTGAGCTGCTCATCGTACATATCGCGGTAAAAATCGGTCTGGTAGGAGTTCATCAGATCGGAGCGCAGTACATCGTTGGCCTCGCGCATGCTGGCCATCACCATATCCATATACATTGATTCAAACTGCTGGGCGACTGCACGCAATGCCTCTGGGTCATCCTTACGGGCACTTTGTTTTAACGCATTCAGACTGTTGAGGTCGTTATAGTTAAAAGCGGCATCGAGTTGTGCGGGCATCGCCATTCTCCGGTTAAATATTGCCGCTATTTACGGTAAACAGCGGGCCTGGAAAATATATAGCTAGGGGTGTGCCAAGTTTGGGAAGACGGGAGATGCTAGATGCTAGTTGCTAGTTGCTAGTTGCTAGTTGCTAGTTGCTAGTTGCTAGTTGCTAGTTGCTAGTTGCTAGTATCATGCATCTAGCAGTATCAGAGATGCCAACCGGGACTTTCTGCGCAGGTGCCGAGGGGTGTTTGAGGCCGAAGGCCGAGTTCCCGAACACCGAAGTGGGAAGTACCGGTTGGTGGCATCTAGCATCTAGCATCTAGCATCTAGCATCTAACCACCCTAAATAATTATCAACTCCGCCTTCAACGCCCCAGCACTCTTAAGGGCTTCCAATATCGCCATTAAGTCGCCGGGTGCTGCGCCAACCTCATTAACGGCGTTGACCAGATCGTTCAGCGTGACGGTTGGGCCGAACAGGAACATGGGGCTGTTTTCCTGGGCGATGGCAATATCGGTATCCGGCACAACCACCGTTTCGCCTGCCGAGAAGCCTTCCGGCTGAGCGGCGGTTAAATCGTTCTGGATGGTGACGGTTAAATCGCCGTGAGTAATCGCCACCGGTTCAATGGCCACATGTTTGCCAACCACAATAGTGCCGGTGCGGGAGTTAATGATGACCTTGGCGGATTCTTCACCCGGCGTCACCTCAAGATTTTCCAGCACACTTAAAAAGCTGACGCGCTGGTTGGCATCGCGCGGTGCCGTCACCCGGATCGAGGTGGCATCGACGGCATAGGCAGAATCCGGCCCCAGTAAATCGGTAATGGTTTCTGCCATACGCTTGGCGGTGGTGAAATCCGGGCGGTGCAGGTTGAAAGTGAGGTGATCGCCCTGCGAAAAAGACGTCGGTACGGCGCGCTCTACGGTGGCACCATTGGGGATACGGCCGGTGCTTTCAATGTTGACCTGAATGGAAGAGCCATCGGCACCTTCAGCGCCAAAACCACTGACGATCATACTACCCTGAGCCACGGCATAAACGTTGCCGTCTGCGCCACGCAACGGCGTGAGCAACAGGCTGCCGCCGCGCAGGCTATCGGCATTACCCAGACTGGAAACGGTGATATCTATCTCCTGCCCCGGCTTTGAAAAGGCCGGCAAGGTAGCGTGCACACTGACGGCCGCAACATTGGCCAGCTTCGGGTCTTCATCATCGGCAATGGTAATGCCGAACTGCTCCATCATGTTACGGAAGGTCTGGTCAGTGAAATCCGATTTATCGCCGGTGCCATCCAAACCAACCACCAGGCCATAGCCCACCAGCTGATTGCTGCGCACACCCTGTACCGAGGCTAAATCTTTAATCCGATCGGCAAAGCCAAACGAAGCAGACAGACACAGCAATAGCGTAATGCTTAATGTTCTTGTGATTGCCAGCGTTTTCATAGTTGTCATCTCTTTGGCGTTATTTTCTTTGTTTAACTTACAGAGCAAGGTTTATGCCCTTTGGTAGTGGCTGGACGTGAGAGGTAAGACGTGGGATGTAAGACGTAAGATGTAAGATGTGAGACGTAAAAGAACACTGCACGCTAGAACCCTGGCGTCTTTCCCCTCACATCTAGCACCTAGCATCTAACCCCTCACATCTCACGTCTAACCTCTCACGTCCAACACCTAAAACGGCATCAACGAAGAATTAAAAAACGCCGACAGCCACCCTTGCTTAGAAGCACTCTGCACCGCACCGGAACCACTGTAGGTAATGCGCGCATCGGCCAGCTTTTGGCTGGAAACGGTGTTATCCAGGTTAATGTCATCCGGACGCAGCATGCCTTTAATGCGGATGAATTCGGCACCGGTGTTCAGGGTGATCCATTTTTCCCCGCGTACTTTCAGCACGCCATTGGGCAGTACCTCTGCCACGGTGACGGTAATGTTGCCTTCCAGCGAGTTGGATTGATCCGCATCGCCCGAGCCGCTGAACGAACGGTCGCCATCGACAGAGGCGCTTAACGAGCTGACCTCAAACCCGGCAACCGTTGGCACGCCTAAACTGGCGCTGGAGCTCTTACTGGAAGAAGCCGCGGAGGATTTGGAACCCTGCGTGCTTTCATCGAGCACCACGGTAATAATGTCGCCAACCTTGCGGGCTTTTTTATCGCCGTACAGGCTCAGCCCGTAGGCATCGGAAAACAGCGAGCCACCGGCATTCGGCGGCGGCATCAGTGAATCGCTCGGCACCGGCGCGTATTCCGGGTCGCCCGGCTTTTCACTTTGCGGCAAGGAAGAAACCTGCATGCTGCCGCAAGCGCTCAGGTAAGCGGTAATCAGCAACAGTAACGTCGTTTTGATTAGGTTCATTGTTTTATCCTTACGCCTTATCTGCTTTATAAGTGCGTTGAGTTACAGGTTCGAGGTTATGAAACCAAGCATAGAGTCAGCGGTACTGACCACCTTGGAGTTCATCTCGTAAGCACGCTGCGTCGCAATCAGATCCACCATTTCTTCCACGATAGAAATATTCGAGGCTTCCAGCGCGCCCTGCTCCAATGAGCCAAAGCCGTCGTAGCTCGGGTCACCAATCACGGCTTCACCGCTGGCATCGGTTTCCTGAAACAGGTTATTACCAATGGCTTCCAGGCCGGCGTAGTTGATAAAATCGGCAATCTCGATGGTGCCAATCTCTTCACCGGTGGTTTCACCTTCATACACTGCGGTGACAATGCCATCGGTGCCGATGGTGATGGTATCGGCCTGATCCGGCACCACGATGTTTGGCTCCAGCAGATAACCGCTGGAGGTCACCAGGTTGCCTTCGGAATCAATCTGGAAGCTGCCGTCGCGGGTATAGGCTAAATCGCCGTCTGGCATGGTAATTTGAAACATGCCACGGCCGTTGATCGCCAAGTCCAGCGTTTCGCCGGTCACTTCGATATCGCCCTGGGTAAATTGCTTCTGAGTGGCAACTACGCGCGTACCACAACCCAATTGCAGGCCACTGGGCAGTTGCGTGCTCTGGGAAGACTGGCCGCCCGGTTGACGCTGCACCTGATAAATTAAATCTTCAAATACGGCACGGTCTTTTTTAAAGGCCGTGGTAGAGGCATTGGCCATGTTGTTGGAAATAGCGGACAGCGAGGTATCCTGTGCTTCCAACCCGGTTTTGCCCACCCAAAGTGCTTTCATCATAATTTAAACCCTCTCAATTCGGTGCTGACCGACGGCTGTTAGCTCAGTGACAGCACGCGTGCTGCCGCCTCAGACATTTCATCAGCCGTTTTCATCATCTTCACCTGAGTTTCGTACTGGCGACTGATGGCCAGAATGTTGGTCAGTTCGGTCACGGCGTTTACGTTAGAGCCTTCTACAAAACCTGAAACCAGACTCAGTGTTTCATCGTTTTCCAGAATGGCTTCACCCTGATACGGCCGGAACAGACCATCTTCATTCTTCTCGAAATTTTGCAGATCCGGGTTGACCATCTTGATGGAATCAACCACCACCAACTGCTCAGCGCCGGCACCGGCCGGGCGAATGGTGATAGTGCCGTCTGCGCCAATGTCTACCCGTTCAAATTCCGGCAACACGATGGGACCGCCTTCGCCCATGACCGGTTGGCCTGACCCGTTAATGAGTTCACCCAAAGGTGTTACCGAAAAATCGCCGCGGCGGGTATAGGCTTCCTGCCCGGAAGCATCAAGCACCGCGAAAAATCCATCACCGGCAATGGCGGCATCCAGTGGATTGCCGGTTTCAATCAGGGCTCCATCATCGAAATCTGAAGACGGACGCTCTGTGAGTGCGAAGGCACGAGATGGATGGTGGTCACCCCATACCGGAATCGCTCTGGCCTGCTCGAAATCTGCTTTAAAGCCATAGGTGCCGGTGTTGGCAAGGTTGTTGGAATGCGCCGTTTGCGAATACATGTTGTTCTTCGCACCGGTCATTGCAATGTAGACTGCACGATCCATTTCGTACTCCTGTAATTCATAGCCATAAGTGGCAATTACAGAGAGTAAAGCGAGAGCCGTGCCAGTTTTGTTTTTTAATTTCAGAGTACGCCGAATGCACCGTATTTAAAGGGCTGTAGTGATTCAGGTAAGGAGCTGAACAACTCACATAGCAAAATATAAACAGAATTGTGGAGGAAAATGGCAAGCCATTTCCACTGCGGAGAAAAAGCGGCAACCGGTATTGCCGCTTGTTTTTGCGAAGAGGCCTAATACTAACATCATCCCGTACAGACGAGGATCCATCACCCTTTACATTGCTTGCCTCACCTCTGTAGAACTCATCCCGATATGTCGGAGCGGGATACCACACCACTTACATCTAGCATCTAGCATCTAGCATCTAGCATCTAGCATCTAGCACCTAGCATCTAGCAACTAGCACCTAGCATCTAGCAACCAACGTCTCACGCCCCACCCCTTACCTCAAATTAATAATCGTCTGCGTCACTTCATTGGCAGTCTCAATCGTCTTGGCACTGGCCTGATAGTTACGTTGCGCAATAATCAGCTGTACCAGCTCTTCGGAAAGATCGACCGTTGAGTCTTCCAGTGCTGAGGATTCAATAGACCCCAGAGTACCGGTGCCCGGTTCGCCAATGGTGGGCTCTCCGGATTCAGAACTTTCCGTCCATTCTGTATCACCGGAGGGCGTTAAGCCTTCTGTGTTGGTAAAGGTCGCCAGAGCTACCTGTCCAATCACTTCCGATTCACCGTTGGTGTATTGGGCGTAAATAATACCGGAGCCGTCGATTTCCAGGTCAGTCAGCTCACCACTGGTGTAACCGTCCTGGGCGAAATCGTAGCGTGCGAATTCACTGCCGTACTGGGTGGAGTCGGTAAATGAAATGGCGAAGTTGGAGTTTTCCGCATCGCTATCGATCGGCAACACACCGCCTTCGGCCACATTCAGTGAAGAGAACGAGCCATTGGAGGCACCTTCGCTGTCAATTGGATCCCAGTTGGAAATCAGGAACTCACCAGTTGAGTCTTCATCCAGAGAGCCATCGGCATTGAAATACATCTGGAACGAAGCCATGGTTGGCTCCAGGTTATCCGGGTAATCCAGCGTAGCATCCGGGTCACCGACGTTTTCACCATCGATTTGCACGTACACAGTCCAGGAGCTCAGATTGCTGCCGTCGGCCTCATTCTTGACGTAGTACATCTGCATTTCGTGCTGATTACCCAGTGAATCGTATACCGTAATGGATGCGGTTTCGTTGTAGGTATCGGTGTTGTCCGGGTCGAATGAGTTGATGGTGTACTCTTCATAGGAAGCACTGGTTAAACCGTTGAATAAACCGGTTACGCTTGGATCCGGGTCTTCCAGGGTGTAGCCATCGTTAAGCACAATCTCTATAGAACCACCGACTACGGCGAACGTTTCGGCATCTTCATCACCACCTAAGGTAGCGGTTGTTGCGCCATCAGAACCCTGCAGTGAAATCTGGTCAGTCTCGACAACTGAATCCACCTCAACCGAGATATCGATACCAATGGAGGAAGTCAGCAGAATATTGCCGGTATCTTCATCCAACGATGCTGTAATGCTGGAAAGCGTTGTTGATGAGTAGCTATTGATTTCATCCACGATGTCGGCAAAGTCGTCAGACTCAATAACCTGACCGTTAATGTACAAATCCATTAAGCCACTGTTGACGTAATCTTCAGCAAACAGGGTTAAGTCGGTTTCGGCCGTTGCCGTTACACCACCATAACCACTGAGCAGTGATGCAATTTCAGAGGCCTGTGAGCCTTCCTCGATCACGATCTCGGTCGTCACATCGTCCGCTTCGTTGTAGAGCTGAACGGTCTGCGCCGGATAACCGTTGGTGGTTGCAGCCTCACCAATGGTCAACAGGCTGCTGTCGTACTGATCTGCCTGCAGCAGGCCATACAGTTCATTAACGTCCAGGTCATCACCGGTTGCCTGAATATTGGTAATAGAAATTGTCGATTCTTCACCGGCTTCAGTCGCAACAAAGGTTAAAATTTCGTTGCCATCTTCGTCTTCAGAAACAACAGCCTGCACGCCAATGTAGTCAGCTTCATCTACTGAGGCCAGTTCGCGGTTGATCGATGTTGCCAGCTGGTCGATCGAGTAGATGGTTTCATCGAGAGAAATGGTTACAGAACCGGAGCGGCCATCTTCATCCGGGTCGGGTACGACCAGGTTGATGGTGAAGGAGTTGGATTTATCGACTGAGTCAGTGCCCAGCGTCGTCGTTGTGCTATCCAATCCCAGAGTTTCAAGTGCTTCGCTATCCCCGGAAATATCAATATCATAACCGGACCCAATTTCGGTCCGTTCAAATACCAGTCGACCATTAACGTGTGATACGTCAATCTCGCCTGACAGTGCAGAATTAGAAGATATTTCATCACTGATTGCAGCCACCAGGCCATCATAGGTCGTGTACGTACCTTCCGGAATTACAATGGTTTGCCCATCTGCACCATCAATAGAAATTTCCAGAACGTTATTGGCTAAAACTTCCTCTTCTCCGGCATCGTAATCCGGCGTGGATGATCCATCATCCTGCATACCAATGGCAGACATAGTGAAGGACGTTGTTTCAGAAACCACAGTACCACTGTAATCACTAATGTTGATCGTTTGGCTTCCGACTCCAGTTGCCGAACCAGCAGTTAAAACCAGCTCGTTTGCCGCACTCAAGCTGACGTCAATCACATCAGTGCTACCAAATTCATCTTCGATTTCGGTTTCTAATTCTGACAGGAATGTTGTTGTATCGGCCCAACCTCCAGCTGGAACCTGCATTGTCACCTGCTCCGTAGTGGTTCCAATTGTAATGTCGAACGCCAGCCAGTTGCCGGCATCCGTACTAGCAACAGCACCACTGGTATCCACATAAGTGCTAATAGGTAATGCACTGGTAAGTGTCGCATAGGTTCCGGAATCGTAATCGGTAAAGGTAAGCTCAGAAGTACTATTGCCCTGTACAGTAACGGCATCGCCTTCGGATGAAGACAAATCAATAGAGCCATTGTTGGCGAACAGATCGGTACCAGCCACTGCTGCAGTAACACTGGGTGATGTTATAGATGTCGTGGTATTCAGACCAAAATATTCAAGATCAGTTGCACCAGCAGTACCATCGGTAATCGCTAGCGTTGAGGCCGTACCACTGTCCAAACGATCGAAATAAAGCGTACCGTCGATCGCATAAGCCGACACCTCTCCATCAACCGCACTGCCTGATATAGCGCCGTTAATAGCCAAAGCCAGAGCATCCGCATCTGCATATGTACCACTACCGATCGAAATCGTTGCCGAGTTGGTATCGGTAGCGATTGTCATCGTGTTATTTGCATCCACACCCTGGGATGTTGAGGGCGAATACAAAGAGGAGGTCGTTATACCTAAAACCTCGACATCGAAATCACTGGTTAAGGTTGACGTAGTAAAGTAAACATCAACGTCACCAGCGACATCTGAAGTAAACACCAGCCTGTCATTTACGACGGATGCTGTAATGCCTGCCCCTTCAGCAGTAAACTCGGCATTCAGATCTGAAACCAGGGCACTGAAGTCAGCGTATCCGGTACTTGGAATGGTGATACTTATTGGGTACGAAGTGCCTGCAACACTTGCATAAAAATCAATGGTGTCATTGGCGTAGGCAGATAGAAAACCGGATTCTGTATCAATGGATGTTAAGTCTCGACCACTACTTACTGTAGTCGTGCTTGCAGAGTTGGTGACTGTTAAGCCAGCTTCACTGGTGCCGTAAACTACGACACTTTGGTTTTCAAAATTCAGGTAACTGTCACCTAATAAATTACCAACATTATCTTCAATATTAACGATCGATGTTCCATCCGTTGCATAAGTTCCTGCAGCCTCGAAAGAAACACCTCCAACATTATTGACAGTAGCCTGAACCATGCCAGCAAGATCAGAGTCTGCGTTGATAGCAGAATTAATAGCGTCTACCAGATCGTCAACACTTTCATAAATATTCTCACTGGAAAACGGTACAATGGTGCCCACTAATGAGTTGGTTTCTGTATCAATGTTCGAGCCCGATAGTGTGATATCTATCGAGTACGAAGACTCGGCAGAATCCGGTTGCCACGGAAAATCAATATCACTGTTATCATGCACAATCCCGCCTGACCACGCAGAAGCAACACCTGCCGTCGTCGGATAACCGACTGATGACAAGGTTGTGGAAACATCATCTTCAGACCCTGTCTGCACCTGACCAATTGCAAAGCCATTCGTTTCAGTAATGCTTCCTTCCGACGCCAGAACCTCTGCATAAGAAGGTACGTTCAACTGTGTTTCAACTTCGGTTGTACGCTGCGGTGCAATGTTATCGGCATCCACCTGTAAATCGGTCAAAATACCGCTGACAACGCCATTGTTATCAACACCATACCCCTGCAGCGTCGCGCCAGAGACCGAAACCACATAGCCTTCAGTATCTAAACCAAAGCCACCGGAGCGGCTATAGGTTGTTGTACCGTTGTCGTATTCCAGTACGAAGAAGCCGTCGCCATCAATGGCTAAATCCAATGATGAATCTGAAGCGGTAATGGTGCCCTGTTCGAAGCTCTGACCAATATTGGTGACCGTCACCCCAGAGCCAACAATATCGCTGCCGGAGCCCAACAGCGAAGTAGTATAGGCATCGCCAAACTCGGTGGTGCTGGCCTTAAAGCCGGTGGTGCTGGCGTTAGCGATGTTGTTACCCGTTACACTCAAGTCAGTATTTGCTGCGGCAACACCGCTCAATCCGATACTAAAGCTCATAGCTCACTTCCTCTTCACTTACCGGCAACTTTTAGCCGCCTTAAATTCTGTTCCTCAACCGCTCAGGCTAAGGTCACTTTTTTAAATTGGGTTATCAGGCTGTTTCGTTGATCGATGCAACATCGGTCATATAGGCTGGTTCGCCGTTATCCAGATTCAGCTGTATGGTTCCGTCGTCCAGAATGGTGACCGATTCAACAAACTGCGATGTGTTGACGTTCATCGAAGTGGTCGCGCCGGCAACAGAGCCGGTGATGGTGAAGGTATACTCACCGGCTTCATGTGGAATGATGCTGCCGTCTTCATCGGTTTCGAACTGGTCGTAATCGATCTCCATCAGCTCACCATTCACTTCCAGATTGGCGCCATCCCACTTAAAGCTCAGGTCACCGCTGGATTGATTGCCGATGGAGACGTTCTCCACCACCTGGCCACTGCTGTTGGTGATTTGCAGCGATAAATCGGTGGCTCCGGCAGAGATATCGGCAGAGCCATAAACCAGATCTCCCCAATACAGCGTGCTGGTGTTGTTGCCATCGATCGTGACGTTGCCACCCACCAGAGAACTGGCCTGCAGCGCCTGTGACGACTGGAATGAGGTAGAAAGCTCGTTAATGGTGTCAGAGATTTCTTCCAGGCTTTCAACGGTAGAAAACTGCGCCAGCTCGGCAATGAAGTCTGAGCTGTCGGATGGGTCGGTCGGGTCCTGGTTTTCCAGCTCGGTGATCATCAGCTCCAAGAATTCGTCCTGGCCTAAGCTGTTGTCGTTATCTTCATCCGTCGTCGAGGTAGTGCTCGACGTTGTTGAAAATCCGTACTGGGAAAAGAGGTCGGTACTGGTAATATCGGTCATTGCTTAACCTCCTATTGGCCCAGTGTTAGGGTTTTCTGCATCAGCGTTTTCGCGGTGTTGAACACCTCTACGTTGATGGTGAAACTGCGCTGAGCCGACATCATGTCTGCCATTTCTTCAACAACGTTCACGTTCGAGTAATAAACGTACCCTTCTTCATCCGCGAAGGGGTGGGAAGGCTCGTAGCGGATATCCAGCGGTGCGTCTGTTTCAACGATGGCCGCTACCTGAACGCCGTTGCCGACGTCGTAATCCATATCCACATCGTTAAACGAGCGATCCATGATGTCTGACTGAATGTTCTGAAACACCGGCTTGCGGGCGCGGTAGGTATCTTCAATGCTGGAACTCACACTCTGCGCATTGGCAAGGTTACTCGCTGTCGTGTTCAAGCGAACCGACTGGGCATTCATGCCTGATCCGGAGATGTCGAAAATATTACCTAAGCTCATGATTATTCTCCCCGAAGCGCGTTTATCAGGCCTTTGAACTTGCCGTTCAGAAATTCGAAGCTGGCGTTGTAGTCCATGGCGTTTTCAGTGAATTTTGTATTCTCTACGTTTTCGTCAACGGTATTGCCATCGATAGAAGGCTGCAGCGAATTGCGGTATAAAACTTCCCAGCCATCGCCGGAGCCGGTGGCAATGTGCCGGTCGTCGGTACGGGCAGTCGACAGGCTTGCCTGCTTGCTGACTTCACCGCTCAGAATGGCGTTGAAATCAATATCGCGGGCCTTGTACCCAGGGGTATCTGCATTGGCCAGGTTATTGGCCAGAATAGAAGAGCGCTCTGAACGAAGCATCAATGCATCATCGTGAATGCCGAGTGAATTTTGAAAACCTAATGCAGACATTGCTTTCCCCTATTGCCGCTTTTTGCAAGTTTCCAATAACAGAGCAATTGCAATGCCAATTTATTTTTTCTTTATATTTCAATAGTTTACCGAATAGCGGAAGGTAAAAAAGAGGAAGGGAACGGCAAAGCGGCAATGGGTTGGAGGTGAGAGGTGGGAGGTGGGAGGTGAGATGTGAGATGTGAGATGTGAGATGTAAGACGTGAGACGTGAGATGTAAGACGTGAGACGTGAGATGTGAGATGTGAGATGTGAGATGTGAGACGTGAGATGTGAGATGTGAGATGTGAGATGCGAGATGCTAGATGCTAGATGTGAGTGGCCCGGCAGGCAGCACGTCTTACGTCTTACGTCCTACGTCTCACCCTCTCACTTCTTCCGGTAAATAATCCCCGGCCGGCAATGCACCATCTCATAGTATTCATTCAGGCCGTTGATGGCCTCAGATGCGCCAACCATCAGGTAACCACCCGGGTTAAGGCTGGCATGCATGCGTTTCAGGATGTCCTGCTTGAATTCGCCGGTGAAGTAAATGAGCACATTACGGCAAAAGATGATGTCGAACTTACCTAACAGGCTGTAGCTGTCTTGCAGGTTCATCTGACGGAATTCCACACACGAGGCAATTTTAGGGTCTATTTTGAAACGCCCTGCCGTGGTTTCTTTAAAGTGTTTCTTCAGGCGGCTGGTATCCAAACCCCGGCCAATCGCCAGGCTCGGGTACTCACCGGCTTTCGCCTGTTCCAGCGCGGAAGGTGAAATATCGGTGGCGACAATTTTCTCGCCCATGCCGGCAACGCCCTTACGTGCTTTGTAGTCCTGAATAATCATCGACATGGAATACGGTTCTTGCCCGGTGGAACAGGCAGCAGACCAGATTCTCAGCGGGCGCATGTTTCTGGCGGCGTAAAACTCCGGCAGCAGCTTTTCTTCAAGAATACGGAACGGGTGACTATCACGAAACCAGAGGGTTTCGTTGGTGGTCATGGCATCGATCACCTGAGTTTTCAGGTTACGGTGCGTGTTCAGGTTTATTTTACTTAGAAGCTCGTTCAGCGTTTTCAAGTCGTTATCGGCCATCAGGCGTCGCAAACGGCTGGACACCAGATACTGCTTGTTAGCACCCAGGCAAATGCCGCTGTGCTTCTCAAGGTATAAACAAAATTCTTCGTAACCGGCGGTTATATCAGCCATTCAGGATTTAACCTCTGCAGCCAAACGTGCCGTTACGACAATATTGCTTTCACTCACCTGTTGATTCAATCGTATTTCCTACTTTGACTCTTCTGAAGGCGTTTGCGGAGCAGTTAAGCCCAAACTGACAACCCTGTCGATAACCATTTTACCCAGCAAATCCGGCTGGAATTTCGCCAGGAAGTCATCCGCGCCCACTTTACTGACCATCGCCTTGTTGAACACTCCGCTTAAGGAAGTATGCAAAACCACATACAAATCTTTCAGGCGGGGGTTGGAGCGAATTTCAGCGGTCAGGGTATAGCCGTCCATTTCCGGCATTTCAATATCTGAAATAAGAATGGGGTACTTATCCGCCGGGTTGATGCCCTGCTCGAGCAGGTCCATCAAATGGTCATGGGCTTCCTTACCGTCATTGAACTGACGAACCACAAAGCCGACCTTTTCCAGCGTTTTGCTGATCTGCTTACGGGCAATTTTAGAGTCGTCGGCAATCATCACCTCTATTTGCGGCGCTGATGCGGCAACCTCTTCGGTAATGATGTCATCGGAAAGGTCATCATTGACGGGCGAAACCTCAGCGAGAATCTTTTCAACGTCGATAATTTCCACCAGCTCGTCTTTGTACTTGGTCACTGCGGTCAAATAATGTTCATGACCCGTACCTTTCGGGGGTGGCTGAATGTCTTCCCAGTTCATATTAATGATGCGTTCAACACCATTCACCAGAAAGCCCTGAACGCGAATATTATATTCGGTGATAATAACGAACTTGTTTTCCAGATCCTGAATTGGCGGGTTACCCGTAGCCAGGCTCAAATCGAGAATAGGCAGCGTGCCACCGCGGATGTGAGCGACCCCGCGCACCACCGAACTGCTCTGTGGCAGGTTTGTCAGCTTGGGGCATTGCAGAACTTCTTTTACTTTAAATACGTTAATACCGTAAATCTGCTTTCCTTCCAGTCGGAACAACAATAACTCTAAACGGTTTTGACCAACCAGCTGGGTACGCTGGTTTACACTTTCCATTACACCGGCCATAAAGGACTCCGTAACTCAGGCACGGCATTTGCAATTTCCCAGTTAAAACTACCGCCACGCCAGAAAACTGACTGATTATGATTCCTAAGCATAGACGGCTATTCAGGTTGAACAACTGCAATGCCCGACATTTTTATTCCTTATCGGCGGCCTGCCCGATGAGTTTATGCCTGCCCTGCAAATTTCTTTTGATATGGGCTATAACGGCGTTTGGCGCCGCGTTTAACTTCGCCTCTGCCGCTGCGTTTGAACAACACAGAACTCAAATAGAAAGCTATGCTGCCGATTCAATCTACTCAAGCTTTGCCGGCATTGCCGCTTCCGACATTGAATACAGTTTAAAATTACCGCCCGCTGATGCGCTGAATAAAGAATGCCCGTCTGCACTGTCATTTGAATGGCGCTCACAACCCGAAGCCGGCAACAACACGTTGCTTGCCGAATGTACGGCCACCGGCTGGAAGGCTTATATTCCCGCGCAGATAGAGATATACCGTATGGTTGTGGTGGCCGCGGCCCCGCTGAGCAGGAATCAGCCAATTCATTCTTCCGATTTATCCTTAAGCCGGCTGCCAACCAGCCGATTAAGAAGCGGCTACTTCAGTAAAGCGGAAGATGTTGATGGTTTTGAGGTTCAAAGAACGGTAAAAATTGGCCAGGTCATTACCCCTTATATTGCCAAGGCCCCGGCTTCAGTAAAAAGAGGCGACTGGGTAACGATTGTATCCGGCAGCGGCGGGCTGAGGGTAACCTCAACCGGAGAAGCACTGAAAGATGGCTCTATCGGTGATCAGATTCCGGTGAAAAATGTAAAGACCAACGCCAGAATTAAAGCCTGGGTAATCGATAAAGGCATGGTTTCAACACAAAAAGGACGCGACTAACCGCGCCGGAAGCCGCGAATTTCAGTGGGTTTCAGTTTCTTTTTTAAAAAACCAAAAAAAACATTAAAGTAATCGGCACAACCGCCGCTAACTACTACAGATAAGTATATTTAACGAGGGCAACAACAGATGGCTATTAATGTTAATGCGCCTACCACGACTCAGGTCGGCGCCAACAAAACGGCTAAGCACACCGGTCCGGATCAGGCGCTGGAAGCAAAAAGCGGCAATGGCACAGATACTGCTTTATCGGATGAAGTAGTAGAACTTTCCGACCGTGGCCGAACCATGGAAGCGCTGGAATCCAGCGTGCAAAACATGCCTGACGTTGATCAGGACAAGGTAGACAGCATTCGGAATGCTATTACAAATGGCGAGTATGAAATTGATTATGACAAGCTCGCGTCTGCATTCCGTCGATTTGAGAGTGAGCTGTAACAGCCATAATCACTGCCTTCGGACTGCAGAGCGCAGCTTCCGATATATAAGGCAGTGTTTATGGATGCTCAAAGTGCTAACCAGAAGAGCTTTAAACATTTACAGGAATCCCTGCGGGAAACCCTGTCTATTGCAACCGAATTCGGCGAACTTCTTCTTAACGAGAAGAAACAGCTGACCTCAAAAAACCGGGATGAAATCAATGCCCTCCTCCCTCAGAAAGAGCTACTGATCGACCAACTGGCGGGTATGCAGGGGTCGATACTGAAGATCTGCGAAAGCTTTGGCATAGAACCCAGCTATGTTGCCTTAAGAGCTTACCTGTATAGGTCCGGAATCAGCGAGGCGGAAAACGTCCTGAAAGACTGGACAGCCCTCAAGAACGTACTGATTAAAAATCAGGCGCTCAATAAAACAAACGAAGCTATAGTTAAAGAATTGTTACGTCGCAATCAGATAAAACGGCAGATTGTTCATAACCTGGCGCGAGAGACAGACACGTACTCAGCACAGGGTCAGCAATCGGACTATTCAAAACAAGGATGGGTGGAGCAGGTATAAGCCATGTATATTGATCCATTGACGCTATTCATCACCGCTGAAATTTTTGTGGTGTATGTCATTATCAATGTATTCCTGTTCTATAAAAGCCGACTGCTGAAAGTGCTGGTTGCCCTGCTGAAAGAGATGCGCTTTGAAAGGCTGCGCCGACAGCAGGCAAAACAGAATGCGCTTGCGCTGGAGCGTAAAAATAACAAAGGCCCCACCCTATCCAAACAGCCAGCAGAAACACAGAGCCCGGCTACTGAGAGCCAGGGTGAAATTGCCCGGCTGCTCGAAAAACTGAAACAAAACCATCCTCAGGATCTGACCAACTCTCTGGAGCTTGACCAGGCCGAACAATGGCTGAGAATCCGCTTTTTGGAGCTGGAGCAGGAGCTTCTGGACGGCAATATTGATGAACAAACCTGGCAGGAGCTGGCGCTGGAGGCCATTGAGCGCTTAAAGAGCGAATCAAATGAGTTTCAGGAATCAATCGAACACCGCAAGGAAGACGCCGAGGAAGAACGCTATACCGGCCAGTTGGAAACAGACCTTCACGAAGCTCAGAATAAGCTGACCGAAGCCATGATTAAGATCCGTCAACTAGAGGGCGAGCTGGAAGACCTAAAAGCCATCTCCGCGCCAGATGAAAACTACATGGAAACGCCGGTTCAGGGCAAATATGAAGACCAGCTGTATCAACTGAAATGCGATAACTTCGATCTTAACGAAACAATCAACAAACTGAAGCTGGAACTGCAGCAGATGGACCCGGCTTCGCAGGCTGCAGCTTACACAGACCTTCTGGAACAGCAAATTAGCAACCTTGAGCAATACATTAAGAGCGCCGATGTCTCGACCGGCCTGCTCGAAAAAGAAGTTACCGCGGCTCAGGCAAGAATTGCTCAATTGGAATCAGGTCAAAGCAACACAGCGACAGGAAATTCCGGCACCGGCGAATCAGCCTCGCTTCAACCATTGCAGCAACATCACGAAACCCAGACCGTAGTTGTTGAGACCCTGAAGACCAACATTGAAAAACTGCGGGCCGGTGAAGATGCAGAGGCGCTGCTGAACGATCAGGCCCAGCAAATCGCCCGACTGGAACAGATACTTAAAGAAAGCAAGCAGTGCATCACCATTCTGGAATCTGAACTGGATCAGTCCCATAAAGATCTTTCCAAACTGGAATCCGAGGTCGCCCGAAGCAAGTCTGAAAAGCTGGCGAATAAGCTCGATGAGCTGTCTTCCGTTCAGGACGGTCAAAAAAGTGGCCTTGGTGAACTGAAAAACATTGTCAGTGAGTTCCAGCAGGGTGGCGACAACAGCAAGCTTATTGAACAGCACCAGCAGCAGGTTGAACGCCTTGAAGGCTTCCTTGCTGAATCCGATACACTGATCGGCCAGCTGGAGGCTGAAATAGAGGATTTATCCACCAGACTTCAACAAGGTGGCAATACTGCTGATAACAACAGCTCCGATACACAGGCCGGCAATGCCAGCGACGAAAATCTGGCTGAAATGGAAAGCCTGCTGCACCAGTACATGAGCGACACTCAAAGCCTGTTGAAAACCACTGCACGGCTGGAAGAGGAAAACATTGAGCTCAAACAGAAGCTGGAAAACCTACCCTCAGAACCGGCGGAAACCATTATTGATTTCGATGATGAGGAACCTCCGGTCGTTACCGATGTCGAAATAGTCAAACCTTCTAAAACAAATGCATGACGCCAATCGGCCGAAACTGTGCGATAAATCAACAATTTAGGCAAAATCCCGCGCGCTCACCAAAAAGACGGGTGGACAGACTGCCTTTCCTTCACTAGCCAATTTTGTTTAAATAAAGAACTTAACTAAAACAACAGCTTATGTCCCTGACCAATGTACGGGTCGATACGACAGCAGCTTTTCATTACCTAATTTCAGGCGGGTATTTATGAGTTCAAACGTATTTTCTGACCAAATTAACATTCTCGTTGCCGATGACCACCCGCTCTTCAGGCAGGCGCTTTCTGAGGCGCTGTCGCAAACAGACTTCAAAATTAATATTTCTCAGGTGCAAACGCTGGCAGATGCTTTGGAAGCAGCGGATCAGGGCGATCTCGATTTAATTCTGCTCGACCTGAAAATGCCCGACAGCGTAGGCCTGATGGGGCTGATTGAGCTGCGCGAAAAACACCCGGAAACCGCCATTGCCGTGGTAACGGCCAACGAATCCAGCCAGACCATGCGCAAAGTTAAATCTGCCGGTGCTATTGGCTACCTGATTAAATCCATGGAACTGGACGCCTTGGTGAAAGCGCTCAATACCCTACTGAAGGGCGAGCAGTACTTCTCACTGGAAGGTGTGGTCGATCAGAAAGACGTCGATAACGATATAGATGCAATGAAGAAGCTTGCCTCACTGACACCACAGCAGCAAAACGTTCTCAGCCTGATCAGCCGTGGCTACCTGAACAAGCAAATCGCTTACGAACTGAACATCAAGGAAACGACCGTTAAAACACACGTTTCTGAAATCTTCCGTAAGCTGGGCATTTTCAACCGAACTCAGGCGGCTATCTTTAACCAATACCTGAATGTCCCTGAATAACGCTCGCCATTTTTACCGCTAAGTGGTCATTCTGATTCATAGATTGACCACTGCAGTGGTATCATTCAGTCACTTCATTTTAATAGCCCTTTAATATGACTGAATTAAACAATCATGAACGCTACAAAATCATCAGCCGTGTCAACTGGATATGTACGGCTATTGATACCCTGCTCTCCGTTCTGAAGCTATCCATAGGCGTTATAACCCGCTCACCCGGCCTTATTGCCGATGGCCTGCACAGCCTTTCCGATTTAGCCACCGATGTTCTGGCGCTCATTCTGGGTAAACTGGCCCAACACGGACCGGACGAAGACCACCCTTATGGCCATGCACGTTACGAAACCATAGGCACCGCCGTGCTTGGCTCTGTGCTGCTGGTTATTGCGCTGGGTATCGGTTTTGAAAACCTGCTGGCAATGCTTCACGGTGAATACGTGAAGCCCAGCATGATTGCTCTGATTACTGTCGGCATTTCCGTTGTCAGCAAGGAGCTGTTGTTTCACTACACCATGAAGTGGGCAAAGGTCACCCGCTCCAACCTGCTGGAAGCCAATGCCTGGCATTCACGTTCAGACAGCCTTTCATCCGTTGCGGTGTTCATCGGCATTATCTTTTCTATGCTGGGCTTTGAGTTTTTCGAGTACATTGCAGCACTGTTGGTTGCCCTGCTTATCGGCAAAATGGGGGCCAGCCTGGCGTGGAATGCCGTGCAGGACTTAATCGACAGAGGCGTACCGGCAGAACAGCAGCAAGCCTATATGGACACCCTGGAAGACACCACCGACATTATTGGCGCACACCAGATGCGAACACGGCTGATGGGGTCAGATGTGATTGTTGATGCTCATATCCAGGTAAACCCGAAAATCTCGATCTCTGAAGCCCACCAGATCAACGACTACGCGATCAGCAGCCTGAGAAAGACACACCCTGAAATCAAAGATGTTACCTTGCACATCGACTTTGAAGAAGACAACGTAAACAAGGAAACAAAGCTGAAACCCAAGCGCAAGGAGCTTGAGCAGAAGCTGACAGAAAGGGGTATAGAAAGCTTTGAAAACCTCAGCATTCATTATTCTAATAACGAGGTTATGGCTGACCTGCACTACTCCGATGACGCGGAAGAGGCAGATTTAAAAGACAAATGCCAAAGTGTTGTTGAAGAAACCAGTTGGTTAAAGTCGATCACTATCTATCGCAAGGTCTGATTAAACAGACGCAGTTCGGGCAGTGCTTAACCACTGCCCTGTCACTCCGCTCAGATCAATCAATCTGAATCAAAATGGCATCGCTGGAAACAACCTGACCGGCTTCATCGACCACCTCAACAACCCACTCACCATCCCATTCCGGCTGAAAGCGCTTGGTTGAATAGACACGCCAGCGTGGACCGGCAACATTGAACATCACCTCAGCCATGGCATCTCCATTGAACAACCAGCGGTGCGTTACGGTCGTACCCTCGTAGCCTCGCAGGTCGGTGAAGTAAAAGATGGGGTTAACATTCATGGCATCGGTCAGGGCATCCACCGGCTCCCGGTCAATAACCGCCGATGTAAACTGATGACGAGAAACTTCCGGCTCTGCCATCACGAATGCTGAAGTCAACGCAAGCGCCAGAACCGCCAAAGATTTTTTCATTTCAGAAACCTTACAAGGAAAATTTAAGGCCTGAATTTTAGGCAGAAACAAAAACAGGGAATGTCAGCCAGCTCACATTCCCTGCTTAGAAGTTGATGAATAATGTATTACAGCTGTGACGGGATCGGCGGTAACGGTGGGACCACAGCCGCATTCTGAGCACGGTGACGCAAACAATGATCCATTAATACCAGCGCCAGCATGGCTTCTGCAATTGGCACAGCACGAATCCCGACACAGGGGTCATGTCGGCCTTTGGTAACCACATCAATATTTTCACCCTGACGGTTAATACTGCGACCCGGGGTCGTAATGGACGATGTAGGTTTCAGCGCAATATTCACCAGAACATCCTGGCCGGTGCTGATGCCACCCACAATACCCCCGGCGTGATTGCTGACAAAACCTTCAGCCCTCATTTCATCGCGGTGCTCAGTGCCCTTCTGGCTGACGACATCGAAGCCATCGCCGATTTCAACACCCTTCACAGCGTTGATGCTCATCATGGCGTGTGCGATTTCTGCATCCAGCCGATCAAAAATAGGCTCACCCCAACCCGGAATCATACCGGTGGCTACAACCGACACCTTGGCACCCACCGAATCCTGCTCGCTGCGCAGGTTGACCATGTAATCATTCAGTTCCTGAAGCTTGCTTTCGTCACCACAAAAAAAGGCATTCTGTTCAATCTGTGCTTTATCTTTGCAGTCCAGCTCTATTGGGCCGAGCTGGCTTAAATAGCCATAAATCTCGACACCAAAGGTTTCTTTCAGATACTTTTTAGCAATGGCACCGGCCGCAACACGCATTGCCGTTTCACGCGCAGAGCTGCGCCCACCACCCCGGTAATCGCGAAAACCAAATTTCTGATCATAGGCATAATCGGCATGGGCAGGACGATAAGTATTTTCAATATTTGAATAGTCTTTGCTGCGCTGATCGGTGTTTTCAATGATCAGGCCAATCGGCGTACCGGTGGTTTTACCCTCGAACAGACCGGATAAAATTTTCACCTTATCGTCTTCACGTCGCTGGGTCGTATGTTTGCTGGTGCCTGGTTTGCGGCGGTCGAGATCGACCTGCAGATCAGCTTCGGTGAGTTCCAGACCCGGCGGGCAGCCATCTACAATTGCGCCTAACGCCGCGCCATGACTTTCTCCGAAGGTGGTCAGGGTAAATAAACGACCGTAACTATTTCCAGACATTGAATGTGATCTCTCTCAGTTCTTAATTTTCAGTATTAGAATTATCAGCCGCCGGGCTTAAAAGCACGCTTAACGGCAGCGACGACTTTCAAACAGGGAATGATGTTTTCTCAGCTCCGCGGCTTCGATAACAAACACGCCGTGGCCTCCAGATGCAAACTCCGGCCAGTGAAAATCCACTTCCGGGAAGGCATCCATAAGCGCTACAGCGCTATTACCCACCTCACCAACCAGACAGCCGTGCTCGGTCAGATAATCCGGCGCCCGGGCGAGTATATCACGGACCAGATCGAGGCCATCTTCTCCGGCAGCCAGACCAAGGCGTGGCTCGTGAGAGAACTCCTGCGGCATATCATCCAGATCTTCGACATCCACATACGGAGGGTTAGTGACGATCAGGTCGTATTTTTTATCCGGTAAGGATTCAAAAAGGTCACTCAAATAGGCATCGACCTGGTAGCCGAGGTCTTTGCTGCTGATGTTCTCGACGGCAATCGAAAGCGCCTCTTCGCTGATGTCGCTGATGTCCACATGGGCCTCAGGGAACGCACGGGCCATGGCGATACCAATGCAGCCACTGCCGGTACACATATCCAGCATTTCCGAAGGAGGCTCTTGCAGCCAGGGCTGGAAGCCTTCGTTAATCAACTCGGCGATGGGCGATCGCGGTATCAGTACACTGGGCGTAATGCGAAACGGCTCTGAACAGAACCAGGATTCTTCCAGTAGGTATGCGGTAGGAATCTTCTCAATGCAGCGCGATTTAATCAGCGTATACAGCACTTCCTGTTCTTGCGGGATCAGGGCGGCATGCTCGGCTATTTCCGGCACGTCCCAGTCCAAACTCAGGCCCCGTAAAATCAGAAACCGGCTTTCCTGCCAAGGCGACGCAAAGCCATGCCCGTAATAACATCCATTTCTTTCCATCTGGCTGGCGCTGAAACGAATCCAGTCGCCTACCGTTTTCAAACCTAAAACCTGTTCAAACTCGGGAAAACTCGGGGATTTGGAAGATTGCATAAAATTGGTTTCATCAAAAAAACGGGCAGTATACCTGCCCGCCTGAACTATAGAAAAGCTAATTAAGCTAGCGAACCCACTCCAGCCGTGCACATCCGGGCAGGAAATCACCGGATAAACAGACTAAATCGGCGGTGCCAAGCGCGACATTAGCCGCTTCGTCACCACAGAGTGACCGCACCAACCTGGTCAGCAGGGGGTTATGCGCCACGATCAGTTGAGCAGAAAGCCCCGGCTGAATCACATCTGAAACAACAGGGTCGAGCGGGCAATCCGGAGTCACCCGATCATCGATCAGCCGACGTTGAACACTCAGCCCTTCTTCCACCAGGATATCCGCACTCTGCAGCGCCCGCAGGTAGGGGCTGACCACCATCAGCTCAACGCTGTCTATAAAGCGGGATTTACTGGCAACCGAAGCCCTTCCGGTCGCGGTTAGCGGGCGGGAGGCATCATCCCGGGCAATGACTTCAGCTTCGCCATGGCGCATTAAATAGAGATACATTCAGGCGTCTCCATCCGGCCAGTCCCGGAACGGGAACACCTTTTCATCCGATTGAAAGGTCAGATACGCCAGTATGGCGCTCTGAAACTTCAGCAATGAAGATGAAAACCTGAACAAGCTTTCAATCGGCTCTTCCTGAAACCACTGGACAACCCACTGAATCAGCGCAATCACCGCCGTCACCAACAGACTTATCTTCAGGAAGATCCAGAACAGCACCATAAACACCAGCCTGAACGCCAGAAACTCCCGTTTTTCTTTAGTCATAGCAAAACCTCAATGCATTTTTATTAGGGTTAACGTTGCTAAACACCAGCAGACATGAATTCAACATCCTGCGCCAGATCGCCAGACATCAGTTGCTTGGCAATCACATCAATCGGGCAGTCTTTATAGATGATCTGATAAAGCCCTTTGACCAGTGGCATGTAGATATTCAGTTCTTCAGACTTTTCATAAACCATGCGCAAGGTATTAATACCCTCGGCGGTTTCTCCGATATTCTTAATGGCCTGCTTCAGGGTTTGCCCTTCACCGATATAATAGCCAACCCGGTAATTGCGGCTGAGTTTTGAAGAACAGGTGACAATAAGATCACCAACCCCGGCCAAGCCCAGAAAGGTCATCGGGTTAGCCCCAAGGCGAACAGCAAAACGCGACATTTCAGCCAACGAGCGGGTAATAATTGCAGCGCGGGTGTTTTCAGCCATACCCAGTGCAACGGCCAGGCCAGTAATAATGGCGTAGATGTTTTTTAACGCCCCTGCCATTTCAACGCCGTAAATATCCGGGTTGCCATACACACGAAACGAGCTGCAGCTGAGCATTTCCTGCACGTCCTGACGCAGATCCTGACTGTAGGAGGCGATCACCGTGGCAGAAATTTGATTGTCAGCAATCTCTTTAGCGAGGTTCGGGCCGGAAATAACACCCACCTGATGCCCCGGTGCGACCTCCATCAACAACTGGCTCATCAATTTAAAGCCGTGCGGCTCAATGCCTTTGGTGAGGCTAATCAAACGCGCCTGCGCTGGCAGAAACGGCGCCATTTCTTCAACAACTGCGCGGAAGGCCTTACTCGGTACCGCAACAAAAATATAGTCCGCCTGACTGACTGAGTCTTTAAGGCTCAGCGATGGCGTCAGCCCAGCGTGCAGCTTGTAGCCGGGCAAATAGCGGGAATTCTCCCGGTTGTCGATGATATCCTGCGCCTGCTTTTCACTGCGCATCCAGAGAGTAACCTGGTGATTATTGATGGCGGCAATATTAGCGATAGCTGTCCCAAAGCTACCACCACCCAAAACAGTAACCTTACTTGGCGCAAGGGAATTGGATGTGTTCACGAAGAATCCTTAGCTGATTTGATTTTCAATGCACTCAACGAGATCCAGAAAGGTCTTCCTGTTGGTCTCATTCAGTGACATCAGAATTTTATGTGCTTCCAGAACCCTATCCCGGGCTGCGTTTTCATCGGGCTCACCGGCGTTCTGCTCTTCAAGATCGGCAGCTTCAACCAGATCGGACTGGTCCACAATAGTGAACACCAGGTCACGAAAACCCATTGATTCTATAACCCGGGTGATATCAGGTTTGGAGGAAATTAATAACGGAGTTTGCCCCATCTTTGGCGTGGACAAACGGGAAATTTTGGCAAGCATGCCCAGACTGGTGCTGTCGATACCCTCTGCTTCGGTCACATCAACAATCACAGAGTTGAACCTTGCATCGTCGACCATCGAATCCAGACAGGAGTCGATCGTCGTACAGAGCGTCATACGAACATCACCAGTCAGCTTAATGACGTAATTTCCCTGATGGTTTGCCATCAGGACTCGGCCATTGCTCATAAACCTCTACACCTTTTTAAGATTTCTCAACCGTTAATACGGTAATATCGTCTGGCGCGTTCATTGTTTGACCATTTTCACGCAACTTAGCGAGATAATCATACATAGTATGGGTAGGTTGAGCACCTAACTCAAGCAACCTGTCTTCCTTTTCTGCAAGAGTTTCATCTTCCATCAACTCGAAAATACCATCAGACAGTAAGGTGAGTGATTTGAAGCCTTTCATATCGAGCTTTCTGGTCTCGTAAGAGGCATCTTCAAACAGGCCAACGGCCAGTGCTTCCGGTTCAATCGTCTCACAGCCACCCTCCCGACTGATGATCGGAGACGGGAAGTGAGCCGCCATTGAATAGGTCATACGATCTTCAACGGTGTTCAAAATTCCATAAAACAGCGTAGCGTGCTTATTGGTTTGGGTTTTCAGTAGCTCCAGATTAATCTGCCTGAGCAGCGGCCCGGGGCTGGAAATCAAATCTGAAGTACCATTTTCATATTCGGCCCGGTAGCGGCTGATCTGCGTTTTAATCAACAGGGTAATCAGTGCTGAGCTGGCTCCATGCCCGGATACATCGGCGATATAAAACACGATGGTGCTGGGGTCGAGTTCGAAGTAGTCCACCAGGTCACCACTCAGATAGGTCGATGGCTCCATATCGTGGCGAACTTCATATTTACCCTGTGTCAGGGTATAGCGTGGCAGCAGCTGTTGCTGTACGGCGCGCCCGGCCTGTAAATCAAGCTTGAGCCGATCGACGTGATCCTGAAGTTCCTGATTCCGTTTTTCCAGTTCTGCCCGGTACCTGAGGTTGTCTTTAACAAGCAGTGAACGTTCCAGCGCCCGTTCAACAGAATGCTCCAGCACCTGCAGGTCGACCACCGGCTTCATCAGGTAATCGGCGGCTCCCAGCCTTAATGCCTCTACTACGTCAGTCATGACCCCTGCCCCGGAAACCACGATGACCGGCGTCTCATCAGACTGATCCATAATATTACTGAGCAACTGAAGCCCGTCAATTCCCGGCATTCGCAGGTCACAAATTACAAGGTCGGGCTGTTTGGATTCAAAAATAGAAAGCCCTTCAGAGCCGTTGGAGGCTTCGAGAATCCGATAACCACTGTCCTCAAAATAGGCCACGATGGACTCACGGATTGCCTGTTCATCTTCAACAATAAGGAGGGTTGAATCGTTTATTGCCATTTTCTGGTCAGATCTCAAGAATAAAGGGCCAACTTAGCTATACTCCGATCAGAACGCAACATTTTGCTTGTACTGATCCTGACAGATTTGCGTCATAAAGGGCTTAACACCTAACAACAACAGGAGTGTCTCATGGGCCAGCTCGACCGCGACTTTGAAGAAAAGCGAAACTTCATCCGTATGCAAATGAATTCTGTAGCCAAACTCACTATCGATGGCTCTCAAACTATGGACGTCACCTGCCAGGATTTAAGCGCATCAGGGCTTTCTCTGTTATCCAGCCAACCCATTCAGCTAGAGGCCGAAGTCTCTGTCACTATTCCGTCACCCAACGCCCAGTTTCAGGCAATGCATTCAAGCGGCAGGGTTATCCGTTGCGACAAGCAGTCTGAAAGCGAGTACCAGATCGGGATTGAAATCTCAGCAATGAGCTAACCTGCAAGCCGCAGGTTAGATGATTCAGGCGGGCTGTTGCTCACTCATCCAGCGCGATAAAGACTGCTCAGCCTGTGTTTTGTGCTTTCTGGTTCGTGCCGGATGAGCGGTTGTTTTGGCGTTACCAACCGGCTCAGAAACAGACGCATCGATTGATTGGTTGTGGATCAGCTCAAAGGCACTGACCTGACTTTTAATGCTCGCTTTCACCGGCTCAGGCGCTGAAGCAGCCGTAGATTTTTTTAGTCGGGCTTCCAATAGAGAAAAACGACGACCAAGGCCAATCGCGCCCTGATTCACCATCTTAATCTCGCGGCTGGCGTTGCATTGAAAGGTTGTGACCTGCTGCTGCAGGCCGGCGATACGTTTAAGGCACAGCGCTGTTGCCACTGAAAGAGACAAAAAACCAACAGTTAGAATTATTTCCAGGATGGATAGTTGAACCCCACCAAGCGCCACCATAACAATCTCCAAAGTTTTGACACGTTTGGTGGTACTCAGCAGGAATCAGGCCAGAAATGGAATAGCCTCAGATATCCGAAAGCTCTGCCCACTCAGACTCAGTAAGCAGGTTTTTAATTTCAATCAGAATCAGCAGTTCGTCATTTTTATGGCTAACACCCTGAATGTAACGGGCGTTTTCTTCGTTGCCGACGTTCGGAGCCACTTCAATTTCTGATTGGCGCAGGTAAACCACTTCAGCAACCGCATCGACCAGAATACCAACGACCTGATTTTCCGTTTCAAGAATAACAATGCGGGTATTGTCGGTAATATCGGAGGTCGGCAGACCGAAACGCTCTCGGGTATCCACTACGGTCACGACGTTACCGCGCAGGTTGATGATGCCAATCACATAGGAAGGCGCACCCGGTACCGGCGCGATCTCACTGTAGCGCAACACCTCTCGCACCTGCATGACGTTAATGCCATAGGTTTCGTTTTCCAGACGGAAAGTCACCCATTGCAGAATCGGGTCATCACCGGTTTTGGCTGTCTGAGCAGTCATTTATAGTTCTCCACAACTCGAATTTTAATACTATAGTTCAGGTTCATTTTACCTGCAGGAATAATCCCTTCAGGGCTAAATCGGTGTTCAGGCGCAGCTATTTACTGTTGCCGCAGAATTCTGGCAAAGCCATCGATATCTACCAGAGCGCACATTTCCGAGATCACCGTTCCGGCAAGCCAGGGTCGCGCGGTTCTGTTAGAGCGCCACTTCACTGAGTCTGGCTCAAGCGTCACCGAGCCATCAATAGAATGCGCTGCGAGCGCCCAGTCTGAGTTATGCATGCTGACAGCAAACTTCAGAGTCTTGGTATCTTCAGCCCGATAACGCTCGGGCATTACCAGCTGAGAGGTATCGACAACCCGGATGTTTTTCTCCTGAAGCACCGGCAGCAACCCCAGGAACCAGCCGGGCTGATCGTATAGTGAGGTCAGCTCGCGATCCAACGGGAAGATGTTACCCAGCAGCACCAACGGCACCGCCAGCTTGAGCCCGCTGACCGTGAAGACCAGGCAGTCGAAGCGATCCTGCGCCCATTCTGGCCTGCCGTTAGCAGACCAGGTTGGGGAGAAGTCTTTCTTAGGTTCCGGCTCTGGTTCCGGTTCTGGTTCTGGCTCTGGTTCTGGCTCTGGCTCTGGTTCTGGCTCTGGTTCTGGCTCTGGTTCTGGCTCTGGTTCTGGCTCTGGCTCTGGCTCTGGCTCTGGCTCTGGCTCTGGCTCTGGCTGAACAACAGTCTCAACGATTTCCTCGACCACTTCCTCGGTTTCTGCCGCCGTTGTTGCTTCATGCAGCATTTCATCCAGATACGACATAACGGCCAGACGGCTGGCTGCCGCTTTCGGTTTGGTCGCTGTGGCTACGGGTTTAGGTCGATTCATATTAACTACTTAAATCTTTTTACTGGTTTAATCAGGCTAACAGTGTTTTCAGTAACATCCGGTAGGCTCTGGCCGCTCTCGACTCTGCATCGAGCTGGCTGATTGCCTTACCCAGGCGGCTGGCATCGCGCAACTTGGTATCGATCGGAATGGCCGAGTTCCATATTTTACCTTCATATTGCTCACGCAGTGCTTTTAAACTCTGAATAGACGCCTGTGTCCTGCGATCAAACATAGTCGGGATGACCAGATAATCCATCTGCCGCCGTTGCGACCGCATCACCATCTCGATGGTATTAACCATGCGTTCCAAGCCTTTAATGGCCAGGAATTCTGTCTGCACTGGCACCAGCAGTTTCTGGCAGGCCGCCAGAGAATTAATCAACAAAACGCCCAACAGCGGCGGCGTGTCGATAATGGCGTAATCGAAGTCATCCCACAGGCAGGCCAGAGTTTTAGAAACCACCAGGCCAAGACCATCCTGCTTACTGACATTACGCTCCAGAGTCGCCAGCGCTGTAGAGGCCGGGATCATGCTCACGCCGTCGATGGGCGTATCAACCATCACGGCCTTAGCCTGCTGTTCGGTGACCTTGCCCTGATTCATAAACAGATCAAAGCCGGACGGGCTGATCTCATCCGGGTTCATACCAAAATAACTGGTCAATGAACCCTGCGGGTCGAGATCAAACAACAACACCCGATGCCCCTGCTCTGCCAGCAACGCGCCAATAGAAACGACAGATGTCGTCTTACCGACGCCACCTTTCTGATTTGCTACTGACCATACATGCATACAACACCTTTCAATCTATTCATTGCCTCGACTCTGCCTCTACGCCAAAGCCGGAAACCACTATGGAAATTCTTCCGTTAAAGGTAGCCGAGTCGGCTACCAAGGCCGGCTGATATGGCCCGAATGCCACTACGGAAAGCCGCTGCCCGGGAATGCCCGCTCGCTGCAGGTAGCGCACTACATTGGCGGAGCGCAGGGTTGATAGCATCCAAGCATCTGCACTTTCCGAACCTTCGGCAGCACTGCTGTAGCCTTCAACCTTTACCGGCAGGTTGACTTCACTGAGTAATTTGCCGATTTCATATAAAACTGCCTCTGCCTGATTAGTAATATCGGCCGAGCCGGATAAAAATGTAACGGAATCTGAAAGCTGTATTTCTATCCACGACTCACTGCCGCTGACGCTGAACAGCTGCTGTTCGATCAGCTGCTGAAATGACTCGCCGAGTTGCTGCTGAATATCGATCAGCGAAGATTGCTGATGATACTGAGCGCTGTCGTTTAAATCGACATAGGTCGCCGGCAATGGCTCCGGTTGATACAGCGGGTTGAAGAAATCCGGGCCTTCCGGTGTGGCCGGCATTTGCAATGGCTCTATCGCGGTTGGCTGGACATCAAAGATTTGCAACAGTGTGTCGCTGACCTGACGGAATTTTTCCTTTTCCAGCGAGCTGATGGAAAACAGGAAGACGAAAAAAGCAAAGAGCAACGTCAGGAAATCGGCATACGAAATCATCCAGCGATGCTCGTTCGCTGAACGACTCTGAAAGCGCTGCCGGTGATCGCGGTTCACAACCGGTACTCCCGAAGCCTGCGCTCCATAACACGCGGGTTTTCACCTTCCACGATGGCCAGAAAACCATCCAGAACCATCTCTTCAAACTGGCTGCGCGCCATGGCTTCATTGCGCAAGCGGCCGGAAACCGGCAATAAAAACAGGTTTGCGAAACCGACACCGTAAATCGTGGCGACAAAGGCCGTGGCAATACCGGAGCCGATCAACTGAACATCGTCCACCTGTGTCATGACCTGAATCAAGCCCAGCACTGCGCCGATAATACCCATCGTAGGCGCATAGCCTCCGAGTGATTCAAACAGGTCTGCCGCTCGCAGCCACTCGTTTTCGCGCGATTCCGTTGTGACAGAAAGGCTTTTGTGAATTTTGTCTTTCTCTGCACCGTCGACAATCAGCTGCAACCCCAAACGCAGGTAATTATCCGGTTCTTTAGATGATTCAGGGTCCAGGCTGAGCGGCCCGCTGCGGCGCGCCATCTGACACCAGCGAACCAGCTTACCAATGCAGATATCGGCGCTGTGCGCGGGTTTCCAGAAGATGTTCGGAAACAGCCGCCAGGCAGCCTTCCAGGTTTTGAAATCGGCCTGGATCATACCGGCGGCCAGTGTGCCACCAATCACGATTAATGCAGCAGGGAAATTTGACAGCGAACCCGGCTGTCCGCCTTCAAGCAAATGCCCACCAAAAACGGCAAACCAGGCCAGAAGTAAGCCGAAAAATGCGATCATTTCAATTCCTTGCTGTTTGTTGCGTCTAAATGAGTGGAGCAACCACCTGCGAGATAGCGTGCCTGCCCTGCCGGAAAAAGGTTTCCGCTCAGGTCACCACATTAATGATCCGGCGGGCAATATCTGGTAGTGGAATCACTTCATCTGCCAGGTTTGCTTTTACTACAGCAGAAGGCATGCCATCAATCACGCAGGTACTGCCTTCCTGCGCCCAGATCACATTCTGAGCCTGCTTCAGTAAACGGGCCCCCTCTCTGCCGTCGGCACCCATACCGGTTAAAACGATCGCCAGAGCACTCTTGTTGTAGTGCTTCACGGCACTGCCGAAGGTGAGATCAACGGATGGTTTGTAGTTCAGGCGGGCATCGCCGGCCAGAACTTTAAGCTTGTTTTTTCCGGTGAGCATCATCTGCATTCCACCGGGTGCCAGGTAGGCCATACCCGGCTTGATGATGTCACCGTCTTCCGCTTCCTTTACACCAATGCGGCACTGGCTGTTCAGGCGCTCAGCAAAAGCGCCGGTAAAGGAGCCGGGCATGTGCTGAATAAGCAAGACCGGCACCGGGAAATTTGCCGGTAACTGGGTCAACACCTTTTGCAGTGCAACCGGGCCACCGGTAGAGGTACCGATCATGACCAGTTCAAAGCGTTGAGTATACTTGCGGGCTGCGGTGGTACGGGCCACCGGGCTTCGCGGTGCAGCCGGTGCGCCTCTGCGCAACAGCGACGAAGGCCGGGCAATAGTCTGCAGCTTTTCAACCAAGGCCTGTCTTAAGGCTTCAGTATTGCCGGAGGCTTTTTCGTAACTCTTGGGTAGGAAATCAACCGCACCGGCATCCAGTGCATCCAGGGTTACCCGGGCACCCTGCAGAGTCAGCGAGGAGAACATTAAAATAGGGGTTGGCTGCCTGCGCATAATTTCACGCACTGCGGTAATGCCATCCATTAATGGCATTTCGTAGTCCATCGTGATGACATCCGGTTTCAGGCTGACAACCTTATCAATAGCATCACGGCCGTTGGCGGCTTCACCGACAACGGTCAGATTAGGACTGGAGTTGATGATGGATTTGATTTGATGGCGAAAAAACGAAGAATCATCAACAATCAAAACCTTAATGGACATGCAGCAACCTCAAAACCCTGTATGGATTATTAATTATAAACGTGCGCTTTCAGCAAGCTTGGAATATCCAGAATCAGGGCTATACGCCCGTCCCCGGTTATGGTGGCGCCGGCTAAACCATCGGTTCCCTGCAGCATCTCACCAAGTGGTTTAATCACCACCTCTTCCTGACCAACCAGCTGATCAACCACAAAACCGACACTCTGAGTACCCACTGTCACCACCACAACATGACCTTCAATGCGCTCACTGGCCACATGCGCTTTGTTATGGATGAGCCAGCGCTTCAGGTAATACAGCGGTATTGGCTTGCCCCGAACGAGCACAACTTCCTGACCATCAACAACATTGGTTTGTGACAGATCCAGGTGGAAAATTTCGTTCACGCTCACCAGCGGTAATGCAAATGCCTGATCTTCCAACATCACCATAAGCGTCGGCATAATGGCCAGCGTTAACGGTACCTTAATACTGATAGTCGTGCCGACATTACGGGCCGATTCGATATCAATAGTTCCGTTCAGTTGTGATATTTTTGTTTTCACAACATCCATGCCGACACCCCGGCCGGATACATCGGAGATGACATCCTTGGTGCTGAAGCCGGGTGCGAAGATAAGGTTGAAGCATTCTTTATCCGTCAAACGGTCGGCAGCATCCTGATCCATCACTCCGCGGTTAACGGCAATGCTGCGCAGTTTATCCGGGTCCATACCGCTGCCATCGTCTTTGATGGTCAACAGAATATGATCACCTTCCTGCTCCGCCGAGAGAATGATTTTGCCAGTGCGCGGCTTGCCATTTTTTTCACGTACATCTGGCTGCTCCACACCATGGTCAACCGAGTTGCGCACCAGGTGGACCAGTGGGTCGGCCAACGCGTCGACCAGATTTTTATCGAGATCGGTTTCTTCACCGACCAGCTCTAAAATGACTTCTTTTTTCAGGTTACGCGCTAAATCCCGCACAACCCGTGGGAAACGACCGAATACTTTTTTGATCGGCTGCATTCGGGTTTTCATCACCGACATTTGCAGATCAGCGGTCACCACATTCAGGTTGGCGACGGCTTTCTGCAGCGTTTCGTTTTCCAGCTCGGCCCCCAAACGAACCAGCCGGTTACGCACCAGAACCAGTTCACCCACCATATTCATGATGTCATCCAAACGCTGGGTATCTACCCGTACGGTTGCATCCTGAGTCGGTGGCTGGACTTTTGCCGGAGCGGCAGCCGGTTTCTGTACCGCCTTTGCAGCAGGCGCTTCAGCCTTCACGGGTTTCACCGGCTGAGGTGCAGGTGTCGCCGGTGCAGCGGGCTTCGCAGCGGCGGGTGCCGCTTTTTTCGGTTCACTGGCGCCGGGAACAGCAAACTTGCCTTTGCCGTGCAACTGATCCAGCAGTGCCTCGAATTCTTCATCAGAAATTTCATCGCTGTCACCGCCAGACACAGCCGGTGTTACCGGCTCGGCTTTCGGGGCAGGCGTTTCACTGACGGGCGGAGCAGCCTTTGCTTCTTGCGGCGGAGCGGGGCTTGCAGACATCTTGCCTTTACCGTGAATCTGATCGAGCAATGCTTCAAATTCTTCATCAGTAATTTCATCATCACCGCCTGCGGCAACGATCGGTTCAGGCTCTGCGACGTCTTTTACAGCAGAAGGCGGCGAGATAGCATCCAGCAACTGCTCGAACTCTGCATCGGTAATGTCGTCACCGGGTACGCCTGTCTGTGCGGTCGCATCACTGGCAACAGCCTCGGCAACCGGGGTTTGTTCAGCAGCAGGCACGGGAACTTCCGGCTCGGCCGAATCTGTTTCTGCCGCCGGTTTTGCAAAATGATGCAGGCGCTCAATCAAATCATGATCTGCAGGTGTCAGAGGCTCGCCATTCTGAACATTGCCAAACATCTCATTAACGGCATCCAATGCATTCAGAACATGGTCCATTAAATCAGCATCTACGGCGCGGTGGCCGTTGCGCAATGTATCGAATACGTTTTCCGCTGCATGACAGCAATCGACCAACTCCGTAAGTTGCAAGAAGCCAGCACCACCTTTAACGGTATGAAAACCACGAAATATCGCATTCAGTAAATCTTTGTCATCAGGCGTATTTTCCAGTGTAACCAGCTGCTCTGAGAGCTGTTCCAGAATTTCGCCTGCTTCGACAAGAAAGTCCTGAAGGATTTCGTCATCCGCCTCGAAGCCCATAGTTTGTGCCCCTTAAAAACCTAAACTAGATAAAAGATCGTCTACATCATCCTGGCTGGCCATCACATCTTCTTTTTCTTTATCAACCTGTGGGCCATGGCCTTTCATATTCATATCGGCCGCTTTAGCCGGATCTTCACCACTGGTGGCAATTCCAGTAATAGCCTCAACCTGACTGGCCATATAAACCAGATCTACCAGGCTGGCTTCAACCTCTTTAACCAGTGAGGTCACCTTATTGATAACCTGCCCGGTTAAATCCTGAAAATCCTGAGCCAGCAGAATATCGGTCATGTTGGCCGACAGTTTATTGCTGTCAGTATCCAGAGATTTGAAATAGTCATCTAACCGCCAGTACAACGCCCGGAACTCATCCGGCGTCATATCGCGCTGCACCAGACGCTCCCACTCTTTTTTCAGCTCGGCGGCTTCCTGTTTCAGGTTATCTGCAATGGGCAGACTTTCTTCAACCAGATCGAGTGTTTTATTGGCAGCGTTCTCTGTCAGTTGCACGACATAATCCAACCGGTCTGTGGCATCGGTTATCTCAGACGATGTTTCAGTTTTGGTATCGATCTGAAAATTGGTTATGGCACTGTGCAGCGCACGAGTCAGCCGGCCAACTTCCTGATACAGACCTTTATCACGCACATTCTGCATTTCCTGCAGATCTTTCAGAGCAGACTGATGATCACCGTCTGCAATGTTGTTATATAAGTCAAACGCCTTAATGCGAAGCGCTTCCATGACGTCTGCTTCATCCGGTAAATCCGGAGTACGCGCCTGTTGCAATTGAGCCAGTACACCAACAGCTGCTTCTATGTTCCCGGTATCGACGTGCTCTAATAAGATCGAGGCCTGCTCTTTCAGAAGACCGACGAACTCATCCGAGACGTGAGTGATATCACTCATATTGCCCCCTCGCGTTCAGTCTAACTAGCCTTCCACGCGCTCAAATATTTTTTCTATTTTTTCTTTAAGTGCCGCTGCAGTAAAAGGTTTTACGACATAACCATTCACACCGGCCTGAGCTGCTGCGACGATTTGATCGCGCTTTGCTTCCGCAGTAACCATCAGTACAGGAATACCCTTCAGGCGCTCATCGGCCCGAATTTTCTGCAAGAGCTCAATACCGGTCATGCCGGGCATATTCCAGTCAGTGACAACAAAATCGAAATCGCCACTTTGCAACATCGGCCATGCCGTTGTGCCATCGTCCGCTTCGTGAGTATTGGTAAATCCCAGATCCCGCAGAAGATTCTTAACAATGCGACGCATTGTTGAAAAATCGTCGACGACCAGAATTTTCATATTTTTATCCAAGATGACCTCCTATAGCCTTATCCGGACAATAACTGCTTTATTCATAATAGACCGTGCTACGGTGCTATCCACTATTTTAGATGTTTCCCCTGCCTGCCATTAAGGCGAAGCGCAAGCTGATGAACATCGTTCAATCAGCGAAAGAAAAATTTGCGCGCAGGGTAACATTAATTGACCGTCTCAGCTTCTGCCTTTATCGGCCATTTTTTAGGAATATTTATGAATAAACAGAAAAAATAAATAAACGATCAATTTATGTCCAGTCACGCATTTTGGCGCGTAACCTCATTGTCGCCTGGGAATGAATTTGACTCACCCGTGATTCACTGACATCCAACACCGCTCCAATTTCTTTCAGGTTCAGCTCTTCATCGTAGTACAAGGAAAGTACCAACTGCTCGCGCTCAGGCAATGCGCGGATAGCATCGGCAAGCTGAGTGTTCATCTGATCGTTTTGATGACCTGAATGCGGTGCGGCTTCTTCGGTGACAGCAGGCTGGGGATCGTGAACATCAGCATTGTTGTTTTCAATCAGCTCTTCAAAGCTGAACAATCTGGAGCCTTGGGTATCTTTCAGCAGCGAATAATATTCCTGCAATGGAATGCCCAGCTCTTCTGCCACTTCCTGATCGCTGGCATCGCGGCCTTCACGCATTTCAATGGTGTGTATTGCTTCGGATATCCGCCGGGAATTACGGTGAACACTGCGGGGTACCCAATCGCCCTTGCGGATTTCATCGAGCATGGAACCACGAATACGGATGCCAGCATAGGTTTCAAAACTGGCACCCTTTGAGTAATCGTAATTGCTTGCCGCTTCAAATAAGCCAATCATGCCGGACTGCACCAGATCGTCCAACTGGACACTTTCCGGCAAGCGGGCCAGCAGGTGATGAGCAATGCGCTTAACAAGCACACCGTACTGTTCGACCAGCTGTTGATAATCTACTTTTGGTTGCGTGTCATACATGCTGTAACTCTGCGCAGACATTTCAGGCAGCTCCCGCGCCCTGAATGAGCCTTTCAACAAAAAATTCCAGGTTACCTTTGGGTGTACTCGGTAACGGCCATGTCACTACTTTTTGTGCCAGAGCGCGGTAGGCAGAAGCGGCCGCAGAACGCGGGTAGGCCTCCAGTACGGCTTTCTGTCGCTGTACAGATTTACGCACGCAGTCGTCCATTGGAATGGAACCACCATACTGCAGCGAAACATCCAGAAAGCGATCGGTCACTTTCACCAACTTATTAAACAGTTGCTGACCGTCTTTGGCAGACCTCACCATATTGGAAACCATACGGAAACGGTTCATACGGCAGTCGCGGTTCAATACTTTTATCAAAGCATAGGCATCGGTAATAGACGTCGGCTCGTCGGTGACCACAACAATGGCCTCTTGAGCCGCACGCACAAAGCTGGTTACGGTTTTGGAAATGCCGGCAGCGGTATCGACAATAAGCACATCAATAAAATCAGCTAACTCGCTGAATGCGGTAATAATACCGGCGTGCTCTATTTCACCCAGGTTGGCCATCTGCTGAGTGCCGGATGCCGCCGGAATAATCTTAATGCCGGCCGGGCCTTCAACCATAATATCGGCCAGCTGCGCTTCGCCTCTCAGCACATCACTGATGTTTTTGTTTACTGAAAGTCCGAGCAGAATATCAAGATTTGCAAGCCCTAAGTCTGCGTCGAGAATAACAACCCGCTTGCCCAACTCAGCGAGACCAATCGCCAGGTTCACGGATACATTGCTTTTTCCCACGCCACCTTTACCACCGGTGACGGCAACTACCTGTACAGGGTTCAAATTATTCATTACCTATTTCCTCGATTCACCCCAGTATAGATCAGCCTTGAAAATTTGCAGTCACACAAGACTAAATAAGCTACTGATCTGAATACGATTTCTATTACTTTTAATTATGTTCGAATCTGCCCGGCAGTTTACCCTGCCGTTGCCAGTTGCGCCGGTTCTTTTTTCAGCGCATCCAACAGCCGGCTGATCAAAGCGCGGGCGTCCGCTTTTTCGATATCCTGCGGAATATTCTGCCCGGTGGTACAGAACCAGACCGGCCAGCTGTTTCGCAGAACCGGCTCAATAACACTGCCGAAACTGGCTGATTCATCCAACTTAGAAAGCACAACCGCAGCAAACGCCTTGCGGGCATGCAGACCAATAAACTGATTCACCGAAGCGCTGTGCATATTTGACGGCAATACCAGCAGAGTCCGCAGCTGATTGCGCAAGGCAGTATCTTCCATCAGATTATTCCAGTGTGCGATCGCCGGGCGACTGCCGCTGGTATCGATTAGCACCAGGCGCTTTTCGCTCAGTTGCGCCAACGTTTCCTGCAGCGAATCGTGCTCGGTTAAGGCATGGAATTCAATCCCCAGTATATCGGCAACAGAATTAAGAATTTCCTGACCGCCAACCTGAAACCAATCCAGGGAGACCAGGGCGACCGATTCCGCACCATGATCACGAACGGCATGGGCAGCCAGCTTAGCAATCGTCGTCGATTTGCCGGCACCGGTTGGCCCGGTTAACGCAAAGACGCCTCCGTTGTCGAACGGTTCATAAATTGGCGTTGGAATAGCCGACGCAAGCCGGGACATGGTTTTGCGCCAGTTGGTTTCGATGGCTTCCTCTTTATCAAATTGAGCCAGCAGCTTACGGGTCAACCGACCGCTGAAACCCAACGTGTGCAACCTGGCTTCCAGTCGCTCGTACTGCGGGGAGATATCCGTGACCACCGCCGGCTCGCGCAACTGTTCAGCCTGGGCTTTGAGCATATCCTTGAGCCCGTCAATTTCCCGACGCAGCATGGAAATATCAGATTGCACTGCGGCTTGCTCCACTGGCGGGGTTGCTGCAGCCGGCGCTGGTTTTTTTGCAGGCTGTTTAGGCGCCTGCACGGCGGCCTTAGTCATAGAGCGCACATCGGCGGTAATACGGGTATTTAGGTATGGCTGCTTTACGGTGGCATGAGGCTCAAAGGCCTGAGTGTTTTTATCTGACATGGCGGCAAACAGCTGCTTCATGGTTTCGCTGTCGAGCTGCGGTGCAGGCTGATCGGGCTCAGCCTTAATAATGTCTGATTCCTGCTGATCCACAGGCTGGCTTTCCAGAAAGAGTTCGTATTCCGCTTCGTCAACACCGGCAACGATTTCCAGTCCATTGGCCAGCCGCCGGTTAGAAAGAATAACCGCCTCCGGGCCCAGGGTTTCGCTGATGGTTTTTAACCCGGCCTGCATGTTTCCGGCTGTGAATCGTTTTATCTTCATGGATCGCTCCTCATTGCCTTAATGGTTTGCTTTATTGGCCACCAACGCTGGCAACAATGGTTATATGCTTGTTATCGGGTATTTCCTGAAAACTCAGCACTTTTAAATTCTTCACACCGTGTCTGACGAACCGGGCCAGCAGCATGCGTAGTGCCGCCGGCACAAGCAGAATGGCGGGTTTCCCCTCGGCATCCAGCTTTTGAACCATTTCTCCGAGTGACTGCTGCAGGCGCTCTGCCATTCCTGGCTCCAGCGCCACACTGTCAAGATTTCCATCAGATCCGGCCTGCTGAACTGTTTTGTGCAACAACTGTTCCAAACCGCGATCCAATGTCACCACCGGAATTTCTTTTTCATTGCCGACGATTCGCTGAACAATCATTCTTGAAAGACCCATACGTGCGGCGTTCGTCAACACGCCAATATCCTGGGTCTTCGGCTGTATATTGGTGATCGCCTCGGCAATGGTGCGCATGTCTTTGATTGGTACCTCTTCAATCAACAGGTTCTGCAGCACCTTCAGCAACAGGCTCAGCGTCAAAGTATTGGGCACCAGCTCTTCGGCCAGTTTGGGGGAGTGATTGGACAGCAGATCCAGCATTTTCTGAACTTCTTCGTGACCGAGTAATTCATAGGCATGCTGTGAGAGCACATGGTTGACGTGGGTTGCGACCACGGTACTGGTATCGACCACGGTATAGCCCAGGGTTTGAGCTTTATCTTTTTCTGTCGGGCTGATCCAAATAGCCTCCAGGCCGAAGGCCGGGTCTTTGGTTTTAATACCGTCGAGCGGACCGAACACCTGGCCGGGGTTGATCGCCAGTTCTCTGTCGGTATAAACCTCGCCCTCTGCCACGCCGACCCCCATCAACGTCAATTGATAGGCATTGGGCATAAGATCGAGGTTGTCGCGGATATGAATGGACGGGATCAGGAAGCCCTGCTCCTGAGAAAGTTTTTTACGAATGCCTTTTATGCGCCCAAGCAGCGCGCCACCCTGAGAGCGATCCACCAGCGGAATCAGCCGGTAGCCCACTTCAAGGCCAATAATATCGACTGGCTGAACGTCATCCCAGCTGAGCTCTTTGGTTTCCATCGGCGGTGGAGCCTTAGGCGGAGCGCCTTCGCCAGGCTTTTTACCCCGCTCGCCGCGCTTCAGCGATGGAGCTTCGGCCGGCAATGCCTTCATCGGCAAAATGGTTTCCCCCGCGTCTGTACGCTCTTTGAGAATAATCAGCAGCGCCCCAATACCGGCAGCGGCAGACAGACTCAAAAACACAAAGTGCGGCATGCCCGGCAACACCCCCATAACGAACAGCACAAAGCTGGTAATCGCCAGGGCACGGGGCGTTGCAAACATCTGGCTGACAATTTGATCGCCCATTTCACCGCTGGATGAGTTGCGGGTCACCATAATGGCGGCCGCCACCGAGAGCAGCAGCGAAGGAATCTGTGCAACCAGACCGTCACCGATGGTCAGCAAGGCATATTTCTGAACAGCATCGGCAAACTCTAGGTTGTGCTGCATCATTCCGATAATCAATCCACCAATGATGTTGATCACCAGAATCAGAATGCCGGCCACAGCGTCACCGCGCACAAACTTCGAGGCACCGTCCATTGAACCGTAGAAATCGGCTTCCTGCGCGATTTCAGCACGACGGGTTTTTGCCGTATCGGCATCAATCAGGCCTGCATTGAGGTCGGCATCGATCGCCATCTGCTTACCGGGCATGGCATCCAGGGTAAAGCGGGCACTCACTTCAGAGACACGACCGGCACCCTTGGTGACCACCACGAAGTTGATGATCATCAGAATCGCGAACACCACCAGCCCCACAGCGTAGTTACCGCCAATCAGCACTTCACCAAACGACTGAATCACCTTACCGGCGGCATCACCACCTTCATGGCCATACATTAAGACAACACGCGTGGAGGCAACGTTGAGCGACAGACGCATCAGCGTTGCCACCAGAAGAATGCTGGGGAATACGGCAAAGTCGAGCGGCCGCAACACATAAATGGCCACCAGCAGCACCACGATAGATAGCGCGATATTGAAGGTAAAGAAGGTGTCCAGCAGCAGCGTTGGTACTGGCAGGGTCATTAAACCCAACAGCAGCAGCAACATAATTGGCACACCCATTAGCCGCTGCCCAGCCGCCTTAGCGCTGTGCCCGGTGCCTTTTAATACTGCCTGACCATCTACATTGCGCAGTTGAGATCCTGCGGTGCGAAAGTTATCTAATAGCGCCATTCGTCAATTTTCTGTCAAATAATTATCACTAAAGGGTGCATCGCAAAGATCAGGCCAAAAAAAACCGGCGCTCCAAACGGAGGGCCGGCCAGCAGGCACCTGTGTGCAGTTTCTTTGGTTAAACTACTGAATATCCGCCTCCCAGATGACGGAACCGGTTTGTGCTTGCTGCACCATTTCGCCGTAGCGAACCTCCAGTTCGAGGCGACGGATTTTTAGCGTTGGCGTCAAAAAGTGGTTTTCAATCGTCCAGGAATCTTCCGCAATAATCAGGCAATCCAACTTCTGATGACCTTCCAGTTTGCCATTCACCTTATTGAGCGTTGCCTCCAGAGATTGCTGAATTCTGGACTTTTCTGAACGATCAACATGCTCTGCCAGAACCACCACCGCAACCGGCTGCTTGCGGCCGCTTCCCATGACGCATATCTGTTCTATATCGGAGTTTTCAGCAAGCATCGACTCAATCGGCACCGGTGCAACATACTTACCCTTGCCAGTTTTGAAAGCTTCCTTCACCCGGCCGATGATTTTAAAAGCGCCACTGTTGGTCAGCGTGGCTTTATCACCCGTTCTAAACCAGCCATCAACAAAGCTCTGCTCCGTTGCCTCCTTATTTTTGTAATACTGCTCAAAAACCGCTTCGCCACGAATCAGAATTTCACCTTCTTCGGAAAGTGACATTTCCACGCAATCAGCCGGCACACCAATGGTGCCAATCAGAGTGTCTTTAAACGGCAGGTTACAGCAGGAAAGCCCGGTGGTTTCGGTCATGCCCCAACCTTCAGAGATTCGGATTCCGATCGACCGGTACCAGTGCAGAATAGATTCGGATATGGGCGCAGAGCCAGAGCCGAAAATACGCACCTGATCCAGCCCCAAGCCCTTGCGGATCTTACGGGCAATCAAACCACCAACCAGAGGAATGCGCAGCAGGCGCTTCAGTTTTTCTGCCGGAAGCTTTTCAAAAACGCCGAGTTGGAAGCGCGTCCACAACCGCGGCACCGAAAGAAACAGCGTTGGTTGTGCGTGCTTTATATCGTCCAGAAAGGTATCCAGCGATTCGACAAAATAGAAGGTTGCCCCGCCATACAAGCCCGGCCCCTGAATAACGCCACGCTCGGTAATGTGGGCCAGCGGCAGGTAGGAAATCAGCCGGTCATCGCCGGTCACGTTAAACCATTTGCAGTGGGTTTCATTCACGGAGGCGTAATTTAGGTAGCTGATAACGACACCCTTTGGGTTGCCAGTACTGCCTGAGGTATAAACAATGCTCATCACTTCATCGAGTGCGGCCAGATGCACTTCTGCCATAGGCTCGTACTGTTTCAGCCAATCACTCCATTGCTGATCACTGCGCGCTGTCGGGTACGGGAAAGCAACCTTAATGATTTGATCATCCAGCGCAGCATCCGCGGCCTTTGTGCTATCGAGCTTACCCAGAAATACCGCTTTGGATTCACTGTGCTGCAATATATAACGGATGGTTTCAGCACCGGCCGTTGCATAAACCGGCACACTGACCATACCGGCCATCATGATGGCCCAATCGGCAATAAACCACTCAGCAGAATTCTTCGCCAGAATGGCCACCCTATCTCCCTTTACCAGGCCGTTTTCTATCAGACCCGTAGCAATTCTGCGCGCCTGCTCTTCAGCCTGTTGCCAGCTTGTGGTGAGCCAGCGACGCTCTACAGGCTGATTGAAGATGATTTTTTCCGGATGATTTTTGCTATGCTGCAACAACACCTGAATGGGCGTTCGATACTCCATGATTCAGACCTTTTTATTGTCATTTTGACTTTAACTCCAGCAAATTTTTGAAAATGCACAAGCCACCGTACAAAAAATAACTAAAATGGCACCCTGTTAAATTTTGTGCTTTGTCACTAAGGCCCTAACGCTTGAACAGATTAAATTCGTCACAACAAACCATTTTTCTGGCTATATTCTTAGCAGCATCACTGATCGGGAATATCTTTCTGTTCAGCGGCAATAGCGGCAAAGCCTCTCAACTTGAACAGCAATCCGCCGAACTGAATAAACGTTCCTCTGAAATTGAACAGCTAACCAATCAGCTGGCTGAAAACCAGCGGAAAACCAGACAGAGTGAAAGCACCCTCAGCTCGGTAGGAGGACAACAGCGCGAGTTGCAAGCGATTGCGAAGGAAATGCAGGTGCAGCTACTGGAACTGACCGAGGCCTATCAGAAAAACCTGGTTACCGCCGAACAGACCAAACAACAGTTGAGTGCTGCAGAAGCGCAACGGAAAGAGCTGGAAGCCCGGCTGAGAGATCAACAAGCTAGCCTGCAGGAAGCGCAAAAAACCATCAGCAATCAACAGCGCCTGCTGCGCGCTAATACACTGCCCGGCGACAGCGAAAAGCAATTGAAGAACCAGCAGGCGCTTTCTTCCCTTTCCGGCAAGCTAAAAGCCGATTACCCAAATGTGCTGCTCCGTCAAAGCCAGTCCGGAGCGGGTGTGATAGAGATACCACTGACCTATCTGTTTGAACAGGGCACCACCAAGTTGAATGCCAGTTCACCCGAGTTGTTAAAGCCAATCACAGCAACCCTGTTAGAGCTGCCCGACACCAGCATAGAGGTCATTGGCCATTCAGATTCCAGACCGATTGTTTCTGACATGGGGTTAATTTACCCGACTAACTGGGAGCTCAGTTCTGCCCGAGCCAGCAAGGTAGCACAGCAACTGAAAGAAACCGGCATTGCCGAGCAACGCCTGACCGTGATGGGTAAGGCGGCAAACGTGCCGGTGCGCGACGAACAAAATGAGCTGGCCTGGCAGATCAACCGCCGCATAGAAATACGCTTCAACTAGCTCCGTTATCTTTATTCCGCAAAGAGCGCGGCACGGTTGGTAAGCGGCTGACCACCAGCAGGCAAACAATCATTATGCCCACCAGCATCCATTGCAGCGGTGGAATGCCGACAATGAATATCGACATACCAAAGGTCAGGCAAATAATGATCAGAACCCGCTTCTTGGTACGCTTTTCTATAAAGTTTTCGTTCTGCCAGTTGGCAATGATCGGCCCGAACATCGGGCTGTTCAGCAGCCAGCGATGAAACCGTGGTGAAGTCTCTGCAAAGCAGGCTGCTGAAATTAACAAAAAGGGCGTGGTTGGGACCAGCGGCAGCAACACGCCAATAGCGCCCAGCACAAGGCTGAGCCACCCTGCTGCAAAGATGGCGTGCCGCTTAACCGGGTTCAACTGATATAACCCCACTCCAACAAACGACGATAGGCATACTCAGCCTGATCACCCTGCTGAACCTGCGACAGATACGTTTTATAAGCGGCCGCCGCGGAGTTTCTATCACCCTTCATTTCATAGCCATAGCCAATAAAGAATTCGACCAGTGAATTATTGGTAATCACCTCTTTATAGGCATTGAACTGACTGATGGCAGCGTCCGGCTCGGAGGTTTCCAGGTAGCTGATGCCCAGCATATAGGCCGGCAGAACTTCATTCGGCTTCAGGAATTGAGCCTCTTTCAGTGAACCGGTTGCATTTTTATAACGGCCGGTTGCCATCTGATACTTGGCATGAATTACCCAGTAGCCATAGTCATCCAGCCCTTGCCTGGAAGCGATATTCAGTTGTTCAAGCGCGGTTTCGTTTTCACCACCGGAAAGCGCCAGGTCCGCATTGGACAGCGCCTTAATCATGGCACGCTGCTCGCGCAGGCCGATGGTGTAATCCATGTAGCGTTCTTTACCCAGGTTGCGGCTGGCGTATTGGTTGTAACCGGATAACTGACTGTTGGCGTTGGCCAGACGTTCAGAGCTCATCGGGTGGCTGGAAAACATAATCTCCATAGTGCTGGGTTCAGCACTGCTCAAGCCGTCAAGCATCTCCATTAAGCCCACCATCCCCTTGGGGTTAGCACCCATTTTCACACCGTATTCCATCCCCAGTGCATCAGCCTCACGCTCGTCATTGCGACTGTACTTGGCCAGCAATGCTGTTGCGCTTAATGACCCGACACCGGCTACGATATCGCCATAACCGCTGTCACCCAGCGCTGCAGAGGCAGCACCCACAGCCGCCTGAGCCAGAATGCCTTTGGTTGTGCGCTCGGCAGCATGGCGGGCGTTCACATGACCGACCTCGTGGCCAATCAGCGCCACCAGCTCTGCTTCCGACTCCATCTCTACCATGATGCCACGGGTGATACCGGTAGCGCCGGCCGGAAAGGTGTAGGCATTAATATGGTTGGCATCCAGCACCCTGAAGCTGTAGGGCATGCCCGGACGATGGCTGACCGCAGCAATCTGACTACCCAGGCTGGTTACATAGTTCTGTAATTCATTGTTGGCCGTCGGCCCATAGTCGACAGAAAACTGCATCGGGCTTTGCGCGGCATCAATCTGCTTTTCATCTTCTTCAGAAAGTAATGAAAACGTTGGGCTGCCGGTGACCGGATCGTAGGCACAACCGGTAAAAACAGTAGGAATGGCAACACTGGTCGTTGCAAGGCCGGCCCAATGTAAAAACTTACGTCTGTCCATAACACACCCTTAGTGGTTAGTAATGATCGTTCTTTTTAACAACACTTGATGAATGAAGATAATAGCAGCCGCCCGTTGTCATATAAAAATGCATTACAAATATGACAATTTACAGCCTCAATAATCAGTCATTTTCGCTGCAGAACAAAAAAGCGGTTGCATAACCGAATTCGACTGGTATTATGCGCCCCGCTTGCAGCAAAGCGATGTGTGTCCCGTTCGTCTAGTGGCCTAGGACACCGCCCTTTCACGGCGGTAACAGGGGTTCGAGTCCCCTACGGGATGCCACCTTCCTTTTTAGATATCCCTCATTTTAATCGTTGTACTCGCCGTGACAGGCCGGTGTCTGCACCGCACTCTTTCCTGTTCTGGCACGACGCTAACAGCGGTTCGAGTCCCCTACGGGATGCCACCTTCCTTTTTAGATCTGTTTTTTAACGAATCAGTACATCTGAACTTTCTTGTTAATTGATGTTTCCTCTGTACGACGATTCACGCCTATCAGTAAATACATTGTCACTGTAGCCAGCACTATTACTAACGCCGCTATTACAAAACCAAACTGAACAATATGCCTGGAAGCTAAAAAGGCGATCAGCAGGTAGCTTAAATTCTGAACCAGTGTTGAAAATAGGGCGACCAACCCATCCGCCCGTCCTCGCTGATTCACGTCGATCCGAATATGCATCCAGTTAATCCGAGCGATACGGTTCAACGCATTCGAAAAACCGAACCCGGCTACAAAAATTAAAAGAAACAGTGGCGATATAAACACACTCATGCCAACCAACATCAGCGCCGACAGTGCCAGAGCAGCTAACATGATATTTTTAAGGCTGGAAAGCGCCAGAAGCCGGGTTATAAAAATCCCTGTCACCAGTGACCCAACACCAAAGAAAAGGTAATAGCTCGCAAACCAGCGGCCCGATACCCCTTGCTCTGCAAACCAAATAGGTACCAACTTGCTTAAATAGGTCAGTACCGGATAGGAAAGGCTGGATAGCAAAAGTATTGAATAGAAAACCGGGTCATTACGGTAAATCGTTTTGCTCTCAAAAAGCTGCCTACGGAAGCTGAGTGCATCCGGCCTTCTGAGCTTTTGCCGGTAGGGTGTGAGCAGATAGCAAGCCATACCCAGCAGCGATGTAACCGCTGCAAACATTGCAAAGCTTTGCATTGCCCAGCTCTCCAGCAGAACAACCCCAACAGCACCGGCCAACAGTGTTGTCCCCTGTACAACCACCTCCTGCTTACCCGACAGAGCCGCGTATTCATGCCGGTCATAGTTCTCCTGAGTAAAGGCATTGTTTGCACTCCAGCCCAGGTTGCTGACCACCCAGAAAATGAGCTGGGCTGAGGCCAACACCCAGTTAGAAGCAAAACCTAACGCATAAGAGAGCATAATCCCAAAAGCTGTTATAGCCTGTATTGCCAGTACCCAGACCAAAATCTTCTTTCGCGAATGCCGGTCGACCAGCGTCGAGAAAAACGGCGTAAGCACAAAACTCACGGCAGTACAGACCAGTGTAACCAGTGCCACAAAGGCCCCCATATTAGGCGACGACAGCATCACCCACGGTAACGCCATTAGAAAAAGTCCTGTGGAGATCCCATCAAAAAAGTGCCCTGCCAAAAAGAAAGTTGTTCTGAATTTCACCGGATGTTTCCTTATTTCCTGAAAGTGGCGAGAATCCTATTACCTCAAGTTAAGTTGAGGTAAAGTACTATTTTCAGGCATCAGTTTTTCAGGAGCTTAGGCATGGAGCTATCCGTAGGTGAAGTCGCAAAGAGAGCCGGCATAAAGGTATCCACCCTGCACTTTTACGAGCAGAAGAACTTAATTACCAGCACCCGCAACAACGGCAATCAGCGTCGCTATTCGAAATATATTCTAAGAAGAATTGCCGTGATAAAGGCGGCTCAGCAGGTAGGCCTAACCCTGGAGGAAATTTCTGAATCACTCTCCGTTCTGCCGCTGAATAAGGCACCGACCAAAAAACAGTGGGAGGCCATGGCCAAAGGCTGGCATCAAACGCTACAGGCGCGCATCAACAAACTGCAGAGGCTGCAGCAAGACCTGGGTAGTTGTATCGGTTGCGGCTGCATGTCGCTGACCGCCTGCAAGTTACACAATCCGGATGATATCTATGGCGGAGAGAATAACGGTTCAAAGTTAATCGATTAATAAACTGTTTACAGGCTACCAATATATTCAGCGCAACAAAAAAGCCAGCAAACGCTGGCTTAACATCCGCTGCAATCAGCCACTTTTTACATCAGATTTGATTCATCGTCGTAATTTTCGTGGTCGTTTTCCAGTACGTAGAAGCTGACTTTAGCCGTGTCATCGTCATCACTGGTTTTATCGTTCAGATATATTCCAGCTTTAAAGTACATGAAGTCTGAAGAGTTATCGTATCCGCTGTCTGCCATATCGACTTCGCGGTACGCCAGTTGCTCTCCATCCTGACTGATGGTAACCATCAGCATATCACCATCAACTTCAATGCTGTAAGAGAATATTTCGTCCAGTTCTATGCCATAAATGAGAGTACCACTCACAACATCCAACATAGAAACACACAAAAAATACAATATAGAAAAACAAAAAATTGCAAACTGAGTCTATATAATTTAATCCCTTTTGAATTCCATGATGGAATAACCAAAGTTTGAGAAAATGCGCAAAGAATTTGCACTGCCACCCAGCCTAATATAATCACTCTAAATACACGATTTTTTGAGTTTTATGTAATTTAGACACGAGCAGTACCATGTAAGCGACCTTGTACGGCTTAAAGGTACCAATTCTTGCAATGAGGATCTTTCCATGAATTTTCCAAAAAACAAATTGCATCGCTGCATTACAGCAAGCGCTTTGGCGCTTAGTGTTCCAATCACTGCCTTAGCGCTAACAGCAAATGAACCAACTGGAGACTTAGTTCAGGCACTCCAGATGTCACTGTACTTTTATGATGCTGAAGAGTCAGGTCCCAGCGTCAGTTCGGGAAATCAACGCCTGGAATGGCGTGGCGATTCTGAACCCAGCGACTCCGAAATTCCATTGGAATATAACTTGGTTTCAGGCGTAAATTTAGACGAAGATTTCATTGAGCAGTATCGGGATAATTTAGACCCAGATGGCAATGGCACTGTCGACCTTTCCGGTGGCTTTCATGATGCCGGCGACCACGTAAAGTTTGGTTTGCCACAATCATATGCAGCCTCTACTTTAGGTTGGGGCCTATATGAGTTCAGGGATTCCTTTGAAGCCACCGGATCACTCGATCATGCATTGGAAGAATTGAAGTGGTTTACTGACTATTTTTTACGATCTACCTTTCGTGATGACAATGGTGATGTCATTGCATTTAACTATATGGTGGGTGATGGTTCAACGGACCACAACTATTGGGGCCCTCCGGAATTACAGTTAAGCGACGAATTTCCCCGCCCGGCCTCATTTGCTTACGAGGGCGACCCAGCCTCCGACCAAGCCGCAGGCGCAGCTGCAGCATTAACCTTGATGTATCTGAACTATTCAGAAATAGACAGTGACTATGCTGACGAATGTCTGGAATATGCTAAGGCTCTGTATGAATTTGCTGTTAATAACCGAGGCTTAGGCACTGACGATGGTTTTTATACATCCAGCTATGATGAAGATGAAATGTCGTGGGCTGCAGTTTGGCTGTATATAGCAACGGACAATACCGATTATTTGGATGATATCGTCGCGATCGACGCCAACGGCAACTACACCGGCTACTTAAGCAAAATCATCAGTACGACAGCCGATAGCTGGCAGAACATTTGGGTGCATTCGTGGGATACCGTTTGGGGAGGAGTATTCGCTAAGCTCGCACCGGTGAGCGAAGGCTATGTTTCTGACGATTTGAATGATAATTTCTGGTATTACTTCCAGTGGAATTTGGAATACTGGACAGCCGGCGAAGTTGAACACTCAGATACCAGCGACACAAACTACCTGACAGCAAGCCCTGCTGGATTTTCAGTAATCAATACCTGGGGGTCTGCCCGCTATAATACCGCTGCTCAGTTATGCGCATTGGTATACAGAAAATACGCAGGAGAAACCGAAAAAGCCATCGCCTTAACCGACTGGGCGTTGTCACAAATGAATTATATTATGGGCGATAACCCGCTGGAAAAATCTTATATAGTCGGGTACGGCGATAGCTACGTGCAGCACCCCCACCACCGGGCCGCACACGGAGGTGAAGACAACAGCATGTTGATTCCTGCAGAACACAAACACACGCTTTGGGGTGCACTGGCAGCAGGACCAGATATTGATGACTATCATAACGACGATATTACCGATTACGTGTATAACGAAGTTGCCATTGATTACAACGCAGGCTTTGTCGGAGCGCTGGCCGGCTTTATTGAGTACTACGGTGAAGATCAAGTTTATGACAGCTGGGAACCGGAAGCCGAAGAAGAAGTGCTTGGGTTATACAGCATGGCAAAACTCGAGCAGGATAACGATGAGCGCACGCAAATCACGCTGCAACTGAACAATAAGACCAGCCAGCCACCCACGCTTTATGATGCCTTCTCGTTGAAATACTTCTTCAATATTTCAGAGCTCATCGAAAACGGCCAGAGCATCGACGACGTCAGTTATGAAATTTACTACGATGAGTCCTCCTACTTCGATGGTGCAGCAACAGTAACCGGCCCGATAGCATGGGATGCCACTAACGGTATTTACTACATGAATATCGCTTGGGACGGCATTAATATTTGGGGCGATATGCAAATTCAATTTGCATTACTGGCCGATCAGGACAGCACTTGGACAGCCTATTGGGATTCCAGTAATGACTGGAGCATGACCGATGTTACAGCTGCCAGCCTGGATTACTCCCCTTATGTTCCACTCTACATCGATGGAGAATTGATCTATGGCTCTGAGCCTGTAATCTCAGAAAGCAGCGGGGAGACAGATAGCACTGAAAACAATGATGACTCTGAAACGATTGACGATAGTGGCACAACTGATGGCTCGGGTGACACCGATGATACAGTCGATAGCAGCGGCGTCCCTGAATGCAATGTTGACTACAGTGTCGTGAATGAATGGAGTACGGGTTACATCGGCTCTGTAACCATCAGCAATAATGGCGAAGGAGAAGCCATCAGCTGGCAAACGACAATCACCTACAGCGACAACACAGAAATTGTGAACAGCTGGCAGGCCGATGTCTCCGGTGAATCACCCACTTATTCTGCCAGCAGTCAATCCTGGAACGGTTCAATTGACGCAGGAGATAGTGTTTCCTGGGGGTTTGAAGCGAGCATCAATGACAGTTATGAATTGCCTGCAGTGAGCGTAACCTGTGAATAAATAATTACCATGAATAAAAAAACCGGCTGGCAAGCCGGTTTTTCTTGAAAACAAAACGATTAGTAACTGTAACCGTCGTGGGCGTTACTTAATGCATAGAAGCTCACCATTGCGGTGTCATCTTCATCACTGGTCTTATCGTTTAGATAAATACCTGCTTTGAAGTACATGTAGTTTTCTTCATCGTCATACAGGCTGGATGCCATATTCACCTGACGGTAGGCCAGTTCGCTGCCTGCTTCATCGTAGATAAATACTGAAAGCAAGTCGCCATCCACATCAATTTTGTATGAGAAGATTTCATCCAGTGGTATACCGTCTGATGGGTCCATTTCGGAAAGATCATCGCTATAGCCGGTACCGCCCTGGTCGTCTTCTTCATCTATGAATTCACCCAGCAGGTTGTACCACATTTCAACTTCACCGTCCGCTTTGCCTGCAACAGAAGGCTCATGTGCGAAGTATAATGCGCCGTTCGTCGAATTAGGCTGCTTATGGTAATACAAGCGAACCGGCTCATTATCTTCTGCGTGGATCTGGCCCACAATAATACGGCCCACCTGCTCTTCATTTGTAGAGGTGGTGGTCACCCGGTTGACTGCCAGTGTTGCCGTCATGGTGCCATCAATGCCACCAAAGTCATCGTAGGCATCGTTATCAATTGTGGAAAACGCCCAGTTATTGCCACCATCGGAAGTACCAATACTGGTATCGCCACGGCGCAACATTTCCCGCAGTTCAGTACGAGTGTAGGTTGTACCGGAAGAAGTTTTGTAACCGCCAACGGTGCAAACAAAAACCATGGCACCGGTATCGTCATCGGTATAAAAGTATTCACTTTCGTAATACTCAAGGCCAGTCTCGCCATCGAAGGTTAATTCTGAATTGTCCTCATGCCATTGCTCGTTTAGCTGATCTTCTTTAATAGAATCTGCCTTACCATCATCATTGGTATCCGTCGGAACACTTAAGTACCAATCCCACAGGTCAAAGTTTTGCGCCGGGGCTAAGCTGGCATCTAAGCCATAGTCAACGCCAGAACTACTGTCTTCTTCAACGGTTTCTTCATCGTCAGTATTTTCATCGACGCTCCCGTCTTCAGAGTTGTCTTCACTGTCGTCGGTTGAATCCGAATCCGAACAACCAAAGATCTGCACTTCGATATAGCTGTTCCAGTCGTTATCTTCCTCGCTGTTACCTTCGCCATAAACCCGCACATATCGCGCATAGGTATTGGTCAACTCAAATGCCTCCAGTCCACCGCTTTCACCATCACTGGTCAGCGTACTGGATGCATAAGCCCAAGTCTCACCATCTTCTGAGGTTTGCACGCTGAAATAAGATGAACGCTCATCGGCCTTCAGGAAGGCGATCGCAATATCGGTTACCGTTGCTGCTGCACCCAGATCAAACTGAATCCAGTTATAGGTGCCTTCTGAAGACCAACGGGAATCGTTCGAAAAATCATCATCTATGGTCAATTCCGGTTTATAAGAATCCTGATAATTGCCCTCATCAGTTGCGCTTTCTATAGTTAATGGCAGCGATGAAGAGCAGGTTAATGATTCCGTGGTGCCTTCATCAACGTCCTCTGCAGTGTCAGTGTCTGCTTCTACTGCACTTTCCACTGAATTTATTATTTCCTCAATGTCTTCTTCAATAGAACAGCCTGTTATACCGGTTAGTAAGCAGGCAGATACCATAAAAGCGGTAAACTTATTCATGTAATTCCCCAAAATCCAGTTGCCAGATAAGGCAACACGATAATTAAAAGAAGCTTTAGAATGCCGGCTTACAACAAACAGCCGACGCTACTTATAGATGGCTGCGAGGTTAATTTGTAATACAAAAAGACAAAAGCTCCTCTTTAAAATATACAGAATAAGTTCACGTTTTAGACACGATCTTTTTCTAATTTTTCCTACTGGTTCTTATTTTTACAGTTGAAATCTCACCGATTGTATTCATGAAATTCCCCGGCAACATCCGGCCAAAAGGCAGGGCCTACTCCGTTAAAGTTGCGCTGGCGATAGGAATTACTGACAATGCATCTCAATTCAATCTTCGGAGTTGTCGCATGATTTCCAAATGGGCAAAGCGCTTTTATCAAATGGCACAGCTGGTGGGCTCCTGGAGTAAAGACCCTTCCACACAGGTGGGCGCAGTCATTACCAAGAGCAACCGGATTGTCTCGCTAGGCTTTAATGGTTATCCGCATGGCATATCCGACAGTGCAGAAACCGATGACCGGGAAATGAAACTACTAAAAACGCTGCATGCAGAAGAGAATGCCATCCTGTTTGCGAAGCGTGATCTGACAGAATGTGAAATTTGGGTTACCCACTTCCCGTGCCCGAACTGTGCAGCCAAGATTATTCAAACCGGAATCAATATCGTTCACTGCCCGGAGCAAACAGAAGACTTTCTGTCACGCTGGGGTGACAAAATTAAGGTGAGCGAAGAAATGTTCCGCCAGGCTAACGTGACCGTTCACTGGCTACCGCTGGCGGAGCTTGAAGAGTAAAGCTGTGCGCAAACACAGCCTTTGATACTACTCGGTAATGGTGCGAACACCCTTTACAGCCTTAAGCCAGCCGCTGTAAAGGCGCTCCACGGTTTCATCACTGAGCGACGGCGCAAACTCCTTTTCCTGCGTCCAGATACCACGGATTTCATCGATATCCTTATAGACACCCAGCTGCAACCCGGCAAAGAAGGCGACGCCCAAAGCCGTTGTTTCAGTGATCATCGGCCGGTCAACCGGAACCTGCAGAATATCCGCAAGGAACTGAACGGCCCACTCATTCACAACCATGCCACCATCAACCCGCAGCCCTTTCAGGTTGGTTACGCCATCTCGCTTCATCGCCTCGACAAGGTCACGGGTTTGATAGCCAATCGCCTGCAAGCCGGCGGTAACAATCTCAGCCGGGCCAGTATCACGCGTCATGCCCACAATAGCGCCGCGGGCATCTGCGTTCCAATAGGGCGCACCCAGGCCAGTAAAGGCCGGCACCATATAAACGCTTTGATCTTTGCCGGTTTTCTCTGCCAACGCGACAGAATCGGACGCTTTTTCAATAAAGCCCGCGCCATCCCGCAACCACTGAATGGTCGCTCCAGCCATGAAGATACTGCCCTCCAGTGCGAAAACCGGTTTGCCATCCAGGCGGTAGGCAACGGTTGAAAGCAGCTTGTTACGCGACTTCAGTTGCTCATCACCGGTATTTACCATCATAAAACAGCCGGTGCCGTAGGTACTTTTGATCATGCCCGGCTCGAAGCAGGCCTGACCAAACATGGCGGCATGCTGATCGCCCGCCATACCACCGATAGGCAAACTTTTGCCAAACCAGTGCTCGGCTGTTTCACCAAAATCATCTGCGCTGTTCAAAACCTCGGGCAACATAGATTCGGGGATACCGAACAAATTCAGCAGCTGGTTATCCCAGCACTGTTCCTGAATGTTGAACAACAGGGTGCGGGAGGCATTGGTCGCATCGGTCGCATGACGCTTACCATCGGTGAGCCGCCACAGCAGATAAGAATCAACAGTACCAAAGCGCAAATGGCCCTGCTCTGCCGCTTCGCGCGCGCCGTCGACGTTGTTGAGAATCCAGCGCACCTTAGTACCGGAAAAGTACGGGTCGAGCAGCAAGCCGGTTTTGTAAGAAACCATAGCTTCCAGGCCATCGTGCTGCAGCCCCCGGCAATAATCGGCTGTGCGCCGGTCCTGCCAGACAATGGCGTTGTAGACCGTCTTACCGGTGCGGGCATCCCATACCAGTGTGGTTTCACGCTGGTTGGTAACACCCAGGCCAATAACCTCGTTCACATCGATGTCTTTCAGCGCCTGCTGACAGACTTCTAACGTTGAAGACCAGAGATCTTCGGGGTCATGCTCTACCCAGCCGTTCTGCGGATAGATCTGGGGGAATTCCTGCTGTGCGCTTTGTACGATATTGCCTTTCGTATCAAAAAGTATGGCGCGCGAGCTGGTCGTACCCTGGTCAATGGCCAGTAAATACTTAGACATGAGTGTCTCCTGTTATTTTTTATTCTTGTCAGCTGCCGGCAATGCCAGCGATAACATTTGCCGTTCATTTTAGACTTTTTACTCTATCAGACCAGGTTTGTTCTGCGAGAATACTTAAGGATGATTGATTGGATAAAGAAATTTAATTTATTCTTGAAAACGTTACCAAGCAGTTCCATAATGCTTACAGCCTAAACACAAATCAAACAAAAAAGGGCGGAAAAGTGGACGCAAAATACTCCAAATCCTGGTCTGAAAGGCTTACGCCATGGCTCTTCATGGCTCCGGCAATATTTTTCTTTCTGGTCTATGTGATCTATCCGATATTCCAGTCTATCTCGATGAGTTTTTATCAGTGGGACGGCATTGGTGATAAGGTTTTCATAGGTTTTCAAAACTATATCGATCTCGGTTACGACCCGCAATTCTGGACAAGCCTGTGGAACAACGTGCTCTGGCTGGTCTTCTTTATGCTGGCTGTGCCATTCGGGCTCGGTATTGCACTGTTTCTGAATCAGCAGGTACTGGGCATTCGCGCAGTAAAATCGCTGTTCTTCTTCCCGTTCGTTATTTCTCAGGTGATTATCGGTATCGTCTTCGCCTGGTTTTACGATCCGTCTTACGGCCTGTTGCAGGACATATTGGGGATATTCGGCATTGACCCGATTCCGATTCTGGCCAATGAACATCTGGTTACCTACGGCATCATTGCAGCCGGTTTATGGCCACAAATTGCATACACCATGATTCTGTACCTGACAGGCCTGAACAACATCAGCCCTGATCAGATCGAAGCGGCCCGCATGGACGGAGCCAAAGGCTGGTCAATGCTGATACACATCATCATTCCACAGCTGCGGCCTGCCACCTTCATTGCGGTCGTGGTCACGGTCATTGGCGCACTGCGCTCATTCGACCTGGTAGCATCCATGACGGCGGGCGGCCCTTACGGCTCCTCCTCTGTATTAGCCTTCTTTATGTATGAGCAATCGATATTCAACTATCGAATGGGCTATGGCGCTGCTATTGCCACCGTATTGTTCCTGATCATGTTGATTTACATCGCCTTCTTCCTGTGGCGAATGCTGAAAGACGAAAGAGGGTAAGCCGTTATGTTTCCAGTACCTATTGAAAAAACACGTCCATTTACTCAAATAAGCTACAAGATTGCCTTGCCTATTTCGGTAATCCTTTGGTTGCTGCCATTAGCGGCCATCATGCTGACTTCTGTTCGCTCTATGGGCGATATCAACGCCGGTAACTACTGGGGCTTGCCTACAGAGTGGAACATCGTTGAAAACTACACCGCTGTGTTCCAGAACACGGCTATGGGCCAGTATCTGTTTAACAGCATTATCATCACCGTACCGGTGGCGTTCTTCTCTGTTTTGCTGGCGACACTGGCTGGTTTTGCTCTGGCGAAATTCAAGTTCAAAGGCAATCTGGCTGTTCTGGCGATGTTCATCGGCGGTAACTTTGTACCCTTCCAGATTCTGATGATCCCGGTTCGCGATCTAACCATTCAACTGGGCATGTACGATACCATCTGGGCGCTGATCATTTTCCATGTCGCCTTCCAGACCGGCTTCTGCACCCTGTTCATGCGTAACTTTATTGTCGGCATTCCGGATGAACTGCTGGAAAGCTGTCGCCTCGATGGTGCCAGTGAATGGAAGATTTTCCGCTCCATTATCATTCCTCTGGTACGCCCTGCGCTTGCCGCACTTGCGGTACTGATCTTCACCTTCGTCTGGAACGACTACTTCTGGGCACTGGTGTTGGTGCAATCCGATGAGGTTCGCCCGATTACCGCCGGTATCAGCGCATTGCGCGGCCAGTGGCTGGCTTCATGGAACCTGCTGTCTGCCGGTTCAATTGTGGCGGCACTGCCTCCGGTGATCATGTTCTTTGTGATGCAGAAGCACTTCATTGCCGGCCTGACGCTCGGCGCGACCAAGGGGTAACCGCTTATGCCGATACTGCACAGCAAAAACTGCTCTATCGCCATCATAGATCGCTCAGGCACACCTTCTATTTGCTATATAGGAGAGCGCCTGAGTGATGCAACAACGATAGACGCGCTGGAACTCATGACCACGCCGCCGGTACCACAAGGCGGCCTGGATACCAGCCCGATACTAACCATTGCACCGACCTATGCCGACCACAGCTTTATGACCCCCGCCGTTGCCTTTCACAGCAACGGCAAACACTGGGCAACGCAGTGGAAGATTCAGGAATCTGAATCAACGGATTCATCGGTAATCTATAAGCTGCTGGATGAAAAAACCGGTGTGGTTTTATCCTGGTCGCTGGATGTGTGCGAACAAACCAACGTATTCACCATCCGCAGCGAGCTGATCAACAAAGGTGACTCTACACTGGAGCTCAGCCAATGCCTGGCAACGGTACCGCTGCCTGCGCGCATGAACGAAGTGACCTCCTTTACCGGCCGCTGGGTGCATGAGTTCCAACCGGTGGACACTAAAATCCCGTTCGGCTGTCTGGAATTTACCAACCGCAAAGGCAGAACCTCACACGATCACTTCCCCGGCCTGTTGGTAACCGATGATCGAGTTACCGAAGCCAGCGGCGAATGCTTTGCCTTTCATTTGGGTTGGAGCGGTAATCACTGCCAGCGCGTTGAGCGCAGCCAGAACGGACTGACTCAGTACCAGGCCGGCATTGAACTGGTGCCCGGTGAAGTCACCCTGCACCCGGGCGATAAGTTCGAAGCAGCGCCGCTCTACTTTACCTATTCCAGGAAAGGCCTGGCGGGCGTTGCCGAAAGCTTACAGCCATTTGTGCGCCAGAATATTCTTGATATTCCGGGTAACAAGCCGCGCCCTGTTCACATCAACACCTGGGAGGCCATCTACTTTGATCACCGCCAGCAAGAGCTCGATTCCCTGGCAGCAGCCGGAGAGCTGTGTGGTGCTGAGCGCTTTGTACTGGATGACGGCTGGTTCCCTGCGCGGCGTGATGACAGCGCCGGCCTGGGTGACTGGACCGTAGATAAAACCGTTTACCCGAAAGGCCTGCACCCACTTAAAGCGACACTGCAAAAGCATAACCTTGGCTTCGGCATCTGGTTTGAGCCGGAAATGGTCAACAAAGATTCGGAGCTTTACCGCAACCACCCTGAGTGGCTCTTGCAGGTAAACGGCCTTAAACAAACAGCCGGGCGCAACCAATGGGTTCTGGATATTACCCGCCCCGAGGTACGCGATTATCTGTACAAGGCCATTACCAACATTCTGAACGAGTACCCCATTGAATACATTAAATGGGATATGAACCGCGATTTATCTCAATCCGGCAATCCGGATGGCAAACCCGCCTATTACCGCTACGTTCGCAGCCTGTACGAGTTGATCGACAGAATTCGCAGCAGCCACCCGGCGGTGGAAATTGAGAGCTGTGCCTCCGGTGGCGGTCGAATAGACTACGGAATTCTGAAGCGCACCCACCGGTTCTGGCTGAGTGACTGCAACGATGCCAACGAACGTCAGACGATGCAGCAATGGGCAAGCCTGTTCTTCCCTGCAGAGGTATTAGGCAGCCATGTTGGACCTGTTATCAGCCATACCACATCGCGGGCACACAGTACGGCGGTCAGAGCCGGTACCGCGCTCTTTGGCCATATGGGCATTGAATGGGATGTTCGCAAGCTGAACGAAGATGAATTGAATGAACTGAGCAGTTACATTCAACTCTATAAAGACCTTCGCACACACATTCACAGTGGCATTCGCATTCCACTCGCAGCGCCGGATAAAAACCAGCTGGCGTTCATGGTGTCCGATGCAGATGTACACCTGGTCAGCCTGTACCAACGAAATATGCCAAATAGCGGTGTACCGGGTAACCTTTTATTGCCTATGCTTGAAGCTGAGAAAAAGTATCGGATAAAGGTTCTGTCGCAACCGGCAGCCACCCACCATCTGATGAAAGTTAAAACAGCATGGCAGCAGCTGGAAGATACGGTAGTTTCCGGTGAGGTGCTTGCAAAAGTGGGAATACCGTTACCGGTAATGGACCCTGAAACTGTGTTAATTTTGCAGTTCAATAGACTGTAAATGAAAGAATGTTCAGAGGAGTAGCACTACTCTTTTGACTGTATGGTTGATCTTTCAGTTTTGATCGATCGGTTTGGCTTCAGAAAATTAAATTAATTTTCTGAACTTAAAAAAGCCGGGCACTGGATAAGAATAATAACGCCAGCGCACCGGTTAAATAGTGGCTTGTTCGTCACCCAACAAGAAGAAGGACGATAAAATGACCCTTAAAAAACTGTTAACCACCGGTATTGTTAGTGCCGCTATGGTTACTCAAGCAATCGCGGGCACTCTGGTAATTAACTCCAACCAATCAGACCCGGCACCGAAGCAGGCGTGGACAGACATCGTAGACGCTTTCCAGGCAGAAAACCCGGATATCACCGTTAAGTTCAACGAGTATGACCATGAAGGTTACAAGAGCGCGATCCGTAACTGGCTGGTCACATCACCACCGGATGTCGTTTTCTGGTTTGCCGGCAACCGCATGAAGTACTTCGTAGACCGCGGTCTGTTTGAAGATGTTTCCGATGTTTGGGAAAGCGAAGGCCTTTCAGACAGCATGTCTTCAACCAAAGCGTCCTTAACCGTTGACGGCAAACAGTATGGTCTGCCATTTACTTATTACCAGTGGGGCATGTACTACAACAAAGATCTGTTCGATATGTACGGCCTTGAAGAACCAACAACCTGGGAAGAATTCCTCAAGGTTTGTGAAACCCTGAAGGCGAATGGCAAGGCTCCTATCGCCATCGGCACTAAGTTTCTGTGGACTGCAGGCGGTTGGTTTGACTACATGAACCTGCGTACCAACGGTCTGGATTACCACATCGACCTGATGGACGGTAAAATTCCTTACACCGACGACGGCGTTCGCAAAACCTTCGCAAACTGGCGTACTCTGGTCGATAACGACTACTTCCTGAAAAACCACGCTTCTTACAGCTGGCAGGAAGCTCAGGCACCACTGATTAATGGTGATGCAGCCATGTACCTGATCGGCAACTTCATTACGCCATTCTTCCCGGAAGGCTCTAACTTCGGCTTCTTCCAGTTCCCGGTAATCGACCCAAGCGTTGGCATCTATGAAGATGCACCAACCGATACCATTCATATTCCGGCTCGTGCGAAGAACAAAGAAGATGCTCGCAAGTTTATGGCCTTTATAGCCAAGCCTGAGAACATTGCCAAGATCAACACCGTGATCAATCAGCTGCCACCGAACAAGTATGCGGAAACAGCTGATAACGCCTTCCTGGTTGAAGGTGGCGCAATGCTGAGCGCTGCAGACGGTACTGCACAGTTCTACGACCGTGATACCGACCCTGCAATGGCCTCTGAAGGCATGAAGGGCTTCCAGGAGTTCATGGTGAACCCCGATCGTCTGGATAAAATCCTTGAGAACCTGGAACGTGTTCGCCAACGCGTATTCCGCTAAGTGTAAGTACAAATAATCATGTACTAAGACCAGCCAACGGCTGGTCTTTTTTTACCTTCAAAAAACGCAAAGCCTTCAGTTACACTTGTGCGATCATTCAAGGTGCTAACAATGACTCAACCACAGGCTCTGCTGCTCTCCGGCTATCACGCACTCAGTCAAAAACACTGGGCAGATTTTGTAACACAGAACACGCCCTATCACTGGCAGCAAATTGCACTGCCACCGCGGTATTTTTCCTGGCGTATGCGCGGCGCACCACTTTCTGTGGCCGCACTGAGCAACGAGAAAATGTCAGCAAACTATGAGTTATTACTGGCGACCTCCAGCATCGATTTATCAGTGGTCCAAAGCCTTTACCCCAACCTTCGTAACACGCCCAGCATTCTTTATTTCCACGAGAATCAGTTCGCTTACCCGAAGCAAAACACGCCGGGCTCTGTTGTCGACTGGCAAATGGTGAATCTTTATTCCGCGTTGCGCGCAGATAAATTATTGTTCAATACTGAATTTAATCGCAGCTCTTTTCTGGGCGGTGTTGAAGCGCTGTTAAAGAAAATGCCGGATCTGGTACCAAAACATCTTGTTGAAAGCCTGAGCAACAAATCAGCCCTTCTGCCCGTTCCGATCCCCGCGCCGGCAAGCACCAGAACGCGACGGGCAGAACAGACCAAAGCGCTGAAAATAATTTGGAATCACCGCTGGGAATGGGATAAAAACCCTGAGCTGCTGCTATGCATCTTCAAGCAGATTGAGGCACTAAAGCTGCCGGTAACGTTTATTTTAACCGGTCAAAAATTCAGAACCATCCCTGATGCACTGCTCGAAATATGCAATAGCTATGAAAGCCGAATTGAACAGGCGGACTTCATCGAAAGCGTTGAAGAATACCGGCAAGCACTGGCGCAGGCCGATATCGTGCTGTCTACGGCTGATCATGAGTTTCAGGGTATCGCGGTCATGGAGGCGGTCAGTGAAGGCTGCATTCCACTGCTGCCCAACCGGCTAAGTTACCCGAATATTTTCACCGCGGACTACCTTTATGCTGGCACTGGCTCCAATGAAAAGCAGGCGCTAGCGGCGGTTAAAAAGCTGAGTCACTGGCTGAAGCATGGCCTGCCAGATGCACCGGATTTAACCGGCTATTATGAACAAAGCCTCATAGCAACATACCGTGAGGCTTTAGAGTTTTAATCAGCAAACGACCAAACTGCAGTTACTTTTTCTTCTTACTGCTCGGTTTTGGTTTTGGCTTGGCGTGGAATTTTTTCTTCACAGGCGCCGCCCGGTTAAAGCCTTTGGCTCTGTGTTTTTGCCCGCCAGTGCTTCGCCCCTGTCCTTTTTGTTCGGCCGGTACAAGCTGATTGTCACGATCACCAATCAGATTCTGCAAGCCCATTTTTAGCAGCGCAGCACGAATATCCTTCCAGTTGTTTTTATCGTGATAACGCAACAGCGCCTTGTGCAGTTGGCGCTGTTCAATCTGCTTAACAATACTGACGCGGCCGGTCTTATAATTCACCTTCTTCAGCGGATTACGACCCGAATAATACATCGCCGTTGCCAAGCTCATGGGTGAGGGGTAAAAGGTTTGTACCTGATCCACCTTCATGCGCTGGCTCTTCAGCCACAGTGCCAGGTTCACCATATCTTCGTCTTCACAACCGGGGTGTGCGGCAATGAAATAAGGAATTAAGTACTGCTTTTTACCCGCCTGCTTAGAGAACTTTTCAAACATATCTTTGAAGCGATCGTACGTACCCATACCCGGCTTCATCATCATTTTCAGCGGGCGGTCTTCGGTATGTTCCGGTGCAATCTTCAGGTAACCGCCAACATGGTGAGTCACCAGCTCTTTCACATATTCCGGGTCTTCCACGGCCAGGTCGTAACGCAGACCCGAGGCAATGGCGACGGTATGAATACCCTTAACCTTGCGAACCTTACGGTACAACTCGGTCGTTTCAGAGTGGTCTGTTTTGAGATTCACACAGATGGTTGGGTAAACACAGCTTAACCGGCGGCAGCTGGCCTGAATTTCTTTATCTTTGCAGTTCAGGTGATACATGTTGGCCGTAGGGCCACCTAAGTCTGAAATGCTGCCACTGAACCCCGGCACCTTGGTCTTCATCTCTTCCACTTCATGCAAAACCGATTCGTGCGAGCGCGACTGAATCACCCGCCCCTCATGCTCGGTAATGGAACAGAAGGTACAGCCACCAAAACAGCCACGCATGATGTTGATCGAGGTCTTAATCATGTCGTAAGCCGGGATCTTCGCTTTGCCATAGCTGGGGTGCGGTACGCGCGCGTAGGGCAAATCGAATACACCATCCATCTCGTGTGTCAGCAACGGAATTGGCGGTGGGTTCACCCACACTTCCTGATTACCGTGCTTCTGCACCAGTACATGAGCGTTATGCGGGTTGGCCTCCATGTGCAGAATCCGGCTGGCATGGGCGTACAGAGCCGGGTCTGAGCTGACCTTTTCAAAGGATGGCAGACGAATACAGGTGTGCTCGCCATCGAGCTCTGCCTTGCGCTGCAAAGGCATAGGAATGATACGCACCGCCTGAACATCATCCTTCTCGGATTCCGGTTCAGAATCACATTCCGGTTTCATTTCAGCGTAGGGGTTCTCACGCTCAAACTCGGCGATTTCACCGATATTTGCCGGCCAGTCAATACGGGTGGAATCGATCACCGTCCATCGTTCGGGGATATCCTTGAGCATCACAACGGTACCACGCACATCGGTGATCTGCTCAATCGGCACATCATTGGCCAGCCTATGGGTCACCTCGACCAGCGCTCGTTCTGCATTGCCGTACAGCAACAAATCGGCGTTCGCATCGAACAACACCGAGTGACGCACCTTGTTGCTCCAGTAATCGTACTGGGCAATGCGCCGCAAACTGGCCTCTATACCGCCGATAATCACCGGCACATCGGCGTAGGCTTCCTTACAGCGCTGGCTGTATACCAGAACCGCTCTGTCCGGACGTTTTCCGCCTTCGTTATTCGGTGTATAGGCATCATCATTACGGACTTTCAGATCGGCCGTGTAGCGGTTAATCAGTGAGTCCATATTGCCGGCCGTTACCCCAAAATAGAGGTTTGGCTTGCCCAGTGCTTTGAATGGATCGGCGGATTTCCAGTCTGGCTGGGCAATAATACCCACGCGATAGCCCTGAGCTTCCAGCAAACGGCCAATCACCGCCATGCCGAAGCTGGGATGATCCACATAGGCATCGCCAGTGACCAGAATGATGTCGCAACTGTCCCAGCCCAGCTTATCCATCTCGGCCCGGGTCATCGGTAAAAAGGGCGCCGGATCAAAGCAGGAAGCCCAGTATTTGGGGTATTTGAACAGGTCGGGAGCAGTTTTATGCATAATCAAGGAGTATCTGAATTTGGCCGCGCATGTTAGCAGAAGCCGCAGGCAGAGTCGCCTGCACAATTGGTCGGGTAGCCGGCCAACTCAGAAGCTTCGCCGGTCGACAAACGGTCTCTGATCAGCACTTCCCTTCAGGCCATTGTGCATGGCTATTCTCTGGTTTTTTCGGCCGAGCAGCTTAAGTTGTACCCAGCGCTCCCAAAACAGCGCAGTACGCTCGCTGCGGTTCCAGGTTTTCCGGTACAGGTACTTTGCGGCGGCGATCGCATCCGGGCTGTTTTGTGCAATCTGACCGGCCATATCACAGGCCTCTTCAAGCGCATTAGCGGCCAGCCGACTGATCAGGCCATACTCTTTGGCCTCCTGCGCGCTAAATACCCTGCCGGTCATGGTGAGTTCCTGAGCGATATCCAGGCTGGTCAGCCGTGGCAGCGTGACCGTTGCGCTCATATCGGGAATGATGCCCCACTTCATCTCCATAATGGAAAATCGCGCATCCGGCTGTGCAATCCGGTAATCACACGCCAGAGCGATCTGCAGGGCACCCCCAAAACAATTACCATGCAGTGCCGCAATTACCGGAACCGGTACCTTGCGCCAGATGTTGGCAACACGCTGAAAGCCATTGTCTTTCGCCCATGGCCACTTAATAAAGAATCTGGGCACCATACCCGGGTTTTTAGATACGTAAGAAAAATCCAGGCCGGAACAGAAAGAAGGCCCATTACCCGTGAGAACCACGACCCGAACACTGCGATTGCGGGCAACAGACTTCGCCGCCTGAATCAGCCCTGTCATCATTTGCTGGTCGAGGCCATTATGTTTATCCGGCCGGTTAAGACTCACCCTGGCTATACCGCCTTCCACCGAAACCAGTACCCTATTACTCTCATCCATGCTGCAGCCCTTTATTATTTTCTTTCAAGATAGCCGCTCACCCTGAAAGCGCCTTATAACTTTTAGCTAAGGCGAAACGGACAGGCTGAATGAACAGATTAAAACGGGTGAACATGGCACTTAAATAGGAACGGCTCTGGCTTAATTCTGCATTACACTGAAAACCATGCTCACCCTTTAGAGACCAGGATATGAATAATCAGGAGTACGGCTATAACGAACCGGTCATCATGACCATGCTGATCACCCCGGATATGGCTAACTTTTCCGGCAACATGCACGGCGGCAACCTGTTAAAACTATTAGACCAGGTGGCCTATACCTGTGCAGCCCGCTATTGCGGCCAGTATGCGGTGACACTTTCAGTTGATCATGCGCACTTCAAAGAAGCGATAAAGATCGGTGAGCTGGTCACCTTTTTTGCTTCTGTCAATTACGTTGGCAACACCTCGATGGAAGTGGGCGTAAAGGTGGTGGCAGAAGATATTCAAACCCACGAAAAGCGACACACCAACAGCTGTTACTTCACCATGGTCGCCGTTGATAAAAGCGGTAAGCCGACCAAGGTTCCACTATTGAAACTGACCGACAATATCCAGAAGGGGCGTTTCATTTCAGCGAAGCTGCGCAGAGAACTGCGCATGGAGCACAATGCTCGCTTACAGGCACTGCATCAGGAATGGAAAAAAAACCTGGAAACACTCAGCGACGAAGAGATAAATCAGCAGTTTGAGAAATACTTCGAGCCCCGTTAAATCCGACGGGGCTCAATGTTAGCTTTTAGTGCTGACAGCAACGATGCTTGCCATGGGCAGGCGCCTGGCTTTCCCCCTTACCCTGACAACAATGGCCACGCGGCTCATCAGAGGCGTCATTCTGATGTTCATGATCGTGATGGTGTTCGTGCCCGCAACACCCGCCTTCAGCCATTTTCTTGGTGTGATTAACCGATTCCCTGCCCTGCTCTGCTTTAGTCAACGGCAACATACCGAATGCTTCCGGCCGGGAAAGTGCCTCGTTCACAAAGCGAGGGCCGTTGGTCTGGAAAACCAGCATGTTGCTTTGCAGCAGCTTACCCAGCATCTGTTCACCGATATGGCGCACCACCACCCGTTCAACTTTTTTTTCGGCAAGTATTTCCAGCAGTTTCTCTTTGCCGGAACAGCCGGACTCTAATGCCGGATTGGCAAATCGCTCCAGCATATGCCCGCTACCATCCAGCAGGATCATTTCGGGAGCTTTGGTAAAATGACCGGAGATTCGGTCGCTTTTCATTGGAATAGCAGTAATCATGATTTAAGCCTCGTCAGTTATCTATAAAGAGCGCTTTGCCATCCAGAAGGCATTCCACCAGCTTGTACCGGCCCGACTTCAGAATATTGGCCAGAGTCTGTCGCGAAACCACCATATGCTTGGCTGCAACCTGCTGCTGCATGCCGTGAAAATCAACCAGCCGCACAGCTTCAAATTCATCGGCCGCCAGATTCACCCTTTCCAGCTGTGCCAGCGAAATGCCGCTTGGCTTAAAGCTGCAGGAACAAGGCTTTCCGCACACCCTTCTTGGAATCTTTGGTCTTGGCATATCGCCCCCTTAATCAGGTATAAAATATATACTCTTAATTTATGGCATATGCAAATTACTATTTTTGTTTTTTGTAAGTCAGGCCAGCCTGTACAATCCCGAAGGGTCATCAACCGGGGCGCATTTTCTGCCTGCAAATACAGCCGGCACTGAGCTCTTTATAAGCAACATTCCACCCGCAATCTGCCCTGCAAAATAAATAACGTTAAGAGACAACTTATGAAACTGGAATCCATCGCACTTCATCACGGTTACACCTCTGAAGAAACCACTAAGGCAGCTGCCGTGCCTATTTACCAGACCACGTCTTACACCTTTGACAACACCCAGCACGGTGCAGACCTGTTTGATCTGAAGGTAGAAGGCAATATCTACACACGCATTATGAACCCGACAACCGCCGTACTGGAGCAGCGCGTTGCCGCAATGGAAGGTGGCATTGGCGCACTGGCCGTGGCTTCCGGTATGACCGCCATTACCTACGCGCTGCAGTGCATCTGCCGAGCCGGTGATAACATCGTTAGCACCAGCCAACTGTATGGCGGCACCTACAACCTGTTTGCCCACAGCTTTCCGACGCAGGGTATTGAGGTACGCATGGCGGCGTACGATGATTACGCCACGCTGGAATCCCACATTGATGATAAAACCAAAGCACTGTTCTGCGAATCTATCGGCAACCCGGCCGGCAACGTGGTTGACCTGCAAAAGCTTGCGGATATCGCCCATAAATACGGCGTGCCACTGATTGTCGATAACACCGTAGCAACCCCTTACCTGTGCAAACCGTTTGAGCACGGTGCTGATATCGTGGTGCACTCACTGACCAAATATATTGGTGGTCACGGCACCTCGATTGGTGGTGCGATTGTTGATTCCGGTAAATTTGACTGGGCGGCGAACAAAGACCGTTTCCCAATGCTGAACGAACCAGACCCGGCCTACCACGGCGTGGTTTACACCGAAGCGTTAGGCCCAGCCGCTTACATTGGGCGCTGCCGCGTTATTCCTCTGCGCAACACCGGTGCTGCTATCTCACCCATGAATGCCTTTATGATCATGCAGGGACTGGAAACACTCGGCCTGCGCATGGAACGCCACTGCGAAAACGCCGAGGCTCTGGCCAATTACCTGCAGAATCATGAGAAAGTGAACTGGGTGAACTACGCCGCCCTGCCCGACAGCCCATACAATACAACCTGCCAGAAAATTTGTGGCGGCAAAGCATCCGGCATTTTGAGCTTTGGCATTAAAGGTGGAAAAGAAGCTGGCGCGCAGTTCATTGATGCACTGCAAATGATCTTACGCCTGGTCAACATTGGTGATGCTAAATCACTGGCTTGCCACCCGGCTACCACAACTCACCGCCAGCTCAAGGAAGAAGAACTGGCGAAAGCCGGGGTCTCTGAAGACCTGGTGCGTATCTCGGTGGGCATTGAGCACATTGACGATATTATTGCGGATATTGAGCAGGCGCTGGCGGCTGTAAAGTAAGTCTGCTCTCTCATTAGCCGTATGATGCCTGCCTCACCGAAGGCGGGCATGCTCTAAAACTTCCAGCTTGATTCAGGTACATAAAATTTATATCTTCATACAAAATAGCAGTGAAAGATCCTATTGTGGCGAGCACATTCTCAAACATTAAATGGGATGATCTTAAGATAGTCCTATCAGTTGCAGAGCAAGGCTCGCTAACCGGTGCTGCTGCCTATCTAGACACAACTGAAAGCACTGTATCGAGAAGACTCTCCAGCATCGAAAACCAATTAGGGCTTCGTCTGTTTGAACGTATGCCAACCGGCATGAATCCAACAACTGCCTGCAGCACGATGTTAAAGCACCTTTCATTAGCTGAAAGCGAGATCGAGAGAAGCATTAATGCGGCCAGAGAATCAACGCTATCCGTTAGTGGAGTTGTTCATTTAACGTCTGTTCCGATAGTAGCCAATCACATCATTATTCCGAACCTAAACATACTCACTTCAGCTTTCCCTGATGTCAGCCTGGATTTAATATCAACACAAGATGACATTAGCGTTCTGAATCGTGAATGCGATATTGCTGTTCGGATATCTCGCCCCAACAAAGAGCTGGATGCGATGACTAAGCAGATTGGAAAGATTAAATACGCTGCTTATATCCATGAATTGCTCTTACCTAATGAGAAGCAAGTCCCTTGGCTTAGCTATGAAAGGAACAGCAGTAAACGAGTTCAGGCCAGGTGGATTATTAATCGAGTTGAGCAATTCCATGAGGCACGTACTCAGCTATCAATTAATGATAACGAAGCTGCTGTAGAGGCCATCAAAAGTAAGCTAGGAAAATCGCTACTGCCCACCTGCATTGGAAATAAAGTAGCGGGTTTAGTTCAGGTACCTTATCCCAACCTACCTGAAAGAGAAGTCTGGATTTTATTCCACCCAGATTTAAAAGATGCCAAGCGCATTCGTGCGGTCATTGATTGGCTCGTCGATACATTTTCAAAAATTTGAAACCAGTAAAATATAAACGAATAGGGCCTTTGCATTTCTGTCGGTTCAAATAGGCCGAGCACCGGTTAGTCTTCGCGTACCTTTTTCAACGAAGACTCATTATGGCCTCAGCTCCCCTTCTTTATGTTTTACTGCCGTCACTTATCATCATACTGATTGGAAAGCTCGTTAGCCTACGCTGGTTAAGAGACCCAAAGATCTGGAACTCAATCGATCAATTAAATTTCAGACTACTCATTCCTTGCTTAATCGTATCGATCTTAGCCAAGAGCAATTTAGACTCATACGAAGTTGACCAAATTGCTGCGGTGATACTTTTAACACTGGGCCTAATTGCGATTGGCCTTTTCGCGCTCTATCGATTAAATCTAATTAAAGATCTCAGCGCTGCGTCGTTCTCCAGTGTTTTCCAAACATCAACTCGCTGGAATACCACTATTGCCATCGTATTGATCAGCCAATTGTTTGGAGATAGCTACTTGGCGATCATTGCCGTCATCATGGTTATGTTTATGCCGCTGGCAAATGTTCTGAATATAACAATGCTCATCTACTTACTGAACAACGATCAAAACTCACTAGTCAGCTATATTTCAAAAATCCTAAAAAACCCGATCATAGTATCTTGTTTAGTAGGAATAGCGTTGAGTTACAGTCCTATCCAACTGTCTAATGCTCTGTTAACAGGGCTCAATCGACTTGGGCAAGCATCAGTCGCCACTGCACTTCTAAGCTTAGGTGCCGGAATTTCATTCAATATGAGTAGAACGGGGTTAATGGCCATCACGACGTCTTGCATCTTCAAGCTCGTCGTAATGCCAGTTCTGGTAATGATCTTAGCGCTACTAATTGGCATTGAGCACAAGTTGGCTTGCGTTATGGCCCTATCACTTGCCGCACCTACGGCGATGAATGGTTATGTAGTGGCCAAAGAAATGGGCGGCGATGCACCTCTATATGCAAACATCAGCTCAATTCAAACCCTGTTCTCATTCATTACGTTACCTGCCTGGGTTGCATCAATGAAATACTGGGTTACCTAAATTATCAATAAAGGACAAAGACTTACTGCTAGCCGGTACAGCCGAGAACCCCTTGTGATTAACTAGCCCCATCTTAAGCAGCCTATTGATTGTTTGGAGCCCACTTTTCAAAGTCGGCTCCCGCTAAAAAACACTAAACGCCAGAACTCTGTGGCTCAACGCAAGGTTCACCCCTTTGAGGATCATGTATCTCGCAAACCTGATTCACCTTGTAGTTAAAATAAACTGCGCCGAAGATGAACGACCAAGCGCCTTCAAACCACTCATCATCGTCTCTGTCTATTTGAAAAATGGTGTTAATCCGATTCTTAGCCTCAAATGCCCACAAAAGAGAAAAAGCCCATCTCAGTTGATCTGCGATCTTCAATAGATTCTCTACCGGTGAACTGATTTCTAAAAAGTGCCTACCAATCATTATTGCAATAGAGAGGTAAGAAAACAGGATTATCATTGATATAAGCAGATCGGGTATTTTCTGATTTTTATCAAGATAAAGGTTAAGCCTCTTCGATTGGCGCTTTATGTAAAAGGCGTTATAAACCCCTAGAGTTATCAGGTTTAAAACTACCAGACGAAATGTGGCTTGATCTTTAAATTCCTTCATCCAGGTTTGGTTTTGCATGTGTTCTCCTTGTTTTTATTCTGCGCAAAATTAGGTTTTCTGCTGCTTAATAAAGCAGCTGCATCCATCGTTCATCGTTCTGATACACCTTCAGCCTGCTCGAATACCTGACTCCGCCCGCTTCACCGCAACCTATGAGCAGACCACGGACAGTTTTGTCTAAACAGACCAAAAGTGCATTAAAAACACCTTTTTAGGCGGGAGCATTAATCGCGTAAAAATCAAACAGATGCAAGAAAATTATTCAGCCCAAATGAAAAGTGCTATTTATTTGCTACGTGAGTTGCTGCAGTTCATTGACTCAAGCGTTACAGCTTCTGACTTAAATAGCAGGCAATGAAACCGGGCGACTTTGGAAATTAAACCAAACCCAAGCATCTGCAGCACTCAATAGAACCCGTTGGCGCCTATAGGATTCGCGTTACCTAGCTCAGCGGTTTTTCACGTTTATAAACGAAAAAAGCAGCCATAAGGCTGCTTCTTAAAATTCGGAACGGGAAAGAAGGATGAACTGATCCGCATCCGGCGGCTGGCGCTCCAGTTCGGACCCCTTAGGGTCGCAGGCATAAAAAATCCGAGTACTAAGACTCGGCTTCTTTGGAATTTGGAGCGGGAAAGGAGGCTCGAACTCCCGACCCCAACCTTGGCAAGGTTGTGCTCTACCACTGAGCTATTCCCGCATATGAACCAACGCTTTCACTCATTGATTCTGTTCTTTCAGTAAACTCAACCCGAAGGTTGAAGTGGCATCCCGTAGGGGACTCGAACCCCTGTTACCGCCGTGAAAGGGCGGTGTCCTAGGCCACTAGACGAACGGGACACTGTGTACCTCAAGAACGAGCGCTATAATACCGAAATATTTCTGCGATGCAACTTTTTTTCTTATATAAATCAATGAATTATGAGTCTTTTTTTATACTGCGAGATAATTCCAGCTCATAGCTGGAATATATCGTTTCCCACGCTTCACACTGCGGGCAGTGCCAAAGCATTTTGTCGGACTCATAGCCGCAGTGGGTACATATTTGAATATCGTGAGCATCGAGATTGTTATTGCTCAACACGGACTTTATTACCGTAGTCACCTGAGCAGGCAACTCTGGAAACTGCTCCAGCCAATAGTCAACAACTATGACTGATTCACCCAGGCGCACCTTTTCTTCAATTGCAGATGTCCAGTGCGCTTCAAGTGGTTCGCCCGAAAGCTGGTGCAGTTCGATGACGACTTCCAGAATTCTCACCGATGGATGGCGCAAATAAAGCTGCTTGAGAAAATCAAGCATCCCATCGGCACTGTTGCCAGCCACCGCCAACAATTTGAGCGGCTTGATGGCGAGGTTTGTTCTGAGCGGGTCTTTTTCCAGTACATCGCGATAGTAGTAAGTGGCCTCCCCTACCCTTTGCTTTTCTACCGCCAGTACAGCAGACATATAGGCCGCGCGAGTTCCGACGTTCAGCTTTCTGGCTTTCTTCAATACCCTGGCAACATCAGCGATATCATTACTTTCTTGCAGGTCTTCAGCGTATTCGCAATAAAGATTGGCAAGCCGCAGACCACCGGAACCAGGAATGCCATATTTTTCAATAAGCTCTACAGCCTGCTTCCAGCCTTTTTCTTTTTCCAGTATGGAAAGCCACAGACGAAAAGCATTCTTGGAAGTTTCGTCATCCGCCTCTTCCAGCGCCCTTAACAACACGCTTTCAGCATGGCTCAACACACCCGCGGAGTAATAATCGCGTGCAATCTCAATTTCCAGCTTGAAGGGCTCATGACCTTGCAAGCTGGCGGAAGAAATTGCTTCATGAATGGAAATAGCCTTATCAAACTCCCCCCTGCGTCGGAACAATTCGGCCAGCGCATAGTAAATTTCGACGTTTTCAAGGTTAATGGGGTAACGATTAAGCCAACGGGTTACATCACTTTCCATGATCTTCAGGTCGTAGTGGTATTCGCCCATAGGAAAGCGGCGCGACCGAAAGCGCTCAGGAAGGAGCTTTTCAAAATAAAGAAGCAGATTTTTCATACGTAATATTCAGGATGATCGTACGAATCGCCCAAGAATGATGCCCAATAACAGACCAAGGGCAAGGAAGGTGAGGTAAACAATGTAAGCAGGTATATCCGGAGAGGTCCAGGACAGGAACTGAAAGTTAACAATCGTGCTGTTAGACCAGCCAACCAGCCAGCCGACCACGAGCAAAACGACAATAAAAATCCATTTCAGTATGCGCAAGTTAAATCTCCACTAAAGAATGCGGGGAGCTGATTATATCAGTCGTCGATGCTGTCGTTCACTGATTCACGCAGTTCTTTTCCCGGCTTGAAATGCGGAACGTATTTACCCTCCAGCTCAACTGATTCGCCGGTTTTAGGGTTACGGCCCACCCGTGGCGAGCGATAGTGCAGTGAAAAGCTGCCAAAGCCACGAATTTCAATACGCTCACCCTCAGCAAGCGCTTGTGCCATATGGTCTAACATGGTTTTAATTGCCAACTCTACGTCGCGAACTGACAACTGTCCTTGCCGGTCAACTATTCGTTCTATGAGTTCGGACTTAGTCACAGTGAAATCCTCCGGTCGGTTTCAACTAAGTGCTTAATAATTAGACTAATTCAGCTTCAGAAATAACACAAGTATTTATTTTTAAACGACTTTTTTGACATTTTGAAGTCATTCGCCCAGCCGGGATTTACACAGATACAGTTTGATCAAAAGATTGTGACCAACCACCAATAATTAACAGGCATAAAAAAAGCCAGCATTCAGCTGGCTTTTTCATCAGAAAACAACGCTTAGCTGTTGCCTTCTTCCAGTTTAGCTTTGATCAGGTCACCAATAGTGGTTGGGCCTGCAGCTTCAACAGCTTTGTCTTTCAGCTCTTTAACCGCTGCTTTCTCGTCGTCTACGTCTTTCGCCTTGATAGACAGGCTGATTACGCGGTTCTTACGATCAATGCTAACGATCTTAGCTTCAACTTCATCGCCTTCGTTCAGTACGTTGCGAGCATCTTCAACACGGTCACGTGAGATTTCAGAAGCCTTCAGAGTACCTTCGATGTCGTCTTCCAGAGTGATGATCGCTGCTTTAGCGTCAACTTCTTTCACAGTACCTTTAACGATGGTGCCTTTGTCGTTTTCAGCAGCGTATGCAGCGAATGGATCCATATCCAGTTGCTTGATACCCAGAGAAATACGCTCACGCTCAGGATCGATAGACAGAATAGTGGTTTCCAGCTCTTCACCTTTCTTGTACTTACGTACAGCTTCTTCACCAGACTCATTCCAGCTGATGTCAGACAGGTGAACCAGGCCGTCAATGCCGCCTTCCAGACCAATGAAGATACCGAAGTCAGTGATAGACTTGATCTTACCAGATACTTTGTCGCCCTTGTTGAAGCGGTTACCGAAGTCTTCCCATGGGTTAACAACAGTTTGCTTGATACCCAGAGAAATACGACGACGCTCTTCGTCGATGTCCAGAACCATTACGTCGATGTCATCACCAACCTGAACAACCTTGGATGGGTGGATGTTCTTGTTAGTCCAGTCCATTTCAGAAACGTGTACCAGACCTTCAACGCCTTCTTCCAGCTCAGCAAAACAGCCGTAGTCAGTCAGGTTAGTAACTTTAGCAGTCACTTTAGCGTCTTCTGGGTAACGCGCTTTGATATCTACCCATGGATCTTCACCCAGCTGTTTCAGGCCAAGAGATACACGGTTACGCTCACGATCAAACTTCAATACTTTAACGTCGATCTCATCACCAACCTGTACGATTTCGCTTGGGTGCTTGATACGCTTCCAAGCCATGTCAGTGATGTGCAACAGGCCGTCAACACCGCCCAGATCTACGAACGCACCGTAGTCTGTCAGGTTCTTAACGATACCCTTAACTTCTTGACCTTCTTGCAGGTTAGCCAGCAACTCTTCACGCTCAGCGCTGTTAGAAGCTTCTAGAACCGCACGGCGAGATACAACAACGTTGTTACGCTTTTGGTCAAGCTTGATAACTTTAAACTCTAACTCTTTGCCTTCAAGGTGCAGAGTGTCACGTACTGGACGAATATCTACCAAAGAACCCGGCAAGAACGCTCGTACGGAGCTAACGTCAACGGTGAAACCACCCTTAACTTTGCCATTGATAACACCAATAACAACTTCTTTCGCTTCGTAAGCTTTTTCAAGTTCTGCCCATGCTTCAGCACGTTTAGCTTTTTCACGAGAAAGACGAGTTTCACCAAAGCCATCTTCAACAGCTTCCAGAGCAACTTTAACTTCGTCGCCAACAGCAACTTCAATTTCGCCTGCGTCGTTCAGGAATTGAACGCGAGGAATAACACCTTCAGACTTAAGGCCTGCGTGCACAGTTACCCAGTCAGAATCGATGTCAACAACAAGGCCAGTTACGATGGAGCCTGGCGCCATTTCAATTGTTTTTAAGCTTTCTTCAAATAAATCAGCGAAAGATTCAGTCATTTAATTTAAGTTCCTAAGAGATAAACGTCGCAAATTATTCAATTCACGACACGGCCGTAATCCAGCTGTTACGGGTCTGTCATTATTCCCTAAATGATCGACGCTGCTGGTCAAGTGATCATTCAAGGCCCAGTTCGAATAGCGTTTAACACGTTAATTCGTCTGAAATCAGGGTGGCGTATTATACGGATGGCAGACAAAAACCCAAGTGTTTTAACGGTTTTTCGCATACAAAAAGAACAAAACCCCAACACTCTTGCCAAGTACCGGGGTTAAGCAGGGGTCTCACCAGCGATTCTGCAATCAAATAATCTGTCGGCTGGCAGCCTCATCTAAGATGGCATTCATGACTTCATCAATGGAAAGACAGGTCGTATCCAGCAGAACTGCATCATCTGCAGGCTTTAATGGCGCGGTTGCGCGGTTCTGATCGCGCTCATCGCGGGCGACAATATCTGCCAGAACGGTGTCGTAATCCGCAGTTGCGCCCTTTTCCTGTAACTGCCTAACCCGCCGGGTTGCACGCTCTTCAGCAGAGGCATTCATAAAGATCTTTAACGGCGCATCGGTGAAAACAACCGTACCCATGTCCCGGCCGTCGGCTATAAGCCCCGGTTCAACGGCAAAAGCCCGCTGACGCTTCAGCAGCGCATCGCGAACACGGCTGTATGCTGCAACGATTGAGGCATTGGTACCGACCTCTTCGGTACGGATCGCCTCGGTTACCTTTTCATTTTCCAGGATTATCTGGCTGCCAGAGGCATCGTTGGCAAACTGTACATCCAGATGCTCCGCCACCAGAGCAACGGCCTGCTCATCTTTGAGGGATATGCCATGATTGCTTGCTGCAAGCGCCGTTAAACGATACAACGCACCCGAATCAAGAAAGTGCCAACCCAGCTTCTCAGCCAACAGAGTGCTGATTGTGCCTTTACCAACACCGCCTGGGCCATCCAATGTAATAACGGGTGCATGCTTGTTCATTTAGATTCCTGTCTTCCTGCTATGCTTTTCGGCGGGCATTTTCACTACTTCAGCGCGAATATCAACCTAACTTTGTAAAAATATTCCAGCTAAGCACAAAAAACTGACCCGTGCCGGCTTATTGCCAGTTATTCCAGGCAGATACAAAATGTCACCTTTCAGATGATTCTCATTTCTTATTCTTTCTGGCTTCCAGAATGTCTGAGAAATGATCCCTAGATGCCTTGGCACGCTCGAAGACCACCTTCAGGTAATCACCATCACCACGCTCAATGGCCCCTTCCAGCTGCGACAGATCAGCCTGAAAGCGCCGTAATACGGCCAGCAAGGCATCCTGATTAGTCAGGAAAATATCGTGCCACATGGTTGGGTCTGAAGCGGCAATCCGGGAAAAATCCCTGAAGCCACCGGCCGCATACTTAAAAATTTCCCGGTTTTCTGATTCGCGAGACAGGGTATCGACCAGCGAAAACGCCAGCAAATGCGGTAAATGGCTTGTTGCGGCCAATACTTCATCGTGGCGGGCAACCGGCATGGAAACCACTTCTGCCCCACAAGCACTCCAAAGGCGGCTGACAAGCGTGGTTGCCTCAGCAGAGGTTTCTTCCAGCGGCGTCACAATGAGCATGTGATTTTCAAACAACTGATCATTAGCCGCCATCAGGCCACTCTTCTCAGCTCCGGCAATTGGGTGTCCGGGCACAAAACTCGCTGGCACGTAACCCAGCTGCTGACGCACGATATTGACAACCTCGCCCTTAACGCTGCCAACATCGGTGATTGCCTTTACCTTATCCAGAGCAGGCTTAATGGCTTCGATCACAGCGGCAATCGCCAGAACCGGCACACCAATGACGATGCAATCCACGTCGGGAAGCTCGCTCAGGTTATCGACAACCTCATCAATAACACCCAGCTCTTTTGCCTGAGCAGCCACACCCTCGCGCCGGTTGTAACCATAAACATAGGCCTCGCCGCGGGTTTTAAGCGCCTTGGCGAAAGAAGCCCCAATAAGACCAAGGCCTATAACAAGCACCTTCGGCTGATCATTCATAACTGCTGTTGCTCCAACCTAAATTTATACACTGAGACAGACCGGTTACTTATGACTGCCAGCAAAGTTTCCAAACACATAAAGCTTAAAGTACACCCTTCGGATAGGAGCCCAGCACCTTCACTTCCACCGCAGTTTCTTTAATCGCGGCCAGTGCATCCTGAACATTTTTCTCATCGATGTGGCCGACAAAATCAATGAAGAAGACGTACGTCCAGTTACCGGAAGGTGAAGGCCGGGATTCCAAACGGGTCATATCGACACCGAAATCCTTAAACGGCTTCAGCAGGTTATACAATGCACCCGGCTCGTTGCGCATAGAAACGACCAGCGAGGTTTTATCGCCACCGGAAGCACCCACCTCTTCACGACCAATAATCAGGAAGCGAGTGGAGTTATCCGGGTTGTCTTCGATCTTGGTTTCAACGATTTCCAGCCCGTAAAGCTCACTGGCCAGCTCACCGGCAATGGCGGCAGAGTTCCATTCACCCTGCACACGGCGGGCGGCCTCAGCATTGCTGTTCACCGCGATTCGCTCAGCCTGAGGCATATGCGCATCAAGCCATTTACGACATTGAGCCAAAGACTGCTGATGGCTGTATATACGGGTAATTTTATCTCGGCGGGTATTTGGCCCGGTCATCAGATGCTGATGAATGCGCAGCTCCACCTCACCACAAATATGAATATTGGAACTGATAAAGGTATCCAGCGTGTGGTTTACAACACCTTCGGTCGAGTTTTCGATTGGCACCACACCATATTGCACCGCACCGGCCTCAACCTCGCGGAAAACTTCATCAATAGCAGGCATCGGCTTGCTCTTCACCCACTGGCCGAAGTGCTTCTTGGCAGCCTGCTGGGTAAAGGTGCCTTCCGGCCCCAAATAGGCGACTTCCAGAGGCTTTTCCAGCGCCAGGCAGGCCGACATAATCTCGCGGAACAGTCGCGCCATATCTTCGTTACCCAGTGGCCCCGGGTTACGTTCCATAATACGGTTGAGAACCTGTGCTTCACGCTCCGGGCGATAAAACACAGCATTCTCCGGGTCGGCAGCCAATTTCACTTCGGCAACGCGCATCGCGCATTGAGCACGCTGAGAAATCAGATTCAGGATTTCAGTATCCAGACGATCAATCTCGTTGCGAAGCCCTTTCAGCTCTTCTTCATCTTTGAAGTTTTGTTCCTGGTTTTGATCAGACATATTGGCTCTCAAATTTCTGCATAAAGTTGACCAATGCCTCGACACCTGAATAAGGCATGGCGTTATAGATACTGGCCCGCATACCACCCCGACTGCGATGCCCTTTCAAATTCATTAATCCAGCCTGTTCAGCCTGCCTTACAAACCGCTCATTCAGCTCCGCGCTGGCACAGGAGAACGGCACATTCATAGCGGAACGAGATCCTTGCTCGACAGCATTGGTAAACAAACTGCTGGAGTCTATCGCATTGTAAAGCAACTCAGCCTTGCGTTGGTTCTGCTTTTCTATTTGCGGTATGCCGCCGTTTTCCAACAACCACTCAAACACCAGATTAGCCATGTAAATCGCAAAGGTTGGCGGTGTATTCGCCATCGAGTTTTGGCTGGCCAGAGTCGCATAGTTCATTAACCGGGGCACACGATCACCGCAGCGCTCCAGCAAATCATCGCGGATAATAACCAGCGTTAAGCCTGCCGGGCCGATGTTCTTTTGCGCGCCGGCATAGATCACACCAAAATCAGCCACATTAAGTGGCGCCGACAAAATGCAGGACGACATATCGGCAACCAGTGGCACCTGACCACTTTGAGGAACATCTGGAAATGCGACACCATCGATGGTTTCGTTCGGCGTGTAGTGAAGGTAAGAAAGCTTAGCACCGACCGAATACTCACCGTTCAGCAATGCCCGGGAATAGTTGCTTTCAGCAGCGGAGGCCACAACCTTCACCGGTCCATAACGCTCTGCTTCTGCTATGGCCTTTTGCGCCCAATAGCCGGAGTCGAGATAGCCGCCAGGCTTTCCCGGCTGCATTAGATTCAGAGGAATGGACGCAAACTGAGCACTGGCACCGCCCTGCGTAAACAGCACGTGATAGTGATCAGGAATATTCAGTAATGAACGAAGCCGGTTTTCAGCCTGCGAAAGAATAGAGAGAAACGCATCTGAACGATGCGATAAAGACATTACCGACATGCCACAACCCTGATAGCTTAATAGCTCAGATTGGGCTTTTAATAGAACCTCTTCCGGCAGCATGGCCGGGCCAGAGCAAAAATTATAAGTTCTGTTTGCACCGGCCATCAGCCTTCAGTGTTCCTTATTCTTCGGTATCTTGATTTTCTTGTGCGTCAGCCTCATCAGAAGCTTCCGCATCGCCTTCATCCGCGAGCAGGCCTTCAACTTCTTCCGGCTCTTCAATGCGGGCAATACTGACCAGCGTCTCGTCTTCAGCAACACGGATCAGCGTAACACCCTGGGTATTCCGGCCGAGGGTCGAAATCTCTTCAACACGGGTACGGACCAGCGTGCCCTGATCGGAGATCAGCATCACCTCGTCGCCATCGAACACCTGCACTGCGCCAACCAGCTTGCCGTTACGCTCGCTGCACACCATAGCAATAACACCCTTGGTTCCGCGCCCTTTGGTCGGGAACTCGGTAACCTCTGTGCGCTTACCAAAGCCTCGTTCAGAGGCCGTCAGAATGGTGGAGTCATTCTCAGGCACAATCAGTGAAATGACCGACTGACCATCGTCCAGCTGAATACCACGAACACCGCGCGCCGTTCGACCCATGGCACGAACGTGCTCTTCTTTAAAGCGCACTACCTTGCCGGCATCGGAAAGCAACATCACTTCGCGCTCACCGTCTGTCAGCGCAACACCAACCAGGTGGTCACCCTCATCCAGAGACAAAGCAATCAGGCCATTGCTGCGCGGGCGAGAGAAGGCATCCAGAGATGTTTTCTTCACTGTACCGTTCGAGGTAGCCATGAAAATAAAGTGATCGGCATCGTATTCACGAATCGGCAGAATTGCGGTAACCCGCTCATTCGCATCCAGATTCAACAGATTCACCATCGGGCGGCCCTTCGCCGCACGGCTGGCCTGCGGTATTTCAAAGACACGCAGCCAGTAAACCTTGCCAAAATTCGAGAAGCACAGGATTGTATCGTGGGTATTCGCCACCAGCATGTGCTCAATAAAGTCTTCATCTTTCAGCGAGGACGCAGAACGACCCTTACCGCCACGCTTCTGCGCCTCGTAATCGGTCAGCGGCTGCGTTTTAGCATAACCGGCGTGAGAAATGGTCACTACCATGTCTTCTTCGGTGATCAGGTCTTCCATGGAAAGATCCTGACGGCTGGCGATAATTTCAGTTTTACGCTCATCACCGAATTCATCTTTCACCTGCTCCAGCTCTTCACGAATGACTTCCATCAGGCGTTCATAGCTGTTCAGAATGCGCAGCAACTCACCAATATCGTTGATGATCTGCTTGTATTCGCCAATGAGTTTTTCGTGCTCCAGGCCAGTCAGCTTCTGTAAGCGCATATCCAGAATCTGCTGAGCCTGATCGGCTGACAGGTAGTAGCGCTCATCACGCACACCAAATTCATCGCCCAGATCTTCCGGCCGGCATACATCGGCACCGGCACGTTCCAGCATGGCAGAAACATCACCCAGCGCCCAACTGCGGGCCAGAATGCGTTCTTTGGCTTCCGCTCCGGTTGACGAGGAGCGAATCAACTCAATCATTTCATCGATATTTGCCAGCGCTATCGCCAGACCTTCAAGGATATGACCACGCTGACGCGCTTTGCGTAATTCGAAAACAGTACGGCGGGTTACCACTTCACGGCGGTGACGAATAAAGGCTTCCAGCAGCTCTTTCAGGTTAAGAACCTTTGGCTGACCGTCGACAAGAGCCACGGTATTGATACCGAATACGGTTTCCAGCTGGGTTTGTGCATACAGGTTATTCAGCAGTACATCGCCGGATTCACCCCGTTTCAGATCGATCGCAATACGCAGACCGTCTTTATCAGACTCATCACGCAGCTCAGAAATACCTTCAATCTTCTTCTCTTTAACCAGCTCTGCGATCTTTTCAATCAGGCGGGCTTTGTTCACCTGATACGGGATCTCATGAACAATAATGCTTTCACGACCGGTCTTTTCATTGACCAGCACTTCGGCCTTACCGCGAACATAAATGCGGCCGCGACCCGTACGGTACGCTTCCAGAATGCCTTTGCGGCCATTGATGTAGGCTCCGGTCGGGAAATCCGGCCCGGGAATGTATTGCATTAGGCCATCAACATCTAAATCCGGGTTTTCAATCAGCGCAAGAACGCCATTAATCACCTCATTCAGGTTGTGCGGCGGAATGTTGGTCGCCATACCAACGGCAATGCCGGACGATCCATTAACCAGCAGGTTAGGTATGCGAGTAGGCAGCACTTCCGGAATTAATTCAGAGCCGTCGTAGTTTTCGACGTAATCAACGGTCTCTTTTTCCAGATCAGCCAGCATGGAGTGCGACAGCTTCTCCATACGGATTTCGGTGTATCGCATTGCAGCAGCTGAGTCACCGTCGATAGAACCGAAGTTACCCTGACCGTCGACCAGCGTGTAACGCATGGCAAAGGGCTGAGCCATACGGACGATGGTGTCGTATACCGCTGAGTCACCGTGCGGGTGGTACTTACCGATTACATCACCAACAACACGTGCAGATTTCTTATATGCTTTGTTCCAATCGTTGCCCAAAACATTCATGGCAAAAAGGACACGTCGATGCACCGGTTTCAGGCCGTCGCGCACGTCTGGCAGTGCACGACCGACAATAACGCTCATCGCATAATCTAAATAGGATTGTTTCAGCTCTTCTTCGATATTGACCTGAAAAATCTCTTTGGCTAATTCACCCATGAGGTATCACTATCCTTTTTTATTTGGCCGGCCCGTATTACTGACCTGCCTTGTTACCGGGCAACGTTATTCGCGCCCAACAAAGAGCGAAATAATACCACAAATCAATAAGATAGACAGGTAAAGGAAAGTCATTTTCACTTCGAGTCTGGCTATGCTGCAGGCTTTTTACTAGCATACGCCTTTTACACAAATAGAAAGGACCGCGCTATGCAACCGATCGACACCCTGATTAACGCCCGTTGGGTTATTCCGGTTAACAAAGAACGCGACATATTAGAAAATCACAGCGTTGCCATAGCTGACGGCAAAATTGTCGACATTCTGGCAACCAATGAAGCTGCCGATAAGTATACCGCTAAAGAAACCATTTCCCTGCAAGACCAGGCATTGATCCCCGGCTTTGTAAACACGCACGGCCATGCCGCTATGGCCCTGTTCCGTGGTATGGCTGACGACCTGGAGCTGATGACCTGGCTGAACGACCACGTCTGGCCGGCCGAAGGTAAATGGGTCAGCGCTGAATTCGTTAAAGACGGCACCCTGTTTGCCGCGGCCGAAATGATCCGCTCCGGCACCACCACCTTCTCTGACAACTATTTCTTCGCCGGCGAAGCGGCCAAGAGCGTGATTGAAAGTGGCATGCGCGCTCAGCTTTGCCCACCTGTTCTCGACTTTCCGACGAACTGGGCTCAAACCCCGGATGAACACATCGACCTGATTACCGAAGTTATGGGTGAGTACAAGAACCACAGCCATGTTCGTGTTGTGTTTGGTCCTCACGCGCCTTACACCTGCTCTGACGAGCCGCTGATCCGCATTAAAGAGCTGGCCGATGAACTGAACGTGCCGGTACAAATGCACGTACACGAAACTCAGGTTGAGGTAGACGGCCAGATTGAGCAGCGGGGCAACCGCCCTATCCGCCGTCTGAAAGAGCTGGGTCTTCTGAACAGCAAGTTTCAGGCAGTGCACATGACCGCACTGAGCGATGAAGACATCGACGATATCGCCGAAGCCGGCGCGCATGTTCTGCACTGCCCGGAATCCAACCTGAAGCTGGCCAGTGGCTTTTGCCCGGTCGATAAACTGCAGAAGCGCGGCATCAATGTCGCCCTGGGTACCGATGGCGCTGCCAGCAATAACGATCTGGACATGCTCGGCGAGATGCGTACAGCTGCGATGCTGGCCAAGGCCGTAGGCCAGAACGCGGTAGCCCTGCCAGCCTATGAGGCACTGGCAATGGCAACCATCAACGGCGCTAAAGCACTGGGTTGGGATGCTGAAATCGGCAGCCTGGAAGTGGGTAAGTGCGCGGATATCACCGCCATTGCTCTGGATGACCTGGAATCACAGCCTTTGTACGACCCGGTATCACACATTGTGTATGCCAGCACCCGTGATCAGGTGAAGCACGTTTGGGTTAACGGTAAGCACCTTCTGGACGACCGCAACCTGACAACTCTGGATAAAAACGCCATCGTTGAAAACGCAAAACAGTGGCAAGCCAAAATCAAAGGCTGATACTGACCACAGCCCGGCACTCCCAATGCCGGGCTGAAACCCCACGCAAATCCATAATCCAAACCTGGCCGTATAACAGGTTAAATAACAATTCCGGAATCGCCCATGCAGAGCAACGTAGACCCCGCTGAAATCGCCAAATTTGAAGCACTCGCCAGCCGATGGTGGGACCCAGAATCAGACTTCAAACCTCTACACGATCTTAACCCTGTTCGCATGGGGTATATCGACAGCTATATTAACGTTGCCGGTTTGAAGGTACTGGATATTGGCTGTGGCGGCGGCATTCTCAGCGAAACACTGGCCAGACGAGGCGCCAATGTCACCGGTATTGATATGACCGATGCCCCGCTGCAGGTCGCCAAGCTGCATGCGCTCGACGCCGGTGTTGAAAACATTGAATACCGCCAGATGACAGCGGAAGACTTGGCCGCAGAAGCACCTGCCAGCTTTGATGTCATCACCTGCATGGAAATGCTCGAACATGTCCCCAAGCCGGGTGACATCCTCAAGGCCTGCCACACCCTGTTGAAGCCGGGCGGTAAAGCCTTCTTCTCGACCATCAACCGAAATCCAAAATCATGGTTGTTTGCGATAGCCGGTGCAGAATACGTGCTGCAATTGCTGCCGAAAGGCACACACAGCTACGAAAAATTCATTAAACCTTCAGAGCTGACCCGCTACGCACGTCGCGCAGAACTTAGCATCACCAACCTGCGTGGCATCAACTACAACCCGATTACCAAGGGCTTCAAGCTTACCGACGATGTATCTGTAAACTACCTGATGGCGACCGAGAAGGATAAGCAACAATGAGCACACCCGCGAAGGAAATCATCGAGCAATTCAACCCGGATAACTGCCTGCAAGATCGCGTTATTCTGATTACCGGTGCCAGCGCCGGTATCGGCAAAGAAGCCGCTCTGGAATTCGCCCGCAGGGGTGCGCATGTTGTGCTGATTGCCCGCAATCAGGAAAACCTCGAAGCGGTTTACGACGAAATTGAATCCACCACACAAACCCGACCGATAATCTTTCCGTACGACCTGAACACACTGAACCCCGATATTGCCCGGGAAATGGCTTACGCCATCGAACAGGAATACGGCCGCCTGGATGGCGTTTTATTTAACGCGTCAGCACTGGGCAGCAAGATGTCGATAGCTCAGTACCCGGAACAGCAATGGCTGGATGTCATCAACACCAACGTCAACAGTGCGTTTTACCTGACCAAAGCCATGCTTCCTCTGCTGGAAGCTGCACCCGCCGGGCGCATGCTGTTTACCACCTCCAGCGTTGGCCGCAAAGGCCGTGCTTACTGGGGTGCCTATGCCGTGTCAAAATTTGCGACCGAAGGCCTGATGGAAACACTGGCAGACGAGCTTAAAGCCACCAGCAACGTCAGAGTCTTTGCAGTCAACCCGGGCGGTACACGCACCGCCATGCGCGCCAGCGCCTACCCGGGCGAGAACCCGGAAACCGTGCCGGCACCGTCGGAACACATGCCGCTTTACTGCTACTTAATGTCCGATGCATCCGGCGATTACCACGGCGCATCTATCGACGCCTACGACTACCTTTAGATTGCCTGCGTTAACGCCCGCACCACCGGCGTGGAGAGTTTGACACTTCAAACTCCCCACCATCAACACCGCCATTGAACGACAAAAAACCGGCAGTTTTTTGCCGCTTTTTTGTCAGACATTCCGATAAAAACCCCTAAACACCTGTAACAGACTGATTTAAAAGGAATTTTTAGCTAATGGCACAGTTATCGCTTAGTCAGACTAAGTCTGAAAATGCGGTATATAAAAAATGGCGAATAGCTTCACTCAAATCAGTTTTGGTACCAACAAAGCACTTCCACAAACTCTCGTCGACGCAACACCGGTCTCGGTTGAATCGTTGACGCCAGAGAAAGTGGTCGATTTCAGACTTCAGCTATCCAGCCAGTTACAAACCACCCTGGAAATTGAACAGCTTATTACTATTCTTTACCGGCAACTAAAGAAGATCATGCCGGTTTCCGGCATCGAATATATGTGTGAAAAGCCACACGCCAAGGCAATAGCCGGCCGGCTGCATAAGCACCGCTGCTGCTATCAGCTCTCCATGGATAAAATGAACTTCGGGGAAATCATCTTCACGCGCAATAAAAGGTTCAGTGAAAAAGAGCTGGCTACCATTGAATCGATGATGGACCTGGTTATCTTTCCGATCCGCAACGCCCTGAAACACCTCGAAGCGCTGGCATGCGCGATGATCGACCCACTGACCGGGCTCTATAATCGTACCGCCATGTCGATCTCGCTTACGCGGGAAATTGAGCGAGCCCGCCGCCATGAAGACCAGTCCATCAGCATCCTGGCTGTCGACATTGATCATTTTAAGTCGATTAACGATCGTTACGGTCACCTCACCGGCGATAACGTATTGCGCCAGGTGGCTCAAATCGTCCAGTCATCCATTCGCGGCTGCGATGCCAGCTTCCGCTGGGGTGGCGAAGAATTTTTGATCTGCCTGTCGAATTCCAACGCTTCTCTGGCTCATATGGTGGCTGAACGTATTCGCGAAGCCATTGCTGACAGCACCCTGCTGCCCGATAAAGAACGCCAGGTTACAGCCAGCTTCGGCATTGCCAACTACAGCAATGAATCAGACTGGCCAGCACTGGTGGATCGTGCCGACAAAGCCCTTTATAGCGCCAAAGCACAGGGCCGCAACCGCACTGTCACATCGCTGAGCCCGCAGGTGAACTCCCAGTTTGCCTGAACCGGGCAAACCTGGCTGCCTGCAATTGTGACTTACGCCCATATCCTGCCCGGCCACTCATCCTAATTAATCATCAATAGCGCTGTTTTTTCGGGTATGGTAACCGGGACTAACTTGCTGTTATCACAGACATGAACCCAATGAACATTCTTGTAATCGACCAAATTGCTAAACGCGCCGAAACCCTGGAGCAGGCGCTGGTTAAACTTGGCCACAATGTAATGGTTCGCCCTCCGGGTAAATACGCCATTTACCAGATGGTTGAGTCGTTTCAGCCAGACGTCGTTATTGTTGATGCGGACTCACCCGACCGGGACACACTCGAAGACGTTTCAGTCACCTCTGACCGCTGCCCCCGGCCCATTATCTTTTTCGCCAACGATGAAGATGACGAGGTTATACGCCAATCCATTCAGGCAGGCGTCAGCGCTTATATCGTCGATGGCTTGCAGCCAAACCGGGTTAAGAGCCTGCTCAATGTCGCCATCAGCCGCTTTGAGCAGCATCAGCAGCTGAAAGGCGAGCTGAAGAAAACCCGCGATGAACTGGCCGACAGAAAAGTCATCGATAAAGCCAAAGGCCTGCTCATGAAGCACAAAGTGTGTGACGAGGAAGCCGCCTTTGCAGCCATGCGTAAAATGGCGATGAACAAGAACGTCCGCCTTGCCGAGATTGCGCAAGACGTTATTGATTTATTTGGTTAACGCCCATACGGATTATTTATGCAAAAGACTTCAGCCCCTACTCAGCAAACTGTTCGTATCGGCTATGTACCTTTGGTTGACGCAGCACCGCTCATTATCGCCAAAGAAGCCGGCTTCTTTCTGGAAGAAAATTTAGACATCGTATTGCACCGTGAATCCAATTGGGCAAGCATTCGGGATAAGCTGTCACTCGGCCTGATAGATGCTGCCCATATGCTGGCACCTATGGTATTTGCCAGCCATATTACTCCGCCCAACAGCCATCATGACAAATCCTTCATGACTGCGATGGCGCTGGGTTATAACGGAAATGCAATCACCCTATCCAACCCGCTGTTTGATGAATTAAACGCCGAAGGAAAGAGCCTCGATGAAATCCTTGCAGCGCTGAAAGCCTATGTTGACGCCAGCGAAAGCAAACTGACGTTTGGCAGTGTGCATCCGTTTTCAATGCATACAAACCTACTGCTACTGCTTTTAAAGCGAGCAGGTATCGATAAAGACAAGATTGAGATTAAGGTTATCCCACCGGTGCGCATGGTCGATGCCATACGTGACGGACTGGTTGATCTGTTCTGCGTGGGCGAACCCTGGAACACCGCCGCCCAATTTGAAAAGGCCGGTAAGATCATCTGCTATGGCAGCGATCTCTGGAGTCACGCACCAGAAAAAGTATTAGGGCTGAACAGCAAGTTTGCCCGCCAGAACCGAGAAACACACATTAAGGTGTTAAGAGCGATTGTTCGTGCCTGCCAATGGCTGGAAGAGCCAGACCACATGGCACAGGCCGCACTGTGGCTGGCCAGTAAAAGGTACCTGGACTGCTCATCAGACCTGCTTCTGCATGCCATGGTTAATCAGTGGCAAAACCAGGCCAATGGCTCAGCCCAGCGGAAAATATTTTTCTCGCAGAATGCCAATGCACCCTGGCCACAACATGCAAAATGGATCAGTGATGCCATATTCAACCCGCGCAATACCTTTGCAACGGATGGCCAATGGCTGACCCCACCGGATCAGATTTACGACTGGGAAATATTCTCGCAAGTGATGACCAGCCTGGGCTTGCCGGTACCCAATACAGATGACTGCCCGGGTACCTTGCCTAAACTGTAATTAAAACGGGTCAGGCAACCTTACTGGTTGCTTAACCAAACTGTCTGATACGGGTTCAGCGCAATCTCGCTGGAGATATCGCTAACCGGGCTTTCACTGAGCAGGTCTACCCAACTGTTCATGCTGATCAGGTTGAGCTCGCTCAAGCGCAGAGTTGCCGGCTCACAGGAAATATTACTGACGCAGAAGATGCTCTGCTTCCTATCAATACTCTGCCGCCATATTCCGAACAGCCCATCACCCAATTGCAGCGTAAACTGAGTCGCATTCGGGTGAAAGGCTTTCTGGCCCTTACGGATAGTCAACAGCTCGTTCAACCGCTTATAAACCCGGGAGTGATGCGAGCTATCATTGGTCAGCTCTTTCTGCAGCTCTGCCAGATCCCAACGGTGCCGGTTAATGTGACGATTGTGCTTGGTATTTTCCAGTCGCGCGTAATCGTTTTGCGTTCCCAGCATACTGTGAATATAAACACCCGGAATGCCCTCCAGAGAGAACATAATCTCGTGGGCACAAATGAAACGGTCAAAATTCCATTTATCAGGCCCGTCGTGCGTCCCCTGTAAGGCATCGTACAGCGCAATATTAATTTCATAGGGCTTTGATGAACCGTCATCCATGGTGCGCATCGATACCCGCCCACCGAAGTTCATCATGGTATTGACCAGTGAGTTGATCTCTTTTTCACTCAACAACCCTTCGGCCGGGCGCAAGCCAATGCCATCATGCGATGCGATGAAATTAAAGTAAGCCGTACCGTCCTGACAAGGAGGCATACTCATCAACCACTGTTTCAGATAAGTACAGTCACCACTGATCAGGGTATTGACCAGCAAAGGTGGCAACGAAAAGTTATACACGCAGTGTGCTTCGTTAGCGTTACCGAAGTAAGTCAGGTTTTCCTGGTTAGGAATATTGGTTTCCGTAATGATGACGCAATCCGGGCAGCTGTGCTCAATCAGCGTTCTCAGCAGACGAATAACCTCATGCGTTTGAGGAAGGTTGATGCAGGAAGTGCCGTCTTCCTTCCATAAAAAAGCAACGGCATCGAGACGGAAAATACGAACACCCTCGTCCAGATAAAGGCGGATAATTTTCACAAACTCCAGAAGCACGTCGGTATTTGAAAAGTCAAAGTCGACCTGATCATGGCTGAAGGTACACCAGACATGCTTAAGGCCATCCTGCGTTTCGGTTTCCCGCAGCAGTGGCGATGTACGGGGGCGAACACACTGGCTGTGATCGATGGAGGGATCCGATGTTTTAAAATATTTATTACCCGGCGCTTCATTTTTCACAAACTGATCAAACCAAATACTTCGGCTCGAGCAGTGGTTAATCACCAGATCAGACATTAACCTAAAGTCATAAGCAATGGCGTTTATATCGCGCCAGTCACCCAGCGCTTCATTCACCTCGGAATAGTTTATAACGGCAAAACCATCGTCTGAACTGTAGGGATAAAACGGCAGAATATGAACGGAGTTGAAAGACTCCTTTAACGGGCCGGAAAGGAACTTATGCAGCGTTTTAAGCGGCGGCTCAGTAACCTTTTGACCCTCTTTCAATTCAATACTGTCACCATAGGTAATTAATACTGAGTCCTGTTCGCTCCAGTGGTTGGTGAAGGGGATGGGATCGTTAGCAAACTCATTCAGGCGCATTTCTGCCAACAAATCATTCGCAATATCTTCAATGCTTTTTCCAAGATCAATGTCTTTATAAATCACATCAAGGTGGCGATGAACCGTCGCCTTCAGTTTTTCAACCACTTCACTCATAGCAACACCTTCGGCTTATTTACTTTCCAAAAATTCTTTTCGATCTTCTTCCACGGCCGTTATTAACCGATCGTAAACATCCGGCATTGCACTGACAACCCGGTTCCAGCTCGGTATAAACGGGCGCTCCATTGGCGCTTCAAGAAAGCGCTGACCTGCCGTCATAATATTCTGGGCAAACATTTCAATGGCTTTTTCTTCCTGGTGAATATCCAGTGTCAGGCCATTCATCTTGGCATCGTTGTTATAGGTTTCAACGAAATCCAGTGCAATACGGTAGTAGGTCGCCTTCAGCGAACGGAAGGTTTCAGTCGTAAAGGTCTGACCATAGGTGGCCAGTTTACGGAACATCGCCTTGGTGATATCGATCGACATTTTCGACAGACCACCCTCGGTATTGTCGAAGCTTAGGTCCTGATGCTTATGATCGTACGTTTCTGCAATGTCTGCCTGACACAAGCGGTTGTTCGCGTAATTACGGTACATCTCAGAAAGCACACCGATCTCCAGGCCCCAGTCACTCGGGATACGAATATCAGTCAACACATCTTTGCGGAAAGAAAATTCCCCGGCCAATGGATAGCGGAAGCTGTCCATAAACTCCAGGTACTCGTTTTCGCCAACTGTACGCTTAAGCGCACGTATCAAAGGCGTCACCAGCAAGCGGGAAACCCGGCCGTTCATCTTGCCATTGGCTACCCGGGCGTAATAGCCCTTACAGAATTCATAATTAAACTGCGGGTGCGCCACCGGGTACAGCAGCCGCGCCAGCAAACCTCGGTCGTACGTTACGATATCGCAATCGTGCAGACCAATGGATTCAGATTTGCCGCTGGCAAGTATATAGCCCATGCAATACCAGACATTGCGCCCCTTACCCAGCTCTCTCGGCGAAACGCCCAGCTCACTCAGTTCTTTATCGAGCGCCTGCAAACGCGGGCCTTCATTCCAGAGAATTCTGTGGTGCTGTGGCAACTCGGAGAAAAACTCACAGGCATGGAAGTACTGATCCCGATCGGCGCGGTCCAGGCCGATAACAATCTCTGAAAGATAGGGTACTTCTTTAAGCTGCTTCACGATTGCCGGCAGCGCTTCGCCCTGAAGTTCGGAATAGAGGGACGGAAGAATCAGGCCCAGCGGGCGAAAGCGGGAAAAGTGTTCAAGATCGTACTCAAGCTCTTCAACGCTGCGATTAGAAAGATTGTGAAGTGTCGTAACGATACCGTTTTGATGAAAATCAGCCATGTCGGTCCTCGATTATTATTTAGATTCTTTAGGAGATGAATTCAATATTTTAGTTATAGCTTCAGCCCAGCCCTCCGGGCCGTATTTTTCTGTGCGATACAATGATGTTTTTTCAAGTTCAGGGAATTCGTGGGCAGGTGATCTTATTTGCACCGCTATATCTGCCTTTAACTGCATAGCGATGTCATTTTCGCCATCACCCAGGGCGATACTTTCAAGATCAGAAACCTCCAGAAACTCGGAAAGATAGTTGTTCAGCCAAACCAGCGCAGCGCCCTTATCTGAATTTTTTAACAGATGGACAAACCGACCGCCTTTAACAACCTGCACACCTTTTTGTGCGCAAATATCGCTGAGTGTCTGCAGTTGCTCATCACTGCCCAACCATTGCAGCGGGTTACTGTATTCGCGCTTCAGCGCCCGCTCCGCTGCAGGCAATGACAAAGAGGTCATGTCAGCCAGTTGTTGGGCACTCATCTGGTTCATGGCAACGAAGGCACCGGAAAGCGCTTTTTCAAGCTCCACAACCAACGCGTTCCAGAAATCAATAGCCGGTGCAAAAGACTTCACCCGATAACCATCCACCTGCGGCAATTCACTGCAGGCTTCTTCGGTACAAAAGACTTTTGGGATAAAGATGGCCGCTCCATTTTCCACGATAAAGGGTGCATTAAGCTTTAACTCATGACATAGCGGCTCTATTTCTGCCCGGGTTTTACTGGTCACCGGAACGACCGGAATACCGCTTTCATTAAGGCGTTCCAGCGCCGGCAAAGCGGCCTGATAAGAGTAGTTGTCGTGATCAAGAAGCGTGCCGTCGAGATCGGTGTAAACCACATAACTCATCGTGCTACCTCGTTGGTAATGACCTGTTGAACCTGCCGCTGATCATTCAACAGGAAGAGATCATCTGTTTTTTCCGGCAGCACTGAAAAGCAACTCACCGTAATGCGCTCGTAGTGCTGAATAAAACGCTCCACTTCTGCATCCGTCATAACGCCCTCCATACTGCCGCCCTGCGCCATAACGCGGGTACGCAACTTTTGCTCCTGCTCACTGCGCCAGCCCTTGACCGTATGAAAGCCGGGTGCTTTAAGCATCACTATTCTATCCAACAATGAAAAAACGGCCTGATAATCCTCAGCCAATACTTTGTTTGAATAGCTGCGCCAGGCGGCATCGGCATCTTCTGTTTTTTCAAGATCGTTTACCGGTGTGACAAGCTCGCTTTCAGACTGCGGACCCGCTCCCACACACCAGCCCTCAAATAGCACAACCTGAACCCGCTGCTCCTCAACCGGCCACTGGCTTTCCGGCAGCGGATCATCAATGGCTTTGTTAAAAGACGGAATCGGCGTAGGAAGCAAGCCATTCTTAAGGCGTTGCAGGGTATCCAGCATCAAGCCGACATTGTGGGTTCCCGGAACACCACGCGTTTTAAACAGCGGGTGGACCTTTTGCGATAAGTTTAGACGTTCCTGTTTCGATAGGTAGAAATCATCAATGGAAAGACCAATCGCAGGGCATTGAAATTGCTGGGATAGCACATCAACCAGCAGGTCAGTCAGGGTCGATTTACCGGATCCCTGACAACCATTGATCCCGACGACGATGGGTTGAGTCGATGCAAGGGCCTGATCATATATACGTTGCGCTAATGGGAAAAAATACTTATCAGCAACCTGCTGATAACTTTCGGGAAGAGCGTGTTTTTGTAAAAACGCCTGAAGTAAGGGCTTTTCTATTTTCACATGAGCTACCTGAAAAGATTCACAGTGTATTTTGCATAATGCATACCAGTCTAATGGTAGCTCAAACACCCAAAACGGGTCATAAAGGCGAAATTAACGCCCTACAATTACACTCTCGAATCTTTTCCGCCCTAAAACTGCACACTTACTCAGTTCAGGCTGGCTCCAGCTCGCTTTTTTCAAGGTAAGCGCCAATCGCGTCTATATCCATACCCGTTTCAGGAAATGGCAGACAAACCCGATCAACCGGCAAATTTACGCTTTGACTATAAGCCCTTATAGGTTCGCGATTTTCGAACTGTTCATTTGGCGATGCATGGTCCACTCCGACAGTCATAATCTGCTCCACTATTCTTATTCAGATCGTATTCGCGTCAGAATATTGCCAATTACATACCAATCGCCTGAAAGCCCTATTATACGGGCGCCTTGGCTTTTTTGGACTGTTTTTCAGCCCGCATAGAAATGCGATTCAAGTCTCAATATGACATTTTTTGTCACAATAGCTGGCATTCCGGGGGCACGCTCCAAATGCAAGATTGTCAAATTAACATCGATCTTTCGCAGCGTGTTTCTTTATGTAATCAACCATCCGCAGGATGAGCGATGAGAGCGGATGGGTCTGCAACAGAACGCCCTACACCAAAGAGATGAAGTTTCAATCGGGTTCGATATTCAACAGGCATTAAAAAAGGGCGACAGGCGCCCTTTTTGAGTTCTTAGTGGGCTATGCGTAAAGTTCGGTCACTAAGGAGCACAGTAGTTCAGTGAAGATCAAGGCGAAAAAACGCAGGAATAGTGGCGCTATTTCAAGTTTTTTCAACGAAGATATTCGCTGAAATGCGAAGCGAACAGTTACCTAACTTTGCGCATGGCCCATTAGCTACAGCTTATTGACGAAGCCAAAGCAAATAATCACCGGCCTGCTCTGACGGCGTAGCAGAAAGATCCACGTCCCATTGCGACAGCAGGTAATCTTTCAGTGCCACACGGGAGGTCATCTTAAGGATGCCATTGTGCATACCAAACTCCTGCTCAATGGCTTCTTTATATGGCAGCGCCGGGTGCGGAACCAAAGACAGCTCAACAATTTGGTTCCAGCCAGAATCTGCTTCTTTCAATTCTGTATGGATTGGCAGCGTCGAAACGCCCTGCACAGCCTTAATACGATTGATGACAAAGTTACTGAAAACGGAATTCGTTCTGTCATACGCCCTGACTGCCCAGCGTGTGCCGGTGTTTATCAACGCATGAGGAACCAGAGTCACGGTTCTCTCACCTTCGATCTCCGATACATAAGTCACTGTGACTGATTGCTGCTTATGGATTGCCCGGGTAATCGCGGCCAGCGTTGGAATGTACGGCAGCGGTGTTTGGCAGGGTGCTTCTGTCACTATTTCCGGGAACTTGGGCCCGGAATAGTCATCACCAAAGCCATGAGACAGTGCCGTTAAGACCTGAGTGGCGGTGTAAGAAAATAATGGCTTGAAGGAATCCTGAGGGATATAGGATTTAATCCCATAATCATAAACCACATTGTCTGGCACCAGCTTTTTATAGAGGGCAATATCACGCGAAGCGGAAGATTCTTTCAAACCAAAACGCTTTTGCAGGTCGCTGCGGTTAGCATGCCCCAAAAAATACAGTCGAAATTCCAGGTAAAACAATCTCTCCTGCTGCGGCTGAGATTGATCCTGCAATTGTGGTTGAGCTTTATCAGTCATAGCTTCTATTTATTAACTCTAATTTTAATGTTGTGGAGTCACTGTAGAGTTGTAGGTAGTTGCTGTCAATTACCGTACAGATTCAGCATAGCACTTCATTTTGGAGAGCCTAAATAAAAACCATTCATAGAGTGAATTACTTTTAATTATTTTATTTCGGGCAATTAAAATACCTCTTTTAAAGTCCGAAAAATAACCGGCAGCCGATGCGATTACATGGCCTGTTTTTACCGCCAACCCTATCCGCCGCAGTTAACCGACAGGGAAATAGGCAGAATCATCATCTACAGATACAGACAACTAAAGGATTACTAAGGGTTCGGGATAACGGCAAGGTTGCGTGTGCAAGCGGCGGTGGCGATGCAATATCACCAGTACAGCTCATTCGAGTAAATTCAGACTGCACGGACCGCAAAACAGGCCCGGCAGATTCGGTTTTCCGGCTAACTTGATGCCAGCAGATTAAAATTCAACAACCTGATACACCGCGCGCTGGCAGTAGCAATCTCTGACATCCTGCAGAACATTTCGCTGCGACTTATAACTTTCAGGCTCGAATGTTTTCGCTTCGCAACCACAGGGCTGCTCGCAAGGCTTCTTCGGTGGTTCCATAAAAGCTGGATGCACCTGACTGGAAAACATAAATGTTTTTCGGGTGTGTTGATCTTCAACAAACTGGAGGATTCGCTTAAATAAAATCATACAATAATACCAATTTATCCAATTTCGACGGCAATAATACTTATTCTCATCGATACTAAAAGTCATTTAAGCAAAAGTTGCCGCTGTCCATTAGTCGTAGGTTTTATCACTTACTTTATAAATCAACAGCTTAAGGGCAAAAAAAACTTCGGACTTTGGCAGTGTTTTTTTAATCGCAGAGCGGGTGCGATACCCGAAATGGCCTGGAACGATGGCCGGTCGACCGAAAGGAGATCGCACAAGAGGCGCGCTTTTCACTTCATAGAATTTGATAGCGGCTATAAACGAAAAAAGCAGCCATAAGGCTGCTTCTTAAAATTTGGAGCGGGAAAGGAGGATGAACTGATCCGCATCCGGCGGCTGGCGTTCCAGTCCCGACCTCTTGGGGTCGCAGGCATAAAAAAACCGAGTACTAAGGCTCGGCTTCTTTGGAATTTGGAGCGGGAAAGGAGGCTCAACCGGCTGGCGCTCCAGTCCCGACCTCTTGGGGTCGCAGACATAAAAAAACCGAGCATTAAGGCTCGGCTTTTTTGGAATTTGGAGCGGGAAAGGAGGCTCGAACTCCCGACCCCAACCTTGGCAAGGTTGTGCTCTACCACTGAGCTATTCCCGCATATGAACCAACGCTTTCACTCATTGATTCTGTTCTTTCAGTAAACTCAACCCGAAGGTTAAAGTGGCATCCCGTAGGGGACTCGAACCCCTGTTACCGCCGTGAAAGGGCGGTGTCCTAGGCCACTAGACGAACGGGACACTGTGTACCTCAAGAACGAGCGCTATAGTAATGAAATTTTTTCAGGATGCAAACTTTTTTTATTAAAAATCAATAAGTTAACCAAGAAAATACGAAATGGTGGCGCTCACGGGGTGGCTCAGGCTTATCAGCCACTCCAACGCAGCCGCTACTGCTTGCGAAAATAGCCGATTGAGCTCTGCAAATCGGAACTCAGGTCCGATAGCTGATCGGTCAATTCCAGCGATTGCTCTGCCCTTTTCGAGTTTGACTGAGCTAGCTGGCGGACCTTAGCGACGTTTTCAGTAATTTCAGACAGGGAGCCATCCTGCAATTCCAGCTTGTGAACTGTCTGCGTCGTGTTATCGCGGATGGTGTCCAGGGAATGGCGAATAGTCTTGATCACCTCGCCGGTACGGTTAATCCACTCGACACTCTCGGCGGTGTTGCTCTGGCTCTGGTTAATCGTTGCCACGACACGCTGGGTGCCGGTCGTCAGGCCTTCAATGGTCGCTTGTATTTCATTGGTGGAATCCTGTGTTCGTTTTGCCAGTTGCCGCACTTCATCGGCCACTACCGCAAAACCTCGCCCCTGATCCCCCGCCCTGGCCGCTTCAATTGCCGCATTCAGCGCCAACAGATTGGTCTGCTCGGCAATACCCTGAATTACATTCAGTACCGAGGAGATCTCGACGGTACTTTCCTGCAGAGAATGCAATTCATTGACTGCGTTGTTGACCTCTGACGATAACGCTTCAATGGCCGCGACCGTTTTGCTGACCGTTACACTGGTTTCATCGGATGCACTGAGGGCGTCGTCGGCATTCTGAATCGCGTTACCGGCTAACTGGCTAACCTCACCGGAATAACCCTGCAGCTGCATAACCACATCTGCCAATTGCTCCAGCTCCGCCACCTGAGCCGTCACTTCATTCATGCGGCTCTGATTGTCATCCACCAGCTGCTGCGTAGACCGGTTCAGGTCATCGGTCAGATTAAATACTGAATCAAAAATACCCTTAAGTTTATCGATCAATAGCTTCAGTGAGCGCTTAACATGACTCATTTCATCCTGACGGTTGCCAACGTGAAATTCAGTTTGGATATCACCATCAGAGATCCGCTCTGCCACCTCAACGGTCACCTTAAATTCACGCGAAAGCCTGAGCATCATCGTGACCGACAACAGTACACCCGCCAGAATAATACCGGCTGCAATGACCAGTGTTCTGATTGTCCTGGCTTTCTCCTGCTCGATGTACCTGGCGGATTCAGTCTGAACAAAAAACTGATACTGGTCCTGAATTCTGTTTATCTCATCGGTGTATTCATCCATCACCAGCAGGACGTTCTTCTCGGCAGCCTTACGCTGCGCGAAGCCCGCCATATCTCGCCACGCGGTGGCAATGTCATTAAAGGCAGAAACAAAATCAGCCTGCCTGGCAATGATCGACTCAATAATGTCACTGGCCGCGGGGTGACCATGGTCAGTCAGTACGGCATCCCACTTCTGCAGCATGGGTTGTGAAAGATCAGACAGACCAGCTTCTAAACGGGATGTGGTTTGAATAACCCGCTGCAAAGCCGCCTCCAGCTCTTCTTCTGTGGCATTGCGCGAGGTGAAATGCGCACCCACGCTGTAGGCTGCCTCGTAATGTTCCTGCAACTCATCCCAGGTGCTTTTCAGGTTGGCATTAAAGAACAAATATTCTTTGTCAGATTCCATGCGCACAACATTATTGCGGGCGGAAAGAATCTGCATTGCGGCCAGATAGATAACTGAACACATAAGAACAGTCACAAGGAAAAATAGCTGGTTGCTAAACCTCTGATAATTAAGTTTCACAATTACTCCGATTACTTACTGGATTAATTTTTCGCTGTGACTGCGTTTTATTCAGGCAAACCCACCAATATTAAAATATATGACCGAGCTGTTTTATGGTGAGAACCGTTCAATAGCCTTTGGCATTCATTATCGTGACTAAACTGCGCCGGTAATAGTCACCAAATTGAGTACGTTTTAGCGGCGGCTTACGCCCCGATAACGGCACTCAAGATAGATAACGGCTGCATCAGGCAACACCTGAGTGTTTTTTCTTTCAGGAAACTAGCAGAGAAAGGAATCAATACCAGCGCGTACTGGTATTGATTATTTTGACAGGCAGGAACAAACAGCGTTTATTTAACCTTCCAGCTGACTGGCTGACCCGCATGGAAAGGAACAATCGGCCGGCCATTAGGCAGAATAATTTCTTCCGGTACCGTCCACTCTTCTTTTTTCAGGGTGATGGTTTCGGTATTCCTTGGTAGGCCATAGAAGTCCGGTCCGTAAAACGACGCAAACGCCTCGAGCTTATCCAGTACGCCCAGGTCTTCAAAGATTTGGGCATACAGTTCAATAGCGCTCCAGGCACTGTAACAGCCGGCACAACCGCAGGCATTTTCTTTATTGGCTTTTTCGTGCGGTGCAGAATCGGTACCCAGGAAGATTTTAGGTGTGCCCTGAGCAACGGCATCACGCAGTGCTTGCTGGTGCGTATTTCGCTTCAGTACCGGCAAACAGAAATTATGCGGCCGCACGCCGCCTACCAGCAGATCATTACGGTTCAGCAATAGATGCTGCGGAGTAATGGTGGCCGCAATATTATCACTGGCCGCTAGCACAAATTCGGCAGCGTCTGCCGTGGTGATATGTTCCAGCACCACCTTCAAATCCGGGTTGCTCGCCACTATCTTGCTCAGGTGAGTATCGATAAACACCTTCTCGCGATCAAAAATATCAATGTGGCTATCGGTAACTTCGCCATGAATCAGCAGCAACATACCTTGTGCGGCCATTTCTTCAAACACCGGCTGCATCCCTTCAATTGAGGTCACCGCCAATGCCGAGTTAGTCGTCGCACCGGCCGGGTAAAGTTTTGCAGCAACAACACCGGCGGCCTTGGCTTTCTGAATGGTTTCTTTGCTGGTGTTGTCGGTTAAATAGAGCGTCATCAACGGCGTAAAAGAGCTCCCTTCTGGGCGAGCCGCCAAAATACGCTCTTTGTATTCCATCGCCATTTGCTCAGTAGTGACCGGTGGCACCAGGTTAGGCATAACAATGGCGCGCTGAAAACACCGGGCCGTTGCCGGTACCGTTTCGCCCAACATTTCACCATCACGAAAATGCAAATGCCAGTCATCCGGTTTGGTAATAATCAGTTCAGTTGTCATTTTATTTCCTTCATTTGCATCAACGGTTTTTCAGTAATTCTTTCAATTCAAGCAGCTGATCGCGCATAGCCGCAGCCTCTTCAAACTTAAGATCGCGAGCGGCCTTATGCATCGCATCCTCGACTTTCACAATCTCTTTGCCCAGTTCGGCCGCATTCATGTGCATCAGGCCTTTGGCCTCTTCGGCTGAGATATGCTCTACCCGCTTCTTGTTGCGGGCCATTTTACCTTTGCGACCCGGCGCTTGCGGCGCACCATCAATAATATCGGTGATCGATTTATTCAGCGCTTGCGGGGTAATGCCGTGCTCTTCGTTATGGGCCTGTTGCTTAGCTCGCCGGCGTTCGGTTTCGCCAATCGCCCGCTCCATAGAACCGGTGATGCGGTCTGCATACAGAATCGCTTTACCGTTCAGGTTACGGGCGGCCCGACCGATGGTTTGAATAAGTGAGCGGTCACTGCGCAGGAAGCCTTCTTTATCGGCATCCAGAATAGCCACCAGCGATACCTCTGGCATATCCAGGCCTTCACGCAGCAGGTTAATACCCACCAACACATCAAACTCACCGAGGCGCAGATCACGGATAATCTCTACCCTCTCCACGGTATCGATATCGGAATGCAGGTAGCGCACCCGAACGCCGTTGTCGTGCAGGTAGTCGGTTAAATCTTCAGCCATGCGCTTGGTTAATGTGGTGATCAGCACCCGCTCTTCGACGGCAACCCGCAACCGGATTTCTTCCAGCACATCGTCGACCTGAGAGGTCGCCGGACGCACTTCAATGATCGGGTCAAGCAAGCCGGTAGGCCGTACAACCTGCTCTGCCGTTTGCTGGGAGTGCTCTTCTTCGTATTTACCCGGTGTTGCTGAAACATAAATTGCCTGCGGTGACGCCCGCTCCCATTCCTCAAAGCGCAAAGGCCGGTTATCCAATGCCGATGGCAAGCGGAAGCCATATTCAACCAGCGTTTCTTTGCGCGAGCGGTCGCCCTTATACATGGCACCAATCTGCGGAATGGACACATGGGATTCATCGATAAACATCAGTGCATCCGGCGGCAGATACTCATAAAGCGTGGGTGGCGCTTCACCGGAACCGCGCCCGGCCAGATAACGGGAGTAGTTTTCGATGCCGGTACAAAAGCCAAGCTCACGCATCATTTCCAGGTCGTACTTGGTTCGCTGCTCCAGGCGCTGGGCTTCAACCAGGCGGTTATCCGATTCAAAAACTTTCAGGCGATCTTTCAATTCCTGCTCAATGCTTTCGGCCGCATCCAGAATTGTCTGGCGCGGTGTTACATAGTGGGTTTTCGGGTAAATGGTATAGCGATGCAGCTTTTGCAGAACCTCGCCGGTGAGCGGATCAAACAGACTGAGGTTTTCAATTTCCTCATCGAACAGCTCAACCCGAACCGCTTCCAGCTCTGATTCCGCCGGGAAGATATCAATCACATCTCCGCGCACCCGATAGTTACCACGTCCAAACTCGACATCGTTACGGGCGTATTGCAGCTCGGCCAGGCGACGCAACATCTCACGCTGATTGACGGTATCGCCCTTACGCAGGTGCAGCACCATCTTCAGGTAACTTTCCGGCGAGCCCAGACCATAAATTGCCGAGACGGTGGCGACGATAATGGTGTCTTTGCGCTCCAGCAGTGCCTTGGTGGCGGAAAGCCGCATCTGTTCAATGTGCTCGTTTACACTGGAGTCTTTATCGATAAAGGTGTCAGACGAGGGCACATAGGCTTCCGGCTGATAATAGTCGTAGTAGGAAACGAAATACTCCACCGCATTGCCGGGGAAAAACTCGCGGAACTCCGAATAGAGCTGAGCAGCCAGCGTTTTGTTGTGCACCATAACAATGGTCGGCCGCTGAACTGTCTCTATAACCTTGGCCATGGTGTAGGTTTTACCGGAGCCTGTTACCCCGAGCAGTGTTTGAGCGGCCAGACCATTGTTAAGCCCGTCCACCAGCCGCGCAATAGCGGCAGGCTGATCGCCGGAAGGCTGATATTTGGATTCGACCTTAAAAGGCTTCATAACCGCTCCAATAAAAAAAAGGGCTGGCTATTATAGCCAAACCCTTTTAGGTGTTTGCATGTTTCATTCAAATTTCCGGCCTCATTCAAAGGTAGCGCAACCCTAAAACGCTTCGGCAACCGGCGCCATTCACTGAACCCGGCTATTCGTGGATCAGTGAGAACGTCCTGGCTTCGCCGCTGACCGGGCAGCTGTATGCCAGTTCAACCAGGCGCAAGCGCAAGCCTTCAACGCTGTCATCCTCTTGGCGATAGCGTTCATCACCCACAACGGGGTTACCGGCAGCCGCAAATTGACGGACTATCTGGTGTTCTCGGCCGGTCTCCGGCCATAAATCGACAACACTGCGGTTTGGGCGCGCATCGTAACGGGCTTTTTTCACTCGGGTGATTGCTGTCGCGCCATCAATCGGCTGGTCCAGCCGGTCAACGGCGCCCAGATCACCCTGAACATCAGCGCGATAATGCAGGCTCGCGCCTTCAAAGCCATCAACCGCTAACTGATTCGAAAATGCCAGCGCTGCCTTACGCGTGTGCGCCAGTATTAACAAACCAGAGGCTTCGTAGTCGAGCGCAGCCAGCCAGAAAATCTCTCTGGCCGGATTGAACGCCAGCTCAACGGCGCGGGCGAAGCTTTGAAAATCCCCCCAGTCGGAGCCATGCAGCGGCATACCGGCAGGCTTATTCCAAACTGAATATTGCCCGGCATCTTCAAGCAGTTCCGCCTTCAGCGGTTTTAACGCCAGTAAATCGTCATCGTAAAAGATCTCGATCTGTTCTCCGACCAGTATATCGGTCATCGCTCTACGCAGCCGCTGGCGGTCGCCGTTCTTATCGACCCGCCAGACACCGCCTTTATTCATCAGGTCTTTTAAACGCGATTTAGAAAGATTGATATTGGCAACCAGAAAATCAATTGCTATTTGCGGGTCACCTGCTTCAACTTCCAATACTGCATCTATTTCCATGCGTTACTGCTTTCTCACCTTTTAGTCATTTAAAATTTGATTTTATCAATCAGCTTGCCGGCTTCTTCTTTCGCTTTATCTTCTGCCGCTTTCTTGGCTTTGTTCTCCAGCTCTTTCTGCTTAGCCGAGATCTTGTCTTCCAGTGCCTGAATACGGTCTTCAACCTGCTGCTCAAAGCTGTCGATACGGAAATTAGCCAGCGACTCTTCACCGGTAAATTCTTCAGCCGGGCCATCCAGCGATGCCGTTAAATCTGCCACATTGTCGTTAAAGCCGCTCTCTACATCCGCCAACCAGGCCTGATACTCTTCTTTGGCAACATTCTTTAATGCAGCGCTGAGTTTATTATCGATATCCGAACTCACAGAAATACGCGGGCTGGTCACTTCACCGGAAAGCTGAACATCAATATTAAAGGCATTCACCGACTGGAAAGCAGACTGCAGGTAGCCAACCACATCGCCACTGCCCAAAACAGTAAACTGGTTTGCCGGGAAGGAAACGGTAATGTCACCCTCCAACTCGCCATCGGTGGAGACGATTTCACCGGTCACATCGGCATCTTCAGGCACCCAGTTCAGTTTGGCACCCGCAACGTTTATATCCCTTGATGAGAACGCCACTCCGCGCCCGGTTAGGGTAAAGGTATCAACACTGCTGCCACCACTGCGCTCCAGTACACCATTGATCAGCAGAGCCTCATTGCTTTCTTCACCACGGCGCAACTTCAGGTACACCGGCTGCACGGCACCATCGGTTGTTGAGCGAATGTTTTCGACCATCAACTGCCATGGCCAGCCATCTGAAACAAAGGAAACCAGGCCGGTATCAAGCTGAAACTTCGCGGTTGGGTCCGGGTGCGCAAAATGGACGAACTGACCCACACCGCGGGCCGGCTTCTCGTCTTCATCGTTATTCAGGCGAACCTTTGCCAGCCAGGGTTTGGCTTTGTTATACCAATAGATTGCTTTTTCAGCCTTTTGCCAGACACCCTCGCCCAGCAGTAAATCTGCCACCTTCAGCAAACCCTGCTCATTTAGCGGATAGGTTTCGACAATGGTTTGCCAATCCTCTCCCGGCGCATTGGCCACATCTTTAAGCGCTTCGGCATTGGCTTTAACAGCATCGCTGACGACCGTTTTCAATTCTGCAACGGCGGCCTTATCACTGCTAACCGCTGATTGCAGCGCCTGCAGTTTTTCACGGAAATCCGCCAGATCATCGAGCGATGAAATCTCGGTGTTCTCCAGTGCGTCTATCTGCTCTTTATAATCAGCCAGTGCAGACTCATTGGGCACCTTGCTGATCGCAGTCGTCACCTCATCTTTGGAGCTCGCCAATACTGTTCCGGCATCGGTTACCGCCTGCCGGGTATTGGCGCTGGCACCATCGAGCACCGAAGAAGCAAACGGTAACTGCTGCGCAATACCATCGGTGTAGGAATCAACCTTCGCTTTACCGGCCGAGGCGATACTCTCTCCGGCACTTTTCTCTTCTGAAGCTTCGGGTAAACGTGCAACCTGCTTTCGTTCAACATCGGCTTCAACATCAGAAATAATCAAGTTATGAATGCGCAAATTACCCAAAAACAGTTGCGCCAGGCTGAGTTCCACCTGAACGTTTGGCAGCACTGCGGCGTTATGGGTTGGCTTGCCGGAATCCGCGACTTCAACGCCGTTTATTTTAAAACCCAGCGGGCTCAAAGAAAGCTGCACGCTGGCAACATCCACCTCGGCACCGTTGGCTTTAGTGCCGCTGGCTTCCAGGCCCTGCTTTGCCCAACCGTTGACAAAGAAAAAACCAATAACCAATAGAATGGCAGTAAACACTGCCAAGCCGACCAAACCGGTCCATCTTATAAATTTCATGCGCCGCCCTCAGCCTTCTATGCTCTGGTAAAGTTGAAACAAGCGTGATCCTTTTAACATCTGCACCACCTTCATTTTATTTACCCAGGGCAGCAGGCTCGCACGGTAACGAACAATGCTTAAACGCATAGCAACAGCGAAGGGTACAAAGGCAATGATGGCAACGAGGAAGCTACCCAGCGTAATGGTGTGGTTAAAATGCAAAACCTGCCAGAAATCCTGCTGGTAAAGGCTTGTCCACAGCGATTCCAGCGAGTCGTTATTCAGCAGCGAAAGCCCTAACTGGTGGAACCAGGGGTCAAGCAGATAGGCAATCGCTGAAAACAGCAGCCAGAAGACAAAAAACGTCGCCAGATGCACACGCAACAAAAACGCCAGCAACAACACGATAGCGTTGTGCACAGACCAGAGCGGTGTCAGGCCGATTATCATGCCCATTGCAGCGGCAAAGGCGATCTGCCACGGGCCGACATCAGAATTAAGAGCTTTGAATATTTTTAAAATGGATTGGATCATAAACCGTTTCCTTGTGGCCTATTAACAGTCATTTGATTGCCGATTTTAAAACTTTGTTAACTAAGTGAGCGGTTGCCGTTAAACCAAAACTGGCGGTTACCATCATCGAGGCACCAAAACCACTGGCGCAGTCGAGCCGCGTACTCTGGCCCTGTTCCGGCTTGGTTGCGCAAACGCTGCCATCGCTTTGAGGGTAGACCAGTTGCTCAGTGGAATATACACAATCAACCGAAAACTTACCTTTGCCCGCTGCCGGAAAACCATACTGCCGGCGCAGCATATTGCGCACCTTCGCAGCCAGCGGGTCGTGTACCGTACGGCTTAGGTCATCGACCTGAATTTTACCCGGATCGATCTGACCACCGGCCCCGCCGGTTGTCACCAGCGGTATTTTATTGCGTTTGCAGTAGTTAATCAGTGCAGCTTTAGGCTTAAGGCTATCGATAGCATCGATCACACCGGTGACCGATGCGGGAATCAACTCGCTCAGGTTATCGGCGGTAATGAAATCCATCACCGCGTTAACGTTGCACTGCGGGTTAATCTGCCGAATCCGCTCGGCCATCGCCTCTACCTTTAACTGACCCACCGTCGACTGCAGGGCATGAATCTGACGGTTGGTATTGCTGACGCAGATATCGTCCAGATCAATCAGTGTAATCTCACCAACGGCAGTACGCGCCAGCGCCTCGGCCGCCCAGCTGCCAACCCCGCCGATACCGATCACAACAAAGTGCGAACCGGCCAGAAATTCCGTTTGCTTTACACCATATAAACGTTGCGTACCGCCAAAACGTTCAGACAGATTCATACTCAATAAAACTCCAGCTATGGAAACTCAAAAAAAGGGTGGCATAGTATACCAACCGGTCCGCCTAAGCGCGGGCTATTTGTATTTGAAATCAATGCAGTACTGCTTGTTAGCTCCGGCCACCGACGGGAAACAAACCGCACCCACTCAGATAGGAGAAGCCAATGTTCGACACTGTCAATCGCGACAATACACACGCCATTAAATGGGAACGCTATCGTGATAAAAACCTGTTACCCATGTGGGTGGCAGATATGGACATTGCCTCACCGGAAGCCATTCAGCGTGCTTTTATTGAACGCATGCAACACCCTATTTACGGCTATACCCACCCATGGCCATCGCTCAACCAGTCGGTTGTTGACTGGTGCCAAAGCCAGTATGGATGGTCGATTGATGCCAGCTGGATTGTCTGGATGCCTGGCGTCGTACCCAGCTTCAACCTCGCCTGCATGACCTACGGCAAAGGTGGTCGGGTGCTGATTCAAACCCCGAACTACCCGCCGCTGCTGGCTGCTCCGACCAATCAGGGCTGCACACCGGTTAAAATTCCTACCACGTGGACGGACAATCAATGGCAGATTGACTGGCAAGCGCTGGAGCAGGAAATGGCGCACCCGGAATGCCATCTGTTTATTCTGTGCAACCCGATGAATCCAAACGGTGCCGTGCTGCGTGCCGATGAGCTGGCGAAGATTTCCGCACTGTGCAGTGAACACAATGTTCTGCTGTGCAGCGATGAGATTCACTGCGACCTGATACTGGACGGCACGCCTCATACGCCGGCGGGTTCCGTTGCCGGCCTGGAAGAGAGCTCCATCACCCTGATGGCTGCCAGCAAAACCTTCAACATCGCCGGGCTGGGCTGCTCCTTTGCGATTATCCCCGGTGAAGACCTGCGCAAACAGTGGCAAAAACGCATGCTCGACCTTATCCCCTACCCTAACTTCCTGGGTTACATTGGCGCCGAGGTTGCTTTTACTGAGTGCCATCAGTGGCACCAGAAGCTGCTGGCGCACCTGAAGACAAACCAACAGATCATGGCCGATGCACTGGCGCCCTTGGAAGGCATTATTTACCGCCCGCAGTCTGCGACCTTTCTGGCCTGGATTGAAAGCGGCCGTGAAGACCTGTCACTGGATACGCACCTGATAAACGCCGGCATTATGCCAAGCGAAGGCAAGTTCTTCGGCAATGCTAAGAATATCCGCCTGAACTTCGGCACCGGCACAGAAACCGTCATTCAGGCCATGGAAATGCTCACCGATTACTGGAAAAAAACTTTCTAGTAAAACACCCCGAAGCGGTCGGCGATTATTTCATCGGCCTTATTCCAGCGCGCCGGGCTTACATCCCGGTAGCCGCTGAAAACTCAAATCTCTATCCGGGCAGGCAGACTGCAAACGCAAGGTGGCTCTCTCAACCTGTTTTCTGACAAAATGTGGCAATTCTGATGTTGAAGACAAGTTATCACCCATGAATTTAGATTCTGAAATGCTCATCGAGCTAGCGCATACCACCATGCCGTTTGGAAAATATGCCGGCCGTTCACTCATTAAGCTGCCGGAGCCCTACCTGTTGTGGTTCGCCAACAAGGGATTTCCGCAAAACCGGCTTGGGCAGTTGCTGGCATTGGCATTGCTGATTCGCACTGAGGGACTGGAGCACCTGCTCGACCCAATCACCAAGCCGGTTGCACCTTCAACAAACCGGCTTCAATGAATTGCAGCACCATGAACCCTAAACTGTTCTGGCGGGATCAGGCGGTTGCCATGACCCTGAGCCGCCGTAAAACCATGGCACTGCATGTGCGCGAAAACAGCATTGAGGTGCGCGCGCCCTACCGGACGCCAATCAAACTGGCACAGACCTTTGTTGATGATCACGACCAGTGGATCGAAAGAAAGCTGAGCGATATCCGCAAACGAAAAGCGGAAAAACCAGACCTAATGGCGGCAAGCCATATCCCCTTTATGGGCCTGAACGTGGCCCTGAATATTGAGCAGGGCGCTATAAACCGCTGGCAACTGGCACCGGAGGGCCTGAACTGCACGCTGACCGACAAACAGGAACAGCTACTGCCATTGCTCGGTGACTTCTACAAAAAACAGGCACAGTTCTGGCTAAATAAAAAAACCCTCGCCGTCGCCGAAGGCCTCGGTTTCCAGAACAGAATCAGCGGTATTCGTTTAAGAAAGACTAAAACCAAATGGGGACACTGCTCCGCAAGCGGTCAACTACAATACAACTGGCTGATTATGATGGCCCCGGAGGCGGTGATCGATTATCTGGTGGCCCACGAAGTGGCTCACCTGGAACATTTGAATCATTCAGCCAGCTTCTGGCAACTGGTGGCACAAATACAGCCCGGGTTTGACCGCAACCGACGCTGGCTGAGCGACCATGGCCACCGGTTAACGCTGACCTGACCGTACAAAATTTAAGGAAGCTACGTGATTGAACGCCGCACACAAAAACCAGACCTGTTAACGCGCCTGCTGCAAGCAGCTGCCGCGCTTGGTTGGATAGCGATTTTTCTGGTGCAGATACTCGCCTGGATTGGCGCACCAGAGCTGGATACCGGCATTGCCCGCTATCATGAACTGGATATCCGGCAGACCTGGCAAAAGCAATGGGTACAGTGGATGCCGTTTCTGCTCGGTGCCTGTACCCTGCTCAGCCTGTTTGCGCTGGGTGTCCGACCGCTGCGCTCGCGCCGAAAGACAGACCCCAAGCGCCTGCACCTGCTGGCGCTGCTGGCGCTCACGGCCCTTGGCTATGGTCTTTACTGGTTCCAGATTCTGGGGAATGTGGCTTAGGCCAGCGGCAGCGTAACGCTGAACCTGGCACCCCCAAACGGACTGCTGCTGATGGCCAGATCAATCTGATAACTGGCAAGAATATCGTTCACCATGGCCAGACCAATGCCCTGGCCCGGCTGAATGGTATCGAGCCGCTTGCCGCGGGTAAGTACTTGCTCGCGCTCGGCCTCACCAATGCCATTGCCGTCGTCATCCACATGCACGCTGATGCTGTGTTCAGATAACTCATAGCCGACACAGACCACACTGCGACCATACTTCAGCGCGTTTTCCACCAGGTTGCCGAATACCTCAAAGACATCGTTGGAATCCATCGCAACAAAAACAGGGTTCGCAAGCTCTTCTATATCAAGCACCTTGTCTTCGTTCATGTAGGCTTTTTCCAGTGCATTACCAATGCGCGAAATGGTTTCGTTAAGCTGGCAGCGCTGGCCGATAACCGGGCCGCTGCGTGCATCGGTTACGGCCCGTTGCAGCTGATAACGTACAATCTGATCCATACGGCCAATCTGCTCATTGAGCAATTCAGAGCCTTCAGCCGACTCCGTGCGCATAATCGCCAATGGCGTTTTCAGGCTGTGTGCCAGATCGCCCATGGCTTTGCGGTAACGCTCACGCTGGCCTTTTTCTGCCTGCAGCAGCTGATTCAGACTGGTGGTTAACGGAGTCAGCTCTTTTGGGTAGTTCCCGCTCAGGCTTTCGGTTTCACCGGAGCGTATTCGGTGCAGATGAACGGCCAGCTGGCGCAGTGGCGACAAGCCCCACACCGTCACCGCCAGCATGGCGAGCAGCAACGCAACAGCGACGGCGACAAAGCTGCCCCAGAGCTGATTACGAAAGGTTTGCAGGGACGATTTAAACGGCTCGGCAGACTCCAGTACCCAGAACTCGAAATACTGGTCTTCGCCCCGAACATCTTCCCAGACAAAGCCATTGCGCTGATAAACGTAGCCACCGTGCAGGCCAAATTCTTTTTCACCCGGTGCCAGCGAAGGCCGACCGCGCAGCCATTCACCGTCGGTATACCATTCACTGGACAGACTCTCCCAAACCGACTGCCGCTCGTTATTCAGCACCAGGCCGATCAACCCGGACTCGGGTGAGTTGAATCGCTGCTCGTTTAAGATTCTCGGCAGCGAAAGCGTGTGGTCGTCCATACTGGCCACAGACAGCAAATTGAAGATGCGCAGGAACAGCCGCTCACCCTGCGCAGCCAGTTGGCTTTGTTCATAAGCCCGGTCGAGCGCATAGCCGGTAATGCCCAGAAACAGGATAAGCACGGCAGCCACGGCGAGCAGCAGCCGGCGGGTCAACGAACCACGGTACTCAGCCTGCTGCTTCATTCACGGTCAATTGAGCTTGTATTGAAGCGATAGCCCAGCCCGCGCTGGGTAATGATCGGATTGCGAGCGCCCTCCGGGTCGAGCTTTTTACGCAGGCGGCGGATAAATACCTCAATTACGTTGCTGTCGCGGTCGTAATCCTGCTCGTAAAGGTGCTCGGTCAGTTCCGTTTTGGAAACCACCTTGGTTCGGTGGGTCATCAGGTATTCCAGCGTGTTGTACTCGTAGCTGGTCAACTCCACAGACTCACCGGCAACCGATACGGTTTTGGTGGAGGTATTCAGGCTGTAATCGCCTAGCTCGAGCAGCGAGCTGGACATACCCACGCTGCGGCGCAACAGCGCCTTCACGCGGGCCAATAATTCATCGAAGACAAAGGGTTTGGCCAGGTAGTCATCGGCACCACTTTCCAGGCCATCAACTTTGTCTTTCCAGTGGCCCCGGGCTGTCAGCAGTATCACTGGGTAATCCTGCCCGGACTTCCGCAGTTGCCGAACAACCTCCAGGCCATCGAGTTTTGGCAGCCCAATATCGACGATGGCGGCATCGTACTGTGTTTCGCAGCCCAGATATAAACCTTCTTCCCCGTTGGTACTGGTATCAACGGCAAAGCCTTCCTTCTTGAAGCCTGCCTGCAGATGATCGAGCAGGCTCTGCTCATCTTCTATAATCAGTAGTCTCATGCATCACTTCCCGTTGTTTTATTTCAGCGGCATTCCGGATTCCGGGTCGATATCAACCGTTTTGATGCGCCCACCGGGTATCAGCACCCGTAACCGGTAATACCAGCTTTTACCCTGAGTCACCCGTTCGACTTTGGCCACCTGACCGTCGTACAGGCACTCAACGGCCCGTACAACAGACTTTTCAGAGGTTAAGGGTAACGCCTCGCCTGTACAGGGGTGCACCTGATCGGCACCAAACAGGGGGGTCATCGCCTGCACCATTAATGCGAACAGCAAACCACTTATCATTCGTGTCATTCAAGCCTCCGGCGAAACTTAGCGCACGGCAGGCTGCACCTCGACACGTAATTGAATGTAGCGGCCCGGATGATCGTGCGTTTGAATAGTAAATTCGCGGCCATTGTATCGGTAGCGAACGTCATAGCCAATCAACTCACGATGTTCACGGCGATAACGGGTGTCACAATCGCGCTCAACACGATAGTGCACCGTATCCGGTTCACGAACGCCCTGACCAATCACACTGCCGATCACACCTCCGGCAATAGCACCGGCCACGGCCGATTCAGAGGAGTTTCCTGCGTGAGCACCCACTTGAGCACCGATAACGCCGCCAATGATGGCTCCTGCAGGCGCGTTGTTTCTTCCGGAGCGGTGTACTTCCACCTCGCGAACCCGACAGCGTTCATCAAACCGGTTGCGTTCACGCTCACGCGAGTCGTAATACCAGGTGGTTTCATAGACCGGAACCGCGCTGACGACCCGCCCCTCAACATAAAAGACCTCTCCGGAGCGTGGGCCTGCTGCCGCCATCCCGCTGAATATTCCCAACGCCAGTGCAACTGGAACAATTAACTTTTTCATTTTGGTCTCCCCACAATTGCGCCTATCAATGCCTGCATATTAATGCCCTGAGCTTGAACAGAAGCTGAACCCCTTCGGTCGGGCTTGGCAATAGGTGCGGCCTGCTGAGGCTTAACAGCCGGCTTAATTTTAGCGGCCTGTGGTTTGGCACTGTGTAAGGCTGGCTTAATTTTAGCGGCCTGTGGTTTGGCACTGTGTAAGGCTGGCTGAATTTTAGCGGTTTGTGGCCGGTACTCAGGTACAGACGGGTGATGAGGGTGTGAGAGCTGGGCAGGCCCCTGAGCTTTTTGAGGCGCAGCAAATGCGACACTGCTGGTCGCCATAACGATGGTAAGTCCAAACCCTGCGAGTAATTTATTCATTGATCATGTCCCTGGTGCATTAATTCGTTCAGGCTCAACAATAAGGGGGGATGAATGAACAGAAGCTGAACTCTTCAGACCGTCACAGATGTGCGCTGGTTAACACAAACTGGAATAGCCCAAAGCGGAGCAAAACAGGGCAGAAAACCCATTTAGATCAACAGTTTAAAAGATGTCATTAAAATGACAGCAATGTGAGGTTCGGCCATAGATCGATGAAAGCCGCATGCTGACTGGGCTATAGAGACATTTCCACAAAATCTGTGGATAACTCTGTTTACAACCACTTTGATATGTCACCAAACAGCCGTTTAATGCGGCCGGAGCAAATTGATCAATTTTTAACCTACCAAATTAATATCCTTATAAATCAATAGGTTAGGAGGCATTATTCGAACAATTTATTAAGCCAGAGGCAAATCAGTCTTCAATAACGGGTATTTCTATTAAATTTTTTGGCTGGGGATATTTGCTTACTCTGTTTCTAAATACAGAGCAATTCTCAGCACTTCACAAATTGTATCTTTTTGTAAAAATTATCATTGAATAACAGGATCCAACAACGAAAAAAGCGCCCGCAGGCGCTTTTTTGTCATTGATTCAGATCAGGGTTTAACGCTGATCAATTACCCCACTTTCAGAAAAGCGGCTTATTCAGACGCTTTTGGTTTCATGTGCGGGAACAGGATGACATCTTTAATCGACGGTGAGTCCGTCAGGAACATCACCAGGCGATCAATACCGATGCCTTCACCGGCTGTTGGTGGTAACCCGTACTCCAATGCGTTGATATAGTCGGCATCGTAGAACATGGCTTCATCATCACCGGCGTCCTTCTCCAGAACCTGGGCCTGGAAACGCTCTGCCTGATCAATCGGGTCATTCAGCTCCGAGAAGCCGTTGGCAATTTCACGCCCGCCCAGGAAGAACTCGAAGCGGTCGGTGATTTCCGGATTTTCGTCATTACGGCGCGCCAGCGGTGAGATTTCAGCCGGATACTCGGTAATAAATACCGGGTCCATCAGGCTTTCTTCAACCGTTTCTTCAAAGATTTCTGTCTGTACCTTACCCAGGCCCCAGGAGTCTTTCACCTGAATACCCAGCTTGCCAGCCACTTCCGTTGCTGCCGCCAGCGTATTGATGTTTTCTGCGGTCAGTTCCGGGTTGAACTTCAGGATGGCGTTAAACATAGACAGACGCTCAAACGGCTTGGCAAAGTCGTAATCGCGGCCCTGATAATGAATCTCTGTCGTACCCAGCACTTCTTTTGCAACCGTGCGCAGCATGTCTTCGGTCAAATCCATCAGGTCGTTGTAATCAGCGTAAGCCTGATACCACTCAAGCATGGTGAACTCAGGGTTATGACGGGTAGAAACACCTTCATTGCGGAAGTTACGGTTGATTTCAAATACACGCTCGAAGCCACCCACAACCAGACGCTTCAGGTACAGCTCTGGTGCAATACGCAGGTACAGATCACGATCCATTGCGTTGTGGTGGGTAATAAACGGACGCGCAGTTGCACCACCCGGAATCACCTGCAGCATCGGTGTTTCCACTTCCATGAAATCGCGCTGAGCCAGGTAGTTACGAATACCGTTCACCACCTTAGAACGCACCTCGAATACCTTACGGGTTTGCTCAGACACCATCAGATCGACATAACGCTGACGGTATTTTGCTTCCTGATCGGCCAGTCCGTGGAATTTGTCCGGCAACGGGCGCAGCGATTTAGTCAGGATGCGCAGGTCTTCGATCTTCTCCACATTCACATACAGTTCGCCTTTACCGGATTTCGCCAAGGTACCGCTGACACCCACGATGTCACCGATATCCAGCAGCTTCCAATCGTCGCTTTCTTTCTGCAGCGGCTTACCCAGGTAAAACTGAATGCTGCCGGTGACATCACGCAGGCCAACGAACGGACCACCACGACGCATAACACGCCCTGCTACAGCGACCTTGATATTCTTTTCGGCAATGGCTTCTTTTTCCAGTTCGCCATAAGCCGCCTGCAGGTCACCGGCTTTGTTTTCACGCTGAAAATCATTCGGGAAGGCGATACCACGTTTATCCTGCAACTCCGCCAATTTCTGTTTTCGCTCAGTAATGATGTGATTTTCTTCGTGTTGGCCGGTCAGGTTTTCTGTAGTGTTATCGCTCATGTTTCGTTTCCAAAGTTAACTTGGTTTGGTTTAGGTTGGCGTATAGTGCCGTGGATAGGGGCTCTTATCAGAGCCCTTTTTTCAGAGAGGCTTCAATGAATGGGTCAAGTGCGCCATCCAGTACGGCCTGAGTATTCCGGTTTTCGACACCGGTTCGCAAATCTTTGATGCGAGAGTCATCCAGAACGTAGGAGCGGATCTGGCTGCCCCAGCCGATGTCGGACTTACTGTCTTCCACCACCTGAGCGGCTTCCTGACGCATCAGCATCTCCCGCTCATAAAGCTTTGCCTTCAACTGCTTCATTGCCTGATCTTTGTTCTTGTGCTGCGAACGGTCGTTCTGACACTGCGTCACAATACCGGTCGGTTCGTGGGTGATACGCACCGCAGATTCGGTTCGGTTAACATGCTGACCACCGGCACCGGAAGCGCGATAGACATCGATACGCAGATCGGCCGGATTGATTTCAATTTCAACGTTGTCGTCAATTTCCGGAGACACAAACACAGAAGAAAATGAGGTATGGCGGCGGTTACCCGAGTCGAAAGGCGACTTACGAACCAGGCGGTGGACACCGGTTTCTGTGCGCAACCAACCGTAGGCGTATTCGCCTTCAAAGCGGATGGTCGCCGATTTAATGCCGGCCACTTCACCGGCCGATGCTTCCATCAGCTCGGTTTTAAAGCCCTTCTCTTCACCCCATCGCAAATACATACGCAGCAGCATTTCGGCCCAATCCTGCGCCTCGGTACCACCAGAGCCTGCCTGGATATCCAGGTAAGCATTGTTTGGATCCATCTCGCCACTGAACATACGGCGGAACTCCAGAACCTCCAGCTGTTCTTTCAGGTTGGCCAGCTCATGCTCGACATCCGCGACGGAAGCCTCATCGTTTTCTTCCACGGCCATCTCCAAGAGATCTGACGAATCACTCAGACCCTCATCGAGATTTTCAATGGTGTTAACGACTTTCTCCAGTGAAGAACGCTCTTGGCCAAGGGCCTGCGCTCGTTCAGGTTTATTCCAGACTTCGGGCTGAGCCAGTTCACGCTCTACTTCATCTAACCGTTCTTTCTTGTTAGCGAAGTCAAAGATACCCCCTAAGCACATCCGTACGGGCGCTTAAGTCTTTAATCAGTTCTCGGATCGGATTTACTTCCACATTTGCTCCTGGCATTTTCGATGGAATTTGGCAATTTTTAAAAAGGCGGCGAATTTTACAGCAGATGAATTTATTACGGTAGGCATCCGGCAAATTCCGTACTAATTTTCTATCTGGAGGCTATCTATCACTGAGAAAATCTTTATATTGTCTGACAATTATTTTTGATACACATCAAAATGAATAATTAAGATGAGCGTATGTTAATCCGGCGTTAAATACAGTGTTAGGAGACTATGATGGACATGGTACTAGATGTATTGAAAAGCAAGATAGACCCGGCAGCCACCGAGGAACTATCTGAACTTTCTGCGATGTTGGCATTACCGGTTGAAAAAATTCTGGAATCTATTCTGGAAAAAAGCAGTTACAGCCTGAGCAGCCTGCACCGCATGACGAAAGAACGGCTCGAAATGGTGACATCCTCACCTGCATTACTTTCCGAGCTGAAACGACTGATCTGGAAAGAACGCTGGTCTGGCCAAAGGCAAGAATATGCCTAGGCGGCCCTGTTAACAGGCCCTAGCAAACCTCCAGCTTTGAAAACACCAGCTGCAATGTGGTTTCACCCCGAAAACGATTGCAGCTGATCTCATAAACCCCCTTCACCCGGCGAATATCAGCCAACGCACAGGCCTCCGGCACATTAAAGGCAATCGCTGCAATCAGCTGATCATCCGCCTGTAATGTTAATTTCAGGTGTTTACCGCTCAATACACGGCTATCTGCCACCGGCCACTCACCATAAAAGGCCGGCGAAGGAAATGCCTGACCCCAGGGGCCTGCCTGTTCAAGCTGCAGAGCGTTCTCCAAAGATAGATCGCCACGTTCCAGCACACCATCGACCCACAGCTGTGGTGTCAGGGCTTCCGGCTCGGCAAAGTACTGAACAGCCTTATCAAACCATAGCTTGAATGACTCCAGCTCGGCCTCGTGAATGGATAAGCCAGCGGCCATTGCATGACCGCCGAATTTCAGAATCAGGTCTTTTTGTTGTTTACTGATCCAGTCAAGGCAATCCCTAAGGTGTACACCGCTGACCGAACGCGCTGAGCCCTTCAGCTCACCGCTATCACTGCGGGCAAACGCAACCACCGGGCAGTGCAATTGCTCTTTTACTCTGGAGGCAACAATGCCGATGACACCCTCATGCCAGTTGTCGCCATAGACAACCTGACTGGAGCTTTGCTCCACTATTTTCACCGCTGCCAGTGCCGGCTCTACTTCCTGCAGCATCGACGCCTCAATCTGCCGGCGCTCGCTGTTCAGCTCATGCAGCTCGGTAGCAATGGCTCTGGCTTCACCCGGGTCATCGGTCAACAACAGCTGCACACCCAAACTCATATCACCCAGCCGGCCGGCCGCATTGAGCCTTGGGCCTACGCAAAAGCCGAAGTCTGCCGATCTGGCATTTTGCCAGTCCCTGCCGGAAACATCGAACAGTGCCTGAATACCGGGCCGCATGCGCCCCTGACGCACCCGCTGCAAACCATTTTGCACAATCAGCCGATTGTTACGATCCAACGGAACAACATCGGCAACCGTTGCCAGCGCCACCAGATCAAGCCACTGAGCCAGGTTTGGCAGAGCTGTTTCACCCTGCTCGCGCAATCGGGCACGCAACGCAATCAGCAGATAAAACATCACCATACAACCACAAGCAGCCTTGCTTTCAAAGCGGCAGCCCGGCTGATTAGGGTTAACGATGGCATCGGCACCCGGCAGACTATCGGCCGCCAGATGGTGATCCGTGACCAGTACCTTAACGCCATGTTTTTTGGCATGGGCAACGCCTTCAAAACTTGAAATGCCGTTATCAACGGTAATGATTAAATCCGGCTTTTGCTGAAGAGTTAAATCGACAATCGGAACCGACAGGCCATAACCGTATTCAAAACGGTTAGGCAAAACATAGCTAACGTTAATGCCCATGGCCGAAAGACCCAGCATCGCCAGGGCGGTCGATGTCGCGCCGTCGGCATCGTAATCACCAACCACGACAACCCGGTATTGTTGCTGACGCGCCTGCATGCACAGGTCTACCGCCTCATTGATCCCCTTAAGAGTTCGCCAATCGAGCAGTCCGGTAATATCGGTCTGCAGCTCGTCCGGGTGTTCAATACCCCGCGCCTGGTAAAGCCGGTTCAGTAAAGGATTAGGATGGATACTATTTGAGAAGACAGGTTGCCGGGTTTTTACTTCAAACCCGGCAACACTGTAGGCGTGCTGTTTAATCACCAAAGACCGTTTTTACCACGAAGTTCTGCAGGTTACTCAGTTCATTTTCCATCACTTCGTAGCGCTCTTCACGTTCGAACAGATCCAGCAAATGATGCGGCAGCTGTGGCGTTTCCAGGCCGGCCTTTTCAATGGCTTCGGCAAACTTGACCGGGTGCGCGGTGCCCAGAGTGATCATCGGCACCGTTGCATCGCGACGGCATTCACGCGCGGCTTTTACACCAATAGCGGTGTGCGGGTCGAGCAGATAGCCGGTCTCGTCGTATACCTGCTTAATGGTTTCGCAGGTGACTTCATCGTTCACCGCATGGCTGTCGAACATTTCTCGTACCTTAGCCATGCCGTCTTTGTCGAACTCAACGGTTTCGCTGTTCATGCGATCCATCAGGCTTGCCAATGCGGCACCATCACGGCCGTAAACATCGAACAACAGGCGTTCAAAGTTAGAAGAAACCACGATATCCATGGACGGCGACAGCGTATGCGCCAACGGGTGTTTCTCATATTTATTCTGGCTGATCGCGCGGTGCAGAATGTCGTTCTTGTTGGTGGCAACAATCAACTGCTTAACCGGCAAGCCCATTTTATGCGCCAGATAGCCTGCGAAGATATCACCAAAGTTACCGGTCGGCACCGATAACGCCACTTCACGATCCGGACCACCCAGGTTCAGCGATGCATAGAAGTAGTAGACAATCTGCGCCATGATGCGCGCCCAGTTAATGGAGTTAACCGCCACCAGGCGACGCTCGCCACGCAGAAAATCCTGATCAGCGAAGCAGGCCTTCACCATGCGTTGGCAATCGTCGAAGTTGCCTTCCACGGCAATATTAAAGACGTTATCGCCCTTAATCGTCGTCATCTGTTTGCGCTGCACTTCGGAGACCCGGTTGTGCGGATGCATAATGAAAATATCAACATGGTCGCTGTGCTTGCAGCCTTCAATGGCCGCTGAGCCGGTATCCCCGGATGTCGCACCAATGATCACTGCACGCTCATTACGCTTAACCAGAACGTGGTCCAGCAAACGGCCTAACAGCTGTAATGCAAAGTCTTTAAACGCCAGCGTTGGGCCCTGGAACAATTCCAGAACGTATTCGCTGCTATCTATCTGAGCCAGCGGTGCAACAGCCTTATGACCGAACCCTGCATAGGTTTCGTCGAGCATCTTAGCCAGTACATCATCTTCAATAGCACCGCCAACAAAGGGCTTGATGATCTTAAAGGCCAGTTCGGAATATGGCAGGCCGCGCCAGCTGCGAATTTCATCCAGGCTGTACTCGGGCAGTTCTTTAGGAACATAAAGACCACCATCAGTCGCCAGGCCAGCCAGCAATACGTTTTCGAAATCCAGTTCGGGGGCGTTTCCACGGGTGCTTATATATTTCACTGTGATATCTCTTCAATCTTTTCGTTTCCGGCCACCACTACGGCAGCCGGACTGAATTAACCGTCTAGACGTTCAGTTCGAATACGAACAATCTTTTCAGGCACAGAAGGCAAGGCTTCCAGTGTTTTAATTGCAGCATTCATAGCCTTCTCTTTCACAGGCTGAGTCAGAATGATCACCGGAACCAGATCATCATCTTCCGGTGCTTCCTTCTGCAGAATAGCTTCCATGTTGATGCCGTTCAGGCTCAGCGTTTCGGCAATCTTCGCCATTTGACCCACTTCATCCTTCACTGAAATTCTCAGGTAGTATGAGGTGGTGAAGTCATCGGCATTCAGCACCGGCAGGTTTTTGGTTTCTACACTGAAACCCAAGTGAGGTACCAGCCCCGGGCTGTCGATATCGCGCGCAATATCAACGATATCGGCAATAACAGCTGAAGCCGTTGCTTCAGAACCCGCACCAGCGCCGTAATACATGGTTGGCCCAACGGCATCACCCATGACCAGCACGGCATTCAAAACGCCATCGACATTGGCAATCAGCCGCTTTTCAGGGATTAAAGTCGGGTGTACGCGCAGCTCAACGCCTTCAGCGGTGCGGCGGGTAATACCCAGGTGTTTAATGCGGTAACCCAGCTCTTCTGCATGCTTAACATCTGCAGTGGTCATGTTGGTAATGCCTTCAGTGAAGACTTTATCGAACTGCAGTGGCACACCAAAGGCGTTCGCCGCCAGAATCGTCAGCTTGTGCGCAGCATCGATACCTTCCACATCAAAGGTCGGGTCAGCTTCAGCGTAGCCGAGTTCCTGAGCTTCTTTCAGTACATCGGCAAAGTCGCGGCCTTTTTCAGACATCTCAGTCAGAATGTAGTTGGTTGTACCGTTAATGATACCGACCACACTGGAAATCTTGTTAGCCACCAGGCCTTCACGAATGGCCTTGATAATGGGGATGCCCCCGGCAACCGCCGCTTCGTATGCCACAACGACATCTTTGGCTTCAGCGGCTTCAAAGATCTCGTTACCGTGCGTGGCGATCAGCGCCTTGTTGGCGGTAACAACGTCTTTGTTGTTTTCAATTGCAGCCAGAACCAGCTCTTTGGCGACCGTTGTGCCACCAATCAATTCCACCAGGATGTTTACTTCCGGGTCTTTGGCGACTTCAAAAATATCGTTCGAAAACTTAATACCGGTCAGGTCACACTCTGAATTCACTTCGCGTGCACTGACATGGGTAATCTTAACAGGGCGGCCCGCGCGACGCGCAATATCGTCGAGATTACGCTGCAATACGTTGAAAGTTCCGGCACCAACCGTACCGAGCCCACAGATACCCACATTTACTGGTTTCAAAACACGCCTCTTAGATTTTTCAGCTGAAAATAACAGGAGCCAAACAGTACTTAACGGCGTGGTCGAGGTCAACGAGAATGATCTGCAAAGTCGCGGAATTGAGCAGCTATTTCATGATGTTTTTGCAAGAAGGCCTTTCATATTCAAAAAAACAAATAAATAGAAAGGCCTATACTTAGAGCCAGAAATCAAAAGAGCTAGAAATCAGCCCTTTTGGCAAAATAAGCAATGAGTTAATCGATCACCGTAATTAACTCACCATTATCCTCTTCGTAGACAGCAGTTGATAAATCTACACTTTCACCCAAATAAGGTGCAATTGAATAGCTCACTGCCGATGAAGCTTCAATTGTTAACGACAGATCGCAGGCCGTAATTTCATCATAACCAAACTCACATTCTGTACCATGCATTTCAACGGCAGGATAATAGACACCTACCTTCGCAGTTACTGCGGAGCCTGCAGGAACCTGAACAAACCCTTCATCGTTCACTGCTGTCTCAATACCATCTACATAATAAACAACACCATTTGTTGCCGTTACAGCAGAACTAATAACACCGGTATCGTCGAAGGGGTAGCCGTCTACAAATTCATAGCTTTCCTGAGTCCAGTAGTCCATATAGTCATCAAGATCTATCCAATAACTCGAATAAGTTAACAACTCCTCGTAATAGTCCGCATTAACGCTCGCACTTAGATCAGCTGTATCGTTATCATCAATAATGTCATACCAATAACTATTCCAATAATCATTGAACGTCGCTTGAATTACCGGCCCAAATTCAAAGCCAGTAGTAACGTCACTAGTCACTCCACCGTAATATAAATTATACCGAACGATATATAGATCATCTCCATAGTCGTCACCCTTGAATCGATCGAGGTAGACTGCTGTATCAGGCGCGACTGAACCATAAATACTCGACAAGGCTGCATATAATGTAACCGAGTCCGGCAGCGTGTCCGAATAATAATCATACGCCTCACCGATCACCTCACGGGTCTCGATCTCAACTACACTGGCCTCACTAGTATCATAAAACATAAAACTTGCTTCATCATCAGGAGTGTATGAGGCCCAAAAATCATCAGTAGTATTATATACATCAAAATAGGCACCCGTAGTCTTATACACCTTTGCTACCCGAATACCTGATTCATAACTCAGCGTAACATCGGCATCTTCCATCGTTGCCAATGAAAACTCAATATCATAGTCATTGTCATTAAGATACTCATACTCATAAACCTGCTCCCATTCATCTTCATCAGGAGGGCTGGTTAAAGTCAGGCTGGAATATGCGCTATCAGTAGCGATATAGGTAAGAGAACCTGCATCAGCGAAGTAGCGAACATTGAAAGAATAAGTACTGGTATCGACATTACCGGCATTATCTTCAATATAGAGCGTTATCTCATGCTCGGCAGCTGCATCGGTTAAAAACCAGTTATCACCCAGGTATTCTTCGATAAACGGCAGATAATAGGCATCATTGTCATCCTCGTTAGCAGTCAAGGCTATATCACTAAGAATAAGCTCGTCATCAATAGCATAACTGTAGCTAACCTTCAGTTCAGACGCAGAGGTAATCACACCACTATCCTGAGTTCCATCATCATCACTTACTGTAAAGTACAGGAAGCTAAACAAACCACCTGTAAGATTCGTACTACTCATAGAAAGGCCATTTAAGGCGACATTTGTGTCGTCAAAATACAACGGGTCCGTTGTACTGCTAGTTAAATCCAGCAAGCTTAAATAATTATCAGTAACGTCATCAGAGGCTGAATAATACACCTCGTAAATATCATTCGGATAAAAGAAAGTTGCTGATGGCGCAGTCTGATCAACATAGACATTAATCGTGGTCTCAGTCGTGTTCCCAGCGCCATCAACTGCGATGACCGTCATAGCGTTCGCACCAACAGACAGATCAGTACTGTAGGTGATAGTACTCTCGTCTGCATTGATGGTCGCGGTATTGCCATCGACCGTTACACCAGAAAGTTCGGTGGAACTGTAATAAGACAGTTCCAGCTCATAACTCGTCGGATCATTTACATGCCCATCTGAAACCAACTCCAGAATCGGACTATCGTTATAAAACACCACTGCATGGCTCAATGTAGAAACCTGACCTAATTCATCGGTCGCTAAGATAACAAAAGTATGGTCACCATCGCCGTACAATTCGGTATCGATGTCTTCGAATATGGCACTGCTGACATCATTAAAGGAACCTAAGGTAGCGCCATCCAGCTGCAACTCAATAGATTGCACACCAATATCACTAGTAGTCTCAATACTGTAATCAATAGTGCCACCAAAATACTTACCGTCATCATAGCTGATACTGATTTGGGGGCCATCATCAAGCGCTTCAGCAACTTCACCAGCAAATAAAATCGTATTAGTGGCTGACACCAACGTTACGACAGAACTCAGAAAATCACTGTTATTAACGTCCGTCTGATTATTATCAGAATTAATAAAAGCCAATGCAGATAGCGCCAGATCTGTTCGCGGTGTATCAGTACTCAGCACAGACAAGCCAATACCCAATTCCACATCATCACCGTTATCATTCTGCACCAGTCCATCCCAGGCACAACGACTGTCTTCACCAATATCCTGAGCAGCATAGTCGTACCAAAGAAAAGAATTGTAACTGTCAGTATGCGTATAACTACCACTGGCTGCGGCCCGCTCCAGCATATAATAGGAAACACCTGCGGCCAACAAACCATGCGTCAAAGAGCTGTCCAGTGAACGACCTAAAGAGGAGGTTGGGTTAGCCGGGATATCATTAAAAACATCAATACCAAGGTATGTATTAAAGTCTGCAGAGGCTGTACTGAAAGCATCGACACTCTCATAGCCATAATGACTGACGAGACATTGCGCGTAAGTACTGGCAATAAAGCTAAAGCCAGAGACAGCCATGCTGATCGCCCCTCCTTCCTCATAATACACCAGAGCGCCCATCAGCTGATCCGGATCAAGCTCGATCATCTCGCCACTCGCCTCTTCGGTATACTGACCAGAACCACCGATTTCTAAATACAGGTATTGAGAATCAATCTCCAACTCAATACTTAACTGCCCATCACTATTCGTTGTGCCTGTCGCAATGGCACTGCCAGTTTTCTGCAGATCACTATCGACCCGGTAAAGAGAATAGCCTGCATTGATCAATTCAGAGTCATATGCAGTGGCCTCAATACTGCCACCTGGGCGCACATCAGGAATCGATATATCAGAACCACAGGCGACTAAAGCTAGTATTGTTATGACAATCACACATAAACGTAAATTCATTTTCAAGGGAAACGACCTCCTAGTCGATATAATCTGTAAACATACCTTTGGGCTGATTTAGCGAGCACAGACAGACACACACATCCTGTACCACATTACAGAAACAAGGTATCCCATGACCTTTATTAATAGAGTGCTCTTAAACCAACTGAGAAAGCTGAACTATCTTCTTCCATGCCTATTTCAGCTTTTAGAGTGACGCCAAGACTAGAGGATATTGGGGTACGCTTAAACATTAGCGCGGAATTCAACTGTATCTTCGTATCGTTATAGCCCCACCCTGTGTCGTCATACAGTTCATCTAAATAGCCATCATCGGTCGACGTATAACGATCACTGAATGAACTGAGCTCGCCAACTAAACCTGCGCCACCCCAAAGGGTAACCGTTTCACTCAACGGCCAGCCCTTTTCTGCTTTTAACGTAGTACGAACGGTTTGCTCGTACTCCACCAAATACGGGTAATCCTGAGGATAAGAATTGGAGTAGTAACCCAGATCAATGCCATAACGAAATGTACGGCTAACTTCATAACCGACACCAATAGAGCCAGCCATAAAAAAATCTCGCTTAGTTGATCCTTCATCATGGGACTGTGCCGCTGATAAACCAAACAACTCGAATTCATAGTATAACTCGTAGATGTCAAAGGCCTGAGCCTGGTTTGCCCCACAAAACAACAAAGATAAAATACTTGCAGAAATAGTTCGACGCATCCGACATCCCTATAAATTTAATTTAGTTTCCGTAAAAAGCCCCGACAATCAGAGCCATAAGTTAATTCAAAGCTGCTTGAAGTTTTCGTTAATACAGATACACCGCACCAGGAGCAGACACCGTACCGTAATCGCCGTCGATTTCGCTGCCATCGGTCAATACGCCGCTGATGCTGTTATCTTCTAAATAAGCACCTATAGCGATGACGCTGCCATCGGCACTCATGGCTATACCACTACCAAAAAGATCTGAACTTTCAGTATTCGATGCCTTCAAATAGGCGCTTTGCTGCCATACCCCATCGACAGCACTGAAAAGATAGGCCGCACCGGCATTGGTTGCGGTATCGTCATCGCTGAAATCGGACCCCAAAGTCACACCGCTGTTTGCGCTATCTTCAAAATAAGCACCGACCAACAGCTGATCACCAGCCGCACTGAGCTGAAGCACAGAGCCAAAATAGTCTAAACTGCCCACATTAGATGCCTTTATATAGGCCGCCTCGCCCCAGGCAGCATCCGCATAGCTGTATATATAAACGGCACCAGAGTTTGTAAAAGTACTGGTTTCTTCAATAGTATCACCTGCGGTTAAATCGATAATTTCAGCGGAACCGTTATCTTCATAAAGTGAACCAACAGCTAACACATCACCCATTGCATTAAGAGAAACGGCGCAACCAAAAATATCTCCCGCCTCGGAATTAGGTGCCTTGATATAGGCAGCTTGCGCCCAACCACTTTCCGATGCGTATTCAAATAAGTATACAGCGCCAGAGCTAGCAGAGGTGGCATCATCCTGATCACCGTCAGCTTCCGAGCCATCGGTTATGATTCCAGTGGCTGAGTTATCTTCATAAGGGGCACCCACAGCCAAAAGAGTACCGTCATAATTAAGTGAGAGGCTTCTTCCAAAGTCATCATTTAAGCTAGGGTTGGAAGCCTTAACATACGCATCCTGAGCCCACGCACCGCTTACTTCGCTGTACACATATACAGCCCCAACTCCTACGTACTCCTTACCTTCAATATCGCCATAATCACCAACATCAATTACTTCGCTGCCATCCGTAACAACTCCTGATATTAAATTATCCTCTTCTGGCGCTCCAACGACCAGCGTGCGTCCGTCTCCACTTATCGCGACAGCATAGCCATACGCATCTTCCATATCAGGTGCAGACGCCTTGAAATAGACAACCTGAGACCAAGCATTTGAGCTCAACTCAAATAAATACACCGCACCATTTATACCATCAGAACCAGTATAAACAGCTTCACTGCCGTCAGTAATAACACCGCTTGTAGGGTCATCTTCATAGGGCGCACCAACAACCAGCCTTGTGCCATCATCACTGAACGCCAATGCCAAACCGAAACTTGCACCGTCACTGGAATTAGAACCTTTCAAATAGGCGCTCTGCTGCCAGGCACCATCTTCCAATGTGAATACATAAACAGCCCCCGAGCCTGAAGACTCGTCGTCATCTGTAACGGCATCCTCCTGGTTATAAACACCGCGTGCACTGTTATCCTCACCATAAGCACCCACTGCTAAGGTACTGCCATCGGCACTGAGCGCCACGCTGTAGCCAAACCAATCATCCGCCCCGGTATTAGAGGCCTTAAAATAGCCAATCATCTCGGTTACGGTATCGCTGCTGATTTCAACGGTATTGGAATAAAGATCAAAACCATCGTGACTTGCCTGTACAGTGTAATAGGCGTTGGCTAGGGTATTTACTAGGCTATCGACGGTAATCGTCGCTGTGAGCTCGTCTGTTACAGAGGTCAATTCTTCATCGCAGCTGGTGCTTTCAGCATCACTGGAACGACAAATGGTGTAGGTTACACCGGTAACATCCGAGGCGGCTTCCCAGCTGAGCACCATCTGCTTTACGGCGTCATCGGAGGCAACAATTTCGTTCAGGGTAAACGAGCTGTAGAGCGAGGAAACCTTAATAGCAGGGATTTCAATGTCACTGCCACAACTCGCGAACATACTCAGGGTCAATACGGCAAATACAGGGTAAACCCCGTATTTAAAAGAGGCCTTGCTCATGAAAAATTCCTTTTCAAACTTCTATGTTGGTTGGCTGTAGTACATGTAAGAGTTACAGGCACAAGCTTTACATTGAAATTTTACTATTAAGACATTGTTCAAAAGCGGGCGTGTTTGGCAAAAATCACAAGGAAAGCCAATAAAATTAAGGATTTATAACGCAAAAAAGGCAGCCGATGGCTGCCTTTCTAAGGCGGTTAATAAAAGCTTATTAAGCTTTCTTAACGGAGATCTTCTCTTTAATACGAGCAGATTTACCAGAACGCTCACGCAGGTAGTACAGTTTAGCCTGACGAACGTCACCACGACGTTTCACTTCAATGCTATCTACCAGTGGAGAGTAAGTCTGGAATGCACGCTCAACGCCCACACCGTTCGAAATTTTACGAACGGTGAACGCAGAGTTCAGACCGCGGTTACGTTTACCGATAACCACACCCTCGAACGCCTGTAGACGCTCGCGGTCACCTTCTTTTACTTTAACCTGTACAACCACGGTATCACCCGGGCCAAAAACAGGTACTTCTTTGGTCATCTGTTCAGCTTCAATCTGCTGAATAATCAGATTCTTGTTGCTCATGATTCAGCTCCTGATCAGTCGCGTGAGCTTTGCTCACTTTTAAATTTGTCTAAAAGAGTCTGCTGATGTTTAGTCAGCTCACGACCTTCCAATAAGTCGGGTCGTCTTTGCCAAGTTCGTCCGATTGCCTGCATTTCGCGCCACTTACGAATATTTTCGTGGTGACCACTTAACAGGACATCCGGCACAGATAAATCATCTAAAACTTCAGGCCGAGTATAGTGTGGACAATCGAGCAACCCATCGAAAAAAGAATCTTCCACTGATGACATTGCATGGCCGAGCACGCCCGGAACCAATCTTGAGATGGCATCCATAAAGGACATCGCTGCCAGCTCACCGCCACTTAAGACTATGTCGCCCAGTGACCATTCTTCATCAATTTCAGTTTCAATCAACCGCTCATCAATGCCTTCGTAACGACCGCAGACAAAAATCAAACGCTCGTTTCCGGCTAACTCAACTACACCCTGTTGATCCAGTTTGCGCCCTTGCGGTGATAGGTAAATCACCTTCGCCTGCCGTTCGCTTGCCGCCTTCGCGGCGCTGATTGCATCGCGCAATGGCTGAACTTTCATCAACATGCCGGGACCACCACCAAATGGGCGATCATCGACAGTTCGGTGACGGTCATGGGTAAAGTCGCGAGGATTCCAGCAATTCACTGAAACCAAGCCATTCTTTACCGCCCGCCCGGTAACGCCGTAATCCGTAAAAGATGAAAACATCTCAGGGAACAGTGTTACCAGCCCAAACTCGAGTGCCGGTTGATGTGCACCTTCTTTCATTAAAACTCTGGATCCCATTCGACCACGATTTTGCCTGCGTCCAGGCTGACATCGAGGACAAACTGCTCAACGTATGGAATTAAACGTTCGCGCCGATCAATACTGTGCGCATCCCCTTTAACTACCAAAACGTCGTTTCCAGCGCCGGTACTCATCATATAATCCACTACACCGAGGCTCACATTATCTGTGGTGACCACGGTTAATCCTTCCAGCTGATACCAGTAGTACTCGCCGTCGGATAACTCAGGAAGACGGTTCATCGGTACACAGATTTCAAAACCTGAATACTGCTTAGCCACTTCACGGTCATCAATACCGCGTAAGTGAGCCACCATCCCCTTGCCATGACTTCTGCCTTTATCTACCTCTACCTGGGTCAGGTTATTCCCCTGACGAAGGATCCAATTGCCGTATTCCAGAATCTTATCCAGAGGATCGGTATAGGAAAAAACCTTCACCCACCCCTTCACTCCGTAAACGGAGGAGATTTTTCCCAGAACAACGTAATCTTCGGAAGTTTTAAGAGCCATAGCGAAACCTTCTGCCTTTTCTCAATTATCAGGCTTGGGCTTTCTTGTACTCTTTAAGCAATTGGGCGACACGATCAGAAGTCTGTGCACCCTTGCTTACCCAATAGTCAACACGGTCCAGGGCAACGCGAAGGCGCTCTTCCTGACCACGGGCAATTGGGTTAAAGAAACCGACACGCTCAATGAAACGTCCATCACGGGCATTTCGGCTGTCAGCTACAGTTAGATGATAAAACGGGCGTTTCTTAGAACCGCCACGTGAAAGTCGAATGACTACCATCGCGTTCTCCTGGTTAGGGCAAGCTTTAAAATCACCTGCCGTTTTGGAATGCTAAAGGGGTTACCTTTAAACAGACTCCAAAGTTACAAATTACCCGAGCGAACTCGGAAATTAAGGCCGCGGAATTATATGAATTTGCGGCCAAAAAGCAAGGACTGTTACAACGCGATGCCAGAAAAGCTTAATGCTTAGTCAACTTATCGAGATAACCCATGGCAAATGCAGAAACCACGAAGGTTAAATGAATTACCACATACCACTGAATCTTGTCGATGTCGTAGTAAGAAAGGTTCATAAAGACTTTCAGTAAGTGAATAGACGAAATAGCAACAATAGAGGCCGATACCTTGTTTTTCAGACTGTTGGAATCCAGCTGCCCAAGCCAGGCGAGCTTTTCGTCTTCCTCATCGATATCCAGCTTTGAAACGAAGTTCTCGTAGCCAGAAAACATGACCATAACGATAAGACCACCAACCAGAGCCAGATCGACCAGAGTCAGCGTCACCAGTATGAGATCAACTTCCTTCATCTCCCATAGCGTTGGAACCAGATGGAAAACCTGCTGAAAGAACTTCACAGCCAGCGCGATCAGCACCAAACTCAAGCCCAAATAGATCGGCGCCATAATCCAGCGTGATGCATACATTAAACGTTCAAAAAAGCGTTCCATTTTTACTCTCTATAAATTAGGGGATACGACGAGGATTAGTATCAAGAATGAGGTCATGGCCAAGTTATTCACACTGGCAATAGGTAGTAGAGGCAGGATAGATGCGAGATGTGAGATGCTGGCTTCTAGAATCTCGCATCTAGAATCTCGCACCTAGTATCTAGCATCTTGAAGCATCAGAGCTGCCAGCCGGGACTTTCTGCGCAGGTGCCGAGGGGTGTCTGAGGCCGCAAGGCCGAGTTACTGAACACCTAAGCAGGAAGAACCGGTTGGCGGCGCGTGGCAGGGAATGTGAGACGTGAGACGTGAGTGGTCCGGCATCCCGGCGTGAGACGTTAGACGTGAGTGGTCCGGCATCCCGGCGTGAGACGTGAGACGTGAGACGTGAGACGTGAGACGTGAGACGTGAGACGTGAGACGTGAGACGTGAGACGTGAGACGTGAGACGTGAGACGTGAGACAGCGTGATCCTAGAGCCTGTAGATAAATTTGTGTAACTGCTTATCATCATTGCCTGCAAAGGCTAAGGATAAGCACTATGAACAAAGAGCAACTTGAAGCCCTGGCT
>NZ_SLZR01000012.1 GCF_004341165.1 Reinekea marinisedimentorum
GTCTAATTCACTTCTTGCCGGGAGCGAAAAAGACGGAGTATTGCAGGTCACCTCCATTTTTTGAATGTGTGTCGCACTTAGTTTATGAATTCGGCAAGGCTAAGAAGGCAAATAAGAAGGACAGCCAGCTGATTATTCGTATCAGCGGAGCAGAGCGAGATGCTTTTGTTTCTCTGTGTGAAGATCTGGATACCAGCGCAGCAAGAGAAGTTCGAAAATTTATTCGGGGTTTCATTAAAGAAAACTCAGAGTAAGTAACCGGCCAGCGGTGTCAGTCGTTAGCTGGGAAATTTAAATCGCTGAAAGCGAAAATGGAGAAACAACATGGCTTCTAAGAAAGTGAAAGCACTGAAAAAAGAAATTAAAGCCCGTAAAACCAAAGTTGCTAAGCAGGAAAGCAAAATCAAAAAACTGAAAAAGGCACTGAAAAAAGCTTAATTCGTTTTTGAATTCCAGCCTGGCATCATTTGAATCACTATGGCTGTCAGGTTGGCTGTTGAATATTCGTCTTGTTCTTGCCGTCTTTAACGTTCAGTTTAAGATTTTGGTTGCCGCCAGAAACTTCCCTTCATGCTTTTGCAACAGGTTGCCGCTGACCTTGTAACCCAGTGCGACCGGGATAACCGCATTCAACGCGACTTTCAAAACCAACGGCAGGCCAGGCAGTGCTGCTTCGGTAAGCAGGGTGGCAAGCAATAGCAACAGCAGGGTCGGTAAAAACAGCGCGGCAATGTAGCCAAGCAATGCCTGTTCGCTGCACTGCAGGGTAACCTTGTCTCCTACCGCCTGGTGTCCATCTGCTTTGACTGTAATAGGGTCATTGCTTTCAGTAGGTTGCCATAACACCGCGCAGCTGTCTTTTTGAGCGCAATTGGCACAACCACCGCTGCGTGTCGCAGAGAGTTTTACCTGGTTGTTGCTGTTTTCAATAATGGTTGCACTGACTGAAGCCATAGGTCTTTCCTGTCTCTGTTGTCTTCTTAATAAGGCGATACGGGTGCCGGCACTCAGGTAAAACTGGCGGGGAATGGATGTTACACGAAGTGTGTACAGGCATTCCAGGCCAGCTTACCCCGGTGTTTAGGCGGCCAGCTCACTCGCCTTGGTGTGCGTATGGCAATTCTTCGGGCAAACGCGCGAGCACGAGCCGCAACCGATGCAATCGCCTTCGTCTTTTAATTCCATAACCATGACCACATCGTCTTCCAGATCATCGTACATGTCGTCGTCTTCATCTATTTCACGCTCAACCAGATCAAATACATCGCGTGGGCAAACTTTGTAGCATCGGCCGCAGCCAATACAGGTTTGCTGATTAATATCGGTAACAAATTCCGGTTCCCAGGGTGTGCCGGAGCGGGTGAGTGATTGAGTCGTCATCGTTGTTTCAGTCCTGTTTTTTGTAGTTTGCTTGGTTATTCCCAATCTTCATCCAAAAGCTCGAGCATTTTCTCTCGCTTATCGGACAGTTGAGATTTTGTTTTATTAAGTTGGCTCAGCCAGCCGGTACGAGCTGTCTTTCGATCCTGATTTATAGCGGCCAGCAATTGCTTAATGTTGGTGTCGCTCTCTACGATGATCGGTTGTATTTTCTTCTGCAGCAGTTGCTGCACTGCTGAAGGGCCAACAGCATTGCTGTACACCGCATTGCAGCCCGCTAAGGCGTTTATGCGGCTGATCAGTTTGTTCTGGCTGTGCTTACGGTCGGTTGCCGGGTATTCAATAGCCTTCTGCAAATGCCATTCATTCTTGATGAGCGCAAAAATCAGAAAGTTAGTTGCAGTACCGAAATGTTCATTCACATAAAGCCGGTCGCTGGTGGCAACGGCAATTCGCCCGCTGACTTCAGTTTCGTCAATGGCATCCACTAGCTGCAGTGATCTGTCTGGTTGTTGAATGTTCATAGCATTTATCTCCCGCAATACCGGTTATTTAACCGGTATAACTTCTTCTGGCCTGAAACGGTACGGGCTGTAAAACGGTTTAACCTCGTCGTGGTGGTTATCCAGCATCAGGTTGCCCAGCGTACTGAGCAGGGCGCGCGCGCCCTGATAACCGACCTGTTGCTGGTGCGCAGCGCCGAAGCGGTCATGGCTGGGCAAACCGGCACGCAGTACCGGAACTTTGTCTGCAAAAAATTCGGCACAATGGGTGTTGCCGATCAGAAAATCGGTTTCACCGACAACGTCATCTAAATCTGAATGGTCGCCAACAACGATTGTTTCTGCATGGGCTTTTTTCAGGTATGCGCTGGGCGTCGCGGTAACCCCAAGTTTGACGAAGCTGCCTGCTTCCTGCAGCAGCGCGTCGAAACCTAAAAGCAAATCAGATTCCAGTGCCAGTGCCGTGTTGGTGGTGGATAGCACGAAGTGAGTGTCCAGCAGTGAATCCTGCAAGCGCTGTCGGGCGCGATTAATAAAGGGTGCCACGGGCTTCTGTGTCAGCTGTGCCAACTGAAAGATAAATTCGTCCGTCGCTTCAAGGCCCATCAGGTGAGCAAACTTGAAGCAAGGAATGTTGAACTGCTGCTCCAGCCAGGTGCCGGTTTTAAACAGGCTCTCGCCTATTACGAACGTTGCGGCACTTTTGTACATGGCGGAAATATCTGCAACGTGGCAACCGCCGGTACTGGTCGGGCTGAAGTCATCCTCTTCCAGGTGTCCATCGAGAGAGCTCGAAAGATCGGGTACGAAAATGGCTTCAAGGCCGAACGATTCGGTATAGCCCTTAAGTATTTCGACATCCGCTGTGGTCAACGCAGAAGAGCAGAGAACGTTAATCTGATTGGCAACTTTCTCACCCACCGGCTGGGTTTTGTTCAGGGTTTTTACGTAGGCATCGACCGTTGCAGCAAAGCCGGATTGCAGCGAGCCGATAAAGTCAGGGCTGGAAACGGTAATAATTTTAACGTGTGAAAACTCCGGGTAGGCCTTGTAGAAATCGCGGACGTTGCGCTCTAAATCGCAACCCTGAAGTTCCGTCAAACCGGTCGACATCAGGGTAATGGCTTGCGGGTTGTGTTTTTCACACAACAATTGCAGTGCCTGAGCGATGTTGTCATCTGCACCCATCACGGCCGCTATCTGGTCTACCGCCGTATTCTGAATGGGCATCGGCTCACGGAAGTGCTGAATCAGGAACACCTTGGCAAAGGCGCCGCACCCTTGCGAGCCATGCATCAGTGGAATGCAGCCCTCAATACCCATACTGGCAAGGCTGGCACCGGTGGCCTGACTGGTTTTCAGTGGGCGGTCGGCCAGAGGTTTTTTATTGCGGAGTAGTTGAGCCATGGTTACAGCGCTCCTGTTTTAATTTCGGTTGTGGCGACTGGCTGGGTTTCTGCCGGTTTGGGCGTTTCATGCCAGGGGGCTGCTTTGCGTGCCAGCGACCAAACCGGGCTTTCCAGTGTACGGCACAGCTCTTTAGCGAGCGTGATCATGCCTTCGTAGCCGGCATAGGCATGGTGGCGTTCCTGATTGATATCCAGGAAGGGCAGTTTGGCTTTAACCGCGGTGTACATGTTGCGGCCGCCGGCAATGAGGATGTCGGCGTTGTTCATGCGTGCAACCTTCAGCAGGTTGGTTGCGCCGCCACTTTCCATCATGTGGGCATCTTCACCCATAATTTCTTTAATGCGGGCCTTGTCGGCTTCGGTGGATTTCTTGGTGCCGGTTGCTACGACTTCAATACCCAACTCATTTAATGCGCTGACCACTGACCAGGATTTTACGCCACCGGTATAGAGCAGGGCTTTTTTACCTTGCAGGCGTTCTTTGTACGGCTTAAGTGCTTCGCGTACGCGCTCTTCTTCGCGCTGAATCAGCTGTTCAGTTTGCTGGCTGAGAATCGGGTCACTCATAAAGCCGGCAAACTGGCGCAGAGCCTTGCTGGTGTCTTCAATGCCGTAAAAGCTGCCTTCAAACCAGGGGATATCCCAGCCTTCCTGGAGTTTACGGGCCACGTTTATCTGCGCGCGCGAGCAAACCACCATGGCGGCATCGGCGCGGTGCATGGTTTGAATCTCGTGGAACTGGGTGTCTCCGGCCAGGCAAGACAGCAACCGGTAGCCGAGTTCGGCAAACAGTGGTGCGACATGCCAGTATTCGCCGGCAATGTTGTATTCGCCAATCAGTACAATATCGTGAACAGGCTGAGCAGGTCGGTGCAGCATCATTGGCTTTTGCGGTGGTTCAGCAGTGCCGACCACCTTATCAACCATCACTTCGCCGGCGATGCGGTTACCGAGGTTTTTACTGCCATAGAAGCCAGCGGCATCGACAGAAATGACCGGGCGATGCCATTTTTCTTCGGCCAATTTGCAGATGGCATCGACATCGTTACCTTCCAGTGCCGGCACACAGGTCATGTAGACAAATACTGCCGGAGGGTCGTATTGCTCGACTACCTGTTTGATGGAGTGCAGCAGGCGCTTTTCGGCGCGGCCCATGATGACATCCTGCTCATTGAGGTCGGTAGTGAAGCCATGACGAAACAGATTATCACCGTGAGCACGGGTACCTCGGTTGTTCCAGCTGTTGCCGGCGCAAGCAATAGGGCCGTGAACAATATGGGCAACATTGGCAATGGGCAGCAGCGAGATTTGCGCACCGTCGAAACTGCAGCCGCCGGCCGTATTACCCGGGACCGGTCGCGCACAACCGCTTTTCTCGCCCTTGTTGTGGTCGCATGCCGGTTCGTCCATCAGTTCACGAATGTCGCTCTGTTTCATTGCCAATTACCTGAAAAGTATTCGAATTGGCTGATGCAATGCGCTTGCCAAGGCTAAGTTATTGATTTTTAGGGGTTTGCTTTGTAGTGAATGCGACAAAGACGGTGCTAATGTCTTGTCGCATGCCGACAAATCAGGCTCATCATGGCGGGTTTTGAAATTGCCGGTCAGTCAGCGTATGATCGCCGGCTTTTTTCGCAGGGTGGTTAAATTATGTCCATTTGTGGTCTGGATTTCGGCACATCAAATTCAACGGTATCGCTGCTAAATGACAGCAACGTGCAAATGGTGCCGCTGGAGCAAAATCCGCTGAGCGGGCAGATGGAAACCACGCTGCCCAGTGCGCTGTTTTTTGATTTTGAAGACGACACCATCAGCTTCGGTCGCGAAGCCATTGCACAGTATACCGATGGCGATTTCGGCCGGCTGATGCGCTCCATGAAGAATATTCTGGGTTCGTCCAACATGGCCGAAGGCACTCAGGTGAAGGCGACGATGTACAGCTTTGATGACATCATCCGGTTTTTCATACAGAGCCTGAAAGAGCGCACAGAAGCTTTCGCCGGCTATGAAGTGAGCTCCGTGGTGTTGGGTCGCCCGGTACATTTCAACGATGATGATGCGGCGCTCGATGCGGAAGCAGAATCCCGCCTGGCGGCCATTGCCAAATCCATCGGCTTTAAGGATGTTTCGTTCCAGTTTGAGCCCATCGCCGCCGCATACGATTACGAGCAGCAGATCCGCGGTGAAGAACTGGCGCTGATTATTGATATGGGCGGTGGTACATCTGACTTCACGCTGATGCGTTTAAGCCCGGAGCAGCGGGGCAAGGCGGATCGGACGGCAGATATTCTCGGCCATCACGGCATTCACATTGGTGGTACTGACTTCGACCGTCACCTGAGCCTGCAAACGGTTATGCCTCATCTGGGCCTGGGCACGCCTTACAAAGATAAGCCCAACCTGACGATGCCACGACATTATTATGTCGATTTGGCCACCTGGCATGTGATCCATCGCCTGTACGAACCCAAGGTGCTGCGTGATATTGCCGAGCTGACTTTGCAGGCAAAAGATTCGCTGGCACTGAAACGCATGGCCGACGTGTTGAAGAATAAGCAAGGGCACCGCCTGGCAGGGCTGGTTGAGCATGCCAAAATAGAGCTTTCAGATTCACCGGATTACTTTATTGACTTGGGTTTTATTGAATCTGCCAGTGCCGGGCTTGCGCACCTGCCGGTTACTCAGCTAAACCTGGAACAGGCCGTACACAGCGATGTTGAAAGAGTCATTCAGGCTGCAGAAGAGTCGTTAACCCTTGCCGGACTGAAAAAACAGCAGGTAACCACGCTGTTTACCACGGGCGGTTCTACTGCTTTACCAGTGGTGCAGAAGCGGGTTCGTGAAACCTTCCCGAATGCCAACCTGGTTGCCGGTGATCTGTTTAATAGTGTGGGGGCCGGCTTGGTGTTGGAAGCGCAGCGCCGCTACTGTTAACAGCAAATAATAGCGAAGATTTTGCACAAGCTCGCTTAACCGAAAACTGCTTGTCAGCCGTTGACCGTGGCTTTTTGTGCCGCACAGCGGCCAGCGAAATTCAATGCCTGCGGCGAAACACCGGCGGCCTGCAAAATAGTCGAAAGCTTATCGGAGATTTCCGTGAGCTCTTCATTTGCCTGAGAGCTGGCAACAATGCCGGCTCCGGCACAGGCGGTCAGTGACTGGCCGTGCATTTCCGCGCAGCGGATAGCGATTGCCCATTCGCCATTGCCCTGCGCATCGCACCATCCCACCAGCCCGGTAAAGTAGCCGCGGCTGAAAGGCTCGCTTAACTGAATGTATTGATGAGCAGCGGCTAGTGGCTGGCCGCAAACCGCGGGTGTAGGGTGCAGCGCTGCAGCCAATTCCAGTACATGATGGTCGCCTGTCAGTGTGCCCTCTATAAGGGTAGACAGGTGCAGCATGGTGCCTGTGCTGATCACCGAGGGTGACCGGGGTACCGTGATGCGACGGGCGAAAGGCCGCAACGCCTGCTGCATGGCTGCGACGACGATAGCGTGCTCATGCCGGTCTTTGGGGCTGTTCAGCAGTGTTGCTTCCAGCTCACGATTTTGCTCGCTGTAACTGGCCCGCTTTCGGGAGCCTGCCAGGGGGTTCGCACTGAAGTGATCCGCCTGTTTGCGAATTAGCAGCTCCGGGCTGGAGCCGAGCAGCCATTTGCCCTGGCCTTGTACATCGCTCAGCGGTGCACAGAAATTGAAGGCTGACGGGTTCTTCTGAATCAGCGTGAGTAGCAGTTGCTCGGGTTGGAGCGGGTTAGTAAAACCAAGCGTCAGTGCTCGCGCCAGCACCACCTTTTGCAGCGTACCGCTTTGCATCTGTGCAATGGCACTTTTCACTGAATGTTTAAAGCTTTCCGCATCAGGCAGTGAAGTGACGGAAAGAAGCGGGTTTTCTGGCCAAAAATCAGGTGCAATCGGTGGTGTTAAGGGCTCGCTGATCAGAGTGTGCTGCGGTAAAACAAAGCGTGCTGGTGTACTTTCATTGAATGGAATCACACCAAAAGCGATTGGGTTATCGTGTCTGTCATGCCGCTGTGCCTGCAGCCAGTTGTTTACCGTAGCGGCCAGACGGGGTCGGCTCAGGGATTGCTGAAAACGGCTGCGTGCTCCGCAAGCCAGCATAGATACCGAGCTGTTGGAAAAAAAGAATGGACTGTCAGCACTCGGCCAATCGCGGATATGTTGGCACATTCGCGCAGTGCTAATGGTCTGTTCTGCCATGAAGGTCGTTCCGGTTTGAGGGTTGCTGACATCTGCCTTGTAGCTGCTCGGGTGAGCAGAGGCTGCTTATTTTACCATGAAGCATCAGAATGTCGCAGCGTGCACAGGGCGCAGGTTCGGTAGAGGCTCTGTTGCCTTGATCTCATAGCGTTATACTGTTTCGGCAGTCTTAACAAAAACAGCTGAATCCGCTAACCTCTGGCGCATTTAGGCGAGTGCGCTTCATCTCCTTCGCGGCAGACCAGCAGCGGCGAATAAAAACCGGAAACCGATTCATAAACATGACCCTGGCAGAACAAAACTATTACTGGGCCGAGCAGATTGTGTGCGCGCTGCGTGGCTGTGGAGCGCAGCACTTCTTTATTGCGCCGGGCTCACGTTCAGCGCCACTTACACTGGTGTTGCTGCGGCTCGCAGAGGTTCTGCCAGATGTCTATTGCCATACCGGTTTCGATGAGCGCAGCCTAGCCTTTGCGGCATTAGGGGTGGTTAAGGCCAGCGGCTTGCCAGCGGTGACTGTGACCTCTTCCGGCAGTGCCGTGGCCAACCTGTTACCGGCCATGGTGGAAGCGCAGCAATTGCAACTGCCGCTGGTGGCGTTGACTGCCGACCGGCCAGCGTATCTGATTGGTGTTGGTGCTAATCAGGCTATTCATCAGCCGGGCATCTTCAGCCACTTTGTTGCTTTTGAGTGTTCTTTACCGCTGCCAGATGGGCCATTGGCAGCGGCCGGTCTTCAGCTCAGCCGCCATCTGCATGGCTCCATGCGGCAACAGCCCGGGCCGGTACACCTGAATGTCCCCTTTGCCGAGCCACTGTACCCGGATAGCCGCCTGCCACTGCGCGCTGTGCCGGTGAGCACTGCGCCTGCTCCGGCGAAACTGGTGAGGCCTGCAAACATTATTGATGTTCACGGCGAGTGCCTGATTATCGCTGGCAGCCTCAATATTGCTCAGGCACAGCAGGTACTGAAGCTGGCTGAAGCGCTGCAGGCGGTGGTGATAGCAGATATTACCAGTCAGCTGCGACAGCTACAGCATCCGCGGGTTTTGGCCAACAGTTACGAGCTATGCACCACTGAACAGCCGCTGCTGAACCAGTTCAAAACGGTACTGCAGTTTGGCGGGCGTTTGGTCAACAAGCCGGTGAACCAGTTTTTAGCTCAGTATCCGGGGTGCTATTGGCTTATTAACGAGCACGATCAGCTGCTGGACCCGACCGGGCTGGCGCAGTGCCGGAGGATCCCGGCAGCGCACTGGCCTTTGGCGTTTAAACAGGCGGGAATGGCCACCACGACGCTGCAACAACAGTTGATTGCGCGCAGTGTCGATATTGCAGGTCATTTGGCTGAACAATGGCAGAGGCAATATTCCGAATACCATTGCTTGCATTTGCTATCTGGGTTGATTCCGGCAGAGCACCTGTTGTTTTTGGGTAACAGCCTGACCATTCGGTTATACGAGCGCACAGCGGAGTGCCGGGAACGGTACCCCGAAGTTTTCAGTAATCGCGGTGCCAGTGGCATAGATGGACTGCTGGCAACCGCCGCCGGTTTGCAGCTTGCGCGAGGCCAGCCGCTGACCGTCATTGTGGGCGACCTGTCGGCGCTGCATGATTTAAACAGCCTGTATTGGCTGAAGCAGGCCGGTCAAACACTGGTGCTGATTGTGCTCAATAATGATGGTGGGCAGATATTTTCCATGTTGCCCGCGCGGCAGCAAAAGGATGTATTTGAGCAGGGTTTTGAGCAGCCGCATGGAATTTCTCTGGCGGCCATTGCCGCTGCGATGGGGCTTACGAGCGAGCAGGTTGCGGCCACAGAGCAGCTCGCAGAGGCGTATCAGAAGGCTTGCCGCAGGGCCGGCGCAACCGTGATTGAAGTGCTGTTACCACGCGATGCGTTTATTCGTCATCACCGGGCATTGCAGTGCAGGCCAACATGAAGCCATGGTTCTTTTTGCCTGGCTTTATGGGCAACAGCCATGATTTTAACCACTTGGCTGAAGCGATGGGGTTGCCCGCCCCCGTATTCTGGCAGTGGCCGGAGGTTGACGCGCCGGTAAGTTTTGAGCATTACGCGCAATTGGCCTGGCAGCATTTTCGGGCGCAGCTGCCTGCGCAGTTCTCGCTGTATGCCTACAGCATGGGCGGGCGAATAGCCTCCTTTTGGTGGCGCTATGACGATTTTCAGCAGCGTTGCCAGGCGCTGGTGATTGCAGGCAGCCACCCAGGGCTCGCCGAAGCACAGGCACGACTGCAACGGGCGCAGCACGATGCCCGCTGGGTACAGGCCTTTGCTTCTCAGCCGCTGTGCGATGTGCTGCAGCGCTGGTATCAGCAACCGGTGTTTGCGTCGCTTTCCGGGCAGCAAAAAGCCCGGCAGATTGCCAACAAACTGCAGCGCAGCGGAGTGGCGTACGCGCAGATTTTACAGTCGGCGAGCCTTGCTCATCAGCCACTGCTGGGCGATAGCTGGCGGGCAGAGCCGCGGCTGAGTTATGTTGCCGGAGAGCTCGACGAAAAGTTTTTAACCCTAGCGCAGCAGTATTGCTGTGAACATCAACTCATCCGTATTGCCGACTGTGGTCATATGGCCCATTGGGAAAAGCCCGCGGCGCTGGCCGATGCCCTGGCAACACGGTTCAACACAGGAAATAACGATCGATGACTCAATATGCTCCGGGCCACCCTGGCCATAGCACTATAATACCGGGTACCGAATGGGCGGATTGCTCTGAGCCCTACAGCGATATTCTTTACCACAAGGCCGAAGGTATCGCGAAAATTACCATTAACCGGCCTGAAGTACGCAATGCTTTCCGTCCGAAAACCGTGAAAGAGATGATTCATGCACTGGCCGATGCGCGTTTCGATGCAGACATCGGTGTGGTGATCTTTACCGGTCAGGGTAATATGGCATTTTGCTCCGGTGGTGATCAGCGCGTTCGTGGTGATGCGGGTTATCAGGATGATGAAGGCGTACATCACTTGAACGTGCTCGATCTGCAAAAAGACATCCGTTCCTGCCCTAAGCCGATTATTGCAATGGTGGCAGGTTATGCCATTGGCGGTGGTCATGTGCTGCATCTGGTATGCGATTTGACCATCGCTGCCGAGAATGCCCGCTTTGGTCAGACCGGACCTAAGGTCGGTTCATTTGATGGTGGTTTTGGCGCCAGCTACATGGCCAGTGTCGTCGGCCAGAAGAAGGCGCGGGAAATTTGGTTGCTGTGCCGTCAGTACGATGCCCGACAGGCACTCGATATGGGCCTGGTGAATACGGTCGTGGCGCTTGAGCAATTGGAACAAGAAACCGTCAACTGGGCGCGTGATATTCTAAAGCACTCACCACTGGCGCTGCGCACGCTGAAATCTGCCTTTAATGCCGGTCTTGATGGTCAGTCGGGCATTCAGGAGCTGGCGGGCAATGCCACTATGATGTTCTACATGACGGAAGAAGGCCAGGAAGGGCGCGATGCCTATTTGCAAAAGCGGCATCCCGATTTCAAAAAGTTTGTGCGTAAGCCCTGATGATAATCTGGACGGCGTGGCGTGGTGATATCGCCTTTAAAAAGCCGCTGCAATTAAAGCGTGGCTCTGTTGCCGTTCGCAGCCTGCTGTTCATTCGCAGTGAGCAGCAAGGGTCTATTTGTTGGCACGAGGTTGCGCCACTGCCGGGGTGGTCGCAAGAGACGCTTATGCAGGCAGAGGCTTTTTTACTTGCCAATCAACAGCGTTGTTTGACTGAGTTGGCCGCACTGCCGGGCATTCCTGCTTCGGTCTCGTCTGCTTTGTGGCTGGCACAATTGCCGGAAGGTATCGGGCCGGTGCGCAGTAATCAGCTGTTGTTGAGCGGGGAGTCTATCGCCGGCGAGCCATCTGATGTAGTCAAAGTTAAGGTGGGTGTTCAGCCATTGCTGCAAGAAATCGAGCGGCTTAAAACACTACTGGTCACGCTTCGGCCCGGTCAGCGAATTCGGCTGGATGCCAACCAAAGCTGGAGCTACACCGACCTCGCACAGCTTACCCAAGCGCTGGGTGATAGTGCCGCCATCGATTACATTGAAGAGCCTTTGTTACCTGGGCTTGGCTACAGTGACTGGCAGCGGATTTGCCCTTACGGCTATGCGCTGGATGAGTCGCTGCACAGCGGTCTGCCGCAGTATCACCCCGGTTTAAAGGCGTTGGTGATTAAACCCACGCTGCTTGGCAAGGCCAAGACGCTCAGTTGCCTGAGTTTTACCGCACAGCATCAAACTGGGCTCACCGTCAGCAGCAGCTTTGAAAGCCCGCTTGGACTAAGCCACCTTAAACGCCTGGCACGGCAATGGGCACCCAACGGTTATCATGGCTTGAATACGGAGGCCTACCTGCAAACGCAGTTACAAACAGGGCCTGAGCAGGCTTTGCGGCCAGTAACCCAGTTGCTGCATTGGCAACCGCTATGGTAAGTGTATTGGGCCCTTATCTGGCCCGATTAGCTCAGGCCGGAGAGGTTGTTTTTGATGCTGACCGAGGCCTCAGCGGTGGTGATTTTTTAGCGCAGATGGAACGTCAGCAGCACCTTTTGATGTCTGCATGCGTAACTCAGCAGGATATTCTTGCGCTGCAGGTGGGTAAATCGCTGAGCGATTGGAAGGCGCTACTGGCGGCGATAAATCTGGGTATTCCGGTGGTGGTGCATCAGGCAAAGCAACGGCTGCCGGATTGGGTGAGCGTGCGTTTTGATGTCGCAGCCGAGCGACTGACGCGACTGCGCCCGGCGCATGCCCACTGTTTGCCAGAGCCCATGCTGGCAACGTTCAGCTCTGGTTCTACCGGCCAGCCGAAGGCAATTTGGCATAGGGTGCAAAATTTTATTGAGAGCGCCAACGCCTGCAATCAGCTGTTGCCGTTGAGTGTAAGTGATCGCTCATTGGTGTCGTTGCCGCTGCACCATGTGGGTGGTTTAGGTACGGTTTTCCGTGCATTGACAGCCGCGAGCCAGCTCGTCTTTAGCGGCCCGGCAGATAGCCTTGAGGCATTAAAAGTACAGGGCATAAGCCGACTGTCACTGGTGCCTACGCAACTGTACCGGTTGCTGGAGCAGGGCGTCGCACCGGGGCAGCTCGCCGTTTTGCTGGGCGGTGCACCAATCCCAGAAAGCCTACTGCAGCGCGCGCGCAAACAAGGCTGGCGCATACACCGCAGTTACGGTTTAAGTGAAATGGCCTCGCAGGTGATCACCGAAACCGCTGACGATTACTGGCAGCTGTTGCCTCATGCCGAAGTGACGGTAGTGGGTGGCGAACTCTACGTGAACGGGATCAGCCTGTTTACCGGCTATGGCGACCCCTTTCAGTTGCGTCGTCCGCTAACGACACGCGGCTTTGCGACGGGTGACCTTGCCAGCTGGCAGGGCAACCGGTTCTTGTTTACAGGCCGCAAAGACAATACCTTTATCAGCGGTGGTGAGAATGTGCAGCCAGAGGCCATTGAACAGCGCTTTATAGATGAATTTAAGTTTTCTCAATGTGTGGTCGTTGGTCGGCACGATGATGAATGGGGGCAGCGCTGCGTGTTGTGTATTCCAGCAACCAGTAAGGTGAGCTGCCAAACCCTCAGCCTCTTCGCGCAACAGCTAATGCCGCATGAACGGCCGGTGCAATATTACCTGCTACCTCAAACGGGGCAGTTGAAGGTCTCGCGACCGCTTATAACAGAGATGGTGACCAGGAATGATCTGGAAGAAGTCAGTTGATTTGCAGCTAATCAATAAGATGAATGCCAATACGGCTGTTGCTCAGTTGGGTATTGAGGTGACTGCCGTGACCGACACAAGCCTGGTGGCGCGTATGCCGGTAGATCATCGCACCCGGCAACCCTTTGGGCTGTTGCACGGCGGAGCCTCTGTTCTGCTTGCCGAAACGGCCGGAAGCATCGCTGGCAATCTGTGTGTGGATGAACACAGCTATTGTGTTGGCCTGGATATCAACGCCAATCACCTTGCGGCGGTAAAAGCGGGGTGGGTCACTGCAACTGCGGTTCCGGTAAAGCTCGGCAGCCGAGTGCAGGTTTGGCAGATAGATTCAGTGGATGACAGCGGCAGGGCGGTGTGCGCTGCACGCCTGACGCTGTTGGTTCAGCGGCAATAACAAAGAGTCGCATCCATCATGCGACTCTCATCTTTGCCAACTGCTTATAGTGCGCAGCCGTAAATGGCAACTTCGGTATAGGCACTCCAGGCATTCTGCGTGGTGCCGTTACCAATAATGCGTACATAGCGGCCATCAGTTTTTGCGATCTCAATGGTTTGCATGCCCAGTGTATTGCCAGAGCTGGTTCCGCTTTTGAGCACTTTTACCCATTGTTCGCTATCGGTGGATGTTTCCACTTCATAAAACGCCTGGCGGGCATCACCTTTATAGAAGGCAATTTCCAGATTATTGATTACTGCAGGCATACCCAGATCAAACATCAGCCATTTGCCTTGCCCTTCAGATGACCAGCGTGATTCCGGTGAGAAGTCGTTATCTAATACATTGGCTGGCTTGTGATCTTCATCGTATTCACCCTGATCAAACGCGCCAGTGATCTGCAATTTTACCGGGTTTGCACAGGCAGAAGCCTTCACGCTAACCTCAGGAATGACGTTGGCAATAACCTCGGGTTCTTCGCGCGGGGTTATAATCGGAGCTGCTTCCAGTTTCTTTGCAACTTCTTGTTGTTCTTTTTTTATCAATGCATTGACTTGGTCATCTACAGATCCGGGGGCTTCGCTTTTGGAGCAGCCGGTTGCCGCCAGGGCAATTGCAGTTACAAGTAATGCAGTAGAAACAGATTGAATCTTCATTTAACGTCCCATTATGACTTGTGAGCAGGGATAAAGTTAAAAACTAATGTCGTTCCAGTCAATTAATCTTGTCAATAATTTGAAATTTCGGTGTGCAACAAAAAGGCCGCTGTGTGGATGCAGAGGGGAAGCATGCCCAGCGGCAACGGAGGAAACGTTAAAACAGCGCGTATATTCAGTCATCATCCGGCTCTATGGTGGCAATAATGACCCCGACAGAGCTTTCCGGTGAGCGGCTCAGACTGGCGCAGCCCAGGCTGGCAGCAATCAGATGCAACTGATAATCATCGTTTTCCCAGTAGGGATCTTTACCCCCCATATCGTCCTCGCTGCACAGAATGAAGCGGAACTGTGGCCACTGGGTTTTCATCTCGGCAAGGGTTGAGTCATTCGCGCCCTTTTCGTTCAGCAGGGCGGTAAATTCTTCAATCGCAGCCGGAGTCAGGTTTTCTGTATTGATTGCTTGGGCCTGAGTCATAACTAATCCTGTATCCGGTTTAGGCTTGTTTTTCCAGAATCTTTTTAATCCATGGCGGTGGCGTGCCTGCCAGCATGGTGCATACGCGTTGCATGAACTCTTCAGACGGTGCCGGTGTTGCCTGTTTAATGGGGTGTACATCGGCGTTGGTGACTTTAGCGGCAGCCGGGCCACCAATAGAAAGTGTTGCCAGAATCTGACAATCGCGGATTAAATCAGTCAGGTAGTCTGTCCGGTTCATGCCGCTTTCCTGGGTTTCCACTTCCCGCACATCGGTTAAACGGAAGCGTTCGCTATTGGCTTCGTAAATTAAGATGCGCAGGCATGAGCCAAAGTGGCCATCGATCATTTCTTCATTGTTCGAGGTCACCGCAATTTTCAATACCGGCCCGGTTAACGGTGGGGTTTCGCTAATCACCGGAGCCTGCATCGATGAAATAGACTCACTGGTCAGAATTGCCAGCGCCTGATTCGATTGTCCGCGTTCAATATCGGAATTTAATCCGATCATGAACTGGTAGAACTTTTTAGGGCTCAGAGATCGCAGCTTCTTTTCGTTCAAGGGCTCGCCCAGTTCTTTTACCAGGTTTTGAACGAATAGCTGCAGGCTGAGTTGTGGCACAGCTTTGGCTGCCATGCCGAGCCGCAAAGCAAGAGAATCTTGTATTGCTTCTGTCATAGTGCCTCTCCTGAAGGTTAAAACTGCAATTAGTTAGCTGGGTTCTTGCGGGGCTTCACCTAAGCGCGTTTTGCCCTTAATGTGATCGGCAGCTTTGGTGGTGCATCCAGCGGATCAATGTAATAGCTGGAGCCGTCGGCTAAGTCGAACTGACCACCCCAGCGGTCTTCAGAATCAAATTCAATGGAAGTTACAGTTTCTTCCAGGTCTTTTTTAGCGATGTACAGCGTCAGGTTACCGGTTTCGGTTTCCTTTCTAATCATTACGCTAGGCATGTGTTTGTATCCTCCAATGGTAGTTTTTTTAATTTCAAAGGGGTCATAGTCTTTGATTTTGGCCATGCTATGGTCAGTAAAACCAATGACTCTGACCCCTTTGGAATTAACAGGGGCCGGGCAGAGCCCGGACCCTTAACTGGCTTGCAAAGCCGACTGTTATCGAACCAGGTCGAATGTCAGGTCGGTTTTGCCCAGTTTCATGGAATCGGCATCCAGTTTTTCCAGTACCGCGTTAACAATGGTTGTTAACATCATCATGCCGCCTTCGTAACCCAGGGTGGTGTTACGGTGCAGGTGATGGCGGTCGAAAATCGGGAAGCCCAGACGAATCAACGGTACTTCAAACTCTTCGCCTTTTGCTTTGGTATCTGCCTGAATGAACTTGGCATAAGAGTTACCAATCATGAAATCAGGCTTGTTGGTGAATACCAGAGAGCGGAAGTGCCACAGGTCTTTACCGAAGTGAACTTCAGCGTTTGCAGTTCCCGGAGCTTCAGCAATAAGTTTTTCCATTTTCTTTTTCCAACGCTTGGTGCCGTTGTTACAAAGAATATGTTTAACTTCGCAGCCCAGTTCCTGTAAGAACTTGGTTAGACCGAACAGGTAGTCAGGATCACCGTAGATAGAGAAGCTAACACCGTGCAACCAGGTATGGGAGTCGGTCATCATGTCTACCAGACGGCCGCGCTCTTTTTCCAGAGAAGCAGGAACTTCTTTACCGGAAAGCTCAGCAATCTTCATGACGAAATCGTCAGTCCAATCCAGACCCATAGGGATGTTGAGTGTCGGAACTTCATGGTTCCAGGTGCCTTCCACATACTTCTTGGTTTTAACCAGTTGATCCGGTTGCAGCAAGATAGTGGTTTTAGCATTTGGAGCGTCTTTCATTTCAGAAATCGGCGTACCACCCGCGTACATACGGTATTGGCCGTCTGCCGGAGTATCCAGAACTTCCGTCGGGTCACACAACAGGCTGTAGCCGGTATCGAACTCCTGCATCATGCGGTGCATAACGCGGTAGTTACCCAGGTAAGTTTCGAAACCCGGTACCAGGTTGATCTTGCCGTTGCTGCCTACTTCTTTGTCTTCCATCTCATTGATGGTGAAGTAGCGAGCCATACCCTCAAACATGTTGTCCCAACCGGTTGTGTGGCTGCCCACAAAACTAGGGGTGTGCGCGAATGGCACAGGCATGTCTTCAGGGATGTAACCTTCCTTCTTGGCGTTGCCGATGAAGGCGTTCAGGTCATCACCGATAACCTCAGCCATACAGGTTGTAGAAACCGCAATGACTTCCGGCTTGTATAACGCAGTCGCATTTTCCAGACCGTCGAACATATTCTTTTGCCCGCCGAATACTGCAGCGTCTTCTGTCATAGAGTCAGAAACGCAGGCTACAGGCTCTTTAAAGTGACGGTTAAAATAGGTGCGGAAATAAGCGACGCACCCTTGTGAACCGTGCACATACGGCAGGGTGTTTTCAAAACCCAGAGCACACAATACAGAGCCCAAAGGCTGACATGCTTTTGCCGGGTTAATGGTTAAGTTTTTACGTTCGAAGTTTAACTCTTTGTACTCTTCGGTCGTTGTCCAGTCGAAGACTTCTTTGATTTTTGCATCATCATAGCCTTCTTCGTATTTGGCCCGTTTATTGGCCATCATGTCCTGATATTCGTCTTGCTTAAATAACGAATATCCAGGCTCTACTTTGTCAACAGTCTGACTCATAACATCTCCTTCCTGTGCCACTCAAACGTGAACATCCAGGGTGATCGTGTTGCGCGTTATACGTAAAATTACGTGTCCTGATACGGGTTCTGATGAAAACCTTAGGCAGTTTCTGCTAAAGCTTCGTCTTCAGTTTTTTTCCAAGGTGCAGTCAATTTATCCCAACATGGATTGTTCAGGGTCATGTCCATATCGCGTGCGAAGATAGCGAAGCCATCAAAGCCGTGGTAAGGGCCTGAGTAATCCCAGCTGTGCATCTGACGGAAAGGAATACCCATCTTCTGGAAGATGTATTTCTCTTTCACACCCGCACCAATCAGGTCTGGTTTAATGACTTCTGCAAACTTCTCTAGTTCAAAGCCGGTCACGTCATCGTAAATCAGCGTGGCGTCTTTCACTTCAGTTGCAGTTTTTACGTAGTCATCGTTATGTGCGAATTCATAACCGGTACCCACGATTTCCATACCCAGGTCTTCATACGCGCCGATAACGTGACGAGGACGCAGACCACCAACGTACAGCATGACTTTTTTGCCTTGCAGACGTGGCTTGTACTTTTCAACGATGGGTTCCCACTGCTTCTTGTATTCAGCGATAACTTCTTCAGCTTTTGCCTGAATCGTTTCGTCGAAGAAGGCAGCAATTTTACGCAGAGATTCTTCACACTTGGTTGGGCCAAACAGGTTGTATTCCATCCAAGGGATACCGTACTTCTCTTCCATGTGACGAGAGATGTAGTTCATAGAACGGTAGCAGTGAATTAGGTTCAGCTTAACGCTTGGTGTGTTTTCAAGCTCTGGCAGAGTACCGTCACCAGACCATTGAGAAACAACGTTCAGGCCGATTTGCTCCAACAGGATACGTGAAGACCAGGCATCACCACCGATGTTGTAGTCACCGATGATCGCAACATCGTAAGGGCCCACTTCACGCTTCTGTTCTTTATCGGCAGCGCCTTCGAGAACGTAGTCGCGAACCGTGTCGTTAGCGATGTGGTGACCCAGAGACTGAGAAACACCGCGGAAACCTTCACAGCGAACCGGAACAATGGTTTTACCGATCTCTTTGCCTTTGGTTTTAGCAACGGCTTCAATATCGTCACCGATCAGACCAACCGGGCACTCAGACTGAATTGAAATGCCCTGAGCCAGAGGGAACAGAGTTTCAATTTCGTCAACAATGCTCGCCAGCTTTTTGTCACCGCCGAATACAATGTCACGTTCCTGGAAATCGGAAGTGAAGTTCATGGTACCGAAAGCGTTTACGCCAGTGGTACCGGTGTAGTAGTTACGACGTCCCGCACGTGAGTACTGACCACAGCCAACCGGGCCGTGAGAAACGTGGATCATGTCTTTGATAGGGCCCCAAACCACACCCTTAGAACCTGCATATGCACAGCCACGGGCCGTCATTACACCAGGTAGAGATTTACGGTTTGAAGTTACACAGCTTTTAGTCGCTTCAGTGTCGTTCGATGCCAGGTGCTTGGTACGGTCTTTCTTAGCTTTCGCCGGATAGACGTCAAGCACCTCTTCGATCAACGCGTCGGTCGCAGATTTGTCTATTGTCATAACAGACTCCTGTTAGTTATTTGGTTGATCGAAAAATTAAGCAGTAGCTTCTTCAGCTTTCTGACCAATGATTGATTCGTCTTCAACATCCATGATGCCGAATTCCATCAGCAGGTCTTCCAGCTCATCCATCGTACAAGGGTTAGGTACAACGAACAGTTCGTTATCCATGACCTTACGGGCAAGAGCGCGGTATTCATCAGCTTGCTGACATTTAGGGTTGTATTCGATAACGGTCATACGGCGGATTTCAGCCTGCTGTACAACGTTGTCGCGTGGTACGAAGTGAATCATCTGAGTGCCGATTTTTTCTGCTAATGCGATGATCAACTCGTCTTCACGGTCACACTTACGAGAGTTACAGATCAGACCAGCTAAGCGAACACTGCCGGTTGCTGCATATTTACAGATACCTTTAGAAATGTTGTTCGCGGCATACATTGCCATCATTTCACCGGAAACAACGATGTAGATTTCCTGTGCTTTGTTTTCACGAATTGGCATTGCGAAACCGCCACATACAACGTCACCCAGTACGTCGTAGAATACGAAGTCTAAGTCTTCTTCGTACGCGCCTTCTTCTTCAAGGAAGTTAATGGCTGTGATTACACCACGACCGGCACAACCAACACCTGGCTCTGGACCACCAGATTCAACACAGCGAACACCGCCGTAACCTACTTTCAGTACATCTTCCAGTTCGATATCTTCAACTGAACCTGCTTCGGCCGCCATCTCCATAATGGAGTTCTGAGCTTTTGCGTGAAGGATCAGACGAGTTGAGTCAGCCTTTGGGTCACAGCCGATAATCATGACGTTCTTACCTGCTTCAGCCAGAGCTGCTACCAGGTTCTGAGTAGTCGTTGATTTACCGATACCACCTTTGCCGTAAATTGCACATTGACGAATAGCCATAATAGTTTGTCTCCGATTGTTCGAATGACGGTTCCCTGTAAGGACTATTGCGAATACCGCGCCAAAGGTTTGCGATTTGATCCAAGTGCCCGTTTTATGCTGCTTTAGGAGGAGGCCGGGAATTTGTTGACTGGCAAATGTCGGTACAGAATGTTGGCTTTTGTTGGGTAGGTGACAAACAAACTATTCGGTCAATAACCTTTTTTGTCGCTGATTAAGACAGCGCAGCTTTATTGAAGGCGTGGAATGAAAACTGCAATCGCCTGCGTTGCAAAGTTTTAAAAGTGAAATGCAGCACCCGCAAGAAAAGGAGAGTTTGTTATGGCATTAACTGAAGAACAGAAAGAAATTAAAAAAGAGTACGCAAAGTATAAACGCAAGGTCACCGAGATAGCCGCCGCCATTCACGATATCGTGGAAGAAACCATTTGGACGGATTACGGCAAACTTGCTGTGCTGAGTGTCGACGTTGAAACCGCGATGCAGGATGTAATTGCGTTTAAAGAGAAACATGAGTTTCTGAGATGATGCTTTTGCGGTGGCCTGTTGGGTTTTATCGCAGAGTAGTCTTTTTCGGTGATTGACCTGGGGTTGTGTCGGGCTGAAGCCCGACCTACAAATGTGGCGTGGCTGTAGGTTGGCCTTTAGGCCAACACCGGTAGTCGCTGAAGCTTCGGTTGGGTTGTCGGGCTAAAACCCGACCTACAAATAATGCGGCTCGGTTGTAGGTTGGCCTTTAGGCCAACAGGGTCGCTTGTAAATCTGTGGTTGACTTTGTCGGGCTGAAGCCCGACCTACAGAACGCGGTGTGTTTGTAGGTTGGCCTTTAGGCCAGCAGGGAAATTCGCCGTGCCTGTCCAATTTTTCCCAGAGAACCTGTATAAAGTAGCCAGGAATTCAGGTTCAGGACCACAGGATGAAAAAGTACACAACTTCCAGCCACTGGGGAGCTGGAATTGCGGAAGTAAAAGACGGCAAATTACTGCGGGTAAGCGCTCACCCGCTCGACCCGGACCCTTCCAAGATCAATGACAATATGGATAGCTCCCTTTACGGGCCGGCGAGAATTAAAAGACCGGCGGTCCGTAAAGGCTATTTAGAGAACGGCCCTCAGTACCAGAATAATAAGCGGGGGCAGGAACCTTTTGTTGAAGTCAGCTGGGAAAAAGCCTTCGAGCTGATCAGTGAAGCCGTGGATTCAACGCGCAAGACACACGGTAATAAGGCCATCTTCGGCGGCTCTTATGGCTGGGGCAGTGCCGGTCGGTTTCATCATGCGCAAAGCCAGCTTAAACGCTTTTTGAGTTGCGCCGGTGGCTTTGTAAGAAGTGAGGGTAATTACAGCTACAACACTGCATTAGTGTTACTGCCACACATCGTTGGTGACTTTGATGAGTTGACCTCAACTGCGACACGCTGGTCGAGCATCGCCCGGGATGGCGAACTGGTGGTGATGTTCGGTGGCATACCGGTTAAGAGTGCGCAAGTGTCGCCCGGTGGCTGTACTCGGCACCGTTTAAAAGATGACCTGCTGGCTTGCCGTAAAGCGGGCGTCCGTTTTGTAGATATTAACCCGTGCCGGTCAGATTCCCCCGAGGAGATTGAAGCAGAATGGCTGGCACCGGTACCGGGTTCAGATTCTGCGCTTATGCTGGGACTGGCGCACACACTGCTGACCGAAAACCTGCATGATCAGGCCTTTCTTGATACCTACACAGTCGGCTTCGAGCAGGTGAAAACTTACCTTCTGGGTGAGCAGGATGGCATCGAAAAAACCGCCGAATGGGCCAGCGCGTTATCGGAAATCCCGGCCGAACGCATTCGAACGCTGGCTCGTGAGATGGCGCACTCCCGTACCTTCATCTGCACGGCAGCCGGTGTTCAGCGAACAGAGCATGGTGAACAGACCCTTTGGGGAACGATTACACTCGCCTCCATGCTGGGTCAAATCGGCCTGCCCGGCGGCGGCTATGCCATCGCCTATGGCTCGGATGGCGGAATAGGCCTTATGAACCGCCCGATACGCTGGCCGGCTTTCCCTAAGGGCAATAACCCGGTGGATACCTTCATTCCGGTGGCCTGTATTGCCGATATGCTGCTGAACCCCGGTGCCGACTATCAGTACAACGGCATGGACCTGACCTACCCGGATATTCGAATGGTCTGGTGGGCCGGTGGTAACCCGTTCCATCACCATCAGGACATCAACCGGCTGATTAAAGCGTTTCAACAACCGGAAACCATCATCGTCAATGAAATCAACTGGACCTCAACGGCACGGTTTGCCGATATCGTCTTACCCGTTACCACAACACTGGAGCGTGAAGACATTGGCGCCGGCTCGCGTGATAACAGCCTGATCCCCATGCCACGGGTAATAGACCCGGTTGGTGAGGCGCGCGATGAATTTGATATTTTTACCGAGATTGCCAAGCGTTTGGGTATTGGAGAGCAATTTACGGGTAATAAAAACGCAAGGGGCTGGTTGGAAGACATGTGGCAGGCGCTGAAGCCGGAATCTCTGGCTCTGGGTGTTGAACTGCCGGATCTGGATAGCTTCCTGCAGGGCGATGTGATCGAGTTTGCTGATCCAAACCCAGATACCATTTTGCTCGAAGATTTCCGCAAAGACCCAGCGGCTAACCCGCTAACGACACCGAGCGGTAAGATCGAACTCTACAGCGAACGTATCGCCTCGTTTGGCTATTCCGATTGCCCCGGGCAGTTCAGCTGGCTTCCACCAACGGAGTCACTGACGTCTGAGCGGGCTAGAAGCTTTCCGCTGCATATGATTTCCGGCCAGCCGAAAACCAAACTGCACAGCCAGCTTGATCCGGGCAGTTACAGCCGCAGCGTCAAAATTGAAGGGCGAGAGCCGATTATGATTCACCCGGCCGATGCCCTCGCACGCGGCATTACAGATGGCGATATTCTGAAAGTCTATAACGATCGCGGCGCCTGCCTCGCCGGGGCTGTGGTAACAGACGACATTCGTGAAAAAACCGTCTATTTGTGCACCGGCGCCTGGTACGACCCGCTTGATCCGAAAGCTGAAAACAGCCTGGATAAACACGGTAACCCGAATGTGCTGACCCAAGATAAACGAACATCACGGCTGTCGCAGAGTACCGCGGCGCACAGCGCTTTAGTCGAGGTTGAGAAATATGAAGAGGCGCTGCCGGCAATCACGGTATTCGATTCACCAGAATTTATTTAAATTCAGCGGTATGTCGGGCTATGGCCCGGCAGCCTCGTTTGCATCACTGTTCAACCTTCCCGGAAATTTGCTTACCCATGAATTTTAGACACTACAAAGCTACGGATAAACACACTTGCCTGGCCATATTCGATAGCAATTCCGATACCTACTTCGATGCCAGTGAACGAGCAGAGTTCGAGGCCTATTTGGATTCTCTGGGATCTGACAGTCATTATTTTGTCGTTGAACTGCAGGGGTGTACCGTTGCCTGCGGCGGCTTTGGAATATACGAAGATACAGGTAGTTTGTGCTGGGGCATGGTTCTTCGAAGTTATCACGGAAAGGGTATAGGCAATGCTTTGACTCGTTACCGGCTCAATAAGCTCAGGCAGAGCCCGGTTGTTTCTGTGGTTAAGATTGAAACCTCACAGCACACTCAGGCATTTTATGCCCGGCACGGCTTCGTGGTATTGAATACCGTTGAAGATGGCTTTGGTGTTGGCATTGATTGCGTTGCGATGCAGTTGAGTGTTCGTGGAGATGAATTTAAATGAAAATAAAAACTCTGACTTGGCAGCAAACCATCGATATTCGTCATCAGGTGCTATGGCCTCACAAAGATCCTTCGTTCTGCAAAGTAGAAGGTGATGAAACCGGGCGCCATTACGGAGCCCAGGTGGATGGCTGCATTGTCTCTGTGGCCTCGGTTTATATTCACGGTGATAGGGCACGGTTACGAAAGTTTGCCACCGTTGCTGCGTTCCAAAAACAGGGAATAGGGACTGCAATGCTTAAGCACATGCTGGCGGAAGTCAGTCAGATACCGAATGTTAATCTGTTTTGGTTTGATGCACGAGAATCAGCCATAGCCTTCTATAGAAAGTTTGATTTTAAAACAGAGGGGGAGCGGTTTTTTAAAAGTGATATCCCTTATTTTAAAATGACTAAAAAGCTTTGATAGTGATAATCGGCTTACACTGTTAAGGTCGCTCGAAATTATTAATGGAACAGTTATTTGGAAATAGAAAGGCACCCGTGAACAGAATGCGGAACCGCTTTGTCCCGATGCTGGAACGGTGACCGGCTAAACCAGCCTGTTTAAATCATGCTTTTAAATTTGTAATCCCTCTGATACGACCTAAAATTGACCCAGGCAGCCGAAAATTTTTTCAGCTGTCGAAAGAGGGCTGATGTATGTCCAATCACGATGATCCTGATAACGACCCCTGGCGCGGTCACAACAAGTCGCTTCCTGATTTAAACGATGTATTTAGTGATAATTTTCGTCGTTTTAAACAAATTCTTCCGGGTGGAAGCCCATCTAGTTTTGTAATTCTCATCATCATTATATTGCTCGCAGGTGTTGGTTGGACAGCGCTCTATACCGTTCCCAGCGATTCGGTTGCAGTCGTGCAACGTTTTGGCCAGTACATCAAAAATGTGCCTCCCGGTCTGCACTTAAAGCTGCCGTTTGGTATTGATACCGCGAAGATCGTACCTGTTAAGCGTCAACTGAAACAAGAGTTCGGCTTTGCGACTCCTGGCGCCAATGATCCTTACCAATCGCCCAAGGGGCAGGAAGGGCAACGTGAAACTCAAATGGTTACCGGTGATTTAAACGCGGCTCTGGTGGAGTGGGTGGTTCAGTACCGTATTTCAGACCCGGTAAAATACCTGTTTGAGGTTCGTGAACCGAGCGAAACTTTGCGCTATGTGTCTGAATCGGTAATGCGCGAAGTAGTGGGCGATCGCACAGTGGATGAGGTCATCACTATCGGGCGTCAGGAAATAGAATCTGAAGCTCTGCTTAAGATGCAGGCCCTGTCAACGAAGTATGTTATGGGCATCAGCATTGATCAGGTGCAATTAAAAAACATCAATCCGCCTAAGCCGGTTCAGGAATCCTTTAATGAAGTGAACCAGGCGCAACAGGAAAAAGAAAAGCTGATAAATGAAGCCCGGCGTGATTATAACAAGGTAATACCGCTGGCATTGGGTGAGAAAGATCAGCGTATCCGAGAGGCGGATGGCTATCGCTTAAAGAGGATCAATGAAGCGGAAGGCGATACCGCCCGGTTCAATGCACTGTATGCAGAATATATTAAGGCACCCGAAGTGACTAAGCGACGGATCTACATCGAAACCCTGCAAGCCGTGCTGCCGGGTATTCAGTCAAAAATAATTATCGATGAAAGCACCAATAATGTTTTGCCGCTCTTGAACTTGGATGCTCAACAAGGAGCGAAGCCATGAAAACTAAGAAAAACGGCTTAACCTTTTTGCTGGTAATTTTCATACTGGCGTTCCTTGGGCTGAGCAATGCGCTTTATACCGTAAGTGAAGTACAGCAGGTTATTATTACACAGTTTGGTAAGCCCGTTGGCTCGCCGGTGGTGGATGCAGGCCTGCATATCAAGATGCCCTTCATTCAGGAAGTCAATGCAATTGATAAGCGTGTTCTGGAGTGGGATGGTGACCCTTCCGATATGCCCACTAAAGACAAACTGTATATTTCTGTCGATTTGTTTGCGCGGTGGCGTATTACAGATCCGCTGCAATATTTTTTGCGCCTTCGCGATGAGCGCAGTGCACAATCCAGGCTGGACGATATTTTAGGCAGTGAAACCCGTAATGCGGTTGCCAAGCATGAACTGATTGAAATAATCCGGACAACAAAAGATCGCGAACCCCTGCGAGAAGGCTTGCTGAGTGATGTTGAAGATGAACTGAAAATCGGCTCACTGGTCCCCATTCACAAAGGCCGAAAGCTGGTAGAGCAGGAGATTTTCGCCGCAGCGGCAGAAAAGGTTCAGGTATTTGGTATTGAATTGCTCGATATCCGTTTTAAGCGCATTAATTACAATGCCAGTGTTCGCCCGAAAATCTACGAGCGCATGATCAGTGAGCGCCGTCAGATTGCTGAGCGTTTTCTCTCGGAAGGTAATGGTGAAGCGGCAAGAATTCGCGGGGACCGGGTTCGGGATTTGGACAAAATCCAGTCCGAGGCCTATCGGCAGGTTGAAGAGATTCGAGGTGAGGCAGATGCCAAAGCCGCAGAAATATACGCCCAGGCCTACAATCAAAGCCCGGCAGCTATCAGCCTTTATGAGTTTACCCGAACAATGCAGTCCTACCCGGCCATTATCTCCAGGAATACGACGCTGGTGTTATCTACCGACAGTGAACTGTTCAAGTTTTTGAATGGCGTGCCGTAGTTCAGTTGTATTTATCGGTGAAAGACAGCTCTGCCTTGCCAACGATGGGGGTACTTTCTATCGCCGTCATAAATGTTTCAAAGTCGACTGCAACAGAACTTTCTTTGGGCAGTGCCGCCGGTGTTTCCGCAAGCGCAAAAATAGCCATTGTGTAGCTGTGAGCCCCGGGGCTGTGGCTGCATGGTGAGGTATAGGAAACCGAATCTCCATCTTTGTTCGAGCCCATAAACCAGTCGCCGGTTTCGGCCATGCCATACGGAATGTCCGTCACTTCAGGGTTGATGTGCCATAACAGCAAATAGGAATTTGCGTGAGCATGGTCTTCAGCATTGGGGAAGTGATACATGACAACCGCCAGCGATTGTGTGTTTTCTGGTACGTTTTCCCAGCGCACAGGAATCGATTTTTCGATGCCATCCTCTTTAAATTCACATCGATATTGTGGGAGCAGTTCATTGCGTTCATTGACAGCGTCACTAAAAATTCTGAAGTCTTCTGGCCCGTATTGCGTTGCTAATGATTCAAAAACCCGGCCGGGTCGCTGCTGGTCAACCGGTGCTTTGTTACCGTTTGGTTCGTTGAGCGGTGGCGGTGGTTGTTTAAATACATCGGGATCGAAGCCCGCGGTTTCAATCGCGTTGTCTAACTCCGGGCCGCCTTTTAATTCTGCCTTTCGAAACGCCTGCTGAATGGTTATTGCTTCTTCATTGGAAAGCGTTACAGCGCTATAGGGGCTCAGGATGTTATTGACGGTAATCTGCAGTTCATTTTCGCTGTGCGGGTCGGGTTTGATGATGACAATGCCAGTGGTCATCAGAAGTATGAGCAGGAACGGTAATAGCGGCTTTAATTTAGGTGTGCTCATTAAGGATGTTTTCCACGTGCGGTAAAGGCTGTCATTCTAGCCTTCAGGCGCTCAGGTGGAATGTTAAAAATGTAAAACTTATACAGGGCTCGATTGCTACCGGGCCCTGTTTTGGGGTTAAACGGCTTAGGCAAGCCGCTTAGTAAGCGCCGTCGCTGTAGGTTAATTCATAGCTGTGGCTGTAAATTTCCAGAATGTTACCGAACGGGTCTTCCATGTAGATCATGCGGTAAGGTTTTTCGCCCGGGTAATAGTAACGTGGTTTTTCCATACGTTTTTTACCACCAGCGGCAACAATCTTCTCAGCCAGGCCTTCAACATCCGGGTCTTGTACACAGAAGTGGAAGATACCGGTTTTCCAGTATTCAAAATTGTTTTCCGGGTTTTGCTGATTCTTAAACTGGAACAGCTCAACGCCAATGCGGTCGCCGGTGGACATATGGGCGATACGGAATTTCTCCCAGCCACTGCCGAAGACATCGGTGCACATCTCGCCGATGGCGCTGTCATCTTCGGTGATGTTTGTTGGTTCCATAATCAGGTACCAGCCCAATACTTCGGTGTAAAACTTAACGGCTGCGTCAACATCCGGCACGGAAATGCCGATGTGCGAAAAGGTTCTTGGATAGCTGTTGCTCATGTTTGTTGCCTCACTGTTTAGGTTATGAACAGTTTACAAAGGCCGGATAAGTATAGAAAATTATCGTTTATTATATTTGTGAGTAAGAAACGTAATGATTAATCCGCAGTGGTTGCGTACTTACTGTACGCTGGTCGAAGTCGGTCATTTCACCCAGACCGCCGAACGACTGCACATGACGCAATCCGGTGTCAGCCAGCATATTCGTAAGCTGGAAGAGCAGGTGGGGGCGGATTTGCTGGTCCGGGAGGGCAAACAGTTCTCGCTGACGCATGCCGGTGAGCGGCTGTACAGCGAAGCGCAGCAAATCGTTACCGCGCTCACTGAATTGAAACAGCGCATTAAAGAAGATCCGCCGTTTGAGGGGGAAGTTCGGCTGATGTCGCCCGGCAGTGTTGGCCTGCGACTATATCCGCGCCTGTTGGCCCTGCAAAGCCAGCACCGGCAGTTAGTCATCGACTACCGTTTTGCTCCCAACTCTGATATTCAACGATCCATCGCTAAATCGACCGCCGATATCGGCCTGATGACAGCCGCCAGCACCGTACCGGAGGTGTACTCGATTGCCATCGCAGAAGAACCCCTGTTGCTGGTTACTCCAGCGCATATCGAAGAGCCGGGCTGGGAGGTGCTTTTGCAGTTGGGTTTTGTGGATCACCCCGATGGTGCCTATCATGCTCAACTGCTGCTGTCAGAAAATTATCCGCAGTTTCAGAACAGCCGCCAGTTTTGCAAATCTGGCTTTTCCAACCAGATCAACCTGATTCTGGAGCCGGTAAGCAGAGGGCTGGGCTTTACGGTGTTACCAAAGCATGCGGTAGAGGCGTTTGCCAAGCGGGAGCAGATTCGGGTGCATCTGTTACCGAAGCCAGTGACTGAAACACTGTACCTGGCCACCCATACCAAAAAGCCGTTGTTAAACCGAATGAATACTGTCATTGATGAACTTAAAAAGTGGATATAGGCATTAGCATCTGGCAGGGCGAGTAAAAACTCTAAACAGGAATACAAATATGAAAGTTGCGATTTTTTGTGGCTCGGCACGGGGTAATGACCCCATTTATGAGCAGTCTACCAAAGAGCTGGGGCAATACCTGGCGAACAACGGGGTCAGCCTGGTTTATGGCGGTGGTAATGTCGGATTGATGGGCACGATTGCGGATGCCTTTCTGGGTGAAGGCGCAGCTGTTTATGGTGTGATGCCAGAGCACCTTGTGAACCGCGAGCTCGCCCATAAAAATTTGACCGAGCTGACCATCGTTACCGATATGCGCGAGCGTAAAGCCGCCATGATGGAGCAGGCCGATGCCTTTGTTGCCCTGCCCGGCGGCGCCGGTACGCTGGAAGAAATCTTTGAAGCCTGGACCTGGGGCCAGCTTGGCCTGCACAAAAAGCCGAGCGCGTTCTATAACGTCAATGGCTACTACGACAGCTTACTGAGCATGATCCGAACCATGGCAGAGTCTGGTTTTGTGCGGCCGCACTATGCTGATTTACTGATTAATACCGATAGCCCGTCACAACTGCTCAGCGAGCTTCAAAACTTTAAAGCCCCGGCAGATAAGTGGTCCTAATTTAAGAACGGAGTTCAGCAATGGAAATTATCCGCAGCAAAGAATTCACCGCCAGCCGCGCCTGGGGTGCCAAAGACATCAGTAATATGAACGGCATTACCACCCGCTTGCACTGGACCAACGAGCCATATCAGTGGCACATCAACGACGGTGAAGAGGTCTTTGCTGTGTTGGATGGCCAGGTGGAAATGCGCTATCGGGAAGAAGGGCAGGAAAAGACCGTTTTGCTCGAAACCGGCGATATCTTCTTTGCTTCTGCCGGTACTGAACACGTAGCCCACCCTGTAGGCGAGGCAAGAATCCTGGTGGTCGAGAGCGAGGGCAGTGTTTAACCGCTGCCCCAGGCTTTTATACCCATTATTTTTACAGGGCCCACTAGGTTAACTGAGAAAAACAATTTTTAAGTATTCTTGTGTAAAAATATCAATAAATCATTATTCAATTTATTCCATTGTGGACTATTATTGGGTTGAAAATAATAAATGCAATTTGGAATATCGATAACACGACGTCTCAGTACCTTATGCCCTGCAACCGAAAGCCCTGCCTGACAAGCAGTCGCCCGCCTTAGTTGTATTCACCTGAGAGCTGAATGGCTTAAGCGCTGCGATGAGCCGTATGCATCGAAACCCATAGCAAAAAAGAACCGCTTTTAAGTCAAACGAGCTCGTTAGGGAGTGACGCTAGAAGCTATTTCCGGTCATGGTTTTGTACTCCAGTGCTTACAAATAGCAAAGAGACGGACAGTTGCCGGTATTGCTGTTTTTTGGGATTTTACTTGTTTGGCCTTACTGATAATTCAAAAAATAAAAGGTACCGCCATGCGATTGATTACAACAATGCTACTCACACTTTTCATAATTTCACCACCTGCCCAGGCTGAAGTGGTGGAGGTGCTGCACTTCTGGACGTCGCCGAGCGAATCCAGAGCGGTTGATGTTTTAAAGGATATGATTCAGCAGCAGGGGCACACCTGGCAGGATTTTGTCGTAGAAGGCGGCGAGAACGCGGGTGAAAGTCTGAAAAAACGTGTGCTAACCGGGTATCCTCCCACGTCTGCTCTGTCGCAAGGGCTTGATATTACACGTTGGGCGCGGTTAGGTTTTTTGCAAAATTTAAACAGCCTCGCCGCTGAGGAAGGCTGGGATCAAAACCTGCCGGCTGTCGTTGCCGATGCCGTTAAATTTAACGGATCTTACGTTGCAACACCTGCCAATATCCACCGGATAAATTGGATGTGGGCGAACCTGAGCCTGCTCCATAATGTGGGGGCAACGGTTCCGGCCAACTGGCAGGAGTTCTTTAAAGTGGCCGAGCAACTGCGAAATGCCGGCTACCAGGTGATTGCACAAGGCAATGAACAATGGCAGCTTTATATTACCTTTCAGTCGCTGGTGCTCTCGGTAGGGGGGGCTGATCTTTACCAGAAGCTCTTTGTTGAAAAGAACTTTAAAGCAGCCAAAAGCCCGGAAATGGTGACGGTGTTTGAAGTGTTGCGTCAGCTGCAGCCTTACTTCTTTTACGATAACAACACCTCCTGGAACCGGGCGACAGAGCTGGTCATTCAGGGAGAAGCTGCGTTTCAGTTTATGGGTGATTGGGCAAAAGGTGAGTTTCTGAGTGCGGGTATGACGCCAGATAAAGACTTTGCCTGCCAAGCCTTCCCCGGCACACAGGATGAATTCTTGTACACATTGGATACGCTGGCTATGTTCAGGCTTAAAGATGAAGCTGATGTTCAGGCGCAAAGGGTTTTGGCAAGCGCCGTGATGAGCACTGAATTCCAATCCGCTTTCAATAAAGCAAAGGGCTCCATACCGGCAAGAAAGGATGTTTCGCTGGCAGGCTTTGATGAATGCGCGGTACGCAGCCGGAATGAATTCGATGCCGCTGATATCCGTGGTCATTTATTACCGACACCTTCGCAAACACTTTCTGAGAATGTCCGTATGGAGTCGCAAAAAGTTATCGATGAGTTTTTGAGTGATCAGGAAATGACGCCAGAACAGGCTGCAGCCCGGTTTTCAAAGCAAATGAAATTGGGCTCTTATATGTATTAGGGTCAAACAGTCAGGTATGTGCCTGACTGTCTGTTTGCTTCGCCTGTGCCAGGTCAGAGCAATAGACGATATCAAAGGTTTGGGAGCGGAACGTTGCCCGCACCCGAGGCCTGCTCTTTTCCTAAGGTTGAAGGTTCCGGGTTACGCCATTCGGCGCAAACCTTCTTCTCATTATCTGCGGCGTGCTGTGTACGAAGCAGGTGATCATGGGCAGGCTATTTATAATTGTGCTGTAAAAACACAACCTGGTTACGGCCTTCAGCCTTGGCTTTGTATAGCAGGCTGTCGGCCTGTTCAAATACCTCACTCAAGCGCAATGCATTGCCGCTGCGGCTCTTCCGCTCTACGGCAATCGCCCCGATAGATAGGCTTAAAACGCCTGCTTGCGGGTTGCCGGGGTGCTGTATTCTTTGAGCCAATAGTGTGTGGCGTATTCGCTCGGCGGTGGTGTAGATATCACTCGGTTGGTATGCCTGCAGCAGTACCACAAATTCCTCGCCGCCGATGCGGAAAGCAAAGTCGGTGGTGCCCAATGAGCTGGTCATTGCAGCGGCAACTGAAGACAGCGCTTCGTCGCCTTTCGCGTGGCCATAAAGATCGTTGTAGGCTTTGAAGTTATCGATATCACAGACCAGCAGACCGAAGCATTTTTTTGCAGCCAGCGTTTCAGCCATGTAGTTTTCAGCAATGTTGGTGTAGCGGTAGCGCGAACCCAGCCCAGTCAGGGCATCGGTGTCGGATTGCTTCTTCAGGATATTCAGCTGCACTTTAATATTGCTGACCAGATTGCCGAAGCGGCTGGCCAGCATACCAATTTCATCCTCACGGTTTTGTTCTGGCAGTTCAGATAATTCTATTTTTTCCAGATCCTGATCCATAAATACGGCCAGGCGGCGCAGCGGAGCAACAATCCACCGGGTTACCCAGAATATCAGTAGCGTCGAAATGGCCAATGCAATAGCGGCTTCACCTAAAACGTGCCGCCACACCTGTTGCTTCAGTGTGAACAGGCTGGTGGAATCAAAAACCGCCCAAAGTCTGCCGCCTTTCTGGTTCTGCAATGGCATTACAATGTGCATGGTTTTGGTCTGTGCATCCAAATGAATTTCATCCCTGGAAATTGCCGGCTCCGCCCAAGGTGCATGGAAGGTATTTTCAAGGTTATGGCTGTTCAAAATAGACTGATGGTCGGCAATGGCTTTTTGTAGCAGGTAGAACATCTTGTCGCGCTTCACGGCATCGTCGGTATCAACCTGTTGATGCAATATCTGCAGTCGGATCATTTCCTGTTCAGCCGACACGATTTCTTCCAGACTGACATCGGCCCGCCAAATCAATTGATTGGGCCGGTAATAGCGTACCTGCATGGGCATTTCGCTGTAATCAGAAATGCCTTGAATATCCAGATAGATCAGCGAATCAATCGCCAAGAGGTTGTTGCGCATATTCGGCAGCAGCAGGCTGTTGTAGGCGCGGCCGGAAATGCTCTGGGAGATATCCGTCACCAGTGGCAGCAGGGTGTGTTTGGCCATTGTGGCGGCATTGTCTACACGGGTATGCCATTCGCTTTGATAGCGTGAATAGCTCATCCCCACTATGAGAGTGAGTACCAGAAACAGATGTGAAAAAAATAGCATCTGGTTGATTTTGGGGGGCCGGAGCAATCTGTTCATGTGTTTGTTCGGGTGCCTACTATCTGCCGAATATCTCCAGGACCGGCTCCGCGCAGGTGCCGTTTATACAAATATCCTGGTAGGTGTTGTGGCAGCCGTGGCAGAAGTCTGGGTCGAGCGTGGGGTGCATCTCGGAAACATCTTCGCCCTTGCGGTTGTAACTGCCATAAATGGCGATGCCCGCTATGTGCTCGGTCACCCAAATGATGCCGTCAACCTCAGAAACAGCGACAACGGTAGGGCCATCGGTATAGTGGCCATGGCTTTGGTACTGTTCCAGTTTATCGGGGTGGACCCGTATGGTCAGTGCTGAGCCGCGGCCTTCATTGATCCAGTTATAGGCCTTAACGGATTCCTGAATAAACAGCGATGTATCGGGCGGTAAAACGGTATCCGCAGGCAGGGTCATGCTTTCTTTAACGATTGGCCAGGTTTCCCAGCCTTCCGGGTAGCTGGCCACCGACTCGGCAGCAACTGGCTGGTTTAGGAAAAAAAAGAAAATGAGCAGGCACTGCACCATCGCTGGTTTAATTGGCATATTGCGTCTCCGAAAGCATACAACCGGACGCATCTGAATACTCTGTTCAGCGCGTAACCCTGGGCTCTGCATTAGTTAGTTTATAGTAGACTATTTATATATCGGTAAACGCAGAGTTTTATTGATTACAGACGAGCTGAGGGGAATATTCCACACAAAATAACCGTCTATTGATTCTATCAATGGTTGATTACAGCATTGAGCGGGCCAAAATTGCCGTTGTGAGGGGGTGCCGCCCCGGCCGGGGCGGCTTGGCCGGTAATTTGAGGTTACCTGGCGGCTTCCATGGCCTGTTTAATCCATGAATCAAATAGGGCCTGATTGGCCTTAATCCAGTTATCGGCATGCGCTTCAATCTGCTCTGGTGAGTCTTCACCGTTGGCGATCAGCATGTTTTCGGCGCTTACGTCGTTAATAGACAGTTTGGCAACGGCAAACAGCTTAGCCGCAGCCGGGTTGTTTTCGGCAAAGGCTTTGTTGGCCAGAATGCGTTCCTGGTTGATGTCGAAACCGTAGTTTTTACCGTTCGGCAGGGCGGTATCGGTGCCGTTGGGGTTGGCCGAAAAGGGGACTTCAAGCCAAACTACATCTTTGCCCGGCGACAGAATTCCGGATACCCAGTAGGGCGTCCAGGTGTAGTAAAAAATAGGCTCACCATTGCGGTAGCGGGCAATGGTATCGGAAATAATCGCGGCGTATTGGCCCTGATTGTGGTTGATGTTATCGCGCAGTTCAAAGGCATCCAGCTGGTGCTCAATTACGCCCTCACAGCCCCAGCCTGCCTGACAGCCGGTGAGGTTGGCTTTACCGTCGCCATCGGTATCGAAAAGGGCGGCAATTTTCGGGTCCTGAAAATCGTTGATGTTGGTAATGCCGTATTGATCGGCGGTTTTTTTATCAATCAGGTAACCCTGCGCTGCACCATTGATGTAAGTGCCTTCACGGTAGAAGGCATCGTCACCGCCGGTCGCCTCGTACATGCTGTTGTGCAGCGGGTACCAGTTCACTGCCATGAAGGTGGCATCGCCATTGGCAATGGCGGTGTAGCCGGCGCTGTAGTCGACTTCTTTAATGCTTTGAACATCGTAGCCCAGTTTTTCCAGCGCTTTGTTGATGATAATGGTCTGGAAGCTTTCTTCAGCAATGGCGCTCTGAACCGGAGTTACCTCGACGCCTTCGCCGGGAAGGTGGTGATCGGCCATTGAGTTCACGGATAGGGTGGTTGCAATTGCAGCCACTAACATTGCTCTGTTCATGCTTGCTCCTTCAGTTGAGTTTTACTCGTTTGTTTCGTTGCCAGCCTTTTGCTGGCAACAAGGTTGAAAATGACGCCGGCGGGTCCGGCCTGATACCAGTGACGGGTGCCTCGGCCGCGTGCATCCTGACCTAGCGATTGGGTCATGCGGTCAAGCACGATAGCCAGGATGACAATGCCGATACCGCCAACGGTGGCCAGGCCAATATCCAAACGGCCAATGCCGCGCAGAACCATCAGCCCCAGGCCGCCAACGGAAATCATCGAGGCAATCACCACCATAGAAAGGCCCAGCATCAGGGTTTGGTTAACGCCGGCCATAATGGTGGGCATGGCCAAAGGTAGCTGAACCTTGAACAGCTTTTGGGCGTTGCTGGCGCCAAAGGAATTGGCGGCTTCTATCAGGTCTTCCGGAACCTGGCGGATGCCCAGGTTGGTCAGACGTATGACCGGAGGCATGGCAAAAATAATGGTGACCACAACACCCGGCACATTACCGATACCAAACAGCATCACCACCGGCACCAGGTAAACGAACGCTGGTGTGGTTTGCATGGTATCGAGCAGCGGACGCACGATGCGTGCGGCGCGGTCACTGCTGGCCATACCAATACCGGCGGGAATACCCACCAGCATGCAGAACAGCACCGAGGTGACGACCAGCGACAGCGTAGTCATGGCCTCTTGCCAGGCGCCTACAGCGCCGATGAAGGTCATGCCCAGCAGCGTGCCGATGGCCACTTTACGGCCGGTCAACTGCCATGCCAGCAGAGCCAGCAATACGATCATCAGCAGCGGCGGTACCGCATTAAAGGCGACATCGACCGTCGTCAGCGTGGCATCGACCGGGGCCTTAATCATTGAGAAGAACGGTCGAAAATTGCCAACCAGCCAGTCGATGCCGGTTTCTACCCAGCTTTCCAGCGGAATTAATTCATGCTCAAACGGGTTGGCCAGTGAAAACTGAGTGTCCGTCTGCAGGTCGCCGGCCGACATAAAGCTGCCGGCATCGGCAGAGGTATTTGCACCCCACGGGTCAGCTGTGGCTGCATCGGCAACAGGCTCGGTCGTTGCCCACGGATTGGATGCCTGATCGTTATTCGCCATTACGCGCTCTCCCTATCCAGTGTTTCCAGAAGACGGGTACGACTGATGTACCCTTTGTATTTGCCGTTGTCGTCGACTACAGGCACCGGGCAAGCGGTTTGCGCCACGGTGCTGATAATTTCGCTGATCGGCGTTTGTGCATTCACCGGGGTGACATCATCGAGCAGGGCGCTTTCCAGTGACGCATCTTTCTGCAGCATGCTGTGCAGCGAGTCGTCGGAAACCACGCCTAAAAACTGATTGGTTTTAGACACCACATAACCAAAGCTGCGGTCGTGATCGCGCAGCATACGCAAGCCGGTGCGCAGGCCTTTATCGGTGTCTTTTTTGATCAGGGTGGCCTGGGTATGCAGGGCAATATCCTGTGCGCTGAACACGTTGGCAACGTCCACGCCTTTAAAGAAAGACTTCACATAATCGTTGGCGGGCTTGTTGAGAATTTCATCGGGCGTGCCTACCTGGACCACTTCGCCGCCCTGCATAATGGCAATGCGGTCGCCAATGCGCATGGCTTCATCGAGATCATGCGAGATAAACACGACGGTGCGTTGCTGCTCAGATTGCAGGCGGATCAGCTCATCCTGCATCTCGGTTCGAATGAGCGGGTCGAGCGCGGAAAAAGCTTCGTCCATTAACAGGATGTCCGGGTCGTTGGTCAGCGCGCGTGCCAGACCAACACGCTGTTGCATGCCGCCGGAAAGTTCATCGGGGTAACTTTCGGCATGGTTTTCCAGACCGACCTGCGCTAACGATTCCATCGCCTTAGCGTGGCGCTCTTCCAGGGTTACACCGGCCAGCTCCAGACCAAAGGCGGTGTTATCCAGAACGTTCATATGGGGCATCAGCGCGAACGATTGAAACACCATGGCGATCTTCTTGCGGCGAACCTCGCGCAGTTGTTTTTCATTGATGCTGAGAATGTTTTCGCCATCGATCAGAACCTCACCGGCGGAGGGTTCAATCAGCCGGTTGAGCAGGCGAACCAGTGTCGATTTGCCAGAGCCGGACAGCCCCATAATGACAAAAATTTCGCCTTCATTAATGGCCAGGCTGGCATCTTTGACACCCACCGTCATACCGGTCGATTCAAAAATACTGTCTTTGTCTTTACCCTGTTTGAGTAAAGCCATTGCTTTCGCAGGGCGTGTACCAAAAATTTTGTACAACCCTTTTACTTCTAACTTAACGGTCATCTTTTAAGAGCCTGTTTTGAGTTATTTATCTGGTTTCTGTTTTAAACGGAGTGATTAGTTTTTTTCGGAGTGGAGATCGCCTGCGGCAACCTGATAGAACAGTTCTTTAAATTCTTCCAACTCACGAATGTTGGCTAAGAATTCTTCCTTCAGAACCTCTTCACGGTAGCTTTCGTTCTGTTCGATAGAAGCCCTGATGCAGCGGATGGATTCTTCAACGTTGCCCAGCTGCGCATAGGCACAACCCAGTTGGTAAAACGCATGGGCGTTCTGCTCGTCTTTTTCCAGCGCCTGCTGGCACAAGTTAACTGCCCACTGAGGTTCACCCAGTTCCAACACGGCATCGGCCTTGTAGGTGATGGCTTCAATATCCTCAGAGTCGATTGAAAGAATTTGATCGTAGGTACGGATCTTACTGGACGGGTTCAGCTCCTGTTGCGCACGCAGCCAAAGCGACTGAACTTCGCGTGTGGTCTCCAGTTCCTCTCGGTTCTCTTTAATATCCCGGGAGCGCGCCAGTAGCTGCTTTTCTATGGCACCAAGGCGGCTTTCATACTCGGTAATCAGCTTGGTGATTTCATCGTTGGCATAGGTGTGAATGCGCTCTTTGATGTCGCGGATCGAAGTCCAGCCGACAATCACCAGAATGGACGAGGCCGCCGCTACCAGGTAGAAAAAGTAGGTGACGGTATCGGTGGCGTAAGTGACTGCCCGGTCTACCGACTGGTGCTCGCGATCGAGAATCTGCTTTTGCAGCTCATTGCGCTGAGCCAGCATTTGCGTGCGCAAAGCCTTCAGCTCGTCGAGGATATAGCGCTCAATAAAGGGCGTATAAAGTGATTCATCGAGCGCTTCCACGGTTTCATCGGCCTGCTCCTGCACCGTTTGCGTGGTGGTTTCGGCCAGAGCAAACAGTGGCAGGAGCAGTGCGAACAGGCTGAGTGTTATGATGCGAGACATATCGCCCTGCCATGATTATGAACTTCCACCAGTGAGGCATGCAGTGCCTTAACCGCTTTGTGGTAGTCGTCTTCTTCAACAATGTACTGCACATCCACTTGGCGCATACACTGATGCACGGCCAGAATGCTGACGCCAGCTTCGGCGATGGCGGTGGTCGCCTTACCCAGCAGGCCCTTCATTTTTAAATCGGAACCAATGGCCGAAACCGCAGCAACCTTCTTCTGGTCGATCTCTGCTTCGGTAAACTGCTGTTCCAGTTTTTTGCGGATGCGCTTAACCGTTTTCAGATTGGTTGAAAGGTAATGGGTCACCGTGTTGGCATTAATGTCTTTTGAAACGATGTGTGCTTTAAACTCTTTGATAATGGAAACGATCTTCGGGTCGTACTCGTGCAGACGGCCGGCCATTTCCTGATCAAAAACTTCCAGTGCGAACACGCCTTTGGTGCCGGCAATAATTTCCACGCAGGGGTTATCGCTTACGTAGTCACCGGTAATCAGGGTGCCGTAATGTTCCGGTTCAAAGGTGTTTTTAACGCGCAGCGGAATATCGTGCTGGCGCAGGCCTTTTGCTGCTTTCGGGTGAATCGCTTCCATGCCCAGATTGGCCAGTTGATCGGCAACGTCGTAATTGGTGCGGCCAATCGGCACGGCGTTCTGTTCGCCAACCAGGCGCGGGTCGGCACTGGAGAGGTGAAACTCCTTGTGGATGATTGCTTCATGCGCCCTGGTCAGTACCGCAATACGGCTGAAGGTCATCTCGCTGTAACCGCGGTCAAAGCGGGTCATCAGGCCTTCGCGGGTATGCGCATAGCCGGTCACGATGGGCAGCTCGGTTACCAGGTTCACACCCTTAAAGGTGTTTTCGATGCGCTCATCCAGGCTCAGGTGAGAATCCGTTTGCCAGCCGGTCAGGTCGATAAAGCGGGCATTAATACCGTCGCGTTTTAACAGCGTTGCCATGTTAAAGGCACTGTGCGCTTCACCAATGCTGGCCAGCATTTCGCGTACGGTGTGCAGGTGGGCTTCTAATGCGAAGTGGCCGTGACGACACAGGCTTTGCAGATCGAGCAGGCATTTCTGCGCATCCACTAAGCGCTCATTCACAAAGCTGTTGGCCTTGCGTAGCCTGGTTTCGTCTTCCGCAAAGAGCGTCGCGTTCAGCTCGTGCAGTTGGCTGCGCAGCGCATTCAGAGCCGTCAGCCAGCTGTCGTCTTCGATGCTGTTGGCAAACAGTTTAAAAACGCCGGGTTGGCCGCTCTTTTTGTGGTCGAGTAATTTATCGGTGATGCCACCATAGGCCGAAACAACGAAAATCCGCTGGTATCGGCTTGCCGGGTTGGCAGGTTTTAAAATGATGTTGTCACGGACGGAGTCGTAATCGCTCATCGACGTGCCGCCAATTTTTTCTACCGTGTGCATCCTGTTTCCTTAAATAGTTTCTGCGGTCAGTTCGTAGGCACCGTCTTTGTTATGGACTTCCTTACCATTCAAAGGTGGGTTAAAAACGCAGGCCATTTTCATTTCACTAAAGGCGCGCAAAACGTGTTTGTCGTGTTTGTCGAGAATGTAAACAGTGCCCGGTGCAATGGGGTAAACCTTGCCGTCGGCCAGGGTTTCTATTTCACCTTCACCGCTGATGCAGTACACCGATTCCAAATGATTCTGGTAGTGCATCTGGAAATCAGCGCCCTTGTAAATGGTGGTGATGTGAAACGAAAAGCCCATGTTGTCGTCTTTCAGCAGCAGGCGGGTACTGTCCCAGTTACCGTCGGGGGAAATAATTTTGCGGCCGTCTTTCTCGGCCTGTTGCAGGGTTCTTACAATCATTTTTAATCCTTAAAATAATAAAATCCTGCACGGCGGCCGTCTGCCGCCATGCGTGTATTCGATGGTGTGTCGGGTAAAGAAAGCGTTAGCTGACCCACTTTACGTTTTCGTCCACCTGTACGTGGTCGAAGTAGCAGCTTTCATCCGGCAGTTCGTCGGTCTTCAGGCAGATCTTCTGGACAGATTTTTCCAGAATATCCAGGCCGCGCTTCAGGTTGCCTTCGCTGATGGTGAGCGGGCAGAAGATTTTAATCACCTGATCTTCAGCGCCGCTGGTTTCAATGATCAGGCCGTTGGCAAAGGCCTCTTTGGTGATCTGCGATGCAATGTCGCCATCCACACAGTTAATGCCCTGGAACATGCCACGGCCACAGGTACTGAATACGCCTTCGCTGTATTGCTCGGCCATCGCCTTCAGGCGTTTTTCAACGTACTGACCTTTCTGCAGAATGCTTTTAGTGAAGGCATCGTCACGCCAGTAATGGTCCAGCGCTGCCTTTGCCGTCACAAAGGCCAGGTTGTTGCCACGGAAGGTGCCGTTGTGTTCACCCGGTTTCCATTGGTCGAGCTCTGGCTTCATCAGTACAACGGCGAACGGCAGGCCGTAGCCGCTGAGTGATTTCGACATTGTGACGATATCCGGTTTAATGCCGGTTCTTTCAAAGCTGAAGAAGGTGCCGGTACGGCCACAGCCGGCCTGAATATCATCAACAATCAATAGCACATCGTGCTTAGTGCACACGGCCTGCAGACCCTGCAGCCATTCAAAGCTGGCCGCATTCACACCGCCTTCACCCTGCACGGTTTCTACGATTACAGCCGCAGGTTTATCGATGCCGCTGGAAGAATCTGAAAGTACCTTGTCCAGGTAAGCGTTGGTGTCGACATCGTCACCCAGGTAGCCATCGAAGGGCATGCGGCTGACACCGGAAAGGCTCACGCCAGCGGCGCCGCGGTGGTGCGAGTTACCCGTTGCTGCCAGCGCGCCCATGCTGACGCCGTGGAAACCATTGGTGAATGAAATTATGTTTTCCCGGCCGGTGACATTGCGGGCCAGCTTCAATGCAGCCTCTACCGCGTTGGTGCCGGTTGGGCCGGTGAACTGCATAACATAGTTGAGGTCGCGCGGCTTCAGAATCACCTCGTTAAAGGTTTCCAGGAATTCAGCCTTGGCCTTGGTGTACATATCCAGGCCGTGGGTGATGCCATCGTTGGTGATGTATTCGACCAGTGCACCCTTGAAATTTTCATTATTGTGGCCGTAGTTCAACGTGCCGGCGCCGGCCAGAAAATCGAGATACTGATTGCCTTTTTCATCCCAAAGCAGCTCGCCCTTGGCGCGGTTAAAGACGCAGGGGAATGAACGTGCATACGAACGTACTTCAGATTCTATTTCTTCAAAAACTGTCATTTCTCTCTCCGGTTTTTTTTCTGTGAGACAGGGCCAATACGCACCAGCATTTCGCTGTCGTGCTCGCCCTGGAAGTGCGTGAGTGAGCCGTAATATTCAGACTTCTCTAACGACGCACTCAGGCGGTCGGCAAGGCGGGTAAACAACGCCCACGATGCCTTGTTGCTCTCGGTGATGGTGGTTTCGATGTAGCGAATGCCCGACATCGCCGGACGGCTCAGGATGGATTGGATCATGCGGGTGGCCAGGCCAGTGCCGCGCTGGCTTTCATCAACGGCAACCTGCCAGATAAACAGGCTGTCGTTGCGCTCCGGAACGCGGTAGCCACTGATAAAGCCGACAACGTCACCGTCGTCTGTTTTGGCAATGACCGAGGTGGCGGCAAAGTGGTCGCATTGCAGCAGATTGCAGTACACCGAATTTCGATCCAATGGCTGGCATCCGGCGACCAGCCTGTTCACTAAGGCTCCATCGGTACTGTGGGGGACGCTTAGCGTTACTAACTTAGACATCTATTTAATATAATCCTAATATTTCGTGCTCTAAATAATAACTAAGGGCTAAAAATGGTAATTCAAGCTAAAAATGCATTATAAAGCATAAAAATCGATCAGTTAGTGTTCGGAAAAGCATTGTACACTAATTAATATTAAAGAAAAGTGACAGTATTTGATGGGTGTTAGCTGTAAAAAGCATTGATATCTAAATATAAACAAAGTTCTTGCTTAGGTTTTTACGCCCTCCCTATAATTAATGTTTAGTACTCAACGTTTTTAGGGATGACCGATGGAAAAAATAGATGAGGTATTGGTGGCGTTGCGGCGGGTCATTCGGGCCACCGATCTGCACTCCAAGTATTTGGCAAAAACCACCGGACTCACGGCACCGCAATTGCTGCTGTTGCAAACCCTGAGGGATAAGGGCAGTCAAACTATTGGTGAGCTGGCAGGCTTTATGAGTTTAAGTCAGGCCACGGTAACGACCATTATTGACCGTCTGGAAAAGAAATCGCTGGTGGAGCGTGAGCGCTCAACAACCGATAAAAGAAAGGTGTTTGCGTTGCTTACCGAAAGCGGTAACGCTGTATTGAAAGATTCACCGGCACCGCTGCAGGAGCAGTTTGCCCGTCAGTTCGGTGATTTGCAGGAGTGGGAGCAAACCATGATTATTGCCTCGCTGCAGCGTATTGCCCACATGATGGATGCGCAGCATATCGACGCAGCGCCGGTGCTGGATGTGGGTACGCTGGATCGCCAAACCACGTCCATTGAAAAGCCCGAAGCCTTTAAGCACGAAGACTGAGCCGGCTTAATCGAGATACTTCCAGGTAGCGGCACCGTCAAAGTGACGAATTCGAATCTGCTCTAACACATCCGGCCCGAACATTCGGTAGTTCACCGCCAGGCGCTCACCGGCACCGTGCGTGGTGCTGGAATAATGCGTCAGGCCACCGCAAACCTTGCAGAAATTAAAGCTGATGGATTTATCACCATAGCAATAGGATGAAAGCCCGCCATCGCCAATCGTCAGGGTGACATCGGCTTTGGTAAAGTAGCCCCAGATGGCGCCGTAACGGGAACATACCGAGCAGTTACAGCTGGTGCCGGTTTCGGTGACTTCGGGGATTTCCAGTTTCACATTGCCGCAATGGCATTGGCCTTTCACGATACTGATGCTCCTCTTTGGTCTGCCACCCAATTAAAGCTGCAATAGCTGAATATTGCCAGCAGTCGCCGATGCCGTGTTTTCTGTGCTCTGCTCGTATTAGAAAAATAAATATTTTAAATGATCCAATGTGGACTACCCTGAGTTTGAGTTGCTGTTGAAAGCTTAAATTCAGGTTTTTGATCGAAGGCACAGTCAGGAGGTGCAGGTTGGATACTCAATCTCGAATCCGCATAAATTTAAGGGAAGTGGTTGCCGCCATTGAAACCACCGTCTCGCTGGTGGGTATGGACGACACCAATCACGGTAAGCGTGTGGCTTACATTGCCTGTCAGCTCGGCCATGCGCTTGGCTTTTCTCAGTCGGATGTCGATTTTCTCTATGATTTCGGCATGCTGCACGATATCGGCGTTTCAACCGAAGCGGAGCACCGTAACCTGGTGGCGAATTTCGACTGGGGCGAATCCGGCTTGCACTGTGAAGTCGGCTATCAGTTGTTACAGGGTTTTCACCCGCTGGCTCATTTGGCGTTGCCAGTTTTGTATCACCATACCGCCTGGGTGGAGCTGGAGCGAATGAACGTGCGTCCGCGCGAAGCACTCATGGCCAATCTGGTTTACCTTGCCGACCGCATAGATGTGCTCAGTGCTGAACACTACGGCGACGATATACTGATTGCCCGTCACCAGGTGGCTGAGCTTATCCAGCTTAAGAGTGGCAGCTATTTTAAACCTGAATATGTGGAGGTGTTTAAACGGGTGGCGCAGTCAGAATCGTTTTGGCTGGCGCTGGAAAGCCGACACATTTGTCGTTACACGTGGGATATGAACCGCGTCACTATCCATTCCACACTGACGATCGGTCAGCTTAAACAACTGGCCATGATCATTGCGTACATCGTCGACCAGAAGAGTAAATTCACGGCGCAGCACTCCATTAAGGTTGCCGAGGTGGCGCGCTTCCTGGCGGAACTTTTTGGGATGACAGAAACCCAGTGCGACAAAATAGAAATAGCCGGTCTGCTGCACGATATCGGCAAGCTGCACACGCCCGATGCCATACTCAATAAACCCGGCCCGCTAGATGAGCATGAACGGGCAGTGATGAATCAGCACAGCTTTGAAACCTACGAAATTCTGCGTCACATTTCCGGTATTGAAGATATTGCCATGTGGGCGGCGTTTCACCACGAAGGTGTGAACGGCCATGGCTACCCATTCCACCCAACCGAGCTGGAGCTTTCCACCGAGGCGCGAATCGTTGCCGTAGCCGATGTCTTTCAGGCGCTGGTGCAGGACAGGCCCTACCGCAGGCGCATGCAGCCGCAGGAGATCCGTAAGCTGCTGTTGCAAAAGGCCGAGGCCGGTAGCCTGGATGCATCAATCGTCAGGCTGGCCCTGAGTAACATGGATCACTGCTATAACGTTGCTCTGGGCGCGGCGGATGCCAGCGGTCAGTACGATATTTCTTTTGCCTGATGGCGCAATTTAACGGCTGGTTTTCACCAGTAAGATTGCGCCTTTTATTTCTGGGCTTACCGGCTTTTCGCATCTGACGTACGATCTTTTCAGTTTTTATACTGTTTGTTGCGGCGTCATAAAAATAAGTTTTGGTCGCTGCGGACCCTCTTTACTACCAAGACTTGAGGACACCCTATGAGGTTTATTTGTTTTTCTGGCAGCTTTCACAGTAAGAGCAAGAGTATTGCCATTCTGGAATGCATTAAGGATATGTTTGCAGAGCATGAGTTTGAAATTCTGCCATTAGCCTCGCTGCCGTTTTTTTCCAACGAACTCAACGAAGAAAGGCCGGCCAGTGTGCAGTTTTTTATGAGCCGGGTAGAAGATGCGGACGGCATTATCTGCTGCACGCCAGAATACAATCACAGCGTGCCGGCGGTATTAAAAAACGCCATCGACTGGGCTTCGCGGCCGGCTTTTAATTCGCCGTTGAAGGGCAAGCCGGTGAGCATTATTACACAGGCGATGAGCCCGGTAGGTGGTGCGCGGGCGCAAGAGCACCTGAAGCTGATCTTTGATTCCACACTGGCGAGGAATCACATCTGTCATGAAATGATGATTACCGATGTAAATAATATCTTCGATGAACATATGCACATTGTTGATGCCAAGGTAAACGAGCGACTGCAGCGTCATGTGAGCAGCTTTGTTGAGTTTGTTGCTGGCTGATAAACAGTGCATGGCGTGTCATGGCGGTGTTTCGAAAGCAAGGCTTCATCCGTGGCTCCTAACCCCTTAAGCTTGATTAGGGCGGCGCCCGGACCCATGTTGAAATTGTCCGGTCGGGACTAACACATGGAGCCTTGTATGAATTTTCTGATCTTTCTGGGCAGTGCTCGCGAAAGTACACCACCCAAGCCGGCGCGGCTCGGCGCTAGGGTGAGCGAGTTTACGCTGAACAGCCTGAATGCACTTTACCCGGAGCACCAGGCAGAAGTCATCGATGTGCTTGATTACCCGCTTGATGCGGTCTTTAAGCCCCACTTTGCTTACCCGAGCGGCAAAGCACCGCAGGCACTAAACAGCCTGGCTGAAAAAATCAAAGCAGCCGATGGCTACCTGATGGTCAGCCCGGAATATAACCACACCATGAGCCCGGCGCTTAGCCACCTGTTGAATCACTTTGGCAGCTCTCTGTTTGCCTATAAACCCAGTGCCATCGTGACCTATTCTGCCGGTCAATGGGGCGGTATGAGAGCCGCCATTGGGATGCGCAGCTTTCTTTCGGAATTGGGTTGTCTGCCCGTGTCTGCAATGATTCATGTTCCCAAAGCCCAACAGGTATTTACCGCAGAAGGCGAGGTTCAGCCTGAAGAAGATGAGTCGCGCTGGCAGGACTACTTCGGCCGTACGCTGAGCCAGCTCATCTGGTGGGCGCAGGCCACGAAAGAGCATCGCGCTCAGGTAGACCCACACTCGTTGATCCGCAGTTTTAAAAAGGACCCGAGCGAGCGCAATGCGCCCTGAGTGCCCGGTTAAGCCTTCGGGCTGGTGGCGTCTAAAATCTGCTGGTAAAGCGCTTCGGCTTCGGCCGTGAGTTCTGAATAAGCTCTGATATCGCCGTTGCGCTGGGCGGTCATGGCCTGGGTCAGTTTTGCCTCGCGCAGTTTTTTCAGCTTTTTGGTGGGGTCGCTCTTAAAGATAGAAATCATCGGTCATCTCCGGTCCGTTCTGTGGTTATACGCGACGCAACTGAAAAGGGTTTAGTGCGGCCACCGCTGAATGAAGAGCCGGCCGCATTGACTGGCACCAAGCCGGTTAGTTGCTGTGTTCCGGCACAGCCAGGCGGTTAGCGCCGGGGCGCCTGATAACCTGCAACAACGAGCAGGCCGCAATGAGTACCATACCCAGCCAACCGACGGCAGAAAACTGTTCGCCGACAATGGCAATGGCCAGCAGCGTCGCCACTGTCGGCTCGAGCAGGGTAATCAGTGTAGCTTTGCTCGCTGCCACATAAACCAGGCCATAACCGAAAAGCAGATAACCCAGAAACATAGGTATGGTTGCCATATAGAGGGCCACCATGACGTTGTTGAGGCTTGAAAACATATGCTCGCTGGTAAAAAACAGCGAAGGCAGCAGAAACACCGCTGCCAGCCCGAACATACTGGCCATGGCCGATTTAGAATCGATGCCCCGGTCAATCATTTGTTTGGCCGACCATGAGTAGCCTGCGTAGGTGAGGGCAGCCACCAGCCCCAGAACAACCCCCCAAATGTGAATGCCGCTGCTTTGATGTTGCTTGCCCAGCGTCAGCAGCACAATGCCGGAGCCTCCCAGCAGAAAGCTGAACAGCCACAGCCCACTGATGCGCTTTTTGTTGATCAGCCTTTCCAGTAACACCGAAAACAGCGGTGCACTGGCCAGTGAGATGACCGTGCCAACGGCAACGCCGGCAGCGCGCATCGAGCTGTAAAACGCCAGCGGATAGATGGCGACAGAAAGCCCGCCCAGCAACAGCGTTTTAAATTCCAGCATTAGCCGTGCGCGGTCGTGTTTCAGTGCTTGCAGCGAGGTGAGCATGAGCAGAACACCGCCGACCCCCATCGCGAATGCGCCAATCGCTAATGGACTGACATTCGGGGCAAAGCTTGCCGCCGTGCCGGTAGAGCCCCAGATGATGCTGGCTAAAACGATGCTCATGGCACCGTAAAATTCACTGTTTTTCATTGCTGTGGGCCGCCCTGCAGATAAAACCTGTGAAGATTCTAATCAGTGGCCTGGGCTAATACTTTGCAGATTGGACGCTTTTGCATGCGTACAGGACGTAATTAATGGCTGACTTTTGAAGGTGGCAAACCAAAATAGCGCGAGAACCGACGGCTGAATGCGCTTAAATCGCTGTAGCCCACCGCCTCGGCCACGGCCTGAATGGGGTAGTCGGTATGCAGCAGCAGCGCCTGAGCTTTTTCCATGCGTCGCTTGGTCAGGTATTCGGTAACGGTTTGGCCGCTTTGCTGTTTGAACAGCTTCTTGAATTGAGTGGCGCTCAAACAAGCGATGCCGGCCAGCGCTTCAATGCTGAGTTCTTCTGCCAGGTTGTCTTCCATAAACGCCAATACCTTACGGATTCTGGGCTCCAGTTTTTTGACCAGCTGTTGTTCTGACAGCAGCTGATAAAAGGTCTGAAACATCAGGTTTTCAATGTTCGGGTTTATCTGAAACTTCAGCTGTTCCTCAATGAAGGCCAGGTACTGGAATAACGGTGAGCTGATGGCAAAGACGATGCAGTCCGAGGATGTCATCTGGTCCGGCAGTTCGTTTAAATCGGCGACGACAAATTTTGCCGCGGCATCGGCCGCAAAGTGATGCATCTCTTGGCGTTTTACCACCACGCATTCACCCGGTGTTACCTTGCCGGTAAAGTCTTCCACCTCAATGCTGATAACGCCGCGTAACGGCAGTACCAGCTGATGAAAAGGGTGGCTATGGCCACTGCGGGTGGGCTGGTAAGAGCGAATAGAGAGTTGGTTTGCCATTGCGAAGAATCTGCCTGTTGCTTTCGGCCGAGAATACAGCGCAACGCCGGGTTCGCCAACTGCGCAGGCTACACGGCGTTGTAGAACTCGCCCGGCCCGGCAAGCTCGGCCGTAAACTCTTTCAGTTCGGTCAGGCAGCTGCCGCAGTTGGTGCCGCATTTCAGTTCGGCCTGCAGTGATTCCAGCGTGCCGTTCGGCTGAACTTCAAAGTAACTTTTGATTTGCGTATCGGTAATGCCAAAGCAGGTACAAACGGTTTTGCCAGCGGAGCTTTCGTTATCAAAATTACCGGTAACCAGCGAGTTCAGGCTGATGTTATCGGCCCCAGCGTGGGTGGCTTCATCGAGGAAGGTCACCTCCGGCCAGCTGCACTTTTCTGTGCTTGTGGTAACCCACAGGTTCAGCCCTTCGGCATCGAACTGTGCCCATTGCGCAGAGCCGGAAAGGCTATCGTGCAGCGAGTAATCAAAATCACCCTCCGCCAGCCTGTCGATGAAGCCTGCCAGTGGTTTATCGCTGTAAAACTTCACCAGCGTGCCGTTGCCGGTGTAGCTCTTAAACCAGACCGTATTCTTCAGCCATACCGGTTGTTCATCATCCTGTTTAAAGAAGACGAATCCGTTGTGTTTTGCTTCGGCCTTTTTAAAGCTGACAAAGCTGTGCTTACTGGCCGGTTGGCCGGAAATAGGGTCGACGGTGCTGGCCAAACAGTTGCCAACGCCGCCCTTGCCGGCGAAGTGTTCATTCCAGTGCATGGGTGCAAACAACTCGCCGGGGTTTTGGGCCGCCTCCAGCCGAGCCAGCGCATAAAATTCACCCTGCTCAGAGTAGATGTTCAGCAGGTCGCCATTACTGATGCCGTGGCTGCGGGCATCTTTCGGGTTCAGGTGAACCTCTAACTGGTTGGTATGTTTGTTCAGTGTGGCAGCCATGCCGGTGCGCGCCATGGTGTGCCACTGGTCGCGCAGGCGGCCGGTGTTCAGCACAAAGCGGTGATTGCCGGCAACGGGGGTAACCGGCTTTACCGGTACCATGTTGGCCTTGCCGTTTTCGGTGGCAAAAACACCGTTGCCAAACAAACGGCTGGCATCGGTTTTGCCATCCAGCGGCCACTGTTTCGGCTGCCAGTTCTGGTAATCGTCGAAGCTTAAATTGGCCACTGCACTTAAATTAAAGGTGAGCGGCGTGCCGCTGTTGATGGTGCTGAGCTGTGCGTGTTCACGAAACACTTCGTGTGAATTCTGCCAGTTGAAGGCTTGCGTAAAGCCGAGCTTTTTCGCCACATCGGCAATGGCTTGCCAATCGGCCCTGGCCTGACCCGGCGCAATCAGGAATGGACGCTGACGCGATATTAGGCGGTCAGTATTGGTGACGGTGCCGTCCTTTTCACCCCAGGCGAGCGCCGGTAGTTTTATCTGGGCGTAATTCAGGGTATCGGTTTCGCCAATAACATCGGAAACAATCACGGTTTCAACATGCTTGAGTGCTTCGCGGATTTTATTGGCATTGGGCAGACTGGCAACCGGGTTGGTGGCCATAATCCACAGCACTTTAATTTTGCCCTCTAGGCAGGCATCGAACAGATCGACCGCCTTCAGGCCTGGCTTGGTGGCCATTTTTTCCGCCTGCCAAAAATCGCCGACCTGCTGAATGCTCTGTTCATCGAAGGCGCGGTGTACCGCCAGTTGATTGGCCAGACCGCCCACCTCGCGTCCGCCCATGGCATTGGGCTGGCCGGTAATGGAAAAGGCATTGGCGCCGGGCTTGCCGATGCGCCCGGTGGCCAGGTGTACGTTGATCAGGGCATTGCCTTTATCGACGCCGGATTCTGTCTGGTTTAAACCCATCGACCAGGCCGTCGTGGTTTTTGCTGTGTTGGCGAAGAGTGCAAAAAACTCGAGCATTTGCGGCTCTGAAAGGCCGCACAGCTCCGCCTGTTTTGCGGTATCGGTGCCGACATCTTCTTTGGCCGCCGCTAAGGCGTCGGCGAAGTTTTCAACGTGCTGTTCAATGTAGGCGGTATCGCAACCGTCGTTTGCCGCCAGGTAAACCAGCAGCGCGTTAAACAGCTGACCATCGGCACCGGGTTTAATGGCCAGATGCAGGTGCGCTTCTTTGGCCGAGGCCGATTTGCGCGGGTCGATCACCACCAGTTTCTTTCGGCCATCGGCCTGTTGCGCTCTCATACGGCGCTGGAACAACACCGGATGTGCCCAGGCCAAATTAGAGCCGGCCAACACCAGCAGCTCGGCCTGGTCGATATCTTCAAAGTTTATCGGCGGGGCATCTTCACCAAAGGCGCGCACATGAGCGGCCACGGCAGAAGACATGCACAGGCGCGAGTTGGTATCGACATTCGCCGTTCCTAAAAAGCCTTTCGCCAGCTTGTTGGCGGCGTAATAGTCTTCGGTTAACAGCTGGCCGGAAAGGTAAAACGCAAAGGCATCCGGGCCGTGCTCTGCAAGGGTGCTGCGGATTTTTTCTGCGATGGTCTCCGTGGCGCTTTCCCAGCTGGCAGGTTCGCCGTTTACCTCGGGCACCAGCAGGCGTTTGCGCAGGGGAAGCACATCGCCCAGGTGAGTGCCCTTAACGCACAGCTTGCCGAAGTTTGCCGGGTGGCTCGCATCGCCCCGCACCTGAACCGTACGGTCATTGGAATGCGGAATGCTAACGCCACAACCAACGCCACAATAGGCGCAGGTTGTTTTTACGGATGTATCGCTCATAGAAATCTGCTGCCTTTTAGATGGCCAGTAACACGGTGTCTTGCTCAATTTTTACCGGGTAAGTGTTTAGGGTGACTTCGCTGTCTTCCAGGCACTGGCCAGTTTCCAGGTTGAAATGCTGCTTGTAGATTGGGCTGGCCACGACGGTTTGTCCTTTCAGTGAGCCGATAATGCCGCGCGAAATAACATTGGCGTTGCTGAACGGGCAGTAGTTATCAATCGCGTAGATGGCATCCAGTTTTTTGATGTAAAAAATAGCGATCTGCTTGCCGTTAAGCAGTGCCGCAACGCCGGAATCTTCAACTAAATCGGCCGTGCTGCAAACGGATTGCCATTGGGTTTTAAGTTGCGCAGTCATGTTTGTTCTCCCTTATGCTGAAGCGATCAGCGACAGTTTTTCATCTTTGGTGGCCGGACGAATCTGGTTGCGTTCTTCAACGAAGACGACGTTGTTGTCTTTTTCATCGGAGTTGACAAAGGTACGGAAACGCTTCAGTTTTTCCGGGTCTTTCAGTGTTGAAGCCCACTCGCATTCCCAGGTTTCAACGACGTGGTTCATCTGTGCTTCCAGTTCATCGCAGATACCCAGCGAATCATTGAGGATGACATCTTTCAGGTAATCCAAACCGCCTTCCAGGTTTTCCATCCAGCGGGCGGTACGTTGCAGGCCATCGGCGGTGCGGCTATAGAACATCAGGAAGCGGTCGATAATTTTGATCAGCTCGACATCGGAAAGATCAGTCGCGAACAGATCGCCGTGGCGAGGCTTCATGCCGCCGTTGCCGCAAACGTACAGGTTCCAGCCGTTTTCGGTGGCGATAATGCCGACGTCTTTACCCTGTGCCTCGGCACATTCGCGGGTACAGCCGGAAACCCCAAACTTGAATTTGTGTGGCCCGCGCAAGCCCTTGTAGCGGTTCTCGACCAAAATCGCCATGCCGACAGAATCCTGCACGCCGTAACGGCACCAGGTGCTGCCGATGCAACTTTTTACATTACGCAGCGATTTACCGTAGGCCTGTCCGGTTTCAAAACCGGCATCGATCAGCTTTTGCCAGATTTGAGGCAGCTCGTGTACCTGCGCGCCAAACATGCCAATGCGCTGCGCGCTGACCACCTTGGTGTACAGATTAAATTCGGCGGCAATTTCCCCGAACTTCATGATTTTTTCCGGGGTGATTTCCCCGCCGGCAATACGCGGAATGACCGAGTAGGTGCCGTCCTTTTGCATGTTGCCGAGGAAGGCATCGTTGGTATCCTGCAGCTTAACGTGCTCTCGGTTTTGCACCGGCGCGTTCCACACGGCCGCCAGAATATTGGAAACGACTGGCTTACAAACATCACAGCCCAGACCTTCGCCGTGTTTATCGAGCAGCTCGTCAAAGGTTCTGATCTTTTCGACCAGAATTAGGTGATAAATTTCCTGACGGGTGTAGTGGAAGTGCTCGCAGATGGATTTATCAACGGTGATGCCGCGCGCCTCCATGGTGGCGTTGACCACATCTTTAACCATAGCGCTACAGCCACCACAACCGCTGCCTGCGCCGGTCGCATCTTTTACTTCAGCCGGTGAGCAGCAGCCGTTATCAATGGCGCTGACGATATCGCCTTTGGATACGTTCAGGCAGGAACAGATGGTGGCGGTATCGGGCAGAGCATCGACGCCCAGTGCCGGCGCCGCGTTGCTGCCCAGGTTTGGCAGAATCAGGCTATCGGGCTCGGCGGGCAGATCAATATCGTTCAGGTGGTATTGCAGCAGGGTATCGTAGCTGCTGTTATCGCCCACCAGAATGGCACCGAGCATTTTCTTGCCATCGGCGGTGGTCACCAGTTTCTTATAAATACCCTTGTGTTCATTGCTGTAGCGGAAGGTGAGTGCACCCGGTGTAGCGGCGTGGGCATCACCAATGGAGCCAACATCGACCCCCAACAGCTTCAGCTTGGTGCTCATATCGGCACCTAAAAAGGCCGTGCTGGGCTCACCGGCAATGTCTGCGGCAGTGGTTTCTGCCATGCGGAAGCCCGGCGCCACCAGGCCGAAAATCTGGTTTTTCCACAGCGCCACTTCACCAATGGCGTAGATGTTTTCATCGCTGGTCTGGCAGTGATCGTTAATCACCACACCGCCGCGCTCACCCAGTTCCAGGCCGCATTCTTTTGCCAGTGCATCCTGCGGGCGAATACCGGCAGAGAATACCAGCAGATCGGTTTCCAGCGGTTCACCTTCGGCAAAGGTCATTTTCAGACGGTCATCGGCGGTTTTTTCAATGCTTTGCGTGGCCGTTTTGGTGAGCACGCTAACGCCTAAATCTTCAATCTTTTCTTTTAGTAAGCCGCCGGCGGCATCATCGAGCTGTACCGGCATCAGGCGCGGTGCAAATTCCACAACATGGGTTTTTAGCCCCAGCGATTTCAGCGCGTTGGCCGCTTCCAGACCGAGCAGGCCGCCGCCAATCACGACGCCCACTTCACGGCCCTGAGCTGCGGCTTTCATAGCATCTAAATCATCGAGCGTGCGGTACACAAAGCAGCGGTCGTTATCGTAACCGGGAATGGGTGGCACAAACGCATAAGAGCCGGTGGCCAAAACTACCTTATCGTAATTTAAAACTTCACCACTGCTTAAGGTGACGGTTTGCGCGCTGCGATCAATGCCGGTGGCCTTTTTGCCGAGGTAGGTTTTAATGCCCTGCTGTAGATAATCGGCCTCGGTGCAGTAGGCGAGTTCAGCGTGGTTCTTGCCCTGAAAGTATTCAGAGAGGTGAACGCGGTCGTACGCCGTAACAGCTTCTTCACCAATGATGTGCAGTTGCCAGTTAGCGGCGTTAGCCTGCTTTTGCCATTCACTGACAAAGTGATGGCCGACCATGCCGTTTCCGATAATAACCAGATTTTTCTTAGTTGCAGTGTTCATGTGAAGTCCTCAGGCTGCGTTGTTGGCTCGTCCGGTGAGCGCGTGTGTGGCATCGCTGACCGGTTGTTGCGTTCGTATCAATTCGTTGTAAAAAGTGGTGAGGCTTAAATCACCAATCAGCTCGGCACCAATCACCTGGTTACCCAGTAAGTGAACGGCGCGGGCACGAAGATTCTTTTCATCGACAAGGGTTAATACCCGAGCCTTGGCATTGCTGATATCGCCGGTTGAAAACACATCCATGCCGGAAATTTTCAGGCGCGTATCCAAATTAGAAATGGCAAAGGTCTGGTTGGCACCGCACAGGTTTCTGGCCAGTACTTCTGCCTGCTCGTAAGCCGGCGCAACCAGACCGAAAATGTGGCCATCGAGCTCGGCGCATTCGCCCAGGGCAAAAACATCTTTGGCAGAGGTTTGCATGCGGTTGTTGATTAAAATGCCAAAGTTGCAATCGATGCCGGAGCTCAGCGCAACCTTGCACGAAGGCTTAATGCCGATGGCGGAAATCAGGCAATTGGCGTTCAGCGTTTTGCCGTTAGAAAGCTTAATGGCGGAAAGTACCGGGACGGATTCAATCGCCTCTATCTGCGTGTTCAACTCCAGATGAATGCCTGCGTCGGTAAAGGTTTGTTCCAGCAGTTGTGCCAAAGGCTTATTCAACTGGCGGTTCAAGACATGGCCAGCCACCTGTATCAGAGAGACTTGATAGCCCAGCTGACGTAAACCCCAGGCGGCTTCCAGGCCAAGCAGACCGCCACCGAGCACCGCGATGTGAGAATCTTCCGGCAGGTTGCGCAAGTAGTGGCCATCGTCCAGCGTGCGGAACGCGCGAATCGCAGGTTGCGGGTAATAGTCGAGCGCCGGCATGCGTGGCGAAGCGCCCGTGGCAATTACGGCCTTGCTGTAGTGCAGGGTTTCATTGTTGCTTAGGTAGGCCGTGTTGCTATGGGTATCGAGCCGGGTGACATCGGTCAGTGGCAGCGTTTTAATAGACAGCGTGGACCAGACATCTTCATTCACCAGCGCCAGCTCGTCGTCGGTTCGTTCACCGGAAAGCCAGGGCGTTAACTGAATGCGGTTGTAACCCAGGTGCTTTTCACGGCTGACCACAACGATGGGGCTTTTATAACCCAGCTCGGCCAGTTTATTGAGCAACCGGGCCGCAGCCATGCCAAAGCCAATAATCAGTAATGGAAGCTTTTGTTCGCCGGTAACGCTTTGCAACATTTTCTTTCACCCAAAAAAAAACGCCCTCGGGTAGAACCCGAGAGCGCCAATGCTCGATACGCAAATCACAGTGTTAATCGGGAAGTTACTGACAAGTTGTAAATAACTTTCCGATGAATCCTATATAGCGAAGGCTGTGCCAGTTTTCTGAAATGCCCATTCGGCGGGGGTTTCGCTAAATATCATTGCTAATTTCAGTGATTTTGATGGCCCCAGGCTGCACCAGTTGAGCGCAAATGCGGTTCAACACGTTCTCAATTGGTGCCGACGCGCACTGTTCACGCTGGTCCGCATAGGTGGTTTAAGGTGCAATGCAGTTTCGGTAAAGTGTTGGCCACTATTTACAGAGTGTTAGGGTAACTATTTATGTATTTCGGAAGTGATAATCAGGCGGGTGCATCCGATAAAGTGATGGCTGGGTTAATGGCTGCCAACAGCGGCGTCAGTGCAGCCTACGGTGATGATGAATGGACAGCCAAAGCCACCAAGCAGATTCAGCAAATGTTCGATTGTGACGCTGAAGTCTTCCTGGTCAGTACCGGCACCGCAGCTAACTGCCTGGCGCTTTCCTGTATGGCTTCGCCGTGGCAGACCATTTTGTGTCATGGCCAGGCGCACATTATTAACGATGAACTGACAGCGCCAGAGTTTTTCACGCAGGGTGCGCGCCTGGTCGGCCTGGATTCCGAGCTGCCCAAGCTGACTGCAGCTTCTCTGGAAAAACACCTGAGCTTCGGCGCAGCCCACCCGCCGCACAATGCCGAGCCGGGTGTACTCAGCCTGACTCAGCTTTCAGAGGCCGGGCAGCTTTATAGCATAGAAGAACTGAATCAACTGACATCTATAGCCCATGAGCATGGCCTGTATGTTCATATGGACGGCGCCCGCTTTGCCAATGCCGTGGCTGCACTCGGTTGCCACCCATCGGAAATCAGCTGGAAGGCCGGTGTTGATGTCCTTTGTTTAGGCGCAACCAAAAACGGCGCACTGTGTGCCGAAGCCGTCGTCTTCTTTAACAAAGAACTGGCGAAAAATTTTGTAGCCCAGCGCAAACGCGCCGGCCATTTAATCTCCAAAAGCCGCTGGCTGGGCGCACAATTTTGCAGCTGGCTGGACGATGAGCACTGGCTGGCGCTGGCGAAGCATGCCAACAGTATGGCCGCACAACTGAGCGCCGAGCTTTCACAGCTTTCATTCATGCGGGAAGTTTGGCCGGTAGCCGGTAACGAACTGTTTATGATTATGCCGAAACAGGCCATTGAGTTTGTTCGTGAACGAGGCGCTATTTTCTATGAATGGCCGCAGAACTTATTGCCTGCGCATATAGAAGTAGCAGAGGGTGAAGATGCCGTGCGGTTTGTGACGTCGTTCAGGACGACGGGCGATGAGGTGAGTGGGTTTGTGGGGGCGTTGAAGGAGTTCTCGACATGCCAGCACTGTTCAATATCTACATAGCCATGCATGTCTTTTGGGTTTCGGTCTTTTAGAATCCCGGATAGCTTAAGCTCATGCATAAGTTCGAACGCACCATTTTTGTAGGTGACTGCGAATTTGTCAGATGTATTGTCAAGCAGCATGTTTGCGCGTCTGGTAAGTTGAGTGGTCATCTCTGGGCCCCTGGAATTAACGCCAGGCTTTGAAAGGTGCTTCAAAGGAGTAGTCCTATTTGTAAAAGAGCCTACTGTAAATACTCTAATCTTCTGGTATGTCGTTGGAACGCTTTTCATTGACTTGGCATGGCGTTTTCGCGGGTAAGCGTGTGTATTGCATTAGAAAATATATAAATGTGGTGTTAGATACGATGGTTGATCACGTGGCTCGGTGCAGGCTGTTTTATCATGACAGAGCTCTGTTATCTTCTGATGAGTTAGCTATTGGTATGCGCTTTTGCAATTGAAGAATAAGCGTGCTGGGTGTTATGCCAAACTGTTTTTTAAATGCAGTCACGAAGTTAGATGCATGGGTGTATCCAGCAAGGTACGACGCCTCACCAATACTCAGGTTGTTAAACAATAGGCCAGACCTGGCCATTTCCAGTTTCTGCGCTCTTACATACTTAATGACAGTAATGCCATGTTCTTGTTTGAATCTTCTTTGTAATGTACTGACACTCAGTTTGAGTTTGTCTGCAATGTCTTCAAGATTATCGCATTCGGGAATGCAAGTATTTACAGCTTGCTTTAATGTTGTTCTGCCTTCTTCCAGAAGGTCTCTATTTGATGTAATGATTTTAGTTTTCTGTTCTTTTAACGAATCGATAAGAATTTTGACACACATTGATACTAATTCAATAGCTCGATATTCGTTTTGGAGGGTTTGCTCTATATCGATATCATCATTGTTCATGAGTAGGTTTGCGAGTTCAATAACGCGGTTGCATGCGGGCCAATGATGAATAACGGCATGTTGTTTAAATAGTTTATTAATTTGTTGGTGTTGGTGTTCAGAATGACATCTGGATATCAGCCAATCGTAGCCAACTGAGACATTCATTTTTGAGATTGTCATACCATCTTTTAGATATCGTGTGAACGTTTCCTCCCGTTCTAATACATAAGCTGAACACTCTACAGCATGATTATAGCGGTTTCCTATGTGGTGTATTGTGCGGCCTAAGGAAAAATCTATTTCACCTTCAAAGAGAATGCTAAAGCTTAGCTGAGGTGAAAGTTTTGATGATATGCTTAAATTCTTTATTTCGGTTGATCTATTTATGTGTATTTCTACTCCACCTAAATGATAGTGGAGGTTGAAACTGCCAAGAATCGTTTTTTTATTGGGGTCCTTGCTCTTTAAGCCTTTGAATGGAGAATCCATCAGGCTTGATTCCAATATAGGCGTTAGGCTCTTCTCGTATTTTATCTCGGTCATAAAGTGTCTACAGTGATTTCGAATCAACGCACTAACTTGAAAGGACCTTCCAATAAGTCACTCTTAAAAACTATTGAAGACTAAACTTTAGTTACTTCTTGATGGATAGGGGCGTTAGTAGCTTTCTAATATAGAAAATAATCTAAAGATGGGCTATCTCTGGGGTCTTCTCAAAATATTTAAAAATTACTTCCATTATATTCTGATTAAATTTCTATCGTACAGCGTTATTTGTTCTTTTTCTTCCTAAGCGCCTATTACTTCACAAAAAAGTTTGCCTTGGTGATCTTATAAGTCATGTGATTGCTTGTCAGTCATAATCTTGCCCTTCTTGCGCTGCTTGATTGTTTTTTTTGAAATCACCCTTCAAATTACAAGAATTTAATGAGGTGTTTAACTGCTATGGGCTGATGACCCTATTTTTAGTCGCTTGTGGGTATTCCTATTGAAACCTGTATGCAACATCCAATGCGATAATTTTATAGGGTTTATTTATGCGAGCGCGAATTATTTTGTGATCTGACGATTTTTAATAATAGATTGCTGATTTAGCATAGCATTCTCTTCATCTTCACGTGAAAACATGCCGTATTATGTTTTTATTTGATGTTCATGTAGATAGATTATTGAAAGCTTTGGAGTAAACCGTATGAAAAGGGTGATTGGTTTCTTGTCACTGAGTGCATTACTGGTTGCATGTGGTGATGTGGGTACATCGTCAGGCTCAACAGAGGGCGTTGGAGATACAGGCGGTACCAATGAAGACTCAGGCGAAACTGAGGCGGCTTCGCCCTCTATCTCGTCAATATCGGCAGGGTCATTCTATACCGGGAAGCGTGTTGTTATATCGGGTGAAGCTCTCGCTGAAGCAGAGCTTATTATTAATGGGGAGCCTGTGGCGGTCTTGTCTCAGTCAAATGATAGCTTGAGTTTTTTAGTCCCGGATTGGCCTGCAGGTGAATACAGCTTGGTTCTTGAAAATACATACGGCTCAATGACTAGCGCAGTCTCTTATATAGATGCCCTGAAAGTTGATAAGCTGGTATCCGGTGGTTATTCCAGTTGCGCCATCGTGAGTGATTCAGGTGGTTCTGTTGCTTGTTGGGGCAAAAATAGCAATGGCCAGCTTGGTGGGGGCAGTTATGATGATATCCAAACCCCTGTGTTTGTTTCAGGTTTAACCAATGTTATTGATATTGATGTTGGTTATGTGCATAGCTGCGCAGTTATGGGCACAGGAGAGGTCGTTTGTTGGGGCGATAATCGGTTTGGGCAATTAGGTAATGGCACTGAGTTGAATTCTTCAACTCCTGTTACTGTATCAAGCCTTAACGACGCGGTGAGTATTAGTGTCGGTTTTTTTCATAGTTGTGCTTTAAAGTCAGATGCTACCGTTGTTTGTTGGGGCCAGAATGATAAAAATCAGCTGGGTGATCGTACCCTGATACATAGGGATGAACCGGTTGCCGTTGATGCGCTGAGTGATGTTGTTTCCTTTCATTCAGATGAAAAAACAAATTGTGCCGTAAAGACAGATGGATCAGTTGCGTGTTGGGGGCAAAACTATCAGGGCCAGTTAGGGCGAGGCCATAACGATCAATATGATTATATTCTTGCCGATGTGAGTGCGTTAGGTGATGCCACAGCGGTAGATGTTGGGTCATCTCAAGCGTGTGCTATTAAAGCAGACGAATCTGTCGTCTGCTGGGGTGATAACGGAGATGGCGAATTAGGAGCGGGCTTAGAGGCGTCCAAAAGTACGGTCCCTGTTCCTGTCGTAAATCTAGACAGTATTGCTAGCGTTAGCTTAGGTGCAAACGTGAGTTGCGCATTGAGTGATGCGAAGCAAGTATTTTGCTGGGGTAGCAATGCTTATGGTCAGCTTAGAAACGAGACAACAGAAGACGAGATGAGTGTTCCTATTGCGATTTCTAGTATAGAAAATGTTGAATCGATCAGTGCGGGTGCTTTTCATATTTGTGCGTTGCATCAAGGCGGTGCGGTTTCATGCTGGGGAGATAACCAATACAGTCAAATTGGTACGGATACAGATGGTGATTACGTATTAGCCCCTTAACTTATTGATTTGTTTTTAAATAGCCTCGAGGCGCAAAGATTTCTTTGCGTCTTTTTTTTGCCCTTCTTTTGACGATTCCTAATAGCAGATTGACGATTGAGCATAATACTTAGACCAAAAAAAATCCCTATATAGCAGTATCATTTGGCGCTTAAATTTCTGGTTACAAGCATCACTTAAAGGGTTCGTTTAATGAAGTTTAGTAGGGTTTTAGTTCTGATTTCACTATTTGTTATGGGTTGCAGTAGCTCATCTTCTGATTCGAATCACTTGGATTCCAATTTAGGTGATGACTCTGGTAAAGATAGTCCGGTTGAAGTCATTGTTCCCGTAGCAACGTCCATTACTCCAAATACGTTGTATACAGGTGTTCAGGTTAAGGTTTCTGGCAGTCATTTAGGTGATACCAGTATCACGCTTAACGGCGCGCCTGTTGAATTAACCTCGCAAGCTGAACACGAAATTATATTTACCGCTCCTCAATGGCCGGCAGGTGAATACAGCATAGTGGTAGAAGGGCCTGAAGGTCATTACATTCAAATGCTCGAGTACGCTGATAACTTTAAGGGTGTTTCTGCGAGCCCAGGCAACAATCACACGTGCGCTATAACAGAAGATACCTCTGTTGCCTGCTGGGGCGGCAATAGCTTTGGCCAATTAGGCGATGGTACCGGCGTGGCTTCAGTAAGCCCAGTTGCGGTATCTGGGTTGACCGATATTACAGCAGTTAGTTCATCACAATATTTTACCTGCGCACTGAACAGTAGCGGTTCTGTTTACTGTTGGGGCCGTAATAATTACGGGCAGCTTGGCGATGGTGAAGTTATTTCCAGTTCAGCAAAAGAGTTGGCTCCTGTTCAGGTTGCAAACCTAACCAACGTGAAAGAAATTAGCACGGGTTACTCGCACGCTTGTGCGCTGACTACTGACGATGACGTATTCTGTTGGGGGCAAAATAACATCGCTCAATTAGGTAATGGCAGTGGTGAGGATACAAGCACGCCGAGTTTGGTGCAAAACTTAGGAGAGGTCACCTCATTAAGTGTGGGTTTAAGTCATAGCTGCGCACTCATTAGTGACGGCAGTATGAGCTGTTGGGGATCAAATTATTACGGTCAGCTTGGTGATGGTACTAAAGATTATCCGACTACAGCCGTAGCTGTTGTAGGTCTTACGGATGTCAAAGCGGTTAGCGCTGGCTCAGTTCATAGTTGTGCTATTAAGAATGACGATACCGTAGCCTGTTGGGGGTATAACAATCCTGGAACATTGGGTAATGGCACAATAGTCGATAGTTTAACGCCTGTTGATGTTATCAATTTAACGGATGTGACTGCTCTTGAATCCGGTAGGTATCATAATTGCGCACTTAAAAGTGATGGAACCGTTGCTTGCTGGGGTAAGAATATTGACGACCAACTGGGCGACGACACGATACGCAGCTATAGCACAGAGCCTGTTGTTACTTCAAATTTGAATAATATTAAAAGCATTCATGTTAACCAGGAGCACAGTTGTGCGGTTACGAATGACAACGATGTGTTTTGCTGGGGTCAGAGTTCAAGTAATAGGCTGGGTTACGAGGCGGTTGACTATCCTACCGCCACCAGCGTTAGCGGTTTGACAGATGTTAAAGACGTTGGCTTGGGAGGTGCTCATAGTTGCGCACTTCAAGACGATATGAGCGTAACTTGTTGGGGCGATACTAGGTATGGCCAGTCAGGTAATGGCACAACCACGGGTACATACACGCCTACTACTCCTGTTTTAGGGTTAGACGATGCGATTTCTGTTCATGGCGGTTTATATCATACGTGCGCTTTACGCGACACTGGAACGGTCGTCTGTTGGGGTCGCAATGATGTTGGTCAGCTTGGTAATGGCTCAACAGAAGATGCTTTATTCCCGGTTGAAGTGTTGGGTCTAAGTAATGTTATCGCGGTTGATCTGTATGAATCACAGGGTTGCGCCCTAAAAGATGACGGAACCGTGTGGTGTTGGGGTGATAACGAATACGGCCAGCTTGGTGATGGTTCAACTGACGGCCAATTAACTCCTGTCGCGATTGATGGCTTGACTGATGTTGTTGATATTAGTGTTGGTGGTCGACACAGCTGTGCGCTCAACAATGACGGAACAGCTGCTTGTTGGGGCAGCAATAGTTATGGTCAGCTTGGTAATAACTCGTTAATCGATGCGTTAACGCCAGTTACTGTATCGGATTTAACTAATGGGGTAAATATTGACGCAGGCGACTACCACACCTGTGTTTTATATGAAGACAATACAGTTGGTTGTTGGGGGCGCGGCAGTTCTGACCGTTTACATAATGGCTCGACAGATGACGCCTTAACACCAACGCCTGTTTTAGATGTTTCCGATGTTTCTTCAATCAGTGTCGGTGGTAATTTTAGTTGTGCATTACTGCTTGACGGTACTGCAACTTGTTGGGGGGATAATAGCGATAGCAGTCAACTCGGCAATGGTTCGGATGGTTTCACGGATATTCTGTTGCCAGTATTTGAAGTAGAAGGTATCACGGATATTTATGCCAGTTCTTATTTTGCCTGTGTTCGTTATGTCGATGAGTCGTTAGCTTGTTGGGGTAATAATTCAGCAGGGCAGTTGGGGCAAAATTTTATAAAGTCGCCTGTGTTATTAACTAATTAATTAAATTTTTTCAAATATATAGAGATCATCAAATTAATTTGATGGTTTTTAATTCTTATTGAGTGAAAGGTTTAACAGATGAAACAAGTTGTAGTATTGCTATTGCTAAGTATTTCTTTAATCGGTTGCAGTGGTTCAGCTTCTGATTCTGAAGAAGTTGAAGTACCTGATTCTGATGAAGAGGTTGTAGATGATGATCTGAGCGGTGACGACGACGGTATAATTTATACCCAGGCTCCGTTGCTGGCCAATATTAATCGAACACTTTTGTTTGGTGGTACAGAAATTACTATTTCAGGCTCATACTTTGAAGATGCAACGGTATCTCTAAATGGCACTATTATCGAAACCACAGAGCAAACCGATAACATAGCGGCTTTTATTGCCCCTGATTTAGAAGCCGGAAATTATATATTGGAGCTGCGTAACGACTACGGCAGTATTGAAATTGATGTTCAATACAGTGACTACATCTTAGCTAGCGATGTTGCGACAGGTGAAAATCATGCTTGTGCTGTCACTAAAGATAGTACTGTTCTGTGTTGGGGTGAAAACGAGTACGGTCAGTTAGGTGATGGCACCCTTATCAATTCAACGACGCCTGTTGCGGTAACAGGATTAACCAATGTAACCCGTGTTGCGGTAGGTGACCTTCATTCTTGTGCTTTAAAATCAGATAAAAGCGTTGCTTGCTGGGGTAACAATTCTTATGGCAATTTGGGGAATGGTGCAGACCTTGGTGATGATATTAATGATGATTCTACTGTACCGCTAACGGTAACTGGCTTAACCGATGCAATCGGTATCTCGGCTGGCGATATTCATACTTGCGCCATAAAAGAAGATGCCACGGTTGTGTGCTGGGGGTTCGGCGGCTATGGGCGTTTAGGCAATGGCGGATCAACATCGACATCTGTGCCATCGGCAGTGGTTGGTTTATCTGACGTTGTTCAAGTATCCGCAGGTAGGCTATCTACCTGTGCGGTTAAATCAGATGGAAGCGCAATGTGTTGGGGGAATAACGGTTACGGTCTCTTGGGTGATGGGACGTCGGATAATTCTTTGGTACCCGTCACGGTATTGGATTTAGACAATGCCGTTTCAGTCGCGACAAAGGGAGATCATGCTTGCGCGTTAAAAGATGATAATTCCATTGCTTGCTGGGGGCACAACGGGTACGGCCAGTTAGGCGAGGGAACTGACATAACCCAATCAGCTACACCTATTGCGATGGCTAATATTGATAATGCCATCAACATTAGTTCTGGCTATCGACATAGTTGTGCCACATTGGCCGATGGTACAGTTAAATGCTGGGGTGCTAATACTTATGGTCAATTAGGTTCTTCTGACTTTGTCAGTTTTAGTGCTCAACCTCTGGATGTGGTTAATTTAACCGGAGTGTCATCCGTTAGTAATGGTAAGTATTTTAATTGCGCGTTGTTAGAAAATGAACGTATTAGCTGCTGGGGTGACAATAATTCAGGCCAATATGGTGATGGAACGATAACAGATGATTCATTACCGTCAGCTGTCTCGGGTGTGGAAGCGGCTGTTTCTATAGCCGCAAATGAAAACAACACCTGCGCTGTTAGCATTGGTGGCACGGCTGATTGCTGGGGCGAGAATCTGAACGGTCAGCTGCTCAATGGCAGCACGGATTCTTCTAATGTGCCTGTTACTCTCTCAACTATTGGTTCGGTCAGTCAGATTGATATGGGTGGTATTTACGATATCAATGGTTGCGCTGTTACCGAAAATAAAACCGTTATGTGCTGGGGCGATAATGATAGGGGTCAGCTTGGCAACGGCACGACTGAGGACGTTTCTGAACCCGTTGTGGTTAGCGGTCTTACTAATGCCATTGATGTGAGTCTTGGTATTGGATCTTCTTTTGCTTGTGCGTTGAAAGATGATCAGACAGTCGCCTGTTGGGGTCGTAATTACAATGGAGCGTTAGGAGGCGATGTCTTTAATGATTCTTCAGTGCCTATTACGGTGAGTGAGCTTGATGATGCCATCGCTATCACCACAGGTAATTTCTTTGGTTGCGCATTAAAAGCAGACGGCACCGTCGCATGCTGGGGAAATAACAGTAATGGTGAATTAGGTAATAACAGCACAACTAGTTCTTACACGCCAGTGCTCGTTAATAATTTGGATGACATCGTTAATATCAGCGCCGGAGAAAATTTTGTCTGTGCCGTACATGCAGACAAAACCGTGAGTTGCTGGGGACGAAATAGTTACGGTCAAATCAACGATAGCGCTGACGCAAGGGTTCTGACCCCTGTGCTTATCGATAGCTTAAGTGATATCACCAGTGTTCATCTGGGTGAGCAGCATGCTTGCGTTTTGCACGATGACAAAACCGTGAGTTGTTGGGGGCGCAATAATTATGGTCAATTGGGCAACGGCACAACAGTTGATACCAGCACGCCATCTCCCGTTTTAAATTTGAGTAACATCGTGGATGTCTCCGGAGGCGTTCGTCATACCTGTGCTCTTTATGAGAAAGGCACCATGGCCTGTTGGGGACGTAATAACAGTGGTCAATTAGGTTTGGGTAATCCGTCACCTACCTATGTATTGCAAGTTCCTACTAGCAGTCTTTGAAGGTCGTTATATTTAAAGGTGCGCTTGACGCCTTCATTTTGGAATAGATAAGGAAACGTTTTAATGAAGCCTTTCATTGCTTTATTGTTTGTTAGTGTATTGTTAGTGGGTTGTGGTAGCTCAAGTTCTGGTTCTAATACGAATGAAAATAGCGAACCAGAAACTCCGGTTAATGAAGTAGATGATCCGGTTGAAATAGATGACCCAGTAGAGGTTATTATAGAACCGTCCACGTTTGAGCCAATTATTAGTTCATTAAATCCAAGCCCATTGTACTTTGGCGCAGAAGTTAAGGTGTCAGGCTCAGGATTATCAGACGCACAAATCACGCTGAACGGTGCCTTGGTTGAAGCCACTTCGCAAAGTGCTCACGAGTTTCGTTTTATCGCGCCGCAATGGCCTGCGGGTGATTACAGTTTGACCATTGAAAACCCATTAGGTCAGCTTACTGAAACAACTCAATATATTTCGTTATTAAATGCAGAAACAATCCATTTAAGTGAGCGTTTTGGTTGTGCGTTAGAAGTCAGTGGTTCGGTTGCTTGCTGGGGGGATAATTCTCGAGGTCAGCTAGGCGTTGGTACGAGTACAAGTTCTGCCAGTCCTGTTCATGTTACAGGATTGAGTGATATTCGTGCCGTCAGCACAGGTTCGGCACATGCGTGCGCACTTAAAAACGATGGCACGGTCGCGTGTTGGGGATACAACTACCGAGGCCAACTTGGGGATGGAACAAACTATAGCGTTTACACGCCGAAAGATGTCCCGAATCTAGAAGGTGTCATTGATATTAGTTTAGGAGATCAGCATAGCTGTGCATTAAAAAATGATGGTACGGTGCTTTGCTGGGGGTGGAATGCTTTAGCTCAACTTGGGAGCGGTGATACAAGCTATACCGAATCAAACGTGCCTGTCAGTGTTTCTGGTTTGACAGATGCGGTTTCAATCAGTGCGGGTCCAAACCATAGTTGCGCTATCAAAAGTAACTCAACTGTTAGTTGTTGGGGGTTCAATGGAGAAGGGCGACTCGGTGATGGCACGGAGACACAAAGCTCAGTGCCTGTTAATGTTCTCAACTTAACGGGCGCCACTAAAGTTGCTCTAGGTTATGATCACAGTTGCGCAATTAAAAACGATGGTAGCTTGGTGTGCTGGGGGAGTGATGATTATGGAAAAGTCGGTGATGGATCTAATCGAGACACATTAACCCCAGTGAGTGTAACAGGATTGAGCAATGTCATAGACATGAGTTTAGGTGAGTATCATACCTGTGCGCTAACAGAGGATGGTTTGGTTTATTGTTGGGGCCAAAACTTAGATGGACAGTTCTATAACGCCATTGATAGGTTTGATGATACGAATGTTCCCGTGCTTATCTCTAATTTATCTGACATCCGAGAAATTGAAGCTGGCGACAACTATAATTGTTCAATCAATACAAGTAACGCAGTAACTTGTATGGGTGAAAACGATTATGACCAACTAGGCGCTGCCATTATTGACTACGTATCAACACCTGTAAGCGTATCGTCAATTAACGATGTTTCTTCAATGAGCCAAGGCATTTCTCATGCTTGCGCCATTCAAACAGACGGAACAGTTTCTTGTTGGGGGCGAAACAATCTAGGAGCCTTGGGTGATGGAACAAAAGTAAATAGTGCTACACCTGTTTCGGTTTTGAATTTGACTGACATTCAACAGATCGACTCAAGTTATCATCATAATTGCGTGCTGGATGTGAATGGAGCCGTCTCCTGTTGGGGTTGGAATGGATACGGCCAACTGGGTAACGGTGAAACGCGCAATACTGGTTTATCAATACCCGTGAATGTAGTAGGCGTTAGCGACGCATTGGCTGTTGCTGTTGGCTTTGGGCACAGTTGCGCTATTACAAGTGACACCAATGTTGTTTGCTGGGGCAATAATGAATACGGCCAGCTTGGTAATGGCACAAGCGAAGACTCATTAACACCCGTTCAAGTATTAGATTTAACCGGAGTAGTTGCTTTAAGTCTTGGTGATCAGAGTTCATGCGCCGTTAAAAATGACGGGACAGTCGCATGCTGGGGTGATGATGAAGTGGCCACCACATCCTTGACGCCAGTTACTATTGCGAACCTAGAGAATGTAATCGATATAGATCTTGGCTCTGGTCACAGTTGTGCGTTGAAAGAAGATGGCACAGTGTCCTGTTGGGGACGCAATAATGATGGGCAGCTTGGTATCGATTCACGTATTGATGAAACAAGCCCTGTTAGTATTTCGAGCTTAAGTAATGTTCAATCGATTGCTCTTGGCGAAGAGCACAGTTGTGCGCTGACAAATGACGGTCTTACTTATTGCTGGGGAAATAACAATCAAGGTCAACTGGGTAATGCCACTGCTGGTATTTTCCTTAACCCTGTTCTCGTTAAGGATCTTGCCAATACGGCAGCAATTTCCGCTTACGCTGAAAACACCTGTGTGTTATACGAGGATGGTATCCTGGCTTGTTGGGGAGCTAATTCTTATAGCCAAACAGGTGCTGTTAATCGGTTGGCGTATATTGTAAGCCCTTAGCTTGATACCTTTGATATGAATAATAAAAGCGTCGCGTTAACCTGCGGCGTTTTTATTTTTGTAAACAATTACCTATTGTTCATGAATTGCTTTTCTTTCTCTCTTTTTTGACGATTTCTAATAGTAGATTGACGATTTATCATAGTAGCTTTGTCAGTCTCAAGCTTATCCTTTCTCTATAATACGCCACTGATTTTTAAATATTTCGTGATGAAATAAGGAGTGCACAATGAAGCACCTAGTTGCTTTGTTATTGGTGAGCGTATTTATGGTGGGATGCAGTTCTGGTTCTGGGTCTGAATCAGAGGCAAGTGAGCCAGAAATAACCGAACCTGAAGAAGCTATTAATGAGCCATTGGTACCATCAACCACTGAGCCCTTAATCAGTTCTATTTTTCCCAATAGCTTATTTAGCGGTGCCAGCGTTAAAATTTCTGGCACAGGGCTATCTGATGCGCAACTAAGCATTAATGGCGCGCTTGTCGAGGTTTCATCGCAAAATACTCACGAACTTTATTTCACCGCGCCACAATGGCCAGCGGGTGACTATAATGTTGAGATTGAAACGCCTCTTGGTAGTGATACACAAACGATTTCCTATGGCTCTCTCTTAGTCGCAGAAGACATTGGGTTGGGTTTCGAGAATGCCTGTGCCCTCACAACGGCTGGTGAAGTTGCATGCTGGGGTCGTAATAACTTTGGCCAGCTTGGTGATGGTACGACAATAGATTCGCAAGTTGCAGTGCTCGTTCCTGGTTTGACCGATGTTATTGCTGTAGATGCGAGCGGCTACCATAGTTGTGCTGTTAAAAGTGATGGAACGGTTGAGTGCTGGGGTCGAAATGGCCAAGCGCAACTGGGTGATGGGTCAACCGAGGATGCGTTGACGCCACAACCGGTGAGCAACTTAAGCAATGTAGAATCCATTAGTTTGGGTGCTAGCCATAGCTGTGCACTTAAAACGGATAGTACAGTCGCTTGTTGGGGGCGTAATATCGAAGGCCAAATAGGTGATGGATCGAATGACGATGCACTCACACCACAGACGGTTAGTGGGCTTACTGACGCTGTTGCTATTAGCATTGGTGATTACCATAGTTGTGCTATTAAATCAGATGCTAGTGTCGTGTGCTGGGGTTCAAATAGCAGCGGTGCATTAGGCAATAATAGTGAGGTTGATAGTGCTGTTCCGGTTTCGGTATCTGGCTTAACCGATGTAATAGAGGTTGCTTCTGGATATTTTTTTAATTGTGCATTAGAAGCCGATGGCTTGGTGTCATGTTGGGGAGAAAACCATGAGGGTAACCTTGGCAATGGTGGTTTTACCAAAAGCTTAATTCCTGAACAGGTTGCCGGGCTTTCAGGTGTTAAATCCATTAGTGCGGGAAGTCAACATAGCTGTGCATTGACGCAAGAAGATGCCGTTTTTTGTTGGGGCAGTAATTATTACGGTCAACAAGATAATGGCGTTTCTTCATCAAATCCAACACCAATTGCCGTTGCATCATTTACGGATATAGGCGCCATTGAATCTGCAGGTAACTACAGTTGCATACTTAATAAAAGTGGTTTAGTTAGTTGTCGAGGTGCAAATAGTTATGGTCAGCTAGGCGGAACTGATCCGCGTGATGCTTATATTTCTCAGCCGGTAAACCACACGAATGTAGCGGATGTTACAGCCAGTAGCATAGGGCGAAGACATAGTTGTGCTGTGAATTCTGATGGCATAGTAAGCTGTTGGGGGGCTAACACCGTTGGTCAGCTTGGGAATAGTACAACCAGTAACAGCACGACACCTGTAGACGTTACCGGCTTAACTAACGTGACGGCTATTGCTTCAAATTGGGATCATAATTGCGCGGTTAACGCTGACGGAACCGCTGCTTGCTGGGGGTATAATTTAAGTGGTCAATTGGGTAATGACGATACTCTATACGGTGGAGAGTCAACACCGGTTGATGTCGAAGGACTCACTAATGCCGTTGATATCTATACCGGTTATAACCATAGTTGTGCGTTAAAAAGTGATGCAACAGTCGCGTGCTGGGGTTCGAATAGCTTTGGCCAGCTTGGTAACGGTTCCATCGAGCGTTCACTCACGCCAACACAGGTGACGGGGTTAACTGATGTGGTTGCTCTTAGTTTAGGTAATTACACCACTTGTGCATTAAAAGATGATGGCACTTTGGTATGTTGGGGTCGGAATAACCTAGGACAGATCGGAGATGGCACAACGACAGATGCACTAGAGCCGGTTGATGTATTAACTGAGGTTATTGATATTAGCTTAGGTGCTGAACACAGTTGCGCAGTGAAAACCGATGGTACGGTGTCATGTTGGGGTCATAACGATTATGGCCAGCTGGGTGATGGTTCTGAAACAGATAGTTTACTGCCGATTGCTCTTAACTCGCTTAGTGACATCAGTGCCATCAGTTTGGGCAACGATCATAGTTGTGCATTGGCTGAAGATGGCGCTGTATCGTGCTGGGGATTGAATAGTTCTGGGCAACTGGGTGATGGCAGCCTAGAAAATTCAAATGCGCCACTGGGCATTCAAGGTTTAAAAGATATAGTTGCGATTAGTTCTGGTGTGAGCAATAGTTGTGCGTTATATGATGATGGTGCTCTAACTTGCTGGGGAGAAAATATCTATAGTCAAGTAGGTACCATCAGTTCATTAAAGTATGTTGCCAGCCCTTAAATTAATTTGTTGATATAAATAATAAAAACGTCGCGTTAACCCGCGGCGTTTTTTTATTTTTGTGAACAAGTCTCCATTGTTCATTAATGATTTTTCTTGCTCTCTTTTTTGACGATTTCTAATAGTAGATTGACGATTTAGCATAATAGCTTTATCAGTCTTAATATCGGTTTTTCCCTATAATACGCCACTGATTTTTTAGATATTTTGTAATTAAAATTAGGAGTGCACAATGAAGCAAATGGTTGCTTTATTCTTAGTGAGTTTGTTTTTAGTTGGTTGTGATAACTCTGGTTCAGCAGACTCGGTAGCAGAAGTTTCTCAAAATCTTCCAATAGTAAACAATATGTTGCCCGCAAAGCTGCTTAGTGGCGATGAAGTTACTCTGACGGGTTACAATTTAGTAAACGCTACGATTACATTAAATGGTGCACCGGTTGATGTGATCGAACAATCAACCTATGCACTAACATTCATGGCACCTGATTGGCCTGCTGGGCAGTATTCTCTTGAAATCACCAACAGTGACGGAACAAGCCAACTTGATGTGGAATATGGCACGGTTCTATTAAATACTGGTTCCGTGAGTATAAATACCTCACATGCTTGCGCATTGATGGATGACGGCACTATTCAGTGCTGGGGCAGTAATAATAGTGGACAGCTTGGTAATGGGTCGACAGAGGAGACCTCTTCTTCTTCGGTGCTGGTGTCAGGAATAACCAATGCGATTGATGTGAAGGTTGGCGGCGGGTTTAGTTGCGCGCTATTAGAGGATGCTTCAGTTGCTTGTTGGGGGTCAAACGATAGCGGGCAGCTTGGTAATGGTTCTTCAGTCGATTATTCTGCAACTCCTGTCGCAGTAACCGGTATTGATAATGCAACGGCTATTAGTCTGGGTATTAGTCATGCTTGCGCGCTTTTAGAAGATAAAACCGCCGTGTGCTGGGGCGTAAATAGATTTGGTCAACTTGGCAGCAATGAAGCCCCAGAGGAGGCGACACCTGTTACTGTTTCTGGCTTAGCCGATATATCCATGCTGAGTGCAGGATACCAATCAAGCTGTGCAGTACTAACCGATGGTACTGCAAAGTGCTGGGGCTATAATCACGTTGGTCAGCTTGGGGATGGTACGACAGCATCCTCCTCAGTGCCGGTAACGGTAACGGGCATTACTGATGCAAGTGCGATTAGTATTGGTGATAGGGCTAGTTGCGCCCTCATTGCAGACGGTACTGTGAAATGCTGGGGCGCAGACTGGGATGGCACATTGGGTGATGGTGTAGATGAAACGGAATCTACCGTCCCCGTTGTTGTCAGTGGGCTAACAACGGCAACGTCAATTTCATTAGCGTACCGACATGCGTGCTCTGTGTTAGAAGACGGTTCAGCCGTATGTTGGGGGAGTAACACAGATGGTGAGCTTGGGAATAGCTCTATTGCTGAGTCTTTCGTGCCTATCTCTGTGCCTGAATTAACCGATATAGAGAGTATTGTTGCAGGTAATAACGTTACCTGTGCACGTCTTAATAGCGGGCAAATAAACTGCTGGGGTGATAACAGCTCGGGCCAACTTGGGCAGGGGGCAGCCGATACTTTTCCGTTATCAATTGTTGATGGGATAACCGATGCAATGGCTATCGATACTTTATATAGCAATACATGTGTGCTCAAAGAAGATGGCACAGTGGCCTGTTGGGGTGAAAATGTCTATGGCCAATTTTTAAATGGTACAACAGATAAAGTAATAGCTCCTATTACGCTTGATGGTTTCATCAACATAACTGAGATAGGGGTAGGTGCATTTAGTGTATGTGCTTTAACTGAGAGCCGCGAGGTGAAGTGTGCGGGTCGTAATATTGAAGGGCAGTTAGGTGATGGCACTAATGATAATGCAACAGAGACCGCTGTTACGGTCAGCGGGTTAAATGATGCAACTTCAGTTATTAGTGGTGCTGGCTACAGTTGTGCCATTAAAGCAGACGGTTCGCTGGTGTGCTGGGGTTATAATCTTGATGGTCGTTTGGGCAATGGTACAACGGAGAACTCCAATGTTCCGGTCCCAGTGACTGGGTTAACAAACGTCGCCAAGGTGGCGTTGCATTTTAACAGTTGCGCTATATTGGAAGCCGGTACCGTTTATTGCTGGGGTGATGACTATGGTTCAACACCTGTTTTAATCGACGGCATAACCGATGCGATAGATATAGATATTGCGTCTAGTCATAGTTGCGTACTTCTCAGTGATGGTCATGTGAAATGTTGGAGTGATTCTTATGGTAATGGTTCAGGTCAATTAGGTGATGGTACTGATATTTCTAGTTCTACACCGGTAGACGTATTAGATGTTGATGACGCCGTTAGCGTTGAGCTAGGCATCAATAGCAGCTGTGCGGTCAATGCTGATGAAACGGTTAAATGCTGGGGTGACCTTTATTATGAAAATAGCGGCGTCTCAACAGAAACTACATCAACTGCCATCGAATTTTTAGAAGGTGTGGCTGATCTGAGTATGGGCAGTAGCCACCGTTGCGCACGCTACTTAGATGGTGCAGTTGCCTGTTGGGGTAAGAATGATGATGGCCAGTTAGGTTCAGGTGAAAATAATGATGTAATAACACCCGTGTTTTTATCAAATTAAATAACATGGCGTTATCAATAATGGTACTCAGTAGCAGAGTGTTATTAAGAATCGAGTAAAATTAAAAAAACCAGCTTTTGCTGGTTTTTTTAATTGTTAATAAACTCTACCTTTTCATCGCCTCGTAGGCTGCGTACCTTTGTTATCAGTCTGAAACCAGCTTAGGAGTGATTCACTGAGCAAGGCAATAAGCTTGGTTGTCAGGTAAACGCCCTTACCACATGGCTGTGATTTCTACTCATGCTGATAACCATTATATAGCTAACTTATCGTGTGTCTTTTTTGACGATTATTAATAGTATATTGACGATTCAGCATAGTAATTCCAACAAATCTTTCACTGAGATATCCGTATAATTCGACTCACTAAAATTTAAAAAAATCTTTGGAAAGGGGCGTGTTTGTGAAGCATTTTTTTGCTTTATTATTACTGAGTGTATTTATTTCAGGGTGTAGCAATTCTGGTTCTGATAGCTCAGATTTTGAGCCTGAGGAGGGTTCTTCTGAACCGGATACGAGTGAGCCCGAAGCAACAGTTGCACCTTCAATTACCACCGTCTTTCCTGATGTTTTATTCGCAGGTGGTGAAATTCAGGTTTCTGGTAGTGGGTTAGATGTTGTCGATGTCATTCTCAATGGTGAACTGCTAGATGTTGCATTGCAAAGCGCCCACGAACTGACGTTTATAACCCCTGAGTTACCGGCCGGAAATTATGAATTAACAGTAGAAAACTCATTAGGTTATCAAACTCAAACGCTTGAATACGCCAATAAACTACAGGCCAATTCAATGGCGACAGGTGAGTCGCATAGCTGTGCTATTAAGTCAGATCAAACAGTTGTTTGTTGGGGACATAATGATTATGGCCAGCTCGGTAATAACAGTGATGAAGATTCAGGTGTGCCAGTACAGGTTGTTGGTCTGACTAATGTTGCCGCATTAAGTTTAGGCGCAAGCCACAGCTGCGCCTTGAAAGATGATGGCACCGTTAACTGTTGGGGGCAAAATGCATTTGGAATGCTTGGTAATGGTTCAACCGATGAAAGCTGGGTGCCGGTTGTTGTGTCTGGTTTAACGACTGTAACTGTTTTGACTTCAGGTGCAACGTTTAATTGCGCTTTAAAAACAGACGGTACAGTGGTGTGTTGGGGGTATAACAGAATTGGTCAACTGGGTGATGGCACGACAACTAATGCACTCGAGCCTGTTGAAGTGTTGGGCTTAACCAATGTAATTGCCATTAATTCAGATTCGGGGCACACATGTGCATTAAAAGATGATGAGACCATGGCGTGTTGGGGCTATAACGCTGAGGGCCAATTAGGTGATAGCACCACAACAAACGCTTCAACCTTCGTCTCTATTGCAGCAGAAAATGTGCAAGCCATTGAGGTAGGTGGTAACAGTACTTGTGTCATTAAACTGGATGGAACCGTTGATTGCTGGGGTGATAACAGTGACGGAAAACTCGGTAATGGTACGCTAGATTCGACTCTAACGCCTGTGGCCGTAACCGACTCCACAGGTTTAGCGCCTTTAGAAAATGTCGCAACGTTGAGTATGGGAGATTATCACACTTGTGCTACGACCCATGATAATAAAGCCTATTGTTGGGGTTATAATGAGATTGGACAATTGGCTAATGATTCACAATTAAATTCAGCTACGCCGGTTTTAGTGACTCAAGATACAGACTTAGATTCAATGCATGCAAGTATAGATCACACCTGTGGATTGAAAAAGGACGGCTCAATTGCTTGCTGGGGGTATGACTTCTACGGTCGTCTGGGTTATGACTCAATTTCAGAAATTCCAAGCCCAGTTTCAATTCCAGATCTCAATAATACGATCCATCATGATTTAGGCAATGACCATAGCTGTGCGGTAGAAGATAACGGCACAGTAGTGTGCTGGGGAAATAATTTTAAAAATAAATTAGGCACGGGGAGCACTATTTACGCAAGCCATGAGCCAAGCCTTGTTATCGGTTTAAGTGACGTAAGCCAAGTGAGTCTAGGGGAACATCACAGTTGTGCAATGCAAAGCACAGGAGGTGTTTTTTGCTGGGGCGATAATGGCACAGGTCAACTAGGAAATGGCAGTGAAACCGATTCAAGTACGCCAGTTGAAATATCAAATCTTACGAGCGCCACTGCCGTTAGCTCTGGTCGTGATCATAATTGTGCATTGAAAGAGGATGGAACAGTCGTTTGTTGGGGCTATAACTATTATGGTCAGCTGGGTAATGGTACCGAAATAGATTCTTCCACTCCTGTTGTTGTCTCAGGCTTGACCGATGCGGTGGCTATCGGCTTAGGTGATGTTCATAGTTGCGCAATTAAAAGTGACGCGAGTGTTGTTTGTTGGGGGAGCAATCGCAATGGTGCTTTAGGTAATGGTTTGAGTGATGACTCTTCTATTCCTGTTGCCGTTGTCGGCTTGGTTGATGCAGTGGATATTGACGGTGGCAACCTACATACCTGTGCAGTTAAAGCCGATGGTACAACTCAATGCTGGGGTGATAACTCTTATGGTCAATTGGGTAATGATCAAATGATTGAATCTGAAGAGCCCGTCATTGTCACTAACTTAACCGATGCAGTGAAAATCAGCTTGGGTAATAACGACAGTTGCGTAATAAAAGCCGATGGAAGCGGCCAATGCTGGGGCCAGAATAATTATGGCAAGTTAGGTGACGGAACATTAACTGACTCATCTATTCCGGTTGATATAAAAGGACTCACCGGTGCCAGTGATATTAGCCTGGGTGTCTACCATAGTTGTGCCCGTTATGAAGATGGTGCATTAGCCTGCTGGGGGCACACGGGAAGCGGTAAATTAGCCAGTGAGTTTTCTTATCCTTATGTGCTTGAACGTGATTAACGCCAAGCATGCCTAAGTAATACTTTCTAATTTTTATTGATCGTCACCAAACCTGAATGCCTTATGCGTTCTGGTTTGGCAGGAGTATAAATGAAGCAGTTTATTATTTTATTGTGCATTGGTTTACTTATTACTGGTTGTAGCGGCGGTAAAAGTTCAAACCTAGATGATGTAGCCGATGTTATAGAAGAAGAGATAGATTCTGAATCGCCGATATTATCAACGACGGCACCATCTGTGACGTCTCTTTCTCTTGGTGATTTGTATTCCGGTGCGCAAATAAAGGTATCAGGCATTGGTTTGGCTGATGCCGAACTTTCATTAAATGGTGCCTTAGTTAATGTGGACTCACAAAGCGCACATGAGTTGTTTTTTACCGCACCACAATGGCCTGAGGGGCAATATAGCTTAGAAATTTCCAACCCGCTGGGTGATCAATCGCTTGATGTAAATTATTTGCCTTTACTCGAAGCCCAGCAACTTTCGGCAGGTGATAATTTTAATTGTGTAGTGACTATCGATAAAAAAGTCGTTTGCTGGGGTTGGAATGGATCGGCTCAGCTTGGTACTGGCACAGGTAGTCAAGCAAAAGCATCTGTAACGGTCGTTGGTGTGGAAGATGTCAAACTTGTTCGTACTTCTGAGAATTATGCTTGTGCACTGAAAGAAGATTCGTCTGTCACTTGCTGGGGTTCAAATACAGATGAAATATTAAGTGAGGAGTTGGGTGTAATCACGGATATGAGTTTGGGGCTAAAACATATTTGTGTGCTTAAGAGTGACAACACAGTGAGTTGTTGGGGGGAGAACGAATACGGGCAATTAGGTAATGCTTCTTATGATGATTCTGACGTTCCAGTTGATGTTCATAATTTAACGGGCGTTGTGGCCCTGAGTTCAGGCAATCATCATACTTGCGCTATAACAAGCGACGGTAACGTATCGTGTTGGGGCTTGGGCTTACAAGGTCAGCTAGGAAATGGTGTAAACGATAATTCAAACGTCCCGGTTGCTGTGACAGATTTAACCGGCGTGACAGCTTTTGCTGCAGGGTATAGTCACAGCTGCGCGCTTACTGAGGATAAAACCTTAAGTTGTTGGGGGAATAATAGTAAAGGGCAGTTGGGTAATGGCACCAATACGTCATCTTCTGTTCCGGTTGACGTGTTAGAACTAAACGATGTTGTTGCAATAGCAGGAGGAGGGCAGCACTCATGCGCAATATTAACCGACAATTCTGTCTTTTGCTGGGGCTTGAATAGTCATTCTTACGGCACATCATGGGCAGGGCAACTTGGTGATGGTACATATAATGATTCCGCCACGCCGGTTCAAGTGACTGCTGTGAACGAAGCAATCGCAGTGAGTTTAGGTGAGGCACATAGTTGCGCCATTAAATCTGACAATACCATTAAGTGCTGGGGCAGTAATGTCTACAAGCAGAAGGGTGTTGATGTATTGCAAGCGACAAGCCCGACGACGATTTCTGCTTTAGTGACTACGCCAGTTAATCACTTTGACATTGCTGGCAGTCATAATTGCACAGTATTAGAGGACTCCACAGTTTCTTGTTGGGGCCGAAACAATTATGGGCAACTAGGTGATGGTACATTCGGGGATAAGAGCATTCCAACGCAAGTTATTGGCCTATCGAATGCAAAAGAGGTTGCCTTAGGTGAACGTCATAGTTGCGCACTGAAAGAAGATGGAACGGTTTCGTGTTGGGGGAGCAATTATGGTGGTGCGTTAGGCGATGGTACAACCACTGCCTCAGCGACTCCGGTTAGCGTTAAAAATTTAACCGATGCTACGGCCATCTATGCTGGCGGTGCATACTCGTGTGCCACGAAAGAGAGCGGTCAATTAGTATGCTGGGGGTACAATGAGGATGGTCTGTTAGGTGTGGGTTCAACCAGTAATGTTCTCACTCCAGCCGAGGTTTTAAACGTCTCGAACATTATTGATATGAGTATTGGTTATCACATCTGTGCGATTAACTCAGATAGCACATTAGCTTGCTGGGGTTACAATGAGAATGGTCAATTGGGTAATGGCACAACTGAAAATGCATCTGCGCCTGTTATTGTGAATGGTTTAACCAATATTATCGATGTGAGTGTTAATGTAGAGCATAGCTGTGCCGTGAATAATACTGGAGAAGTGTTTTGTTGGGGCAATAATTCGTACGGCCAATTAGGTGATGGAACAACGAATGACGCACTGGTACCTGTGCAGGTGTTAGATCTAAACAACGCCAAGTCCGTGAGCATGGGAGAGCAGTTTAGCTGCGCGCAGACAACAAACGATAAGGTTGTCTGCTGGGGTTATAATGATCGGGGTGAATTAGGTGATGGCACAACGACGAACTCACTGGTTCCTGTAGAGGTAAAAGGGTTGATTAATGTTGCTACTATTTCCTCTGGGTATAATCACAGTTGTGTTCAATACAAGGATGGTGCATTAAGTTGTTGGGGGAGTAACTACAATGGTGAACTTGGGTTTGAAGCACCAGAGCCAAATGTTTTTGTACCAGAGTGATATTTAATTTAAGGGGGTATCGATGTGCTTACTAAAGAAAAATCATTTACTGTTTTTAAAGAAAAGTACGGTGCCGAGAAATATCAAGAGGGTGATTTGTACCTTCCTAATTTAACGGCAAGGGCAATTATATGTTTGTTTCATGGTGGATATTGGCGTATGCCATATAGCCGTGAACAGCTGGATTCAGTCGCAGAGGCGCTGGTAACGCAGGGCTTTGTTGTTTGGAATATTGAATATCGCAGGGTTGGTTCAAAAGGTGGGGGCTGGCCTGGCACATTCGATGACTCAATCCAAGCGTTAAACTATCTCCAAAAAGTTAAAAGAGACCACCCAGAACTCGAATTATTGGACATTGTATTGATGGGGCACTCTGCAGGTGGGCACCTTGCTTTGTGGTGTGGTAAGCCCAATCAGGCATCAAGTCAGTATGCCTTAAAAATAAAACCTAATGTGGTAATTGGGCTTGCACCTATCGCTAACCTGGAAGTAGCTTTCGACGCTCAATCTGGTAATCAGGCCGTATTAAATCTCATGCAGGGTGCGCCTTGTGATCTACATGAATGCTATTCGGGCTAGGGATGAAGCTGGAAGGCGTTATTACCAATTGCGAAATTGTTGGCGGCCAGATTTTGAACCATGCCATCTATGGGGTTCATAAATCTTAGTTTGCTCAGTTAACTCCATTCCCTCTGCCTCAGCAGGCTCCTACCGCTCAGCCATCCAGAGCAACTCCCGTTGCTCACTTGGCGCCAGGCCACCCGAACGGCTAATTGTATGTTTCCTGTCGAAAACTCTATATTAGTTATATTAATTACCTATTATATGTAGGCACTTTGCAGAATTAGCCCGAACAACAAACCGCAAATTAGCAGCATTAGCGGCATGTTGCGCAAGTTAGACTGCTGACTCTATTTAACATTAGAGAATACTAATATTTATCTTGCATCCTGCGCCCCGCGACTTATATTAGGGTAATCTAATGCATGCAAGGTGGATTCTCTTGCTTTGCCCGGCGACTCAAAAGGGGAGTACAAAATGCGTTCAACAAAATCTGTTATGCCTGTGTCTGCAGCGCAGCCTGGTGTCAATGCTCTAAAGCTGGCGGCAGCCGGGCTGTTTTTGGCTCTGTTAACCGGCTGTCATGCTGATGCACCCGGTGGCGAGCCGGAAAAGTCTTTCGATGCCAGTACCGTAACCACCCAGCAGGTTAAGCGCGTTGCTATTGCGACTGAAATCAATTTCGATGGCATTGTTGAAGCCGTGAATCAATCGGTGGTTTCCGCTCAGGTGTCGGGCAGGATTTTAGAGCTGCCTTTCGATGTGGGTGACTATGTTGCTCAGGGTGATGTGATTGCGCGCTTTACCGATACCGAACAACGTGCGGCTGTTTCGGCAGCACAAGCCGGGCTGGGTGAAGCCAGGGCTCGCTTTACCGAGGCCGATCTGCAACTGAAGCGAGTATCGGATGTTTACAAGCAGGGGCTGGTGTCTCAATCTGATTTTAATCAGGCTACGGCTGCCCAAAAGGCGGCTGCTGCGCGGGTTGATTCGGCCTCGGCTGCGTTGAATGATGCCGAAGAACGGCTCTCCAATACCGTGGTTATCGCGCCGTACAGCGGTATTGTAGTGAAGCGCCTCACCGATATTGGCTCTGCCGTGAGCCCCGGCTCTCCGCTCATTCAGGGGTTGTCTTTAGATCAGTTGCGGGTTCAGGTTGATATTCCGCAGCAGCACATTGGCCCGTTGCGCCAGCACAAGCAGGCGAGAATCCTGCTCGATAGCGGCGAAAGCATTGAAGTGACCGAATTGCGCATTCCACCAAGCGCCGACCCATCCACGCACAGTTTCCGTGTCTTGCTGTCTTTGCCAGAAGGCGAACATGCGCTGCCGATATTCCCGGGTACTTTGGTGAAGGTGGCCTTTGTTAATGGCAGTGAAGATCAACTATTGATCCCGGCAGATTCCGTTGCTCATCGCGGCGAGGTGACCGGCGTTTATGTGCTTTCTGAAGATGCCAGCAATCTTGAGTTTCGTTATATCCGTACCGGGCGCGAATTACCCTCGGCGGAAGTCGTGGCGTTGTCGGGCCTGAGTGCGGGTGAATTGATTGCGGCAGACCCGGTTGTTGCGGCCATGGCCTATAAAACGCAAAACTTTTCAGCTGAGAAATAGGGGCGCGCGATGACAGATTCCAATACAGAAAAGCGCCTGGGTATTTCCGGGCGTTTAGCCAAGGCCTTTCTGACGTCCGAGATCACGCCGTTACTGGCATTAGTCGGCCTGTTGCTGGGCTTATTCGCTGTTTTAATAACGCCGCGCGAAGAAGAGCCGCAAATTAACGTCACCTTTGCCAACGTTTTTATCGCGTTCCCCGGGGCGACCGCTAAAGAGGTGGAGTCACTGGTTACCGCGCCGGCCGAACAGGTCGCGTCTGAAATTGAAGGCGTGAAGCATGTTTATTCGGCCTCTTCGCCCGGTATGTCTATGCTGACCATTCGCTTCAAGGTGGGCGAGCCCCGAACGGACGCTATCGTTCGCTTATACAACGCCTTCTTCTCTAATCAGGATTATCTGCCAGCTAACCTGGGCGTTGGCCAGCCCCTTATTAAGCCGATGGGCATCGATGATGTCCCCATTGTCTCCGGCACACTGTGGAGCAAAGACCCGGATATGACATCGGCAGATTTGCTGACCATTGCGCACTCGATTGAATCGGAGCTGCAGCGTGTACCCGGCACGCGGGATATCGAAATTATCGGTGGTAACGCCCGCATAGCAAGAGTGCAATTCGATACCGCACGGCTTGCGGCTTACCAGCTCTCGCTGAACGATATTCGCATGAGCCTGGCTGCCGCGAACAGCTCCGCCGATGCCGGAAGCCTGGTGAACGGTAATGCTGAAATTCAAATTCAGGCCGGTAATTTCTTAACCTCTACAGAGGATATCGGCGAGCTGGTGATTGGTATTAAGGATAACGCGCCGGTGTTTTTAAGCGATGTTGCTGAGATTAGCTTCACCTCGGAAACACCCAGTGCCTATGTCACTTACGGTGTGGGAGCCGCCAATAAGGAAGCGCCGGGTCGCTATGCGGCGGTCACACTGTCGGTTGCGAAAAAGCCGGGCGAGAATGCGGTGGATGTCGCCAACGCTGTGATTGAGCGCTTTGAACAGATTCGCGGCGTTTACTTCCCGGATGGTGTCGAGGCAACCATCACCCGAAATTACGGCGCAACGGCTGAAGAAAAGGCGCAAACCCTGATTAAGAAGCTTATCTTCGCGACGATTTCAGTCATCATTTTGGTGTTGTTTGCGTTGGGTCGGCGCGAATCCATTGTGGTGGGTATGGCGGTGGTGGCGACTTTGGCCATTACGCTGTTTGCTTCGTGGGCGTGGGGCTTCACGCTGAACCGGGTGTCGCTGTTTGCGCTGATTTTCTCTATTGGTATTTTAGTAGATGATGCCATCGTGGTGGTTGAGAACATTCACCGGCGCATGACGCTCGACAACATGCCGCTGAAAGAGTCGATTCCGCTGGCGGTCGATGAAGTGGGTGGGCCGACCATTCTGGCCACCTTCACCGTCATTGCAGCATTGTTGCCAATGGCCTTCGTCACTGGCCTGATGGGCCCGTACATGCGGCCCATTCCGATTAATGCCTCTACCGGCATGCTGATTTCTTTGGCCATCGCCTTTGTGGTAACGCCGTGGCTGTACTTAAAATTGTTTAAAAACCATGATCACCCTAGCCATGCAAGCGATAACGAAGGCCAGGGGGGTGGTAAGTTAGATCGCTTCTTCCACAGGCTGCTTACGCCTTTCTTAAACGCCAGAGCCGGTCGCAGAAACCGGGTATTGCTGCTGGTGATTATGCTCGGTTTAATTGGTTTTTCCGTCAGTTTGGTTTATTCGCAGGCGGTGATCATGAAAATGCTGCCGTTCGATAACAAGAGTGAGTTTCAGGTGGTAGTCGATATGCCCGAAGGTACGCCGCTGGAACAAACCCACCGGGTATTGCAGGCGCTGGCCGACGATCTGGAAAGCATTCCTGAATTGCTCGATTACCAGCTCTATGCCGGCACCGCCGCGCCCATTAATTTTAATGGCTTGGTGCGTCAGTACTATTTACGGGCTGAACCACACATGGGTGATATTCAGGTCAATCTGGTCCACAAAAAGAAACGTGACCGTAAAAGCCACGATATTGCCCTGGAAGCTCGGGAGCTGATGGCTGCAACCGCAAAGCAATACAATGCGAATGTGAAGGTAGTTGAAATGCCGCCGGGGCCGCCGGTAATGGCACCGCTGGTGGCGGAAGTGTATGGCCTGGATTACGAACGCCAGCTGGATGTTTCCGCGCGAATCCAAGCCATTTTTGCGCAAACAAACGATGTGGTCGATGTCGACAGTACTATTGAAGCGCCACAGGAAAAATGGATTCTTGCGGTTGACCGGGCGCGTGCCGCTAAATTGGGTGTCAGTCAGCAGGCCATCGTTGCCGATATAAATGCGGCACTGAATGGCGAAGATATCTCTTACCTGCACGATGAACACGCCCGCCAGGCGATTCCTGTTCGGCTGACGTTGCCGGCGGCCGATAAAGCCGACCTTCTGGCGCTGCAGAATTTGCGAATTCAATCGCAAAGCGGTGCGCTGGTCGCGCTTTCGGAAGTAACTAACGTTATAAAAACCCAGCGTAACCAAACCATTTACCACAAAGATTTACTACCGGTGGTTTATGTTACCGGCGATGCGGCGGGTAAAACCGACAGTCCACTCTATGGCCTTGCTGCCATTGCCTCTGAAATTTCGGATGTTGAAATTGACGGTGCCGGCATTACGACCGCTTACATTGAACAGCCGAAAAACCCGTACAGCTGGAGCATGAAGTGGGACGGAGAATGGCAGGTAACCTATGAAACCTTCCGTGATATGGGCATCGCCTATTCTGTGGGGCTGATAATGATTTACCTGCTGGTGGTGGCTCAGTTCCGATCCTATTCCATACCGCTGATCATTATGGCGCCCATACCGCTGACGATTATCGGTATTCTGCCAGGGCATGCTTTATTGCAGCAGCAATTTACTGCGCCTTCTATGATCGGCATGATCGCGCTGGCTGGCATTATTGTGCGCAACTCCATTCTGCTGGTCGATTTTATTCAGCAACAGGTTGCCGAAGGTGAAAGACTGCAGGAGGCAACGATTAACGCCGCCGCGGTTCGTTCAGTGCCCATTGCGTTAACGGCCATTGCCGCAATGATGGGTGGCTTCTTTATTCTGGATGATCCGATCTTTGGCGGGCTGGCTGTATCGCTAATATTTGGTTTGTTGATCTCTACCATCTTAACGCTGCTGGTGATTCCGATTGTTTACTATGCGTATCAGTACAGGCAGTTTGAGGGGGAGTGAGGTTGATCTTAATGGGTTACCACCTATGAACTGGAGGTAACCCGATTTCGTTTGTTTATCTATTATTTAAGCAGATTAAAGCTCATCTAAGTACGATTGCGCGTAAAGAGCCTCTTTGAGGTCTTTGAATTCTCTTTGATTAATAGTTTTTCGAAGTTTTGCATACCATGTATTGAAGGTGAAGCTAATCCCATGTTGGTCATATAAGTCCGTAGGGTGGCTGGTTGCGTTTTGGATAATGTAGGTAAAGCTATTGATTAGATAAGCTTCATTTGAATCAATGGATCGAGCAAGGCTATTTATATACTCTGCGGATTCTTGGTCTTCTTTTCCATATAGAAAGTACTTTGTTGTTTCAAGTTTTAGCTGGTTAGCAATGCCTTCAGTTTTGATTGTATTCAGCAGATCTATTGATGCTTCGGGATCGTGATCTGAGAGTAGCCAGGCATGGATGTAGAAGAGGTTCCCTTCCAATGGCTGTTCAGTATTGCTATCTGTTTCTACCTTACCCTGCCAATTTGCTACTAGAGATTCAGCTTGGCCTTTTTTACCCCAGTAGACCAGCGAATTTGCTAGCTCGATAACATAGGTTGCCGTCATTTCCGGAGAAAGCAAGCTAGACTGAACGATTGCTTGGTTGCCTGCTTGGAAGGCTAAATCAAATTCATTGAGTTTATTGTAGATATACAATTGCTCTGAATGAAATATCGGGATTAAGTACGGTTCAGGTAAGTTGTCGATAAGCGCCCCAGCTCTATTCAGCATCGTCAATGCTTCACCTTTTTGAAGGTCGTCATATTCAGCCAGGAAATGGTAAATGTCTATAAATTCCTGAGGGAAGTCTTGTGGGCTTGCATTAAGGTTGAGAATTTCCCTTTTGTACGCTATTGAGCAGTTTTTCGTCTCGTTGTAGAGTTCGCAAAGGCTACTCATATTGTTGATGTGAGATATCTTTGTGCCAACATCTAAGCTATTACTTTGAACTAGTTCTTTGTATCTGCCCCAGTAGTAGTTCCCTTTTTCGATATTTTCATAATGTAGTCTGGTTAGTAGCTCAGCCAGAGCTTCTATTTTCTGCAGATCAGTCGTTGCTTCTATATAGCGTTTTTCGAGGTCCTCGATAGCTACCATTTCATAGGAGCTACCCATAAAAATGGAAAGAAACTGAGTTGCTAATAGTCGTTGATTGGTATCCGTTGTTAAATACACCGGCGCAGCAATCGATGCTCCCCATAAGCATAAAATAGCGAGCATCGTTACTGGATTGCTTTGAGCGTGCTGAATGCGGTGATTGAGAGAGTCTAAAATCTGCCATCGAGCCGCGCCTGTCGTACCTATCCATGCGGGTCTGGTTGATATCGCCTCAATAATAGAGAGAGGGCTGGCGTAATTCAGATGAGCTTTTTGAGATAGTAAATAGCTCATAAGCTGAGTTTCTTTGACGAAAAATGGCAGTGAAATAAATAATATAGCAGCAAGTATGTAGGCTACTGTTTCGCCCCACCAGCCAATTATTGTAAAGGAGATCAGGCTCAATATGTAAAACGAAAGCTGTAGCTTTGGTAGCTTATTGAATAACGCTAAGTTCAGGATTTTGCCACCATCCAACGGCATAAAAGGGAGTAGATTTATACCGTTTAAAATTACTGAGATTAGAGCGTACTCGAATACCCATTGAGGAGTTGGGCCAGAGTATTGTAGCAACAGGTATAGCCCTAAGATATAGCCGGGAAGAGGACCTAGCACAAGTATGATAGCTTCCTGCCAGGATGATATTTTCTCTTTCTTTCCGCTTGCCAGTGCTCCCAAAAAAGGAACGAACAACATATTTAAGTCTCGATATCGAAATAGCATCATACCTATGAGGTGGCCGGCTTCATGTACGAATATCACTACAACTAAAATAATTAAAGACTGTATGGAAAGCCCAAAGCCAAATTTAAAGCTGGCAGCGAATAGAATTGTACTGGCAACTAATAATATAGCTTTTAATGATTGGCTGGCTTTCTGTGTTTCCTTTAGTTTGTGATGGGCCTTGTACTCTTCATATAAGTCGATGGCTGAAAGTGAGCTATTTTTATTGCCTATTTCCTGGCTTTGCCTTTTCTTTTTTAGCTTTATTAGTTTCTGGTTTTTTGTGTTGGAATACTTAACTATCGTAAATGCAGACTTTAGGGTGAATTTGTAGTAATCCCCCTGTTTCTTTAAGGCGCCTGAATCTTTCATGCCAGAAAAAAATATCTTTTCCAGCAATATTAGAAGATCAGTCATTTGTAATTCGTTGCCAGTCTTCTCATTCACTTCTGATATGAGCTTTTTATGCGAATTCCATTGTTCTTCAAAGGTAACGGTCATTGAGTCGTGAATGATAAGTTCAGGGTTTGGTTCTTTGTTAAAAGTAATAGACCCGGAAAGGGTAATGTATTTTTTAGAACCAAAATAATTGATTAGGTAAAGTTGATGGTCAAGAGCTGGGTGCCCAAATGGCTCAATAAAGGCAAAAGCATATGTTTTAGTGGATGAATTATAGTAGATAACCCCATAAAGCCCCCATTCCTGATCCTGCACTGTTTTCTGCCGAGTGACATTTTTGAGTCGTTTGAAGCCAAGTTTGTGAAGCTGTTTTTCGGCTTGAATGATTTTTTCAACCTGGGGTTCCGGAACGTCTGTCGGCGATATTTCAGTAATTGGACTATCGAGTAGTCGGATGGACAGTATTTTGAAAATGTTTAATCCGATAAACACTGTTGCTAATGTTAACAAAATGATTAAGACGGTCATCCTAAATCCCTTTAAGTATTTCCTTGAGTACCAGCTGCTCAAAGGCTTCAGCAGTTCTATGTTAATTGAAAAGTTTAGGTTCGGATGTTAGCGGATAGCTTATGGAATAGGAAGGCGAAGGGTTCCACTATGGAATTCCAAAAGATGTATAAGAAAGTACTTGAATTTAGTATTCGTAATGGCTATGGGAATAGTACAGATTAAAGTAAGTTTGGTGCTTAAAATATTTTCTGAGTTAGGTCGCGTATTAAAGTGTGGAATGCCCTTTGACTAATCTATCCCCTTAATACGCGCCTTACTGAGCTGTTTTTAGTGAGCTTACAGCGGCCAGGCAAATGATGTCTGCGCCTCAGAAAGCCCCCAAAGTTTTTTCAGAACTTTGCTTTCCAGTACAAAGTCTTCCAGTTTACCTTCGCCCACCGGGCCGCCGAAGTTCATAAACCCAGTTGGGCCATAGTAGGCTCGCTCTTTCAGGTTTTGTTCAGTGGCACACATCACTTCAGGGTAGGCGCCTTGCTCAGCGGTTTGCGCCAGGCCAATTTTAACCATGAAGCCCCAGCTGGCTCGGGTGGCAAAACTGGCGGAGTCGCGAATAAGCGATGTATTGGAAGCCCCAGGGTGACAAACATAAACCTTGACGTTTTTATTGGCCGCCTTCACTTTATTTTGCAGCTCGTAAGCGAACATCATCTGTGCCAGTTTACTCTGACTGTAAACTTTATTCGGGTGATAGTTTTTATCCCAGTTCATGTCTTCAAACTGCATGGTGCGCAGCCCCATTTTATGACCTTCGCTGGAAACAACGACGATACGCCCTTTGGATTCTTCAAGGCGCTCAAACAGCAGCCCGCACAGCAGGAAGTGGCCGTAGTGGTTGACGCCCAGCTGGCTTTCAAAACCGTCTTTGGTGAATTCCTGTTTGGCAATTTGCGCAATCGCACCGTTACACATCAGGGCGTCGATCTGCGGTACTTTCTGTAATATCTCGGTCGCGGCTTTGCGTATGGAAGCCAGATCCGCTAAGTCCATCTGAATGAAGCTGACCTCTGCCTTCTGGCCGAATTCTTTTTTCAGCTCGGCAATCGCAGCCTTCGATTTAGCTGGGTTTCGGTTCAGCATGACCACCTTTGCACCCTTGCTAAGAAGGATGCGCGTAGCCTGGAAGCCCGCACCGGTGTTTGCGCCGGTAATAAGGAAGGTTTTACCTGCCTGAGGCTTAAGAAGTTTAGGTGTCCAGCCTTCAGGGCCAAATTGAGTGTCTTTCGCCATTGTTTTAATTCCTGTGTTCATATTCTGTTTTTGTCGCTGGGCAGTGTTTGTTGCCGCCAGCGGCGAAGGGTTAGCTGTGGTGCTTGTGTATTTTGTATGAGAGGTACTATATATATCGCTTGTAACTATAAATAGGCGCTATAGTCGCTAAAATATGCCTAATTGTATCAGTCGGTAGTTTGGTGCTATTTGGGGTGCTAATTTGAATGCATCAGTAAGGCGCAGTTAAAACGCTTTAAAACAATCAGGTAACCCATGTTGTGAGAGCCGCTATAGCGATGAGCGGTTCGCTAAGCTGCGGTTGCCTCACAGATTCAAGTCAGGAGTGATCAATGGAGAGCAGCGTTATTTTACGGTTGGTTGGCGGGGTGTTGATTCTTGCGGGCATTTTGCTGGCCGCAAACCCTGAACTGGTCAGCAATAAGCCCGTGCCGGAAGATACCTTTGCAGCGGTAGAGCGAAGAATATGGTGGGGCCTGATCATTGGCGTTGGTTTTTTGCCGATGTTTCACCAGCAGTGGGGGCCTTGGGGAGCAACCCTTGCTGCGACAGGTTCGTCACTGATGCTAGGTCTGTTGGTTGCCCGCCTGATCGGTATTGCGCTGGATGGCTCAGTGGCTAAGCAATGGCTAAACGTGGGCATCGAGCTGGTTATTATGGTGCCTTTGGTATGGTGGTATTTTAGGGCGCGCGCATGAGCCTTCCGCATCTGTTGCTCGCGAGTTAACCCACCGTAAATAGCGACTGCTGTTCATTTTTTTCCAGCACGAAATCCCAGAACGCTTTGATGCGGGCAGATGAACGCAGCTCTTTATGAGTCAGCAGCCAAATCCCGGCGCCAAACTCATCCGGCAGCTGGTACAGCTCTTGTAAGCCTTCTGTTCCCGAATGAGGGAGCAATGCGATGCCCATTCCAAGTTTTGCGCAGGCGAGGGCGGTTTCAATACCTGAACAGGTTACCGCTTTAGGAATCCCTTTGAATTGCTGGGCGTACCAGCGCGCAGCCGGCGCGTTGAAATCGCGGTAGCCAATCAGCGGCAACTGGGCGAGCTCTTCCAGTGACGATGTATTTACCTGCATAGAAGGCTGTGCGTATAGCGACCATCGGGAAAACCCAAGCTTTCTTCCAATCAGGTTTGCCGGCACATTGTTGGTGGCGCGGATGGCAATATCGGCCTCTCTGCGCTCGATATCCAGGGTGTTGTTTTTAGACAGTATTTCAAACTGAACGGCCGGGTGCTGCTGTTGAAATTCCTGCACTAACGCGGGAATGGTTTGACTGGCCATTAACAAGGGCGCAGTCAGGCGGATCAGTCCTTTCATTTCCGTTGTCTTGCCGGACGTAATTCGCCCGATGGCATCGACATTTGCCGACATCGCTCTGGCGTAGGCGATCACTTCTTCGCCGGTATCGGTTAAGCGATAGCCTTGTCTGTCGCCGATTAGCAGCTGACTGCCAATAGACTTCTCCAGCGCCTGAATGCGCCGCCATACGGTCGTGTGGTTTACGCCTAGCTCTCTTGCCGCAGCCTGCAGCGTACCCTGTTCGGCCACGGCCAATACAAACCGAATGTCATTCCAATCCATTATATGCACCATTGCAATTTTCAATTGCATTTATAAGTATTTATATGCAATTAAGCAATCTTATACTGGTGCTACACGATCAAAAACAGTATTGGAGTACCCTATGAAAAACATCCTTGCCTTGTATACATCCATCAGCGGCGACAACTCTTTGTCTACCCAGCTGGCCAAAGAATGGCTGGCGAAACAGGATGCGAAGGTCATAGAACGAGACCTTGCGACCAACCCGGTGCCTCACCTGACTATGGAGACCTTTTCCGGTTTTATGACACCGGAAGAGGGGCGTTCAGAATCACAGCAGGCGCAGGCGGCACTTTCCGACACCCTGATTAAAGAGCTGAAAGAAGCCGACACGCTGTTGATCAGTATTCCGATGTATAACTTTGGCATTCCAAGCACGCTGAAGTCCTGGATAGATTATATCTCCAGAGCGGGTATGACGTTTCAGTACTCCGCAAATGGCCCCGAAGGCTTGGTGAAGAACACCCGCGCAGTTGTGGTTTTAACCCGTGGCGGCCTGTATCAGGGCACCGAGGCCGACGTTCAGGCGCCTTTCATTAAACTGGTGCTGGGCTTTATCGGCATTACCGATGTTGAGTTCATCTATGCAGAGGGCGTGGCAATGGGTGAAGAAGCGAAGCAGGTGGCCATTTCCTCTGCCAAAGAGAAGCTGACCGCCGTTACTGCATAGCCATTAAACCGGCGGGTATTTGCCGGGCCTGGCTCCATTGCCTGGGTGATTGCCCGTACATACGTTTGAATTCGCGGCTGAACTGGGAGGAACTGACATAGCCTACTTCCATCGCCGCGACGTTGACGTTGGTGCCTTCGGCAATCTTCATTGCTGCATTGTTAAGCCGCATCGACTTCATGAATTGAATCGGTGACATGGTGGTTGCCTGCTTAAACTTGCGATGAAACACCGCCCGGCTCATGCCAACCTGCGAGGCCATATCGTCAATAGTGACGGCCTCGCTGATATGGGAAGATAAAAATTCAATGGAGCGGGCTATTTCATTGCCGACGCCAAATGCGCGCCGGGCAGATTCACCGGCGTCGCCTTTTAACACGGCATAGTAAAGCTCGCGCAACCGGCTGCTACCCAGAATTGCGGTGTCTGCCGGGCTGTTGGTCAGTTGCAGCAGTCTGTACAGGGCATCGGTGAAGCTATCATCCCAGCGGGCCAGGGCAACCCCTTGCGGCACCGGGCCGTTTCTCGGCTTGCGAATGGCGGCACGGGTGCTTTCCATTTCAATGGCCAGCTCGGTCATGGCGCGGGTATCCAGAGCGATATAAACACCCAGCAGTGGGTTCTCCGGTGAAGATAGCGGTGTACCGGCTTCAATCGGCATCGACAGGGTACAGCACAGGTAATGGCTGCTGTCGTAATGGTAATTGCCGCCTTCGAGAATGGCTTCTTTGGTACCGCTGACAATAGCGGTGACAGAAGGCTCGTATACCGCCGGGGCACAACGAATAGACTCGGTGACGCGGAACAGCTTAACGCCTTTGATTCCGGTTTCGATCATGCCGTCTTCGCTGACTCTGCTTTCGATCAGTTGTTTTATCTGCTGTTTATCCATGCAGGAAAATTAGCACCGGAAACGGGCCTTTACAACCCTACTGATACAATTGGGCAAGTTTTAGCGATCATACGGCCTGCTTTGATTGCCGGCTGATAGCTATTCTGCTGTAGCCGGGGCGGGTGGTGTCGGTTGGAGTGCGACTCAGGCGTGTGCTTTATTGCCACGAACCTTTTGAGCAAGCTCAGCAATCAGCACCAGTACACAACCTGCGAACAGACCGAACAGTGCACTGCTCAATGAGCCAATCAGATGCGCCGACCAGCTAATGGCTGCGGAGCCATGAGCCACTATTTCTTCCATCTGTTCAACGGCATGATGCAGGCCGCTGAAGCCGTGAACAAGAATGCCGCCACCCACCATAAACATGGCGATGGTTCCGGCGATAGACAAGAACTTCATCAGCTTGGGCGCGGCGTTGATCAGCGCTAAGCCCGTTTTCTTTTTCAGTGCACTGGCGTTTTCGGCATTGAACAGGTGCAAACCAAGATCATCAATTTTCACCAGCCCACCGACCAGGCCATAAACCCAAAGGGTGATGACAACGGCAATAATCGCAAGCACTGCAATCTGAGAGCCGATTGGGGCTTCGGCAACCGTGCCCAGCGTAATGGCGATGATCTCTGCAGACAGAATGAAATCGGTGCGGATTGCACCTTTGATTTTCTTTTTTTCATAGTCCACAAGGTCAATATTGGGGTTGGCTACTGCTGCCAGTTCCTGCTCGTGCTGATGACCTTCCTGTTCTTTATGAAGAAATTTATGCGCCAGTTTTTCGGCACCTTCAAAACATAAATAAGCGCCACCCAGCATCAGTAGTGGGGTGATTGCCCAGGGGATGAACAGGCTGATCAGAATAGCGGCCGGTACCAGAATGGCTTTGTTCACCAGAGAGCCTTTGGCAACGGCCCAAACGACGGGGATTTCCCGCTCGGCACTGACGCCGGTTACCTGCTGAGCATTGAGTGCTAAATCGTCCCCCAGAACGCCGGCGGTTTTTTTAGCCGCCACTTTCGACATAACCGAGATGTCGTCTAGCAGTGTGGCAATGTCGTCGATGAGGGCAAGTAGGCTGGTGCCGGCCATATCTGGGTTCCGTGGTTTATTGGCTTAAAAAATTAGCGAGAATTTTAATGAAGGCTGTGGGTTTTTCTGCGTGTGGCCAGTGGCCGGCACCTTCAATCACCTTTGCCTGCGCTTTCGGGAACAGTTCCATAATCAGGCTGCGGTCTGCTTCAGTAATGTAATTGCTGTTCATCCCTTTAATGAACAGGGTGGGCTTTTGCCACGGTTGGGTGACTGTTGGTGCACAGGCCACGGCCTGATACTTTTCTTCCAGAGTCTTAAAATTAAACCGCCAGGCCAGTTGGCGGTCTTTTTTATACAGGCTTTTCAGCAGAAACTGGCGGACGCCGGTATCGGTGACCAGGTGTGCGATGGCGTCATCAACCGCTTTTCGGTCTTTCAGCTGAGAAAGGTCGGCTTCGCGCAGGGCTTTGAAAATATCCTGATGGTGCGGTGGGTATTCTTTGGGAGAAATATCAACAATGATCAGCTTTTGCAGCTCGCCATCGTGTGGGTTCAGTGCCAGTTGCATGGCGACCTTGCCGCCCATGGAGTGACCGAGCAGGTGGTACTGCTGAATGCCCTGTTGCTTAATCCAGTCGTTGACGATGCTGGCCAGAGTGCTCAGTTCCGGTTCGTCCAGCCAATCGGAACGGCCGTGGTTGGGCAGGTCTATCAGGTGAACCCGATAGTGCTCACTGAGTGCGCGGCCAACCGAACGCCAGTTGTCACCGGCACCAAACAGGCCGTGAAGAAAAATAATATCGGGGCCGCTGCCCAGGGTTTCGGTGTGTAACATTGTATCTTTAGCTTTCTGAAAGGGTTGCCGGAGTTTATCGGTGAGGCAGATTAAATGCTATTGGGGCGGTATCGTTATTTCTTCTGACTGATTCTATTTTCGCAAGTTATACTGTTGGCCGTTTCTTATCAGAGTATGCCTGCCGATATGCAATGTCGCGATAAATGCGGTGCCTGCTGTATTGCACCTTCCATTAATAAACCTTTTTACGGCATGCCACAGGGCAAGCCCGCCGGCGTTGCCTGTATTCATTTGGATAAGCATATGCGCTGTGTGCTGTTTGGTGACCCCAGGCGGCCAAAGGTGTGTGAACAGTTTACACCGGAGCCCGATTTCTGCGGTGAGAACCGCGAGCAAGCGCTCGCTATTATGCTAGATATGGAAGGCGTTCAGGTTAAGTGAGTGGCAGGTTGATTCAGTCATGACTCAAATACCAACTTTATGGGCCTGAACTTTCTCGGCCAGTTCATCCCACAGTTCGGCATCTCTGTCCATTGGCAACTGAAAGGTCTTGAACATAGGGACCTTCTGCCAATCGATACTGCCCCAGCCGGTCGTCTGGTCTTTGTTTGCTACCAGGTTGGCAATGGTGATCAGCCCGGCACAATCTGGTTCCAGAATTTCGCGGTCGGTTTTACGGTAGAGCTTGGGCACTGCAGCCAGGCCTTCAGAGAACTCCCATTTTTCCAGAATGGCAGTGCCCAGCGGGCCATGGAGGCGATCGATGATTTTACCTAGGGTGATGTTGTCCTGAATCAGGTCGTCGCGTTCTTCGGCATACGTCAGAATAGGCAAAGCGCCGATCCGGTGAATCAGGCCGGCGAGCATGGCTTCATCGGTAGGCATCAGTTTGGTGTGTGCGGCGATCACCGAGGCCCAGCTGGAAATTTGACCGGTCAGCTGCCACAGCGAGCGCATGCGTTTCTCGATCATTTCACTGGTTGCCTGGAACATCTGCTCCATGGCCAGGCCAATGGCCAGGTTGGAGGTGTAGTTGATGCCCAGCCGGCTGACGGCCATGGGCAGGCCTTTTACATCCTGAGCAGCACGCAGCAGCGGGCTGTTCACAACACGGATAATTCGGGCAGAAAGCGCCGCATCGCGGCTGATGACCTGAGTAAGCTGAGCAACCGTTGAGTCTTCCTGTTCTGCTATATCTCTAACCTGTAAGGCAACCTCAGGCAGGCTCGGCAAGGTCAGCTGATCATTTTTCAGTGCCTGAATAATATCGTTTGAAACGGTTTCTACTATCGTGCTCATGTTGCCGAAGGTTTCCTTTGAACGGTTGTTGAAGCTCAGTTTAGCAGCTCTACTGTAACTTGACGGTTTTCATCTGCGAACAGCTTATCAATACTGCTGGTCTTTATCACTGCCAGCGCTACAACCTGATCACCGTCTGCTGCGGATTGTACAACAGTGCCGGCTATTCCCTTATCGTCGTAAAGATTCGCATCTGATTTGTTGGCAGATTGCGGCCAGCTAAGCTTGTATAGCCGCTTTTTACTCTGCCCCTTGAAGTGTAGTCGCGCAATCACTTCCTGGCCGGTATAACAGCCTTTTTTATATGAAATGCCGCCCAGATCGTCCAGGCTGAAGTTCTGGGGAATAAACTCTTCTGCCATGTCCGCGCTTAGCCAGAGAACCCGGTTCAGAACATCCTGTTGCTGCCATTGGTGTGCAGGCTGCAGTTCCAGGCCGTCGATGGGCTCAGCGTATGCGGCAATGCTGCGGCCATCGGGCAGGTCTGCTGTAAACATGGGCTCTGCAGGCGTTGCTGCGGAGGTCTGTTGGTTGCTGCCAATCAGGGTAACGGTGTCACTCAGGTCGGTGATGGTGGTGCCGCGGAAAAACGGAATGTACTTTTTAAGGTGCGCCAGCAGCAGGGCGGCACTGGTTCGGTGGCACAGCAGGTGAACGCATTCATTGCTCTGAGTTGGCCTGACCAGCCAGACATTTGTTACGGTGCGGCCTTTGGCTGTACAGAAGGCGCCGGCAGTTAGCTTTGCTGTTTCCAGCTTGCTGATATCCTGCGTGCACTGGCCCTGCAGAAACTTAACGGCATCTTTACCGCTAACACTGAGCAAGCCCAGGAATTCGAGATTGGTGTAGGTAATTTGGCTCATAGATGTGGCCTGGCTTCATGTTACTGTTAAACTTCGAACCATAATAAGACTGAAATGGATAATTAAAAGTGGATGCTACCGAAAAACAATTAGAAGAGCTGCGTCGTCTTACCTGGCATAGTCACCGTGGCATGCTGGAGCTGGACATTCTGTTGCTGCCATTCACCGAGCAGCAGTTTTTAACGTTGAGTGAGGACGATAAAAAGGCTTACCGCCGGCTGATCGACTGCGAAGATCAGGATCTGTTCAACTGGTTTATGGAGAAATCCACCTCGCCGGATGCTGAAATTCAGCGCATGGTGCAAGCTGTTTTAGCACATGCCCGTCAGGGTTGATGCAACCCTCAAACCTTCCCGCTGGCGCTGGTGGGTGCTATTTATTTTTTGTCTTACCGGCGCTGCAAGTACCTTTATTATCTCGAAAAATATCTGGCTGACCCTGAGCTGGGTTCTGTTGGTTTGGGTGATTTATGCAAGCCGCCGAAGTGAAGAAGATATAAACCGAGTAACCTTTGAGGCCGATTACTTTGCCTTATGGAACCCGCAGGGTGAAAAACAGGAATACCGTTGGCAGGGCGAAGGGCGGCTTTCCAGTCTGTTTATATCGTTTCAGCTGCACAATGAGGCATGTGAAGCTCTGAAGCTGATAATCTGGCGGGATAGCCTAAGCGATGCCAGTTGGCGGGCGTTGAATATGGCGTTTCGGGTGGCTCAGCCTTCACTGCTGAATGAACATTCCGGCAATGAAGGCTCAGGTTAGAGGCCGGCTGATCAGGCCTCCGTTTTCTTCGGTGACAGCACGGTAATTTCTACCCGGTCGCTGGTTTCAGGGTGGCTGCGGGTATAGTGCAGGCCGCGGCTTTCCTTACGCGCCATTGCAGATTCAATCATCAGCTCGGCAACGACCACCAGGTTTCTCAATTCCAGCAGGTCTGCAGTAATCTTGAAGTTTGAGTAGTACTCGGTGATTTCCTGCTTCAATAGCTGGATGCGGCGTTTGGCGCGCTCCAGTCGCTTGTCCGTGCGAACAATACCGACGTAATCCCACATAAAACGGCGCAGTTCATCCCAGTTGTGGGTAATAACGACCTTCTCATCAGAGTCGCTGACGCGGGATTCATCCCACAACGGCAGGGTGTTCGGGTCGAACTGTTCTTCGCTGCTTTGCGAGATGTGTTTGGCCACGGCCTGGGCGTAAACGATGCATTCCAGCAAGGAGTTAGACGCCAGTCGGTTTGCGCCATGCAGGCCGGTATAGGTGCATTCGCCGGCGGCATAGAGGCCTTTCACATCGGTAGCGCCGTTGTTGTCGATACGCAGGCCGCCGCAGGTGTAGTGTGCTGCCGGTACAATTGGAATAGGCTCTTTGGTCATATCGTAGCCATATTCCAGGCAGCGCTTATAGATGGTCGGGAAGTGACTCTTAATAAACTCCGGTGATTTGTGGGAGATATCCAGATACAGGTTATCGGCACCCAAGCGCTTCATTTCATGGTCAATGGCACGGGCGACAATATCACGCGGGGCAAGCTCGGCGCGTTCATCAAACTTAGGCATGAAGCGCTCGCCGTTTGGCAGCTTCAGCAGGCCGCCTTCACCGCGTACGGCTTCAGAGATCAAAAATGACTTGGCCTTCGGGTGGAACAGGCAGGTTGGGTGGAACTGGTTGAATTCCATATTGACGACCTGACAGCCGGCACGCCAGGCCATGGCGACACCATCTCCGGTTGCACCGTCCGGGTTGGAGGTGAACAGGTAGGCCTTACTGGCACCGCCGGTTGCCAGCATGGTGAACCGGCTGCCGATGGTGACGGTTTCTTCGGTTTTGCTGTTTAGGGTGTAAGCGCCGACACAGCGGTTTTCCTGCGTTGTGTCACCCAGTTTTTCGGTGGTGATCAGGTCGATCGCGATGTGGTTTTCAAGCAGCTGAATGTTCGGTGCCTGGCGGACTTTTTTGATCAGGGTGTCTGAAATAGCAAGCCCGGTGGCATCGGCGGCGTGTATGATGCGGCGCTGACTATGGCCACCTTCACGGGTTAAATGGAGCTTTACATCGGAACCATCGACGTGGGTAAAGGGCACGCCCTGATTAATCAGCCAATGCAGTGCGTCGGTTGAACGTTCAATGGTGTAGCGCACAGCGGCCGGATCACACAAGCCTGCACCGGCGGTGAGCGTATCCTGAACATGCTGATCAACCGAATCAACCTCGTCGAGAACCCCGGCAATACCGCCCTGCGCCCACGATGTAGAGCCGCCGCCGATCTCGCCTTTGCAGAGAATCAGCACGTTAGTGGTATTCGGCAGGCTCAATGCAGCGGTTAAGCCGGCAGCTCCTGTTCCTATTATGAGGACATCTGTTGATAGGCGAACGGACATAGTAGATCCTTGCAGTCGTAATTTTTAGATTTCTGGTCAGTGACTTTATCACTCAAAGCCCAACATTCAAGGTTGATAATATTTGAAAGAAACCGGAACTTTTTTAGCCGAATACTATCTGAACAAATAACTGTAATAGCGTTAGCACCCAATTTAACGGTAGAGCTGAACCGATCTTATCAGGAGAGCCGGAATGGAACAGACCGCCAACGCAGATTTAATGTTGGTTCAACGAGCTCAGAATGGAGACTCAAGAGCCTTTGATCTGCTGGTTTTAAAGTATCAACACAAGGTGGCGTCAGTGATCGCCAAGTATGTGAGTGAGCAGGATATTATTGAAGACCTGGTTCAGGATTCTTTCATTAAAGCCTACCGGGCCATTGGTGGCTTCCGCGGAGAAGCGGGCTTCTTTACCTGGATGTACCGCATTGCGACGAATACCGCGAAAAACCATTTGGAATCGATGGGGCGCAAGCCAAGCTACCGCGGCAGAGATATCGATGAGGTTGTTAAGGTGGAAACACCTGAGCGCCTGCGGGATTACGATACCCCGGACAACCTGCTGGCGAAATCCCAGCTTGATATGCGTTTGCAGGAAACCATAGCCGGTCTGCCTGAAGATTTACGGGTAGCGATTACGCTGCGGGAGTTTGAAGACCGCAGCTATCAGGAAATCTCCGATATTATGGATACGCCTATCGGCACGGTGCGATCGCGCATCTTCCGAGCCCGCGAGGTGATTGAAAGCGAATTGAAACAGTTGATGTCCGGTGCGAATCGCACTGAAGCGTCACATGTGGTTTGAGGTAGTTATGAATAAAAAAGCGAATGAATCTTTTTCTGCATTTTTAGATGGTGAAGCCAGTGAGCTGGATGTTCAGCGCATGCTTAAAGAGCTGGATAACAACCCTGAAGCCTTTGGCCAGTGGCACAGTCTTTCCAAGGTTAAGGCCGTTACCCAGGGTGATGTATTGGTGGATGCTGCGCCAAAGATGGCCTCGGTTGAGCAACCGGAAGAGGTTAAAGCGCCTGTTGTTAAAAGCTGGCGCGCCCGCATCATACAGGGCTCAATAGCCGCGGGTGTTGCGCTGGTGGTGGTAGGTTCTTTCAACCTGATGCAGCAGGAACAGGCACCGGAAATTCCGGTGGTTCAGGTGGATGTGCCGGTACAGACCAATCAAACACTGCTGGCTGAGCAACAGTTGGAAGCGCAGGAGCGTCTGGAGTTCTATTTACGTGAGCATGCCGAGCAGGCTTCATTTACTTCCGGTCATGTGGTTGTGCCCGCTGAGTTCAACTGGCAGGAGGTTGCAGGCGAATGATGTTGCTCAGACTGGTGCTGGTCGTCATAGCTGTGACGGGAGCATCGTTACCGGCCAGTGCGATGGAATGGCATTGGCTGGAGCAGATGAGGGTTGCGGTTCAGCAAACCGATTACCGCGGTGAGTTTGTACATCGCCGGGGCGACACCATCAGTGCCTACAGTATTGTGCACCGCTATGATCAGGGTAAATCGCTGGAGCTGCTGCAACAGCTCGATGGCGACATGATTGAGGTATTCCGCGAAGGCGAAGAGCTGGTGTGTTTCTACCCTGAAGGCAGTTCATCATCGATGAACCATCCAATTCCGGCGGCTCCGTTTTCTCAGGTGTACGAGCTGGATCTGGATCGTATCAGTGACAGCTACATGGCAACCACCGTTGGTGAAGAGCGTGTGGCCGGCTATATCGCCAGGGTAGTTTTGCTTTCAGCCGATCAGTGGCGCTACTCACAAAAGCTGTGGCTGGAAAAAGACACCGGCCTGTTGTTGCAGTCTGAAATGCTGGATACCGATGGTAAGGTGCTTGAACAGTTCCGCTTTACCCGGCTGGAGATAAACGCTGAAATAGCCGAGTCTGAGCTGCAGCCCAAACTTGAAGGCAGCGCGCAGCGCCAGCAGTCTACCTTCCGGATGAAAATGAATCAGCCGGATGACGAAAGCTTTAATTCGCAGTTAACCTGGCTGCCAGAAGGCTTTCAGCTGACCCATGCCTTTGCCGGTATGCAGGCCGATAAGTGGACTGAGCGACGCAGCTATTCCGACGGACTGACCAGCTTTACGGTGTTCGTGGAAAAGGGCATGGCGATGAAGAATAAAACCTCGTTAGCTAAGATGGGCGCCACCAATGCGCTCATGGCGGAACAATCGGGTTATGCGATTACCGTTGTCGGAGAGATACCGACCGTAACCGCCAAAAAGCTGGCCACTCAAATTGAGGTTACAGCCTGGGCTATGTAATTCGCTAGAATAGCGGTTATTTTTACAGTGAAATCAGCAGATTATGGTTAAAGAGCAAGGCACAGTTGTCGCCGTAGAACAGGAAGAACTGATCGTAGAGGTTGTTCGTACTTCCGCCTGTAAGAGTTGTCAGGCGCGGCAGGGCTGTGGTCAGGCTGTGTTGTCTGAATGGGGTGATTCCTCCAAGCAACAGGCTAAGAATCACTTCCGTGTTCCGGCCGGCGATTACAAGGCCAGCGTCGGTGACAGGGTTGAGCTGGCTATGGCACCGGATACCGTATCAAAGGTTGCGGCATTGGTTTACCTGCTGCCGCTGGCCGGTGGCTTTGCCGGGCTGTTTATCGGCCAGTGGCTATTGGAAAGTGAGCTGTTGCAACTGCTGCTTTTTGCTGCTGGCGTATTGCTCAGCTATGGCCTTCTGAGCCGTTTGAAACTTGAAAAAAAGTCACATCTCATACCGCAAATTATACATTTGTATCCCGCCGGTAAAGGCTCGGATGTTATCGAGTCAATATCTCTCTGAAGGGTGTAAAACAGGCGTAAACGGGCAGTTTTAGCGGAAATTGCACCGTACGCTTAGGTCCTATCAAGTACCCGAAGAAGTATTGGAGAACAAATAAATGAGAAAGTATCTGGCCATTATCTGGACGATGAGCATGACGCTCGTGGTCAGTTCGGTAGCAACGGCAGCCAACTTAGCACTGCCTGATTTTACCGAACTGGTCGAAGAGAACTCCGGTTCTGTCGTTAAGATTGTTACCGAATCTCAGGTTGAGCCGGTAAATCAGGCAGACGTGGAGCAGCTTCCGGAGCTATTCCGGTATTTTTTTGGTGATCAGCTACCAGAAGACTTTGATTATCAGGCACCACAACCCAGCGAAGGCTTGGGCTCCGGCTTTATTATTTCCGAAGATGGTTACATTCTGACCAATAATCATGTGGTTAGCGGGGCGGACAAGGTGTCTGTGCGCATGACCAATGGCGATATTTTTGATGCCGAGGTGGTTGGTACCGACCCGGGAACTGACATCGCCGTGTTGAAGATTGAAGGCAAAAATTTGCCTGTGGTCGAATTCGGTGACAGCGATGAACTGAAGGTGGGTGAATGGGTATTGGCCATCGGCTCGCCGTTTAACTTTGAATACAGTGTTACTGCCGGCATTGTCAGTGCGAAGGGCCGTGCACTGGGTGGTGCTGACCGTTACGTGCCTTTTATTCAAACCGATGTTGCTATCAATCCGGGTAATTCCGGTGGCCCGTTGTTCAACCTCGACGGTAAGGTCGTGGGTATTAACTCACAGATCTATACTCGCTCAGGTGGCTTTATGGGCGTGTCATTCGCTATCCCGATTAACATTGCCATGAAGGTGGCCAAGCAGCTGCAGGAAACCGGTGAGGTTCAGCGTGGCTGGCTGGGTGTAGAGATGTACCCTCCATTCAATGAAGATCTGGAGCTTGCGCGCTCTATGGGCCTTGAACGTGCCGATGGTGCTCTGATTGCCCGTGTATTCCCTAATAGTCCTGCTGAGGCCGCTGGCCTGAAGGCAGACGATGTATTGATCGAGATTGATGGTCACAAGGTACGCCGTTATGCCGACGTGCCACCATTGATTGGTGCTTTCAGCCCGGGCGATAAGGTTGACCTGACTGTTATCCGTGGCGGTGACAAGAAAGAGTTCCGGGTGGTGATTGGTTCGCTCAGTAATGCCCAGCTGGCGCAGGCAGAGCAGGGCGCGCTGCCAGACCATACGGCTGATAACCCTCTGAATATCATCGTTTCCGATGTGTCAGGCGTGAACGGTGTTCGTGTTGAGGAAGTTCAGCCCGGTCCGGCCCAGCGAGCGGGTATGCGTAAGGGCGATATCATCACCATGATGCGCAACGAGTTTGTTGAATCGAAGGGTGATTTTGACCGTATCGTCTCTAACCTGCCGAAGAACGGTGCGGTTGCCGTGCGGATACTGCGTGGCAACAATATTGTTTACCTGGCCATTCCGACCCACTAAGCCGGAATCGGTAGGTAAACATGAAAAGGAGCCTGAGCGGCTCCTTTTTTATTGATTAATTAATAACTTAGCTTCGCCATTGGCACCGGGCATGTTCAGCAATAGTCCGGCAATAGGATAGAGTTAGCGGGCGTTTTGGTTTAAACTCGCGTCCCCTTTTTTTAGCAAGTGATGACGTACGTGAGCAGCGATTTATCTCATATCCGCAATTTCTCAATTATTGCCCATATTGACCATGGCAAGTCCACGCTGGCAGACCGCTTTATTCAGTATTGTGGTGGCCTCACCGAGCGTGAAATGGCTGAGCAGGTGCTCGATTCTATGGACATTGAGCGCGAACGCGGCATCACCATTAAAGCCCAGAGCGTAACACTTAATTACACAGCTGATGATGGAAAAGTTTACCAGCTGAACTTTATTGATACCCCCGGGCACGTTGACTTCTCTTATGAAGTCTCCCGCTCTCTGTCTGCCTGTGAAGGCGCATTGCTGGTAGTCGACGCGGCACAGGGTGTGGAAGCGCAATCGGTCGCCAACTGCTATACCGCCATCGAGCAGGGGCTGGAAGTTGTCCCTATCCTCAACAAGATGGACCTGCCACAGGCCGAGCCGGAGCGGGTCGCCTCAGAGATTGAAGAGATTATCGGTATTGAAGCGCACGATGCTGTGCGTGCCTCTGCCAAGAGCGGTATTGGCATTAAAGAAACCCTCGAAGAGATCGTAAAGATGGTACCCGCGCCGGAAGGCGACATTAACGGGAATCTGCAGGCACTGATTATTGACTCCTGGTTCGATAACTACCTGGGTATTGTCTCGCTGGTGCGTTTGAAGCATGGCACGCTGAAGAAGGGCGATAAAATTACGGTACTCAGTACCGGCCGTTCTCACGTTGTCGACCGCGTGGGTATTTTTACCCCGAAGATGACCGATACCGGCATCTTAAAAGCCGGTGAAGTGGGCTTTTTGTGCGCCTCGATCAAAGAAATTACCGGTGCGCCGGTGGGCGATACCATTACCCTGTCCAGCACACCGGAAGTTAAACAGTTGCCCGGCTTCCAGAAGGTTAAACCACAGGTTTATGCCGGTTTGTTCCCGGTCAGCTCGGACGATTACGAAGCCTTCCGTGAAGCGCTGGAGAAGCTGTCGCTGAACGACGCCTCGCTGTTCTTCGAACCGGAAAGCTCGGATGCACTGGGCTTTGGTTTCCGTTGTGGCTTCCTGGGTATGCTGCACATGGAAATTATTCAGGAACGTCTGGAACGTGAATACGACCTAGATCTGATTACGACCGCACCAACCGTGGTTTATGAAATTCTGAAGACAGATGGTCAGGTGGTCTATGTAGACAACCCATCCAAGCTGCCGGCCGTAAACAATATTGAAGAATTCCGCGAACCGATTGTGCAGGCCAATATTCTGGTGCCACAGGAATACGTCGGTAACGTGATTACCCTCTGTATTGAAAAACGGGGCATTCAGAAAGACATGCAGTATGTCGGTGGCCAGGTTTCCCTGCGTTACGACCTGCCCATGGCGGAAGTGGTACTCGATTTCTTCGATCGCCTGAAGTCGGTCAGCCGCGGTTTTGCCTCGCTGGATTTCGCCTTCGACCATTTTGAAGCCGCCAGACTGACCCGTCTGGACATTCTGGTGAATGGTGAGCGGGTGGATGCACTGGCAGTGATCATGCATTCCGACCTGATTCAGCGCCGTGGCCGAAGCCTGTGTGAGAAGATGAAAGAGTTGATTCCGCGCCAAATGTTCGATGTCGCCATTCAGGCCGCTCAGGGAAATAATGTGGTCGCGCGCACAACCGTGAAGGCGTTACGTAAAAACGTGACTGCAAAATGTTATGGTGGTGACGTTTCTCGTAAGAAAAAGCTGCTGCAGAAGCAAAAAGAGGGTAAGAAGCGTATGAAGCAGGTCGGTTCTGTTTCTATTCCGCAGGAAGCCTTCCTGGCAGTGCTTAAGGTCGATAATTAATATTTGCTGGGTTCAGCAAGTTCCTGAAGTCATATGGTGAAAGCTTGCATGAATGCTTGCGCTTAGGGAGAAAAAATGAGTTTGTATGGGCTGTCCGCAATTGTTTTGACGTTAGCGGCCGTGTTATCAGTGATGGTCTTTGTCAGCTACCGTAAGCGATTGGCGGAAGTGGAAGCCGCCTCTGAAGCCGGTACCGATCTAACACTTGAGCAAATAGAGCAAGTATTCTCGTCAACGATGGTTGAGCGGACGGTGGGTTATGTGCTGATTGCTGCCATTGCCTACCTGATATTTCAAACCATTCAACAGGGTTTTGATTTTGCCCTGTTGATGATTGGTGCCACGCTCTACACTGGCTTGATCTTTCTGGCCGACAGGCTGATTACCCGCAAGCAGCGTGAAAAACTGCTTAAAAAAGCTGGCCGGGATCTGCCGAACTTTGAAGAGCAGACCGATAAAGCCGCTTTAGAGCCGGGCCTTATTGAGAACAGCCGGGCCTTCTTCCCGATTCTGGTTTTTGTCTTCCTGTTGCGCAGCTTTCTGGTTGAGCCGTTTCAGATTCCATCCGGTTCCATGAAGCCAACCCTTGAGATTCACGATTTTATTCTGGTTAACCGCTTTGCCTATGGCGTGCGCATGCCTATTACCAACAAGGTAATCGTGCCGGTTGCCGACCCTGTGCAGGGTGATGTCATCGTCTTTAAGCCGCCGCACGATCCGGATAAAAACTTTATTAAGCGCGTTATCGCGGTACCGGGTGATCTGGTTCAGTATGATTACGCCCGTAAAATCCTGCGTGTAAACGGTGAGGTGGTTAATAAGGCATTTATTGAGAAAACCTCGGATGATGTGGCCAGCTATAACCTGTACAACGAAATTCTGCCTGAGCGGGAGCACCTGATATACACCAATCAGGGCCGTGCTTTACGCAGCCCGTATGAATGGCTGCCGGTTTCCGGTGTGGTTGTACCGGAAGGTAAGTACTTTGTGATGGGTGATAACCGCGATAACAGTCAGGATGCGCGTTATTGGGAAGGTATTCGACGGGTTGTAGAGAATGACCCGAACAATACCGGCAACAATGCCTGGGGCTTTGTTGACGAGAACGCCATTCTGGGTAAAGCTTTTGTTGTCTGGATGCACTGGGAAGGTTTTTACCCGACCTTCGGCCGCGCCGGATCAATTCAATAGAGGAAACTGACAGCTATGCGAAGCTTAAAACGTCAACAAGGTATATCACTGATTGGTATCGGGCTGTTTGCTTTTCTGGTGATTTTCTTTGGCATTCTTATTGTAAAAATGTCAGGTACTTATTTTGACCATATCTCTTTGAATAAGATGATCGAAAACGGTGTTGCAGAGCAATCGGCAAACCGCTTTGAGTTCGAGGATTTTCAGGATCGCCTGCGAAGGAATATGGACATCAACAACATTAATTTCGACATCAAGAAAGCGCTGACTTACGACAAACGTTCCAAACCGGCCAAGCTGGTGCTGGATTATGAAGAGCGCGTGCATCTGTTTCTGAACGTCGATGTCGTGATGTCTTTTAACGAAGAATACGAGTTATAAATTGAAGTCTGACTATTTCCGCTTAACCAAGTCTATCGGTTACACCTTTCAGAACGTCGAACTGCTGGAGCAGGCGTTATCCCACCGTAGCTATTCCCGTAAAAATAATGAGCGCCTGGAGTTTCTCGGTGATGCTATTTTAAGCGTCACCATTGCTCAGGCCCTTTACGATCAGTTCCCGAAGGCCAAAGAAGGGCAGATGTCGCGTTTGCGTGCCCATCTGGTTAAAGGTGAAACGCTGGCGGAGCTGGGGCGCGAGTTTAATCTGGGTGATTTTATCAAGCTGGGCAGCGGTGAACTGAAGAGCGGTGGTTACCGGCGGGACAGCATTTTGGCAGACGCCGTTGAAGCCATTATTGGGGCTGTGAATCTCGATTCAGACCTGGCAACAGCGCAGCAAACGATTCTCAGCTGGTATCAGGAGCGCCTGGCCGGTTTGGATTTAAAAGACAACATAAAGGATTCAAAAACCCGCCTGCAGGAGTACCTTCAGGCGCGCCGATTATCGCTGCCGGATTATCAGGTGGTAAAAATTGAAGGTGAAGCGCATCGGCAGGAGTTCACAGTGCATTGTCAGACCGATTCGATAGAGGATGTTGTCGTTGGTGTTGGCAGTAGTCGCCGGATGGCTGAACAGGAAGCCGCATCCGTCATGTTAAAAAAATTAGGTGAAGAGTAACGTTATGACGGATCAATTTAAACTGGATACAAAATGTGGCTTTGTAGCCATCGTCGGCCGCCCGAATGTGGGTAAATCGACGCTGATGAATCATTTGCTCGGTCAGAAGATATCCATTACATCGCGCAAGCCGCAAACCACCCGGCATCAGATTCTCGGTATCTGGACGGAAGATAAAACCCAGATGGTTTTTGTTGATACCCCGGGGATGCATCGCGGTCAGGAAAAAGCCATTAACCGTGTTATGAACAAAGCGGCCGATACTGCACTTTCTGACATTGACGCAGTGTTGATGGTTGTCGACCGGACGGTCTGGACCGAAGAAGATCAGTGGGTGCTGGATAAACTGCAGCGCATTAAGGCGCCGGTGTTTCTGATCATCAACAAGGTTGATCAGCTGGATAACAAGCAAACCCTGCTGCCGCATATTGAAGCACTGAGCAAGAAGTTCAACTTTGCCAGTGTTGTTCCAGTGTCAGCCTTGCATGGCCACAATCTGGATTCTCTGACTGACGAGCTGGTTAATACCATGCCGGCGGGGCTGTTTCACTTCCCTGAAGATCAGGTCACCGATCGCAGCCAGCGTTTTATGGCGGCTGAGATTATCCGTGAAAAAATCATGCGTCAGCTGGGTGAGGAACTGCCTTACTCAACAGCTGTTGAGATTGAGCAGTTTGCCTTTGAAGACCGTATTCTGCACATCCATGGCCTGATCTTAGTCGAACGAAACGGCCAAAAACGTATTGTTATCGGCGAGAAGGGTGCACGCATCAAGAAGGTTGGTCAGGAAGCGCGGCAGGATATGGAGTCGCTTTTTGAGGCTAAGGTCATGCTTAACCTCTGGGTTAAAGTGAAAGGTGGCTGGGCTGATGACGAGCGTGCGCTGAAAAGCCTTGGCTATTACGATGACTAACCCATGTTTCGCAGCAGCGTAACCGAGGGCTTCCTACTTTTTTCACGCCCCTTTAAAGAAGATGACACCCTTTGCGAACTCTGGACCGAAAAACAGGGCCGGGTTCGCTGCCGTATCAGCGGCAATCCTCCTGAACCTTACCGCCAGTTTGAAATTAAGCTTTCCAATAAAGCCGGGCTGCCTGCGGTCAGTAACTTCCGATACACCCAACCGGTGCTGATAGATAGCAATGCTGCCAGGCTGCTGGGTTTTTACGTCAATGAACTGCTCTATCGCTTACTGCCCGCGGGCTATGGCGACAGCTCGCTGTTTGGCCGTTATATCAGCACGCTGCTGTATCTGAATGAAGGTGAAAATATCCAGCCGGTACTGCGTTTTTTTGAGCAGGGCGTGCTCGCTTCGCTGGGGATGGCGGTTGACTATCAGCAGGATGCCAACTCGCTGCCGGTGGTCGCCGGTCAGCACTACCGCTTTGAAACCGGCCGCGGCTTTGTTGCGGATGCGCACGGGCGCTATAGTGGCGAGCGTATTATTGCCGTTAACCGGCAGGACTATAATCTGAAGGGCGCACTGAGCCTTGCCCGTGAGTGCCAGAGGCGACAGATTGATGAATTGCTCGGTGGCGGTCAGCCTATTTTAAGCCGGCAGTGGCTGGTGAACTTAATACAAACAAAAGGAGCTTCAGAAGCATGAAAGGTATTGGTACGGACATCGTCCAGGTATCGCGCATACGAAGCTCTCTGGAAAAGCAGGGTGAGCGTTTTGTCAGCCGTATCCTCACCGAGGCGGAGCAGGTGGTTTATGCCCAGCGGAATAAACCCGCCAACTTTGTAGCCAACCGCTTTGCGGCCAAAGAGGCTATCTCCAAGGCACTGGGAACCGGCATTGCAGCCGGTATCCGCTTTACTGATATAGAAGTGCTGCCCAATGAAAGGGGCGCGCCGCGAGTTGCGCTGTATGGTGAGGCGGCTGCACGGCTGACCGAGCTACAGGCAACGGATATTCACTTAAGCATCAGTGATGAAAAGGACTATGCCGTTGCCTTTGTGGTGCTGATCTAAGCCTTGACCGTTTTGGCCTTTTTCTCTTTCAGCTGGTAGGCGTAAACCCTGACCGCCTGATCAAAGCTTTTATCGACATCGTTCTGCTTGATCCAGTGGGCGATGCTGTCGATCTCTTCATTCAGGACAAACAGGCTGTCTTCCAGTGCCGAGTAGTCGCCCTGTTTGAGCACGGTTTCGGTGTGATGCGCCGCCATGGTCAGCCTTGGAACGCCACAGTAAACCGTTGCGCCGTGCAGGCGGTGCACCAGCTCCAACAGGGCTTTATAGTCGCCTTGCTGATAGTGCTGGTTGATCTGCACCTGATCGCGCTGCAGCGTTTCTGCCAGCATCGAGAACATATCCTTTGCCAGGCTGAGCTTGCCGGCGGCCTTTTCTAAGCTGTACACCAGGTCTACCGTGGGCAGGGTGGACAACAGATGGGTGTCGAGACTGGCTGATGGCTCGGTAATGACGGGCTGCTCACCCACGGCCATCGAGTCTTCATGGGTTTTGATGGTGGCGCCAGTCCACTTGAACAGGGTTTTCTGGAGCTGATCATCATCGATTGGCTTGGCCAGATAATCGTCCATGCCCGCATCGAGCATGCTCTGTTGCTCTTCGGCAAGGGCGTGCGCGGTTAGCGCCACGATGGGCACATGAACATCTTTGGCTTCGTTTCTGCGGATGTGGCGCGTTGCGGTAATGCCGTCCATGTTCGGCATTTGAATATCCATAAAGATGAGGTCGAACTTCTGGTCTCTGGTCGCCTTAACGGCTTCTTCACCGCTGCTGCAGCCGGTCGTCTGAACGCCGAACGAGTCAAGTAACGTTAGGATCAGCTTCAGGTTGGCGCTGTTGTCGTCGACGGCCAGTACGCGGATATCGCCCTTCATTTTACCCAGGCCGCGGTCTTCAGCCTCTGCGAGGGTTTCGGCCTCCGGAGACAGTATGCCGACCAGGGCATTGTAGAGTGCGTTGGATCGGATCGGTTTCGCCAGATGATACTGCGCGCCCTGCTCAACAAGCTGGGTTTTCAGGTCGCTGTCAGAGCTGTTGGTAAGTACCAGTACCGGGCAGTTGAGTTCACGCTCTATTTTCAGCAGCAGGCGGTGCAGGTCGGTATCATGGTTGCTCTGTATATCCATAATGGCAACGTCAATTGCCGGCTGAGACTTGGAGATTAGGTGTCGGTAAAGTTTTTCGGCGCTGCCGATTTCCACAACCTTAGCTCCCCAGCCCTGAATCTGATGATTGAGTGACAGGCGGGTCATTTCGCGCGATTCGATGACGGCAATAGTTTGGCCGTCCAGACCAAGCAGTTTCGGCGGTTGCTGAACCGCCGGTGCAACCTCAGCCTTGATGTTGAACCAGAACGTAGAGCCCTTGTCTTTCACGCTATCCAGGCCGATATCGCCGCCCATCTGTTCAACCAGGCGCTTGGAGATGACCAGGCCCAGGCCGGTGCCACCAAATTCGCGGGCGGTGGATGAATCGGCCTGTGAAAACGCCTGGAACAGCGCCTTTTGCTGGGTTTTGCTGAGGCCAATACCGGTATCTGTAACGCTGATGCGCACCGTAACCTTGTTCTGCTGCTGTTGTTCAATCATCGTGCGGATAACCACACTGCCTTCATTGGTAAACTTGATGGCGTTGTTGATCAGGTTGGTAAGTACCTGCTTCAGGCGCAGGGGGTCAAATACCAGCTGCTCAGGAACATCGGTATAGAACAGTGATACCACTTCGAGCCCCTTAGCAGAGGATGCCGGCTCCAGCATGGTCAGCACATCTTCAATGGATTCACGCAGGTTGGTGCTGCGGTTATCCAGCATCAGCTTGCCGGCTTCAATCTTACAGAAGTCGAGCACGTCGTTAATAATGGTCAGCAGTACCTGGGAAGACGACATAATGGTACTGACATAATCTTCCTGTTTACGGGTTAGGTTGGAGCGGCCCAGCAGCCGCGCAAAGCCGATAATGCCGTTCAGCGGGGTGCGGATCTCGTGGCTCATATTGGCCAGGAATTCGGTTTTCACCTGGTTGGCCTGTTGGGCTTCGCGCCGTGCCATATCCAGTTCAATGTTCTGAATTTCAATGGTTTCTAGGGTTTCACGCAGGTCGGATGTCGCCTGATCAACCGAGGTTTGCATATCGGTATAGGAGGAAAGAATGGTCTCCGCCATATTATTGATGCCTTGCTCCAGCTCGCCGAGTTCGCCCTTGGAGACTTCCGGCACCCGTGCATCCAGATCGCCTTCACGGATTTGCACAACCGTTTTAATCATCTCCTGTATGGGCTGAACGAACTGCTTGCTGAGGAACGAGATGAGAAAATAGTAGGCAACAACGCATGCCAGAAAGACCCCTAAATGGCTGAGAATGGTCTGGTAGATGGCGATGTGCGTCGGTCCAAAATCATACTCGAGCTCCAGCCAGCCGATCGGGCGGGGCTTGAGTGCTTTCTGCTGAATGTCTTCCGGTGACAATACCGGCACGAAGTAGCGGTAGCTCTTACCGGTTTTTACCAGGGTGATAGACAGCGTATCGCGGATAGAAACCGGGAACGCCGTGCCTTTGGGTTTGGGCCCGGAGCTCATCCATTCGCTGGCAACAAGGTTGAAGAGGCGAATTGAGCGCGCGTCTTCCTGGCTCAGGGCATCACGCAACATGGATTGCAGCAGCAGTTCATTGCTCTGATACATGGGTAGCGAGAGAGCAAATGCCACCTGAGTGGTGACGGACTCCGTGCGCAGTTTAAAGGCTTCAATCTGTTGATTGGTGTCTTTGTAGATGAACCAGCATAAGCTGACAAATGCGATTAAAACTGCTGGTATCAGCGCGATATAAGCCAGCCGATTTTGTAATCCGTTCCCTTGCATACTGTACCTTTGACGTAAATAACTGCCGGAGCCCGGTTCGGTTGAATTGAAAGTCACTGTTGCTCAATGGCTTGATTTCAGTGGTCTCAATCAGGCTCTGGCTCTATAGGCTAAATCGGGCCCTATTATGGCCCATATTGCAGGTTTATTGTTGAAAAACTCCCGGTTTGGCACTTTCTTCCATTGGATTTGTCAGAGTAAGTTAATCGTTCTGCCATACAGCTTTAGGCTGTAAAGATATACAATTCACCGCCTGACTATTCTGGAGAGCACATGCAGGAATTTCCAACCATTGAGCAGTTCGTTGGTCGCACGCCGTTGGTGCGGTTACAACGATTGAACCCAAATCCTTCCAACGTCATTTTACTGAAGCTTGAAGGCAATAACCCCGCGGGTTCGGTAAAGGATCGGCCGGCGTTGAACATGATTGCTCAGGCCGAAAAACGAGGCGATATCGAGCCCGGTGATTCGCTGATTGAAGCAACCAGCGGCAATACCGGTATTGCTCTGGCGATGGCCGCAGCCATTAAAGGCTACAAGCTCACCCTGATCATGCCGTCCAACCTGTCTGAAGAGCGGCGTGCCAGTATGCGTGCTTACGGGGCAGATATCATCTCGGTGACCCCGGAGCAGGGCATGGAATACGCCCGTGATCTGGCGATGCAGATGCAGAGTGAAGGCAAAGGTAAGGTGCTTGATCAATTCAGTAACATCGATAACCCGGCTGCGCACTATGAGACTACCGGCCCTGAAATCTGGCAGGACAGTCACGGCAAGGTTACCCATTTTGTGTCTGCTATGGGCACCACTGGCACCATCATGGGCTGCTCGCACTATTTGAAGGAGCAGAACCCGGCCATTCAGATTGTCGGCCTGCAACCGAAAGAGGGTTCTCAGATTCCCGGAATTCGCCGCTGGCCGGTTGAATACCGCCCCAGTATTTTTGAAGAATTCCGTGTCGATCAGGTCATCGATATGGATCAGAAAACAGCGGAAGAGACGATGCGAAAGCTGGCTGCCGAAGAGGGGATCTTCGCCGGCGTTAGCTCTGGCGGCTCGGTTGCCGGTGCGCTGAAATTATCCGAGCAGGTCAATAATGCTGTCATCGTTGCCATTGTCTGTGACCGCGGTGACCGTTATCTGTCGACAGGTGTGTTTTCTTAAATGAGATTTCGTCGTAATCAGCCTGCTAAAAAGCCGCTGCCGGAGCCGCTGGAACTGGATATTCTCCGGTTCAGCCATGATGGCCGTGGTATAGCCGAAAAAGATGGCCGTATTGTTATGGTTGCCGGGGCATTACCCGGCGAGCGGGTGACAGCCAGAATTGATAAGGCAAACACCAAGCTCTGGCAGGGCCATGCGATGACTGTTCACCAGCCCAGTGAGGCCAGAACAGAGCCGCATTGCGCACATTTCCGGCAGTGTGGTGGCTGTCAGTTGCAGCATATGACGCTGGCCAGCCAGCATGAGATTAAGCGCACGGCGGTGATGGATCATTTTCGGCGCAATGGTATTGAGCTGCCTGAAGCGCCGGCGATGATCGAATCTCCGCCCTTTGCCTATCGTCACCGGGCCCGGTTGCATGTGTCGGGCAAGGGCCAGATAGGGTTTCATAATGCGCAAGGTAATCAGGTGGTTCCGGTTCAACAATGCCCGGTATTTACTGAGCAGCTGGCCGCTGCCTATGAGCAGTTGCGCACGGCTGCGCCGCTGAAGGGCCTGACGCAACTGGAACTGGTTGTCGATGACAGCTGTAAGATGGGTGCGGTTGCCGTTAAGGGGAAGCCCGAAGCGCTTGAGCGCTTCCACCGCTGGGTTGAGCAGCAGGGCTGGGTTTGGAATCAGCCGTTGAGCTATGCCGCCGGCGAAAAAACAGTAACCGCCTATCCGGGCGACTTCACGCAGGTTAACCGGGCCGCGAACCTGAAAATGCTAGAAACTGGTGCGCAGTGGCTGAATTTAAATACCGGTGACCGCCTGCTCGACCTGTTTTGTGGCAGCGGTAATGTCGCTTATTTTCTCAGCCACCGGGTCGGCTCTCTGGTTGGTCTGGAGGCCAGTGAAGCTGCCATCCGGCAGGCTAAAGCGGTGCAGAACGGTGATGCTCACTGCCAGTTTGAGGTTGCAGATTTGTTTCAGGTTGATGTCTCCGGTATGACACTGGTACGCGATTTGAATCCCAATGTAGTGGTTCTGGACCCACCCCGAGCCGGAGCTGAAAATATCTGCCGGCATATCAGTAAATTGACAGGGCTGGACAAAATTTTATACATATCTTGTGATCCAGCGACCTTGGCACGCGACATAAATTTATTACAGCAAGCCGACTGGTGCTTGAGTAAGTTAGCATTGGTCGATATGTTTCCTCAGACCAAACATGTCGAAACCATCGCGTTATTAGAAAAGAAATAAAAGAGAGAGTCACGCAGTGAAAGTACGTGAAGATCAGCCGGTTTTTAGAGACGGCACGGTCGATTTAGAAGCATGGTTAGCGCGGGTGGAAAAACACACCCCGGTAGTTGATAAGGAACAGTTGATTCGTGCCTGCCGCATAGCACGTACTGCGGAAGATGAAGCTGACCACCGTGAAAATGACTGGGGCGTGGGCAGCTCTGCCTTTAAGACCGGTCTGGAAATGGCTGAAATCCTCTCCGAGCTGGGGCTGGATCAGGATGCGCTGGTTGCCGCCGTGCTTTATCGCGCCGTGCGTGAAGACGAGCTGCAGATTGAAACTGTTCAGGACCAGTTCGGTCCAAAAATCGCTAATCTTATTCGGGGTGTCGCCCAGATGGCGGCTATCAGTGCGCCGCAGAAGTCGACGCGCGCTGCTGTGCTGGGGCAAACCGAAACTCAGGGCGAGGCCATCCGTAAAATGCTGGTGGCGATGATCGATGATGTTCGGGTCGCGCTGATCAAGCTGGCCGAGCGGACTTGTGCCATCAGAGCGGTGAAAAAAGCACCGGCAGCCCGGCGCTATAAGGTCGCCCGGGAAGTTTTTGATATCTACGCACCGCTGGCGCACCGCCTGGGTGTGGGTCACCTGAAGTGGGAGCTGGAAGATCTGGCCTTCCGCTATATTGAGCCGCAGGACTATAAAAAGATTGCCAAGCTGCTCGATGAAAAACGCATCGACCGTCAGAATTACATTCAGAAAGTTCAGGATATCATTACCGCAGAGGTGGAAAGTGCCGGTATCAAGGCCGAGATACAGGGCCGCGCCAAGCATATTTATTCCATCTGGCGAAAGATGAAACGTAAAAACATTGGTTTCAGCCAGGTATATGACATTCGCGCTTTCCGTATTCTGGTGCCTAAAGTTCAGGATTGTTATGCCGTTCTGGGTATTGTGCATTCGCTGTGGCGTCACATTCCGCGTGAGTTTGATGATTACATTGCTTCGCCTAAACAGAATGGCTACCGCTCTCTGCATACCGCGGTGATCGGCCCGGAAGGGAAGGTTGTTGAAATTCAGATCCGCACCTCAGACATGCATGAAGATGCCGAGTTGGGCGTTTGCGCACACTGGCTCTATAAGGGTACAGATGCCAAAAAGGCCGGCCAGTCTCGTGGTTACGAAGAAAAGGTCTCCTGGTTGCGTCAGGTGCTGGAGTGGCATGACGAGCTCGGTGGCATCGATGAAATGGTCGAGGAGATGGGTGTTGATGTCACCGTCGACCGTATTTATGTGCTCACACCGGAAGGTCATGTAGTTGATTTGGCCGCAGATTCCACACCGGTGGATTTCGCCTATAAGGTGCATACCGATGTCGGCCACCGCTGCCGTGGTGCCAAGGTGAATGGCCGTATTGTGGCACTCAATAAGCGGCTGAAGATTGGTGATCAGGTAGAGATTCTCACCGGGACTGAGCCAAGCCCCAGCCGCGACTGGCTGAACAATGACCTGGGTTATGTTCAATCGTCCCGGGCGCGGGCAAAAATTAAAGCGTGGTTTAAATCTCAGGATCGCGACGTCAATATCCACGACGGCAAAGACATGCTGGTACGTGAACTGCGCCGCCTGAACCTGGAGAAGGTCGATAACGATAAGCTTGCGGCCCGGGCGAATTTTGCGGATATCGAAAGCCTTTATGCTGCGATTGGTGCCGGTGATGTGCGGGTGATGCACATTGTTCACTACGCCGAAGAAATTCTTAACCCACCGAAGCAGAAGCAGCTGCAGCTGACCGAGAAGAAAGAGCAGAATCATACCGGTGACCTGGTTATTCAGGGCGTCGGCAACATGCTGACCACCATCGCTAACTGCTGTAAGCCTGTGCCTGGTGACCCGGTTGCCGGTTTTATTACCATCGGTCGCGGTGTTTCAATTCACCGGGAAGATTGCGTGAATTTCCTGCAGTTGAAATCCAAAGAGCCAGAAAAAATCATCGATGTTTCCTGGGGCGGCGAGGTTCAGACAACTTACTCTGCAGAGCTGCTGCTTATCGCCTACGACCGCACCGGCCTGCTGAAAGACATCATGACGGTACTGGCCAATAATGGTGTCAATGTAACCTCAATGAATACGCTGTCGAATAAGGCAGATAACTCCGCGGAAATGAAGATTACCCTGGAAGTGGTTGATCTGGCGGCATTGAGCCGGGCGATCTCGATGCTCTCTAAAATTCCGAACGTTGCAGATGTACGGCGTGTTTATAACCGTGTTCAGGAATAGCCATGTCTGAAAACCGCTACAACTTTAAAGACCTGAAGCTGCTGATGTCCCGCCTGCGGGACCCAGAAACCGGGTGCCCCTGGGATATCCGCCAGAGCTATCGCTCCATTGTTCCCCACACTCTGGAAGAGGTCTATGAAGTGATCGACACCATTGAGCGTGAAGATTACGAGCATCTGTCGGAAGAATTGGGCGATCTGCTGTTTCAGGTGGTGTTCTACGCCCAGATTGCATCTGACGAAGATCGCTTCAGCCTGGACGACATCATTCACCAGCTGGTGAGCAAGTTGATATATCGTCATCCTCATGTCTTCCCTGACGGTTCATTGCATGGGGGCAGCGCGACCCAAATGACTGAGGCTGACATTCAGCACCAGTGGGAAGAGCTGAAGCAGCAGGAAAAGCAGTCCGGTAAGGTACTGGATGATGTACCCAACGCGCTGCCGGGCATGTTGCGGGCGAAAAAACTGCAGAAGAAGGCGGCTAAGGTTGGCTTTGACTGGCCGGATGTCAGTCATGTTATCGATAAGGCCTATGAAGAGCTGGCGGAGCTTAAAGAGGCGATAGCGGAAGGTAACCCGCAGGAGATTGAAGCGGAACTGGGCGACCTGCTGTTTGTGCTGGCTAATGTTGCCCGCCACACCAAGGTGGACCCTGAACAGGCCGTTCGTTCGACCAATAAAAAGTTTGAACGTCGCTTTGGGCATGTTGAACAGAGCGTGGTGCAGAGCGGGAAGGGTTGGAATGAATATAGCCTGGAGGCACTCGATGCATTCTGGAATGAAGCAAAACAGCTCGAGCGCTCTGTTAAATAAGGTTTTTTTCAATTCTCTTTTGCCTGAAACTGGCCGGTAGCCCGGCTGGCGAAACCTCAGATGTTTGGTTATGCTCAAGTTAACACTGGCCAATTCAGCAGGATGTATGAAGTATCATTTCTCTCTTACCTTTCGGGTCAATGAATCAAAAACGGTGGACGTTACCCGTGTAGCATCGGAGATGTCCGGCAGTGACTTCCATGTAGAGGCCGATCCTCTCAATGTCACGGAATTCAGCGTTCATTTCGATCGCGACGGTGATCATGCGGTAGACCTGCTGAATATTGCGAAGGAGCAGGTGTTGCGGGTTGTGCCCAATGCTGAGCTGCTTTCAATGGATATGACAGACGAACTGCCAATGATGGGGGTGGTTGATGATATCACCAAGGTGGTGATTCAGGCGTGTACGGTGTTTAAGGAGCCGGAACTGGCTCATATGTGGCTCAGCAAGCCACAGGCAGAGCTGAACGGCCAGATACCCAAGGCGATCATGGTCGATGCCGAAGGCAGAACGGCGGTATCCAAAGCGCTGAATCACTTCAAGACGAACTCGTCTGGCTGACAGCTACCCCCGGCGTTTCAAGCATTGTTCTAAAGTAGTGTTTTTAAGCTAGCTATCCAGCTTCTTATCAATGGATGATAAGAAGCCGCGCATAATACTCAAATCTTTTCGGCTCAATCGTGCTCTTCTGAATATGGCCTGCATTAACTCAAGCGTTTGCCCCGGGTGATTCAGGTTAATAAAGCCCATCGCCTTCGTTGTGCTTTCCAGGTGCTGCTGGAACTGAGTCAGCTCCTTGTGCAGTGGGTAGGCGTCTTCCGGCCCATCGGCTGGGGGTTTAGAAGACGATTTGAACAGTTCATAGCAGATGATCTGCACCGCCTGACTGAGGTTCAATACCGGGTAGTCGGGGTTTGCATCAATATTCACCTGAAAGTGGCACTGCTGAATTTCTTCGTTGAGCAGGCCCATGCGCTCCCGGCCAAATACAATCGCGACCGGAGCCGCCTGTTGTTCGTGCATGGCCTTTTCGGCGCATTGCTCGGCGGTTAATGCCGGCAGTGAAATTGAACGGTCACGGGCGCTGGTGCCGATCACCAGCGAGCAATCGTTAATCGCCTCTGAAAGCTCAGAAACAACCACGGCATTTTCCAGGATATCCGTCGCCTGCCCGGAGCGGCTGGTGGCCTCTTCGCTGGGGAAGTCGAGCGGATCAACCAGGTACAGCTTGTACAGGCCCATGTTTTTCATGGCGCGGGCTACCGCGCCGATATTTCCCGGGTGCCAGGTTTTAATGAGTACGATTCGAATATCAGGAGTCATGTGCTTGTTTGAATAGATTGGAGTGAGGGTAGAAGCATCTGTCGTTTAGCGTTGTTAAACGACAGATGATCGGGTTAGAGAATGTTGTCGACAGTCGAGCGGGCTCTTCCCAGATTACGAATTCGTGCGGCGGTTACCGCGTTATCTTTAATCTGCAAAATTTCAATCAGATAGCTGGCGATCTTTATACTGACGTTGGCATCGGGTATGTCTTCAATGTGCTCAAGAATCAAGCCGTTCAGGGTTTTTGGCCCATCAGTTGGCAGTTCCCATTCCAGAGCGCGGTTGATGTCACGGATAGAGGCGGTGCCATCAATAACAAAGCTACCATCCCGTTGCGGATGAATCTCTTTATTGCTGTTGGCTATATCGGTGGTGAATTCGCCAACAATCTCTTCCAGAATATCTTCCAGGGTTACCAGGCCCTGAATATCACCGTATTCATCAACGACGAATGCCATACGCAGCTGTTGATCCTGATAGTTAATCAACTGGGTGTGCAGGGGTGTGTTTTCCGGAACAAAGTACGGGTCTTTGGCGGCTTTGGTCAGCATCACCTTTGAAGGCTCATCAGCGTACAGAAACTCCGCTGCATCTCGAATGTGCATAATACCGATGACCTTGTCGAGATCGCCTTTATAAAGCGGGAAGCGGGTGTACTCAATGGTCCGGATTTTCGCTGCTATCTCTTCAATGTTGTCTTCAAGATCGACACCGCGAACCTCGTTACGCGGAACCATGATGTCGTCAACGGTGACGTTTTCAAGTTCCAGAATGCCCAGCAGCATAGACTGGCGTTCTTCAGGCAGGGTGCTGCTGGATTCGTTTACGATGGTTTTTAGCTCCTCGGGTGATAAGGAGTCGTCATTGGATGAATGCTTACCGACCCGAAGCAGCCAAAACACACCGCGAACGATACCGTTGACCAGCCACACAGCAGGTGACAGCACGGAAGACAGAACGCGCAAAATGTAAGATGCCGGGAATGAAATTCGCTCCGGGTGACGTTGTGCCAGGGTTTTAGGGGTGACCTCAGAAAAAATAAGTACGACCAGGGTCAGCAGCAGGGTGGCAATACCAACGGCCAGGTCTTCGCGCCCCGGAAGCAACCGGATTGCAATGATGGTAGATAGGGAGGCTGCAGCAATGTTGACCAGGTTGTTACCGATCAGAATGACGCTGATTAACCGTTCCGGCTCTTCCAGTAGCTTGGAAGCCAGGCGTGCAGAGCGGTGACCTTCATTCGCCAGGTGTTTCAAACGATAGCGATTGAGAGACATCATGCCGGTTTCAGAACTGGAAAAGAACGCAGAAAGCAATAGGAGTAGGCCCAGAATTGCGAATAACAGGCCTATGGGAAATTCATTCAACTGAGAACAGCCTCAATAGTTTAGATGGCAGCGATTTTTTACGAAATGTCGTCAGGCTGTCAAGCAATTGCCCGGGTAACTTCCCTTTTTTTGATATCGCAAGAGTAAATGCCTTGTTTCGGGGCGAATTTGCCCTGGGTTCCTGCAATTTAGCTGACTTTCAGTAAGTATTCGAGTACGAACTTTGAGCCGACAAAGGCAAACAGCAGGAAACCAAAGCCGGTATAGATTAAACGGCTTGCTCGCTGGCCGCGCCAGCCAAGGTAAAAGTGCCCGAAAATAAGCGTGGCAAAGAACGCCCAGGCAATGATTGTCAGGATGGTTTTATGCAGTAAGTGCTGGGCAAAGATGTTCTCTATGAACATGCCACCGGTAATAATTGCAACCGTAAGCAACATGAAGCCGACCATGAGCCATTCGAACATCAGTCGCTCCATGGATTGCAGCGGTGGCAGCACCTTCATGATGCGGCTGTTGATGTGATGGTCATGCAGGGCGTTGGTTTGAATATCGACCAGTGCCGCCTGCAGGGTCGCAATGACCATGATGCTGGCTGAGAGCAGCGCTATAAAGATGTGGAATACCATGGCGCCGGAATAGGGTTTTGGCTCGGCCAGCTGGGGTGCAAAGAAGGCGATAATCAGCAGCAGGGCGCCGGCAGGCATCAGGAAGGTAAACAGGTTGTGCAGTGGTTTGGTGAGTGCAGACAGCAGAATGACGCCAATGGTCAGCCAAACGCAGATGGAGATCGTATTCAGCAGGCTAAGCTGTAGCATGCCATCAATAGATACAGCGGAAACCAGTTGCGCGGTGTGGGCGGCAAGGCCTATATAGGCGGGCGCATAAAGCTGCCAGAGCGGGCTTTCACTCTTCCCCCATACATTGTTTATGGATTTATAGCCGCTGACTAAATAGGTGATGATGGTGATCCATAAAAGCATAGCTGGTTAGCTTCCGGTGTTTCGTTAGGTTGCGGGTGTAACTTCGGATTTATAAAGAAATGAAGTTTGCCATAGAGTCTGTCGGTTTTCACCTGCCTGACTGCCATAGCAACAGCTAATGCATCGCTGCTATAATCGACGGATTTTCTGGGTAATGTGAAAGAATCATGTTTAATAGTTTATCGGAACGTCTCAGCCAGACGCTAAAGCAGATCACTGGTCAGGCAACGCTGACTGAAGACAATATCAAGAGCTCATTGCGCGAAGTGCGTATGGCTCTGTTGGAAGCCGACGTAGCTTTGCCGGTTGTTAAGACCTTTATTGACGGTGTTCGCGAACGTGCAGTCGGTCAGGAAGTGTCTGAGGCGCTGAACCCGGGCCAGCAGTTCCTGAAGATCGTTCAGAGTGAGTTGATTCAGGTAATGGGCGAGCAGAATGAAAAGCTCGACCTGAAAACGCAGCCGCCAGCCATTGTGTTAATGGCAGGTTTGCAGGGTGCCGGTAAAACAACGACTGTCGCCAAATTAGCGCGCTTCCTGCAGGAGCGTGAAAAGAAAAAGGTGATGGTGGTTTCCGCAGACGTTTATCGTCCTGCGGCGATCAAACAGCTGGAGACGTTGGCCTCAGAGGTTAATGCCATCTTTCATCCCAGCGATATCAGCCAGAAGCCTGAAGATATCGTTGCCGGTGCTGTAGATGCGGCCAAAAGGCAGGCGGTTGATGTTCTTTTAGTCGATACCGCTGGTCGTTTGGCCATCGATGAAGAAATGATGACCGAGATTAAAAACCTGCATCAGGCTATTGATCCGGTTGAAACGCTGTTTGTGGTTGATGCCATGACCGGTCAGGATGCCGCCAATACGGCAAAGGCATTCAACAATGCCTTGCCATTGACGGGTGTTGTTCTGGCTAAAGCCGATGGCGATTCGCGCGGTGGTGCTGCGCTTTCGGTTCGTCAGATCACTGGCAAGCCGATTAAATTTATGGGTATGGGTGAAAAGACCGATGCCCTTGAACCATTCCATCCGGATCGTATCGCTTCCCGTATTCTGGACATGGGCGACATTCTGTCGCTGATCGAAGAAGTTGAGCGCAAGGTAGATAAAAAGAAAGCTGAGAAGCTTGCCAATAAAATCAAGAAGGGCAAATCCTTTGACCTTGAAGATTTCCGTGAGCAGCTTGATCAGATGAGCAATATGGGCGGTCTTGCCGGCATGATGGATAAAATGCCTGGTATGGGGCAAATGGCCGGTGCTGCTGGTCAGCTTCAGGGTGCTGAGAAGCAGTTTAAGCTGATGGGTGTCATTATTGATTCCATGACTGTTTTCGAGCGCCGCTTCCCGGATAAAATCGTTGGCTCGCGTAAAAAGCGTATCGCGATGGGTTCTGGTACCACTATTCAGGACGTGAACCGCGTGCTTAAGCAGCACAAGCAAATGGCCAAAATGATGAAAAAGGTCGGCAAGAAGGGCGGCATGCAGAAAATGATGCGTGGTATGGGCGGCATGATGGGCGGTCAGGGTGGAATGCCTGGCGGCGGTATGCCACCTGGCGGTGGTTTGCCACCGGGTATGGGTGGCGGGAAGTTTCCGTTTTAAGGATTGGTGATAGGTAAGACGTTAGATGTGAGATGTAAGACGTAAAAGCTCTTGATTCGTCGACAGGTAGGATCAGACCCTGTAATTAATTCTGTGTAACTGCAAGGTTTATAAATAATCTTCCAAGCGCTCTTCAAATTCAATCATGAACCGGTTGAGCGCTGCCTTCC
>NZ_SLZR01000013.1 GCF_004341165.1 Reinekea marinisedimentorum
GGAAGGCAGCGCTCAACCGGTTCATGATTGAATTTGAAGAGCGCTTGGAAGATTATTTATAAACCTTGCAGTTACACAGAATTAATTACAGGGTCAGTACCGGTTGGCAGCGCGTAGCAAAAAGTCTCGCATCTAGAATCTCGCATCTCGCATCTCGCATCTAACCCCCCTCCAACAACCCCGCCACATAGGGCTTATTCAGCTCAATCTCTTCAATACTCAAACCCTTTAACTCGTACGGAAACACCAGCCAGTCTTTGGTTGTGTGCAAAACATAGTCGGGTTTAATGTCGGTTTTCTGATAGCCTTCACGCGCGTACAGCGTGGCAACCTTGATGTTCTCGGGCATGTTTTTCTTCAGGTGTTTTTTCAGCCGCTTCAGGGTGGCATCAATAGAGTAGCCAGAGCTGAATACATCATCGACAATCAACAGCGAATCATCCGAATTCAGGTTTTCAATCAGGTATTGGGTGCCATGCACACGGATAGATTCCGGGTCATTAACCATAGATTCATAACTGGGTAAACCCCGGTAAGAGGTGCGCACAGAAATGTGATCAGTTTTTACGCCCAGGGTCTGAAAACACTCCTGCACATAAATTCCTACCGCACTGCCGCCACGCCAAATACCCACAATAAAGGTAGGCCGGAAACCCGATTTATAAATGTTTGTTGCCAGTCGGAATGAATCACTTATTAATTGATCTTCATCTAAAAAAATTTTCTTCATACTTCACTCTGAACAATCAATTGGTATTGGGTATAATGGCATTCTCTTTACAAGGTAGCCACGGTTATGGAAAAAACTTATTTAAGCGGCGAACAACTGTTAACAGATTCTTTTAAGCTTGCACAAAAAGTTTTACTCAGCGGTTTTAAACCCAGCTTTATTATCGCCATCTGGCGTGGCGGTGCGCCCATTGGTATTGCCGTTCAGGAATACCTGAGCTACCACGGCATTGAAACCGATAATATTGCCATTCGCACCTCTTCCTATGCTGCAGGAATAGATCAGCAATCGCGCGAGGTAAAGGTGCTCGACCTCAACTACCTGGTTAAAAACGTACAGGATAGCGACAGCCTGCTGATTGTTGATGATGTGTTCGATACCGGCCGCTCTATCGATGCAGTGCTTAAGCAGCTGAAAGAGAAAACCCGCAACAACATGCCAAAAGATATTCGCATTGCGGTGCCCTTTTACAAACCCACACGCCGCGAAGTGGATTTTGAGCCGGACTACTACGTCCATGAAACCAGCGCCTGGCTGAAATACCCTCATTCTTTAGAGGGCTTAACCGCCGAAGAGATGAAGCAGAACCGGCCCGAGCTGTTTGAAATTATTAAAGACTATCTGTGAATAACCTCTCAGCCGATCAACTGCCCCGATAAGTTGAATAACCAAACGGCGACAGCAGCACCGGCACATGATGGTGTTTGCTGTCCTGCTTTTTAAACTGAATATCTATTTCCGGAAAAAACGCATCTTCACCCTGATACCCGGCGACATTAAAATTCAGCTTATAAACGCCGTCACTAAGCAACTCATCACTGACCGACCACTTGGCAACCCGCCCGTCTGAGTCGGTTTCCTGCTCATCGAGTAACGACCAGGATGCCTCATCTTTTTTATAGAGTTTAATTCGAACATTTTTCGCCGGAACACCGTTCGCGACATCTAAAACATGAGTGGTTATAACACTTTTACTCATTTACCTGCCTTTACTCCAAAAGTTTTTTTAAGCGAATCTCGGTAATTTTCATTTGCTCGGCTGCAGCAATTGTAATTTCCTGTTCGTACTCGTTGTTAATTCGCTGCTCTATCAGCTCCAGCATTTCCCCGGCAGATTTACCTGTTGCACAAACAATAAATATAAATCCGAACTTCTCATTGTAGGCATCGTTTAACTCTTTCATTCGTTCAATGATGCAATCACTGGCCAGTGTCATTCCAGCCTGTTCTTTCCCGGCCGTTAACTGAGTTGATGCGTACTTTTTCTTCAGCGTTGTCACATCTCCGATGCGCGGGTGTGCCTCAAATGCTGAAAGATAGTCCAAGTCATTCAAAGCCTGCCAAATACGGTTTGCAGCACTAATCAGAATCTCTTCGCTCTTAAACGGTGCAACGCTGACCATACCGTTCACCCAGTTTTTTGCCGCACAACAGTCTTTCAGCACATTCGCCAGTTCATCTGCCGTCAGCGCATTTAGTTGTTCTATTGTCATTTAAGCCCCTGCTTGAGTATTTGTTTCTTTTTGCGCGGTATCCATTGAGTTTTTACAACAAACCCCGGCACTACCACTCATTCACCTTCAGGCTTACAAACGCAAAATCTAACTGTCTACTAGCAGTAATTGTGCCCTTAAGAGCTATAAAACTATGTTTCATTTGTTCATCAATTTTCTGTTTCGGAAGGCGCATGCTCAGCAACGTCTGGTAAGGCGATTTCGTTTTGCAATTGCTTCCACGAAAGCCCTGCCCGCTTCTGCTTTGTTGCGCCCTGCTGATAGATAGAGATCACCTGCCCGGCGATAGAAACCGCCACTTCCATCGGCAACTTACCCCCCACCTCAGCAAGCCCCACTGGCGAGGTCATCTGGTCTACCTGGGCTTGGCTGTAGCCTTTATGCTCCAGGCGCATACGGAATCGTTTCGCTTTGGTGTCTGAGCCGATCACACCCAGGTACGCTGCGTCACCCCGGGCGATAATCTTTTCTGTCAGCGTAAAATCAAGCTGATGATTATGTGTCAGCACGATAAACAGGCTGTTTTCGGGTGCATCTTTGACCGCATCTTCCGGGTACGGCTCGGCAATACAGTCAACATTAGAAGCAACCTGCTCTGGAAATAAATCGACGCGGCTGTCTACCCACTGAATTCTCAGCGGCAGCTGGCTGAGTATCTGCACCAAAGCATGGCCAACATGCCCGGCACCGTGCACCTGAATAGTCGGCTGCTGCACCACCATCATTTCAAACAGAACAGCAACAGAGCCACCACAGCACTGCCCCAGCTTTGCCGCCAACGGGAAGTTTTCTACCTGCTGCACGGCTTTGCTTTCGGTTAACAGCTGGCGAGCCTTTTCAATCACCTTAAATTCCAGATGACCACCACCAATGGTGTCGTAAATATCGCTGGCGGTAATCACCATCTTGGTGCCATTAGCGCGCGGTGTAGAGCCGGCGGTGCCTAAAATAGTCACCAGTACATAATTTTCTGATGCCTGAGTCAGCTGATGTACCGCTTCACTCCAGCTTTGCGGATGGAAGCCCGCCGTATCTTTATTCAGCATCGGTCGTCTCCATGGCTTGATCTGCTTTTGCCTTTTCATTGAGCCAGACACGCGTCGCGTTCACGGCATTAAGGATCGTTTCCGGGAGCGCAGGCGGGCTCATCGGTGGTGAGTAACGGTAATCACTGATACTGGCGACAGCATCGCGCAGGGCGCACCAAACGCTGTTGGCGAGCATAAAGGGTGGCTCACCCACGGCCTTGGAACGGAACACGCTGTATTCCGGGTTTTCAGAATCGTACAGCTTCACATCGAAGTGTTTCGGGGTATCGCCAATGGCGGGTATCTTGTAAGTGGCCGGGCCAACGCTCATCAGCTCACCGTTGTCACGCCAGTGCAATTGTTCGGTTGTCAGCCAGCCCATGCCCTGCACAAACGCGCCTTCTATCTGGCCGATATCCAGCGCCGGGTTTAATGACTTACCGACATCGTGCAGCACATCCACCGCAGTTACGCAGTTTTCACCGGTCAGTGTATCGACCTCGACCTCGGTCAGTGCAACCCCATGCGAGAAGTAAAAGAACGGCCGCCCCTTGCCTTCGTTGCGGTCAAAATAAATTTTCGGTGTGGAATAAAAACCGGTTGACGATAAACCAATACGTGCGAAATAGGCCTTTTTCGCCAGCTCCGCAAAGCCCAGAGAGCCACCGGCATACACCACTTCATCGTTTTCAAAATGGATGGAATCTTTGGCAACGGCATATTCTTCGGCAATAAAATCGATCAGCCGGTCTTTAATGGTGGTAGCTGCATTCAGCGCCGCCATCCCGTTCAGATCGGCACCGGAAGAGGCCGCCGTGGCCGAGGTATTCGGCACCTTGTCGGTACGGGTAGCCGAAACACCCACGCGATCGATATTCACACCAAACACCTGCGCGACAATCTGGCGCACCTTGGTATTCAGCCCCTGGCCCATTTCGGTACCACCGTGGTTCAGATGAATACTGCCATCGTAATAGACATGCACCAGCGCACCAGCCTGATTCAAATGCTGAGCGGTAAACGAAATACCAAACTTCACTGGTGTAACGGCCAAGCCCTTTTTCACCACCGGCGAGGTTTTATTAAATTCAATGATGGCCTGACGGCGCTTGTGGTATTCGGCTTCAGCACACAGTTGATCGATCATCGGGCCGACAACAAACTGCTCAACCTTTTGGTGATAAGGTGTTAAATCGCGCCCCGGCTGATACAGGTTAGCCTTGCGCACATCGAGCGGGTCTTTGCCTAAATAACGCGCCACATCATCCATGATCGCTTCAGCGGTAATCATGCCCTGTGGGCCACCAAAGCCGCGGAAGGCAGTATGGCTGACGGTATCTACCTTCACCCGTTGGCCGGTCACGCGAACGTTTTCATAGAAGTAGCAGTTATCGGAGTGGAACATGGCGCGGTCGACGATAGAGTCGGATAAATCCGGCGAGTAGCCGCAGTTACCGTTCACTTCAATATCGGCAGCCAGAATGCGGCCTTGATCATCAAAGCCTACCTCGTAGCGGTTAAAAAACGGGTGGCGCTTGCCGGTGAGTTTGAAATCTTCAGCCCGTGCCAGGCGCAGCTTAACCGCGCGCCCGGTTTTCCGGCAGGCCATTGCGGCCAGAATCGCCCACGGTGCGGCCTGGGTTTCTTTACCACCAAAAGCACCACCCATGCGGCGCATCTCAATGGTGACGGCATTCATTGGCAAGCCCAGTACTTCGGCAATCAGGTGCTGAACTTCACTGGGGTGCTGGGTCGAACACTTAACAAAGATGCCGCCTTCTTCAGCCGGCATGGCCATGGCGATTTGCCCTTCCAGATAAAAGTGCTCCTGCCCGCCCACGGAAAGCTCTCCCTGTAAACGGTGTGGTGCAGCCGCAAAGCCGGTATCAATATCGCCACGCTCAAAGCTGTACGGCGGACGCACCCAATCCTGATTTTTCAGGCCGGTCTTAACATCCACCTGCGCGGCGGTTTCTTCAACCTCGACCACCACAGCCCGAGCCGCAATGCGCGCCTGCTCGTAGCTTTCGGCTACCACCACCGCGACCGGCTGAGCGTGATAAGAAATTTCATTTTCAGCCAGTAACACATCTCCGGGGTGTACCGGGCCAATGTCTTTTTTACCGACAATATCGGCAGCAGTGAGCATGCACACATAACCACTGATCGCATCTAAGGCACTGGCATCAATAGACAGCAGCTTGCCTTTGGCGACCGGTGATAACACCGGGTAAGCGTGCAGAGCGCCTTGCGGCAGAACGGCATCGTCAACATACGGGGCTTTGCCCTGCACCTGTGCAATGGCGCTTTCATGTTTTACCGGTTGCCCAACTACGTTTTTAGCCGCCGGGTTAAGCTTTATTTCAAAGTGCCGCATGGGAAACCCTCGTTGCTATACCGGATGATTGTTCAAGCCAGAAACGCTGCATCAGGTTCTGACAAACCTGCAGGCGATAGTGCTGCGAAGCTCGGACATCGCTCATCGGTTTGAAATCGGCCGTTAAGGCAGCGGCAGCCTGCTGAATGTTGTGTTCGCTGAAGTCTTTGCCTTCCATCACCTGCGCCATAGATTCAGCAGCAACCGGTGTCGCAGCCATGCCGCCAAAACCGGATTTCACGTTGACCATACGGTTTTCCACCAGCTGGAACGAAAGCACCAGCAGCACCGATGAAATATCGTCTTCCATACGTTTGGAAATTTTATAACAGGCCAGTTTTTGATCCGCCTGACGCGCCGGAATAAACACCGCCGAAATCACCTCATCTTCATGCAGCTGAGTGCGGCGATAGCCCAGGAAAAACTCATTGATGGGGATAACCCGTGAGCCGCGCTCGCAAATAACCTCGACCACAGCGTCCAATGCCAACAGCAACGGCGCCGGGTCACCAATCGGTGAGGCATTGGCCAGGCTGCCACCGAGCGTACCGGCATTGCGGATCTGGCTGGAGCCAAGGCGGTTAAACAGCTCGGAAGCTTCCGGGTAATGTTTAAGCAGCGCTGGCATAAATTGCTCGTAGGTGGCCATTGCCCCAATTTTCAGACCGTGCTCATCTTCGGTAATTGTCTTTAATTCCTGCACATCGACCAGCGAAATCACCTCTTCTGCCAGCTTCAGTTGTTGGGTAAATTCCAGTGACAGGTCAGTACCACCGGCCACCAGCTTGGCTTGTGAGTAGCTGCTCTTCAGTTCAACCAGTTCCCTCAGGCTCTGTGGCAGGTAAAACACCCGGTCGCCATCGCTCAGGCCAGGGTTGCTACACAGCGTGCAGTTAAAGAATTTGTCGGCAGCCTGCATGAACGGCGCTGTCGTGCGCGGGTAACTGTACATGCGCTCACAAGCTTCAATAATGGGTTTATAGCCGGTGCAGCGACACAGGTTGCCACCCAATGCGTGGATGACTTTGTCTTTACCGGGAAAGGCTGGCTCGTTCATATACAACGAGAACATGCTCATGATAAAACCGGGGGTACAGAAGCCACACTGCGAACCGTGGCATTCCACCATAGCCCGTTGTACCGGGTGCAGCTCTTCAAGCTTGGCATTGGCCGCAGCGGTTAAGCCTTCAACGGTGACCAGATGTTTGCCGTGCAGGCTGCCTACCAGCATCAGGCAGGCGTTGAGGTGTTTATAGTGAACCTTACCGTTTTCTTTTTGGCCCACCACGACGGTGCAGGCACCGCAATCGCCAGAAGCACAACCCTCTTTGGTGCCTGTAAGCCCTGTTTTGGTGCGCAGCCAATCCAGAACACTGAGTGTTGGTGCCACATCGTCCAGCTCGACCGGCTGTTCGTTTAGTAAAAATTCTATCACTGTCTGCCTCTTAGCTACCGTGTTACCTGAGTTTGCGCCCCAGGCAGTTTAGCCCCGCGGGGCAAAACCGCACATCCACGGTTATTTGCTCTTATGTTTAGTGCAGGTATATTGCAGCGAGCATGCCAAAAGTTGACTGATCAGTCAGAAAGAGGAGTCAGACGCCCTGATAGCGACGGCTGAAGTCCATCAGCGACTGATGCAATACCGAAAAGGCCGCCGCGACATCCGTTGAATAGACGCATTCTTCCGGATTATGGCTGATGCCATTAGGGCTACGTACAAACAACATGCCAATGGGCGTTATGGCTGCCATCGCCATGGCATCGTGGCCCGCCCCGGAAGGTAAGTGCGGTGTTTGAATATCCAGCTGCTGAGCAGCGTCTTCGAAGATGCTCTGAAATTCACTGGAACAGGGCTCGGCGCTGGCCTTGTGATACCAGTCAAAACGGATGCTGACGCCACGGGCCTCGGCAATCTGCTGAGCGCTCTGTTCAATGGCACTGATCAGTTCATCACGATTGGCATCGGCTCCGGCTCGCACGTCGAGCAACATGTCGCATTGCCCGGCAATAACATTAGCCGCACCTTGCGGCACCTGAATACTGCCCACCGTAGCCACCTCACCGGCCTGCGTTTTTTGCGCCAGCGACTCTATCGCCAACGTCAGCTCTGCTGCCGCAACCGCAGCATCGTTACGCAAATGCATTGGCGTGGTTCCGGCATGCCCGGCCTTACCCTGCACACTGATGCGCGCTCTGCGGGCACCGGCAATGCTGGTCACAATGCCCACCGAGCAGTTCTGGCTGGCCAGTACCGGCCCCTGCTCAATGTGCACCTCCCAGTAACCAAGCAACGCATCCGGCTTTAACGCCGCCTTGCGGGCAAGGCCGGGGTTCAGCTCAAAATGCTGCATCGCTTCCAGCAGGGTTGTGCCCTCGGCGTCGGTCAGGTTCAGCCAATCTCGGTTAAAGTGACCGGCCACTGCCTGCGAACCAATTAAGGTTGTGCCAAAGCGGGTACCTTCTTCATCGGCAAAGCCAACGATATCGAGATGGAACGGCAGCTTCACCCCCTGCTTGCGCAGGGCTTTGGCAGCTTCGATCGCCATCAGCACACCGAGAATGCCATCGTACTTTCCGGCATTGGGTACGGTATCCAAATGCGAGCCCAGCACCAGATGCTCTGCATCCGGCTGCTCAGATATCAAGCGGCCCCAAATGTTGCCCACCTCATCGTGCCAGCACACCAGACCGGCTTCGCACATCCACTGCGCGACCAGCTTATTGGCGGCTTTGTGTTCCGGGGTTAAATATTGCCGCAGTACAGAATCCGGCCATTCACTGATTTTGGCCAGCTCTTCGCACTGCATCAGCAGTTTCTGCGCTATTTTGTGAGCGTTCATGCGTTCATCCATGGGCGTAAAACTCCAGTGCGGCCGCGGCGGCTTCACCTTTCGGGCCTTTGTAACCGTTAGCGGCCAAACAGGCATCCAAACAGGAAAGCGTTTGCAGCACCGCCGATTTACGGGCGTTATAGCCCATGGTGCCAATGCGCCAGATTTTACCGTGCAAGGGCCCAAAGGAGGTGCCGATTTCAATGCCGAAATCTTCCAACATCTGGCCGCGTACCTTATCGCCCTCCACCTCGTCGGGAATATAAACACCCAGCACGTTATTCATCTTGTATTCAAGATTACCGAACACCTTCAGACCAAGCGCTTGCACACCTTGCACCATCGCACTGCCGTGCAATGCATGACGGGCAATACTGGCATCGACACCTTCCTCAATAACGATGCGCGCACATTCGGATGCACCATAAAGCATGGTGGTGGCTTCGGTATGGTGGTTTAACCGCTCTTCACCCCAGTAATCGAGAATCATCGGAATATCAAAATAATTGGAGCGAATGAACGGCTCGCTGCCATCTTTATGACCCTCAGTGCGAATGCCGGCTTCCACCTTTTTGCGTTTGCGCACCCAGTTCACGTAGCGCTCGCTTAAGGTCACCGGCGCAGAGCCGGATGGCCCACCCAAACACTTCTGCAAGCCAACGGAGACGGCATCCAGTTGCCATTCATCGGTTTTGAATTCATTACCGACAATAGAAGCCGTGGCATCGGAATAAAACAGCACATCGTGGCGACGACAGATGTCACCCAAATGCTCCAGCGGCTGGCACATGGTGGTGGACGTATCGCCCTGCACAATGGCGAGCATTTTCGGCTGAACCTTTTTAATGGCCTCTTCAATTTGCTCCGGCGTAAAAACCTCGCCCCAAGGTGCTTCAATGGTATGCACCTCGGCCCCGGCACGCTGGGCAATTTCAGCCAACAAGTGGCCAAAGCGGCCAAAGATAGGCACCAGCACTGCATCACCCGGGCGAATGGCAGAAACCAGCACCGCCTCGATACCGGCACGGGAGGTGCCATCGATAAGAAAAGTCCACTGGTTATCGGTTTTAAACACCTTGCGGTAACGCGCCATGGTTTCGTTCATGTAACCGGTCATGGCCGGATCGTACTGGCCGATCAATTGCGCAGACATAGCGCGCAGCACTCTCGGGTCGGCGTTGATCGGCCCCGGGCCCATCAACAAACGTGGCGGTGGGTTCAGTGCCTGAGCCTGTGTTTGATTGTTTAACTGAGTCATTTGTGATTACCCCATGGCAACCTGAAGCAACATGCGCGAGCCGGTAATAAACAGCACGATGGCAAACACACGCTTCAGTTGTTTCTGTTCTAATTTACTGGCGATCTTGGCACCGAGCGGCGCGAACCAGACAGTTAACGGCACAATGCAGATGAAGGCCGGAATATTCACTAAGCGCCAGGTGCCGACCGGCGCATCAACCGGTGTCTGACCAACGGCCAGCAGCGTCAGCACGCCGGGTAAGGCAATCAGCAAGCCAAAGGCAGCGGCCGTACCCACGGCCTTATGAGCATTGAAATTAAAACTGAGCAGCAACGGCACACCGATGGTACCGCCGCCAATACCGACCATAACAGAAAGGCCACCCACGGAAGTCGCCATCAGTGTTTGCCCCGCCTTACCGGGCAATGCCGGAAACAGCGGCGGCGCTGATGAGCGGAACAAAATATTAAGGCTGACGATCAGGGCAATAATGCCGAACATCCAGGTGAGTATGTTGCCGGAAATGTTAGTGGCAATGACACTGCCGACAACGGCGCTGAGCAGAATAATACCGCTCCAGAACTTCAGCAATTCAACATCGACATTGCCTTTTTTATAGTGCGAGCGCACCGATGAAATCGCCGTCGGCACAATTGTCGCCAGGCTTGTTGCCGTGGCAATGGCCATGGCCGAGGCAGCACTGACACCAAAGCCCTGCAATAAAAAATACAGCACCGGCACAATCACAATACCGCCACCCACACCGAGCAAGCCCGCCAGCGTACCGGCAAACATTCCGGTAAAGATAAGTGCCAGGCCAATCGGCCATGCTTCAATCAGTTCAGACATACAGTTTCTCTTACTTCGTTTAAGGTTATAAATCTAAGGTCGACCACGATACTCAAGAAGGTATGAGGCCCATTTTTAAGGACATCTGAGGCATGGATGCCGAAGCTGAGCGCCCAGGGAAGGGTTAACAGCGCTCCTTAAAAATGGGCCTCATACCTTCGGGTCAGCCGCTATACAGCTATACACTAAATCACTCGACAGAAGAGGCCACAAACGCCCCACCATCCGACCTTGGGTCCGTTGCTGCGTCCAGCTCCCGCTGATCATCCCAAATGGCACCGGCATGGCCCATCATTTCGTTACACGCCGGCACAACCTGCCACTTGTGGCCGCGCCTTGTTAGCTCATCGCCAATCCGTTCGGCCAAATCCGCCTCTACTTTTAAATCGTTGCTGTTATCACCCCAGGTACGGCCTAACAACCAGCGCCCTTCGGCAACAGCCGCCTTCAGTGATTTGCGCTGCCAGACAAACCGGCTGAACACCGCCGCCTGGGTTTGCGGCTGGCCTTCGCCACCCATGGTGCCATAGCTGAGGCGATTGCCGTTATTAAACAGAGCCATCGCCGGGTTGAGCGTATGACGCGGCTTTTTACCCGGAGCCAGCGCGTTGATATCACCCTCTTCCAATGAGAAGCTGATGCCACGGTTATTCCAGGTAAAGCCTAAGCCATTCAGCACTTCCGCCGAACCAAACTCCCAGTAAACACTTTGAATAAAACTCACCAGCTGGCCGTTTTTATCACGCGCACCCATCCAAACGGTGTCGCCATGCTCACTGACAAACGGCCACGGCTTGGCCTGCTGTATATCAATTTGCTTAGCCTTTTCACTCAGAGACGGCTCACTCAGTGCCGCATGGTAACCGGCAGGCACACTGCTTGGGCAAGCCAGAATATGGCTGCGCTCCGCGAAGGCCTGCTTGGTAGCTTCTACAATCAGGTGCGCCCAATCGGCCTCGGTTTCTGCGTGCTGCTTCAGCTGCTCTACCTGTGCCAGGATCTGCAACGAATGTACACCCTGCGTGGGTGCGGGCAAATTAAAACAGCGCAATCCGTTCAGTTTTACGCTCAGCGGCTCAACCACGTTTGCCTCTGTGGCGTTATGGTCAGCAGCCGTTATCGGGCTGTTAACCTGGGTCAGCGCTGCGGCGATTTTTTCCCCGATAACGCCCTGATAGAAATCATCCAGCCCCTTTTCAGCCAACGTTTTCAGGGTATTGGCCAGTTGCGGGTTTTTAAAAACCTCACCGGCCACAATCGGCTTGCCTTGCGGTGCATAAAGCGCCTTAAAGCTTTCCGGTACAACGGGCTCTGCCAGCACCTTGGCAACGGCAGCCTGTAAGCTTGCGGTCACTTCAATGCCATCTTCTGCAAAGGCGATGGCCGCAGCCAGCAGCCGGGATAGCGGTAATTGAGCATGACTGTCGTTAGCCAGGGCTTTCGCCCAACCGGCCACGGTGGCCGCACCGGTCAGGCACGCCTTACCCCCACGAGTGGGAAACTCCGCCAGGCCAGCGTATGCCGAGGTATCGTTCGGCGCACTGCCACAGGCATCAATCGCCAGGGGTTGTTCATCGCCTACATTATGAATAAGCCAGAAGCCATCGCCACCGATGGAATTCATATGGGGGTACACGACCGAGATCACAGCCGCCGCCGTGACCATGGCTTCGGTGGCCGTGCCACCCTGCTTTAGGATATCCATACCGGCTTCAGCGGCAGCGGCATGGGGTGCAGTAAAGGCAATTTTATTGGTTATTGTTTGCATGAGCCTTGTTCCATTGTTCGGTGACAGATTCAACTAACTGTAACAAGCCTGAATCATTACCGGGTAGTTGCAGTAAAGAAAAGCCGTAAGGCCGGGAAATACGATCGTCTCCCATAAAGGGCGTGAGCGGTAAATGCACCTGCGCCGAACCACTGAGCCCGGCTATCGAGGTCAGCTTCAATAAATGCGGCCGCAGTGCGGTGGTATCTTCTTTCAGCTTGGGGGCTGTTGTCGGTGATGTTGGTAAAAACAGGGTTTTATTGCCCGCCAATTGCGCTCGCAAGTTGGCATTGAACCGTTCACGAACAGCCTCGGCCTGTGCAACTTCACTATCGGTGATGGCAAAGGCCATATCCATGCGCGCCTGCACCTGTGCAGAAAACTTTGGTTTAACCTGTTCTATCCAGTCGCGGTGATACTCAACAATCGCCCTGCCCTGCAGCACACGAAAAACATCATGCAGTTCGGCAAAATCGGTTTGCAGTTGCAGATCGACCTGCTCAATCTTTTTAAAGCTCTTACCCGCACTTTGCAGTGCCGCTTGCAGCAGACTCTGCAACTCCGGTTGTACCAGTGAAAACAGGAACGGGTCGTACACCAGCGTATCGGATTCCGCCCGGCCCGACTGTTTTAACAGGACTTCGCCCGTTTGCCTCAGCTGATGCACGTTCGGTGTCAGCCAACCCACGGTATCAAAACGCGGCGCCAGGCCAATTAGGCCTTCGGTAGAAACAACCCCATGCGACGGGCGCAGGCCAAACAGCCCACAATAACAGCCCGGCACGCGAATGGAGCCACCGGTATCGGTGCCCAAACCAATGTCAGCAAGCCCTGCTGCTACAGCGGCTGCCGAGCCCATGCTGGAACCACCGCAACTGTGGCCGGGCAGCTTCGGGTTTTCGCAACTGCCGAAGTGCTCGTTATTACCTTCCAGTGAATAGGCCAGCTCATCGGTCAGCGTAAAACCGACAAACTCCGCGCCGGCATTTAACAGAGCTTCCAGGCTTTCGGCTGTAGCAACAGAAGGCTGATGGGTGCGCAGCCAATCGGGGTTTCCGGCGCTGTTGGTAAAGCCCTTGAGCGCAAATAAATCTTTTACCGCCAGCCGCATTCCAGCCAGCGAACCAGCAAGCGGCGCAGGCCACTTAATGCCACCGTGGGTACAAAAGCCCGCAGCGCTGCGCATAGATTTGGTCACTGTATTCATTCATTACTGCCTGTGTGATTCAGGTCGAGCCTGCCAGTAGCGGCACGGCCTTTGATGGCGCACCGCTCACCTACAAATTAATCCAGCGGGTGGCCTTCAATATTGGAAAGTATGCCCTTCATGATTTTGCTGCCGTCTTCGTTGCGCAGTTCTTTGTACCAATCGAGCGTCACCTGTTCGTCTTTCATGTGGGTAACATCGCAGCGGCTGCGCGCGCGCAACACCAGCTCGTTCGCCCGTGGCGCACGTTTGTTCTGGTAACGCACCAGCGCATCTTCCACACCCAGCGTGTTGGTTTGCAAAGCAATCGCCAGATAGACCGCGTCTTCCATGGCCATGCAACCACCCTGACCGATATCCGGCGTGGTGCCATGACCGGCGTCACCCAACAGCGCGACCCGGCCGCGCGTCCAATTATAGAATGGCTCAACATCGCAGATTTCCACACGATTGGTGCGTTCCGGCTCGATCAGATCAATCAAATCCTGAACCGGTTGCGCCCAGCCAGAGAAATACTCTTTCAGGTTCGCTTTGTATTCATCACGGTTATTTGGCAGGCCCTGTGGCAGAGGCACATCGAAGAAAAAGTAAAAACGGTTATCGCCCACCGGCATCATTGAAACACGCTTGCCTTCGCCAACGAATGTGGTCCATTGCGTTGCCGGAGCGATGCTTTCATCCACCTCGACCAACCCATTCCAGTTCACATAACCGGCGTAGCGGCGCTCAACCTGATCACCCAGCACATAAGGCCGTACAACAGAATGCGAACCATCAGCCGCGATCAGCAGATCACCGGTTTCAACGGAGCCATCAGCAAAGGTGGCCGTCACCACGCCCTCGGCTTCAGATACAGAGGCTAGTTCAGCACCGAGGGTTACATCCTCTTTGCCGAACTCTTCCATCAGCATGGCCTGTAATTCGGTACGCGAAACCGGGTAGGCACGCTGCCCGGCTTTCTCGTACAGCGGTGCCAGGCTGAATTGCGTCATCGAATCGCAGGTAAAGCCATCCAGGTAAGCCAGGCTATCCATCTGCCCGCCCAGCTTAGCCACCTGCTCGGTGAGGCCCAGATAGTTCAGACATTTCACCCCGTTGGACCAAATAGAAAGTGCCGCGCCAACCGGCTTTATTTCTCGCACCTTCTCAAACACCTTCACCTCGTAGCCAATACGCTTTAACGCGATACCGGCACAAAGGCCACCCATTCCTGCTCCAATAACGATAACTTTCATAGCAATCCTATTTAGCAGCTATGCTGCTCAAATCTTTTTAATTCAGGTTACCAAAGCACACTGCATATAAGAGGCCAAATAACAGAGGCGGCCACGGCTTAAGGCCTTAGAAGGGATAAACCCACATTACCTGACCAGCCGGACAACTAATAAAATCAAGGGTTTTACGGCCTGCTCCTAAATAAGTCGTAAAAGAACGCTATAGCGCCAATCGGTGGCACGTCTGCGTCGTAATGGGGCCTGACTGCACCATAAAGTTATCCAACTTTGGTATCAGACTCACTAGATTGGGGCATTCCTTGCGCGCCTAGCAGCCAAACCGCATTGACGGATGACTCGTTGGTGATCACCATGGCAACTTTAACGGATGAGCGGTAAGGAATACTCTTGGCTGAACTAAACACCCTGCAAGAAAGAATCAATCAAACTCGAAAGCAACGTGGCTTTGTGACCGATCCATTGAAAATTCAAATACTGCTCACCGAAGAGGTGGGTGAAATTTCTGCCGAGCTAAAGCGTCTCTGGTCAAAAAACTACGAGGCATTCTCCAAAGAAAGAATCGCCAATGAGATCGCCGATACCTTTGTACTGCTGACGGCCTTAGCCAACGAATTTGAAATAGACCTTGAAAGCGCTGTCGAGGCTAAATTCTTTCAGGCAGACAGTAAAAGAAAATGGGCAACGGCAAAAGCCGACAGCTAAGCTCTGGCCACCAAAAACAGTCATTGGATAAGCATGTTTATAAACAATTCAACCGCCATTTCCCCCTGTATCAGCCAGTGCAAGCTGGATGAACAAAACATCTGCAAGGGCTGCTTCAGAACCCGGGATGAAATCTCTTCCTGGATGCAAAAAACGGAAGACGAAAAAATAGCCATTACCCTTCGCTGTAAAAAGAAGATGGCGCAGCAGAGCTAAATAGAGCTGATTTATACATAACAACATCGCTAAAAACTAAAAAGCCCCGGTCTGAAACCGGGGCGTTAAGTGCGCGGTTCTGGCTTCAACAACCAGAACCGGCTTAGGTACTCAGCAACAAGGCTGAATTAGTTCCAAAGTTGTTTCAACAGGTCGAGCTTGGTGTCGTTGAAATCTTCCCAGGTACCCCAGCCACCTTCGTTGGTGTCGCGTTCCCAGGCATGATTGTACAAACCACCGGTATCTGCTGATTCAGGGTTCAGCGACCAGTAACAACCTTCAATATCCTGATCAACCATGTAGTCAACCAGGGCGTTCTGCCACTGCTCGTCTACGTTGTCGTCAGTCAGGTGGCTCCACAGATCCTGATAGTAAGTTTCAGCGCTTGCTGGCCAATCCAGCAGACCACCAAACTCACCAATCAGAACTGCATAGCCCTGGTCACGCAGGTAACCGAAGTGCTCTTCCCATGCTGCTTCCAGAGTTTCGGAATCGATCACAATGTTACAATCGGCTGCACCGGCGTCATCACCTTCCAGGCCTTCACAATCTGCATTAGCCTGATCCAGGAATATGTTTTTAACATATACAGATGGGCCGTAAGTGTGTGGTGAAAGGATCAGACGATCCTGTGGAATATCCAGCGGGTCGCTGGCAAAGCCGTACAGGTTTTCACCCCAGTTTGGCGCAGAGCTTTCTTCACCGTGTTCTACCACTGTGCTGTCTTTCAGCGCAGAGCCAACACCTTCAACAATGATCAGCATGTCATCGTTAACCGCGCTGATGGTATCGTAGGCTTTCTCAGCCAGGTCTTTCCACTCAGTCCAGGTGTAGTTCCATGGCTCATTGAAGATGTCGATACCCATAATGTTATCAACGCCCAACTCTTCAGACAGACCCGCAACTTCAGCCAGAGTTTCCAGCCACAGCTCTTCGTTGTACTCATGAACGGTTACACCATCGCCCGCATCAACGCCACAAGCGTAATCTTCACGGGTGTAATCGTAATCTACACGATCAGCATCCACGTACGGAGGTGTTGCTTCCAGGTCACCTGCACGCCAGCCAATGTAGTTAGAACACGAGTGAATATCGATGATCACTTTCAGGCCGTAAGCGTCTGCTGTAGTGATGAAATCTTCCAGCGCCTGACGGGCGTTATCCTGCACAACATTCGGGTGGTTTTTCAGCACAACTTCATCAGCGCTGTAGTCTGAAGAATAATCATCAGAGAATTCACTGAACGCCAGCTCACCAATAGAACCTGTACCTTGCGGATCGGTTGCATCCAGTGTTTGCGGCGCAATCGGCAGACGAATCAGGTTAACACCTTCAGCCATCGCCTCTTCAATGGTTTGCTCGATGGTACGGCCGGTACCATTGGCAGGCCATTCACTGCCTTCCTGTACCCACCACATGTTACCGACATACAGCTCCATCGGTGCACCGCTGGCGTTGTACTCAGCATCACTTGGTTCGTGCTGACCTTCCAGACCAAACCAGCTTACGCAGTTTGGTTCAAAGGTAGAGCCGTTTTCTGTGATGTAGCCGTTTTCGTCAATACGGTAAATACCAGTGACTGAATCGGTTGGGTCAGTTGGTTCGGTAGGATCGGTCGGTTCCGTTGTATCTTCAACTTCTTCGAAAGTCGCAGTTAATTCAGTATCTGCATCGAGGGTAATGGTGATCGTCGTTGACGTAGAAGTTGAGTCGCCGGACCAGCCAGTAAACTCATATCCTTCGTCGGCGATGGCTTCAATTTCTATCTCTTCACCTTCGTCGTACTCGTAAATACCAGCAGAAGGGGACGTTGTACCCGAACCTACAACAGAAATAGATAACTCATAGGTATCTACTTCAATAGGTACTTCAATGGTGGTATCGCTGTCTTCACCGTCAACTTCTACGTGCGACCAGTCATAACTACCCTTGTAGTAAATGTAATAGCCGCCATCCACAGTCGCTGGCATAGAGTTAGACCATATGTTGGTATAGTCTTCACTATTCACAGTCACTGTATCTGTTACCCAAGAGTTAATGTACGAGATCGTACCGTTAACGAGGTAGCACGCTTCGGCAACACCATTTAACGAAAAAGGTAAGCTAACACTGGTTGCTGATGCGCAAGCCGTATCTTCATCAGCATGTACTGTCCCTGCACAGGCAAGCGCAAACGCTACACCCGTACCTAACAGCCATGGTTGGTATTTTAATTTCACTTTGTGAATCTCCATTACACTTTTTAATTTAAAAAATGAATAGCAGCACATAACAACTGACTGACAACATCATAAAGATTTCGCTACAACTCGGAGTCTCTATAACCTTTCAACAAGAATCCAAAGCTAATCATTGAACAGAGAATTGATAATATGAGCACCGTTCACAAACGATACTAGGCACTTAATATTTCACAAAAAACAAATAAATACACGGATTGTGCTTCACGTCTAAACACGAGCTAAATTTCACTAAAAGCCTAGATTTAAGCCATAAAAACGACACTAACACCTTACTAAACACTCATTTTATATGCTACTTATCACCAGTAATATATTCCATGTTGAAATAATCAAACAAAACATGAACGCACAAGAAAACCAGAGTAGTTGGACAAGTTCACATTTACGAATCGGTTCAAACCAATGCATCACCGAAACAAAAAATTGAGCCTTAAACTCTAAAAAACAAACCTCCATCTAAATAAACTGTAACTATTTTTTTGTTTTCATAAGCACATCACATTTCAATAGAAAACTCGGTAACCATAAACAAAGTTTCATTTAACTTTGCGACAAAGGGGGTGGTGGAAATATGTTAACCACACCTAGTCAAAGATGTTAACCAAGGCAAGCTCCGAGTGTTAACCATGCAGTGCCCTCAATTTAGGCGGAGGCATTAAAAACAGATCACCAGTTAAAAAATGAACTTGATTCCGGCAGCGCCGGGTTGCAGAAGTAAAATTTTAACAACACCGGGCAGTCAATTAGCGACGTATTCACCGCCCGTTCGTATATCAATCTATTAGTAAAGGAAAACTTATGAATTTAAAATTAACCGTTATTATCGCTAGCTGCCTGTTGACGGTATCCCAAACAGAGGCTGGCGATGTGTTTGATGAGTCCGTTTTCTCAGAGCTCGATTACGGTCTGTATTGGGCCGGCAAGGATAATGAGTTCGAAAAAGCAGGTGTCGACACACAAGACGGCTCAGAATTTTACGACCCAGCCAAGCCAACCTTAATTTATATTCATGGCTGGCAGTCGGATACCGTTGTCGATCAATATCGCGAAAGCTTTTACAGCGACGTGAATGGGCGGCCAAATATCGATTTCGCAGATCTATGGGTCGATAATGGCTACAACATCGGCATCATGTATTGGAACCAATTCGCCGATGAAAGCGAAGTTAAGGATGCGGAAGCAAAAATATGGTCAACCAAAGGTGACAAAGCCATGCGCTGGTTAGACAGTAATGGAAGTTATCACTACGGGGATGTTAGCGAACCGGTACCGGAGCTGTTATTGGAAGACTATATCTGGTCGATGACAGGCTACAGTGGTTCTGACATCCGCATCGCAGGCCACAGCCTGGGTAGCCAGGTTGCCATCCGGTTGACCAGATTACTGCAGGAAAGCGCAGCGGCGGAAGAGATCGCAGATAACCTGGTTCCTGAGCGCCTGACTCTACTGGATGCATTTTTCTCTAATTGGCCTAAAAGCTATTTAGGCTGGCAATGGACCGGTGAAGAATCACGCGAGCTCGTTCAGGAAATGATTGAGCAAGAAGATACAGCGATTGATTCATACCGAACATCACTGGTGACTTCCAGTATTTTTGTGGGCGATGAAAATGAAGATCTACACAATCAGGTCGCATTTAGCGAGCAAACGACCGGGTATTTTGATATTACCGAGCAGACTGAAAAGCACATTGCCGCCGTCTGGCTTTACCTCTGGTCCATTGATTACGATTCACCGGACGTCACCAATAATGCGCTGAGCGGCATATCGGCTAAAGCAGATAACGAGCTGGTACGTCAGTGGATGAGCTCCGATTACCAGATATCGCAAAGCGCCGGTGGCAGCACCAAAGACCCTGTAGACGATGCTTACAGGGCCTATTACCGATAAATGTGCGATAAATGCGCTAGCCCTCTGGCCATAGCCCGGCCAAAAAGGCCTGCAATTCATCACTGACTTTTTTCACTCGTGGCAAGTACTGCAGGCGTTTGTGCACCAGCAGATACATTGCCACTTCTGTGCTCACATCCAACGCAACATTCACAGGCCGCAAACCGCTTAATAATTCAAATTGCTCAAAGCCTGATGGCAGCACCAGAGCACCCACACCGTTGCAACAAGCGCTTATCTGCACATTGAAATCATCCGAGGTAAATACGGGCTTAAAATTTTTGATGTGCTTTTTTAGCGACCTGTTCAATTGCATGTAATCGAAGCGGTCAGGCCAGCATATCCAATTAAGATCGGCGGCAGTCAGATGTTCAGGCAGAATCTTCGCCACATCTTCAGCGACATAGGCGCGGTAGTCACCAATAAGGGTTTTCAGAACCACCAGATTTTCATCTGAGGGCGGCTGAGCACGCAGTGCCAGGTCGGCCTCTCCGCGTGCCAGGTTCAGCGTATCAACGGTGCTCAGCACCTCCAGCTGAATCTCCGGCAACTCAGTCTGCAAATGCCTTGCAAAGGAAGTGAGCACCACCAACGCCACGCCCGGAGGTGCGGTAATGCGCACCCGGCCACTGACCTCACTGCTCGGCAGCAACTGGCTCAGCGCATCGCTGGACCAAAGTGCCATCTGCTCGGCGGCTGGCAACAACCGCAAGCCCAACGGGGTTAGCTCGCAGCCCTGACTTTTGCGTGAAAATAGCGGCCCCCCTATATCAGATTCAAATTCCGCAATTCGGCGACTCAGTGTTGGCTGCCCTAACGCCAGCTCACGCGCTGCTGCACTGAAGCTGCCGTGCTCAGCAACAGCCAGGAACAGCCGTATGTTTTCCCAGTTCAACTGATCGCTATTCATTATCAAATACCTCGATACAAATTTAACGGATTTACTTACATAAACGCATAGCCAAACTATGCCACAGCGGCGGTATGGAAAAACACGACTAGTTCGGGCAATGAGAGGTAAGTATGAAGAAAGCACTAATAATTTCGGCAACGGTTTTGATCCTGCTGAGTGCAGCAGCGGCGTCAGTGTTTATCTGGGCAAGCCTGGCAACACCGACAAAGCACGCTTACAACGCAGCTAAACAGGGGCGAGCAGGCACCTGGGAAGAAATGACAAGCAGCATGAACACCGCCAACAGAATAGCCTTTACCACCATTGAGAGTGCAGATTGGTCAATTGACCTGAGCGGTCTTTTAAACCTGAAGCACCCGAAAGCGGTTGCCGCCGGGCTGGAAAATACACTCGAGCCGATAAAAGTTTATATGTACCACGTTGCTCACCCCAATTATGGCAACTTCCTTTTCGATACCGGCGTAGCGGAGGCCTTCACAACGCTACCGGCAATTCAGTCATTACCGGGCTTTTTACAAAAAGCGATGGGCTTTGAGCGCTTGCAGATTACACAAAGCACAGACGCTTTTCTGGCGCAGCTCAACCAACCGATCAACGGAGTTTTTCTGACGCACCTGCACATGGACCACATCAGTGGCCTGCCTGCCATTGAGCGCGGGGTGCCAATCTATATCGGCAAGGGAGAAGCAAACCAGAAATTTCCACTATTTGCTGTTACCCAGGGCATTATTGATGCCATTCTGCAGGGGCGACCACCCCTGGCCGAGTGGCAAGCAGCGGTGGTGGATGTATTCAGTGACGGCAGTGTTTGGGCCATTCATGCACCCGGCCATACTGCCGGCTCAACAGCCTATCTTATTAACAGTACGGCTGGGACGGTGTTATTGACCGGTGATGTCAGTCACACCGCATGGGGTTGGCAGCATGGAGTTGAACCCGGGCAGTTCACCATTGATCGCGGGCAAAATAAGGCAAGCCTGAGCAAACTGATGCAATTGAGCAATGATTATCCGGAGATTGACGTTCGGGTGGGCCATCAGCCACTTTAACGGCTAGTGGGCGCCCACTAATCTCCGTTTCCATCGTGAAAGACCTCGATGCGATTTCTGCCAAGGTCTTTCGCACGGTATAGGGCTTTATCGGCCTTCTTCAGCACGGTGTGAGAATCTTCGTCGACCGAGGTGATCGCTGCTATACCAATACTTACCGACATGGTGATGGAATAACCTTCAACAATCAGTGGTGTCATCGCTAGCTTCTGGCGCATCCGCTCAAGATAGTTAATAGCGGTTACTTCATCGGTGCTGACCAATATCAGCGCAAATTCATCACCACCAAAGCGGGCAACCAAATCTACCCGGCGGATTTCATCCTGAATCACATTGGTTAAATGTTTCAGGGCAATATCGCCCACTGCATGGCCGTAGGAATCATTAATTTCTTTAAAGTGATCGACATCCATCATCACCGCAGTGGCCAGGTAGGTGTCGTTACGGCGGCAACGCTCCAGCTCTTCTGAAAGCCGCTCATCAAATACTCGCCGGGTCGGTAGCTGTGTCAGAAAGTCTGTATTGGCCAGCTTTTCAAGCTCCTGCTCCATTTGCTTACGCTCACTGATATCCCGGGAAGAGGCATACAACAGCCTTTCACCATCGATAACAATCCACTTTTCAGTGACCTCGACATCTATCGGGCTACCATCTTTACGCTTGTGCCGGGTTTCATATTTGCTGGCACTGCCGGTAACAGCGGACATCTTTTCTTTCATCTGTTCCGGGCTCAGCTTCACCTGCCAGTCTCTTATATTCAGGGCCGAGAGCTCTTCTTCTTTATACCCCAGCATATGTGCAAACGAATGGCTAAAGGCGACCAGGTCGCCATCTTTGTTCATTACGTGAATGCCATCGCTGGCCATTTCCATATAGGCCTTGTTTTTCTCCAACAGGCTGTTGATCTGATGGTTCAGCTTCACCAATGAGTGAATGCTTTTTTCCCGTACGTCGTATTCGTTGAAAAACCGCCGGAACAACGCAACCAGAACAAGGCCAACCAGGGCAGTTATCACCAGCGTGGTAACACTGCTGTAAACCGAAGTTCTCAGGAATTGGGACTTCTGCAGGGCGAGGTAGTCATCGTTTAATGCCAGAACCAATATAAGATTGTTATTGGTGGGTAAATCCAGATGACGTGAGAAGAAGGTATTGCCGCGGTAGGTGTCGTTTTCCAGAACATGGCGGAACTCAGGGATTTCCACCTCCAACCCCGCGTCACCTTTGTAGTGACTCCAGCTGCGGTCTTCGTTGTGGTGTACCAGTATATTGCCCTGACCATCCGTCAGGATCATCTTATACAAGGGCGCGGCAAACAGCTCGTCTATCATGCGCTCCATGTGGTAATTAATGACCAGAACACCTTTAAACTCGCCAAGGTACAGAACCGGCCGGAGGACTCTTAAGGTTTCCTTAAAGGGGACCTCCACCTCCTGAAACTCCATATTCAGATCCAGATTAGAAAACCATACCGTTTCAATGGGTATATTCAGGGCGTGCTGAATGTAATAGCGATGAAACTTATTCTGCAGGGAGGATTCCGGCGTAATCATGGGTTCGCTGGTCAAATCATCACGAAATACACGGACAACCTCACGACCGGAAGGCTCCAGGAAACGGATACCCATAATATCTCGATTGCCACTGGCAATATTTAATGCCAATTCGGCAAATGGTGCTTTATTAGCTGGGTCTTCAAGAAATGCCCTAAAAGATGCGCTGTTCCTTAATGCAGTGATGGACCGCTCTGCACTTTTTAAAAAGCTTTTTAGAAACGCCTCTCGCTCACTGGATTTTTCGACAGCGTTATTCAATGCAACATCTTCAATTTTTGAAGAGAACACCGAAAGCTGCATAATGAAACTGGTAGTCACAGCGATGGATGCGACCAGCATTACAATGAAAATGAGTCGGTTGTGCTTTTGCAGATTCAACATCAAGCCAGTCTATCCAATCAATCTGAATAGGTTAAGCATAGACAAATTACCAGCCGAATTCCGGCTAACAGCTCATTAAATCAGCGAACACAGTCTAAAAATTAATCAACACTAATGCTATAAAAAATTCAACAGCAACTAAGCACTGTTAGAAAATAACCTATCATGATTAATCACTGAAAATACACGCCTTAAAAATTACAAAGCTCCAGCATTCCCCTTTCATTGTTTTACGGGTTTTGCTATACCCGCCTGAAAACCTGCCTGTTGGCTAACGACAGTCGATGGTTCAGGCTATCGATCTGGTTCTGGCGTTACTGGCTACCCTAACCGTGACGCTAACGATGATTGCCGAAAAAGATGTTTACTGGCTGGAGCGCAACCCGGAACGCCTGCTCGATGGCAACTTTAAAGGTTGAAGATGAATTTGTTGAGATAGCAAGGGCGCACCAGGATGCCAGCCAACAGAATCACTAGCTGACGGCCCGTTCGGAACGCGGGCGTCTCGCCCGCACTTATTCATTCACTCACAAAGCATCCATCGCCTGCCAAAGTTTTTTCGAAACCTTTCGGGCTTCCGCATAAATTGGCGCAACATCAAAACCAAAGGCGCGATCTTCATAAACAAACCGCCCTTCCACCATCACACTGTTTACGGCACCAGAGTTCAGGCCAAAAGCAAAATGCCCGGCCAGGTTTTCGGCCTGCAGCGGCGTTGGGCTGGTGTAATCCAGAACCGTTAGATCGGCCTTATAACCGGCCTCCAGCTTGCCAAACTGCGCATCAAAGTTACGCGCCAGCAGCTGGTTACCATTACCAAGGAAGTTCAGGAAGCTATCCGGCCACATAGGACCACCGGCATCCTTATGCTTGAAGTAAGCAAACTTCAGCTCTTCAAACATATCGGCACCAATACCATCGGTACCCAGAGCCACATTATTGAACTGCGCCAGCTTACCGTTATAGCCGACACCGTTATTCATATTGGAGCGGGCGTTGTGCACCAGAAAGGCATCGTGCTTATTCAGAATGTCACGATCCAAATCTGACAGGTACAAACCGTGCGCTACCAGCGTTTTACTATCGATCAAACCGAAAGCATCAAGCCGTTCGATTAAATCCTGCCCGTAGTGATGGTGACTGTGTGACACATCGTACAAATCTTCCGCAACATGAATGTGCAAACCACGGCCGGTTTGTTGCTTGGCCATTGCCAGCATTCTCAGGCCTTCATTCGATACCGTAAAGGGTGCATGCGCGCCAATGTGCGCCTCTACCAGATAAGGCTCTTCGCCCTTCTGCTTTGCTTCATCAATGGCTTTGGCGAAACGGATATTTTCATCCACACCACGCGCCAGCTCTTCGGTGCCGCCATTACGGTCGGTGGTTTCAAAACAGGTCATCGCGCGCAGGCCTGCCTTCATAAAGCCCTGTTTTAAGGTATCGAGTGAGCCTTCAATATAATTCGGTGAGGCATGGTGATCGATTACCGAGGTACAGCCACTCTTAATGGCCTCCAGTGAGCAGATTAAGCCACTGTAGTACAGGCTTTCTTCATCCAACGCCCTATCCAGCCGCCACCACAGGTTTTTCAGTACCGAGATAAAATCCGGCGTCGGTGCAATATCCGCCATAATGCCGCGCGCCAAACCGGAATAAAAATGGTTGTGCGAACACACAATACCCGGCATCACCAGCTTACCGTTCATATTTTTTGTTTCAGCCGAGGGGTACTTTTCAGCCAGGCCATTACCTACCTCGACAATCACACCGTTTTCAACGGCGATGTCGATACCCTCTTTCACCAGCGCCGGTTGAAACTGAACCGCCATCGCATTAAGTAAAATTTTCATTCAATAATCCTATTTAATAAAAGTAACCCGAAAGCTCAGCCGAGTAGCGATCGGTGACGGTCAGCCCTGATAGAAACGTCGGCGACATGGACGTCGCCGTCGAGCATACATGGAAGTATTCACTGTGCTTTCTATCAGGGCTGACCGTTATCGGTTGCGTAGCGAACCATTGGGTTGTCGATAAACCCCGCCGACAAAAAAGTATCGAAGACTGCGGCAACTTTGTCATAAGTCTGGGCTCGCTATGCGAGCCACTCAGAGCAAACTGTTACAGCTCAACTTCACCCAGCAAATAGCCATGACTGCCGACAATCTCATTGATCAACGCCGCCTCTTTCGCCAAGGCCACCGGCACATCTTTTAATTGACTGCCACTCAACTGCAGCTGTAACACATCACCCTGCGCGCGCAGCAGAACATCATCACCCTCAACAAAGAAACCATTGTTGGTGCTGTTATTAAAATCATCCCGCAAACTGAACAGGGTAAATTTATCTTTATAAGGCTTGCTATCCCAAGGGCAGAACTGCGCACAGTTACCGCACTCGTTACAGTAGGCATCCAGGTGAATCACCTGCACTTCATTGTTAAAGCCCGGCACCTTCAACGACACATTGGCCCGGTTCGGGCACACATCCACACACTTGCTGCAAATGTACGAACACTGCAAGCAACGCTGCGCCTCTTGCTCGGCAAACTTCGCCTGATTGGCCGCCGTCACCTGCGCAGGTTCAATCAACGTTGCCGCAATTAAACCCTTACGCTCAAACACCTCAGCCTGGGTAACCTTCTGCTTTTCAACCAGCGGCGCAAAGCTTTGCTGTTCGCGTTCCAGAATGGCATCGGTCGCCTTACGCGCACCGGCAATGGCCGAAACGATGCTCGCAGGGCCGGTGTTGGCATCACCCAACAAGAAGACATTTTCCACTGCAGTTTCACAGCTGCCTTCTGCGACAACCGGCCAGCCATTTTCAGCCAAAGGCAAGCCCATGCGACTCAACGCAGAAACATTCGCCTGCTCACCTACCGCCGTAATTAAGGCATCGGCCGTAAGCTCAATCGTTGCTTTTGTGGCAACCGGGCGACGACGACCTTTTTCATCCGGCTCAGCCAATTCCATGACCCGCGCCGTTACAATGCCGCTGGCAGAAAACTGTTCCGGGTTAGCCAGGAACATAAATTCAACGCCATCGGCCACGGCCAGTTTGTATTCATCTTTATGCGCTGGCATTTCCGCTTCGGTACGACGGTACAGCACCGTTACCTTTTCAACACCCGGCACCCGCAGGGCTGCGCGGGCGCTGTCCATCGCGGTATTGCCGCCACCAACAACCACCACTTCTTTACCGATGCGCAGGCTGCTGTCTTCATTAAAGGCACGCAGGAATTCCAGCGATTTAAAACGGTTCGGGTTATCGCCCTCAATGGTAATCGGGTTGCCTTTATCCGCACCGACTCCCAGGCAGATATACTTGTAGCCACTGGCTTTCAGCTCATCAATGCGGGTATTCGGGTTAGCGCCGTACTCAATCTGTACGCCGTGCTGTTGCACAAAATTGATATCGTGCTCAATGGTCTCCCGCGGAATACGGAACTGCGGAATAATGTTCTGCACCACGCCACCGGCGCTGTGTTCTTTTTCGAAGATCGTCACCGGGTGACCGGCACGCGCCAGAAAGTAACCGGCAGAAAGCCCGGCAGGCCCGGCACCAATTACCGCCACCGGCTGTTTGCTTTCATCCAATGCCGGCTTATTCCACTTGGCCTTGTAGCCTTCCCAGCCCTGTTGCAGGGTGATCTTTTTCATTTCCCGAATATTGACCGCACCTTCGTAATCGCGCCGGGTACAGTTGAACTGACACTCGTGATCGCAGATATGGCCGGTAATGGAAGGCAGTGCGTTTTTTGCGTAGATAACATCCAGCGCCTCAACGTATTTACCCTCGCCTGCCAGGCGAATGTACTCGGGAATGTCCTGGCTGATCGGGCACGCTACCTTGCATGGCGCTACCGAACAATCGGTCAGCGGCACCGGCTTATTCACGCTGATATCCTCCGGCCCACGCCATTCTTTTTGCGTGTAGCTGGCGCTTAATGCCTTGGTGGCCAGCGCTTCCAGTTTGGCCAGATCAATCTTGCTCATCTGCCACTCGCTGCTGGCATCCAACTCTGCGGCGCAGTCTTTCAGGCGCAGGTAACCGCCCGGCTTAAGCAGCTCGGTGGCCATGGTGATCGGCCGAATACCGGTTTCAAAAATCTCGCGAATGTTCAGCTTGCTGGCACCGCCAGAATACGAAATAGGCAGCTCGCCGTTAAATTCCTGAGAAAGTTCCAGCGCCAGGTTAATCGACAGCGGGAACAACGCCCGGCCCGACATATACATTTCTTTTTCCGGCAGGCGGCCTTTTTTGTTCAGCGTGCCCAGCGTGTTGGTCAGCTTCACACCAAAGCCAATACCCTTCTCTTTACCCAGTGCCACCAGGCGCTTGAGCATGGTCTTGGCATCGGTCATTTGCAGATCGTGGCTGAAGGCTTCTTCGCTCAGGCAGACATGATCAAAACCGGCGCCATCCAGAATGGCGCGCACACGCGGGTAACCCAGTAGCGTTGGGTTTAGCTTCACAAAGGTATTAATGCCGCGCTCATCGATCATGTAACGGCAGATGGCTTCGATCTCCTGCGGTGGGCAACCGTGCAGTGTCGAAATGGTAATGCCCTGAGTCAGCACCGGGCTGATGGCATCAACACGCTCAATCAAATCGTCGCGGCTAAGCGCCTGACCCACCACTTCGGCCAGCGGTGTGCTTTCAATAAAGCTTTTCAGTTCGGTTTTGTACTGGCTGAACTTGGGGTGCTCGCTGGAATCGAGCATATTGGCGATGTATTCCTGCATGGGCGCGGTTTTAATGCCATCCAGGTCGTAACCGACACTCATGTTAAAGACAAAGCTGCGGCGGCCGGCCGGCACCTGCGGGTTAAAGATGCCTTCCAGCAGGTGCAGAATCATCCAACCTTTTAAATATTCGTCGTACGCCTTGGGCAGCGTGTACTCGGTTGACCATTCGCAGTTGTAGGCTTCATCTTCGGCATCGATGCACGGTTTAGCGATTTCCAGACGGTCGAGCTTTTGAACCGTCTTCAGCTCCATAAAACGGCCACCGGCCAGATAGGAAGAAACAATATTCTGAGCCAACTGAGTGTGTGGCCCCGCGGCCGGGCCCACCGGCGTCTGGCAGCTTTCACCCCATACCGAGAACGCCTCGTTTTTAGACGCGCGGTAAAACTGTGCAATGGGCAACCCAAAGATGGATGCGTTGGTTTTTAATTCACTAAAGACTCGGGTTAACAGCTCGGCAAACGGTACCGGGCGCATGATGTCGCTCATAATACTCTTCCTGATAATCAATTCTTTGCGCAACGCGCTTATAGCAGGGTTAGAGCAATCGACAGGCCAATTACCGAAAACACACGCAAACTGTCGTCAACGCCAGTAACGGTGCGGTATTGCAGGCAGAAAGGAAATAACAGAAGAAAGCAGTGACAGCCGCTGAGCTATCAGACTAATAGCCACCTATTAGATTGATAGCCCGACAGCAGCAGAGGTGCAAAGTGATAGTCAGGCGGCGTTATAGGCCAGAGAAGAACGGGCAGATTGCATGGCATCCAGGTGCTGATTCACGATATCACGCGTGGTCAGGCCACACTTACCACACTGGCGGGCGGTACCCAGAAGATCATTCACTTCACGAACAGACTGAGCCCCTTCTTCAACGGCTTGCTTAATTTGCGAGTCGGTCACACCGCGGCATAAACATACGTACATCGGTCATTCCTGATAAATGGTTGATTAACGCGACTCTATCTCAAACACAAATGATTCTCAACACCAAATAATACTCTGACTGTTGCAGATCAAAAAATAACCATTCGACGTTATTCTGCGTTAATCATCGACAACGCACATGGGCGTATTCGCCACCGGGTCCGGGAAGATTTGCGCATTCACCGCAAACACCTCTTTCAACAGTTTTTGGTTGATAACCTCGGCAGGAGTACCCTGCGCAACCAGCTCGCCGTTGTGCATAACCAGCAAGTAGTCGCAATAACGCGCCGCCTGGTTGATATCGTGCAGCACGGTGACAATGGTTTTACCTTCATGGTTAAGCCGGCGCAGATTGCCGAGCAGCTCAACCTGATGGTTCAGATCCATATAGGTGGTGGGTTCATCCAGCAAAATATAAGGGGTTTCCTGCGCTAGCGTCATGGCCAGCCAAACCCGTTGGCGTTGACCACCGGAAAGCTCACTGACCCGTTTATCGGCAAGCTCAGTCACACCCGATGCTGCCATGACCTGATCAATCACCGCCCGGTCCTTCTGGCTGAGCCGCCCCCAAAAGCCATTGTGCGGGCTGCGCCCGTAGGCGATCAGATCAAACGTGGTCAGCCCTTCAGGAATCGGCTGCACCTGAGGCAACATGGCCAGCAGACGGGCGTATTCTTTATGGGCGATGTTCTGCACATCTTTCTGTTGCCAGTACACATGGCCACTGACGGGCTTGATCGTGCGTGACAGTGCCTTCAACAACGTCGATTTGCCGCACCCGTTTGGGCCCAGCAATGCGGTAATTTTGCCGTGCGGCACGGTAAAGGAAACATCCTTAACAATAACCTGCCCGTGATAGCCAATGGAGAGGTTTTCTGTACTGAGCATTGATGCCTTTCACTCCTGATTATTTAATTCTGAACAACAGCCATAAAAAATAAGGTGCGCCCAGAATAGCGGTTACGATGCCGGCCGGAATTTCAATGGGTGGGTCGATCACCCGACCCACCAAATCAGCAAACAGCAACAGAATGGCTCCCACCAGAAAACTGCCCGGCAGCAACAGCTGATGTCGCGAGCCCAGCAACCGGCGGGTCACATGCGGTGCAATTAGGCCAAGAAAACCCACCGGGCCACAAACGGCAACACCGGCTCCGGATAAACACACCGCCAATGCCAGCGCAGCAAAGCGCACCAGCGGCACATTCACCCCCATTGAGCGGGCGTTCTGCTCATCCAGCGCCAGCAGATTCAGCGGCTTTACCAGCAGCAAGGCCACCGGCACCAGCAGCAGCCAGGGCAACAACAACTGCACCTGCACCCAGTTACGGCCCCACAAACTGCCGGTCAGCCAGAGCAAGGCCGTGTTGATTTCCTGCGGGTTAAGCAGCATGACAAAATCGATACAGGCGGCAAAAAACGCTGCCAGCGCAACACCGGTTAACGCCAGCCGGGTTTCAGACGGGTAACGCCCCACCAGCAGCCATAACAACAGCGCCGCCATGGCACTGCCCAGTAAAGCCACCAGCGGTATTGCACCGGCAGAACTCTGCGGAAACAGGGTAATAAAACAAACGGCCAGCAAGCCGGCACCGTTACTGATGCCCAGAACATCGGGCGATGCCAGCGGGTTGCGGATAACGCCCTGCACCAGCGCGCCGGCAAGGGCCATCATGCCGCCAACCAACACGGCAAGCACCGCCCGTGGTAAACGGTACTGATACAGCGTAAAGCTGTGTGCAAAATCGGCCTGGCCGATCTTTAGAATTTCCGCCAGGGGAATAGGCACAGCGCCGAGCATAAAGCTGGCAACGATCAGCAGCGCCACCAACAACAGCAGAACGGGTAAGCCCAGAGTAGCGCGCATCAGATTCGGCTCCGCACCAAGTAAATAAACACCGGCGTGCCAAACAGAGCCAAAATGGCTCCGGCGGGCACTTCCGTTGGGAAGGCGATGGCACGGCTGACGATATCGGCCAGCAACACCAGGCAGGCGCCCATCAGCATGGCCACCGGCATATTGCGGCGATAGTCGTAGCCGGTGAGCTTGCGGGCAACATGTGGCACGATTAAACCCACAAAACCGATGGCTCCCACCAAGCTGATTGTCCAGCCGACCAGCACCAGCACCAGAGCACTGCCAAGCAGACGCACCGCCCAGATCACCACCCCCAGATGCGAGGCGTTTTCATCCCCCAAACTGAGCAAATTAAGCGTGGGTGCAAAGGCCAGGGTAAACAGCAGTGCCGGCACAGCAACCGGCCAGAGCTTGCCAAACAGAGGCCAGCGCGCTTCAACAAACCCCCCGGCCAGCCAGCTGAGCACGGCCACGGCCTGATTTTCGTGCAGAATCACCAGCGCCTTGGTCAGCGCCATGCACAACGCAGAAACCGCAATGCCCGCCAGCACCAAACGGCTGCTCTGACCACCCGCTTTCCAGCTACCTAAAGACATAACAATCAACCAGGCCAGTGCAGCGCCGATAACCGCCGCAACCGACGTACTGAACGCCCCCTGCCAAAGGCCCAGCGTGGTGACCAGGGCCATGCCCAACGCAGCACCGGCATTAATGCCAAGCACGGAAGGTGACGCCAACGGGTTCAGGGTAAGCCCCTGCATAACGGCACCGGCGGCGGCCATGGCGCACCCGACAACAATGGCGACCAGTGCGCGCGGCAGCCTTAATTCGCGCACAATGGTCTGGGCGATATTGCCGGCTTCATGATTGAATACCGCGTCGAGAGCATCGCGCGCTGAGATATTCATGGCTGACCAGCTGAACAGGCTCCACCAGAACAGCAAAGCCAATAACAGGGTCAGTCCGGCCAGCAGCGCCGGGTACGACGACAGCGACTTAGTGTTCTGCAAAAATTCTGACCAGATCCTGCGCCATGGTTTCGGCGGCCATCATGCCGCGCGCACGCGACCAGGTGTTGGCGTTGACTTCATAAACATGGTCGTCCTGCACAGCTTTGAGCAGCGACCAAAGGGGTTCCGCGTGCCATTTATGAACAATGCTGGGGTTGCTGTAGTAGCCAAAAATCAGGTAATCGGCATTGATCGCCAACAGCTGCTCTAAACCGGTGCTGACATAGGCGGCACCCTCTTCGGAGACCTTCGGGTTCTCGAACCCCAGTGTTTTCAGCACGCCACCGGCGTAGGCGTTTTCTGAGTGCAATGACAGCAGATCATCGCGCGCAACACCAAACTGCACACGGGCATGCCCCGGCAGTTGCGCTGCGTACTCGTTCATCTTTTGCCGGTGCTGAGCCAAACGCGCCTCAAGTTCCTCTTGCTTACCGATGGCCGTACCGACCACGACTGCGGCCTGCAGGTTTTCTTCATAGGTTTCGCGGCGCGATGGCAAAATTAAGGTGGGTGCGATCTTCTGCAGATCTTCATAGACCGCTTCGTGGCGGCTGATATCGGCAATAATCAAATCCGGATTCAGTGAAGCGATCACTTCAAGGCTGGGTTGCGAGCGTGTACCGACAGAGGTCCAATCACCGATGATGTCACGCACCTGCGGCAGGATGCGGTCTTTATCTTTATCATCGGCGATACCGACCGGACTGATCCCCACCGCTGCAAGCGCATCGACAAACGAGAACTCCAGCACCACAATGCGTTGTGGCTCGTAGTCAATCGTGAATTCACCTTTGCTGTCTTGCACGGTCGCTGCCGCCGAATAGGAAGCTATGACGGCCAGTACAACAATCGTGAGGATTTTACGAAAATTTAGGAATAAAAACATGGAAGCGCCCTGAATGCCTTAAAGATGGCAAACGATAACGCTTCTCATTTTCACATTCAAGTATTGGCGAATAGAGCCGAATAAAAGGATCTGCCTGAACAGATCCGCTCAAAACTCAATACAAGTGCTTACTGGTTTAACTCCAGCTTATAAAAACTTGCCTGAGCATAATCACCCGCTTCCAGTCCTCGGTTCTGGCACTCAGATGAGCCCTGATTACACTGGTTGTAAACGCCTGCTTTAAAGTACATCCAATCCTGAGCGTAGCCGAGATCCAGCTTTTCATGACCCGGATACGGCTTGCTCAAATCAACCGCAAAGGTAACGACCTTTTCGTCTTTTTCACCGATGTTGCGTTTGAAGGTAAGGTTCATCACGTTTTCAACAACATTCACGTCGTATTCAAACAACTCGCCCAGTTTCACTCCGTCTTTAGGGTCGGCATCGGCTTTGGTTAAATTATGCTGACCAAACACATTGTTCGGAATATCGGTGCGGTCCTTTTTATCTGCCGGGTTCGTTTCATACGTCCAGAAAACACTGCCGAACTCATGGTTTGGCATCTTACGGTAGAAAATTTTCAGGGGCTCATTTTTAGAGCCATGAATCTGGCCGATCACAACAGCATGGGCGCCGCGCTTTTCATCATTCCCGCTGGTGCTGACCGCATCAACCGTTAACGCTGCGGATAACTGCCCGCCAACAGCCCCAAAATCGGCTGCATTGTCATTCGCTGCCACGGCAAAGTTGTTTATTGAACCGCTGTAATTGGAGGCATCGTTTACATCCAGCATGGCGCGCAATTCACTGCGCGTATTTTTACTATTGGGTGTCGTAGGCCCAGTGTTTGGTGCTGCAAATACCGCAGCACCCGTTTCAGCATTGGTATAGAACCATTCTGGGTGCACATAAGGGTAGTTAACGTAATTCAGCCGATCAGCAGTAATTTCCATCTCTTTGCCTTGGCGGGCTTCGGTTTTATCGCCAATAGGAAGGTTGATCTTCCATTTTTTCATATCAAAGTTTTCAGCCGGCGCATTGGCAGGGTCTAACTTACTGGCCAACTCCACCTGATAGACTGTCATTTCGGCAGCACTAACCTGTAATGCAACGGCTGAGGTTAATGCGAATAACGCTAATTTTTTCATTTAAACTCCACTTGTTTTTATGTATCTGATGCAAAAAGCGCGAAAACCCTAACGGCATTAGAAAGGTGATATCGTGACGCCGGTCATGCCGTGAATTCTTGATGGTTTATTGCGAAGGCTGGCACCTTAAAATTTAGAGCCAGTTATCAGTAACAAAATCAAAGAAGTTTTAGATGAGCGTAAAACTTAGCGGTTAAATGGACGATTGAAGATGCAAACACAGCAACAGCCAAACCAGCCGGATAATACGGATCATGATAAAGCCATGATCGATGTTATCCGGCGGCCGGGCCGACCTGGGCCTCTAACTTTGTTGGCTTAATCTAATTATTGTCGCCCGTCGAGAATACACGGACTGTCATCGCCTTTGATAAGGTGCCAGACGGCCGAATGATATTGAACACATAATCCATGGTGCCATCGCCATTGTAATAACCCTGGTAGAGCGCGTTAGTATTGATGTTACTACTATTCTCTGCAGCCCACTGCCAGCTATCACTGTCTTCCATCTTATATTGAGCCCGTAACGCCAAGCCTGCGCTGGCATTCTGAATAACCACCGGGATATGGCCAACACCGCTATCGGCCGGAATCGTAAACTTCGCTAACACAGTGGCATCAGCAGCATTAATCACCACGGGGTAACTTTGCTGTAGAGTCCCTTTACTGACACTAATACTCATATTGTTGTAGATATGCTCATCCTGTATGGCATCCCAGCTGTTCTCGTATGCCGCCAAGCGATCAGCAAAGTCGTCATCGTCACCCCAGTATTCACTGCTCGATTCTGCCGGCATAATGAATTCCAGCTTACCCTCGATGACATCCCCGGCCTTATAGCTCTCGCTGGTAGACTCACCACTAAGATCAAACAAGGTTTTGTCGCTGCCCCATGTTCTTCCATAGGTATGCAGATAAGGCACTTTAGTCGTGTCGTTAAGAGTTGACGCTAAAGAAATAATCCCTCGATTCGCACTGTCATCGCCACTGCTTGTCTCGGTATCGTCGATGGCCAGCCAGCGCTTATGAAAATAATAAGAATCGCCGGTGTAATCGTTACCACCGTGATCGGCCTGAACGCTGTTGTATAAATAGCTGCCATTCCCCCGATAGAAATAGTCGAAATCCGGGCCGGTGTAATAGTCTGCAGCCATCTGATGATACACAAAACGGGTAGGCTCGATATCTTCCAGAATTTCATATTTATAGCTGTGGAACCGGCGGTGGTAATCGTTACTGCGAACCTGCTGGGTGGTATAGGTAAAGCGCAGTTTATCGTCATCTGAATAACCGCTGTAAAGCACTTCGGTCATGTTCGGCCCGGTCCAGCGGTAGGCCGTTTTAATCTTTTTACCCCAGCGATAATCGCCATTTTCATCGAAATATTTCAGGAAGTCGCCACCGCCATAGTTACCCGTCCAGCCATGATCGGTATAGCTGCTGCTTGTCGGAGTGGTCCAGGTGGGCCGCACATCGGCAATAAATGCCGCAGCTATTGCCTGATTAGGGTCGTAAGTCATGCTTTCACCCCAAGCACCGACTGCGGATTCATCCCACTTCCAATGAGTGTTGCCATAGCCAATTAAAGAAAGCTGTGCATGCGAAACGGCACCAACCTGATCCCAATAGCCATAAATCACCCTCAGCTTAAACTTTTTACTGCTGTTAGCTTCCAGGGTGACCATGCTGGAACCGCGAAGCCAGGAGCCTTCGTGTTTATGCACATAGTCATCGGATTTATGCCAGTTTTTGGAAATCTGAACCGGTAAACCTGTAGGGCGGCCATCGTCATAATCAGCCAGTAGCATAACGGTACCGGTGATGGTCGGAATCGTCGCTTGCGCGAATACAAGCGGAATATTGGCCTCAGTGTCTGTCGGATTCGTCACTTCAATGACGTATTCATCATAACGATCAACAGCGGTATCGTCCGTGCTGTATGAAATTTTGTCCGGATCTAATTCAATGTAGAAGGCGTAGAGATCAGAATCGAATGTTACATCCAGCTCATCTGAGGTATCCGCTTCGTACGCCTCGGTAATGTAACGACTGGCAGTCAGTGTGGAGAGTTTTTCGTCATCCTGAGGTTTAATGGCCAGATTAATTTTATTCAGATAAGAGTCTTTCAGGTGAGCGGTACCCTCCGGTGATTTCACCTGAATGGTGGTACGCTCCACGTCTGCATCATCGGAAAAATCGAGCGTAAAAACGACTCTATCGGGCCAGGCAGTCACCTCGAAATAACCTGAAGAACCCAGCTCATTGCCATCACTGTCGGTAAACACCAAACCGGTGTGATCAAACCGCTGCAGGAATTGACCGTTTTCTATCAGGTGAACTTCCAAATCGGAGTCATCGTTTTCAACAACACCGGTACGAGCCGTGTAAGCAACGCCGTCTTTATAGGCCTTTAGCAAAATAGAGCCATCGCTAAACTCAGTAACATCTTCAGTGAGTGCGCTCATGTAATCACTGCCTTCGGCCGCATCAAAACCGGACAGATCAACATCGTCTGCATCAAAACGCAAATTGTAATAGCCGGTTTGAATAATTAGGTTCGGATCGGCCGCCATATCCGGATTCGCCCAGCTATCGGGCCTGCGAGCCAGATCGGTTATAGGCAACCCATTTTCCCAGTATATATAGCCGTAAAGCTTTTCATTAAATACAACATCTGTAAAACCAGTAAGCGGCACAGTACTAAATGCAAGTAAACTGGCTATAAATTTCTTATTCATGAGTACGGTATCCAAAGAAATATTGTTATTAATGCAACTACTATTTTTTTATGCTGAAGTGGATTTAACTTCTTAATTCGAATACCGCATTCAGGCTTAAGCGTTTAGGGCTGATTCACACAACCCCACAAAAACCTAAAATTTCGAGCGTAAACAGTACACAACCCTGCCCCCGGTCAGTGTCGACCGGTTCGAACTTTCAATGATTCAATGTGCAAGTATTTTGAATTGAGAGTTAGCTCAAACTTTTTGATGTGTGATTTTTACTGAAATACAAAGAGATGCGTAGTTTTTACTGGAATACAAAGCATAGAAGCTATGCTAATTCTACGCATACACCCCTGAAACCTGCTGACAGGACTTAATGAATCAAAGCTACCGATCGGCAAAGGTTAGATTCTGACATCCAGCCAGTTTTTTTTATTCGTGCTGCTCAATTAACTTCATTACTTATAAAAAATCCGAAAGTAACAGCAGGCAAATGAAGAAGGTCACAAACTAAACAATTAGAAAAATGATTATTTGACGCTGTAAACATTACTGAGATTCCACTAATGATTTTTCTATCGATAGAAAATAAGGTCTTTCGATACCAATGCAATGTTCTCAGATAAATGGGATGTCGTAGCTGCATTCAATTACACCCCATAAGCTATCTTATTTAAATCGGATAACGACATGGAAGAATTCGAAATTTAACCAAGGGTTAAGGCTGCAAATGATTAATCGTCGGCTCAACCCTCAATAAGAGCAATAGCAATATGATTATAAAATTCATGGAACAGAAAAGAGTAATTATCGCTACCCTGATATCTTTAAGTATAGGTTCTGCCGCTTATTCTGACGTTTCCATCCAGGTAGGCTCAACGCCCAATCAAACGATGCGATATGGAATGGACTACGAGCGCCTGTGGTATTGGACCAACACACTCAGTGCTGACGAAAAAGATTTAGTCGCTCAATGGTCGGTAGCAGATAATGATATTGACTTTATACGGGTTGCTATCAATAGTGGCTACGAGCTCACAGAAGGGGAATATAACCTTTCAGCCTACACAAACAAGATCATCCCCATGATGCAGGACATGCAGGATGCAAACCCTGACATTAAGTTTTTTGCATCACCCCGGCCATTGGACGAAGCTATGGACGACGTCGCTTGGCAACCTTATCCACAATGGATAACGGGAAGCACAGGGAGCGACAGCGATTTTTCTTTTGATTGGGAAAAATGTGCAGAATATTTGGTACGTTATATTGAGCTTATGGATTCGTATGGTTTCGAAATAAGCTACCTGGACTTAACCAATGAATGGAACTACGTAACACCTACTCATGTCAGAGATATTGCCGAATATCTTGAAGCCGATCTCGCCGCTAAATCTTTAACAATGCCTCAAATAATAGCACCGTCTACCTGGAGTTACGCCCAGGGTTCTTCCTGGTTAGATGACGTTAATACAACCCGCCGTAGAGATGCGATTGATATTGCCGCTTCACACAATACAAATTCCAGCGGAAGTGCACAGGGCTTTGTAGAGACTGCCCAGGAGATTCTGGGCACCACAAAAGAAATCTGGAATACTGAACTCCACGATTGGAAAAGCACCTCAGGCTATGATGAAGTGCTTACGTTTTCATATGTCATGGAGGCGGTCAATGCTGGCATTTCCGGCATATCAGGATGGCTTGCGATTGGCACTACAAATCAGGGGCACAGCTACATTCTAAACCCCTCCGGCACCCCATCGAGAAACGTAAAATATTTTATTTTTAATAAACTCACCAACACCTCACATCGTGGACAAGCACTTGATATTGATACACCTGATGAACTTTCACATACGATGGCTTTCATTAAAGACAATTTAATCACGGTTTGGGCGATCAATCCGAATGATGAACCTGTCGATGTCTTAATTAATCTGACGGACTATACAGCGACAAACCAACCCGTCACCATGACGTACTGGAATACCGAAAGCGATATTGAAGGTGTCGTTAGCGACTATGTGACAACAAGCGCTACAAGCATCAGTGGAACGGTTCCTGCCGGGTCACTCAGTCTTTTTGAAATTACCATTGACGATGAAGATGTTGTTAATGACGAGAGTGCTCAATCGTTCACTCCCGACCCAGAAAAAACCTACTATCTTGATGTCCCCGAGCATAATTTACGCTTGGCGGCTACCGGTGAAAGCGAAGATCCTTATACAACCTCTACGGATGTTACGGGAGACGACGTTGAATGGCAGTTTATTGATAAAGGTAATGGCTACTGGCATATCCAAAGAGCGGCGGGTGGCACAGCTCCCAGGTTAAGAACTGACGGCACCCTGTATGCTGATATGCAGCCAACCTCTAACTCAGGCACCTATACCTATTATGAATTCACGGAAGGGGCATCGGATGATACTCACTTTCTGACGCTACCGGATGGACCTGAAGATTATCAGCGCCTACAAATCACCAATGCAGGTGAAGTTCGCTTTTTAACCACGGCTGCGGTGGGCTCATGGGAGTCGTGGGAAATTAGTGAAGTAAATGAAGACACGGTTGTTCAATTGATTAAACGAAACGCAGACAGTTACGCAATCGACGGTAATTATGGTGGCGCTAATGAGCAGGACGTTTATTTATGGACTGAGAATGAAAACAACGCTAATCAGCAATGGCTAGAGCTTGATCGTGGTGATAACTACTATTCTTATCAAAAAGCAGATACAGACTATTGCCTGGATGGCGGCAATGGCGGTAGCGATCGACAAAACGTATACCTATGGGAATGCGACGAAGATAACCAAAACCAGCATTGGCTAAAAGTAGATCAAGGTAACGGCTACTACAGTTTAGTTAAACGTAATGCGAGTGGTTATGCGATTGATGGCAACAACAGCGGTGAGGATGGCCAGAGTATTTATTTATGGTCTGTAGACGAAGATAATATGAATCAGCACTGGTTGTTTAACGAACTTTAAACACTCATTGATCTTTCGGATCTGACATGCTCGGCGGGCTACTATACACATAAGGATAGGTATTTAGCCCGCCACCTAAACTAATCGGATCGCGTGCATTTCAGCAGCCCATGCTCGGAGTGCAATCGTGCTAGCTAAAGCGAAGCGAACAAGATTGATGTCTACATCAGACGAACCACAAGCAAAAATCAATCAACATGATGCTTAAAATGAGCCCTATCAAGCCTTTGCAATCAACAAGTGGTTCAGCCCAAAACCGCCTACCATCAATAAAACAAATAACAACCCCGCCAACATCAACGGCTTAGCCCCGGCAGCGCGAATAGTCGACCAGCGGGTATTCAAACCCAGCGCTGCCATCGCCATCGCCAAACTCAGTTGGCTGCCGAAATGAAAAGTACTGCTCAGTAGCTCTGGTAAAGGCAGCCAGGTATTAATACCAGCTGACGCCACAAAACCTGCAACAAACCAAGGAATCACCAACCGGTGACCATTATCCTTCGCGCTTTGTTTCTTACTGACCACATAGCTCAGCAGCACAATAAAGGGCGCCAACAGCATCACTCGCATCAGTTTAACAATGACTGCATTCTGCAACGCCTGCTCGCCGATGGCCTGCCCTGCCGCCACCGCCTGCGCAACCTCATGTACGGTGCTGCCAATAAAGATGCCGTACGCCAGCTCACTCATGCCGCTGAAAGCGTAAAGCAGCGGGTAGCTGAACATGGCCAGTGTGCCGAACAACACCACTGTGGCGACAGCAACTGTAACATCGCGTTGCTTAGGTTTGAGCACCGCCTCGGTCGCCATAACCGCAGCGGCCCCACAGATGGCACTGCCGACAGAAGTCAGCATAGCGACATTCGGCTCCAGCTTAAAAAGCTTAATGCCCAGCCAGGTACCAAGCAAAAAGGTGGTGCTAATTACGATGCCATCCAGCAGCAATGCCTGCCAGCCAACAGCGGCAATCTGCTGAAAATTCAGACTAAAACCAAACAGAATAATGCCGGCACGCAGCAGCTTTTGCTGGCTAAACCGACTGAACCACTGCTCGCCGGTTGAATGGCAAACCGGCACAAGGTGGCCGGCCACCATGCCCAGTAAAATAGCCAATGGCAGAGCACTTAAACCGATAGCAGACAATGCGGGCAAACTTGCCAGTGCCAGTGCAGCAATGGCGATAGCGGGTAAGAGAATATACAGGCTCATAGCAACCGGGCTCCTTCTGTTCAGCAACATCTTCCCTAAGCCACTTAATTAAGTAAAATGGATAAAACTTATTTAATAGATTAGAGATACCGAACGATGAACCTTAGCCTGCGCCAACTCCGGTTGTTTGAAGCCATTGCCCGCTTAGGCCAGCTCACCCGCGCTGCCGATGAACAGGCGATCAGCCAATCGGCAGCCAGCCAGGCACTGCGCGAGCTGGAAAGCAATATCGGCTATGCCCTGTTTCACCGTGTTGGCCGCGAGCTGGTTATCACCGATAGCGGCCGCGATGCACTGCTAAAAATCCACCAGATACTTGCCCTGGCCGAAGCCTTGCGCCACCCCGATGGTGAAGACATGAGCGGGCCGCTGCGCATTGCCGCCAGCGTCACCATTGCCTGCTACCTGTTGCCGGCGCTGCTGGCTAAGTTCACCGCCCAACACCCAAAGGTTGAGCCGGATATTCGCATTACCAATACCGCAGAAGTGATTCAGATGCTGGAGACAGGCCAGGTCCAGCTGGGCTTAATTGAGGGCCCCGCCACGCACAAACAGCTGAGCATCAGCCCCTGGCAGCAGGACGAGCTGGCAGTGTTCTGCAGCCCTGGGCATGCACTGGCGAGCACTAAAAAAGCCGGCCTGCGCAACCTGAAAAGCCAGCCGTGGGTATTGCGGGAAAAGGGTTCCGGCACACGCAAGGTGTTCGATACCGCCGTACAACAGGCCGGTATACAGGTAAAAATTGCACTGGAACTGAACCGCCAGGAGGCCATTAAACAGGCCGTAAAAGCCGGTTTAGGTGTGGGTTGTTTATCGGCACTATCCGTTGCTAACGAGGTAGCGCGCGGTGAACTGCACCGCCTGGAAACACCGTTGGCGCTGAAGCGCGAGCTGTCGGTGGTGAGTTGGCCGGAGCGGGAGCGCCACCCGCTGGCAGATGCCTTTCAGCAGTTTTTGCATTCAACAACTTAAACTCATCACTCAACTAACAATTCGACTGAACGGCTGGTTGCGCCAGAGGCATCTGCAATTTCCAAGCTAAATTCATAAGCTGCCGCTTCGCTTTCAGTTGGCACACCACTTAACGTCCAAACGCCGGTATCGGTTTTTTCAACGCTTAGCCACGCCGGTGCGCTGTCTGTATCGACTATACGCAGCTGAATAATCTCATCGCCTTCCGGGTCCCAGAAGTCGTCGCCTTCCGTCAATTCATGACTGTAAGATTCGCCCAGGTAGGCGGTGGGTAACGGCGTTGAACCTCTGGCCCAGTTAGGTGCACCCGGTGATTCATAAGCCATCAGGTATTCATCGGTGCCTTCAAGTAAAACGTAAACCCAATCATAAACAGTGGTAATCGTTCGGTTATATGAGCCATCCCAGGTCATAGAACCACCGGCCTGCATCGCCTCTAAAGACCACTGATTAAAGTCGTCCTGCTCCCAGGCCTGGTTTGGCCCATACTTCCAGGCTGTTGTAGAAAGCTTAGAATGGAAGTTACCGACAATAAGATCATCCCACGCCCAGTTACCATCTGCATGAACATAGCCGTTTGTATCTGTCATACGGGTGATATGTTGATAATTCAAATTAAACTGATTGCCATCGACCTTTTCAGCATGGTTATTGTTGCCGCCAAAGGCGTGGCCAAAGGTAAAATCATCAAACTGCACAGCATGAGCAAATGGGTAAGAATTATAATTAACGGTACTTCTGCCATTATTAAAGGCTACGGGAATATCCGGGTTACCGGCCCTTGCTGCATCGGCAAATGCCTGGTAAATACGCTGCTCTTCAATCAACCCACTGGTGGCGCTATCGCCCATGTCTTCCATGGTTGCACCATCATCAAATATCCAGGAATCAACATAAGGGCCATAGCGCAGCGAGTATTCTTTTAACATGTATTCCGCATAAGCAAACATGTATTTACGCAACGGGTAGGTATCCGTTGCATCCTCATAGTCACCGGTGGCGCTGTTCCAAATACCCGTGTGATACGGCTGACTGTTGATAAACGCCTGAACGTCCGGGTCGGTATCACAATAGGCCATCCAGCTTTCAACAAACTCGACAAACTGATCCTGATTCGTCCCCACAAAGTTTTCAGAGTTGGTGTACATTTTAACCTTAAAGCCAGCATCCTTAATGATATTGATGTAATCCATCACATCATCGGTTTCAGGGTCATCCAGGCTCAGATCGCCCCAGGTGGGCACCACCTCATCACCCCCATCAAGGCTTTCAATTAATTTGCTTGGCCCATAATGCTGGGCAGATAATGACGCGCCATCGGTCAGGCCCACACCAAAACCATCAAGCGTTTTAAGGCTCTTTAATCGATCGTCTATTAAGGTAGGGTGAATACCGGAATACCAGGTACCTCTCAGCCCTGCGGCACGTTCACCGGCAGCGGGCGCTTTTTCTAAACTAATCGATTGAATCGACTTGCCGCCACCGTGGTCATCCTGACCATAAACAACAACATGGTAATTTTTAGATGAATCAAAGCCGTCCACCAACACACCGGAGGCTTCAAACTCGTCGTTAATGCGGTAGTTGTAAGACCCACCAATGCCAATTTCTAGGGTCACCGTGGTCGGCTCACCTGTTGCAAACTGCACTCGGGTGCCTGATTCGTCTAACGATACAACCTCGGTAGCATTGGCAAAATTAAGACCCCGAAAATCAGTACCGTCTGCAGCAGTCAGGTTCACACCCAAGCTATAAACGGAGGTTTCAGCACTGAAAGGGTTAAAACCTGAATAGTTTGCCAGGTCTGTTTCATCGCTGACTAAACCAAATGAAAAGTTATGAGCGGCGCTATCTGCAATGGTACCTGTCGTATATTCAACGGTTAATCTAAAGCCACTATCCGATTGAAACGATTCGGCAGAATAAAGGATGGCTCTTTTGGTATAGGTTGTGCCGTTATTATCGTAAACATAATCACCTGAATCATCCTGTACCCAGGTTGCACCACCACTCACGGATACAACTTCGTGGTCTGTTGAGCCTAAAAACTGCAGCGGTTCAGTTAACTCGGTCGTTGCAGTTACAGTACTCTTCTGATCCCCGGTTAATGAATCACCGCTACATCCGATCATCGCTAAGGTTAAGGCCAGTGCAGAGTAACGCATCATGATAGTTCCGTTTAAAGTCAGAAGGTATTAAAGCGAATGGATAGTATCAATGGCGAGCCGGCTAAAGCAGCGCTGGAATTCACAGTTTCTTTACTTTAGGGAAAAGCAGCCTAAAAAGGTTTTGATTTTGCCAACTTGGACAAAAAAATAGTAAAACGGGCCGAGCGTTACCAGCTGGAAACACCGCTGGCAGATGCTTTCACTGCTCTATTTGGATTGACCTGGCAAGAATGCGAATACCAAACCCGTTGCCAGATATTCATGTATTATGACCAACATAATTCAAACTAAAAGTTAATCTAAGGAGCTTAAATGCGCTACAAAGCCCTCGTGTTTGATATGGACGGCACCCTGCTGAACACCCTTGAAGACCTTGCCGATTCAACCAATTTCGCCCTGATAAAACACGGCTTCGCAGCACAACCAACCGAATCCTACCGTTACTTTGTTGGCAGTGGCGCACGCAAGTTAGTAGAACGGGCACTACCGGAACAAGCCCGCAACCCCGAGACCATCGACGCCTGCTTAGCGACCTACAAAGAGCATTACAATGAAAACTGGGCTAACAAAACCCGGCTGTACGATGGGCTGGCCGATGTGCTGAACCAGCTTTCCGCTAGCACACTGAAATTTGGCATTTTAACCAACAAGCCCAAAAGCTTTGCAGACGAGTGCGTGAAACACTTTTTATCAAACTGGCAGTGGCACGTTGTACAGGGGCAGGAAGAGGGCCTGGCATTAAAACCGAGTACAGATGTCTCTCGCTTAGTCACTAACGCTTTATCCGTAGAGCCAGGCGAGGTTCTGTATTTAGGCGACAGCGATGTTGATATGTTTACAGCAAAGAATGCGGGCTATACATCTGTTGGCGTTACCTGGGGCTTCCGCACAGAGCAAGAACTGGTAGGTGCTGGCGCTGAACATATTGTTCATAAACCAGCTGAGATTATTAAGTTACTCGGCTGATAACGCACCTCTGTGGGTTTGAGTTCCAAACCGGCCGTGAGGCTAAAACACGGCTGTTTCACCCGCAGCAAACGCCACCAATTATTCTGTCAATACTCACGCCCCCGTGTCTTTCAGACCCAATCGGTGTCAGCAGTGTCGGGTTCGTGCATCTTAAGCTAGCCGCCATCATGCAGACGCTGCTCATTCTCTAAAGCAATCTTTTGTTTTTCTTTCACGTCTTTCCAGAGCTTTCCGGATTCGATACCCGAGACACGCTCTTCATATTTGTTACAGGCCCGGTTAAGAACCGACTGAACGTTAACTCCGGCTTCCTTTTCCAGGGCACAGAGAATGTTCAGGTAATCCCACAAAATATCACCCAGTTCATCCTCAAGGTAACACAGTCGTTTTTTGGGTAACTCTTCTACAACCTCGTTTACCTCATTGACGATCTCGGCCAGATAAGTAGAAGATCCATCGGACCAACGACTGCCCTGGTCAAACTTCGACTTTCGTTTTGCGATACTCAATAGTTGTTCGAACTTTTCCATTTATGTCTCTTGGAAGGTTAATTGCAGTTTAAACAGAGCTTAGGTTACCCTATTCACAACTTAATACATAAAAATGCATGTAAGGTTAAGAAGTTTAACCAAGCCTGCTGAATCCAGGTAGCTTTTGCTTCGGTGAACCCAGCTTTCAGGCAAAGCCTTATAACGTAAACACCAGCCGAGCGCCAAGCAGTAGAATCATCCCACCCAGAAATTTTTTAACCGTTGCCGGATGCATTTTCTGGTGCATCACAATAGTACCCAAATAGCCGCCCAACCAGGCGGACACGCCTGCAAATATTAAAAGATTCCAGGGTACAGAGCCCATGAGCGCGTATGTAGCAAAGGCAGTAAGCGATGAAAACGGTACCGAAAAAGCGGTAATCGTTGCTACCTTTTTCGGGTTAAAGCCCTGCATCATCATTAAGGGAGAAATCACACCACCACCGCCAACACCTAATAGCCCTGAAATAAAACCAGCGATGACCCCGGTGAGCAGAGGGCCCATAAAGGGGCGGTCTTCCCGGTACTGATTGGCATATTTGGCGCTTTTAAAAAACAACATCATCATCCCGGAGAAGAACAGGAAGGTTATAAATACCATGAGCAGATATCTGGTTGGAATCAGGTGCCCAAACCAAGCCCCCAGAGGAGCAAATACAATGGATGCAGCAATAATTGGCAGCCCTAACTTAAAATCCAGCCGTTTATTCTTTATGTTTGAATAGGTCGCTCCGATCATGCTGACGCCATTTACAAACAAACCCACGGACCTTGCCTGAGCAAAGGGTAAGCCAATCCACGTTAGGGCCGGCACAATAACTAATGCAGAGCCGACGCCTCCTAATGCAAAAATAAAACTAAGAATGAATGAAAGAATAACAACCAGGAGAACTGTCATACCCATTTTGCTTACCTCTTTTGTACCACTACACTTTTGACGCCCCGAATGACCGGCGATGACGCATCAGAATCCAGGCCTACCCTTCTAAGACGAACAACCAGGCAAAAAGATTCATACTATTTATCAGTATTAAATTGGACACCTTCCTGAAAAGGTCATTTTAAACTACATTTCCCCTTGACCTGGAGTGCGCTCCAGCTATTAGAGTGTGCTCATGACGATAAAAACTAAAGCAAAAGAAACCTGGCTCACACCTGCTCAAATGTCTGAGCGATCCGGAGTATCGATAGATACCCTGCGCTACTACGAAAAGGAAGGCCTGCTGCAGAATGTTTCGCGCGCAGCCAGTGGCCACCGCCGCTACAGCAGTGAAGACATTCTATGGGTAGAGGTTTTACGCTGCCTGCGTAATACCGGTATGAGCATTGACCAGCTGCGTCATTACTGCGCATTGGGGGCTCAGGGTACAGGTACCGAGCCAGAGCGGCTGGCACTGCTGAATGCACACCGGCAAAAGGTATTGCAAGATATAGAAAAGATGCAAAAGGCTTTGGAACTTATCGATCATAAAATCAGTTTTTACGGCAGTAAGACTGAATAATTTTGCTTGATAAATGAAGGAGAGATGGCGATGAGTTTTGGTAAAAATTCAACAGAGCCTTATGTACAGGTCGGCAACAGCGGGTTATTTGTGTACAGGGTTGGGCTGGGCACCATGCAGTTCGGCTGGTCGGCAGACGAAGCGGCGGCCAATGCGGTAATGAATACCTACGTTGAGCACGGCGGTAACTTCATTGATACCGCAGATTGCTACAGCTCCTGGTCGAACGCGCTGGGCGGCCCGGAAAACCCAGGCGGTGTTTCTGAAGAAATGATCGGCCGCTGGCTGGCAACTCAAAACCGCTACGACATCGTGTTGGCAACCAAGGTGCGCGCCGCCATGGGCATGCAATTCTGTGACAGCCGGGCTACTTTTAAGCAGCGCGAGGGGCTTTCCCGCCGATGGATTATAAAATCCTGCGAGGATAGCCTGCGTCGGTTAAACACCGACTACATCGATTTATATCAGGCGCACTTTATTGACCCGCTGATTCCGATTGAAGAAACACTTTCCGCATTCACAGACTTGGTTCGTCAGGGCAAGGTACGCTACATGGGCTGCTCAAATTTCAGCGCCTGGCGCCTGATGCAGGCACTTTGGACATCCGATAAAAACAACCTGGAATCCTTCATCAGCCTGCAACCGGAATACAACTTACTGTCGCCTACCCGTGGCGATTTTGAAACCGAGCTGGCTCAGGTTTGCGAGAACTATGGCCTGGGTGTTATCCCCTACAGCCCACTGGCTGGCGGTGTGCTCACCGGCAAATACCGGCGCGGAAAAGAGCTGCCGCAAAGCGTCCGCGCAGAAGAAAACGCAGAGCGCCGCTTTAGTGAACAGAACTGGAACATCATAGAAACGTTAGTGAGCGTTGCAGAAAGAAACGCCATGACACCGGCGCAGGCGGCCATTAACTGGTTGCGCGCAAAACCGGTGGTCACCGCGCCAATCATTGGTGCTAACTCACCCGAACAGCTCATCAGCGTGCTGAATGGGTTGGATAAAAAATTAAGCGCCGCCGATGTGGATGAGCTCGATCAAGCGAGTGATTTTCATAGGCCCAGAACCTCACTGGAAACCTGATTTCGGGGCTCACACCAAACCCTTACCTTGATGCTATCTGGAACGCGGGCGTCTCGCCCGCATTATTTTTTTACTGCGGTTCACACGCTAAACATTAGAGGCTGGCTAGTGCGGGCGGGGACGCCCGCGATCCATCTGGGGCTAACCGGAACGCGGGCGTCTCGCCCGCATTGTTTTTTGCTTTGGCTCACGTGCTAAAGATTGGTGGCTGGCTAGTGCGGGCGGGGACGCCCGCGGTCCATTTGGGGCTAACCGGAACGCGGGCGTCTCGCCCGCATTGTTTTTTCTGTGGCTTACGAGCTAAAGATTAGAGGCTGGTTGATGCGGGCGGGGACGCCCGCGGTCCATCTGAGGCTAACCGGAACGCGGGCGTCTCGCCCGCATTGTTTTTTCTGTGGCTTACGAGCTAAAGGTTAGAGGATGGTTGATGCGGGCGGGGACGCCCGCGGTCCATCTGGGGCTAACCGGAACGCGGGCGTCTCGCCCACATTGTTTTTTTCTGTGGCTTACGAGCTAAAGATTAGAGTCTGGTTGATGTGGGCGGGGACGCCCACGGTCCATCTGGGGCTAACTGGACCGCGGGCGTCTCGCCCGCAAAACCGTTTGCCGGGAGTATTACTGTGCTACTGCGGCAACACGCCGCTTAACACCAACAACGGCTTTCACTATCAACGCAACCGATGCCATCACCGCCACGCTGGAAAGCAACGTACCGCCAGCATACTGCACCAGCGCCCCGTAGGCTTCTGCACCCTGCACCACGCCGTGACAGGCGCTGAAAATACCCAGTGCCATCAGCGCCAGTGCCTTCAGTGCACCGGTTTTTAAATACAAAAGCAGGCAAACCGGTAACGCAAACAGCGATGCCAGTACCAGCCCTTCAACGCTGTGTGCCTGCGACCAATACACCCCTGCGGTAAAACCAGCAACGAGCATAAAGCTAACAAACGCTATTAAACCGAACGCAGCTTTTTTAGCGCTAACGGCAACGAAAACACCTACCAGCAACAAGGCTGCCAGATGGTCCCAGCCGGTCAGCGGGTGCAGTAAACCGGTCATAAAACTGCTGTGCTGTTCATGCCCGGCGTGTGCCAGTGCGCCAGTGCTCAGCCCTGCGCCTACCAACAAAACAATTGAAGAATGAATCAGTTTTTTCATACAGAGGCCTCCATTGGCTCGGTAACAGAAACAGTGACATCGCGTTTTACAAGCATGCCCTGATTAACAATAAAGTTAATGATTTCGGCAACGCCATCGCCGCGTACCAAATTAGTAAACACAAAGGGCTTTTCACCGCGCATCTTTTTAGCATCGCGGTCCATCACTTCCAGCGAGGCATTCACCATGGGTGCTAAGTCGGTTTTGTTGATGATGAGCAAGTCCGATTTGGTAATACCCGGCCCGCCCTTGCGCGGAATTTTATCGCCAGCGCAAACATCAATAACGTACAGGGTTAAATCGGAAAGCTCGGGGCTGAAGGTGGCGCTTAAGTTATCGCCGCCGCTTTCAACCAGCACCAGTTCTAAATCCGGGTGGCGCTCCTGCAGCTCATCAATAGCCGCCAGGTTCATAGAGGCATCTTCACGAATGGCGGTGTGTGGGCAGCCGCCGGTTTCCACGCCCATAATGCGGTCGGCTTCCAGCGCTTCGTGGCGCAGCAGAAACTCGGCATCTTCACGGGTGTAAATATCGTTGGTCACCACGGCCAGATTATAGTGTTCGCGCATGGCTGAACACAGCTGGCGCAACAGTGCCGTTTTACCGGAGCCAACCGGCCCACCCACGCCTACGCGTAAACATTGTGTACTCATATTTAACTCCTGAATAATCGTGAATATTGGGTTTCATGCCAGGCGCTGGCCATGGCAAAGGCAGGCAATGTCATGCCGATGTTTTCGTCATGCACGGCCAGCCCGTGTTCAATGGCCTGCTCTATTTCCGGCATCATGGCGAGCAAAACCTTTTGTGCCGAAGTTTGCCCCAGCGGCACGGTTTTGCAGGCGGCGGCGACCTGGTTTTCCAGCCATGCCCATAACCAGGCCGAGCAACAGCCGTGAATATCGATGCCGTAATGCACGCAAGCTTTTGCGAACAACACCAGGTAGCTGAACTCGCGCGCCTGCACCGGCAGGCCAATGCCAAGGCTGCCCAGTAAGCGATAGAAAGTAAGCCCTAACTTTTGCTCTTCCTGCAGCAGTTCACGGGTTTCGCGATTGGCCAGCAGCACCTGCTGCCAATACTGCACCTGTGCTAAATCGTCTGCTTGCCAGGCCGTGTACAGGCGCTTTAACAGAGGGATATCCAAATTCGCCTGCGCGTGGCTGAGAATGGGCGAAAGCCATTCATGCAGGCTTTCTTCGCTGTTCACCCAACCCATTTCCACCGCCGATTCCAAACCCTGACTGTAGGCAAACGCGCCTATCGGCAGGCTGGGGCTGGTTAAGTGCAGCAGCGACAACAATGCCTGGGTGTTCATCAGTGGGCGTGCTCCCCATGGCTGTGATTGTGTTCATCGTGACTGTGTCCGTGATGATGACCGCCGCCGTGATAAGCGCCGTTTTCCGGGTTAAACGGGGCGTTGTGGTGGGTAACCGTTAAGCCAAACATTTGCACCATGTCTTCCAGTACATGGTCCGGCTGAAAGCGCAGCCACAGCTCACCAATGGCCATCGGCACATGGCGGTTACCCAGGTGATAACAGGCTTTCGAGAAGGTCAGCCAATCGGTCGCCACAGCGGTGACCACCGGTTCGGCTTCCGCCTCAACTGCGAATATCTGGCCGCATTCGCTGAACAGAAAGTCGCCTTCGCGCAGCACTTCACCGCGCACCAGAAAAATGCCAACCTCCTGCCCGGCTTTGCTTTCGGCTTTAAAGCGGCCCTTCTGCCGCAGCTGGTAAGGCAGTACAACGGCATCGGTTACCGTGCCGTGATGATGGTCCGCCCGTCGGGTAATTTTCAGCATAACAATCTCCTTATCAGAACAGCGTATAGCGCTGTGCCAGTGGCAGTTCGGTGGCCGGCTCGCAAGTAAGCAACTGGCCATCGGCACGTACCTCGTAGGTTTGCGGGTCAACGGTGATGTTGGGCATGTAGCTGTTGTGCACCATGTCGTTCTTGGTCACCGTGCGGCAGCCTTTGCACGGCACCAGCGCCCGTTGCAGGCCCAGACGTTCGGCCAGGCCGTTATCGATCGCGGCCTTGCTGGTGAACGTCACCGAAGTCGCCGCTGGCGCACTGCCGAAGCCGCCAAACATATAGCGGTAATGCACCGGTTGCGGTGTCGGGATCGAAGCATTGGCATCGCCCATTGGCGCGGCGGCAATAAAGCCACCCTTAATAATCAGTGACGGCTTAATGCCGAAAAAGGCAGGCTTCCAGACCACGATATCCGCCAGCTTGCCCACTTCCAGCGAGCCGACTAAATGATCGATGCCGTGCGCCAGCGCCGGGTTAATGGTGTATTTGGCAATGTAGCGTTTGGCACGGAAGTTATCGGCGCCAATGTCGGCATCTTCCGGCAGCAAGCCACGCTGCACCTTCATCTTGTGCGCGGTTTGCCAGGTGCGGCAGATCACTTCGCCCACACGGCCCATGGCTTGCGAGTCGGAAGCGATCATCGAGAACGCGCCCAAATCGTGCAAAATGTCTTCGGCGGCAATGGTTTCTTTGCGAATACGGGAATCGGCAAAGGCGACATCTTCCGGAATGTTTGGGTCCAGATGGTGACACACCATCAGCATGTCCAGATGCTCATCCACGGTGTTGACGGTATAGGGCCGCGTGGGGTTGGTTGAAGAAGGCAGCACGTTCGGCTCTTTACAGGCGACGATGATATCCGGTGCATGCCCACCTCCGGCACCTTCGGTGTGGTAGGTGTGAATGGTGCGGCCCTTAAAGGCGGCCAGAGTATCTTCCACAAAACCGGATTCGTTCAGCGTGTCGGTATGAATAGCAATCTGCACGTCGTACTTTTCAGCCACGCTCAGGCAGTTGTCGATGCTGGCCGGTGTGGTGCCCCAGTCTTCGTGCAGCTTTAAACCACAGGCACCGGCTTCCAGTTGTTCTTCCAGTGCTTCCGGCAAGCTGGCGTTGCCCTTACCTAAGAAGCCAAAGTTCATCGGCAGGGTATCGGTGCTTTCCAGCATTTTGGCCAGGTTCCACGCGCCCGGCGTACAGGTGGTGGCGTTGGTGCCAGTCGCCGGGCCGGTGCCGCCACCGAGCATGGTGGTGGTGCCAGACATCAGCGCTTCTTCTATCTGCTGCGGGCAAATAAAGTGAATATGCGCATCAACCGCACCGGCGGTGACGATATTGCCCTCGCCGGCAATCACCTCGGTACTGGCGCCAATGTTGATGGTGACATCGGGCTGAATATCCGGGTTGCCGGCCTTGCCAATGGCATGAATCAGGCCATCTTTAATGCCGATATCGGCCTTCACGATGCCCCAGTGATCCAGAATCAGCGCATTAGTGATGACGCAATCGACCACCTCAGCGCGGCACTTCTGGCCCTGGCCCATGCCATCGCGAATCACCTTACCGCCGCCGAACTTCACTTCGTCGCCATAGGTGGTGAAGTCTTTTTCAACCTGAATAAACAGCTCGGTATCGGCCAGGCGAAGCTTATCGCCCACGGTGGGGCCGTACATTTCGGCATAGGCCTGACGGGAAATTTTAGCCATACGTTACTCCTTAGCCTCGCTCAGCTTGCCCATAATTTCGCCACGGAAGCCGTACACCTCTTCGCTGCCGGCCAGAGCCACCAGCTCTACCTTGCGGCTTTGGCCCGGCTCGAAGCGCACTGCCGTACCGGCCGCAATGTTCAGGCGCATGCCTCTGGCCTGGCTGCGCTCAAAATCCAGCGCCGGGTTGGTCTCAAAAAAATGGTAGTGGCTGCCCACCTGAATGGGCCGGTCGCCATGGTTAATCACCGAAAGCTCAACCGTTTTGCGGCCCGCGTTCAGTTCAATCGGTTGCTCTGCGAGTACATATTCACCGGATGTCATGAGCGGCTCCTATTGAATGGGGTTATGAACGGTCACCAGCTTGGTACCATCCGGGAAGGTCGCTTCTACCTGTACTTCCGGCAGCAGCTCGGCAATGCCCTCCATCACCTGATTTCGGGTGAGCAGCGCCCTGCCCTCACTCATCAGTTGCGCCACGGTTTTGCCATCGCGCGCGCCTTCCATAATGGCGGCAGAAATATAGGCTGCCGCCTCCGGGTAATTCAGTTTCACACCCCGCGCCAGGCGACGCTCGGCCACCAGTGCCGCGGTGTACAGCAACAGCTTATCCTTATCTCTGGGTGATAATTCCATGGGTGACTCCTTTAGGTGTTCCAGATACGCGGCACGCAGGCTGGCGTACCGTTCATCAGCGGGCGCAGCTGTTGCCAGCAGGCGCGAAGTTGGGTTTGTGCCTGCTCACTGCAGGCACCTAAGTAGCGCACCACCAGCACGTTTAAGCGGCAGGTGACGCTGAGCGTGGTCATGGCCTGTTGCTGTAACAGCGAGTGCAGCTGTTCCACGGCCTGTTCCGGATCTGCCAGGCCAAAGGCAACCAGCGTGCCGGACACCAGATTGCCGTTAAAGCCGCTGATGGCGCTGATTAATGGATCGTCCGCGGCCAGAAACTGGCGCTCCAGCAGCAGCGGAACATCGTCGTGATACAGCGCCAGCCGCTGCTCTACACTGCCCGATGCAAACGGCAGGTTGCTTTTGGGGCGGCCCAAACAGAACACATCCAGGCCGAAGAACTGCGCCTGGCCATACAGGTTAATGTGCGTGCTCAGGCGGCCATGCGCGCCATCGAACACGATGGTTTCCATGGGCAGCCATTCGCACTGACTGTCGGTCACCTCGATATCCACCCGCTGCTTCTGGGCGATGCCGTTGCTGTCGGCGCGGTAAATTTTGCCGGCCGAAGGCGTAGTGACCAGCACCTTACTGCCTGGCTCGCAGGTGAGCTGAATGTTCAGATCATCGCCACTGACCAAGCCGCCCGGTGGATGCAGCAGGTACACATGGCACACCTCGCCCTCCGGGTAGAACGGCCGCTGCACGCGCAACGGGCCAAGAAACTGCATTCGGTGCATGCGCGTTTTGGCCTCGCCCTTGTCAAAGCCGAGCGATAAAAACGCTGGCCAGTGACGCTGGCTTTCGGCCTTGTTGAGCTGATCGGTCAGTTCTGTCATGCCATTACACCGTTAAGTATTCTTTCACCAGCTGATCGTTCAGCTCGGTCATTTCGCCGAATGCGACCTGGCGGCCACGGTCGAGAATGCAAAAGTTATCGGCCACCTTGCGGGCGAACGGCAGCTTTTGCTCCACCAGTAACACGGTGAGGCCAATCTCTTCGTTCAACCGGCGAATGATGTCGCCAATTTCGGCAACCACGTTGGGCTGAATACCTTCGGTCGGCTCATCCAGAATTAAAAAGCCGGGGTCGGTGACCAGTGCGCGGCCAATGGCCAACTGCTGTTGCTGACCGCCGGATAAATCACCCCCGCGTCGATGCAGCATTTCCTTTAACACCGGAAACAGCTCGAAGATGTAATCGGGCACCTGACGCAGGCCATCGCGGCGCGCCGGCAGACCAATGCGCAGGTTTTCTTCCACGCTCAGCAGTGGGAATATCTGCCGCCCCTGCGGTACATAGCCAATGCCCATGGGCGCGCGTTTTTCTGCCGCCATGCCAGCAATATTCTGGCCTTTGTAGCTGATACTGCCGCTCTTCACCGGCAGCAGCCCCATAATGCTCTGCACCAGCGTGGTTTTACCCACGCCGTTGCGGCCCATTAAACAGGTGCATTTGCCTTCCGGCACGGTCATGGATAAATCCCACAGGGTGTGGCTTTGGCCATAAAACTGGTTGAGAGAATCGATCTGAATCATGCTTCGGCCCCCAAATAAACTTCAACGACCTTCGGGTTGCTCTGCACCTGCTGCATGGTGCCCTCGGCCAGCACCGAACCCTGATGCAGCACCGTGACTTCGCTGGCAATGGAGCGCACAAAATCCATATCGTGCTCCACCAGAATAATGGTGTGCTCGCCGGCCAGGTTGGTGAGCAGCTCGCCGGTGCGGTCCATTTCCTGATGTGTCATACCAGCGACCGGTTCATCCACCAGCAGCAGTTTTGGGCTTTGCATCAGCAGCATGCCAATCTCCAGCCACTGCTTTTGCCCGTGCGAAAGCGCACCGGCGGGCAGATTGCGTTGGCCTACAAGGCCAATCAGCTGCAGCACATGATCGATGCGGTCAACCTGACTCGGCGTTAAGCGCGCCAACAGCGTTGGCATCACGCCCTTATCGCCCGCCATGGCCAGCTCTAAATTGCAGAACACGCTTTGCAGCTCAAATACAGTGGGCTTCTGGAATTTTCGGCCAATACCCGCCTGGGCGATTTCCGGCTCGTCCATTTCCAGCAGGTTAATCTTCTGGCCAAACCAGGCCTGGCCGGTATCGGGCCGGGTTTTGCCGGTGATGATGTCCATCATGGTGGTTTTACCGGCACCGTTGGGGCCGATAATGCAGCGCAGCTCACCCTCTTTGATATAGAGGTTTAAATCGTTAATGGCCTTGAAGCCATCGAAGCTGACACTGATGCCTTCCAAATAGAGCAGAAAGCCCTGGCCGACTTCGAGCATCGGGTTTTGCTGCGGCATCATGAAATCGTAGACATGGTCGCGGTCGACCGTCTGGCGAATAAAATCGACAACATTGGTCATGCGTTCACCTCTTTCGGCTTGCTGAAGCCAGTCAATTTCTTAAACAGACCCACCAGACCATTCGGCAGGAACAGCGTCACCAGTACAAACAGCGCACCGAGCGAGAACAACCAAACCTCGGGCAATGCTGCCGTTAAATAGGTTTTGGCGTAGTTCACCGCCAGCGCACCAATCACTGCACCGTACAGTGTGGCGCGACCACCCAGGGCGACCCACACCACCAGCTCGATGGAGATCAGCGGCGCAAATTCAGACGGGTTAATAATGCCCACCTGCGGCACATACAGCGCCCCGGCGATACCGGCGAGCACGGCAGAAAAACAGAAGATCCACAGCTTGAAGTTTTCCACCTTATAGCCGGTGAAGCGGGTGCGGGCTTCGGCATCGCGAATCGCCAGTGCGACGCGACCCAAACGGCTGGTCACAATATAACGGCAGGCCAGGTAACCCAGCGCCAGCGCCAGCCCGGAGCAGAAAAACAGCGTTAAGCGGGTGGCGTCGGACTGTAAATCAAAACCCAGAATGTCTTTAAAATCGGTCAGACCGTTGTTGCCGCCAAAGCCCATTTCATTGCGGAAGAAGGCCAGCATCAGCGCATAGGTGAGCGCCTGCGTGATGATGGAAAGGTACACACCGGTCACCCGCGAACGGAACGCCAGCCAGCCGAACACAAAGGCTAACAGGCCCGGCACCAGCATGATCATCAGGGCAGCAAACCAGAAGTTATCGAAGCCATACCAAAACCAGGGCAGCTCCTGCCAGTTCAGGAACACCATGAAATCCGGCAGGATCGGGTCGCCATAAACGCCGCGATCACCAATCTGGCGCATCAGGTACATGCCCATGGCATAGCCGCCCAGCGCAAAGAACGCGCCGTGACCCAGGCTTAAAATACCCAGATACCCCCAAACCAGATCAACCGCGACAGCCAGCAGAGCGTAGGTTAAATACTTGCCCATCAGGGTGACGGTGTAGGTTGAAACGTGCAGCGCCGAGCCCTGCGGGAACAGCGCATTGGCGCCGATAACCACCGCCATCACAATGCCCAGTACCGCTAAAAAGCTAACCGTGGAGCGGTCGAATAGCCGCTGGTTTGAATCTAAGGATGCTTGCGGATTCATCATTAACCCTCCGCCGAACGGCCCTTTTGCGGGAATAGTCCGCGGGGCTTCTTCTGAATGAATAGGATGATGAACACCAGCACGAGGATTTTCGCCAGTACGGCGCCGGCCCACGGTTCCATCAGTTTATTGGCAATACCCAGCGACATACCCGCCACCAGCGTGCCCCACAGGTTGCCGACACCGCCGAACACTACCACCATGAACGAATCGATAATGTAGGCCTGGCCCAGGTTAGGACCCACGTTAGTCAGTTGGCTCAGCGCCACGCCAGCCATACCGGCAATGCCCGAGCCCAGGCCGAAGGTCATGGCATCGACCCATTCTGAGCGCACACCCATGGCGCGGGCCATGGCACGGTTTTGGGAAACAGCGCGCACCTCGATACCCAGGCGGGTGTAGCGCAAAATAAAGAACAACAGCGCGAACACGATTAAACAGAACACAATGATGTACAGCCGGTTGAGCGTGAAGCTGAGCAGCGGGTTCAGCTCGACAACCCCGGTCATGAATTCCGGTGTGGCCACCGAGCGGTTGAGCGGCGAAAACACCGAGCGCACCGCCTGTTGCAGAATCAGGCTGATACCGAAGGTGGCCAGCAGCGTTTCCAGCGGGCGACCATATAAAAAGCGGATCACGCCGCGTTCGATACCAATACCCACCAGGCCGGAAACCACAAAGGCAGCGGGGATCGAGATAAAGATCGATGCCGCTAAATGGTCGGGCATCAGCGTTTGAATCACGTAAGTCGTATAGGCACCGAGCATCATCAACTCGCCGTGCGCCATATTGATCACACCCATCACGCCAAAGGTAATGGCCAGACCAATCGCCGCCAGTACCAATACCGAGCCCAGGCTTAAACCAAAGAACAGGGTTTCGGCCAGCTCGGCCACCTTCACGCGGCCATCGAGTTTAGTGAGTGCGCTTTCGGCACTGCGGGCAAGCGCAGCTTCCGGCTCGGTTGCTAAAAACTGCGTTACCGCAATGCGCGCTGCCGGCTGGTAGCTGGCACCTAAGGTGCTCAGTGCCGCCAGTTGCTGATCGATTGCCGAGCCGGGCGCTTGCAGGCGATAAATGGCCAGCGCGACATCAATCAGTTCGCGCACGGTTCGGTCTTGCTCGGTCGCCAGTTGCTCGCTCAGGCGGCTGAACAGGGCTTCGTCAATATCACCCAGGGTTTGTTTAACCGCAGCGGCACGGTTGGCCGCCAGCGGCGAAGATAAATTCAGCAGCGCCAGCTCGGTTTTCAGCTGACCGCGCAGTTGGTTATTAATGCCAACGCGCTTAACCCGGCGTTTGCTGACGGTTTCGGTTTCGGCGTTTGCATCGGTAAATAACGGGCGAATGATGGGCTTGGAGCCGTTTTCACCAACGATGGTGACCAACTGATTTTCAGACCGGTACACATACAGCTGGCCTTCCAGCAGCATGGTTAATACATCGAACGCACGCTCGTCACCGCTTTGGCTGATCAGGCGAATGCCCTGGCTGATGTCGTTAAAATCAGAAGATAGCAGTTGATCCAGGCCACTCTTAAAGGCCGTTTGTTCGGTGCTGTTGGCCGATAGCGGGGCGAGTAGCATTGCCACCAGCAACAGGTGCCATATTGCCGCAAACTTGCGGTGGGTATGGCGGGTTAGACGGGTTATGGCATTAACCATATCGATTCCTCGAAGGGTCTTTGGTGCATCTTTTGTAGGTCGGGCTTCAACCCGACGGGCCCTGGCATTCTTGTTGGCCTAAAGACCAACCTACAGCGTTAACATCCTTTGTAGGTCGGGCTTCAGCCCGACAGTGCCTTGGCATTCTTGTTGGCCTAAAGACCAACCTACAGCGTTAGCATCCTTTGTAGGTCGGGCTTCAGCCCGACAGTGCCTTGGCATTCTTGTTGGCCTAATGACCAACCTACAGCGTTAGCATCCTTTGTAGGTCGGGCTTCAGCCCGACAGTGCCTTGGCATTCTTGTTGGCCTAAAGGCCAACCTACAGAGTTCGCATCTTTTGTAGGTCGGGCTTCAGCCCGACAGTGCTTTGGCATTCTTGTTGGCCTAAAGACCAACCTACAGGGTTAGCATCTTTTGTAGGTCGGGCTTCAGCCCGACAGTGCTTTGGCATTCTTGTTGGCCTAAAGACCAACCTACAGCGTTAACATCCTTTGCAGGTCGGGCTTCAGCCCGACGGTACCCTGGCATTCCTGTTGGCCTAAAGACCAACCTACAGAGTTAGCAACTTTTGTAGGTCGGGCTTCAGCCCGACAGGACCTAGGCATCCCGCCGAGCTGAAGACCAAGCCACGTTAACAACTAGTAATTCTGGCCAGAGCACTTACCCGTTTTCACGTTGTAGTTACCGCAGGCCAGCGGCTGACGCCAATCGGCAATCAGGTCTTTAGAACCCGGCAGGAAATCGGACCAGGCATCACCGGCCACCAGGCCCGAGGTACGCCATACGGTCTGGAACTGGCCGTCATCCTGAATTTCGCCAATCAGTACCGGCTTGGTGATGTGATGGTTCGGCATCATGGTGGAATAGCCACCGGTCAGGTTCGGTACCGCAACACCGATCATCGCCTCGCCGACCGCCTCTGGGTCTGTGGTACCGGCTTTCTTCACCGCCTCGACCCACATGTTGAAGCCAATGTAGTGCGCTTCCATTGGGTCGTTGGTAACGCGGTCTTCATTGCCGATGAAGGCGTGCCATTTTTCGATGAACTCGTCATTCACTTCGCTTTCATCGCTCATGAAGTAGTTCCAGGCAGCCAGGTGGCCGACCAATGGGGTGGTATCCATACCGGAAAGTTCTTCTTCACCAACCGAGAACGCCACCACCGGAATCTCATCAGCGGTGATGCCCTGGTTACCCAGCTCTTTATAGAACGGTACGTTGGCATCGCCATTCACGGTAGAAACTACTGCAGTCTTCTTACCGGCCGAGCCAAACTTGCTGATATCGGCAACAATCGACTGCCAATCGGAATGACCAAACGGCGTGTAGTTGATCATGATGTCGGCATCCGCCACGCCCTTATCTTTCAGGTAGGCTTCAAGAATTTTATTGGTGGTGCGCGGGTACACATAGTCGGTACCGGCCAGCACCCAGCGTTCAACGCCCTGATCCATTAAATAGTCCACCGCCGGAATGGCCTGCTGGTTAGGCGCAGCGCCGGTGTAAAACACGTTTTTGGAAGATTCTTCACCTTCGTACTGAACCGGGTAGAACAGCAGACTGTTGAGTTCTTCAAATACCGGCAAAACCGACTTACGGGAAACCGATGTCCAGGCGCCGAACACCGCATCCACCTCTTCTTTAGAGATCAGCTCACGCGCCTTTTCCGCAAACAACGGCCAGTTAGAGGCTGGGTCTACGACGACGGCTTCCAACTGCTTACCGAGCAACCCGCCCTTTTTGTTTTGCTCGTCCACCAGCATCAGCATGGTGTCTTTCAGCGTGGTTTCACTGATTGCCATGGTGCCGGAGAGTGAATGTAAAACGCCTACTTTGATGGTGTCGTCTGCAGCCAGAGCCATTCCGCTCAGCAGCGATGCAGCCAGAACAGAACTTGCTAAGAGTGTCTTTTTCATGTGCATGGTCCCTACATGGTTTTTCAGTTATCGAATGAACAATTGAAACTGCCGGGGCTTTGGCTGGCCCGATTCACAGTGAGCTCAGTATTGAAAAAACGATGCAAGCGGGATATGCGCAAAACAGGTCAGCGGACTACGTTGAATGACGCATATTTTCAATGTAAAAGTGCATTTACTATCGCGCATGCTAATAATGATTCAGTTTTAAGGCAGGCAGCCCGCCAGCCCAACCGAGTTTTGGGAGCGTAATTACACTCATGCAGCAGGTTCCGGTTAACCGCCGCAAGTACAACAAACTGGTCGCCAACGAACTACTGGAAGACTTCGCCCTGCGCTTTACCGCCAAGCGCGCGCGTAAATGGTCATCGGGGTGGATCGCCAACACTGCGCTGGGCATTGTGTCGTTTCTGGTACTGGAGGCACTGGGCGGCTCCATCACGCTTTCGTACGGAACCATCAACGCCTTATGGGCCATTGCTGCCGTTTCTGGTGTGGTCATCTTCAGCGGCATCCCTATTTGCTATTACGCCGCCAAATATGGTGTGGATATCGATCTGCTCAGCCGCGGAGCGGGCTTTGGCTACATTGGCTCAACCATTGTTTCGCTCATTTATGCCTCGTTCACCTTTATCTTTTTTGCGCTGGAAGCTGCGATTATGTCGATGGCGATACAGCTGCTGTTCGGCATTCCGCTATTTTTGGGCTACATCATCAGCGCGGTGGTGGTGATACCGGTGGTGATAATGGGCATTACCAACATCAGCCGGTTTCAGATGGTTTCGCAGCCGTTATGGCTGGCGCTGCAATTAATACCGCTCTACTTTGTGTTCAGCCACCCGGATGCTCAGCTCGATAGCTGGCTGAGCTACGCTGGTGTTACCGGTGATAAACAAGAATTCAACTGGCTGTTGTTTGGTGGCGCTTCAGCGGTGCTGCTTTCCATCGTGGCGCAGATTGGCGAGCAGGTAGACATACTGCGTTTTTTACCAGAGCAGAAAGAATGCGGCCGTACCAAGTGGTGGCTTTCTATGCTGTTCGGTGGCCCGGGCTGGATGCTATTTGGCGCGGCGAAGCTGGCGCTGGGCAGCTTTTTAGCCTGGCTGGTAATCAGCCACGGCTTCAGCCCGGCCGAGGCCGGCGACCCGGCGCACATGTACCTGCAAGTGTTCCGCTACATGCTTTCCGATACCCAACTGGCGCTGATTGTGGCCAGTGTGTTCGTGATTATCTCGCAACTGAAAATCAATGTGGCCAACGCCTATGCCGGCTCGCTGGCGTGGTCTAACTTTTTCTCTCGGCTCACCCACAGCCACCCCGGCCGCGTTGTGTGGATGGTGTTCAACGTTATTATCGCGCTGCTGCTGATGGAGCTGGGCGTTTACCAGCTGCTGGAAAAAACCCTGCAGGTTTATTCAGTGCTGGTGTTGGCGTGGATCGGCACGCTGGTGGCCGATTTGATCATCAACAAGCCGCTGGGTTTAAGCCCTAAAGGCATTGAGTTTAAGCGTTCGCAGCTGTTCGATGTAAACCCGGTAGGGCTGGGCTCTATGGTGATTGCCTCGGCCGTGGGGCTGGCGGCGCATCTGGATGTTTTCAACGAATTCGTCAAGGCGTTTGCCTCTTACATTGCCTTTGCCCTGCCCTTTATTACCGCGCCAATCATTGCGCTGCTCACGCGTAGCCGGTTTTATCTGGTTCAGCCCAATCACGAAATACCGGTGCACCTGCATGGCGAAATACAGTGCGATATTTGCGAGCACAGCTTTGAGCATGAAGACATGGCCTTCTGCCCGGCCTACGGTGGCCATATTTGCTCGCTGTGCTGTTCTTTGGATGTTCGCTGCCAGGACAAGTGCCGTAAAAAAGGCACGCTGGCGCAACAGATCCGTTCTCTGCTCAGGCCCATTGTGCCGAAGAGAATGCTCGGCTTGCTCGATTCGCCCATCAGCCATTTTTTGCTGGTACTGCTGTTAGTCAGCAGTTTTATGGGGGCCATCTTCCTGATTGCCTACAGCCAAATACCCGACCTTGCCCCGGAACATTTAAGCAGCATGACATCGGGCCTTGTACGCGCCTTTATCATGCTGTTGATTCCCGTTGGTATCATCAGCGGCCTGTTTGTATTGGCACATAACAGCAGTAAAGCCGCGATCAAAGAATTACAGGCGCATGCGCAACTGCTCAGCCAGGAAATCACCGCGCACGAAATCACCTCGCAAAAACTGGAAAAAGCCAAGCAACAGGCAGAAACCGCCAACAACGCCAAAAGCCGCTACCTGGCCGGGCTCAGTCACGAACTGCGTACACCGCTGAACGTTCTGCTCGGTTATGCTCAGTTGCTGAGCCACGATGAAGAAATCCCACCGAAGAAACGTGAGTATGCGCAAATACTGCGCCGCAACGGAAAGCACCTATCCGACCTGCTGGAAGGCCTGCTGGAAATATCCAAAATTGAAGCCGGCCGTCTGGAATTACAACGCGAACAGATAGACCTGCACGGGCTGCTCAACGAACTGGCCGAAATGTTCCGCCTGCAGGCAAACCAGAAAGGACTCGGCTTTGAATTTACCTACAACCCTTCCCTGCCGGTACATATTGCAGCCGATAAGCAACGGCTGCGGCAAATTCTGATTAACCTGCTCAACAACGCCGTGAAATACACCGAAGCTGGCACCGTCAGCTTTAACGTCAGTTACCGCAACCAGGTGGCCAGCTTTGAAATTAGCGACACCGGCGATGGCTTAACGCAAAAAGACATTGAACAAATTTTTAAGCCTTTTGAGCGCATTGAAAATGACAACTCGAAAATCATTTCCGGTACCGGCCTTGGGCTGACCATTTCCAACGCACTGGCCAGCCTGATGGGCGGCGAAATTTCCTGCAGCAGCACGCCCGGCAAAGGCAGCACCTTCACCCTGAAGCTGATGCTTTCTGCCATTGATACGCCAAGCCTGAAACAGCCCCTACAAAGCAAAAACATTGTGGGTTACCACGGAGACCGACAAACCATTCTGGTGGTGGATGACATTGAAGATCAGCGCATGCTGGTAAAAAACATCCTCAGCCCGCTGGGCTTTAATTTACTGCTGGCAGAAAGCGCAGAAGCGGCATTAAAACTTGCAGCCAGCGAGAAAATTCATCTCTTTATTCTCGACATCACCATGCCGGAAACCAGCGGGTGGCAGCTGGCCATTCAATTGCGTAAACATAATATCCGCAGCCCTATCATGATGCTCTCGGCCAACATTCATGAGCTGGAAAAAAGCAACATGCTGGCGCAATACCATAACGACTACCTGAGTAAACCGGTTTCCAGAAAAGAGCTTCTGGCGAAACTAACCAACCTTTTACCCATAGAATGGACGTACCAAAATACCGCTACCAGCGAACACGAGCGCACCAGCCACAACCTGATAATCCCTGCCAAAGAAGAACTTAAAAAATTACGCGAACTTGCTGAAATCGGTTTTATGACGGCCTTCAATGAAAAAATGGAAGCACTGATGCACAGCGGCAACGCCAGCAAAAGCTTTTTTGCCCCGCTGCAAAGCAGCCTGCAGCAGTGTCACTTTGAGAAAATTGTTAACTACCTGGATGCACAAATCGATGAACATTATTAAATCTAATAACATCATTGTTCTGGTTGTTGATGATTCACCGGAATCACTCGGCATGCTCAACGCCGCTTTAAACGAAGCCGGGTTAACGGTGCTGGTGGCCCTGAACGGCATGCAGGCGCTTTCTATCGTAGAAAAGGTTCAGCCGGATGTAATTCTGCTGGATGGCGTAATGCCGGAAATGGACGGCTTTGACACCTGCCAAAAACTGAAAGAAAAACTGCCTTCAACGCCGGTCATTTTCATGACCGGGCTGAACGATTCGGAACACGTTGTACGCGGCTTTGAAGTGGGCGGTGTGGATTACATCACTAAGCCCGTGGTGCCCAGTGAAGTACTGGCACGTATCAGAACCCACAGCCACAACGCCAAACTGGCGAAATCGGCACAGGCCGCACTCGACTATGCGGGCCAGTATATCTTTTGCGTTTCGGTCAACGGCGAGTTGGAATGGGCCACACCCCACGCCCAGGAGTTGATCGGCAGCCTGCAGGAAGACTTAGTCGAAAAATGGGCGCACATCAAACCCGCCATCGCCCAATGGTTGGCTGGCAATGAGCGCGACACACCACTCACCCTGCCGGAAATGAACGAGCCCCTGCATGCGGAATACGCCGGCGACTACGACCAACTGCATTCGCTGATACGGCTGGTAAAGCCCAAACAGCTGGGCACCGAAGCCGACCTGCAACAAGCGCTGAACGTCACCAAGCGCGAATCGCAAGTGCTGTACTGGCTCTCCTTCGGCAAAACCAATTGGGAGATCGCCACCATACTGGAAATGAGCCCGCGTACCGTGAACAAGCACCTGGAACAGATTTATAAAAAGCTGGAGGTGGATAATAGAACGGCGGCGGCGAGCAGTGCGATTCGCATACTGGAAAGCAGTTGACCCGAACCGGAACGCGGGCGTCCCGCCCGCATTTAGTAACAGCGGCTACTTCAAGCTTACTTCATCCTCTGTCATTACACGGCTCTCCCCTTCAGCCAACCCCGCCAGCGTATACCCCCCAACCGAAATTCGATGCAGCGCCAGCACCTCGTTATCAAAATAGCCAAACATCCGCTTAACCTGATGGAAAACGGCAACCAACTACTCAGCAAAAGCAGGCGGAGTTCGATTCATCCCCGCATCTTCGGGGAACGGATTTGACGGATTATAGAAACCGTTCCATGTATCGGTTCATCCCCGCATCTGCGGGGAACGGGATAGCGATTTCGTGCTGCACGTTCACCATGGCGGTTCATCCCCGCATCTGCGGGGAACGGCTAATGACATTAGACGACGTAGACCTGACAAACGGTTCATCCCCGCATCTGCGGGGAACGGGTGAAGCCGAGTTTTTGCGCCTGATGCGCGAACGGTTCATCCCCGCGTCTGCGGGGAACGGGCCTCTTGCCGTCAACCAATCACGTTCATAAACGGTTCATCCCCGCGTCTGCAGGGAACGGATAGGTCGGTTATCTTGTCCTGGATACTGGCGCGGTTCATCCCCGCGTCTGCGGGGAACGGGCCTCGGATGCCACCAGCGGCAGCGGGGCGGCTGGTTCATCCCCGCGTCTGCGGGGAACGGCACTTAACATGGTCTGTAATCGTTCCGAATGACGGTTCATCCCCGCGTCTGCGGGGAACGGTTTTACAATGCAACCGAATCAACCTGGGGAGTCGGTTCATCCCCGCGTCTGCGGGGAACGGGGCGTCCTTTATCGCCTGCGCCCGTGCGATTTCGGTTCATCCCCGCGTCTGCGAGGAACGGCCCCAGTCGTTCGCCCTGATCCAGCAAAAATGCGGTTCATCCCCGCGTCTGCGGGGAACGGGTATGGCACCCAACCCGGCGAGCAAACTCTGCCGGTTCATCCCCGCGTCTGCGGGGAACGGGATAACGAGCCGTATACAGAAACATGGGCTGACGGTTCATCCCCGCGTCTGCGGGGAACGGTCATCATTAAGTGCCCACTCAACAAACTCATCCGGTTCATCCCCGCGTCTGCGGGGAACGGAGTTGGTGGCGCCGGGTTCTAATGACCTGCCTCGGTTCATCCCCGCGTCTGCGGGGAACGGTATTCCCAAAAATTAACAGACTCATCAACCGGCGGTTCATCCCCGCGTCTGCGGGGAACGGGCGTATGACGATGACGGTTCAGACGACATGACCGGTTCATCCCCGCGTCTGCGGGGAACGGGGTTCCTGTGTCAAAATTAAGTATGCAAGTATCGGTTCATCCCCGCGTCTGCGGGGAACGGGCCTAGCTATGAACTTCTCAGTTCCGGTGCGGCGGTTCATCCCCGCGTCTGCGGGGAACGGATTCAGTTAGAGACGGCGGTGTGATATGGCGACGGTTCATCCCCGCGTCTGCGGGGAACGGCACTGTCTTTTGCGCCCATTGCTCAGGGGTAGCGGTTCATCCCCGCGTCTGCGGGGAACGGTCAATTATCGCCTGAGCGCTATATCCCCATTGCGGTTCATCCCCGCGTCTGCGGGGAACGGTTAAAACCCACTCATCTGATCCGAGGGTCTAACGGTTCATCCCCGCGTCTGCGGGGAACGGGCGGATTATCGCGCTGGAGTACCCGTCAGTAACGGTTCATCCCCGCGTCTGCGGGGAACGGTTCATGCCATCAATCAGGCCGTTGATGCTAGACGGTTCATCCCCGCGTCTGCGGGGAACGGACTCAAATCTGCAAGGTCTGCTATTGAGTCGACGGTTCATCCCCGCGTCTGCGGGGAACGGGCCGTAGCAGCAGCGGTAAATGCAGCAGTTAGCGGTTCATCCCCGCGTCTGCGGGGAACGGGGTTGTATACTCCGTGTGCTGATGTCTCAATGCGGTTCATCCCCGCGTCTGCGGGGAACGGCGTGAAACACTCACGAGCGATGGCATGGGCGGCGGTTCATCCCCGCGTCTGCGGGGAACGGAATTACGATGCTTCAAACTACATCTATTGGCGCGGTTCATCCCCGCGTCTGCGGGGAACGGAGTTGGTGGCGCCGGGTTCTAATGACCTGCCTCGGTTCATCCCCGCGTCTGCGGGGAACGGTATTCCCAAAAATTAACAGACTCATCAACCGGCGGTTCATCCCCGCGTCTGCGGGGAACGGGACATTGCACCAGAAACGATGCGGGAATTTTGCGGTTCATCCCCGCGTCTGCGGGGAACGGCAGATAGTTTGCTCATTGTCACCAAATCCAGCCGGTTCATCCCCGCGTCTGCGGGGAACGGGCCATTCCGTTGCATGGGAATGCTTTTTTGCGCGGTTCATCCCCGCGTCTGCGGGGAACGGCAAACGTCTCGCAGAATGAAATGACGTTTTACCGGTTCATCCCCGCGTCTGCGGGGAACGGCTGTCGAAACTTTGTATGACCCGCCAGATATACGGTTCATCCCCGCGTCTGCGGGGAACGGCCGTTGTGCTCGTTATAGGTGGGAATTAATGTCGGTTCATCCCCGCGTCTGCGGGGAACGGTGAATCAGTTCTTGCTGCTCGTCTAAACCCCACGGTTCATCCCCGCGTCTGCGGGGAACGGTGCTGCATTAAATGAAACGTACTCACAAATAACGGTTCATCCCCGCGTCTGCGGGGAACGGAGCGTATCAACTCCGGCTGGCGCTCTAAATTTCGGTTCATCCCCGCGTCTGCGGGGAACGGGGGCTGCGATAGTCTGCATGCCATCGATTGCGGCGGTTCATCCCCGCGTCTGCGGGGAACGGTAAGAGCAGTCCACACCCCCTCTTATCAACAACGGTTCATCCCCGCGTCTGCGGGGAACGGCCGATAAATGAGAATAGTCCACGCTTCGGGTCCGGTTCATCCCCGCGTCTGCGGGGAACGGTCAGTCAACGGCAAGGGCTTTTCGTGATAACCCGGTTCATCCCCGCGTCTGCGGGGAACGGAGAACCCGTCGCAACATCATCAACAAACACAACGGTTCATCCCCGCGTCTGCGGGGAACGGACCAGACATCCAAAGCATCATCACTTTGCCAACGGTTCATCCCCGCGTCTGCGGGGAACGGGTTTAATATTGTGGCTCCAGCAACTAAAACGCCGGTTCATCCCCGCGTCTGCGGGGAACGGACTATATCATCATCTAAAATAGATGCTCCGCACGGTTCATCCCCGCGTCTGCGGGGAACGGGAATGAAAGAGAAGCTGGCACGGTACAATAACCGGTTCATCCCCGCGTCTGCGGGGAACGGTCTAATTATAGGTGCTTGTTTTTAAAGAACAATTTAGATTGTTTTCAATCTACCAAGTTTTTATTGGATTATTTACTGCACTGAACAGGCTTGAATTTAACCAGCCTCATGCCATCAATACCTATGGGTTCACGACGATTCTCACCGTAAGTAACAAACTCGAAACCAGACTCCGTATTGGTTGCCCAGCTCATCACTACATTGCCATCTTCTGCAAGTGCATCCACCTGCTCCCAGATCATCTCCCTGATACGCCGGGAAACATCGCCAACATAAACACCGGCTCGAATCTCAAGCAGCCAGACAGCAAGGCGGCCTCGCAATCGATCTGGTACTGCTTCCGTTACGACCATCAGCATTGCCATATCAACCGCTCCTATGACCACTATCACCGATACTATCCGGCTCAGAAATAGCGGGTGGCTGGGCATCATCTGGTGGCAAAGGTGGCTCTATATCTCCGGCGGCCAGAACTTCCTCAATTAAGGGGATCAACGTTTTCAAGGTTTTTGAGGTACGGAAAATTTCCCGGCATGCAATTCTAACTTCACGATCGGGCGCTTTCGGGTGTTTAGAAGCGATTCTAAATGCAACCGGTACAACGGTTTCAAATTTAATAATGTCTGCAATGTCATAAACAAATGAGAGTGGTTTACCGGAATGGATAAACCCGATCGCAGGCGCATAGCCTGCTGCCAATACAGCGGCTTCGGTAATGCCATACAAACAAGATGTTGCCGCGCTGATGCATTGATTGACGACGTCGCCCTTCTCCCAGTCTTTTGGATCGTACTTTCGGCCGTTCCAGTCAACACCATATTGTTTGGCCAGAAGTTGATAGGTTTTGCGCACCCTTGCGCCTTCGATGCCGCGTAACTGATCGACACTTCGCCGCTCGGGTGCAGGCTCGCCAAAGCGAAGTTCAAACATCTTGCGAACCACTTTAAGGCGCAAAGATTCATCCAATGCCAGCTGCGCCTGATACAACAACTTATCGGAGCGCGCACCTCCGGGTTGACCAGAGGCATAGAGGCGCACACCGGCTTCACCCACCCAAATTAACAGGGTGCCAACCTGTGCGGCCAGTTTAATAGCAGCATGAGAGACGCGCGTTCCCGGCTCTAACATGATGCAGGCAACCGAACCCACTGGGATAAGCATTCGCTCACCGTTGACTTCGTCTACAACACAAAACGCACCGTCACGGACATCAATACGCCCCATGCCAACGAACACCATTGAGTTGCGGTCTTTCAGCGGGATGGGCTTTAGTGGAATGAACGACATCAGTCACCTTCACCGGGCAATAGTTGGCTACTGTTTGCGGCAACCAACACTTTCATTTGCTGGATCGCCAACTCATTGAGTTTGACGATGCGTTCAGACTGGCTGATACCCTGCTGAATAAAATGGGCGTTCATCGATTCCAAATTGGCAAGGCACACCAACTGATGAACATTAGCGTGGTCCCTCATATTGCCAGTCAGGCCGGGGTTGGCATCGCGCCACTGTTTGGCAGTCACACCGAACAGGGCGACGTTGAGCAGGTCGGCCTCGCTGGCATAGACAAATGCGATCTGTTGGCTAGTGAGTGCGTCCGGTATCAGATGCTCCTTAATGGCATCGGTATGGATCAGGTAGTTCACCTTGGCGAGGTTTCGGCGGATATCCCAGCCGAGCTGTTCAAACTCCTGTTCCTTAAGGCGCTGAAACTCTTTGATGAGGTACAGCTTGAACTCCACGGAGATCCAGCTGGCGAATTCAAAGGCGATGTCTTTTTGGGCATAGGTGCCGCCGTAGCGGCCTGCTTTGGAGATCAGGCCGATTGCACCGGTGGATGTGATCCACTGCTTTGGGGTCAGGGTAAAGCTGTTAAGGCCGGCTTCTTTTTTAAACCCGTCGAATTCGACGGGTTTAAAACTTGGGTTATTCAGTTGCTCCCATATACCTAAAAATTCAATGGTGTTGCGGTTACGCAACCAGTTTCGGATAAGATCATCTGATCGTGTACTGTGTTTATATTTAGCGATATCAGTAATGCAAATATACTCAATACCATCCTTGGTAGTCGTTGAGATGGTTTGATCTAACACTTGTAGTTTGGGTTTCATGGTTCTTCCTTGATGCCAATTTTATTGTCGATTCAGAAAGTACTCGCCTTTAACCAGAGCTTTAAACAAAGGCATATCATGTTGATATTTACGCTGTACACTAGAATAGATTCTTCGGGCTTCCCTTTGTAGCTCTTGAACAGCATCTTTCCTGAGCTGACTGGCCTCCTTGCGATCAACATCAAGTAAAATACTTTGTATGACCTGCTGGGCATTCGATATGTAGCGGTTCATCGCCTGGTCTTTAATCCCAGTAACAAAATTCTTGTCATAGCCTATACCAAACATCTTATTCAGAGCCTGAGAAAGCCGCTCTTTAGAATCCAGCCCCATGTCTACAACCTGTGTAACCTTAGTAAGCTGTCTACTCAGCGTGGACGGCATTGAATAAAGGTCATATACACGGCCAACTACTGACCCTTGGTCAGCGATATTGCCACCAACTAAAAGGTTGGCACGTGCACTGGATAACTCCTGAAATTGGTGAACAATGTATGCCGGTGCGAAAGTCGCTCTGGCAGACTCTTTACCAACGATATAGCTGCTTAAATCCTGCCAGGAGTGCCAATTTTGATCACGAGCGCAAACTGCATATATCCCATCTTCTCGAATTGAGCTTGGGGTGAACGGATGCGGCCACCACCCTGCACCGGCATCTCTCCCGGTTTTAGTAGAACCGTAAGAGCCTTTGTATTTTTCCCGGATAAAGGTGGTTACAGATTGCTCTGATGAATGGCCGCAAACGTCGCACTGACAAGCGCGCTCTTCAACAGGAAAGTCAATATGGTAAGCAAGAGCGAACAACCCTCGCACCAACCCTATCTTTTGAGCCTGATACACTTCCCCTTGTAATGGAGTGACCCACATTGGTTTTAACTCAGCATCGGTATCCAATTGAGAGTATTTCTGGAAAAGGTCTACGGCTATAACGTTGTTCATAACTGTCTGCCGCAGTTTGGCACCGGACACCAACGTACTAATCGCACCGCCACCACGAATCCCGGTCGCACCCGTCGGACCAAAGCACTCACCTTTTATGTTCATATGCAAATTGTAATTCAGCACATGTGTACAATCCGGGCAAATCGTTTCCGCACGCTTCACTTCGGAGAACAGGCCAATAGCATTCGGCGATGTGCCACACTCTATGCCTGATAACAATTTGGTGATTGGGGCTACTGGATTCTTTGCATTTGCTGGTGGCTTAGAACGCATGAAGCATTCCGAATCAAACCATTCTGAGCACACATCAGAGAGCTTGGAATCGTATACATCTTCGGTCAGGCCATTAGCAATATAGTCTCTAAGCTCTACCGCTGTAGGTTGCAAAACCACAGTCGCCAACGAGCTCAGCATCTGCAACATGGCAAGCTGCACCTCATCAAAGTAGTACTGCAGTTGGTAGTCAATCTCTGATGTCAGCAATGTTCTCAATGAGACCTTGCCTTGATTCGTTGATATGAAATCATCCTTGAGCAGATTCATTCTCACCCCCATTTTTAGCTGGCCTCTGTGGCTTTGCACATACGTAAACTGTGCGCATCCCGTACTTTCTGGGCTCAGAGGTTGTTCTATCCCTAACCTGCAATGTTGCAACCTGATTCTCACCAGCAACATCACTGAATATCTGGCCGCCAAAATCAAGAGCTTTCAGGGCATTAGCAGGGTTACCAACTTGACTCAAACACTCAAACAAAGGTCGGCTCAACGGGCACGACTTACGCCCCTGAAATGGCGTAAACTCAGGCTTCTTGACTCGCTCAGCGAGCATAGAAACGAGCTCCTCACCAGCACAGATCGCAAAGGTATGCTCGCTGTCACACCAATACTCACGATAAGTTGGCTTTGTACCGGATTGGATTTTACCCATTGGGCTGCGAAAATTCTGAACCGTATGGTAATCCACAATTTTCTCGCCACATTGATTCACCTGTACCGCGATATCCAGTTGCTCAGACAATTCAAACAATTCTCGGTGCCTATCACGGGTAATCCCCATCGCAGCCCCAATAAGCCCCATGACAGCAGAACGGGTTGGGAAATGATTAACACGGCGATGGACATCAAAGGTTTGCAACCCGTAAGCAGACATACCTTCAGTCCTTAAAATTAACGTAGAGGTTTGCATAAAACCTCCTTAAAACTTGATGTCACTGATTTTACTCACCCAGGTAATCTGCTCATTCTGGGCACTTCCGGTAAGGTCCAGTGCAATAGCCTCAGACTCTATTTCATAAGCATCTTTCAACTTTTCATAATGTTTAACCAGTGCTGTAATCGAGCCTTCCATAACCTCCCCTGTGTTTTCAATCGGCTTACGAAAAGCATTCGCCAGAGAGAGTGGCTGATCTGATTTAGTGGCCATCACAAAATCTGCCTGGTTGTGAGCAGCAAATACTTTCTGTTTTGCTGTTGGTGCGACCTGCGCAAAGCATCGGATAATCGTTTGAACGATCGGCATTACATCGCTAACGGTTGCCTTAACGTTGTTCGCCAGTAAATCAATGTTGATCGAAGCATAACGATAGAAAACACCGGAGCTAAACTCCGTTGTTCCAATATGGCCTGAACCCTGTTCTGCCAGGTCATCACAGGCTGTGAACCAATCAACTTCGATATCGGCAGTGTGGGTAGTAATAGAGTGGGCAACACTCATCGCGGCTTCAACGTTTCTGTCTGGGCAGCTGGCATCCATTCGACCCGATAGCGCAACATCATATGTTGGGATATGAACCGTTTTCTTTAGTTCTTTTAAATCCGTGCCGGCTTCAACCATGTTAATCGCCTCACGAATGGCGCCTAATGCATAGGGCTGAACTGCATCGAAGTAGCGGTGAGTTTCACCAGTCTCTTTATCTTTCTCTTTCTTAACTTTTGAGCCCATATTGAGAAGCACATCTTCAATTAGCTTTGGCTCTAAGTCTGGCATTTCCTTAATGCATAGGTTTAACAACTCATCAAATTTATTGGTACGAATGGACTTTTCCTGAACAGCATTGCTGTAAATATCGCTCTGCCGTATTGAGCGTTTCAAACACTGGCTCGATATACGGCTACGAACAGTACCGCCGAAAACCGCTGTTTTCTGAAGGCCTGAATCATCACGATTCATCATGGAGGAAGGGTGAGAAATTAGCGTATGGATATTGATAAAAGTAGTCATGATAAATTCCTTTATAATCAGTTAGATTCAGTTTCAAATTTTTCAGTATTTGCAAGAATAAATTCTTTTAGAAGCTGCCTTCTGGCATTTTCACCCCAGTACTGCGCCAACTTACCCAAGCTGACCTGGCTGACATCTTTACAGCGCACCAGCTGACGTTTCAGATAATCAATACCGTTGTCGCCACTGCGAACCAGCTGAATAATCTGGCCTTCTTTAACACCGGCATTAATTAATGCTTGCGCTACAGATAACCCATCCTCTCCATCAGCGAGTTTCGTATGGAGAAGCAGGAAAATAATTCTTTGTGTTTGCTTACTGTCTGGCGATTTACTGTAAGCTAAAATTCGGAAGTAAGCAGGCGCATCGGCAATAGAGGCTAAGCTACGGCGCTTCAAATCTGCCACATCACCTTTTGATAAAATCTGTATCGCGTTATAAATATTGTTGTACATGAGTGCTCCTTTAAGACATTCTGGCCAACGAAAGCAGGCCTGCGCCCGCATGTTTCTTACGGCCAATTCCCATCACCAATGCTTTTTCTATGAGCTGCGTATTTAAAACCTGAATAATGCCTTCAAAGCAAACGTATCGGCTGTTGTATGTTTTTTTGCTACTAACCAGAAAGCTATCCATTGCAGTCACCTGTACATTTGCGCCTTCAAGCTTTCGCTGCAACCACTCTACTTGAGCATCAGCTTCTTTTATTTCTACCACCTTTTTCCCGGCACTCAGGCATTTTGTCGGATATGCAACCAGCTTAAATTTGTAGAAACTTCCTTCTGATAGCTGAGGGTTAAACTCTTTAGTTATTAGCACTTCAGCTTCATCGCAAGAGGCGGGTTGAGTCGACGATTGCAACAGCAGCTTACAACTATTTTGGCTTTGCTCCTCGACACGAAACAAATGATCCCTTTTTCTCTCTGGTGTACCTGGGAACAGCTTCCAGATAGCCTGGTGTTGTTCATAGGTGTCATGGTGGTTCACCACAACCTTGGACAAATACATAAATTACCTCCCTACCTTAAGTTCTTCAGACAAATCTTCACGAATGAAGCCCATCTCGTTGTATTGGATATCCTCACCAATCACGGCTATATAGCAGTAATATTCTGCGCATTTTTTACCTTTAGCATGTTTAGGCGCTAAAGAGATCAAGCTTCGCTCCCTATCTGCCTGCTCGGCAAAATTACCGCCATGCCACAAACCACCTTTTTTATTGAAAAGAACAACTGACACACTCATTTCCCCTTCACGTGTTAACAGCGCACAACGCGGGTCAACATCATTTAAGGGTTTTGATTGCATAGCACTGATCTGGCGGGCGGTGTAATGGCTACCCTCCCCCTTTAGCTCAAAGGCTTCTGATAACTGAGTCAGCGCTTTTGGTTCTCCGACATGGGGTTCAAGCCCGTGAACATACTTAATAGCGCTACGATAACAGTCCGGAAATGCGAGCTCCGAGTTCTCATACAGGTATTGCTCTGTTCGATACAACCAACGTATGCTCTGGTAGACGAAGCCACTGCCACCATAGTGTTTCTTTAGACTATCAGGGCCCTGGTTCGGCTTAATTTCAGCGGTAGGAATTAAAGTTATAAAAAGCGGTTTATCAACAGCATCGGAACGCGGGCACAGTTCAGTACCATCGCGGTCATGTCGCCATAACCGCCCCATTCGTTGCATTAAGTACTCTATTGGCGCGATCTGGCTGATCAGAATATCAAAGTCTAAATCCAAAGATTGCTCAACAACCTGTGTTGAGATAAGCAAGCGGCCTTGGCGTGTTGCGTTCTTACCATAGTTCGTCAACACCTGATTTTCGATTCGTACTCTATCTGCAGCGGTATAGCGGGCATGAAATAAATCAACAGGAAACTCAACACAACTTAAGGATACCTGGCGATACAAACGTTGCGCATCGGCTACTGTGTTGCAGATCACACCCACCATTGCGCCTTGCTGTACCCAGTTATAAATTTCTTGGAGCTGTTCACTATCTGGCAAACAATCATTGCTGCGCCATAGTTCAGTATTAACAGTTTTCTTAGTGTTGGGGCTATTTAAACCAGATAAAGAATACTCATTAGTTTTACCGGACAGATCCGTGTGACTCACTAATGGGTAGTCCTGCGACTCAGATACTCCCTGATAGCAACCCAAAAGCTGCTGTTTTATCTGATTAGGTAAGGTTGCTGAAAGTAGAATGACACTTGAATAGGCTTCATGTTGGCCTTTCAAGACTTGCTCAATCAAGGCCATCATATAAGGATCAAAACTATGAATTTCATCCAGAATCAGTACTGACTTCCGGGTACCGAAGGAACGAACAAACTGGTGTTTAATTCCAAGTACGCCCATCAATATCTGGTCAATCGTGGCTACAGAAACGGAGCCAAGAAAGGCCCTCTTTTTAGACTGATGTAAAAAGCCACTTTCATCAGCAACTAAATAGTGTGATTTACCATGCGCAAGTGTTGCCTGGGCATCAGGAAACAAAATATTGGCGGCCGAACCTATTCGGTCAAACAGGCCATTTGCAGTCGCTTGTGTCGGCAAACCAAACACGATTCCGTCTGCCAAACCAGCTTGAATTAATGAAGATGCGTAAGCGAGAGCAAACTCTGTTTTTCCCGCTCCGGTATCCGCCTCGACAATGGTCAATCCTGCGTCCAGGGGCAAATCCGCAAGTAGACACTGAATACCTCTGGGATGATATTCGGGAAATAAAAACCCAAAACCCGACCCTTGTATCGACTCAATCATTCCTGAGTCTTTTAAAGCCTCTGCGGCACGAGGCAGTGCTCGCTGATAGTAGTCGGTTAGGTCTAGTGATTGGTCAATCGTAAAGTTGGTAATTGATGAACCTATCCAATCGGATACGCTGCACAACCCCGCCAGAAGAGGAACCTCCCCTATTTTTGGGATTTCATCCAGCTGACAAAAATCCAAGCAAAACTGAACCCACTCCTTTCTGGCCTGAACGTCTAGTTCGATTAGCTCATCATCTGCTTCGGGTTCATAGTAATCAAATGAAACGTCAACAAAACCATGGTGGCCAGCGACGGCCTTCATCGCCGCATTGGGTTCAAACTCTTCACAAAACTGTTTATAGCCGCAAGAACCATGGGAGTAATAACTTGGATCTTCTTCAAACCACCAATCACCTCCCTGAAGAGATTGGTGAATATCCGCACGAAAGTGCTGAAATCGCGTATCAAACTTTCCTAAATCATGAAGCAGTATGAAGAAAAGCATGAATTGACGGGCAATTTCAGTTTCAACGCCTAACTGACCGGTAATCTTTTTAAGTAAAGACGGTGAGGCTTTTAGCCAAACATCCGCCACCGCCGCAACATCCAAACAGTGATAGGGCAACAAATGGTAATCTGCACCTTCGCCATCGGGCTCTTTCTTAGCTTTCCCCCAATACTTCATATAGGCCGGAATTGTGCTTTCAGCGCCACTCATAAATCACCCCGCACCTTACAACGAGCGCTGTCCAAACTCTCGCCACAATCGGCCATCATGGTGCCAGTGATCTGAAGCACCTGGTTGTTGATGAGGCCATCACGCCCGATACGGTGCTTTTGCTTTAAGTGTTTGAAATTCAGGTTATCCATATACCCTTCCCTCCATGTGCGCCAGTTCACACTAACTGCACAAAGCTATCTCCGCATAAAAGGCTTGTCAATTTGAAAATCTACTATCAAAACGTTAAATTACCGTCTTTACAATTGCCTTGATGGGTTAAATTTGGCATCCCTGCCCTACTGCTATTCCTGGGGTTATTTCAGTGAAAAATGACCAACCTGTCTATACTGGCGACATGTACATGTCGCATTATCAGGCACGTTTTGAATAATCTGCCTGAATAATCGACATGACTATCTATCCAGGGTTCATGACTGGCCGAACAATGAAAAAGGAATTGAAATGAACGACCAAACTGCATGGCCAATGCGTTGGGATTTGCTCTCTCGCTACCGGCTAATAGAAATTGTTGCGCTATGGGAAGGCAGGCTAACAACTAACCATTTATGCAATAGCTTTGGAATGGGCAGGCAGCAAGCTTCTAAAGATATAAATAACTATAACCGCGAGGTTGCTCCGGGCAACCTGATCTACGATGCGCATCTGAAGGGCTATAAGCCTGCGCCTCATTTTAAGCCTGTTGTAACCACCGGCACCGCAGATGAATATCTGCATGTAATGAGCCGCAGCAAAGACCTTTCAGAAACTTACAGGGGGTTAGATTTAGCCTTTGCCCATTCAGAGATCCTGGCAATAGCTCCTCGTACCATTAAGCCTGAAATTCTCAGACCAGTACTTCAGGCAATACGAGAAAAGCGTCGTGTAGAAATTGAATATTCTTCGCTAGCATCACCTACGCCTGAAGTACGCGTCATTGCGCCACATACACTGGTGTGCACGCCTGTCCGATGGCATGTAAGAGCCTATTGTGAAAAAAATCGGGAGTTTCGAGATTTTGTTCTTAGCAGATTTCGGAACGAATCTGGCATTATGGATGAGACAGAGAATACAGTTGATAAGGATAGAGACTGGAATCATTTTGTTGATTTAAAGATAAAACCAGACACTCGGCTAACCACCGAACAGCAAAAAATCATCGCAGCCGATTACAACATGACAAGAAAAGTGCTCAAAATTCACTGCAGGGCGGCCATGGTGCGTTACATATTGAAAGCCTACGGAATTGACCACACAAAGCTTGAAGCTCAACCCGAGGCTCAACAAATCGTGGTTAGCAATATTGCTGAGGTTAAACGGTATATTTAAGGCCAGGTTGATAGTGACGAACTTCCTCAGAAGTTAATACTGAGCTCTCCCCTTCAGCCAACCCAACCAGCGTATACTCCCCAACCGAAGTTCGATGCAGCGCCAACACCTCGTTATCAAAATAGCCAAACATCCGCTTAACCTGATGGTATTTGCCTTCAACCAGGGTGAGCCGTGCTGTGTAATCGGAGGTAATAACCAATTGCGCGGGCTGGGTGGTTATGCCCTCGTACTGAAAATAAATGCCCTTGCGAAAAGCTTCTGCATATTCGCAGGTGATAGGCTTCGAGACCGTCACTTCGTAGGTTTTGCTCAGTTTGGTTTCCGGCAGGCTTATTTTGCGTGACCAGGCTCCATCGTTGGTGAGCAAAACCAGCCCCGTGGTGTTCCGGTCAAGCCGGCCGGCTATGTGAAGCTCGCTCTTTTGCGGGTGGTCGATAAGGTCGAGCACGGTTGTGTGCTGGGTATCTTTGGTGGCACTAACAACGCCCTTCGGTTTGTGCAGGCGGATATAAACCGGTTGTTTATCGTTCAGGCACGCGCCATCCAGCATTATGTGGGTGAATTGGCTGACCTTTTGCTGCACAGAATGTGCAGCCTGGCCGTTAAGCAGGATGCGTTTTTGCGCGATCAGCAGGCGCGTTTCTGAGCGTGAAAACTCGCTATTCTGGCTGATGAAGCGGTCGAGCCGGCTGGTTCTGGATTCCATGTCTCGTCAATGGGGTAAGCAGTAAGCTGGCAATTGTAACGCACAGCGCTTGCTCTGCTAAGCCGGTGCCCTATACTGCAGCCACTTTTAAAAACCAACGCCTCTCAGGAGCCTCATGAAAAAGACCTTCACTCTGATCCACCCTAAAATGAACACCGATAGGCGTGTGGAAGCCGTTAAGTATGAAATTAAAAAATACCTGAAGCGCGAACGCGGTAAGGCTCTGCCGGCCGATGCTGACTTTTGGGGGTTTGACTGTAAATTCGGCTCAACAGAAGCCAATGCAGAAAGCGTTCACCTTGCTGAGATCAACAAGAAAATTGATGAAGTTCATGCTCAGGCGGTAACCGAGTTCTATGTTGAGATTATTGCGGTTGCTCAGCAGAGAACACCGAAACCTGTTGAGGATGATGCCGAGGGCGTACAGGACCCGGAAAGCGAATAAGATCTGAGCCAGCTTAAAGACGTTTCGCTAACCATGCGCGGAGCTATTGATGTATCAGCGCTCACTGTATTTTGAACCAAAAAATAAAGGCAGGTAAACCTGCCCTTAGATGCGTAGTTAAAACAGCAACAAGCGTTACTATTTAGTTTTTCTGTTACGGCCAGCGATCAGTACCGGCAGCATGAATAACGTCAACCAGCCTAAACTACCACCCGCAAGCGAGTTACTACTGTCTTCATTTGTCGAGGTTTCGGTGCTGCTATCGTCAGAACCTGTTGAAGTATCTTCATCCGTAGTCTCTTCTTCTGATTCAACCACGGTAAGAATTACGCTGTCTTCAGCAGCCACTTCGTAACCATTTTCGTCAATGGCTATGACCAGTATGGTTACGGTTGTTGGCTCTTCCGGCATTGTTACATATGCAGTGCCTTCTGCGCTGAGCGTTTCCTGAAGCGCTCCATCCATATAGACATTAGCGCCTTCAGCGTTTTCATAGCTCACAGCTATAGCCAGGTATGAAGATGCTTCAACTTCATCGTAATCTTCCAAACCAGAGATAGATATGGAGGGCACCAGCGGTTCGGCAACCGTTACTGAAACGGTAGCAGGCGCTGACACAGAACCTTCATTATCGATGGCCGTATAGGTAAAGCTGTCTTCACCGTAGAAGTTATCATCGGGTATGTATGTTGCGGCAGAGCCGGAAATATTCACGGTGCCGTTAACGGGCGAGCTGGCTACCTCATAGTAAGCGATGCTGCCATCACTATCTGTTGCACTAAGGTTGATGCTAACGGATGTTGCGTAGCCCGTTTCAGCCGTTACATCGTTTGCAGTGGGCGCGCAATTACTGCCGGCATCACAGCTGACACTTGGCTCTTCCCCCCAAACAAGCTCGTCGCCTTCGTAAAGTGCAAACGAGGTCGCGTTAGTGTAGCCATTTGCAAAATCGCTGTTCCAGCTTGGGTCTGTACTGTATACCCACGATCCGCTCGCACTGTAAGGTAAGCGCATTCTGAACTGCACTTCTGATTTAGAATCGGTTGCGCTGATTGGGGTAATTTCTACACCGTCAAAGTTAACTTCAACATAGTAGATGTTGCCGCTCCATAAAATTGGCCCGCTAATGGTGGTTTGCGAAGATTGCGCATATCCACTTTCTATAGTGATGTCGTCTGCACTATAACCAAGATCAAACTCTTCTGATAAATCCATAAAGTAGCGGAACTTCAGGTTATCGGTTGCGCGCGCTGGCCAGGCGGTGTGGTTATAGGTTACCGAGGCAATTTCTAAATATTGATCACCCGTTGAATTAACCTTTGCTTCCACGTATAGCTCGTCATCGCGCTGCTCTGGCTCTGGGAAGTTTGAATCTGCTATTGGCTCGCCACCGTAATCCAGCCACAAACGCGCAGCGGCACCGGTAAAGCCTGCGTTGTAGTCAGTCGTGACTTCGTTCAGGTAATAATCGCTGCGGTCATCTTCGTAATCATCATTAGAGTCTGGGCCACCCACCAGTGCGCCAACAAGAATGTGTCGGTTATCAGTCGGGTTAGATGAAATGCTGTTCGCCCAGGCGCCATGGGCAGTACGGTGATGAGGCTTAACCGGGTAGTAATCGGAATAACCTATCTGATAGGAAATACCTTTCGGGTTGTCGCCAAGCAAGTATTCCATTTGCGATACCGCAAAGTTGTAGTAGGTATCGGCTTTACTGGCTTCTTCGCTGTTTTCATCCAAGTAATCGGCATACACCAAGGCCATAAAAGCGGTATTTGCGGAGTAACGCGCTGCACCCCAAACATCTAAGTAGGCCAAACCGCCACTGGTGTAGTTGACTTGTGCGCCGTTATAGCCGTCTGTCCAGTAATCCAGCCAACGCTCGGTATCGTCTTCGTATTTGGCATCGTAATAGTCTGTACCTCTTGTTGCTTTAGCCAACAACAAATAGGAGCCATAGCTTTTATCGTCCCAGGCTTGCGTCCAGGCATAGGCTTTTACGGTAGAACCCTGACCGCTGGTACCCAGGTTATCGTATTCTGCAATGGCTTTTTCCAGATAGGTTTCATCCCCGGTGGCACGATACAACCAGATAGCACCCCAAACGATTTCATCGTTGTAGCCACTCCATGAATTGTAATAACTGGCAGCATCGGTAATGGCGTCTGAATATACGCCGCGATAATTATCAGCGAAGGCATACAGTTCTTTTGCATGGCTGAGCAGCTCGGCGGCATAGTCCGGGTCATCATCAGCAAACACCATGGAAATTGCAGCCAGGGCTGCGGCTGTTTCACCGGCTAAATCGGAACCTGGGTTATCGGCATCAATTTTATATGCCGGGCGATCCATAGTCATAACTTCAGCAGAGCCCCACCAGGCATGATCGTAACCACCATTACCTACCTGCCCATATAACTCGTTGGTATCGGAATGGGCTTTAACAAAATAATCGGCAACGAAACTCAAATTATTTTTAATATGCTCTAACTGGCCAGTACCCTCATAGGCTTCAGGGTATTCCACAACACTCAACGCCAGCATGGTGGCCGAGGCTGCCATCGGCAGGCCAAACTTTACATGGTCACCAGCATCGTACCAGCCGCCGGTTAAATCGTAACCAACGTCTGAACCATCATCCAGGCCACTATCGCCACGCCACTCTACGCGGTTCCAATCTGGTAATGGGCCACTTTGCTGTGCTTCATAAAAGTAAATGGATTTTTGTAACACCTCACCATAATTAGGTGAGGCGTGTACCCATGAAGACGCTACTACAGCTACGGCCATAGCTAAGCCGTTTTTCAAATATGTTCTGCTGCTCATGTTTGATTACGCTCTGAATTTGCAATGGAGTTTTAAGCAATTGGGGAAACCGCTTTGAATCTGCTTGTGATTTATAAAACAACAAAACCTGCACATTCCGTACAGAAAATTTCGTTATTTATTGGTTATTTCACACTTAGAGGCGTTTATTTATGAACAGGCTGCGTGAGTTCACGCTCAACTTTAGAACGGGATCAACAATTCAATTTTGATAGATAAAGGCAGGCCGGCTTGCACCTGCGGCTGAATACCGGCCAGACTCGCCCATGAACAGGCTATTGCTTTACTCCAGGCAAAGCATAAGTAACGTGCGACAGCACGACTATATCGTAAAATCCAACGCTTGCTCTTTAATGAACGGCCAGTGAATTACCACCGGGTCAGCCGAATTACCTTCAGCAAAGAAGTAAGCCACCCTTGGGGCAGCGTATACCCGTGCGCCACGTTCCAGCGCTAAATGGCGCAGTTCGCTGTGACTGAGTTTACACTCCCATATTTTTCCATCGCCCCAACCAACCGGTTGCACATCTACCCTGACATCCGACCCCACCGGATTAATGGAAATAATATCTACCGGTAACGATGCTGTGTTGTTTTTCAGTGCCGATAAAGAAAGTTCATGACTGCGAATAAACAGTTTACCGTTCTGCGTAGGGGAGTCTTCGTGCGGTGGTGTTAAAAAAGCCTCGCCGTTGGTCCACTTCCCGGCGCTGTAGTTAACATCCAGCACGTTTACATTGCCAAGAAAATCGAACACGAACTGGCTAGCCGGTTTTGCGTAGAGCTGAACCGGGTCATCTACCTGCTCTATCTTGCCATTGCTCATCACCACGACACGGTCTGAAAGTTCCAGTGCTTCATCCTGATCGTGGGTCACAAAAATACTGGTGAAGCCCAACTCATCGTGCAGGCTTCGTAGCCACCTGCGCAGTTCTTTGCGCACCTTGGCATCGAGCGCGCCGAAGGGTTCATCCAGTAACAATACTTCCGGCTTGGTGGCCAACGCACGTGCCAGTGCAATGCGCTGTTTTTGCCCGCCAGAAAGCTGCTGCGGGTAGCGCTTAGCCAGGTGAGACAGCTGCACGGTTTCTAACAGCTGCGCCACCCGGGCTTTTATTTCCTGCCGGTTTGGCCGTTGCTTTTTATCCAGCACATCCAAGCCGAAGGCAACGTTTTCTGCCACGGTCATGTGGCGGAACAGGGCGTAGTTCTGAAAAACAAAGCCCACGCGGCGATCGCGTGCATGCACATGGGTCACATCGCGGTCGTGAAAATAAATTCGCCCGGCATCTGCGCCTTCCAGCCCGGCAATGATACGCAACAGGGTAGTTTTACCGGAGCCGGATGGCCCGAGCAGGCCGATCATCTCGCCCTTTTCTACTTCCAGGTTGAGCGGAGACAGCGCCTGAAAGCCGCCAAATACTTTAGCAATGTTTTCTATTCGAATACTCATAGTTCTATTAATCCGTTTCGCTTACCGAGACTTGCAGGCTCTGTTCCTGTCGCCATTCAACATAGGCTTTAACAATGAGGGTGATCAGTGCAATGGCCGCCAGAACCGAGGCACAGGCGAAGGCTGCTTCTGCCTGATAGTCTTGATACAACGCTTGCACCTGCAGCGGCAAGGTATTGGTTTCACCACGGATATTTCCGGAAACAACCGCAACTGCACCGAACTCACCCACCGCACGGGCATTGGTAAGGATGACACCGTAAATCAGCGCCCATTTAATATTCGGTAAGGTCACACGGCGAAACAGCTGCCACCAGGAGGCACCTAAAATGACCGCGGCCTCTTCATCGGAATGACCCTGCTGCTGCATGAGCGGGATCAGTTCGCGCGCTACAAACGGGCTGGTAACAAACAGCGTAACCAGAACGATACCCGGCCAGGCGAACATTATTTGCAGATCGTATTGGTACAAAAAGCTACCCAGCCAACCGGAGTTTCCATAGAGCAATAAGTACAACAGGCCGGCGACCACCGGAGACACAGCAAAGGGAATATCAATAAGCGTGACCAGTAACTTCCGGCCGGGGAATTCAAAGCGGGTCACGGCCCACGCCAGCATGACACCAAACACCAGATTGACCGGTACCGTCAGCAGGCTGACAAAAACCGTGAGGCCAATGGCATGCAGTGTATCGGCGTCGGAAAGGTTGCGCAGGTAGGCGCCAGCGCCGGCGGAAAACGCCTGCTGAAAAATACTGATCAGCGGCACCACCAACATAATAAATACCACGAACAGTGCCAGTGAAATTAACGTCCATTTTACCAGAGGGCTGTCGCCAACACGCCCGGGTTGATGCTGTTTCATAGTCACTCCCGTTAATGTCCGTGAATGCGGCGCAGGTAGCGCCCTTGCCAAAGGTTAATCAGCAACAGCAGTATCAGTGAGGCCATCAGTACCACCGAGGCCACCGCGCTGGCACCGGCAAAATCGAATTCCTGCAGGCGTACAAAGATCATCAGCGAGGTTATTTCGCTAACGTAAGGCATGTTGCCGGCAATAAAAATAACTGCACCAAACTCACCCAGGCTGCGGGTAAAAGAAAGCGCGGCACCGGTAATCAACGCCGGCAGGATGGCAGGAAAAATAACGCGCAAAAAAATTGCAGCATCGCTGGCACCCAGGGTTATTGCCGCCTCTTCCTCTTCGCTGGAAAGCTCTTCCAGCACCGGTTGCACAGTACGCACAACAAACGGAATACTGGTGAACGCCATGGCCACAATAATACCCAGCGGCGTGTAAGCCACCTTGATGCCCACCTGCTCAAGCAGGCTGCCCAGCCAGCCGCTGCTTGAATAAAGCGTCGCCAGCGTAATGCCGGCCACAGCCGTCGGCAGCGCAAAGGGCAGGTCGACCAGTGCATCCAGAATACGCTTGCCGGGGAAGCTGTAGCGAACCAAAACCCAGGCCAGCAACAAGCCAAACACCGCATTGAACAGCGAGGCAACGAGTGCCGAATAGAGGGTAATTTTATAGCTGGCAACCAGGCGCGGGTCACTGATGACAAACCAATACTGCGACCAGGTTAAACCCTTGGTTTGCATCACCAGGCCGGTTACCGGCAACAGCAACACCAGGCTGACAAAAAACAGGGAAACCCCCAGGCTGATGCCGAACCCGGGCAATACCCGTTTATGCCGGTTCAAAGAAATAGCGCTCATCTGAATGCTCTTAAATGGTTACTCACAACAAATCGCCGAACAGCTTGCGGGCCATTCAGCGATTCCAGGTATTACGGGTTTAGCGACGCTGCAGCTGATCCAGTTTTGCACCGCTGGCAAACAGCTCGGTCATGGCTGAATCCCAGCTACCGATAATTTGCTCGACGGTTAGCAGATCCACCGCTGGGAATTTTTCAGCAAATTCAGCTTTCACCGCTTCGTTATGAACGCGGTAGTTAAAGCCGGCCAGCAGGCGCTGGGCTTTTTCACTGTAAAGGTAATTCAGGTACTCGGTAGAAACCTCCAGTGAGCCGTTCTTTTTGGCGTTCCTTTCAACCACGGCCACTGGAAATTCCGCCAGGATGGACGTTTTAGGAACCACCACTTCGTACTCATCTACACCGTACTGCTGACGAATGTTGTTCACCTCCGATTCAAAGGTAATCAGCACATCGCCGATACCCCGCTCCACGAAGGAGGTCGTTGCACCGCGGCCGCCGGTATCGAATACCGCTACGTTATCGAGGAATTGCTTGAGGAAGGCATCCTGCTCGCTGGTGCTTTCTTTGCCGAAGGCTTTTTGCGCATAGCCCAGTGCAGCCAGGTAGGTGTAACGGCCGTTACCGGATGTTTTCGGGTTCGGGAATACCAGCGCAACATCGTCTTTTGCCAGATCACCCCAATCCTGAATTTGTTTAGGGTTACCCTTACGCACCAGGAAGGCCGTGGTTGAATAATACGGCGAGCTGTCGTTTGGCAGCTGCGCCTTCCAGTCGGCCGGAATCAGGTTGCCGCGATCGTGCAGAATTTGTACATCGGTAACCTGGTTAAAGGTTACAACATCCACCGGCATGCCCTGCAAAATGGAACGCGCCTGTGAAGAAGAACCAGCATGAGACTGTTTAATCTCAATCGTCTTACCGGTTTTTTCCTGCCAATGCTCAGCAAAAATTGGGTTGTAGCTGGCGAACAACTCGCGGGCAATATCGTACGAGGCATTTAAAATGGTTTGGTCTTCGGCCTGCGCCTGAATTGAACTGCTGATCGCCAAAACACCAGCAAAAACGGTTTTAATAAACTTGGATTGCATATGAGTATCTCTCTGAAGCATGTATGGGGCGCAGTTTTAAGATCGGCCCCAGATTTTGGCGATAGCTTAAGATATCCAAAGGGAATATCGAACACCATTAATAGACCGATTAATCATATGTTTAATTCGTTTTCATTTAAGCCAACAGCCAGGCCCAGGTATACAGGGTATAAAGGTTCGGTAAGCAACGCCTGAACAGGTGGAACTTCTCACGGCCGGCGTCATCTATATCGCGGCCATGAATAAATCTACTCGGCATACCCTGGTTTGCCTGAGTGTTTTTTTGGCTTTCACACAAATACGTATACTATCGATTTCTTTACTCATTAAGGCTGGACACTATGGGCGCAAAAAAGCACCTGGTATTAATTGGCGGTGGCCACACTCATGCACTGCTGCTGAAGCAGTGGGCTAAGGCACCTATAAAAGACGTTCAGGTTTCGGTCATCAACCCCGGCAAGCGCGCTGCCTATTCGGGCATGCTGCCCGGCTTTGTCGCCGGTCACTATGCGCTGACAGATTTACAGCTGAACATCGAAGCGCTGGCTAAAGAGTCTGGCGCAAAGTTCATACAGGCAGCGGCGAGCGATATCGACCTTGAGCAACAAACTGTCGGCTTAAGCATCGGTGGCACCCTTAGCTATGACATCGCCTCTATTGATATTGGCATTACCACCGGGCTTAAAAATATTGAGGGCTTTGCCGAGTTTGGCATTGCTGCCAAGCCACTCGATCATTTCGCGCAAAGCTGGCATCAGTTTATGAAGGATGTGCAGCAAGGCCACAAACGCCCGCAGCTTGCCATTATTGGTGGTGGGGTTGCCGGTTGCGAACTTGCACTGGCCATGGCGTATGCATTACGCAATACCGCGGAAGCCAGCATCGAAATCATAGACCGCTCGGAAATACTGGCTGAGGTTCACCCCCGCACGCGCCAGATTATAGAGCGCAAGCTGCATGAGCAGGGTATTCAGATGCACTCGAATACCGAGGTTCTGCGCCTGACTGAAAACCACGTTCACCTGCAAAAAGGCGACAACGTTCAGAGCCTTGCCTCCAGCTTTACACTCAGCGCTGCCGGTGCCCGCCCCTATGAATGGCTGAGCAGCATTGGCAATGAAGCAAATCCGTTTCTGCTGCACGAGGGTTTTATCCAGGTAGACCCTTACCTGCGCAGCACAAATGATAAAGTTTATGCGGTCGGTGACTGTGCCCACATGACCGCCAACCCGCGCCCGAAAGCAGGCGTTTATGCGGTACGTCAGGCACCGGTGCTGTACAAAAACCTGGTTGCAGAACTTCAGGGCAAACCGGAAAACCGGCAGCTATATCAACCACAAAAAGATTATTTAAAACTGATGTCGCTGGGCGCGAAGGAAGCGGTGGCCGATAAACTGGGTTGGCAGTTTTCCGGCAAATTGGCCTGGCAATTGAAGAACCGGATAGATCAGAAGTTTATGAGCTTGTTTAGGGAGCAGTAGCCATGACTGAGCAGCGCTATAAAGAACGTCAGCAAAAACGAAAAAACAAAGTTGATGAAACAGTCTCTTCCGCGCAAATCGAGCGCGGCTTGCTGCTGGTCATCACCGGGAACGGCAAGGGTAAATCGACATCCGGCTTTGGTACGGTTGCTCGTGCTATTGGGCACGGTCAAAAAGCGGCGGTCGTTCAGTTTATTAAAGGCACCTGGGAGTGCGGTGAGCGTAACCTGCTCGAATCGCACGGCGTTGAATTTGCGGTTATGGCGACAGGCTTTACCTGGGATACACAAGACCGCGAAGCCGATATTCTGGCGGCTGAAAAGGCCTGGAGCGATGCCAAACGGATGCTGGCAGACCCCGGCTTAGATTTGGTGCTGTTGGATGAGCTAACCTACATGCTCAGTTACAAATACCTGGGCTTGGAAGAAGTTCTGCAAACCATCGCAAACCGCCCTGCGGAAATGTCGGTGGTTGTAACCGGCCGCGGTGCGCACCCACTCCTGATTGAAATGGCCGATACCGTCAGTGAGGTTAAGTCAGTTAAGCATGCACTTAACGCCGGGCTAAAAGCCCGCAAAGGCATCGACTGGTAACGCCGGTGCCCTTCCCGCGTTAACCCCTGTCTGCTTTACAGCGCTCCTAAAAATATTTTAGCGATCAGCGGTGCATTGGATGGAAAGTACCAGTGAATATAGGACGCAATCAGGTTTTTCTTTTTCCATACCGGGTCCATCACCTTGCCGCGCTGCGAGCGTGGCGCGCACAAGACAACCTCGTCGGATTCGGTTTTCGAATAGTGGAATGTATGACCGCGCAACACTTCACCTTTAGCAAATTCAGCCTCCACCAAACCCAACGCCGCCAGCTTACTCTGCATTTTTGCCGTATTGCTCAGCACACCACACATGGCCCGTGCTTCGCCCTGGGCATTCGCCAGCTCGCTGCCCAAATAAAGCATGCCGCCGCACTCGGCCAATGCTGGTTTGCCGGCATCCACATGCGCCTGTATTTGCCGGTGTAGCCGGGTGTGATCAGCAAGTTCATTGATAAATAATTCCGGGTAGCCACCCGGTAGGTACAAGGCATCGCACTCGGGTAAATCGTTTTTTGCCAGCGGCGAAAAGAAACACAGCTCTGCCCCCAGTGCGTTGAGCATGTCGATATTGGCCTGATAAACAAAGCTGAAGGCAGTGTCTCTGGCAATGGCAATTTTGCAGCCAGTCAACAGCGCGGGGGCCGAAACAGGCGGTTCATAGGTAAACGCAACGGCTGGCGGCAATTCAATATCGGCCGATTCCGCCAGCAATTGTGCTGCGTTATTTAATCGTTCATCCAAATCGGTAAGTTCCGCTGCCTGCACCAAACCAAGGTGGCGTTCAGGCAACGTAAGGCCGGAACTTTTTGGCAGCGCACCGTAAAAACTGAGCGGGGCTGGCAGTGCTTCCTTCAACAGGCTGGCGTGGCTAACGGAGCCCACACGATTCGCCAGCACACCAAACATTTCAATATCATCACGAAAGTTGGCCAGCCCGTAAGCCACGGCACCAAAGGTCTGCGCCATGGCACCGGCATCGATCACCGCGAGCACCGGAATGCCCAGCGTGGCGGCAATATCGGCGCTGGAACATTTGCCATCAAACATGCCCATAACGCCTTCGATCAGAATTAAATCGGCCTGCAAGGCGGCTTCGGCAACCAGGCGTTTGCAGTGCGCTTCACCGCACATCCAAAAATCGAGCTGATACACCGGCTGGCCGGAAGCGTGTGCGAGAAACGCCGGGTCGATAAAGTCCGGGCCGGTTTTAAATACCCGCACCCGTTTGCCGGCATTGGTGAAGTGACGCGCCAGTGCAGCCACTACGGTCGTTTTACCACTGCCGGAGCTGGGCGCAGCCACAACCAGCGCCGGGCACTGCACGGTTTTAGTTGTTGCGTTAGTCATGGTCGGCCAGCTCCGGCCAGAGCAAACTTAAATTCAGGTGTTGTTCAATGGCATCGGCAACACGGTTAATGCCTTCTTCGCGAAGCGCGGCGAAACTCTGCACCGTTACCTGCTGCATACCCGCCCAACGCAACAGCGCTGCACAGGCATCCGGCTGTTCAAAAATACCGTGCAGGTAAGTACCCAAGACCTGGTTATTGCAGCCGATTGCGCCATCGGCCCCGCTGTGTAACTGCAGCGGCGTTTCGCCTGGTTCCGGTGTGCGCAGCCATTGCGTTTCACCGGCATGAATTTCATAGCCAAATACCGGTGTGCTTGGCTGGCCGGGCAGCGTCAGCTGGCCTTCGTTTCGGCGCAGCTGCTTCTGTGCTTTCACCTCGGTGGTCAACGGCAAATAACCCAGGCCTTCGCTTTCACCGGGCTCACCTTCAATGCCCAGCGGGTCACGGAGTACCTCACCGAGCATTTGGTAACCACCGCAAATACCCATCAGCTTGCCACCGAAGCGAAGGTGGCGGGCTATTTGTACTTCCCAACCTTGTTCACGCAAAAAAGCCAGATCGCTGCGTACGCTTTTGGAGCCGGGCAGGATGATCAGGTCTGCTGCGGGCAAGTCCTGGCCTTTGCCGATAAATTGCAGGTCTACGTTGGGGTGAACCCGCAATGGGTCAAAATCGGTATGGTTGCTGACGCGCTGCAGCACCGGCACAACCACCTTCAGGTGGGTTTCGCCTTCATTGAGCTGTTGGCCGTTAATGGCGTCTTCGGCTTCGAGCATAAGGCCGTGCAAGTATGGCAGCACGCCAATCACAGGCTTGCCGGTTTTTTCTTCGAGCCAATCCAGGCCGCTCTGCAACAGTGAAACGTCTCCGCGAAAACGGTTGATGACAAAACCGGCAACCCGCTGCTGTTCGCTTTCGCTGAGCAATGCCAGCGTGCCGTAAAGGTGCGCAAAGACGCCGCCGCGATCAATATCGGCAACAATAATCACCGGCACATCGGCAGCCTCGGCAAAGCCCATATTGGCAATGTCGCGATCACGCAGATTGATCTCAGCCGGGCTGCCTGCACCCTCAATAACAACGGCTTCAAATTCGCGGCTTAAGCGGTTGAACGATTCCAGTACATAGGGCATCACCGTGGGTTTATAGGCGTGATAGCTGCGTGCATCCATATCGTTAATGGCTTTGCCCTGAATGATCACCTGCGCGCCAATATCGGTATTGGGCTTGAGCAACACCGGGTTCATGTCGGTGGTTGGCTCTATATTGCAGGCAAAGGCCTGCACCGCCTGCGCACGCCCTATTTCACCGCCATCGGCTGTAACCGCGCTGTTTAACGCCATATTCTGCGGTTTAAATGGCGCAACCCGAATGCCTTTGCGCGCAAGTACACGGCACAGGCCGGCAACCAACACACTCTTGCCGGCATCCGATGTGGTGCCCTGCACCATCAGCGCTTTAACTTTCTCTGTCTCTGTTTGACTCATTTTGTCGTTCATCATTCGGTTAGTTTCTTTCGGCCCAGGGTTCTACGGCCAGCTCCAGATTTTCAATAATGTCTTGTTCACTCATGCCCTGCTGCTCAGCAAACACCATAATGCCACCGAAACCGCAGCCTTCGGTGACAAAGCCCTGCTCGTATAAACGAATGGCGTTGTATGCCGAGCTGTTCAGCTGTGAGGTTTGTGTCTTCAATTGGCATCGCGCAGGCAGCTGCGCCAGCAAACGGCTGGCCGCCGGTGACGACATCACCCAGCGAGTGGTGGCCACCTGAACGCTGACAGCCTGAATTTGATCCTGCATGGCAATGATCGGCGCAAGCATCATAACCCCACCGGCGAAGTTCAGCTTTGGCAGCGGTTCGTTCAACAGTGCGCAGCACACCCGTTGAATTGGGTCTGACAATGTTGTATCGCGGGTAAACGAGGAGACCTCAAGCGGTAATTCACGGCTGCGCGCCATTAACCGGTTTAGCAGCTGAGTTTTTAATGCCAGTTTTTCCGGGCATTGGGTACTGCCGGCAAAGGTTAGGTTTTCATCGAGCCAGTGGCGCATCCACAGCGTGGCGAAGGTGGTACCGCCGATACCACATTCGGCGATCAGATGCTGTTCTCCGGCACGCATCTGGCGATGCAACTCCGGCAACAGTTGGGTATTAACAAACGCTGCTTCCTGCCCTACCGGGCAATGGTGTATGACAACCTCATCGAGCTTCGATTCACTAAAATCCGGCGACGCCGCGAGCCCCAACTGATAACAATGAAATCGAATTTTAAAACCGCGCTTTCTAAGCGCCATTAACATGCCATGCACCAGTATTGCCGGTGTGACAACGCCCGATGGCACCACCGGCGTTGGCGAAGCGACACCGTTCAGCAAGGTATTGGCCCGGCCACAAACAATCAGTTCGCTGTCTCGGGTTGGGTGCAGTTGCATCAGGCCTTCGCCGGCGCCGGCATCGCTGACCTGATGCAAATTCGTAATTGGGGCCACGGCATTGAGCATCATAAAATTGAGCCAGCGGCTGCCGGTTTGCTTGGGGTCTGTCAACGTCATCATCCTTTGCTGTTGGTTGCCGCCTGCATTACGGTTAAGGCGCTTTCGAGTTTTTGCCATTGCCTGTCATCGCCCGGAATACCAAACCGCAGAGCGTTCTTTTCATCGCACAAACGGGTCAACACCTGTTGCTGACAAAGCGCCCCATGCACAGCCACGGCATCGCTGAGTTTTACCGTGATAAACAATGCATGGGTGGCCATGGGTGAGTCGAAATGCTGCGCCAACAGCCGGTGCAGGCGTTCGGAGCTGCGGGCCAGACGCTGACGATTCTGTTGCTGCCATTGACTATTACCAAGTGCCTGTTTGGCCGCCCAACGACTCGGGCCGGTGACCGTCCACGGGCCAATGGTTTCAGTAAGCGCCGTTAAAACCGATGGGTTCGCGAACACAAAACCCACCCGTGCACCGGCCAAACCAAAAAACTTGCCGAGCGAACGCAGCACAACCGTGTGATCAAAACGCTGCACGCGATTGAGCACGCTGCAGTGCGGCGTCACATCCATAAAGGCTTCGTCAACAACCAACCACCGCCCCTGCTCTGCCAATTTATTGTGTAATGCCCATAATCGTTCGGCATCCAGTAGGTAGCCTGTGGGGTTGTTGGGGTTGATCAGCACCACAACATCACAGCCAGCGAGCTGTGCATCGGTGGGTTGATCCTGATAATAAACAATGCTCCAGCGCTGATTGTTTTTCTTAAAAACGGTCCAGGCCTGCTCATGTTCTTTGTAGCCCACGCGCGGCAAAGCAACGGTTCCGCAACGGCCCAGCTGCTCGGTGATCACCGCCGGCAACGCCATAATGGCGGCCTGCGAGCCGGCAACGGCAAGCGGCTCGAATGCTGATTGATAATATTGCTGTGCCGCCTGCTCTAAACCGTCTGCGTTTTGTGGCAGGGCTTGCCACGCCTCGATTGGCACCGGCCCCAATGGAATGCTGAACGGGCTGACCCCATCGGAAAGATCCAGCCAGTCGGCAGCGTCGGTTTTGTAGCGCGCGGCGATTTCAAGCAGATTACCACCATGAGTGACAGCCATTCGTTGTTCCTAAACCAGGTAATTAAGCAGACAAAATACAAACCAGTGCAAACACAAGCCCCAGCTGCCGCGCTGCACCAATCGGTTAGCGCCGGTAATGGCGCGCCAGTCGGCAAAGGGGCCGGCACCCATGAAAGGCTTTTCTTTGCGCACGCCAAAATAAACCGCCGCGCCACCCACGGTAACCTGCAGAGCTCCGGCACCGGCAGTCATCACCACACCGCCATTGGGGCTGGCGCATTGTTTAGCCTGAGTTCGCCAGCTGTGCAGCGCCTTTCGGGTATTGCCCTGCGCTGCGTAGGTTAGTGCACAAATTCGCGCCGGAATAAAACCCAAGGCGTCATCCGCCTTTGCGGCAAAGCGGCCAAAAACCAGATAGCGCTCGTTGCGATAACCCCACATGGCATCGAGCGTATTGGCCAAACGCAGCAACACAGCACCGGGCGCGCCAAACAACGCAAACCAGAAAAGCGGCGCAAAAACGGCGTCGTTACCGTTTTCCAAAACAGATTCCACGGCGGCAGAGGTAATGGCCTGCTCATCCATCTGCTCGCTGTTGCGGCTGACAATCATCGCCACGGCGTTACGGGCCCGGTTTATATCGCCTGCCTGCAGGGGTTGGCGTATCGCTTCGGCATGCGCCAGTAAGCTGTTGCCACCGAGCGTCAAATACAAACTAAAACTGCTGGCAATGCCCCACAGCCAGCTATTGAAAGACAGCAGCACCAATAGACTCGCGGTGAACAAAACAATGGGCAACACCGCGAGCAGCCAGGCAAGTTGACCGCGAACGCTCAATGGCAAAAGTTCTATTCGGCGGCAGCGCGGTTCCAGCCACATCACCAGGTGGCCAAAGCCAACCAATGGATGAAACCGCCTGGGTTCACCGAGCAGGTGATCCAACCCTAATGCGATTAACATCAGTGCAGCGTTCATCAACAACCAGGCACTGATGCTGTTCATTGCTTCGGGTAAAAAGCTCGGCCACATAAACGCGCTACTCGCTGTCGATGACCTTCGCCTTGCGGCAGGCGTGGCTGAAGGTTGGGTCGTAGAGTTTGGAGTCTACGAAGTCATCAATCGCCAACACCTTGCTGACGATAATCATCGCTGTGGCGCGAATTTTTGCCGCCTTCATCTGCTCGGCGATATCGGCCAGTGTACCGCGCAAAATGCGTTGCTCCGGGTGCGAGGCTTTTTCGACCACGGCTACGGGCCAATCCTGCGGGTAAACCTCGCTTAGCTCTTTCACGACCTTGTTAATCAGGCTGGCGCTCAAAAACAAACAGAGGGTGGCTTCGTGTGCTGCCAGTGATTTGAGGTTTTCTTTTTCTGGCACCGGGGTGCGGCCCGAAGCACGGCTTAAAATGATGGTTTGGCATTCTTCCGGCAAGGTCAGCTCCTGACCGAGCGCTGCCGCCGATGCCTGAAACGACGACACACCCGGAACAACCTGCCAATCAATGCCCAGTGCATCCAGTCGGCGCGCCTGTTCGGCCAGTGATGAGTAAATAGACAGATCTCCGGTTTGAACCCGGGCCACATCCTGACCGGCCGCATGGGCCTGTTCGTACACGGCGGTAATCTCGTTTAAATCCATATCTGCTGAGTTGTAGACTTTGGCATCATCACGCGCGCGCTCAATCACGGCTTTCGGCACCAGACTTCCGGCATACATAACGACCGGACAAGCCTCTACCAGCTTGGCTCCCTTTACCGTGATCAAATCCGGATCGCCGGGGCCTGCACCAATAAAATAAACCGTCATACTTGCTCCTCACTTAAAACGGGTTGCGCAGTGGCCTGCTGCTTTAGCGCGTGGCCCGGCTTCTGGCCGGCGCGGGTTTTGCCGCTCTCCAGGCTGTATTTATTATCATAGCCACGCGGTGTGACAATCCAATCCTCAAAGCGATAGCTACTGCTGTTACCAACAATGACGGCGGCATTCATACCGAAGGCCAGTTCCGTAAAGTTTGCCAGGGTCGATAGCAGAACCTGTTGATCTTCGCGGTAGGCGGCGTTGACCACCGCAACGGGGGTATCTTCGGCGCGATGAGCTAACAGAATCTGCTGCGCTTCAATAATGTGGCCCTGGCGTTTTTTGGAACGAGGGTTATAAAAGGTGATGGCAAAATCGGCCTGCGCCGCGGCTTCGATGCGTTGGCAAATCACCTGCCACGGCGTCAGTAAGTCAGACAGCGAAATGGTGCAGCTGTCGTGCCCCAGCGGTGCGCCCACCAACGATGCACAGGCATTGGCTGCGGTAATGCCGGGTATGACATCTACGTCGATCTGCAGAGTGCTTTTAGAAAGCATTTCAAAAATCAGAGGCGCCATGGCATACACGCCTGCATCGCCTGAACACACCAGCGCTGTATTACTGCCGGCCATAACCTGTTTGATGGCGGCATCGGCACGCTGCCATTCTTTGGTCATGCCGCTGGCGATGACCGTCTGCTGATCAATTAACGATTCAATGAGTTCCAGGTAAGGGCCGTAGCCCACCACTGCATCGGCCTGCTGAATAGTTTGTTGGGCGCGTATCGACATTAAATCTAAACTGCCCGGGCCAATGCCCACCAAAGATAATTTAGCCACTCGGTTACTCTCCTTTGGCTTGTTTTGAATGAGGTTCGTTTTCGGGCTGCGGCGCATCGATGGGCGCAAAAAACGTTTCATCTACTACCTGATTTAGTGAAACGCCATCGGCCAGTGCCCGGAATAATGTGCGCCAGGTGTCTTCACTGAATGCCTCAACCTTACGCAACCAAACACCGTTGTTTACCGGTAACGCACTGCGCTCATAAATGGCCAGCGTGGCGCGGTTGCGGCAGGCGCCAACGCACTTGGTGCGGCTAATCTTTATGCGCTTATTGCCGCTGGCCAGGCCCATGTCTTTCAGCACAGCGCGCAGATCGTGTGCCAAATTCGCCGCACCCGCCTTAGCGCAACGCGCGCCTTCACACAGCACTATATGGTGACGGTGATGCAGCAATGGGCGGTTAAGATCTAAATGCCTGGGCTTACACTGATAGCCCGGCACAACTTCGCTGCCGTGGGCATTTATTCTTACCGGTTCGCCATGACGTTGATCGCTGCCATGCTTCTTTTCAGCAAACCAGTTTTTACGTTTTTGTGCGCTCAACGGCTCTGCAAACGCTTTGCGGCAGCAGGCAACGGTCATGTTAAAACCATCTTGCTTGAACGCCCATTTAGCCACCAGCAATTGGTTCCGCTGGGCCAACGCAAGTGCCGCCGCTTCGGCCACCGAGTTGCTGCCAGTTACTTTTTTAACGTAGTCAGAAGGGTTTTCGATACCGGTACGGTTATCGAGCTGCTCCGGCGCGTAGGTATGGAATGGCCACTGGTGCTGTTCACTGAGTTCCAACAAGCCGGTTTCGTCTGCTTTTAAATCGATGCTGGCAAATGCGATGACGGAACTGAGCGAAAGATTAAACTGTTTACTGAACTGAGCCAGGCCAGCCTGCAAAACAGCCAGCGGAGTATTGCGGTCACAGCCCAGGCCTAACACCAGAGACTTGGGGCGCCACAAGACCAGCCTATTCTGCCAGCCTTCCATTGCGGGTTCGGCTTCGTCGCTGATTAAAATCGCACCGCTGAAATCGCTGGGGTTAAGCTCGCTCAGGTTGCTGTGGCAAATCAGGTTAGATGGCATGCGTTTATCGCGCCGCCACCAGTGTTTATCGCCAGCCTGCTGCACAATGGCGACCGGTTGGTTGTTCACGACGGCCGCAGACACCGGCGTGATGGCGGGCTCACTGCGCTCACATAGCAGCCAACCGAAAGGAGCGCCCAGCATATCCAACGCAATGGTGCCGGAAACATCCGATGCCGTGGTAATGACCGGTGTCGCTTTAAGAACATGCGCGGCGCGTTCGGCCAGTGCATTTGCGCCGCCGCGATGACCACTGAGCAGCGGAATAACAAAATTCGCCTGTTCATCCACACAGACAATGGCCGGATCAACACGCTTATCCTGAATCAGGCCGCTGATAACACGCGTTACGATGCCAGTCGCGCAGATGAATATATGGCCTTCGTATTCGTTAAAGCGTTCGCCGAGAAACTGACTGAGCGGCAGGTTTAACGGTTGTGCATCCATGCCTTCAAGAAAGTCTGGCTTCACAAACAGATCGGCAAATGGCAAGCCGGACTGTAAGCGCCTGGCCTGCTTTGCGCCGTTTAAGGTAAGGGCGTAGATCGCAAGTTTCATTGCATTGCTCTGCTGGCAGGCGTGCCGCGAAGCACGCCTTTACGGGCACGAATCGACAGCTGAACCATAGCAAAGTAGCGGTGCTCTTCCGGCACATCAGCCAGGTTGTGGTATACCTCCTGATTGGCACCGCTGGCGTGGGATACATAGGTGGCGCAATGTTCAAGACCCTTATCCCTTAACTTAGTGAGCAGCTGCGGAACGATGCGCCCGGCTTTAATCAGCAGGATGGTATCGAACTCTTCAACCAGGCGATCCAGGCATTCAATTCCGTAGGCTGCCGGAACCACACAGAAGCGTTCCTTACCATCCGCCAGCGGGGTTTGAGTGGCCGCAGGCACCGCTGTAATGGAGGTAATGCCGGGTACAACCTCGGCATTGAGGCCAGGCATCAAGCCGTTCAGTTCATCCTGAATATAGGCCCAGGTGCTGTAAACCGAAGGGTCGCCCTCGGTAATAAAAACAACCTGCTTACCCGCGGTTAGGTGATGCATCAGCGTACGCGCGGCCTGCTGCCAGGCGGGTACGTTGATTGAGGCATCACGCGTCATGGGGAAGTGCAAATAGCAGCGCTCGCCGAGCATTTCCTGCTCGGTTAGTGCGCCCGTAACAATCTGCCAGGAGAACGAATCTTTTTGACCTTTGTTCTTTTCAGGTATGGCAATAACATCGGCACTTTTCAGCAGCCTTGCAGCCTTGAGGGTTAAAAGCTCACTGTCGCCGGTGCCGACACCTACTGCATAGAGCTTGCCTGTGGTGTTCAAATTAAGATTCCTTCTGCTTACGTTTGTTCGTGGAAATTTTTGTCATCAAAAATAGATGGATGGGGTTCTGCGCCTGATAGCGTTGATAGTGTGCCAGTGGCTGCGTTTCAGACACGTTAATCAGCTGGCACTGAAGCTCAACTTGCGCTTGTTTGGCCCACTGCACTACCTCGGCAACGGTTTCTAATGTGACGGCGCTTACGGCCAACTTGCCGTTATCTGCCAGCCGCTGCCAAACGCTGCTGAGAATTGCATCCATTTGGCCACGGCTGCCACCGATAAACACAGCCTGCGGTTGTGGTAACGCATCTAAACCTTCGGGTGCTTTCGTGCGAATTAGCTTCAGGTTGTCGGTACCATGCGCCAAGCTGTTGGCTTCAATACTGCTAAAACATTCCGGGTTACACTCAACCGCAAACACCTGACCGTGCCAGCATAATTTTGCCGCTTCGATGGCAACGGAACCGGAACCCGAGCCGACATCCCAAAAAGTGCTTTCGCTGTTTAAACCCAGTTGTGTCAGCACCAGATTACGCACTGCCTGCTTAGTAATTAAACCGGCCTTGGGGGTTCGTTTCAGGAAGGCATCATCCCCGGCAAACTGGCCATAACCGCCCCATGAATTTGCAGTGCTTGCTTGAATGACCAGTATGTTGAGCGCATCAAATGGCTGCCCGGTTTCTGCCAACTGCGCAACAGTAAAGGTGCTGATGCGCTCTTCCGTTCCGCCCAGTTGCTCACAGACATGAACCCGCCAATGGTGCTGCTGATAGCGCAACAAATGCGCAGCGATTCGCTGGGGGTTATTGTGTGCATCCGTTAAAACCGCGAACAGTTTGCCCTGCTGCATTTGACTGACCAGGCCAGCGCCTTCGCCAACCGGGGCGCGACCATGACAGGAAATAAACCGGGCCTGATCCCACGGTAACCCCAGGCGTGCAAACGCCAACTGCGCTGAACTCTGACTGGGCAGAAAGGCAAGTTCATCGGCGGGTAGTTTTTTTAGCAGCGTGTTGCCTATGCCAAAAAACAGCGGATCACCCGAGGCCAATACAACAACGCTGCCCTCTTCACTTTCGTCAATGAGTTGGTTTAACCAGCGACTGAACCCCAGGCCCATGTCCAGAAAGGTACCGCTGAATTGCGGGAACCAGGCCATATGACGGGCATGACCGGCCACAACCCGTGCACTAGCAACCGCATTAACCGCTTGACTGGTTAAACTCACGCAGCCATCTTCCGGCACACCGATAACTCGAATAGAAACGCTCACAGGCTACTCCGCTTGGTACAGCAGCGCATGAATACTGGAAACCACAAGCGGACTGCCGCCCTTACGGCCCAGGCTGGTAATAAACGGCACCTTGTTTTGTTGCGCCAGCGCATCTTTGGATGTATCGGCTTTAACAAAACCGACAGGGATGCCAATCACCAGCGCCGGGTTCGCCTCGCCAGCCTCCACCATACGCAGCAATTCCAACAAGGCGGTGGGCGCATTACCAATGCCGACAATGGCACCGTTTAACAGGCCTTCATCGCGCGCTTTGCGCATGGCCCAGATTGCACGGGTTTCACCATTTGCTTTCGCGGTATTCATCACATCTGCATCGCTGATAAAGCAGTGAGTACTGTTGCCGTGAACGGACAGGCGCTGCGCGCTTAGGCCGCTGGTAATCATGGTGACATCGCTGACAATCGGGCAGCCGTTTTTAAGAGCCTCGATACCACGTTCGACGGCCTGCGCGCTGAAGCGGAATAAATCTGCAAACTCAAAATCCCCGGTGGTGTGAATGGCGCGACGCACGACCTGCCATTGCGCGTCTGGAAAATCGTGGCCGCCATGACGCTCGGCCATTTCCTGATCGATAATGGCGAAGGAGCCGTTTTCAATTTTCTGCCCATCGCGGGTCATTTGCTGCATATCACTCATCGTGCCCCCTGCTATTGGGTGTTGAAACATCGCCGCTGCTGGCCAGCTGATCGCCATTAAAATCGATCAGCGTGACCTCAACGTACAGAGCGTTGTTTATATACTGTTTCGCATGTTGCCAGGCTTCATAACAAAGCCGATTTAAAAATTGATCACCTTGCGGCTGATCACGTACACAATCCAGAACATAACGGCCGGTGTTCGCCTGTGCTATTTGGTCGACGATCTTTACCGGCAAATGGCATTCTTCAGCGATGGCACTTAGCTGGCCAAAATCGATCGCGTAGCCTGAAACGTGTGTCATCATCCGCCCGGAGACTAGCTTGCTCAGCTTGCCGATCATCACCACCAGAGCGACCCGCTGCAGCCGGTAACGTTTGGCAGAGCGCAAGCCTATACCGATAAAATCACCTGCCTGAATCAGACCGATAGCGGGTATGTGTGGGTACAAGTTCATGGCCGCTTTTTCTGATCGGCTGCCCGTTGTTAACACGACTTCAGCAAGGCCGTTAGTCGCTGCAACCTGAACCGACTGCCGCACCGAAGAGGCAAAGGCCGATGTTGAATAGGGCTTTACCGTACCGCGCGTGCCTAAAATTGAAATTCCGCCAAGCAAACCTAAGCGCTCGTTAATCGTTTGTTTGGCCGCCTCTTCACCACCCGGAACGCCTATGGTTAAACGCACCCCACTCGCCTGCCGCAAATGCGCCGGGTGGCTTCGCCATTCTTCGTCGGCCATGGCCAGAATATTTTGCCGGGGCACCGGGTTGATCGCCGGTTCGCCAACCGGTAATTCAAGACCTGGCAGCGTGACCGTTGCAACACCCTCACCACCCGTTAATTTAAAACCCTGCTGCTCCTGCCAGGCTGCAAAGCACTGAATTTCCAGGCCGTGTGTGCAGTCTGGGTCGTCACCGGCATCTTTAATAACACCCGCCAGTACACCGGTTTGGTGGATGTCTAAACGGGCCAACTGAAAACTGGCCTGCGCTTTGTTCGGTAAGGTAATTCCAATTTTGCTAATAGCATGACCTGTTAATAAGGCATAAACAGCGGCCCGTGCCGCTGCGGCAGCACAGGCACCGGTTGTATAACCGCTGCGCAAATCGGTGCGTTTGGCTGAGCGTTTAAGTTGCCCCATGAAAATAACCTACCCTATTGCTTGCAGCTCGGGGGCGTTCAGGCGGGTTAGCCCCTGCTCTATTTGAAGCATCACGATATCGGTAACAGCTTGGGTAGAAATTAAATTAAATGACTCGCCTTCGTCATCGTGAGCCACCTGAACATCACAAACCTCTGACAGCGCCTGTTTAATGTCGGCCATGTCGTTAACAAAATGATTTCCGGAAACAAGCAACATGGGGATCACGTTAAGGCTCGGTTTACGCTCTTCAGAAAACGCGCTAATGCGCTGCTCAATGGCATGTTTCACCAGGCTAAAAGGCAGTGCGCCTTCTAATGAACAGGAGATATTTTTGTCTGAAAGTTTGCCCAGCAGGCTATCGACATAACTGATGGCCTGATGACCTGCGTTATCTAAATAGGGCGCGCCGTGGTGCACATATAAATTAATGTCGGCGCTATCGACAAATTTCTCGTTGAGCGCAGAAAGCAGGTCATTGGCCCGGTGTGTGTGATGGATAATCGCAGGCGTGTAATCAATGTGTGCCAACGAGAAATGCCGAAACCCATCAACAACCTTCGCTACCTGTTTGTGCTCATCGGTCGGGAACAAATAACATGAGACCACCAGAATACGCTGATAGCCTTCCAGATCTAAATCGGCCAGAACCGCTGGTAAGTGCGCGTAATGCTCGCCGGCCTGCTTTAACTTTTTAATCACCATACGCGAGCTGAGCGCCATACGAACCTCGCAGCCTGTATAGCGTGCGGCTATTTTCTGCTTCAAAGACTCGTATCGCCCTTGCTCTACCACCGAGCCGAAACAACTCAATACAATTGCTGTGCTCTGGGTGTAGTGCCTTAGTCTTTTCATATTTTAATCCCGTCACTTAAGTGAAAAATAATGTGCACGTTACAGAACCGCGATATGAACGAACGGTTCGAATTGCATTTTCAGGATGAGATCAGGGAGGTTAAGCCGTTAAAGGTAACGACAGCTTCGGTAGAGGGTTCCGAAAGCGCTAACCTGGAGACACCCGCTCACATGCTGATTGGCACTCGGTGCCATACACTTAAAGAACCTTAAGTGCAGCGGAGGCAGGTCTCCTGGCTTATGGGTCATCATTGAAACTATGCCTTCCCGAGATTAGTTACTCAGTGGCCTTATTTAGCTCAACTCACCATTTACAGTTGCGGGTACAGCCCAAGCTTTTCACTTGGTTCCCTTTTAGAGCGGTTTTCTATAGGTGCCAGATACAAGACACCGGGCCGCTCACCTCAGCGTTGGTCATAGTGCCACCAGATCCGGAATTCATATTGACTACTGTCAAAGGTGCGACGCAGATCCCCATTTGGATCACATTCTTTACAGTTGGGGGATGCTGCTGGAACTGGCTGCTATTCGAGGCTTCGGTTATTGGCGCCGCTGTACAGATGGAGCATCCAATGATGCGCTAGCTGTTGTGATGGAGCTCTGTACAAGGGCTATCTGGATACCGTTCGTAGCCATTACTCACCGCGAACCTTACCGCGCAATGCCTTTGTTTTACCGCGTTGGGTTTTCTTATCTACCCGGCGGCGCTGCGAGCCTTTGGTCGGTTTGGTAGCGCGGCGGGCTTTTTCTACCTTGCCGCAATCGCGAATAAGCTGCTGTAGGCGTTCCATGGCATGCAGCCGGTTCTTCTCCTGGGTACGGAATGTTTGTGCCTTTATCACGATAACGCCATCGCTGGTAATTCGCTGGTCGTTCAGTGCCAGCAGGCGCTGCTTGTAGAATTCTGGTAGCGACGATGCGGCTATATCAAAGCGCAGATGGATAGCACTGGAAACCTTATTCACGTTCTGGCCGCCAGCGCCCTGCGCTCGAATAGCACTGCATTTTATTTCGGAATCGGGAATTGATACGGTGTTAGATATATAAAGCACGGGTCAACGGATAGCCTGAGGTTTAATTAAGGCGAGTTTACCAGAAATGGGGATGAAGCGGTTTTAGGTGGATTAGAGGGTGACCAATTCGGCCTCCCCTTCTTCAAAATCTAAGAATGTATACTAAAAAATGTAACGATTCTGGTATGTAAACTAAACCCTATGATTCTGACCCCTTCGAATATAACGAAGGCACTGTCAGCGTGCTTTCTACTGCAGAAAACTCGGTAATAATTTTGCTGTAATCGACATTCACCGGTACCTGTACGCTTGGTGCGCCGCTATAACTTACGGTGATGTAAACCGGCGCATCGGTGGTTTCTTCAATGGGGTAAAGCACGCCAGAGCTGGACACAATAACCTTAGAGGTATCGCTGGAGGCATAGCTTAGACCGGAGGTGGTAGTATTCAGCTGTACTTCACCATGGAACTCGAAATCAACATAGGTATTTAACGTTTGGCGGTCTAAGGCGTTTGTTAGCACCATCGCTTCCGGTGATACGCGCATACCTTCTACGTTTTCGTTTACATCGCTACCGGTAAAGGCCAGCTGGTTAAAGCTGGCGCTGTTGCCACTGGCATCGACTATGTTTACATCCATCAACACAACGCCGTCATACATAAATTCGGCTGCGCTCAGCGTACCTTCTACTGGCACACTGATAACAATTTCCGTTTGATCTTCTTTGCTTGGGTAAACCGTTGTGTAGCCATCGGTATTGGCGAAGGCATTTTCGGCGGCGATATCAACTACACCGTCTGCTTCGGTTAAGGCAGATGCGCGCAGGCCTAATACGTCTGCACTTAAGCTTTTTAAAAGTTAATTTTTGGGAATATCAACTTTATCATTAGCAGTAACAGACACTTGCAGGTACTGGTCTTGCGACGAACCAGTAACAGAAACTCCGTTAAAGCTGATGGTTGGGTTGGTGGTTTCTACCGAAAAGGATTCGCTGTGGTAATAATGCTCACCACTGATATCAGTTACAGTCACCGAAGGTGAACTTGCATAGCTGCTATCTAACAGTACGGCGAATTCACAACTGTTGCCTTCCGTTGAACGAATGGCATCGGCCAAGCTTAACGATTGCCCGCTGACCGAAATATCCGCCAGTTGGGTACAGTCTTCACCGCTATGCGGAAGTTAACCTCCTGTACTGTATCGGTAGGTACCTCGTCTGCACGGATGTCTATATCACCAATGGCAAAAACCGGGCTCGCTAATAACAACGCACTTATAAAAGCTATAGGCCGAATCACGATGTGTTCCTTTTTCGTTTTTTGGCAGTTTTTTTTTAAACTACCGGGTCGCAAGTTTTTACTACTCTTAATGAATCAATAGTTTTTGCTGATTATTTTTGTAACCAGGCCGCTATTGAATACAACCAGCCCAGGTTTTCTTTTGGGATGGTTAAAAAAACTTTGCCGACTATTTGGCGCAGGTTTATTGGGCCTAAGTTGCGGCTGTCGGTACTGTGCTTGGGGTTATCGCCTAATACAAAATAACCGTTTATATGTTCTAGGGTTTGTTGCTCTCGGTAAGCAACAGGCCTATGTGTTTTTGCATCCATTGCGGTGATCAGTTTTGAATAAGTCACTGATTCACCGGGCACATAAGCGATACGCTTTATTAGCTTCATTTTTTTTACATTTGGGTCGTTGAAAACGATTATGTCGCCTTTGTTAAAAGAATGATGGCTGTTTTCTACTTCTATTTTAACTATTACTAAGTCACCAGGGTTTAATGCTGGTAGCATGGAAACAGAGCGCACCAGATAAACATCAAGGTTAAAAAGTTCTTGCCTGTATTTCCATGCCATTACTCCTGAGGGCAGAACCAACATCAAAGCAACTGATGTTAAAGCTATGACACTCCTTGCTTTAATCTTCAGACATGTACCCTTCATCGATTAAACTATCACTGATAAATGAAACTCCACAGGTGACGAATAGCTTCTTAAGCAATGGAGTTGACTCAGAAAGTGCACTAGCACCGATAAGCTCAACATGAATTTCATCACCCTTAACAAAACTATTTTCTGCTGAAATACATCCCTTTTGATTCGGATACTCTTCCCAAGTATCCATTACATCGCACAGTAGACCTTCAGCTTCTTCACCAAAATACTCAAAATGGTCTTCCAGCCTTGCTCCGAAGTGACCATCCTTTAAATCGTTGACAATCGACTTCCACTTTTCTAAATCTTTAGCTGGAACCCTAAATATGAATGTTACGTAAGATTCAATCACACAAATCTTCCTCTACAGGTATCAATTTACAGCTTTACATTTTTCCAACTATCTACAAGAAAATCAGAGATAGGAGAATCTTCAGACTCAAGATCACAAACAAACTCTTTCAAAAAAACATAGGTTTCATGGTTGAAGTACTCATATTTTTCTACTTCGTTTAAATATTTTTTCATCGTTTTAAACAGAATGTTTATTAACTTAGTTGCCTCATCATCGAGAGACTCAATATACTTTTGTACTGATAGAAAGTATGGATACATTTTTACCATATATGACGCAAATGACCCTGCATAACTCTTACACCTAAAAACCCATACAAACGCATACGCCATATGCTGAATTGCAAATGAACTATCAATACTGTATGAATAATCTACCCCCCCAACCAAAAGATCCTTAGGTTCCGGCCTGTACTCCTTCCCCCAAAAATACTCGGCATGACTAAGAAACTCAGACTCAGTTCTCCCCCAGTTAGAGCTCGAAATAAAGGTTTGCCTTAACTCTGCATCTACTACATCTCTTGCATCATCCTCATTTTCACAGACGAGCATCTCCTGATAAAAGTAGTCAAGACCTTTTTTGGTTTGAATCGGAAAACAATTAGCCAAATCGAACATATTTTCTATTAACGGCAAATCATCATCAATCTCAGCTAAAAAATAATATGACTTTAAAGATTTTAGTTGCTTCTTTCTTAACTCTTTTTCTTCCTGATCGACAACAGCACTCCAAGATTTCTCACGATGAGAAATCCATTCATCAGTTTTCACTTCTGGAAATGCATTTATAAAATCATTCATGACACACCCTCAACTTAATTCAATGTAATTGATAATGCCTCAGCAAAATCTTCTGGTGAAACTTCATCCACCAAATACCCAGACACCCATCTTAAAGAATAATCTAACCCATAACCACATAGCCTGCTCATGAACTGCTGGATGCCACCACGCTTGCTATCAATCGGCCAGTTCCAAGACGTTTCAAGTCAAAACCACCGATTTCAGGCATGCCAAGATTTCAGACCGGCTGAATTTTTCAGTATTGTTTGAAGGATTTTCTAAGTCAGCAGTACACCAACGTTTGGTATACGCTGATAGCCCAGATCGGGCAATTTCTGTTTCAGTGAATCCAGTTTTCCGGCAAAGCCATTAAAGCTTTTTTCAAAACGCTGGGCGCTGTAAAGCCAGTTTTTAGGTTCAATGTGTAGGCGTTTTAAGATGGGCGGCAGGTTGGCGGGTATTGCGCCTCGCTTGTCTTCACGCAGGCAGCGGCCTGTCCAATCGAGCAGTTGCAAGTAATCTTCAAGTTTGAATGGCAGGCCTTCGGGCATGGGCTGGCGTGGATTGCCGACGAATGG